>NZ_JBPFEA010000001.1:0-3270 GCF_051061285.1 Methylocystis sp.
GGACCGCCGCCACAACCGAGCATGCCAGCCATCCGGCAGGCCATTCTCGACATCTTCGCGCGACCTCCCCCAAAGCGATGTCCGCATTGTGATCGGCTGCTCGCCAAACCCGTCGAGCCTAAACTGCCAAAGTAGTGCTAGCAGAATTTCCGCGTCCATTTTTCTCTAAAGTATTTCTCGTAATCAGCTTGATCTTCGGGATCGAAATCATCCTCGGATTTGACGGGGTGCATATCGAAGAAGAAGTGGAGGACGAGGACCGCTCCAACACGTTTCTCACGGGCTGGAAGGGCCGCGGGACGAAAGAGCTTTTGCTGCGATAGGTCTAATGCACCATAGGCGCAACGGCGAATCTAATATCTTGATTTATCAGTATTTGCTGCTTTATCTCAATGGCATATGTCGCGTCGTGTGCACTCCATTCTGGGCCTCGATACGACACTTTTCGTAACTTTTCGACCTCTCAGTGTACACAGAGCGCGCACGAGGCGGAGTTCGCCGCTTTCCTGGCCGCGCACGCGGAACTCGAATTGCCGGACGGGCGCCAGCGCGTTGTTCGGCATGGACATGATCCGGTTCGTCCAATTCAGACGGGAATTGGGCCGGTCGAGGTAGCGAAGCCGAAATCGCGCGATCGTGGCGCGGCGACCGCTGATGAGCGCATCCGCTATGCGTCGTCGATCCTGCCGAAATGGGCGCGGCGCATGAGGAGCCTCGACGTACTTTTGCCGGCTCTTTATCTGCGCGGCGTTTCCACCGGCGATTTTCAGGAAGTGCTGACGGCGTTGCTCGGAAAAGACGCGCCGAACCTTTCGCCTGCAGTGATCGCGCGGCTCAAGAGCGAGTGGGAAGACGAGTATCGGCGCTGGCAAGGGCGCGATCTGTCAGCGCGCCGCTATGTTTATGTCTGGGCCGACGGCGTCTATCTGCAAGCGCGCATGGAGCCGCAGGCCGAATGTATGTTGGTGCTCATCGGCGCGACGCCCGAGGGCAAGAAAGAGCTGCTCGGCTTTCAGACAGGCATGCGGGAAAGCGCGCAGAGCTGGAAGGAATTGCTCGTCGATTTAAAGGCGCGCGGTCTGTTGATCGCGCCAGAGGTCGCCGTCGGCGATGGCGCGCTCGGCTTTTGGAAAGCGTTGGAGGAGACGTTCCCATCGACGCGCCACCAGCGTTGCTGGCAGCACAAGACTCTAAACGTTCTCGACAAACTGCCGAAGTCCGTGCAGCCCAACGCTCATCAGGATTTGCGCGAAATCTGGCTTGCCGAAAATCGCGCAGCGGCCGAAGCTGCAATGACGACCTTCGCCGAGAAATACGCGCCCAAATACGATAAGGCCGTCGATTGCGTGCTCAAGGACCGCGACGCTCTGCTGACGTTTTTTGATTTTCCCGCCGAGCATTGGACGCATCTGCGTACATCGAACCCAATCGAAAGCGCCTTCGCGACGGTGCGGCATCGCACGGTTCGCATGAAGGGCGCGCTTTCCCAGGACACGGCGCGCCTCATGGTCTCAAGCTGATCATGGCGGCGGCGAAAAGTTGGCGACGACTGCAAGGACAAAATCAGTTGCCGAAGGTCGTCAGCGGTGTAACATTCCGCGACGGCATCGAAGTCCCAAGCAAAGAAAAGTCCGCCGCTTGATTCAAGCCGTCACCGAAAATCCAGCATAGCTCTGAACTGCCGTCCGTGAGCTGAATGTCGGCGAGAATCAGCCCGGGTCGTTGACGCTTGGCGAGTTCCACGACCGCCTGATGCGTGCGCGCGACGCCGATCACGCGATGGCCGAGATCGCGCGCAATGAATTCTATGTCCTGCGCGATCAGCAACTCGTCCTCGATGATGAGCACGTCGGTCGCGACGCGTTCGGCAATTTCCCGGCCAGCCTCCCGCACAAGCGCCTCAACTTCTTCTTCGGTCACGCCCAAGATCGCGGCGGCGTCTGCAACCGAAAAGCCTTCAACCGTGCCGAGCAGAACGGCCTGTCGCGAACGCGGCGTCGCATGCTGATGTTATGCTGAGCGGCGGAAATTTCGTCGGTGGGCGCCGCTTCGGTGTTCAGCCGGATCGATGACCAGGAGGCCATGAACAGATGGTAAAGCCCAACCTTGGGCGACATATTCGCGGGGAAGAGCGTCCGGGTCGGCGGCGAGCGCCTCGAGAGTGGCCACAACAAACATAGGCGTCGCCGCTTTTTTGCGAGCCGCAGAGCGCCCTAGCGAAGCGGCGCAAGTAGGGTAGGTGCACCTCAATTTCACGGGAGAGGTTCATGGCTTCATCTTATTGCCGGCCACACCGTGGGATCAATACAACCCGTTTGATATGTCACGGTCTTCCTCGGTTGCAGTTGGGAGGTCATATCTGCCGTCGCTCCGCTATTTTCTCATCTGGCGGATCATCAAGTGGCGTCGGATCCAGGCGGAAGTTGCGCAAGATCAGGTTCTCCTGCCTTGAGCAGAAGACGTCACCAAACGCCACCCGAGCGCGCGATCTATGTCTTGCTGTATCGTTCTGGTCGGGGTTCGACCAATTGATCGCCGCCATGACGGCCTTCACATAGTCGCCGGCCTTGGCGCCGATGTCGCATTGCACTTAATTGCCAGAATGCGACGGTTCGCGCCTCGGGCCGTGGTGGGGGGATCGTCAAATTAATTTGAATTTTCCGGCGATATCCCCGCCTCGACCTGAGCCATCAATTTAAAGCGTTATAGTGCAGGCAGGGCAATGCCGGGCGGATGGGGGCAAACTACCGCTCTCGATCGCATTGTCGGCTGGTAGACATCTCGGCTGTCGTCGCTCGCTGGATATCGTCTTCAGTAAAATCGACAGATAACCCTGAACGCATCGCCGATGAAACGATCTGCGCTATCTACTTCGACAACTATGATGAGGCTGGTGAGGCGGCGCGAGCGCGTATCCATGAGCGAGGCCAGTTCGCGCTTGGCGCTGCTGATGGGTAGAGCCACGAAAGCATAACGCCCTGCATCCCAGCGAGAGAGGGAGCGGAACATGGCCAAGATCGTATGCGTGCTGTACGACGATCCGGTCGACGGTTATCCGAAAGCCTATGCGCGCGATGACGTGGCTCAGCCCAAATGCTATCCCGACGGACAAACGCTGCCCTCCCCAAAAGCAATCGATTTCAAGCCGGGTACGCTCCTTGGCAGCGTTTCCGGCGAACTAGGACTACGCAAATTCCTAGAGTCGAACGGTCATCGCCTAGTAGTGACATCCAGCAAGGACGGCGCGGACAGCGTACTCGACCAAGAGCT
>NZ_JBPFEA010000002.1:0-70310 GCF_051061285.1 Methylocystis sp.
AAAAGCTGGCGACGGCTGCAAGGACAAAATCAGTTGCCGAAGGTCGTCAGCGGTGTAACATTCCGCGACGGAATCGAAATCGCGTCCGAGAAGAAATCCGCCGCTTGATTCTCGCCGTCACCCAAAATCCAACATAGCTCGAAGACGCAGGCCGAGCAGGCGATCGCCAAAGCCGCCCACATGACGCAATGTTTCCAGTCGGGGCTGTTTCCCTTCGTCGACGCCGATGGAAAGCCGTCGCGCGTTCCGGCGCAATAGCGTCCATCGGCCGCCCACGAGCGTTAGTCGACCGCGATCATCACATCCGACGACTTGATGACCGCTTTGACCTTGGACCCTTCGCGGAGTCCAAGCTCCTCGACGGATTCGTTGGTGATTGAAGCTGTGACCGTCAATCCGTTGACGTCAATCGTCACATGCGCCGTGGTTGCGCCCTTCTGGATGTGCTTGACCGTCCCGGGAAGGCAGTTACGCGCGGAAATCTTCATACCGTCGGCTCCTAAGAAAAGCGGTTATCTCCATGGCCTCCCCTCGACGGCGCCCGACGTCGTTACGGCTGCGGCGTAATAATCAGCCGCTCTAGCCAGGTTTCCTTCGATGAAATGGGACTGCACGATCGCGTCTATATCATCGGCGACGCGCGGCGCATACCAAACGCCTGCTGCATAAACGACCAATAACTATTCAGTCTGTTGTAAATCTAGGCAGCAGCGCTCTCAAGGAACAATCCTCGTAGATATCGGTCGCGTGTCCGGCCCTCCGCGCCCCGTTCATCATAGATCGCGCTCAATACGTCGCGCCGCTGCGTAGCGGCGCGAGCGCGCTAGAAATGCACCGAGCGCGACAAAACCGCGCTATGGCGGCGAAATGCCGCATAACGCGCGGAAACCCTGCAATTCCGCTACCGGTTTGTTACGATGCGCGCGGCGCTTAGCGCGTCGCAAATCTTTACGCGGGCGTCCGCAAGGCGGCGTCAGTGTCGGTTGCGGCGAGAGCACGGTTTGGATGAGCCGATCGCCGATCAATCGGGCGGCGGCGCCGGAGGAGACGGCAGAAGGCGCAAGAGTTGATCAAGCATGCGCGCCGACGCTGATTTCGAGGCAATTGCAGGCCGTTGTTTTCATGATGCTAAGGGGAACAATGGCGGCATGGCACGATGTTTGCGTCAAAACTGTCGAAAACACCCACGCATGTCGTGAGGCTAAAAAGTATGGGTTTGCAGCTGGCAGGCGGCGCGTGCGCGCCGAAGGCGCGCGAATTCGATGTGAGAGACACTGCTCTCGTCGGCATCTACGAAATATCGAAGCTCCTGGCGTCGCCAAACCGTCTGGAAACCACGCTTGCGGGCGTGCTGGCGCTGCTTTCGAGCTTTCTTGATATGCGCCATGGCTTGGTCGCGCTGCTCGACGCGGCGGGCGGGCCCGAGGTTGTGGTCGGTTCGGGCTGGAGCGAAGATTCCGCTAAGCGTTTCTTCGACCGGCTGCCGGAACGCGCCGTGGGGCAGATCGTCGCGACGAAAATGCCGCTCGTCGTCGAGAACGTCGCAGCCTCACCGCTCTTCCAAGGCTCCGACTTTTCCGAATGGGGACCGACCGACGGCCGGCCTTTCTCACTGATCGGCGTCCCTATCAAGGAGGGCGACGCCGTTGTCGGCACGCTGACGGTGGATCGCGTCTACGACGATCGTTCGGTGACGCTGTTCGACCATGACGTGCGCTTCCTGACGATGATCGCCAATCTCGTCGGCCAGACCCTTCGACTGCACAAACTCATCGCACGCGACCGTGAACGTTTGATGCAGGAAAAAGCCTGGCTCGAAAAAGGCGACCGCCTTCCGCAGATTGAAGCCAAGATCAGCGGCATCAACGGCGTTGTCGGCAACAGCCCGGCGCTGCGCGCGGTGATCGATAAGATTCGCGTCGTCGCCAAGGCCAAGTCCACCGTCCTTCTGCGCGGCGAATCGGGCACCGGCAAGGAGCTGTTTGCCGCGGCGATACACAATCTCTCGCCGCGCCGCTCAAAACCATTCATCAAGCTGAATTGCGCGGCTCTCCCCGAGAGCGTGCTGGAGTCGGAGCTCTTCGGCCATGAGCGCGGCGCTTTCACCGGCGCAGTGAACATGCGCAAGGGCCGTTTCGAACTGGCCGACGGCGGCACATTGTTTCTGGACGAGATCGGCGAAATCACGCCGGCGTTTCAGGCTAAGCTGCTGCGCGTTTTACAGGAAGGCGAATTCGAACGGGTGGGCGGCACGCGCACGCAGAAGGTCGACGTTCGACTCGTGTGCGCGACGAACAAAAATCTCGAAGAGGCGGTCAAGCGCAATGAATTTCGCGCCGATTTGTACTATCGCATCAGCGTCGTGCCCATCTTCGTGCCGCCGCTGCGCGACCGCAAGGGCGATCTCGAACCTCTCGCCAACGAATTTCTGCGTCGCTTTAATGCGGAGCAAGGCGGACGGCTGAGCTTTTCGGAGTCGGCCCTGCATGTGCTCACCGCCTGCGCCTTTCCGGGCAACATCCGAGAGCTGGAAAACTGCGTGTTTCGGACGGCGACTTTGGCGCAAGGGAATGTCATCACCGACAAGGACTTCTCCTGTCGCAACGACGGCTGTCTCTCTTCGGTGCTTTGGAGCGGCTCGCTGGAGCGTTCAGCGCCTCATGCGCCGGTCGCAATCTTGCCGACCCTGGTGCCGCCGCCGCGCGACCGTCAGCCTGCGCCGCCGCCGCCGCCTATGACGACCAGTGAGCGCCCCAACGCCGACTCTTCGCCCGAGACCTGTCCCGGCGCCGAAAATTGCACCGCCGTGGAGCGTGACGGGCCTTCCGATCGCGAACGATTGGTCGACGCCATGGAGCGCGCGGGCTGGGTCAAGGCGAAGGCGGCGCGGCTGCTTGGACTCACCCCTCGTCAGATCGGTTACGCGCTGCAAAAGCATGGCGTCGAAGTAAAAAAGTTCTGAGCGCCTCGGCGCCTGGCGAGGAGTTCGGCGATTTGCCAAAAAGCGACAATCGTGGCGTGCCGTCGGTCCTCAGCGAGCGCCGCGCGCCAAGGCCGGCGCGCCTCGCCCTTTCAGCAGTCGCCCGCATCAATTGAGACGTCGGCGATCATCTCGCCCTTATTGTCCTTCAGCGAATATCTGATGATGGCGCCGCTTGAGCGGTGATTCGGCATCGTCAAACATACGCGCTCCTGCAGCTGGGTCTTCAATTCGGCGAGCTTCTTGGCATTGCCGATCAGAGTTCTCGCCGCGTCATCGTCAACGATCGTATAGCTGTAATTGAAGGCGTTGCCCGGACCCGCGGTCGCCTTATCGAGACGAACGCCCTCGCTGACCATTTCTGGAAGCGTCGCGTTCACCTCCGCGGCTTCGCGCTCCAAAGCCAGCGAAAGAGGCTCCAGCGGCTCATCGACATTAAGGCTTTCCCGATATTGCCTCGCGAGAAGGAAAGCCGTCGCCACGATAACGATCAGCGCGGCCGCTTCCCAGACTCCCATCCATGATTTCGTATCGCTCTCGTCCCTCACGGCGCCCTCGCTCCAACCCGCGTCGATTTTGTCTCGACCAAGCGCGTTGCGCAAGACGGCGGCCATATTAGTTTTTCAGTGCACCTTGAATTCCTTGTCTAGGAGCTTCAACTCAGCTGGTTTGATGAGGTTCGAATGCGCGACGGTGACGGAATGCAGCGGGCCATCGAGGCTGCGCATCCAGAAATCGAGAAATTTGCGCAGCTCTGGAAACTCGGGATGAAGGTCATATTCCTGCCAGATGTAGGATTGGATGATCTTCGGATAGTCCGGCAGACGATAGAGAATATTCGCCGTCGTCAGGCCGTAGCCTTGAAGCTGCAAACGGAAGCCGCTGGACGCCATGGCCTGCTCCTTGACGATCTGATTCCTTTCAGATTAGGAGCAAATCCTCGGAGCGCAAGCGCCAGGAAAGGCAAAGGCCTGAAAAAACAATATGCTATCAGCAGCCGTGCGTGAGTGCCAAAAATGCAGCGCTCAATGCCGGCGCAGCTCAGAGAAGTCTGCGTTCGGAAGGCAGGCAGAAAACCGCGGCGCCGTCGCAAGCGACGGCGCCGCTCAGTTTACTCGGTCGACCAGGCGCGGCCTGCTGCTTCAGGTTAGGCGAGCCCGATATCGAACTGGCGCGACAGGCTGATCAGATCTCAGCCGATTCGTAGCTGGTGATTTCCATACCGACGCAGATTTCGACGATGATCGGTTGCGACCAGGCCATGGCGTTGCTCCTCCAATTTACGTAGTCCGCCCGACACGACGGCTCCGGCAGAGAATAATGAAGGGCGCGTATCGTTACACCTTCAAAATTTCACCATCCACGCTTCCAAAATTTCCCGCTCCGGACGGGGGTCGGGCGCATATGCTCCTTGTCTCAAATCACTCGCCGTCGTCCCGCAGCGGAAGCGACACCGTAATCCGCGTGCCGCCGCACTCCCGCCTTTCGATTCGCTGCGCGCCGCCGAGCGCGCGCACGCGCTCATTCATGCCAAGCAGACCCATGCCTGGAGCAAAGCGTTCCGCAACGCCGACGCCATTGTCCGCGATCGTGATTTTCAGTTGGGGCGGCGCTTCCGCGTCGAACCCGGAGGAGTCCGCTGACGCGTCCAAGCCGAATTCCAGAGTGACTTCGCCCTTATCCGCGCCCGCGTGGCGGAAGATATTGGTTACGCCCTCCTGCACCACACGGTAGGCCGCCAGCGCCGTCTCCTCGTCGAGGGACGAGAGATCGTGGCGAGCGACGAGCCGCAGATCGACCTCGGGATGGGTAAGCGCCCATGAGGCGAAGAGCGCCTTAAGCGCCGGTTCCAGACCAAGTTCCTCGAGGCCTTTTGGCCGCAGCCGTCCAAGCAGGCCTCTGAACAGCGCTTGAAGCGACTCGCTCGCCTTGTCGATCGTTACGCTCATCTGTCTCAGTCGGCCCAGATCGGGAGCGGGATGCGAGAGAAGCTCCTGTAGCGCGGCAGACGTTGCGCGTATCGAAAACAGACAAGGACCGGCTTCGTCATGCAGATCGCGCGCGATATCCTTGCGCTCGCCTTCCTGCACCTGAAAAAGCCTATCGACGAGTTCGCGATTCTCCTGCTTGACGCGATCGAGCGTCGCGCCGAGCGAATTCAGGGCGGCGGCGATCGATCGGAATTCCGTCGCGCCGCTGACCGACAGGCGCACCCCGTTCTTGCCAGCCTCCAATTGCGCCAGGCCGGACTTCAGCGCATCGAAAGGCGCAAGCGAGGAGCGCAGGAACAGGAGCACGAGCGTCAGGAAGATGATCGTGACCGCGAGGCTGATCGCCGCAAGCCATAGCATGTCGGACCAGATCTCTTCGAGTTCGTCGAAGGGGTTCGAAATCACCACAATATTGCTGTAGGCGCGCCCGCCGACGATCACGGGAATTGTCAACACGCGCGGCGAGGCGCCAACGAGCTTCACAAACCATTCAGGAACTCCGCGATCGGAACGACGGATCTTGTCTAACCAATCGTGAGGCGCAGTCTCGTTTGGGGCAAGGATCTCAACATCGGCATGGCGAAGGTTCCCCAGCGACGCGTAGAGACGCCGCAATGCGGGGAGCGGATCTTCGTTTTCGGGAAGATTTGCAATCGTTGTTAGGACAACCTCCCGCATCAATCTGAGATTACTTCCCGCTTCCGCGCGCACGCGCGGGCCGGCGTGAAGAAGCTGGATTGCAAGATTGATCAGCAACGTCGCGATGAGCACGACGCCAATCAATCCGCCCAGTCTGGCTTTGAGCGAAACCCCGCGCATGATGAACGCCCTCGTCTCCATGCTTAACCGTTGAGGTCCATTTACAGTCGATTGACAAGACTCGCGGTTTTCACAACATAGGTTCAGGCTCTCAAACAAGCGAATAAGGATGCGCATTCTCATCGTCGACGACCACCCCATGGTGATCGAGGGCTGCCGCGGCATGCTTTCGGGACAAAAAGACATCGAAGTGCTCGAGGCTCATGACGCCAACGAGGCGCTTGACTCCTACGCGTCCGCAGCGCCCGACGTCGTGGTGCTCGACATTAATCTACCCGGCGTCTCCGGCTTCGAACTGCTGCGCCGCATCTTGAAGCGGGACGCGAACGCTCAAATCATCGTTTTCAGCATGAACGACGATCCGGTATTCGCGGCGCGGGCGATCGAGGGCGGGGCGCGCGGCTATGTCGCGAAGAATGAGGACCCACGCGTCTTTATCAAGGCGATCCGCGCCGTCGCGGCGGGCGAGCGCTATCTGTCAAACACTCTCGCGCTGAAGCTCGCCTTCGCCGACCAGAGCCGCGCGAGCAACCCCCTCGACGCGCTGAACGGCCGGGAAATCGAGATCCTGCGCAATCTCGCCGACGGCAAGGATATGACCGAGATCGCGCATATTCTGAAGGTCTCCTACAAGACCGTCGCGAATAATTGCATTCTGCTCAAGCGCAAGCTCGGCGCGCGTTCGAAAGCGGATCTTCTGCGTATCGCCGTCGAAAACAAGGTTGCGATGAAACTTGTCTAGAGCAGGTTCCGAAAAAGTTGACAGACTTTTTCGATGAAAACCTGCTCCAACATTCCTTGTTTGAGCGATTCCTTATCGATCACATGTTCCATGTGATCGGGAAGCGCTCTAGGCGCCGCTATCTGAATTGCTTCTGCGTTCGATAACGGGCGGCGAGCATCCTCAGCGCGTCCTCCCGTTCAACTCCGCTGTGGCGCAGATTGTAATAGTGCTGGCAGACCTCGCCATAGGTCTGCTTTTGGCCGGCGGTCACGGCAACCTCTACGAGCGAGTTGATCAGCTGCGCAAAGTGCTCGGCATGGCCGTCGACCGCGAGCATCTGCCCGACCTGAGCGGTGCGGTTGGCGAGCATGCGGTCGGACTCGAGGAAATGCGGCTGCGCCGAGAGCAGCGCCGCGCGTATGCGCTCGACCGCAGGTTCGCGCAGGCCGACAGCGCCGCCGGCTTCGCGTTGCGCCAGCCAGAGCGCAGGTTCCGTGCGATCGGTGGCGCGCAACCAGACGTCGGCGCCGTTACGAGCCTCGGACTCGATCAGATCATCCTTCTCAGCGGCGCGCCGCTCTTCGCCACATGAGGCGAAGAGCGCGCAGACGCCTGCAAGAATGATCGCTTCGCGAAAGCGCATCGCGGCGCTACTTCCCTTCCACTTTCTTCTTCAAGCCCTGAAGACCGTTGCGTAAATAGCTCGCCATCGCCATGCGGGCGGCGTCATCATTGAGGTTTTCCGGCGGCTCATTGCTGGTGTCGCCGCGATAGAGACGGCCATACCATTTCACCAGACTTCCTCCCGCCGACGCAGGTTCGATCGTGAAGGTGACGGTGTAGGAACTCACGGGCAGCGCATCGAGATTTGGATCAGACATGCGCCAGGACAGCTTGAATGCCGAGACGTCATATTCGTCGAGTCCTTCCTTCAGAACGCCGCCCTTCTTGAGCGTTATTTCGCGCTCCGCGCCGGCGGCGTCTCCACCCTTGGCGGCTACGCTCTGAACGTCAGGATGCCAGTTCGCGAGCCCGTCGAACTTACCGGCCACAGCCCACACGGCCTTGGGATCGGCGGCGATGACGATCGACTCGTCGACTTTGATCGGCGTCGGACCGTGCGCGAGCGCGGGCGCGCAAATCAGAAGGGCGAAGAGCCCCAGCAGCTTCCTCATTTGGATCTCCTTGGTTGTGGAAAGCGGTAGAACGGCGCGGCGCGGCGCATCTGAAGGAAAGCCTGCGCGAGAAAAGTTGCGGCGGCGGCCACGGACGTGAGAACCGCAGCCGCAGCGCCAAAGAACGGGCGCAGGTCGAGCGCTGCTTGACGCGGTCGGACGGAGGCGACCGCGGCATAGTCCTTCCACAGTCGCTTGCCGTCTTCGAGATGGGCGTAGGAAAGCCCGGTCTTTTCGGCGAGCGAACGCAAATAGTCTTCCTTCACCGAAGACAGATGCTCGACGCCGATCGCCGCACTCGCGCCGAAAGGCGCGTTGCGGGCGTTGTAGCCCTCGCGCCGCTCTGCGCCTTCAGGCGGCAAGCCGAAACGGCTCTCGTGCGGAACGTCATCGGCGCCGAGGAATCCGACCTCGCGGCCCCTATCGTCAAATTTCGGAATGGGCGAAAGCTCATCGCCGCCGACGCCGACGATCAGGCCACGCACCTCGCCCGCTCGCCCTTCGAAGGTCGGCGCGCCGCGCGCGGGAAGCGGCGGGGCCTCCTGGCCATCGCTGAAAAACAGCAGGTCGCTTTTCAATTCCCTCGCCATAGCGATCGCGCGGAAAAGTCCTGCGGATATTCGGCTGTCGCCTTCCCAGGCCATGCGCCAGTTGAGCGCCTCAATCGAAGCTTGCAGAGGCGTGAAATCTGCGCACACGTCGATCGGTTCGAACAGCAGGAATGGCCTGCGTTCGGTAAAAATGCCGAGTGCGACATGTGATGGACAGGGCAATTCCGCGAGCATGGCGCGAAGCGCGGCTTTCACGGCGTCGAGACGGCTGACCGGCCGGCCGGAGGCGGCGTAATCGCGAACGTTCATGCTGCCGGTGATGTCGACGATGGCGAGAAAATCGAATGACGGCCGCCGGATCATAATCTTTGGCGCGAAAAACGTGGCTGCGAGCGACAGCGTCGCTAACGCGAGAAGAGCGACGCGAGGATCGCGCACATCCGGGCGCATCATGGCAGTCCTTTCGGTTTGCCGGGAATATCGGTCCAGAGCTTCTTGGGATCGGCGCTCAATTCGTCGCCGCTCTTTCTTTCGAAATCCGGAAAATCCCGGACAAGCCGCGCCGCGACGTCGAGATTGAACTTCGCGTCCCAATAGTCGGGCGCGAGCTGCAGCGCACGTCGATATTCGCGCTTGGCGAGATTGACAAACGGGTTGGCCGCTTCGAGTTGCGAGCGTTCGATATGATCGAACGCCTTGCGCAGAAGCGCGTTCGCCAAAAGATAATGACCCCGCGCGCGCGCCTCGATGCTCCCGCTACGATCGAGCGCCTCCACCAAGGCTCGGGCGCGATCAACTTCGCTTCGCGCCGCAAGAAAGGCGACGCGCGCGAGAATCGTTTCCGGCCTATCGTTTGCGGCGACGGCGACGTCACGGCCCTCGCGCAGGGCCTCTATCGTATCGTTGGCGTCGATGGCGACGCGCCATTCGGCGAGCAATGCAGCCGTCGTGAGGATAAGCGCGAGAAAGATCGCGACCAGAAGCGACGATTTCGTTTCGCGCCAAAGCGCGCGCGCCTTGTTGCGCACAATCGTGATCCTCGTCGCGAAGGCCCTCATCGCGCGTTGTCCCCGACGCTCAGCCTGACCTCTGCGAGCTTCGCCGCGAGGAGAAGCAGCGTCGCGGCGAGCGCCAGCCCGAAGCCCCACGCGCTCAGATCCGTGCGCGGCAATTTTTCGACATATCGGACGGGATGGCGTTCGAGCCTGTCGATCTGCTTTAAGGCCTCCTCCGTCGCCTCGACGCCTTCAACCTCGAAGGCCTGGTAAGGAACGCCGAGCGATTTGAAGAAGAGATCGAGATGGCGTTCCGGCGCGGCCTGTGGCGATTCATCATCGCCGGCCGGCTGATCGGAGATGCCTCGGCTGCCTTGGGTGCGCAAGAACAGCCAGTAAAGGCTGACGTTCGTCTTGCGGAATTCCGCCTTCAAATCGTCGCGCAGCTTTGGATCGATGACGCCCGCGCCGTCGGATATCAGCAGGACCGCGCGCGACAGATCAGCCTGGCTCGTTTTGAACATCGAGAGCGCCATGGCGAGCCCACGCGCAATATTCGTATAGTCGAGGCCCGGGCGGTCGATTGCGTCGATTGCGGCTTCGGTGGCGCCGATGTGGTCCGAAATCGGCGTCACCAGCATCGGCGCCGTCGAAAACGCCGCAACGCCCACGAGATCGTGACGGCGCGCTTCGACAAAGCGCTTGAGAATGCGCCTCGCCGCCGCGGCCTTCGACTCTTCGCCCCCAGACGGCGTTCGCCCCGCGAAGGTCTCGTTCATGCTGCCGCTGCGGTCGATCAGCATGACGATCTGCGCGCCCTCGGAAAAGCGCTCGACATCCGCGCCTGCGACATAGGGGCCGGCCGCGCCGAATAGGCTCGCGCCAATCGCGACGATGCCGCCAAGCTTCATGACACTGCCGGCTACGGCGGAAAGACTGTCGGCGGGCGCCGCGAGGAGCGAGGGTATCGTCGCGCCACGCAGAACGGACCGCAGCAGTGGAAGCAGCGCCAGAGGCGCTAGGAACAGCGCCTCGAGGTGATCAAAGCCGACGGCGCTCATCCTGAGCGCTCCCGCCTGGCGAGCTTGCCGACAAATTGCGCGAGCTGCTCGGCGGCAAAGTCGTCGTCATTGGAGCTTTCGCCGCCGAAAAAACGCCGCTTCGAAGTTTCGAAAAATCGCTCGAAATCGACGCGCAGCGGTTTGAATCCCGGATGTCTGCGGAGGAACTCCGGAACGTCGCCTGACAGCAGAATTGCGCCATTGGCCTGATCGAGCGCGCGATGCACCGATTGAATCGTCGCGGCCAGATTCGCGTCATCGGCGCCGCGCCGCGTCGAGATTTGACGCGCAAGCGCTGAGAAGATTCGCGCCTTCCGTTGCTGGAAGGGCGGCCAGGCGCGGTCCCGCGCGACGAGTGCGAGCGCCAGCAGGGCGGCGGCGCCTGCGCCGAAAACCAGACTGAGTGGCGTCGCCTCGTCAACGAATGACGGCGAACCGTCGGGACGCAGATAATCCGACGCCTGCTCTTGCTTCCGCGGCGCGACCTCCCGCAAAGGAGAAACGCCAATCCTCCATGCGGGAACGGCGACGGTCTGCGCGCCTGTCGCCGTCGAAATGGAGAGTTCGAACCCAGGAATCTCGATCTCACGCGCATCGAGCGCGACATAGAAATTCTGATATGTGAGATCGAGACGCCATAGGCGCCCGCCATTTTCTGACGTCTCGCTAAGTTTGACCCCCCGGAGATCGAGCGAACCGGTGAGCGGACCTGGATTGGGCAGGGACGCGCGCGAAAGCACGGCGTCCGCCGGCGCGGAGACGTCGATGCGCGCATGGATGAGATCGCCCACGAAATAGCCGAACGGGCGCGCTGAGTGGATGCGCACCGTCGTTTCCTGCGCAAATGCAGGAAACGTCGCGGCGAGCATGAGGGCGATACATGCCATGCGCATCGCAGGCCTCACGCCGCCGTCAGCCGCATGCTGAGATCATTGGCGTCAAAACTGTCCTGAATAAAAATTGGCGCGCGGCTGCGTCTTGAAGACGCGCGGGCGAGACTGCGCCGACGGAACTGCTCGGCTTCGACCCAGCGCCGCTGGAGCGCGGGCCGCATCAAGAGAAGCTGCCGGCGGCCGCTCTCGCTGTCGCAAAGCTCCAGCGCGCCCCATTTCGGCGGCGCGGCTTCGAGAGAGTCGATCAGAACGAGCGGCGCGACATCATGTAGTGAAAGCGCCTCGAACGCCTGCTCGATCAATTGCGCGGGCCAGCGAAAATCGGAAATGAGAAGCACCAGCTTGCGTGTGGCGCCGAGAGCCGCCGCGGCGTCGAGCACGCCTTTGGCGCTCGATCCGCCGGGCGTTTCGACGCCGAGCCTTTCGACGCCGGCGAGCGCCGTCCTTCTCGAACGGGTCGCCGGCAGCGTCGCGCGGCCGATCAGCGTTTCCTTGAAAGCGAACGCGCCAAAGCGATCGCCGTTGCGCGTCGCCGAATACGCCAGCGCGCCGCAAAGATCGACGGCGACCTGAAATCGGTTGACGGCTCCGGCGAACCCCATCGAGGCGGAAAGGTCCACGAGCGCGTAAACGTCGATCGCCGCCCTTTGCTCGAAGCGGCGCACATAGGTGACGCCGAACGGATCGCGCAGCGTCGCGCGAAGGTCGATGCGGCGGGCGTCCGGATAGCGCATGAAAGGCGCCTGGTCGCGAAAGACTCCAAAGCCGCCGACCTCACTCGACGTGTGAGCGCCGACGTGGTTGGCGGCAAAGCGACCGCGCGGTCGATATAGGATATCGACGACCGTATTCATGGAACGGGCGTCGCGTCGAAAGCCGCGCGGCACAGCCGCTTGACGATATCGTCGCCGCGCAAAGCGTGGATCGGATCGACAAAGATGCGGTGCGCCATGACTTCAATGAAGACATCGCGCACATCTTCTGGAATGAGATAATCGCGCTCCTCGAGCCAGGCGCGCACGCGCGCGGCGCGCACCAGCGCCGCCAATCCACGCGGACTCGCGCCGCCCTTGACGAGACTGTCGAGGTCGACGTCTTCCAGCGACACGCCGGCCGAACTTGGGTCGACAAGCGCCCGCCAGAGGTTCAGCACATAACGTTCAAGCGCTTCGCTCGATCTCACATGTGTTTGGATCGCGCGCGCAACAGCAGGCGTCTCGCGATAGTCCAGCGTTCCGGGGTTCACCCTCTCGAGCAGCGTTTCCGTATCATGGAACGCCGGATCGAAAACCAGCCTGCGGCGTGCATCCTCATCGTCCGGCGCGGCCATAAGAATTTCCATGAAAAATCTGTCGCGCGCGGCCGCCGGTAGTTCGAAGGTTTCTTCCCGCTCCACCATGTTCCGATCAGCGAACACATTTAGATACGGGAAGTGATGCTCGCGATTGAACGCCGATACGCTGCGTTCGGCCATCAGCCGCAGCAAAAGCGAATGAACTTGCGGGCGTGCGCGGTTGATCTCATTGAAGAAGAAGACCGGCAGCGTCTCCGCCAGGCGCAGAAGCTCGGATGGATCGACGCGCGGCCGACCGTCTTCGCCCAGATAGGTATGATAAAGAATGTCGCTCGGCATCATATCGACCGTGCCTTCGACGCGCGCGAAATCGCCGCCAAGCGCGCGCGACACGGAACGCAGCAGCGTCGTCTTGCCGACCCCGACATCGCCTTCGATCAGCACATGGCCGCGCGCGAAAATGCAGATCGTCACGAGCCTGACGACGCGCGCTTGCCCGATGACCGCCTTTTGAATTTCCTGTTCAAACTCTAGGGCGCGCGCGCGCCAATCGGAGAGCTTCTGGACGACGTGCAGAGTTTCGTTCAAGGCCTGACCTTAGCGCGCCAAACAAAAAGAGGCGGCCACGATCTCGGGAATGGGACCGACGCGCTGTTGTCGAATACGCCGGCTCCAGATCGTGGCCGCTCGATCATCGCGCTTTCGTCGCGATGAAACTTATTGAGCAATCTTGCTCACGTCATATTCCCACTTGCCGGTCTTCTTGAAGTTCTCGACCCGCTTCCTGTTGCGTTCTTCCATAGCCTGAACTGACGCTTGCTGCTTGGCGATTTCCTTGGGGTCGTGCTTGGGGTCGTATTTCGACCCCTCGACCTTGTCCGGGAAGCCGGGCTTGGGTTCCCAGCAATTTCCGGGCGCCTTGCACTTGGTGCCGTCATAGGCGAGCGCGCCGCCGGCGCCGAACAAAATGCCGACGGCAAGCGCCGCGGCGAAATGCATCTTACGCATCAGTTTCCTCCCTTTACGAGGCTCGCGCCTCCTTGTTTGCGCCCCCGGGCGACGGAGACGTGAAAACTACTTCGCTTTTGGCTGGCATTGACCGGGCGGATTATCCGGCAGCGTCTCGTGACCGGCGTAGGGCTTGAACTGCTTGCGCTGCTCGGCGGTCAGCCAACTCGCCTTTTCCGGCTCTTCCTTGAAAAGATGACGGACCCAGGCCATCACTTTCAGCATTTCGTCGAGCGTCAGATTCTCATACTGCGGCCCCATGGACGCTTGCGCGCCGCCGTAGATCGTCGAGAAAAATCCTTCGTCGGTTTCGTTCTGCGGATAGCTGTAATAGGAGTCGTTGAGGCCAGGGCCGATCTTTCCTTCGCCGAGGTGGCCATGACAGCCGGAGCAGGCGGACAGAAAGAGCTGTTCGCCCTGTTTGAGACAGCTTGCATCTTCGTTATAGGGATTCTTGCCGGACGCCATGAACTGCTTGACGCCCTGGGTGTCCCTTCCCTCAGGCAGCGCGTCATTGAAGTTCAGCACCTCGCCCGTGATCGTGTTGCGGAATGTGATCCCTGCGGTCTGCGCCATGGCGCCGAGAGCAACCAAACAGGCCGCAGCGCCAATGAGGGACAGGGAAACGCTTCTTTTGCTATTCGACACGTATTTCGTCCTGTTTTCGTTTGCGCGCGGCGCATCATTGGGTGACGGGAAGAAGAGGAACGCCTTCCGCTTTGAGGATTTCGTCGATCTTTGGCCGAGCGGCGACGAGCGCCCGATCGATTTCGGCCAGCAAGGCTTTGTCATCGCGCCGCACCGCGACCGATTGATCGAATCGCTGCGGCACTTTTTCGCCATTGCTCTTCGCCGCATCGTCTTCGATCAGCGTCATCCGCAGCGGCGCCGATGACGCCTTGACGTAGCGCGCGACGTCGGGGGCGAAGCCGACCGCCACATCGGCGGCGCCGCTGACCACCTCCCCGACCATGCGGGCTGGATCAATCTGCGTGTATTGGTTGCGCGCCGATTTGAAATTCACCAGCGAATAGAGATAGGCCATGTTATCTTCATATTGGCCCATGTCCTTGAGCAGCGTTTCGCCCGGAGAGCCGAAGGCGACGGCGATGTGGCCGAGCTTCTTCAAGCGTGGATCGGACCAGGATTTGATGTCGAGGTCGCGATCGGCGCGGCTGACGAAGACATAACCGGTCCGATAGTAAGGCTTCGACGTCGCGACGCGCGGATCGCCGGTATCAAGGCCGATGACGACGTCGCAGAGCTTCTTGTCGAGAGAATCGCGCACGAGATAAATCGCCGGCCGCTGCGACCAGACGAATTGCGCCTTGCGTTTCATGGCGTCGGCGAGCGCAGCGCCGATCTTGTTCTCAAGTCCCGAGCCGTCTTCCATCGAGAGCGGCGGCTGGTTCTTCGCCGCGCAGATGCGAAGCGTATTGGGATCTGACGGCTCTGCCGTCGAAGCGGTCGCGGCGTTCGAGACTGCGTCGCCGGAAACGCCGAGCGAAGCGCCTTCTGCGCTCATGGCCGCAAGAGCGATGACGAGCGCGCAGCATGCGCCCACGGGCAAGCGAGTGAATCGCGACATGGTTTTCTTTCCGTGATCATTTCGATCGCCTGTTCGGATGCATGGGCGCGTCCGAACAGGCGTCTCGTAACCGCCTCAGGCGGATGAGATCGATGGAACGAGCGGCGATTAATTCGCCTTGTATTCGCCCACGCTCAGATCGTCATAGGGGCCTTTGCCGTCGAGCGAGAACACCATCACGCCGCCGCCCATCTGCGTGTAGTTGGCGAGCTGCTTGAAGGCGCCGACCGCGCCGAGACCGGCCGTCGGATCCTGGAGATCGAACACGAGGCCAACGCCCGGCCAACCGCCGACGCCATACAAGATGGCGAGATATTCGACGCCCTTGTGCTGATAGACGATCGGATGGCCGATGACGCCGGACGGAAGCTTGAACTTCCACAGCAGTTCGCCGGTGTCGCTGTGACGGGCCTTGATGAAGCCGTCGAGCGTTCCGTAGAAGACGACATTGCCGGCGGTGGCGGCGGTGCCGCCCCAAACGGCGAAGCGCTCCATCTTCTCCCATTTGAACTTGCCGGTGATGGCGTTGTAGGCCTTGATCTGGCCGAGGCCTTCAGCCTTCTGACGATCGCCCTTCGGACCCGGGAACATGTTCAGCGTCGCGCCGACGAAGAACTGACCCGCGCGATAGGGAAGCATGAAGGGCTCCCAGTCCATGCAGATGTGGTTCACGCCGAGGAAGAACAGCTCCTTGTTGGGATCATAGGAGTCGAGGCCCTGGTTGTGATAGCCCATCGCCGAGGGACAGATGTCCTTGGCGAGATGGTCCATCCGCGTGCCATATTCCGGATCGCGCACCGGCAGGCCGCTCTTCAGATCCACCTTCTTGAACACATTGACCGTGTCGTCGATCTTGTCGGCGGAGACCAGCGTGCCGTCGGTACGATCCAGCGTGTAGACGATGCCGTTGCGGTCGGGATGGGTCAGCAGCTTGCGCAGCTTGCCGTCCTTGTCCTTCTGCTCGCTGAGCATCATGAAGTTGATGCCGGCGTAGTCCCATTCGTCGTGCGGCGTCTTCTGATAGCCGAACTTCGCCTCGCCCGTATTGAGATCGCGGCCCCAAATGGTCATCGTCCACTTGTTGTCGCCAGGACGCATGGTCTCGTTCCACGGCGCCGGATTGCCGCTGCCGTAGTAGACGAGGTTGGTGCCCGAATCGTAAGCGAACCAGCCCCAATTGGTGCCGCCGCCGATCTTCCAGGCGTCGCCTTCCCAGGTCGCCGTGCCGAGGCCCTTCTGGCCGTAGTGCGGATTGGCCTTGTTGAAGTCGTCGCCGATCAGCACATCCGAATCTGGACCGGTCGCATAGGCGCGCCACTTCTGCTCGCCGGTGCGCACGTCATAGGCGGTCATATAGCCGCGCACGCCCAGTTCCGCGCCCGAGCTGCCGATGAGCACAATGTCCTTATAGATGTGCGGCGCGACGGTCAGCGTCGAGCCGACCTTGAAATCGGAGTTTTCAATTTTCCAGTATTCCTCGCCGGTGTTGGCGTTCAGCGCGACGACATGGCCGTCGAGCAGCGTCTTCACGATCAGCGCGGGCGCCTTGCCGTCGCCGGGCCAGTAGGCGAGACCACGATTGACGATGTCGCAACAGGCGACGGCGCGCGCCGCGGCGTTCTGCTTGGGCTTATGCTGCCAGAGAATGCGAGTCGGATCGTCGAGGTTGAGCGCGAACGTATTATTGGGGAAAGACGTGTGAACATACATTTTGCCGTCGATGACGATCGGCGAACCTTCGTGACCGCTGAGCAGACCGGTCGAGAACGACCAGGCGACCTTGAGGTTCTTGACGTTATCGGCGTTGACCTGGGTCAGCGTGCTGTAGTGGTTGGAGCTGTAGTTCTTGCCCTGCATGGCCCAGTTGTCTTCGCTCTTCGTCAGAGCTTCGAGCTTATCCTCGGCAGTCGCAGCGGACATCGTCACGATCGGCGCCGCGATCAGCACGGACAACAGGGACACGGAATTCAGCAATTTCCTCATCGACGAGTCCTCCTGCAACCTCGCCCGGACGCCTTTACGGCGTCTTCGATGGCGACGTCGCCCCGCAAATAGACGGCAAAATGCAAGCCGCCATGGTTCATTGACGGTCGCTTATTCTCGCTGCGCGTTCGCGCGCAAATTCGAGAGACGATCCGCCGGCATATAAGTTTAAGCGCAAGGCCGAGTCTTCACGATTTATCGGTAATGTGTCTCGGGAAAGATTGGCATGTCTGTTACCTATGCTTCCCGACGTCGTGGCGCTTGACGCAAAATCGCGCACAGATTTTGTTGAAGGGCGATCATCTCCTCCGCATCAGAAGCATCGAATGCCAAAACCTCTCGCGCCAATGTATTCGCCTGCGCGCCGCCATCGCCTGTTCACTCCGGCGAATCTGCGCTCGTCCGCTCTTCCGGCGGCCCTGATCATGCTCATGCTGCTCGGCGCGACGCTTGCGCGCATCGGCCCGCAAACAGCCCACGCCGCGCTTTACCCCGACGATAGGCGGCAAGCGATGACCGAGGCTGACGCCAGTCGCTTTGCCGGCGCCGGCGTGCTCATGTGCTACTCCGATTTCGGAACGCTGGAGCGCGCGGCGGCTGCCTGGCTCGTCGGTTCACATGACCTCGTCGTGATGAACGCGCATAATTTCGTCGACCGGCGTCTCGCCCCAACGCATCCGGTGACGAACTGCTTCTTCAGGATCGCGGGCGGCGATTACTATTTCAATGAGGACAGCCTGCGCATCGGCGCATCCGTCGAATCGAAAGCCCTGCACATCACAGACGATTGGGCCTTGCTGCGCCTGCTTCAGCCAACGCCTGAAACCGTGAAACCGCAGCCCGCGCCGGACGCGAGCGATATCGCCACGGGCGCGCGCTTCAAGGTCGTGATGGTCTCGCCGGCCGGACATTCCAATTCCCGCCTCGCGGCCACCACTGAGTCGTGCGATGTTTATCGCGTCGACGAACCTACCGAAGGTCACGCTCGTCGCGTGCGTCACGACTGCAATGACGGCTATGGCGGCTCGGGTTCCGGCCTGTTCACCGAAGACGGCCGTCTGATCGCCATGCATAGCGCTTCGCTCGACATGAATCAGAAGCGGCCCTTCGATATCGAGACGCATTTCGGTTCGGCGATGCTTTTCGAAGGCGAACTCGCCGAGGCGATCCGTGACGCGGCGTCGAAGCCGCGTTAGCTCATTCTTTTGGCGGAATCGTCCGTATCCAGGCGACGAGCGCGTTGAGATCATCGGGCGACATTTTCGAAAAATGCGCCTTGGAGAGCGTCGACATCGGCGGCCTCAGCGGCGCGCCATCACGCGCCACGCCTTGTGTGATCGCGCGCTTCAAGTCATCGTCCGACCAGGCGCCGACGCCCTTTACCGGATGCGACGTGATGTTGGAGGCGACGACGACGCCGGCGGCGTTGCGGAAGGTCTTTCCGCCCGCGCCGAGACGATTTTGATAATCAGGCGCGCCGTCGATTTCCTCGCTGTGGCAAGACATGCAGCGGGCGAGCGACGCGACATAGAGGCCCCGCGTGTTTTTGTCGGCAAGAGACGTCTCATCGAAGGTCGCCGCCGCTCCGGGCATCAGACGAGGCGCCCATTCGCCGCTGCGCTGCTGTGGCGACTGAAGCGGCGCGCGGATCGGCGTCGCCGAGCGCAGAAAAGCGATGATCGCGTCAAGATCGCTCGGCGTTAGCGGCTTATATGAGTCCGACGGCATGACGGGCGCAAGGCGACCATTGCGGCCAATGCCGTCGACGATCGCGGCGCGCAATTCTTCGTCGGTCCATGCCCCGACGCCAGTCTCTCTATCTGGAGAGATGTTTTGACCTCGCACAACATAGGATTTGTCGGAAAATGTCTGCGCGCCGCCGCTAAAGCGATTGGAGAGATCGTAGCCCGCGGCGCCGCGCGGCGTATGGCAGTTATCGCAGGCGGCTAGCGCGTCCACGAGATAGCGGCCGCGTTCGATATCGCCCGCGTCGACTGCAGGACCGATCAGGCAGAATGCGAGCAGAGCGATTGGCATCGCCAGATACGATAGCGGACCTTTGGCGCTCATGATGCGGACGCGTTGTTGTCGGATACGGCGCACTTAATGCAACCTTCTCTTTGCGTCTCGCGGAGATATTCCCGGACGGAACAGGACATTTCGGCACGACGCCGCAGGCGTCAGCGCCCGAGGGAAAGATTCGAGCCGTCGAGGACGGCGTAGTCGAAACGTGCGCCGGTGACGATCGCCGCGGTGAAATTGGCGCCAGTAAGAACCGCATGCGTGAGATTGGCTCGCGTAAGGTCCGCCCCGTCGAAATTGGCGTCGGGGAGTTCGGCGCGCACGGGAACCATACCTTGATTGGCGGGATCGGCGCCGAGATCCGCGCCGATCAGCTTCGCATTGTGGAAGTTCACGCCCTTGCCGCCGCCAATGATGCGCGCGTTCGAGAGATCGGCGCCGTCAAAATTCGCGCCGTCGAGAAGCGCGGCATAAAGCGTCGCGGCTTTCATCTGAGCGCCCGAGAAGTCGGCGTTCTGCAAATCGGCGCGCGTGAAATTCGCCGCTGACAGATCGGCCTTTGCAAGCTTTGCGCCCGCGAGCTTGGTGGAAAAGAAGTCTGCGCCGTGCAGGTTAAGGCCGGACAGATCGACGCCTGAGAGATCGAGATTTGAAAGATCGATCGGCTCACCATGCGCTTCGGCGAGCTTTTGTTCGATCTCTGCGCGAGTAATCTCCGCAGCTAAGGCGCGCAGGGGCGCGGCGACGAAAAGTAGCGCGCTCGCGGCAATTAAAAGGTCGCGACCGATCCACTTCAGATTGGGCGACCTCATCATTCGAATCCCCGGCATATGGCTTTGCAAAGCTATGTACGGCGGCGCAAAGACGCAACAGGACAATCTCCTGGGCACGCAGGGAAATAGCGGCAGCCTTCGGTCACGGCGCCGGTAGAACGTAGATCGCCATCCGCTTTCGAGATAAGGAATGAAGATGCAACGCGCGCAAATTGTTTTCCCCGGTCTCGTCGTCGCTCTCTTGTTTTTGGCGGGCGCGCATTCGCCTGCCGTGGCGAGCGACGCTGAATTACCAAAGCGCAGGCCGGGCCTATGGCGCATTTCGACGATCTCGGCGGAGATCGGGTTGCAGACCAATGACGTCTGCATCGAAGAGGGCGACAGCATCATCGGCGCCCAGGATGAAAGTTGCGCGAAGCCTTCCGTTACGCACGCGAATGATCAGATCATCGTCACGATCGAATGCGGCCCGAAGGATGCGCGCGACGTCACGAGTCTGCTGTTCACCGGCAACTTCCAAAACTGGTATCGCGCGCAGTCGAGGATGACCGCCAAGGGCAGTCGCTCGGGCTTTACGATCGACGCGAAGTTTCTGTCCGAACGCTGCACGAGATAGATGCCAGGATAATTTCTCGCGGATTACCCAAGGCCAAGATCCGCGAGAATTGTCTTCGCGGCGTTGTGGCCCGGCGCCATGGAGACGCCGGCGCCAGGATGGCATCCGGAATCGCCGAGATAGACGTTCGCAACAGGGGTGCGGTATTGCCCCAGGCCTGGAACCGGACGCATCGAGCCCTTCTGATAGGGAAGCATGGCCCCATGGCTGATCGTGCCCCTTACGGCGCTACTCAGCTTGCGATTCATATCTACCGGCGAATGAACGGCGCATTTGAGGATGTGCCGGCGCAATCCTGGCAGATAGGCGCGCTCGATCGATTCGAGGAGATGCGCGGCATAAGGCTCCTTCGCCGCATCCCAGTCGCGCGCCGCGATTTTGCCGGTCGCATCGCCGGAGATCTTCCAGGGCGTTCCGAGCACGACAAATTTCATGAGCGCCTTCCCTTCCGGCGCGCGACTGGGATCGATGGTCGATTCGTTCCAGGCGACGACCAATGGCGCATTGGGAAGCTGTCCCGCGCGGCATTGATTGACCGCCTCCGCCATCGCGCCGATCGAAGGCGGGCTGAGATGGACATGCGCAGCCTGCCGCAACTCGGGTCCGGCGGCGAATTCGACGGGTCGGTCGAGCGCGACATACATCACCATGGTCGCGTCGCCCCATTCATAGGTCGCCATCGCGTCTGCGATCTCTGCGCCCACCGCCTCAGCGCCCAGGAAGCGGCTCACCAGCTGACCGGGATCGGCGCAGGAGACAACGACCTGCCTTGCGTCGATCTCTTCTCCCGTCGCAAGCCGCACGCCGCGCGCGAGACCGTCATCGACAAGAATTCGATCGACGCTCGCGCTGGTGCGGGTCTCGCCGCCATGTTCGGCGAGCGCGCACGCCAAGGCGCGGCTGACCTGATGCATGCCTCCGCGCACCAGATTGTTGCCGGTCTGCTGCAACAATGCGCCGAAGAGCCACGCGATTTCCGCGCCGCCGGCGTCGTCTGGAGCGGAACCGACGAATAGGCCAAAAGCCCCAAAGAGGCTACGCACCACTTCGGTTTCGAAGGTTTCGTTCGCCCATGAGCGCACGCTCTGCAGCGAGAAGCGCTCGCGGGCCATCCCGCCCGGCGTCGACGCAAGCGCCTGAGCGGTCGCCGCGAAGGTCAGCGGCGCATCAAACATGCTTTGCACGAGATTTGCGCGCTCACGGCCGAAGAGTTCGAAAAGACGCCGACAGGCGGCGGCGTCACGCTGCGACCAGGGCTCAAGCGCTGCGATGGTGCGCTCCAAGTCGCGTTCGACGACGATGGCGCGCCCGTCGGGAAATGCATGCGCATAGACCCGCTCGGGTTCTATCAGCTCGACCCCATGCGCCGCCAAGTCGAGTTCCGCCGGAACCGGCGAGATATTGGCGAGTTGGTAACCGGTTGCGTGCACATCGGATTGGAAGCCCGGCAGCGTGAGTTCTTCGGAAATGGTCATGCCGCCGATGGCGCCATATTGCTCGAGAACCAGCACCGAAAGCCCTGCTCTGGCGAGATAGCAGGCGCAAGTGAGACCGTTCTGTCCTGCGCCGATGACGATGGCGTCGTAGGTTTTAGGCATTGGCTCCGCTCCGAGCGTGGCAGGGCGAATGCCAGCACGCATCCTTTCGGAACTTAGACGGCGGACCGGGTTAATTCAGCCTCCAAATTTGATGATGTTGGTATTCCAACTGCAACGCATCACGAAGCAGGAGAAGGCATGATGACGAAAGCAGAGGTCACGGCAAAAACAGTCGCCATCAAGCACATCAAGATTCGCTCGGCAAACACGTTTGGGCAGGTTCGTGAAAAACTCGAAGCTGCGCTGCCGGAGCTCGATGCGCAAATCGTCGAACAATTAAACCAGGGCGACGAGCAAGCGGCCAAAGTTTACGGAGACGCCGGGCCCGAGCTATCGATCTTCCTTGTCCGGGACCATGGCGCGTTATTGCAAATCGCTGGAGGACGCAGCAACGCGATTCAATACGAGATTGGCAATCCCTTAACCGCCTCCAAAATGACGCGTCACCGTCTCGCCGCAGCTCTCTATGCGCCGCTACGTGTCGTGCTGTTCGAAGATGAAGATGGGAGGTCGGTCTTTGAATATGACCAGCCGTCGTCGCTCTTCGGGCAGTTCGACGATGAACGCGTGACTGAGGTCGGCCGATATCTCGACGCCGCGCTTGAAGCTGCATTGCTCCAAGCGGCCGACTAAGACGGCGCGAAATTCGCACGCTGACGCGATCCTCCTTTATCTTCTCTCCTTGCCCATCTCAGCGAGATCCGCCAGGGGATGACGAACGTCCCTGATCGGGTGGAGGAGTGGGAGGCGTCCGCCGCTCGACTCGGTATTTGTGGTGCAAACCGGCGAGCGCGCGATTAACGTTGGTATGGAATTGCGTCGCTTTCTCGATCGGCACCGTGAAGATGGCGATCCCGAAACCTATCGCTGCGGCGATCAAAGCCGTGATGCCGACGGAAACGAACCTGTACACGATCGTCCCGCGACTGCGCGCCGGACGGACTTCTAACAGACTTTTGTGTCCTTGACTGTCTCTTACAATCTCGGGAGCAATTTGCTCAAATACTTGCTCGTGGGCGCGCGAGATCGTTCCTGCCTCTGGCGGTTCAAACGCTGCCTGGACAAATTGCGGTTGTTCGATCGCATTCCAATGCGCATGACTCTGATCCGGAGCTGCGTCGTTCGCGGCGCCCAAAACGACCTGTTCCTGCTCTTCCTCTCGCCGGGCGCGCGCCGCGGCCTCGACGCGTTCAGAACGCCGGCGCTCTTCTTCTCTTTGTTCCACAGCGGCGAGTCTTTGCTCCAAAGCGGCAAATCTTTTTTGCAAAGCAGCGATCGTCCACTCGCTGCGCAGCATCTCGTTCTCACGCGGCGCCGCCTCGGCTGGCGCGAACGGAGCCGCGTCAACCTGCTCTCTCCCACGAAGATTTTCTTCTCGACGACGCTCTTCCTCCCTTTGTTTGAATGCGGCGAGAGTCCAGTCGCTGAGAGGGGTCGTGCTCATCTTTCGCTCCAGTCTCTCGGTGTTCGCCAGATCAAACACCTCGCGTGGCATTGTCAGTATCGGAAAATCCCGTAGAACCTTTCAAGCTTGTCTCAGCGGTTCAAAACAGAAGGCTGGGACGATGTTTGACGTTTGTAAAGATCGGCGCGCGGCGCCGAGCAAGTGAACCCCTTCCGATCAAAATACGTCCTCCCGTAGGCAGAGCATCCGAATGTCGATCTTGTTTCAGCCCGTGCGTCTCGGCGAGATGGAATTGCCGAACCGTATCATCATGGCGCCTCTCACCCGCTGCCGCGCCAGCGAGGGGCGCGTCCCCAACGCGCTCATGAGGGACTATTATGTGCAGCGCGCTTCCGCCGGCCTCATCCTCACCGAAGCGACATCCATCACGCCGATGGGCGTCGGCTATCCCGACACGCCAGGGATTTGGTCGGAGGCGCAGACCGAAGGATGGAGGCGGATCACGGCGGCGGTTCACGATTCTGGCGGACGGATCATGCTGCAGCTCTGGCATATCGGGCGCGTGTCGCATCCCATCTATCTCAACGGCGCATCTCCTGTCGCGCCAAGCGCGATCGCGCCGGCCGGACATGTGAGCCTGTTGCGCCCCTACCAGCCCTATCCGATTCCCCGCGCCCTGACGCTTCCCGAGATCGCGGAAATCGTCGAGGCCTATCGGCGCGCCGCTGAAAATGCCAAGTCGGCCGGCTTCGACGGCGTCGAGTTGCACGGCGCCAATGGCTATCTGCTCGACCAGTTTCTCCAGGACAGCGCGAACAGGCGAACAGATCGCTATGGCGGCCCGGTCGAAAACCGCGCGCGCCTCATGCTTGAAGCGACCGACGCCGCTATCGCCGTCTGGGGACCAGGCCGCGTGGGCATGCATCTGGCGCCGCGCGGCGATTCCCACTCTATGGGCGATTCCGACCCAGAGGCGACCTTCGGATATGTCGCGCGTGAACTCGGCAAGCGGGGCGTCGCCTTCATCTGCGCCCGCGAACATGCCGGATCCAACGCGCTCGGGCGCGTGCTCAAGGAGGAATTCGGCGGCGCCTATATCGTCAATGAGGGCTATGATGCTCAAGCCGCCGAAGCCGCGATCCTCGGGGGCGACGCCGACGCGGTGGCGTTTGGCAAGCTCTACATCGCCAACCCGGACCTGCCCGAGCGTCTTCGCAGGCATGCCGCTCTGAATAAACCCCAACCGGCGACCTTCTATACGAAGGGTCCCGAGGGTTACACGGATTATCCGGCCCTGGCGGGATGAGCGGGGTTCGCCAGCCGAGGGGAATGCCGTTGCGAGCATGAGCGCCAGACAGATAGCGGGGTAACGCGCGCGATCACCAGGGGCGCCCTCGAAATCCCATCCGCATTCGGCTGGCTGGAATGGCTTTAGCCGGGGAGGCTCTCATCGGCGCGCCACTTTGGCGGGAAGAACGACGACGCGGGTTCCAGCGGCGGTTTTTTGATAGAGATCCATCGCGTCCTGATTGATCATCCGGATGCAGCCAGACGATTGGCTCTTCCCGATTGTCCATGGCTCATTCGTGCCGTGGATGCGAAAGAGCGTATCTCGGTCCCCTTGCCAGAGATACATCGCGCGGGCTCCTAACGGATTGCCGGGACCGCCATGCATGCCAAGACCGCTTTGCAGCTCAACCAACTGCCGCTTAAGGTCGGGCCTGCGTTCGATCATTTCTTTCGGCGGATACCAGTCCGGCCATTCCTGCTTACTCTTGATCGTCGCTTCCCCTGACCAGGCGAACCCGTCGCGTCCGACGCCGATGCCGTAGCGGGTCGCCCGGCCACCCGCCTCCACGTAATAGAGATAGTGCCCGGCGGGATCGACCACGATCGTCCCTGGAGTTTCTCTGGTCGAGTAGGCGACGTTGGCGCGATGGAATGCTGCATCGACGAGGCCGGGTCTGACGGCTGGAACGATGAAGCCGGCGTCCTTCATCTCGCCGTAGAGATTGCCGCCCTGGACGGCGACTGCGTCGATGCGCCCTGGCGGCCCGGCAGGATCGGTGCGAGGCGTGGGCGCGACGGCGGAGGCGCTCAGGGTCGAAGGCGTCTGCGTGCTGACGCATCCGGCAAGGCCTGCCCCAGCCGCTGCTGAGGCAAATATAATCAGGATATGACGGAATTTGGAAGGCATTGGCGATCCCCGTCCTCGGCTGCTTCCGCCAATATAGCTAAATCCGCGCCGTTAACCAATTCGCCCGGCGTGGCTCGGCGCCGCCAGCCGAGCGGGACCGATCGCTTTGAAGACGTCCGGTCGGCTCAAGGCTTGGGGAGGAACGCCAGCAATGCCGCTGATCTCCAGGTTTGGGGTCGCGCCTTAGCCTCGCTTCGTCTCATGGCAAGACAACTCCTCCATTAAATCGAGAAGCGCTTCAAATCGGACCGGCTTAGTCAATAGGCCGTCGAAGCCGACATCTTTAATGAGCTGAACCCTGCGCTCGGCGCGCGAAGCGCTGAGGGCGACGAGAGAGATTCTGTCGCCTTCGGGGACATGAATGCGACGGATCAGATCAACGACATCCAAATAGGGCATGGCTATATCAAGAAACACCAGTGGCGGCTTAAATTCATTCAGCGCGGCAAGGCCGCCCGCGCCGCTGTAAGCAAGCCGGACACGGGCCCCGACTGTTCCGAGCAGCAGCGCAAGCGCGTCAGCGGCGTCACGATTTTCATCAATCACGAGAGCTCTGAGCGACGGGGTTACGTTCGCGGCCATGCGGGCGGACGCCGCTTCCAATGAAGGCTTGCCGCGCTGCGCGGTGACATCGTGGGCGACCCCGATCATGCGAAGCGGACGCCCACGCTGGTCTCGCTCGACGACCCCTCGTTCGCGGAACCACGTTACTATTCCATCTGGACCAAGAATTCGGATTTCGGTCTCAAACCGTTCAGTCTCGCCGAGCAGCGCTGCTTCGATATCTGCGCAAAATCGCGCTCGATCTTCTGGATGGACGGCATCCCGGACTGCGGCAAACCGGCTGAACATGCCTGTGCTCGCGGACATGTCGGAGTCAAACGGATCAAACCGCCGCACGATATCCCGCACGACGTCCCACTCAAAGCTGATCATGGGAACCGTGTGTAGCGCTAGGCGCAGCGCAAGTTCATTGCGTCGCGCCCGTTCCTCATGGGCGGCCTTAAGTCCGAAATTCGCTTTCCGCCCCAGCTGCGTCATTGAAGCCTTGTCCGTCGTAATCTTTTGATAGTTATCATCGATCGGTCTTTCCCGGGGAGGCCAAGTCGAAATGTTAGTGCAATATCAACCTGCTGACCAGCGGGCGCCGCCAATGATGATGCGAGCCGCGCGACATTGTTGTACCGAAGCGAGCGCTCTCCCCAGGCTTCGTCGCCCGACTGGACGATTTCAACACGCAAAGGCGCGCGTTGAATTTCCCACAGTTGTTTTCGCAAACGGGCCAATTCTACGAGAATACTGCTCCGCGCGTAACGAATACAGTCCTCTTGAGTGCTGCCGGGTCGTCAAGAATCGTGTGTTTGAACAACGGCGTTTGAAGCGGACCGTCATGGCGCGATGACCCGCCCGGCGCTTGGGGGTGGTCATATCAAAATTATAGGAATCCCAGCACGACGAATAGCGAGATTGCCGCCTCGCTCCATCAAAGCTTGAGTTTGGCGCCCAACGCGGGATTTGATGGTGCGATCTTTTCCATGGAATGGCGGGATGCCAAACCTCAGGCGCGTTGATTGATTGCACGACTAGTCTCGTTACCCATCCCGCAGTAGGCTAACGCGCTCGTCTACCGTCGATGGCCTGACTTCGATCACCTGCGCCGTAGCGACGCCTCGATCAATGAAAGGATCCTGGGCTGCGCGGGTTTCCACCTGTTCCCGGGTGTCGCCGACGGCGATGATCGCGCCGCCGACGCGCGGCCGTTGCCCTCCAGACAGGACGAAAACCCCATCGTCGAAGCCTTGCTTCACCCATGCCTTGTGATCGTCGAGCCAGCGATCGACTTCATCAAGGGGCTTCGTGTAGCTGAGAAGAATAAGAAATATGGCCATTTACTCCGAGACGTCGATGACAACTTTCCCGAACGGACCTCGCTCGAGATGCGCAAGCGCATCGGGAAGCGCCGCCAGCGGATAGCGCCGGTCGATCACCGGCTTGAGACCGATGGCGTCAATCGCCTTCGCGAAATCTTCAGCCGCGCGCCGGTGGCCGACGAAAATTCCGCGAACGACGACTTGTTTGAGCAGGAGCGGGAACGCTGGCGCTGCAAGCTCAAGCCCCTCAATGATCCCGATGACCGCGATCTGGCCGCCAACCGCAGCCGCCTCGACCGATTTTCCTAGGTTGGGGCCTCCGGCAATCTCCAGAATGTGATCGGCGCCATGACCGTCCGTCGCGTCGATCACCCCCTTCACCCAATCGCTGTCGCGGCGGATGCCGAAATCGGCTCCAAGCGCCTTGGCTTGCGTGAGCTTGCCCTCGTCACTTGAGGTGACAATCACTTTCGCGCCGTGCGCTTTCGCGACCTGAACGCCAAACAGGGCGACACCTCCCGTGCCCTGCACGAGCACAGTCTGGCCAGCGCAGAGCCTCCCCTCCTGGACGAGCGAGAACCAAGCTGTGACGCCGGCAATCGGCAATGTGCTCGCCTCTGGGTCCGACAGGCTGTCTGGCGAGCGAACCAGCCAATCTTCGGGAAGCGCCACGAATTCAGCAAGAACGCCGGGAAGCGGCCCGCCTAGAGTCATGCCGTTCGGCTGCGCCGCCGAGCCCAATCGCCGACCCTCAACCCAGCCAGGCACATAGGTTGACATCACGCGATCGCCGCAACGAAAGCGTGTCACTCCGTCGCCGCACGACACCACGGCGCCAGCGAGATCGGATCCGGGCACGAAGGGAAAGGCCCGGCCATCGCCCATCTTTCCGTCAAGGACAAGAAGGTCGCGATAGTTCAAGGACACATTCGCGACACGAATCAGAACCTCCCCGGGTCCTGGCTCCGGTTGCTGAATTTCGGCGACTTGCAGCCGCTCGCGGCCGACGGATTCGATTATCCAAGCCTTCATTTGGCTCTCCTGTATTGGCGGCGCAGCGACAATAGACGCTCCCCTGCCGATACAGTTGCTCTCATACGCCCACATACTGTATCTGATTCTGAACCAATCGGGGCGCAGCAATGGATTCTCTCGCTCTCACGCCGATCTTTCTGGCATGCGCGGAAGCCGGCAATTTCTCTGGAGCTGGCCGAAAGCTTAACCTGTCGCGTTCGTCGGTCGGCAAGGCAGTCGCGCGCCTGGAAACACAGTTGGGCGTTCGCCTCTTCCACCGCACAACGCGCAGCCAAAGTCTGACAGACGATGGGCAGCTCTATTATGATTATGCGCACCGTGCGTTGGCGGAGTTTGAGGCCGCCCGTAAAGCCTTGGCGTCGGGCCGTCGCGAACCGAGAGGAACGTTGCGGGTTACGGCCCCTCTCACCCTGGGCCGCCACGTCGTCGCGCCTCTGCTCCTGAAATTCGCCGCGGCCCACCCTCAACTCAGAATGTCGATGTCCTTTGCGGATCGGCCGATCGACCTGATCGATGAAGGCTACGATCTGGCCGTGCGCATCGGCGCGACCATCGATTCAAGCAGCGTCGCCGGCCGCAGCATCGGCGAACAGCATATGAAGATTTGCGCGGCTCCATCCTATCTGGCCCGACGCGGCGCGCCGGAAACGCGCGACGATCTCGAAGCACACGAACTTCTGCTTTATGGCCATGCTGACGGCGCGCGCCAATGGCGCCTTGCCGGCGAGCAAGGCCAAATCCATGTTGTCGGCGCGGCAGGGCGCGTGCGGTTCGACGATCTTGACGCCTTGGCGGAGGCGGCAATTTCGGGATTCGGCTTGGCGCAACTCCCGTCATGGCTGGTGAAAGGCGCAGTCGAGGACGGAGAACTGATCGAAGTCCTGCCGCAAGCCAACCGTCCGACCTATGACGTCATGCTGCTCTGGCCGCAGGGTCCTCAGATGCCTGTGCGCGTCAGATGCGCCATAGACCATCTCGTAGCGGAAATGCCCGCATTGTTGCATTGATGCAAAAGGCGTAAGGCGAGCACCCGAGCGCCATGATCAGATATCCGTGTTCTCCGGTTCGGGCCAGCGCACGACGCCATCCCGCTCGCGATCCAGTCTCGACGATTTTGGCCAACTCGGACAATGCGCCGCCGACAGCGCGGCTTCGGGCCGTCCGTCCAATGATTGACTGGGCCTTCCAGGCCGGCGGCGTTGAAGCGACGCACAATCGGCAATCGGCGCCACAGCGCTTGGCAGAAACATAACTCATCGAAATTATTGGCTGGGGCGGGAGGATTCGAACCTCCGTATGGCGGAATCAAAATCCGCTGCCTTACCACTTGGCGACGCCCCAATGCGCAGGTGAGGCGATAGCGCGCCCCGCCGCGACAATCAACTGCCGGGCGGCGCGGCGAAGCCGCTCACACGGCGATCGCGCCGGCGCTCGCCGCAGCCCGCCGCAGCGCCGCGATATTGTCGGCATAGCAGAGCTGCCCGCCGCGGAAAGCGGCCGAGCCCGCGACGAGAACATCGGCGCCGGCTTCGACGACCTGCGGCGCCGTCAGCGGCGTCACGCCGCCGTCGACCTCGAGACGGATCGCGCGTCGTCCGATCATCTCGCGTATGGCGCGGATTTTGTCGAGCTGCGAAGGAATAAAGCTCTGGCCGCCGAAACCCGGATTGACGCTCATCACCAGGATGAGATCGATATCGTCCAGCACATATTGCAGCGCGCTTTCATGCGTCGCCGGATTGAGCGACACGCCGGCCTTCTTGCCGAGCGCGCGGATCGCCTGCAGCGAGCGGTGGAGATGCGGCCCGTTCTCGGCGTGGACGGTGATGACGTCGGAGCCCGCTTCGGCGAAAGCGGCGATATAGGGGTCGACCGGCGAAATCATCAGATGCACATCAAACGTCAGGGTCGTCACCGGCCGCAGCGCCGCGACGACGCTTGGCCCGAAGGTGATGTTGGGCACAAAATGCCCGTCCATCACGTCGAGATGTATCCAATCGGCTCCGGCGTCGGCCATCGCCCGCGTCTCCTCTCCCAGCCGCGCGAAGTCGGCCGAGAGAATCGAGGGCGCAATGAGAATGTCGGACATGGCGGCTGCTTGATTGGGGTTGTCCGATCATTAGCATGATCGGGCCGGCGCGGCGCGACGAAAAACGGCCGCGGCGATATTCTGGGGCGATACAGTGAATCGTAAAGCTGAAGCGGCGGTTTAGGGAGCGCTTCGATGACGGATCCGAGACAGTCGCAGGTCGCCAGCTGGTCCGAAAACGCCGAAAGGTGGACGGCGGCCGTGCGCGGTCAAATGATCGCGAGCCGTCGCGATGCGACCGACGCCGCGATCCTCCGCGCGGCGCGCGCCGGTCGGCTCGGAAAGCTGCTTGACGTCGGTTGTGGCGAGGGGTGGCTTTGCCGGGAATTGCATCGAGAGGCCATCGAGATCATTGGCGTCGATGCTTCGGCCGAACTCGTCGCGCGCGCACGCGAGAAAGGTCGGGCGAGCTACCTCGTTCTAAGCTACGCAGAGCTTACCGAGACGCCCGCGAGGGCCGGAAAAGATTTTGATACGGTCATCTGCAATTTTTCGCTGCTTGACGATAAGGCGGAGGCGCTGCTCGATGCACTCGCGTCGATCTCAAATTCCAAAGCCCGGTTGCTCATACAAACGCTTCATTCGGTCGCGCTGGCGCCGCCCTATGAAGACGGATGGCGCGTCGAGCGCTTTGACGGATTTGGCGACGCCGGATGGACTCCCATGCCTTACTTTGCTCGAACGCTCGGCTCTTGGGTCGAGGCAATTTCGCGGAAGTGGGCGTTGAAACGAATCCTGGAGCCCAAAGCGCCGTCGGCGCGGACGCCCGCCTCGCTGCTGCTTGTCGCGGAGCGCGCCTGAGAAGGCTGTTCCTCCAAACCCATCCGTTGGGGAAAGTTGAATCGTCGCGCCTGGCTTTGACATGTTGGCCAAGGATGCATCTGCGATGCGCCCTTGGTCTTCACGGTCTTGGCCCTCGCCGAGAGCGGCGGCGCAAGCCTACTCCGCCGCCTTCTTGCCGGCGAACTGCGGATCGAGCGCGCCGCTGGCGTAGCGCTTGGCCATTTCCGAGAGCGGGATCGGCTTGATTTTCGACGCCTGCCCCGCCGTGCCGAATTCCTCGTAGCGCTGCTTGCAGACGGCGCGCATCGCCTCCATCGCCGGCTTCAAATATTTTCGCGGATCGAACTCGCCCTTGTTCTTGCCGAGAACGCCGCGGATCGCCGCGGTCATGGCGATGCGATTGTCGGTGTCGATGTTGATCTTGCGCACGCCATATTTGATGCCGCGCTGAATCTCGGCGACCGGCACGCCCCAGGTCTGCGGCATCTCGCCGCCGGCGGCGTTGAAGGCGTCCTGCAAGTCCTGCGGCACCGACGACGAGCCATGCATCACGAGATGCGTGCTGGGCAGGCGGCGATGGATTTCCTCGACGACCTTCATCGCCAGGATCGCGCCGTCCGGCTTGCGCGAGAATTTATAGGCGCCGTGGGAGGTGCCCATGGCGATCGCCAGCGCGTCGACCTTGGTGCGGGCGACGAAATCCTCGGCCTGCGCCGGATCGGTCAGGAGCTGGTCGTGCGAGAGCTTGCCCTCGGCGCCGTGGCCGTCTTCCTTTTCGCCCATGCCGCTCTCGAGCGAACCGAGCACGCCGAGTTCGCCCTCGACGGAAGCGCCGACCCAATGCGCCATATCGACGACGCTCCGGGTGACGCGCACATTGTAATCATAATCGGCGGGGGTCTTGCCGTCGGCCTTCAGCGAGCCGTCCATCATCACCGAGGTGAAGCCGAAGCGGATGGCGCTGGCGCAGGTCGCTTCGGCGTTGCCATGGTCGAGATGCATGACGAGCGGCGTGTCCGGCCAGATCGCCGCGAGCGCCTCGATCATCTTGGCGAGCATAATGTCGTTGGCGTAGGCGCGCGCGCCGCGCGAGGCCTGGATGATGACCGGCGCGTCGACCGACGCGGCCGCCTCCATCACGGCGAGCCCCTGCTCCATATTGTTGATGTTGAACGCCGGAACGCCGTAGTCGTGCTCGGCGGCGTGATCGAGCAGTTGCCGCAGGGTGATGAGAGCCATTGTCGCCTCCGCTATCTCTTACGTCTTAACTAGCGTACGGGCCGCCTCAGCCACAGCCTCCGCCGTGACGCCGAAATGCTTATACAGCTCGCCGGCGGGCCCGCTCGCGCCAAAGCCGCTCATGCCGATGAAGGCGCCGCGCGCGCCGATCCAGCGGTCCCAGCCGAGCCGAACCGCCGCCTCGACCGCGACGCGCGGGGCGTCGCCCAGCATTTCGGCGCGATAGGCCTCGGACTGAGCCTCGAAGAGCTCCCAGCACGGCATGGAGACCACGGCGGCCTTCAGTCCTTGCGTGTCCAGAATGTCGGCGGCGGCGAGGGCGATTTCAACCTCGGATCCCGTGGCGAGCAGCGTGAGGTCGCGCTTTCCGGCAGCTTCGCGCAGCAAATAGGCGCCCTTGGCGGAAAGGTTTTCGCCAATCGGCCGCTCGAGCGTCGGCAGATTCTGTCGCGACAGGCTCAAGACCGACGGCGTGTGGCGGCTGGCCAGCGCCAGCTCCCAGCATTCGGCGGTCTCGATCGCGTCGGCCGGGCGGAAGACGTGGAGATTCGGCATGGCGCGCAACGCCGCCAGATGTTCGACCGGCTGATGCGTCGGCCCGTCCTCGCCAAGACCGATCGAATCATGGGTGAGCACATAAATGACGCGCAGACCCATGAGCGCCGAGAGGCGGATCGCGCCGCGCGCGTAATCGGAGAACACCAGGAAGGTGCCGCCATAGGGCACGAATCCGCCATGTAGCGCGATCCCGTTCATCGCCGCCGCCATGCCGAATTCGCGCACGCCGTAGTGGATGTAGCGGCCGGAAAAATCGTCCGGCGCGACCTCGCCCATGCCCTTGGTGATGGTGAAATTCGAATGGGTCAGGTCGGCCGAGCCGCCGATCGTCGCCTGCGTCGCGGCGTTGATGACGCCAAGCGTCATTTCCGAGGATTTGCGCGTGGCGATTTTCGGCTTTTCGGCGGCGAGCGTGGCGCGAAACTCGGCGAGCGGACTGGCGACCTGCGCCGCGACGTCGGCTTTCATGAAGGCGTCGAAGGCGGCGCCCTTCGAGGACGCGGCGCGTCGCGCCTCCCAGGCTTCGCGCGCCTTGGCGCCGCGGCGCCCCGCCGCGCGCCAGGCCTCCAGCACGTCGTCGGGCAGCTCGAAAGGCGCGTGCGGCCAGACGAGCGCTTCACGCGCGGCGTCGATCTCCGCCGCCCCGAGCGGCGCGCCGTGGCAGCTTTCCTTGCCCTGCTTGGTCGGCGCGCCATAGCCGATGAGCGTGCGGCAGCCGATGAGCGAAGGCCGCGGATCGGCCTGCGCGGCGGCGATCGCCTGCGCCACCGCCTCGGGATCGTGGCCGTCGACATGGGCGACATGCCAGCCGGCGGCGGCGAAACGCGCGATCTGGTCCGTCGACGTCGCGAGGCTCGTGGGTCCGTCGATCGAGATCGAGTTGTCATCCCAGAAGAGGATGAGCTTTGAGAGCTTCAGATGTCCGGCGAGGTCGATCGCCTCATGGCTGACGCCTTCCATCAGGCAGCCGTCGCCGGCGATCACATAGGTGAAGTGATCGACGAGATCGTCGCCGAAGCGCGTCGCCGAGAGGCGCTCGGCGATCGCCATGCCGACCGCGGTCGCGAGCCCCTGGCCGAGGGGACCGGTGGTCGTCTCGATGCCGGCGGCGTGGCCATATTCGGGATGGCCCGCGGTCGGAGAACCGAGCTGGCGGAAGTTTTCGAGCTCTTTGCGGCCCATGCCCGGATAGCCGAGCAGATAGAGCAGCGCGTAAAGCAGCATCGACCCGTGGCCGGCGGACAGCACGAAACGGTCGCGGTCCGGCCAGTCCGGCCGAGCGGCGTCAAACTTCATGAAGCGCTGGAAAAGCACGGTCGCGACGTCGGCCATACCCATCGGCATGCCGGGATGGCCGGATTTCGCCTTTTCGACCGCGTCCATCGCCAAGGCGCGAATGGCGTTGGCGTAGCGCGTCGGATCGGATTTTGCGCCAGCCGCCGCCGCGGAGGTCTCCTTGGCCGCCGTCAATATAGTGTCGCTCACGTCACGCCTTTCCTGCGTCTGACCAGTTCGAGGATCCTCGGAGTAAGGATCAGCTGCATTGCGAGATCAAGCTTATTGCCTGGAATGACGATGGAATTGGCGCGCGACATCCAGCTTCCCGCGATCATCGCCACAAGATAGGGGAAGTCCACCCCTCGCGGATCGCGAAAGCGAATGACGACGATCGATTCGTCGGGCGTCGGAATCGAACGGGCGACGAAGGGATTCGAGGTGTCGACCGTTGGCGCGCGCTGGAAATTTATGTCCGTTTCCGAGAACTGGGGGCAAATATAATGCACATAATCATGCATGCGCCGCAGAATCGTCTCGGTGACCGCCTCGGTCGTGTAGCCGCGCGAATGCCGGTCGCGATGCAGCTTCTGGGTCCATTCCAGATTGATCACCGGCACGACGCCGATCTTGAGATCCGCGTAGCGCGCGACATTAACGTCATCGGTGACGACCGCGCCGTGCAGCCCTTCATAGAACAGCACGTCGGTATCGGCCGGCAGCTCCACCCAATCGGTAAACGTCCCGGGCGGCACGCCAAGCCTCACCGCTTCGTTTTCGTCATGGGCGTAATGGCGGTAGCGGCCGGAGCCCGTCTCGCCGTATTCGCGAAAGAGCGTCTCGAGCTCGGGCAGCAGATTGGCGTGAGGGCCAAAATGGCTGAAATTTTGATTTCCCACCGCATGCGCCTCGGTGAGCTTGGCCTTCATCTCCCCGCGATCGTAACGATGGAAGCTGTCGCCCTCGACATAGGCGACCTCGATGCGCTCGCGGCGGAAAATCTGTTCGAACGTCGCCTTGACCGAACTGGTGCCGGCGCCGGACGAGCCGGTGATGGAGATGATCGGATGTCTGACCGACATGGGCGCGCGACCCGGACCCTACGAGCAAGGCGAAATGGACGACCTGCGGCGGGCCGGCCGACCGCGGGGGCTCCGCCGGCTTGTCGCACGGCGCGCGGGCAAAGGAAAGGCTCCCGCTCCCGGCGGGGGGACGCTGGGAGGCGCGACGGAGCGGGGCGGCGCCATGGACACGCCATGGAGACGCCGCTCGACGCCAATCCCGGCCTCGCCAAGGAAGACGTTCACCCAGCAAGGCTGGCGAACTTTGCGGCGGGATGGTTCGCGGCTAGACGAACTGGAACTGACCCTGGCTCAGGCTCGAGACCGCCACATTCTTCAACGTGATCGTATCTGTCGCACTCGCCGTGATAATCGTGTCGGCGCCGACTTGTTGCGCGCCCCCGATGAGGTGCGCCCAGTCCGAGAAGATTGCGCTATCGATATGCATGTGGTCCGTGCTGTCGAAGCCCGTGAGCGTGTCCTGTCCAAAATTCGCCTTGAACACGAAAGTCTCTGACGAACCAAAATCGGTCACGACGTCGTTGCCGGCGCCTAAGACAATCTCGTTGTTATTGCCCGAAAGCGTGAGATTTTCTCCCAATTCCAACGTCACGTCGTTGCCAGAACCATTGATCGTGGCTTTCGATCCGCCCGCCATGGTGAGCGAGCCATTCGACATGTTCACAATGTCCCCGGCGCCATTCTGTCCGTTCGTCGAAATCGTGATTTTCGCTCCGGATTGGGCGTTGATCGTGTTGCCGTCGCCGACGAGATTTGCGCCGAGGTTCGCAGCAACGGCAATTGTATTCGCGGAGCCGTTCACCACATTGCCCGCGCCGCCATTGATCGAGATAACGTCGCCGCCTGCGGACACTAAATTATCGTCGCCATTGACGCCCAGCGTGCTTCCAACCGCGGCGGTCACGACATTGTTCGAGCCAACGACATCCATACGTGAGCTGGCGCGCAGGCTTGCGGAGCCGTTAGACATGTTGACTGTGTTGGTTGCGCCATTCGCGTCATTGCCGCCGACGGTCAAGACGTCGCCGCTCGACGCAATGATCGTATTGCCGCCGCCGGTGATCCGGACGATTGCGTTCTCGGCGTAGTTCAGCGTCTGGTTGGATGCGGTCACCGCCTGACCGGCCTGGGAGCCGATATAGGCGAGATGGTCCTGGCTTTCGGCGAGCGCGTAAATCATGTCTCCGCGGCTGACCGTGCCGGCATCCAGCATCGCCACCCAATCGGCGCTCTCGGACGCCGTCGGGTTTCGGCCGAAGGAATTCTGGAACAGTTGCGTGACGAAATCCGCGTTCGACAAGGCTCCATACACCTGCTCCATCGAACTCGGCGTGCTGTACCCAAAATACGGCCACCACGTCCAAACCCATCCCGAAGCCACGAAACCCGCGGCGATCTGGGCTTCCGTCGCAGATCCGGTAGCGATTTGTTGCGCGCCGCTTTCCAACTCGCTCGATGTCGGGTCTCGACCGAAAGTGGTCTGATAGACGCGCGTGATCATGTCCTTCGCCTGCTGCAGATCAACAGTATGATCGAGCGACAGCGACGCCATCGACTGAACCGAATTATTGGTCGTCGCATGGATATTCCCGACATCCGCATGCTCGGCGCTTTCGGAAATCGCGAGCATCACGTCTGCGCGGGTCAGCGTTCCGGCATTGAGCTGCTTCAGATAATCTGAAAGCTCGGCGGCGGACGGGCTGCGATTAAGCGCGTTTAGATAAGCTTGCTCCACAAATTGCAGATTGCTGACCCCGCCATAGCGCGTCGAGAACTCGGTGGAGTTCATCAGGTCATTCGCCAGCTGGGTGGCGTCGAACGCGTTCGTCGTTGAATTGATATACTTGCCGATCACTTCCTTCTCATTGGCGAGCATGTCGCGATCAAAGGCCGCGTCATAGAGACGTTCGGCTTTGGCAAGATAGTCATCCAATGCTGAGGTCTCGATCCGAAAAGTCCCTGAGTAGGAGGTCGCAGCCTCGTAATAAGAATACAGGTCTATGGAATTTTCATCGATCGTGTGGGAGGAGGAGCCAAGGGAGTTACCTTGGGAATCTGTCGAACTCCAGATGTAGCTCCCGGTTCCGTCGCCAAGCTCCGTTCGGGTCTGCGTTACGCCGCCCGAGGTGGTCAGCGTCGTGGTCATGCCATCGAAGCTTGTCGTCGTCGTCACCGTCGAGCCGTCCTGAAAGGTGACCGTACTGACCTTTACGCCGTCGACGCCTTCGGACACAGAGATTGTCTTATCGGTGACATTGTCACCGTCGATGTCGATCGTCGTCGTCGCGGATTTTCCGTTGGCGCTCGCGGTAAATACCGATTTGCCCTTCAAGGAATTGTCCGCATAGAGGTCGGTAACCGTGCGGGTCGTCGTGCCGTCGGCGTTCAAGACGGTGACGTCGGTCTCCGTCTCGACCGCATTGCCCAATCCATTTAGATCAATCTGTGAGGTCTTGGACAGGCCGTTCGCGCTAACGGTCGTGACGATCCGACCGCGAAGCGTGCCATTGGCGTTCAGGTCCGAAAGGGTGAATGTTTCGCTGCCGTCGGCGTTCAAGCGCGTGAAGCTCTGCTGCGACCAATCGAGTGCGCCGTCGCCATTCGCGTCAACCGCCTCGGCTCTCGACAGTCCATTGGCGCTTCCAAGCGTAACGATTCGGCCAGTCAGCGCGCCGCCGGTCTTGGTTTCCCAAACGACTTGGCTCGTCGCGCCGCTAAGCTCCTGCCGCGAATTTTCAAAATGATCATAGGCGCCGTCGCCATTCCTATCGCGGACCGCATTAGCCTTGAGGCCATCCGCGCTGACGGCGACGATCTCTTTTTCCCGCAGCGATCCATCGAGGTTCTTCGTCGTCGTCGTTTCGACGCTCGCGCCATCGACGCCGATCGTCAAAACATCGGCCGTATCGAAGCTCCCATCCCCATTGACGTCGAGCTGGTAATTCGTGACCAGCTTGGAAGCGCTGACCGTCGCGACCGCCTTGTCGAGCAGAGTCGGCGCCCCGCCGCCGTTCGGCGATTGATCCATGATGATACGAGTCGTCGATCCATCGGCATTAATAAGTGGTAATGTCGCTCGACGTTTGATTTATGGCTGTAGCGCCGTTCCATCCAGTCCATTGCTTAGAAATTGTAAGCCCGTTGGCGCTCGTTGTCGTGACGATCTGTTCCAGAACGGCTCCGGTAATCGCGCCATTATACTGAGTAAAGGCTTGTGTTCGACTCCCGTCCAGATTGAGAGTCGTCACATCGGTTACCGTTCTAACGGCGTCGAGCGACGTGTAGTTGTTGTAGACGGGAAACCATCCCCACGGCCAAATGAACTGCCACGTCAGATCGCTATGAAGGGTCATTTGGCTATAGACGACCTCGCTGGACAGCCCATCTGCACTGACCGTCGATTGGCGCGTGTTTTTCAACGAGCCGTCCGCCTGGAAATTCGAAACCGTATCGACGACGGCGGCGTTTGACTGAAGCTGAACGGTCTCTGTTTGATCATTGACGCTATCGCCGTCAATATCGACGTTGATCGTGGTCGTGTGACGATCCGCCGTAACTGTTGTGATCGTTTTGTCGCGCAAGGAGCCATCGGCGTTGTTTGTGCTGACGGTTTGCACATGGCTGTTGTCCGCCGCGACGGTCCGCACATCGGTCGTGGTCGCATCATAGGCGCCGTCGCCGTCGAGATCGGCCTGTGTCGAGATCGACAGGCCGTCGGCGCTCGTCGATACGACGGATTTCCCGCGCAGCGATCCGTTCGCATTCGTCACTGTCGTGGTCTGCGTCGAAGAGCCATTGGCGTTCTTGACCGTCGCCTCGGTCGTGGTCGTATCCCATGTCCCGTTGGCGTCCGCGTCAAACTGTGAAGTGCGCGTCAGCCCATCGGCGCTCGTCGTCACGACAGTCTTGTCGATCAGGCTGTTTCTTGGACTGTAAGTTGAAATCGTATCGACGCTTGAACCGTTCGCTGCAATCGCGATCGTCTCGACCGAATCGAAGACGTTGTCGCCATTCGTGTCGGACTGAATGGTCCGGGAGCGGCCGTCGGCGCCCTTCACGACGATGGTTTGAGCCCGCTTGGTTCCATCGGCGTTGAGAAGCGTCGTCGTTTGCGTGCGATCGCCATTGGCGGCGACGACGGTCACATCGGTTGAAGTCCGCTCGAAGAAACCGTCGCCATTGACGTCGATGTAGGTCGTTTTCGACAGATTATCCGCGGAGAGCAACGTCTTCGTCTGGTCTCTCAACGAATTGTTGTTGTTGCGATCCGTCGTGGTCGTCCAATAGGAACCGTCGGCGTTTGACGTCACGACCTGACCGGTCGTCAGATCGGTCGTCCCATTGCCGTCGAGATCGGACTGGGTTGTCTTGGTGTGTCCGTCGGCGCTCGTCTGGACCGTCGTCTTGGCGCGCAGCGAGCCATTGGCGTTCGTTACCGTCACGGTTTCCGTGCGGCTGCCGTCAGCATTATTAACCGTTGCGTCGGTCGACGCCGTGTCCCAGACAGCGTCGCCATTTTCATCGACTTGATCGGTTCGGGTCAGCCCATTGGCGCTCGTCGCATGGCTCGTTTTCGTAATCAGCGCGCCATTATCGGCGAATATCGAAATGATGTTGCTCTTCGAGCCGTCGGCGGCGGTGACCAGAGTCTCCGTCTGCTCGAAGGTTCCGCTCGCATCCATATCGCGCTGGAAGGTGATCGACTTTCCATCGGCGCTTGTCGTCGTGACGATCTTGTCGATATTGACGCCGCCGCCGGTCTTGTCGATCAGCGTCGTGAGTTTGGAGCCGTCGGCGTTGACGATCGTCGTCTCGCTCTGAACGAGGTCGATGACGCCGTCGCCATCGACATCCTGCGAAAGCGTGCGCGACAAGCCATCCGCCGAGGTCACGGAGATCGTCTCGCTCGCCAGCGAACCGTCCGGATTAAGCGCCTTGTTGTCGACCGTCACCGCGCCATTCGCCGCCGTGCTGGTCGTCGTTTGCAGCGCATTGCCGGCCGCGTCGTAGATGAGCGCGACTGTCGCGGCGGTTCCTGTCGTTCCATTCGTCCGCGTGAAGGTGGTCTGGCCGTCGATCGACGAGCCGTCGATGAAAGTTTGGCTGTAGTTGTTCTCTTTCAGATCGATGGAGGCGACGCCCGCCTGCGCCAGTGTCTCGACCGTTTGCGTGCCATTGGCGTTAGTGACGACGAGCTTGAACTGCGAGAATTTCTGGTCGCCCGAATCGAGCTTGCCGTTTGTGATTGGTGTCGAAGACATTAAGCAGCGCCTGAATGTCGGAGGCGGCCGTCGGGTCCCATTCGGTGAAGACGATTTCGTTCTTCTGATTGATGACGCCGTCATTATTGGCGTCGAAGGCGAGCACCGCGTCGCCGGCGCCGGCCCAGGCGGTGCGATGCTGATAGCCATCGCCCGCCATGTCGAAGAATGTGTTGGAAGACGTCAGCGGATTGATTTTGACCCCATCGCCATTGAGATCGAGGACGACAGGGTAATCGGCCCCGTAGGGGTAATAATCATAGTCGCCGTAATCGGCGTAGTAAGTGCCGTCATAGCCGTAATAACCATAGTCGCCGTAAGACCCGTCATAGAAGCTGGCGCTAAAGTCGCCGGAACTGAAATCTCCGAGGCCGAAATCTCCAAAACCTGAGGAGAAATCGGAAAAGAGACTAAAGTCGCTCAGGCCGGAAAATAAATCACCGAAGCCGCTTCCAATATCGCTAAACAATGAGCCCATGTCTTGGCCGACGGACTCGAAGAATTGTCCGATATCGGTGGTGCTTTCACCTAGGCTACTAGAAAGGGAGACATTAGATCCCCTAGCTCCCACTGTATCGTTGATTTGGAGAGACTTGCCCGAGTCTTCGTCCGGCTTTTGTCGAGCTGCTTCACTTACAATATTGCCGGCGATCGTCCCAAGAAGCTCTGAGGCGGAACGAGCATCCTGGCCAAGCAGTTGCTCTCCTAAGAAAGCTGCCCCTTTTCCGCCAATACCCCCAAATACCAGGTTCAGCATTGCGGCCCCAAACGCTTCCGCACGCGACTCGGGACTGAAGTTATTGTCTTGAAGAACAGCGATAAATTCCCCGATGGCACCTCCGACGGCACCGAATACTTCGGCGACACCCACAGCGCTCAAAGGCCCTCCAAGGCTTCCGAGGCCGAGCCCTATTATGTAACCTCCAGTTACTCCGATGGCCGAGTACGCAATAGATCGCGCCACCGATGCTTGTGAGTTGGGTCCACCCCCGCGTGTACGCCACTATAGAGTGCCCCGGCCATACCTGCGGAAGCGCCGGTTGTAACCGCTACGGAGACTGAGCCCCAAATACTGGTCATATCGTCTCTCCAGATTTTTGTAACTCAACGCTACGATCAGAACTCAAAATGCGTTCAACGATCATCTCCGCATGCTCTTTATAGCAAAAAATCGTTTCTCGCAGAAAAACGAATGGCACATACTTGATTCTATTTGACTTTAACGCAATAAACCTGCGAACCACGCTCAGGTCTATGCTAACATCTTGTGCTGCTAAACCAGATTTACTTATCCATACGCCCGTTTTGTCCAACTCAAATACGAGACCTTTATATGGATTATCGTAGATACATAGCGGGCTAGACGGAGACTCGCGAAGAAATCCCGATAATCCCTCCCTAGCTACGGCAGATGCCTGCCCAATTGATATCGCAATACCGCTCGCTAGTTCAAATATCTTAACAGACGTCATGAGATCGTAATCATAGCTTTCCATAGAGTGTTTAACTACGAACAGATCTTGGCCATCCCGCCTGCAAAGGCAAGTAGATATACCATGGCGACTTCCAACATAAATGTAGTTTATCCCCTGTATAAAATAGAACATCAATAGTGACAGCAGGTATAATAATGCTATGATTCCCGCTAGTATCGCCAGCTCCAGTCTCGCTCCTCCAGAAATTGCCAGAAATAACCAGAAGCCGCCCGTTGTGAACAGCAAAATATTAGGCCATCGCAAGGCGCAAAGCTTGGCGTTCGCACGAACGGCCCAAAGTGGTTCGATGTCAGCGCGGTCGTTCCTCTCAATGGGAAGCATTTGGACTGTCTATGTCATCGAAGATCTTCAGCAGAGGAGTCCAGATCGGTTCCAGCATCGCTTTCAGATGTGGAGGAAAACTGTCGAGATTTGTTTCTTCCTCGAGGCTCCGCTTGAGCGCTTCCTTGTCGACGGCGCCACTTTGGACAAGCGCTTTCATTAAAGCCGCGAGAGGAACTGTCGCCGCCAAGGAGGCACCGGTCACAAGACCAATAATATCCGCGTCAGATAGCTTTTCGCGCTGTTCCGCCATCGTCACGGCGGACCCTTTTGGCTCATCCGCCGACAGAGTTTCCTGAACAACAGAGGTTCTCGCGAAACGCGACGCGAAGGAAACTGCGCTTGCCGCAGCCTCTCGAATTCAAACGAAGGCAAAGAATTCATCGACTCTCCTCATCCGCCATTCGGAGGCATTTACATTCAAAACGACTAAAGCTAACGTCTCGCCCTTATTGGCGTTTGCGATTCCTAGAAATTCTAACTGCTCCGCTTACGCCGTCAAGCGGCTTTCGAGAAAGTAAAACGGGATTTTTTCACCCTGGTGGCGGGATTGTCGAGATTGACGCCGCCGCCGGTCTTGTCGGTCAGCGTCGTGAGTTTGGAGCCGTCGGCGTTGACGACGGTTGTTTCTGTCTGAATGAGATCGATGACGCCGTCGCCGTCGACATCCCGCGACAGCGTGCGGGACAGGCCGTTCGCCGAGGTCACGGAAATCGTTTCGCTCGCCAGCGAGCCGTCCGGGTTGAGCGCCTTATTGTCGACCATCACCGCGCCATTGGCGTCCGTCGTCGTCGTTGTCTGCAGCACGTGTCCGGCGTCTTCGGAGACGAGCGTCACCGTCGCGGCGGTTCCCGTCGTTCCATTGGCGCGGGTGAAAATCGTTTGGCCGTCGATCGAGGAGCCGTCGATAAAGGTCTGGTTGTAATTATTCTCTTTCAGATCGATCGAGGCGATCCCCGCCTGCGCCAGGGTCTGGACGGTTTGCGTGCCGTCGGGATTCGTGACGACAAGCTTGAACTGGGAGAACTTATCGTCTCCCGCATCGAGCTTGCCGTTGTGATTAGTGTCGAAGACATTGAGCAGCGCCTGCATGTCGGAGGCGGCCGTCGGGTCCCATTCGGTGAAGACGATCTCGTTCTTCTGATTGATGACGCCGTCATTGTTGGCGTCGAAGGCCAGCACAGCGTCGCCGGCGCCGGCCCAGGCGGTGCGATGCTGATAGCCGTCGCCTTTCGTGTCGAAGAAGGTGTTGGAAGACGTCAGCGGGTTGATCTCGACTCCGTCGCCATCGAGGTCGAGGACAACTGGCTCATACCAGGAATAGTCGTCCGCGTAGTCCCACCCGTCGATCGACATATCCCAGTACGAGCCATAATAACCATAGTCGCCGTAAGACGCCTGGTCGAAGCTTACGCCCGAGACACCAAAGCCTAAATCGCCGAAGCCGCTAAAGTCGCCGAAGCCGAAATCTGCAAAGTCGGAAAAGTTCGCAGCCGCATATATCTGCGTGGGCCACGAAGCACCGTGAACTTCCCACCGGATCGAATCACCAATTGGTTGCCCCATCTTCGGATCAACCAGTTGGGTTGTTCCAATAGTGTAATGTGCCCCCCAAATTGTCTGGTAAACTATAAGAATATGCAGGCTCTTGGAACGGCAGGGTATACCAAGGGGGGCTCGTCTCCGGGTCCGTATATACCATTGGTATAGGCGTCGGGTATGGGATCGGTTCGACCCTTACTGGCAACAACGCAAGCGGTTTTGGTGGCTTTAGTTTATCTAATGAAGGACTGAGGCTGACTATCTCGGCGTTCGTCGCCCACGCCCTGGGATGGATGTTCCGACCATGAGAGTGAGTCTGACATCAGCTGATCAGCGCAACATCGAGGCGGATGGCGTCGCGCGACGCTCTTTGACAGTCCTCTCACCATTACCATTTTACGCTCATGGAGCCGATCGGCGAACTGTTCATCTTGGGTTTTCGCGACCCGCTCATCCCTGGCTGGCTGCGGGATTTTGCCCGTAGCTTCGGTTTGGGCGGGGTCATTCTTTTCGACTATGACTGTACAGATCAGAAATACGAGCGGAACGTCTATAGCCCCGCTCAGCTCGAGGAGCTTTGCGAGGGCCTTCACGCTCTCCCCTCGCGTCCGCTCATTTTCATCGATCAGGAAGGCGGCAAGGTCCGTCGGTTGAAGGAAGAGCGCGGCTTTATTCCGCTGCCCAGCGCCCGCCAGTTCGGGCGATTGACCGCTGCGGAGCGGCGGGATGTTTTACGCCCTTCCTATGCGCAGATGCGACAGATCGGAATCGATGTGAACCTGTCGCCGGTCGTCGATCTCGACATCAACCCCGACAGCCCCGATGTGGGGTCCGTCCAGCGCAGCTACTCGAGCGATCCGAAGGTTGTCAAAGAATGCGTGGAGGCGCTGGCGGAAGTCGCTGGCTCGGTGAATTTGAAACTTTGCTTGAAGCACTTTCCCGGAACCGGCGGCGCGAAGGTGAATCCCCACGACCACGTCATGGATCTTTCCGATTGCCTGACCGACGCGCAGGTGAACGTGTTCAAGGCGCTGATCTCGCGCGTGCCGATGGTCCTGTTCAGCCATGGCATCGTGAATCAATGGGAGAGAGACACGCCCGTCTGCCTCTCCGCCGTCGCGGTGAATAAAATGCGCGCCTGGGCGCCGGACGCCTGCATCCTGACCGACGATTTGCAAATGCAGGGCGTGCAAAAGCTGATGTCGACGGGCGAGGCCTGCGCGAAGGCGGTTCACGCCGGCGCGGATTTGATCCTCATCGGCAACAACATGAAGGACGAGCAAGACCAGGCGGCGGAATTCGCTCGCCGGCTGCTCTCGGCCTGCGCGCAGGATGCGTCCATGCGGGCCCACGCCGAGGCGTCCATCAAACGCGTAAGGAAGCTGAAATTCGGCTGAAGCGCGGAGCGCTCAAACTGGCGCCCTACTCGTGCGTCGCATCTTCCCGAATATACGGCTGGGTCTCTCGAAGGTCCTCCGCCCTCGTCCGCTCGACCATCAAGCTCATGGCGCGGCGCAGATGGCCCTCTGCCTCATCCAGCGCCGCCGCCGCCTTGGCGAGGCCGTAGCCCTGCAGCAACAGAAAGGCGAGCTTCACGCTCCCGCCGGCGCGCTGCAAGGCCTCTTGGATCTCCTCGTCGGCGCGGCCGGTCAGCCGCGACAGGATTTTTTCGCTCCGTCGGACCAGTTTCCTGTTCGAAGCCTGCACATCCACCATGAGGCCGTCGTAGACGCGTCCGAGCAGGATCATGACGAGCGACGAGAGCAGAATAAGCGTGATTCGCTGGGCGGTTCCCGCCTTCATCCGTGTCGAGCCGGCGATCGGTTCCGCGCCGGTTTCGAGAAAAATCGAGTGATCTGCCTCCTGGAGCAGCGGCGTCCCGCGGTTGTTCGCGACGCCGATCGTCAGGGAGCCTCTGTTTTTTGCCTCGCGCAAACAGGCGAGCGTAAAAGGCGTCGTGCCGCTTGCGGCCACCGCGATGGTCACGTCGGACGCCCCAATCTCATGCCGCCGAACGAGTTCGACCGCCTGATGGTCCTGGTCTTCGGCGCCTTCAACAGCGTGTAGCAGCGCGGTTTGTCCGCCCGCCATGAGGAGCAGAAGCCGATCTTGCGGCCAGCCGAAGGTTGGCATGAGCTCCGCCCCATCCTGGGCAGCCAAACGACCGGATGTGCCGGCGCCGACGTAAACGAGCCGTCCAGGCCCGCGCAGCCGTCGCTCAATCGCAAGCGCCGCCCGCTCGATCGCGGGGCGCGCGGCGCGAACGGCGGCGACGGCCGAAAATTGCCCTTCGATCATTGAATCCAGGATCTCGGCCGGTTCCCAGACGTCGATCTTGGCATAACGCGGACTTTGGCGTTCGGTCTCCGTCGGGCACATCGGCGCAATTCCAGCTGATAAGCCGCATATGGCCAATGACGGAGAGAGTTCAAGCTAAGCTTCCTATCAGCCAGCTCATGACGTCGGCGCCGACGCGGGAGCTGCGCTGGAACTTGCTTTCCCGCGCATCCGGCTCAATCTCTGTGCTGATGGGTTTGACCGGACGCCGAAACCAATGACCGTCCTCGACGCGCAGATGATTTCCGATATGCGAGAGGCTCCGGCGGCCGTGCGACGGCAGGGGGACGGGCTCGCCGAGGTTCTCCCACTTCTGGCGGATCGGTTACGGCGCAAGCCGCCTCAAGTCGTCGTCACCTGCGCGCGCGGCAGTTCGGCGCACGCCGCGACCTTCGGCAAGCATCTGATCGAGCGATACCTCGGCGTTGTGGTGGCGCCCGCCGCGCCCAGCATCACGACGATCTATCATCAGCCCCTGCGACTGGCGGATCAGCTCTTTCTCGCGATTTCACAGTCGGGCGAAAGCAGCGACATCATCGAACAGGCCGCTGCGGCGCGCTCTTGCGGGGCCGTGACCGCCTGCATCACGAATGACCCGGCGAGCGGGCTGGCGCAGGCCTGCGAATTCGTGTTGCCGATGGCGGCGGGACCCGAGCTCAGCATCCCCGCGACCAAGACGTTCATCGCATCGGTGGCGGCGCTTGCCCGACTGGTCGCCTTTTGGGCCGAGGACAAGCCGCTCGCGACCGCGCTGAGAGGATTGCCAGATCGCCTCGCCGCCGCCGGCGACCTCGACTGGAGCTGCGTCCTGGAGAAGATCGCAGGCGCGGAAAGCCTGGTCACGATCGGACGCGGTCCGACGCTCGCCATCGCGCGCGAGGCCGCCCTGAAACTGAAGGAAACCTCGGATCTGCACGCGGAATGCTTTTCCTCGGCCGAATTCCTCCACGGCCCGGTCGCTCTGGTGGCGCCTCACTATCCCGTGCTCATGTTTGCGCCGACGGACGCCGCCGCCGCGGGCATGACGCAGCTCGCCGCGGATCTCAGGGCAAAGGGAGCGGCGGTCTTTATCACCTCATCGGAGGAGCAGACCCCGGACCGGCTTCCCGCATTGCCCCCTGAACATCCCGAAACCGACGCGATCTGTCTGATCCAGAGCTTCTACGCCATGGTCGTCCGCTTGGCCGCGATGCGCGGAAAGAACGCCGACCAGCCGCGCCACCTGCGCAAGATCACGCGCACGCGATGAACGGCTGCTCTCGACGCGCGGTAGCCGCGGACGTCGTCTTCGACGGCGAAAAAAAGCATGACGACTTTGCCGTCGTGATTGAAGATACGCGGATCGCGGCGCTGACGCGGCGATCGGATCTCCCATCTTCGATTGAAGTTTACAACGTCCCGCAAGGCGCATGGCTCGCGCCGGGCTTTATCGACATTCAGGTCAACGGTGGAGGAGACGTCCTTTTCAACGCCGATCCGACGCCCGCCGCTTTGGCGAAGATTGCGAAGGCCCATCGCAAGTTCGGCGTGACGTCGCTTTTGCCGACGCTCATCACTGATCGCGATGAGACGATGGCAGCGGCGCTTGACGCCGTCAGCGCAGTCATGGCGCGCGAACCCGGCATTCTCGGCATTCATCTCGAGGGCCCTTTTTTGTCTCCGCAAAAGCCGGGCGTTCATCGGCGAGAGTTTATCCGCCGTCCACAAGCGCATCATCGCCAGATGCTCGGCGCGTTTCACGCGGGCGTATTGCTCGTGACGCTCGCGCCAGAGGAGGCGCCCGACGGCTTCATCGCCGAACTTGTCGCTGCGGGCGCGAAGGTCTCGCTCGGTCATTCGATGGCGACTTATGAGCAAACCCGCGCCGCAATGGCCGAGGGCCTGACGGGCTTCACGCATTTGTTCAACGCGATGCGTCCGCTTTCCGCGCGCGAGCCCGGACCTGTCGCGGCGGCGCTCGAATCGCCCGACGCCTCTTACGGGCTCATCGTCGACGGCGAGCACGTCGTCCCCGCCATGCTGGGATTGGCGATGCGCGGCGTCGGGCGCCCCATGCTGGTGAGCGACGCCATGCCGCCGGTCGGCGGGATAAAAGCAGAGTTCGATCTCCTTGGCGCGCGGATCGTGGTCCGCGACGGCAGTTGCCGAACGCAGGAGGGCGCGCTGGCGGGATCGTCGATCGAGATGGCGAGCGCGGTTCGCAACTGTGTTCGGCTTCTCGGACTGCCTCTGGAGCGGGCGCTGCGCTGCGCCTCTTGCCACCCCGCCGAGTTTCTGGGTCTCGGACGCTCGCTCGGCCGCCTCGCGCCGGGATATCGCGCCGACATGGTGGCGTTCGATCCAAAGGATATTTCGGTATCCGCCGCCTGGGTCGCCGGCGAAAGATCGGATTATCGTCCCGGCGCGTAGCTCGTGGGCCGAGTCATTCATAATGGTCAGTAGAGCTTTCGCAATTTAACGTGTCGTCCAACGACCTGCAATCACCCTCGCCGGGACAATCGTTCTTCGCGCGGCTAAGAAGCACAAAAGTGCTTGCCGAACGAAGAACTCTATCGCAGACCTATCTGACTTATCGATCCAATGGATTGGATCGAGCTTGCTGCGCTCTCAGGGAGAAACCGATGTCTGCCGATCAAAACTTCCCGTCGGGAAAAGTGGTATCGGAATTCGCCGCGCCGCGAGTTGTGCGGCCTCTCAATCAGCGTGGCCGGGTGGAACGTCGAGAGGTGCTGCGCGCCGGCGCCGCCGGTATCATCGGGACCATTTTCGGCGGCAGATCCGCCAATGCGACAGGGCTGTTCTCACGCCTGATGGGAGACTCAGCGTCGGCGGCGGAGGCGAATGCGCCGCGTCTTGCCACGCTTGGCGACTACGTTTGGCTCACCCCCACGAAGCTCGGCGGGGGCGCTCAGGTGCAGGATCTTGCGACCGGCAAGACAATGGCTTGGATCGAATATTGGAATTACGGCGACAGCTGCCCGATCGCTCATCATCTCGCGGCCTTTCCTTCGGCCGATCCGCGCAAAGGCTTCGAATTCGTAAACTCGACCCAGGGTGGGCAGAACGTCCTGATTTATGGCATCCCCACGCAGATCCGGGAACATGGAATGCTCGATCCTTTGTGGGGTCAGGGCAATCAGATCTATCGCGTCGGCTTCGACGGGCAGCAGATGAATTTGCTCGAGAATGTCGCCGAGACCACGGGAATCGGACTTGGCGTGCACACCGTCATCTTCCCGGATGCGTCTGGCTTCACGGTCGCGGACGGACAAAAGGATGTCGTCGCCTTTTTCAATCGCGCCACAGGAAACCAGAAGACAACGGTGATCGACGCCTTTCGTTTCGACTGGCGTGGAAACGAGCCCGACGGCGTGCTCGAGGACAATTGGTTCAAGGGAGGCACCGTTCGCGTTTCCCGTCTCTTAAAGGCGCCTGACACCGGGCTCTATGATTATCGCGGCGTCAAGGGAAACAAACTCGATTGGGAGATGGTGCCCATGGGCGAATATCTCGCCTATTCGGGACAGCTTCCGGGCGACTCGGTGAAGACGCTCACCGGCGCCGATAATTGCGTCCACCATCCGATCCATCCGCTCTCGCTGGTGACGCTTCGCATGTTCGCCGCCGGCGTCGTCATCGACCGCACGACGATGGAGCCGGTGGCGTGCATCTCGTCCCCGGACGGCACGACGAAGGAGAACATTCCGGTTAAAAAGATCGCCGACGGCATTTGGGACATCAAGCTGGACAATGTCGTGTCCTCGGGACACGAATGCGGCTTTGGACCGCACGGCAAATGGTTCACCATGACGAACAACACCCGGCAAAACAGCATGGGCGTGTTCGATTGTTCGGACCGCGATCCGCGCAACTGGAAGCGGATCGCCGAGTTCAAGGACTCGCACTGGGTTGGCTCGACGCCGAGCCCGTTCCACATCACCTATTCGATGGACGGCTCAAAGATGTTTGTCTCCGAGCTGCATCGCAAGCCGGCGAAAAGCGCCATCGTTGTCGTCGACACCAATACGTGGACGACGATCAAGCGCTTCGAGAATGTCGGCGTTGACCTGCAGACGATGCATGTCACCTATGACGGCAAATATGTGCTCGCGATCTTCAGCGGGTTCCAGCGGCTCGAAGCAGGAACCTTCGTCTTCACTCAGGATACGCTGGAGCCGGTTGGTTATATCCCGAACTTTGGCGGTCATCACGACTGCGTTATTGTTCCGCGGAACAATGAGGAATTGATCCACAGCCGCTGCACCACCGTCTGACGGGATCGGCGGAACCCGCAAAGACGACTCGCTTGCGTCCGGCGACGAGCCTCTCAAGCGATCGCGCTTCCCAACGACGCGGCCCCGTCTCGTAAACCAGGCCGCATCGCACTGCAGATAACGGTTCCACCTATGACGAAACGCCATCGCTCGCGCTTCCTGCTGGTGCGGCTCGGCGCTCAGAACGTCGGACGTCGGCTGCTGCGGAGTCTGTTGCTCGGCTTGGCGGTGATGATCGCCGTCGGCGTTGTCTTTTCCGGCTTCGTCACCGGCTGGTCGCTGCGGGAAGGAATCTTGACGACCTTTTCGCGGATGGGCGCCGATCTCATTGTCGTGCCGCATGGCGCCTTGGTGAACATCACCAGCACGCTGCTCACGATACAGCCGACGGATCTCGATCTGGATGTCGCGCTGGGCGACAAGCTCAGAGCCGTTCCCGGCGTGGCGAAGGTCGCCGCGCAGCATCTCATCCGCGCGAGCGTCGAAGGACGCGCGATCAATCTGATCGCCTATGATCAGGCGACCGATTTCACCGTCGAATCTTGGTTGCCCGTGGGCGAGAAACCCGTGGCTGCGACAGGGGGCTTGCTTGTCGGGGAGCGGGTCGCGCTGAAGACCGGCGAAGCCCTGACGATTTGCGGTCGGTCGCTGGTCGTGACGGGACGATTGGGCCGAACAGGCGTGGGCCCCTTCGACGAATCTTATTTCATCACTTTCTCCGCGCTCGACGATCTTGCCGCCGCGGCGATCCGGGCGCGCCCTGCGAACGTCCCTGTTCATCCGCCTGCGTCTTCGCCTTCGGAAGGGGTCGACGCGACGCATCATGATCACGCCGCAGGACGGGCCGAATGCCTTCCATCAATCGCGCAGGATCGTGTCTCTGCATTTCTCCTGCAACTGTCGCCCGGCGCCTCGGCGGAGCAAGCGCGTTTCGCCATTGGACAGATCCCGGCAATCAAAATCGTCACGGGCAATCCGATCTTCACCGCGGCGCGTCAATCGCTGGGCAGCCTCTTCTGGGGCGTGGCGATTTTCGCAGGCCTGCTGATGCTGGCGATATTCTTTCTCGTGTCGTTGTTGTTTTCCGCCATCGTCCAAGAGCGCTATCGCGAAATCGGCGTGTTGCGGGCCATGGGCGCGCGGCCGGCGCAGATCATATCGATCACCCTGATCGAGGCGGGGCTCATCACAGGCTTTGGCGGCCTGTTAGGCATCGGCGCGGGTTTCTCGCTGATCTTCGTTTTTGCGCGTTCTCTCGGCTTTTATTTCTCGTCCCTCGGCGTGCCTTTCGACGCCCCGCCTGCCGGAGTCATATGGATCGCCGCGGGCGCCGCCGCGCTCTGCGGCGTTACGATCGGCGTCGGGGGAGCTTTTGTCGCCGCTTGGCGGACGCGGCGTCTCCAACCCTATGCGATGATCCAAATGGAAAGCGCGCGATGATTCTTTCCGCCAAGGGTTTGCGGAAGCGCTACGGCGGCGATCCTGGCGTGGACGCGGTAATCTCTGCCGATTTGGTCGTTGGCGCAGGCGAGTTCGTTTCGATCGTTGGACGATCTGGCTCCGGTAAATCGACGCTGCTCGCCATGGTCGGCGGGCTGACGGCGCCGACCGAGGGCGGCGTTCAACTGGCAGGAGACGAGATCTGGGATCTGTCCGAGGCGCAGCTCGCCGATGTCAGGCGGGAGCGCATCGGTTTTGTCTTTCAGTTCCCGAGCCTCCTCCCGAATCTTCGGGCCATCGACAACGTCGCCTTGCCAGCCCTTCTGGGTGACGACGTGACGCCAGAATACGCCTATGCGCGCGCGCAAGGCCTTCTCGCCCGCGTCGGCCTGAGCGATCGGATGACAGCCTTCCCAGGACAGATGTCCGGCGGCGAGCAGCGTCGCGTCGTCATCGCGCGGGCCTTGATCAACGAACCGAAATTGCTTCTCGGGGACGAACCGACAAGCGACCTCGACGAGGAGACGGAAGAAGAGATCTTCGCGCTGCTCGACGATTTGCGACGAGAAGAAAATTTCGCAGTGGCGCTCGTCACGCATAACCATGCGCTGGCGCAACGCGCTGATCGCATGTTCGAGATGCGGCAAGGAATTCTCCTTCCGAGCGACGCGCCGCGCGGCTTCGTCGCTGCGCCGATCCGGCGCCCCGAAGCGTCCGCGTTAAAAACGCCCGCGCCGGTCGGCGCCGATGCAGACGGCGCTCGCGATTTCGAAAAACTCGGCAAGACGCTATGGGCGACAGCGGGACGCATCTTCGCCGCCGCGGCGCTGATGTTCGTCTTAGCGTCTGCGGCAAATTACGGGGTGGCGCGCTATCAACAATATGAGCTTGACGCCGATCGGCAGCGACTCGCCGCGCTCGAAGAACTTGCGACGTCCACCCTGCAGAGCGACGTCGCGTCAATTTCGCAGCTCGGCGATGGCCGCTATGAGGTGACGATTTATCTGGAGAACACAAAAGCCGAACAACCCATTTACGTCATGTCGCCGAGTGTGCAGGGTTTCGTGCAGGTGGGAGTCGGCTGGCAGGAAGCGCCGCTCACGCCGATCGACGACGCGACCGCCGCGGTGCTGAAAGTCACTGGCCGGCAGCTCTACCGCTTCATCTTTGAGGCCCGCCTCGCGAAGTTCACCGAGTTATTGCCACACTACATGCATGTGCGCTTCAGCAACAACATGCTGGTCAGTCCCGAGAGCACGCCCACGAATGAGTTATTTCAGCGCGTCGATAATTATTATGTCTATCTGAAACCGGACAATGTCGACGACGCTACGATCGCAAAAGACGTCCGTTTTCCCGGGCCGCCTCCGCTCTGGATCTGGATGCCGCCGCACTGAAGTCGCGCGCCTTGGCGCCCTTTCTCCAGCATCTCCCGCAAGTCGATGGGCGCCGTCGCGCGCTACGCGGTGGCGGCGGCATCCAAAATCGCCGCCGCTTCGATAAGGTCGAAGTCGGGAATTCGCGCCTTCGTCAAAGGATCTTCGCCTGATATCCATTGTTCGAGCGCATGTGGCGCGGAAAGCGCGCAGTTGAGAGCTCTGTTGACCTCATAGAGTCCCCAAGCCAGTCCGGCGCGCCGCAGCGCCGCCATCAGGGCGTTCTGAACGAGGCTGCGGACAACGAGATGCGGCGTGGAGATCGGCGCTTCAACGGCTTCGCCTCTCACCGCCGCAAGGCATAACGCCTCGTCGAAGGCCGCATGACCGCGGCAAGCAAGCGGACGAATTTTATAGGCGAGGCATAATTCGCCTTCGATCAGCGGGCAGGCATGCTGGGCGGTCAGTCGCTGTTCTTCAGACAGGCCGCCAACGGCCTGATCGGCGTCGGCGATGCGCTTACCGAGCATTATGCCGCGCTGCCGAAAGGCGGCGGCGTTGACGGAAATGAAGCGCGCGAGCAGGAATATTTCCGGCGCCGTCGCGACGACCCGAAGGCGGCAACAGGCCGCGCATTCTCCCTGACAGGCGAGCGCTGGCGCGCCTGCCGCCTGAAGGGCGACGTTTTGCGTGAAGCTGTCAAAAGCTTGCGCGCAGAGCAGCGCGACGAGCTCTGGGCGCGCCCCGCGGGAGGAGCCTATCGTCTCGCTGAAGGCATGCGACGCAGCCTTGAAGAAGGCGGAAGGGCTGATATCTGCGCTCACTCGTATCTTCTCCACCTCGCGCCGGTAAGATGATCAGGGCGAGCACGTAGCCGACAATCAAGGCCGCGCCGGTCCCGCGGTCAACCCCACATGCCAGAGGCGGCGGCCAATGCTAACCAACCGAGATGCGCTCGTGGACTCCATAGAACTGGAACAGACACGGATCGATTTCGAAGAATTCCGATCTCGCAGGCAACGGCCGAAACTTTGCGATGTCGATAGCGACGTGCGCTCATGTCTTGAGCTACGCTCAAGAAAAAAACCAAAACGCAAGCGCAATCCAGAAGATGATCATTGCGGCGCCCCAAAGAAAAATACCAAGTTGAGGTCCGTCGTCTCGGCTCGTCATTGCGACCTGTCGCCGAGTTGCTTGATGTGCATAGTCATCAATGTCGCGCTGCGATTGGAGCTTTTGTGGCTCTGGCGGAAAAAGCTGCTTGACGAGATGCCCGCAATATTCACCGTGCGGATTTGGTCGCGGAAGGCCTGATGTCCCGCCTGACCTTTCGGGAGCGATCGCTCTGCCATTCGCGCGTTTGGATTCTACGGTAGCACCGCCGAGGCGGACGCAATTCTGTCGCATCTATTTCTTCGCGCCCCTGACCCGGCTGTTTTTTGTCACTCCATGAGAGCGTGCGCCAAACTCCGCCACGAAAGAAAAGATGGCTCCGTATCGATCAGCCGCGTCAGATTGCAAGAGCCGATTCCCTGACCGCATCAGTATCCACAGTCATTTGTAACCGAATCGGGCGCGACGGTCTAGTTCTTTCGCTTATTCAGGATAAGTCTCGGTGATTTAATACTATTTCTGATCTGTTCGGTCCTCAGGACTATTATCGTTCCATTGCACGGCGCCGGTGGTCGTGTCCCCAAGTGGGAGGTGAAGCGTTCGTGGCGCTGGAGCCATTGGCGCGCTCTAAACTTTGGGAATCGATCAATTTATCTGCATTGGGGCAATTCCGCCCAAATGCAGCGTGATCTCGTGAGCGGCGTCATTGTCGAGGATCGCATGCACGAGCTTGCCGGCGGGAGCCTCCGCCTCGATGGCGTTGAGGAAGCGGACAAATTCCTGATGGCGGCGACGCTGCATGTCGCGGCACTTTGCCATCGAGCGCGTTGAGCGCCGCGAACGGCGTGGTCGTTCCGTTCCTTTTGTCGTCATGCGTCAGGGAGGGCCGCCGATCGGCCCAAGACAGGTTAGGGAGATTCCCGCGCGCATCGCGCGGACTCGCACGCGCGTCGAACGACGGGAATCCCTCCAAGGACTTAATCGTCAGACTTTAGCCACTAGAATATCGTCTGCAGACGCAGGCCGAGATAGCTCGCCCGCGCCCGCAGCGGATTCCACGGATCTATGATCTGGACGTCGCCTGAGAGGCGCAGCCACTTGGTCACCGCGAAATTATAGAAGGCCTCGACGCCGCTCTCGCTGCGACGGTTAATGCGCCGCGCTTGCAGTCCGGAGAGAAGCAGCGGGCTCAGTCGATAATGATAGTAGCCGACGCCCCAGCGATCATCTTCGCGTCCCGTCATCAGATTGTTGCCGGCGAGGCCAGCGACCACGCTCCATCTGACCGGGTTGGGATTGCCGTCCGACAGAGTCGCGAGCGAAAACACGCCCCAGCCAACCTTGGGGTCCGTAGCGCTCTGCATCAGATATTGCTGAATGGCGTAGGAAACGAAGCGATAGCCCTTTTTGGTGATTCCTTTAAGCTGAGCGATCCTCGGGGTCTCGTCGATATCCTCGAGATCGAAGCCCCTGGCGTTGCTGTAGGCGACGCGAACCGTATGGAAGCCCTTGAGTCCGCCGATCTCGACGGGCACGGTCAGCATCAGCCCGGCGCCGATTCCGCGCTCGAAGGGCCGTTGGATGACGCGAGGCTGCAGAGCGTTACGCGGGTCGGCGACCATCAGTTTGAGGTCGAAATATTTGGTCTTGAGCGCGGCGACGCCGCCCAGAAGGTAAGGCGGCGCGATGATCAGACGGTCGGCGACGCTCTCCGGCGAGCTGACGCCGATGCCGGTCGAAGGCAGCGCGAAGGAGCGGTTCATGAAGGTCTCGATGCCGCCGCCGCCGACCAGCGGCGTCTGCGCGGCGAGCGTCAGCATGTTGAACTTGCCGATCGTCACCGAGAATTGCTCGCTGAATTCCTGGGTCAGCGTCATCGATAGGGCCGAGTGATAGCCGTCGCGCTCGATGAACGCCTGGGCGACGTTGACCGGCAGCAGCGCGAGATCCTGCCGGTTCACGTTGCGGCCGAAATAATGCTCATATTGCGCGTTGAACTTGAGCCCCTTCCAGAACCCAAGCTTCTCGCCGTCGACGCGCAGAAATGTATCCATGACGCCGCCGTAGCGCGCCGTCCGATTGATCGCGCCGGAAGTGATGCCCTGCTCGAACTGGGTGATCCAGACGTCGACGTCGATTCCGAATTTGCGCAGCTGCTCCTTGGGGCCGTCCGGCGTGTCGGTCAGCGACTTCTGCTTAGCGAGGGAAACGGCATCGTCTTCGGCGAGGACCGGGGCGCCCATCGTCGCGACAAGGGCTGCGAGGCTGGCGCCGGCCGCGGCGATTAGGCTGCGCGCGCGTCGTCTTTTCGGGGAGGCCGGCCCGCTCCATTCCCTCCGCCGCCACATCTCTTCGGCCTTCCCGCCAGCCAGATCGGTGAATCACATGCGCTGCCGAGCTTAACGGCATCGCCGCGCTTGTCTATCGACGGCGCGCAACAGCCGCGAGCTTTCGCTTCGCAGCCGACGTCCGGCGCCTGCTCCGGGCGAGCGCGGCCGCGCTTCCGCGTTGACGCCCTCGGCCCCTCTCCCTACTGTGCCGCGCTTCCCGCTACAGATTGGCCAGTTCGCACCCATGTCCGCACCGCTCCTATTGTCGCCTGAACTCGTCGAAGCCGCGCGCGTCTCGCCCGCCTGGCCGTTCGAAGAGGCGCGAAAGCTCGTCAAACGGGTCGAGGCGAGCGGTCAGAAGAGCGTGCTGTTCGAGACCGGCTACGGTCCGTCCGGCCTGCCGCATATCGGCACCTTCGGCGAGGTCGCCCGCACCAGCATGGTGCGCCGCGCGTTCGAAGTCATGACCGAGGGCAGGATCGCGACGCGCCTCGTCGCCTTCTCCGATGACATGGACGGGCTGCGCAAGGTCCCCGACAACATCCCCAACAAGGAACTCGTCGCCGCCCATCTCGGTAAGCCCTTGACGCAGGTGCCGGACCCTTTCGGCACGCATGACAGTTTCGGCGCCCATAATAATGCGCGGCTGCGCGCCTTTCTCGACGCCTTCGGCTTCGAATACGAATTCGCCTCGTCGACGCAATATTATAAGAGCGGCCGCTTCGACGCCGCGCTGAAGCATATGCTCGCGCGCTACGATTCGGTGATGAAGATCATGCTGCCGAGCTTTCGCGAGGAGCGCGCGGCGACCTATTCGCCCTTCCTGCCGATCCATCCGAAGACCGGCATCGTCATGCAGGTCGCGCTGACAGGCTATGACGCAGAAGCCGGCACGATCTCCTGGACCGATCCCGATACGGGCGAGGCCTTCACCACGCCCGTCACCGGCGGCCATTGCAAGCTGCAATGGAAGCCCGACTGGGCGATGCGCTGGTATGCGCTCAATGTCGATTACGAAATGGCGGGCAAGGACCTCATCGACTCGGTGAAGCTGTCCGGCGCGATCGTGCGGGCGCTTGGCGGGCGTCCGCCGGAAGGCTTCAACTACGAACTCTTCCTCGACGAAAAGGGCCAGAAAATCTCGAAGTCGAAGGGCAATGGGCTGACGATCGAGGAATGGCTGACCTACGCCAGCCCCGAGAGCCTGGCGCAATTCATGTTTCAAAAGCCCACGGCGGCGAAGCGGCTCTATTTCGATGTGATCCCGCGCGCAGTCGACGACTATTTGAATTTTCTCGACGCCTATCCGCGCCAGGACTGGAAGAACCGCCTCGGCAATCCCGTCTGGCACATCCACGCCGGAGACCCGCCGCAGGCCGAGACGCTGGCGCATGAGGGCGACGCCAAGGGCGTGAGCGTCTCCTTCTCGATGCTGCTCAATCTCGCCGCCGTCGCCAACGCCGAAGATCCGGCCGTGCTTTGGGGCTTTCTGCGCCGCTATGCGCGATCCGCGACGCCTGAAAATCATCCGCGGCTCGACAAGCTCGTCGGCTACGCCGTCGCTTATTTCCGCGACTTCGTGAAGCCGGCGAAGACCTATCGCGCCGCCGACGAGGTCGAGCGCGAGGTGCTGCAAAAGATCGACGAGACGCTGCGCGATATGGACAACGCCAGCGCCGAAGAAATTCAGTCGGCGCTTTACGACGTCGGCCGCGCCGCGCCGCGCTACCAGGATTTTGCCGCCAAGGGCGCGACGCCGGAGCGCCCCGGCGTCTCCAACGATTTCTTCAACATGCTGTATGAGGTGCTGCTCGGCGAGAAGAAGGGCCCGCGCTTTGGCTCCTTCATCGCGCTTTACGGCGTCGCCGAGACGCGCAAGCTGATCGAGGACGCGCTCAACGGCGCCTTTGTGGCGCGCGAAACCGCCTGATGCGCGCAGCCGACGCCGACATTCTCATCGTGCCGGGGTGGAGCGACTCCGGCCCCGAACATTGGCAGACGCGCTGGCAGGCGAAACTGTCGACAGCCAGGCGCGTCACTCAACGCGACTTCGAGAAGCCGATCCGCGCCGAATGGGAAGAGGCGATCGCGCGAGGGGTTCTCGCCAGCGCCCGACCCGTTGTGATCGTCGCACATTCGCTCGGCGTGATCGCCGCGCTGCATGCGGCGCAGCGCGTCGGCGATAAGATCGCCGGCGCCTTTCTTGTCACGCCGCCTTCGGAGGCGGTGATCCGGGAGTTGCCCTCAGTCGATTCCGCCTTTCTGCCGATACCGCGCGCGAAGCTCCCGTTCCCTGCGGCGCTGGTCGGCAGCAGCGATGATCCCTACGCCGATCTGCTCTTCGCGCGCCAACTCGCGCAGGACATCGGCGCGCGCTTCATCGACGCCGGCGCCGCCGGCCACATCAATGTCGACAGCGGCCACGGGCCATGGCCGGAGGGCTCGCTCGCCTTCGCCAATTTCATGGCGAAGCTCTAACGCGCGTCATCAGTTCGGAGTATTGACACGCTATTGGCGATCGTCGACCCTGCCGCACGCGCCGGTCCCGGCTTTCTGGCATCGGCGTCGACGCGATTTTCTGACGGCCGTTATTGAGAAGATTTGAGATGAGCATCACCAAGACGTTCCGCTTCGCCGCTGCGCTTACACTGGTCTTTTTCGCCGCAAGCGCGCCGGCTTCGATGGCGTTGGAACGCGTCGAACAGCCCTCTTCCATTCCGGGCGCCGGCCCTTGGGACGAAAAGGCCTGGAACGACTTTTACCGTACGAGCCAAGGCTCCCGCCTCATCCCCTGGGACTGGATCAAAGCGCTCAAGCAGGCTGACGGCCAACCCTTTCTTGCGGATGGACTGGCCCGCTACGGCTATCTGGCCAACCCCGCGAGTCCGACTCCAGGGCTGCCGGTCGGCTTCGTTGTATCGGATGGAGTCCTGGGACCCAGCTGCGCCGCCTGCCATACGCGGCAGATCGAGGTCGAGGGCAAGGCCTATCGCATCGACGGCGGCCCGGCGCTCGCCGACATGGGCGCGCTCTGGGCCGACCTCGACACAGTGGTCGGGAGGGTTCTCGCGGACAAGGCGTCCTTCTCTGAATTCGCCAAGGCCGTTCTTGGAAGCGGCTACGACCCGCAGAAGGAAACGAAGCTGCGCGCCGAGGTCGATCTCTGGTATGCGCGCCACCACGCCATCACCGAGGCGGGCCTGCCCAAAGACAGGCCCTGGGGCGCCGGACGCATCGACGCCGTCGGCATGATCCTCAACCGGGTGGCCGGTCTCGACATCGGCCCGGGGCCGACGCACATCATTTTGGGAAATATGCGGAAGGCGGACGCGCCGGTGCGCCCGCCGTTCCTGTGGAACGCGCCGCGGCAGGATCATACGCAGTGGCCGGGCTTCGCCGACAATGGCGACCGCATTCTGGCCATGGCCAGAAACGTCGGACAGGTCTATGGCGTCTTCGGCGAGTTCTTTCCTGAGAAAGACGCCACGCATCTCCTGGGCTTCAATTACGTCAAGGCCAATTCGGTCGACTTCAAAGGGCTGATCGACTTGGAGCGGCTCGTCGAGCGGATCGGTCCGCCGAAATGGCCGTGGTCCGTGGACAGGACGCTCGTGGCGCAGGGCAAGCTCATCTACGAGCGTCCCTATGAAGAGGGCGGATGCGCCGATTGCCATGGGATCGATCGAGGACAGCCGCGTCTGCTCAATCCGGACACTTGGTGCACGCCCGTTCAGGACGTCGGCACCGACGCGCGCGAATATCAATATTTCGCGCCGGACTGGAAGGTCGACACCGGCGCGCTGACCGGCGCCTTCATTCCTTTCGTGTCCGAGCCGCTTGGCAGGACCGACGCGCCCGTCTCGGTGCTGGCGACCGCGGCGCGCGGCGCAATCCTGCAGCACTTCCTTCCTGTAACGGTGAACGGCGTTGAGCGAAAGAAAGCCGACGTGGCGCTGGCGATTCTGCAGCCTTTGATCGAAGAGCTGAAGGGCGTCTACAAGATTCCGGGCACGCCGGGCGCAGGACGATGGGCTTGCCGCCGGGCGCCCGAGACGCCGGGCAAACTCAAATTTGAAGCGCGCGTCCTCGAAGGCGTTTGGGCGGCGGCGCCTTATCTGCACAACGCTTCGGTTCCGTCGCTCGCCGAGCTCTTGAAGCCGCCACAGGACCGCGCCGCCGACTTCAAAGTCGGCCCGGCCTATGACATTTCCGCTGTCGGCTTGGCCGCGGAGCAGCCGAAGTCGACCTTCCTGATGAAGACGGATTGCAACAGAGGCTCCGGCGTCAGCCATTGCGGCCACGACTTCGGAACGGCGTTGAGCGCGGCGGACAAGCGCGCCCTGCTCGAATATCTGAAGACGCTGTGATCGGGGCATCTCGGGACACAATGTCCCGAGACGCTTCCTGGCGACGTGGCGCCTTTTTCCTAAATCTGCTTTTCCTCGCGACGGCGTCGCCTATATCGACCTTCCTGGCGTCGCTCGACGCGGAGGAAGGGACAGGTGGAGAAATCCGAATTCATTCTGCGGGCGAAGCCTCCGCCTGCGGTCGGCCTGTTCGCCGAAGCCCCTTCGCTTTCGGCGCTCGCTGAGCAAGAAGCCGGCTGCAGGCGCTGCCAGCTTTATAAAAACGCCACGCAGGTGGTTCCCGGCGAAGGACCGCCGCGGGCCCGCGTGCTGCTGATCGGCGAGCAGCCGGGCGACCAGGAAGATGTGTCGGGACGGCCATTCGTCGGGCCTTCCGGCAAGCTCCTCGATATCGCGCTGGAGCGCGCCGGCGTCGCCCGCGACAAATGTTTCGTCACCAATGCCGTCAAACATTTCAAATTCGAGCCGCGCGGCAAACGCCGCCTGCACAAAAAGCCCGACGCCGGCGAGATCGACGCCTGCCGCTGGTGGCTCGATCGCGAACGCGCTTTGGTTCGTCCCGGACTGGTCGTGGCGCTCGGCGCGACTGCGATTCGCGGCGCGCTCGGCCGCTCGGAGGCGGTGTCGCGTCTGCGCGGCGATATCATGGATCTCGATGACGGCGCGCAATTCCTGGCGACCGTTCACCCCTCCTCTCTGCTACGCTTGAAGGATGAATCAGATAAGCGCGAGGCGTGGCGAGGCTTCCTCGCCGATCTTCGCAAGATCGCTCGCTGGATCGAAACGGACGCGCGCGCCAATTAGAGGCGCTGCGCTCGTAGGCTCGCTGGCCTTTGCCTGCGGCGCCCACGCTGAACTGCTGAAATTCGAAACGCGGCCCGACGGCGCGAACGAGGCGATGTCCGCGACAGTGAAGCTCGACGGAACGTCTTACGACATCGCCGGAACGCTCGCGAAGCCGGCGAAGCCGCCAAGCGGCGGCGCGACGTCAATCTTGATCGAAACCCAGTCAAGCGAGGACATAAAGCCGCTGGCGCTCGAGCGCGGGCTCGCCGTGCTGACGCTCGATGTCGGCAAGCTCCCCGACAAAGCCAGAGAGCCGGCCTTGCGCGATGTCCTCGGCCATCTTCGCGGCCCGCTCAAGATGAAGCGCGTGCTCGGCCGCGCGCGGGGCGCTGACGCCGATGCGATGTCGGGCGCCTCGTCCGCGTTCGACGGCCTGTTGCTCCATGACGCGAGCCGCGAGCCCGCCGCCCCGACGCGCTTTATCGCGACCTGGGGCGCCGACGCCTATTGGCGCGAGCAACCGCGCGTCGAATTCACGAACGCCGCGCCGCCAAATGGTCGTCGCTTCTATCTCGCCGGAATCGCCGCTTCGACCGCGACGACAAATTGCGCCGCGCCGGTTAATGCGCGCGCAGCCGCGCCAGCGGAGAGAGCGCTTTTCGCCGCGCTCGACGAGTGGACGGCCAAGGGCGCCGCGCCGCCCGCCTCGCGCGCGCCTCTCGACGCCGATTTAGCGCCCGCGCAGGATTTGAAATGGCCGAAAATTCCCGCCCTGCCCGCGCCGCCGGGCGCGCGCCGCGTTCCTAAGATCGACGCCGACGGCAATGAGATCGCCGGCCTGCGCCTGCCCGACCTTGCGCTCCCTGTCGCGACCTTCACAGGCTTCAACGCGCAAAAGGACAAGAAAGGCCCGCCTTGCGCCGCTGGCGCGGCGATCCCCCTTGCGGCGACGAAGGTGGACCGCGAAAAGAACCCCGATCCGCGTCCCGCGCTCGTCGAGCGCTACGGATCGCGCGCCTATTTCGTCGCGACCATGCGCGTGATCGCCGACAAGCTCGTCAAGGAGCGGCTGCTGCTGCAGCAGGACGCCGACGCCTATGTCGCCGCGGCGCGTTCGGCCCCCTTCTAGCGATTGAGGACAAAAATCCCGGCGTTGAGATAGGTCGCGAAGGCCACCCAGAAGGCGGTGGGCGCAAGCGAGTATCCCGCGACGCGATCAAGCCGCCAGAACAGAACGATCGCGACGGCGAGGAGCGCCGCCATCGGCACAATGACGACGAGTCCGAGCTGTGGGCTTCGCGCGTAGAAAAAGGCGAAGGACCAAGCCGCGTTCAGAACGAGCTGCGCGAAAAACACGAAGATCGCCGCGCGCCGGCCTGGCGTCGCCGGCTCGAGCCGAAGAACGCGATAGAAGGCGTAGGCCATCAATATGTAGAGAGCCGTCCAAGCCGGGCCGAACACCCAATTCGGCGGATTCAGCGGCGGCTTAGCGAGCGTGTCGTACCAAGGGACGTTCGGCGTCGTCGCGAAATTGCCGAGCAGCGCCGCGGCGAGCACAGGCGCCGCGGCGGCGGTTCCGGCGACGAGCCGTGACTGGCGTTCCGGATAAGACGTCGAACTGCTCATTGCGCCGCCTCACGCTGCGTCCCGCATATCGGGCGCAGCGCGGCAGCTTCAAGGCTGCTGCAGGATCGGGAAAAAGACGGGCGTCGCGCCGACGCGAACGCTGTTTTGCGATGCGAACATGTCGTCCTTCATCCAATTGGGCAGGTCGTCTTCGCGATGGCGGCTGATGAGAGTCTTGTCGCTCTCGCCGAGATAGATGCGAATGCCGCCCCAGACAGCCTTGTAATCATTCTCGCCGACGCGGCTTTCGATGAAGCCGGTGATCGCGGAATTGCCGAGATTCCAGATGAGCGCCTCGCCGCTGAGCGCGGCCGCATGCCGCCCTCCGACGTAACGATGGCCGACCGAGATTTTGACGTTGTAGGTCGGATAGACGCTGATATCGAACATGTCGAAGAAGCGCCCGCGCCGCGGCTGCCATTGATAGGCGAGATATCCCGGTCCATAGCCCAGCGGCGTGAAGAAATGACCCGCGCTCTCCTCATAGCCGGCGATGCTGGAGAGCGAGAACGGTCCATAGTAATAGGCGCTTTCAGCGCCGACGCGGAAACGCGTGTCGTCAAGACGCTTGTCGTGAGCGATCGCGCCATAGCCGCCGAGGAGACCCACGCTCGGATCGCGCCAGAAGGCGTGTCCGGCGCCGCCGCTCACGAAGAAGCCGCGATGCGCCGCCGCGATCGCGTCGACCTGAAGGCCAAAACGGTCGCCGACGGGGGCCGTGATCGACCCCATCCCGCCGGCCGAGGCGTTGTTCAAACGCGCGAAGCCCAGCCATTCAGACCCGCCGCCAAAACCTTCGAGCTTGCCGTTGACGCCGTCGACGGCGCGCTTGGGTCCGGGGTTTTCCGAGAGCGGAGCCTTCCACCAGCTCGGACCCTCGGCGCGCGCTGACGACGCAGCCAGGGCGACCGCCAGAACGGCGAGAAGCTGACGCTTGTATGACATTTCGATTGAAGTCCCGTGCGGTGATCGTCGTGAGCGGTCAACCCTAAAGGGCTTCAGCTGCGCTGGCTGTGACATTGCGGCAACAGCCCTCCAAATTAGGATCATCAGAAGCATCGAACGCACAGCTGCGTTAAATTAATATTGCGGATCAAGCTTTTGAGCGGCGGCGCCCAAATGTTCGCTCAAATTCTCGCGCGTCGCCGGATCGACAATGGCGAAGGGCGCGGCGACCGCCGCCCCGGCCACGCCGCCGACCGCCGAAACCGCGCCGGCCGTCGCCAGTCCGAGCTGATCGCCGACGCCCGCCTGTCCGTCTCTCAGCGGCTGACCCTGCGCCAGCCTGGCGCCGATCGAGCGCACGACCTCCGGAGAGGCGGCGAACTTGCTGTGCTCCAAAGGATCGCTGGAGGCGATGCCCGTTAAATCGACGACTCTGACCTGATCCCGGTCGAGGATTTCCTGATAGGGCTGCGCGCGCGGATCGACGGCGCCCAGTCGCGTATTGCCCCAGAAGCGGCGAGACGCGGCAAGCGCGTCATCGTCGCGCGAGGCGAACAGCGTGAAGACGGACGGCCGTATGCCGATCTCGGCGATCTGGCGCCGGAAAACGTCGAAGTCGACGTCCGGCGCGGCGAGCATGATATTCTGGATTTTCGATCCGATCTGACCGTTGCGGATCGCCATCTGGCGTAGCGCTTCCAAGGTCACCCAATTGCCCATCGAATGCGCCAGGATCGAGATCTCGCCGACGTCCCGGTCACGCTGCAGCGCCTGCAGCACGCGTTCCAGGGCGTCGCGCGAATAGCTGGCGCTCTCATGATCATAGCCATATTGCAGCAGCCGGCCGCGCGACGGCCAGGTGAACAGCACCGGCGTGACGTCGGCGCGCGAGTCGTGGACGATCTGCGCGAAGCGGTAGACCGCCTCCTCGAAACGCGTGTTGAAGCCGTGGACGAACAGAAGCACCTGCCGCTTGGGCGTCTTGCGGATGCGGGCGTTGAAGTCCGCGAGCGCCGCCTCCCGGCTCAGCACCTCGGCGCGAACGGTGGCGAATTGGATGGCCGGGTTCGGCGTTGGCCCTTCCGGCCACTGCACTTCACCGACCACGCGGGCGGCGTCGGGCGGGATCGAGATGGCGATATCGGCGAAATGAACGCCGTGTCCGCGTTCGCCCGAAAACATGACGCCGGGCTCGGAGTTATCCGGCTGCCGGGTGGTCACGACCAGGAGGTCGACGACGCTGGCGCCGGGCGCGACCTGATGCGTGGCGACAAGGGTGCCATGCGGCCGGCTCGCGCAAGCGCTGAACGCGAGCGCCAGAAGCGCCGCCAAGATAATCCGCCCGCGCCCCATACGCCGCCCGTGCACTAACTGTCCATCTGCGCGCCGCCGCTCAGGCGAAGCCAAACACGCTCCGTCCGTCATCTTTGCGGCTCAAATGCGACGGTTTCCCCGTGCTGTGTGAAATCGCACTGATTTCTTGGGAAGAATGCGGCAATATCGACAGGCTCGCTCGAGAGACGAGCGTCGGAGGCGGGGCTGGGACGAATCGCCTCCGACTGCGCAGGGGAAAGCCTCAAAAACTTTCCCCTGCCTTTCAACCGCGGGTCAGCGCCTTTTCGATATCCTTGAGCGGATGGCGGGTCAGGTCCTTGGCGAGTTCGCCGACGACCTTGCTCTGCGCCTTGACGGACAGCTCCTTGCGAATTTCGCCGAGCGCCTTTGGCGGCGCGACGATGGCGATCGCATTCAATTCGCCCGACTCCGCCGCCTGATTGATGCGGTCCGCCATGGCGCGGGCGAAGCGCTCCTCCTCCAGCTCATGCCAGTCGACATTTTGCACGGCGCTGCGGCCGGGCGAGAAGGACGTAAAGCTTCGGCCGGGACGATCCGTTCCCTGCTCATGCGTCGGCGGATTGTCGTCAACGCGCGTCTCGACGACGCGAAGGTCGAGGAGTTCGGCGTCGCCATGGTTTTGGAAAAACAGCGCCCGGCGGCCGTCTCCGACCAGGACCCAGGCGCCATTGCCGACGGAAAATTCGCTCATGATGCTCCCTCGCCTTCCAACGTCCGTTCTTATCATTCTCGGCGTCAGGCAAGGCCGCTCATTGCGGCGGCCGAAGCCGTCGCCTCATGCAAGCGTCTCGTATCCTCGCGGGAGTTCGGTCACAAGCCCGACAGCCGTTACGCGCCCCTTCTTGCGAAGAGCGCTCTAACGCAAGGATAGCGCGCGGCCGGGCGCGTTCAATCCGCGCTTCGCTGCGTCACGCCGCGAGCTTTTCTTCCTTGTCTGCCTTGCCGGGCGCCTGCGTCATCTCCCGCAGCGCGGCGTCGAGCGATCCCGAGCGGCTTTCGGCCTTTACGGCCCTCGCCTGCAAGACAGCGGCTTTGCGCTTGATCGCGCGCTCATTGAACGCCCAGATCAGCCAGCAGACGCCGGCGATGCTGATGAGCGCCGTATAGGGTTCGCCAATGGCGAAAGACGACAGGAAGGAAAAGTCGGGTGCGCATTCCTTGGCGTATTCACACGCGTCCGACCAATCCTGAAACCACTGTTTGACCGATTCCATCATGACCTCCTGGCCGCGCAGACACTTCGACGGGCGCGCGCCCCGCCGGTCGAATCGTGTAACGCAGGCATATGGCGAACATTGTGCGCTGCAGCATATCGCGCGTCAACCGGCGGGGGCTCGGTCAAAATGGCGCACCGCCTTGAAATGAGGCAGAAAACTCGGCGAGCGGGACCAGCTGACGTCTGCGTTCCTCGCCCTGTCATGCGCGCGGTCGCTGGCCGCGCAAAGCAAAACACGCGCCATCGTCGGAGGCCGAAAACGCAACGATTCAGGGCGCGCCGATGGCGTTTTTCTGACAAAAGGGAACTTAAACGCCGCAGGAGACGACAAATGCGGATTACGCTGGTTAAATCGATGCTTTTATGGGTCGCGATCGCCTTGGCGCTCTCGGGCTGCGGCGTGAATTATCATTTCAATCCGGGCCCGCGCACATGGCCCGCCGCCGCCAACCCTCCCAACAAATGACGTCTCGCTGTCTTCGCTTAAAACGGAAAAAATCATGGCCACGGTTCGACTGCTCACCGACGAAGACCTCTCGCCCGAAGCGCGCGCCGTCTTCGCCGACATTCGCGCGACGCGCAAAAGCGACTTCGTCAATAATTTCTGGCGCGCGCTCGCGCATGATCCGGCGACGCTGAAGCGCACCTGGGAGAGCGTAAAACAGGTGATGGGTCCGGGCGTGCTGGAGCCGAAGGTCAAGGAGATGATCTACATCGCCGTCTCCATCGCCCATGGCTGCCCCTATTGCATCCATTCGCACACGGCGAACGCCCGCGCGAAGGGCATGAGCGAAGAGGAATATCGCGAAGTGCTGGCGATCGTCGGCATGGCGTCGGAAACGAACCGGCTGGTCACGGCGCTCGGCGTGCCGATCGATGAGGAATATGAGGTGGGGTGAGCGGGCGCTATGACGTGCGGAAACCCCGCCAAAGACCGCACAATTCTCAACTGTCACATTTTCAGTGCTCGCATCCCTACCCGCCCCGGCTCGATGACGGAGAAATGCCCGATCCAGTCATCTCGCTCCGCGATCCGCGCCGCAAGCGTGTCGCCTGCCGACGCAGCCGGCGGCGTCGGCAGGCGAAAACAGGATGATTCCACATGATCGCGCGAAATCCGACCGCCAAGCCATTTCACCGAAGTCCTTGTCGAAGGTGAGCAGAATTCGACGGTCCCCTGTGGCCATGGCAAGAACGGCTTCGTCGCTTGCGCCAGACGCCGTTTCGCAAATCCAGACCACATCATGACCGGCGCGACGCAAGGCGAACACGGCCTCGGCGGGAAAATTCTCATCGGCGAGAAAGCGCATGTCACGCGGCGCTAGGGTAGATTTTCTCCGACTTCAAGGCGTCTCGCGCATAAGCGAGGCAGGCCGAAATGTCTTCGCGCGAAAGCGTCGGGTAATTGCGCAGAATATCCGCCTGGGACCAGCCGTCGGCCATGAGCCCGATGACGAACTCGACTGAAAGCCGCGTCCCGCGCAACACCGGCTTGCCAGCAAGAACCTGCGGGTCGAGCACGATGCGAGGATGGTCCGTCATTGAGGCAATCTCCTTGCGCCAATATACACCGCCCGGCCGCAAATCACACCGACGGGCTCTGCTCCCTTTGCATCATTCGCTCACCGCCAACGCCGGCGCGAAGCGCATGTGCGAAGAGGAATATCGCGAAGTTCTGGCGATCGACGGCATGGCGTCCGAGACGAACCGTCTGGTTGCCGCGCTCGGCGTGCCGGTTGATGTGGTCTATGAGGTGGAGTGAGCGCGCAATGGGGTCGGTTGCCCTGGAGCTACGCCATAAGCAGTCCTCATCCTGAGGAGGCTCCGCAAGTCGGGTATACCCGACTTGCGCATATGAATGTCGATCTCGGGCAAGCCCGAGATCGAGGAGCCGTCTCGAAGAACGAGGACTGCGGCGCCCAGAAATTCTCGTCACCTGGAGACGCCCCTCGTCCTTCGAGACGCGCGCTTCGCACGCTCCTCAGGATGAGGGACTTGGGTTGCGCGGTTGAAACGGCTTTGCTCGCCCGCCTGATAGCATCCTCTATGCGTCATGCCCGCGCTTGTCTGCGCGCCGCCTACTCCAATATCGCCGCGAGTTTCGCCAAAGCTTCTTCGACGATTTCCAGCGGCGCGGCTTCGAGCCGGCGGGCGCGGCGCGCGCCGAGGTCGAGCGCGCGCGGCTGGTCGCAACGGATGACGCCGGTGGTTTGCGTCCCGGCCCCGGTCAGCGAAACGGCGAAGCCGGCGGTGCGGGCGAAATTGCCGCCGCTCGTGATCGGCAGCACGATCGGCGTTTTCGTCAGCCGGTTGAAGGCGGCGGGCGAGACGAGGAGGACCGGCCGCGCGCCCTGCTGCTCATGACCCGACGTCGGATCGAGCGAAACGAGATAAATGTCGCCGCGCTCCACCTAAATCAGCTCTGACCCTTGCGGCCTGTCGTCGAGCCAGGCGCGGTCTTCTTCAGACGGCTCGGCCGAGGCGTCGCACTGCGCCAGAAGCTCGTCGAGCGTATAGCGGGGCTTGGCCGCCGGCTCGATGATGAGCCGGCCATTGTCGACCGAAACGCCCACCGTCGCGCCGACCCGAAGATTCAGCAGGTCGAGAATCGCCGGCGGCACCGCCAGCATGACAGAGCCGCCGACTTTGCGCAGAGAGGTGGTGTGCATGATGGGTCTCGATAGGGTTATACGTAAATATAACTCAAATGTGAGCGATTGTAACCCCAGTGAGCCAGGAGCGCGTCACGCCATCGCTCGAAGCCATGGCCGGGCTTAACCGTATCCCTCCGTCGTGGGCCACCTGGCGTTGATCCCGGTTTTCGAGATAGCTGCCTGACGGTGGCGCGATGATCGTGTCCATTTCAAATACAAGCGGACACTATCGATGTCGGGCAGCGATGCAGATCGGGCGGCTCTC
>NZ_JBPFEA010000003.1:0-48057 GCF_051061285.1 Methylocystis sp.
GGAAGTCGAGATCGTCGGCATCCGTCCGACGACGAAGTCGACGGTGACGGGCGTCGAGATGTTCCGCAAGCTGCTCGACCAGGGCGAGGCGGGCGACAATGTCGGCTGCCTGCTGCGCGGCACGAAGCGCGAGGACGTCGAGCGCGGCCAGGTGCTGTGCAAGCCGGGCTCGGTGAAGCCGCACACCAAGTTCAAGGCTGAGGCGTATATCCTCACCAAGGAAGAGGGCGGCCGTCATACGCCGTTCTTCACCAACTATCGCCCGCAGTTCTATTTCCGCACGACGGACGTGACCGGCATCGTCACATTGCCTGAGGGCGTGGAGATGGTGATGCCGGGCGACAATGTGACGATGGAAGTCGCGCTGATCGTGCCGATCGCCATGGAGGAGAAGCTGCGCTTCGCCATCCGCGAAGGCGGCAGGACCGTCGGCGCCGGCGTCGTCGCCAGCATCATCGAGTAAAGCGAATCCCGGGCCGCGGGCCAAGCGCTCGCTCTTGTGAAAGAAGCCGCGCGCAAAAGCGCGCGGCGCATGAAGGCGAGCAGAACCGCTCGCGGTCCTAAAGGACGGAACAATGAACGGTCAAAATATCCGGATTCGCCTCAAGGCGTTCGATCACCGGATTCTCGACACGTCGACGAAGGAGATCGTCTCGACGGCCAAGCGCACGGGCGCTCAGGTCCGCGGTCCGATTCCGCTTCCGACGCGCATCGAAAAATTCACGGTGAACCGTTCGCCGCACATCGACAAGAAGTCGCGCGAACAGTTCGAGATCAGAACGCACAAACGCGTTCTCGACATTGTCGATCCCACCCCGCAAACGGTGGACGCGCTCATGAAGCTCGATCTCGCCGCCGGCGTGGATGTCGAGATCAAGCTCTAAACGGAATTCAAGCGGCGCTCGCTAAGGATGCGAGCGCGCTTTGCGAAGGATTGGATCATGCGGTCGGGCGTCATCGCGCAAAAGGTCGGAATGACCCGCATCTTCACGGAGGCGGGCGAGCATGTGCCGGTCACGGTCCTGAAGCTCGACGGCTGCCAGGTCGTCGCGCAGCGGACTCAAGAGAAGAACGGCTACACCGCCGTTCAACTCGGCATCGGCCGCGCCAAGGTCAAGAATGTCTCGAAGGCTGAACGCACGCGGTTCGCCGCGGCCTCGGTGGAGCCGAAGATGAAGCTCGCCGAGTTTCGGGTGAAAGAGGAAGAGTTGCTGCCGATCGGCGCCGAGATCACGGCGGATCATTTCGTCGTCGGCCAGTTCGTCGACGTGACCGGAACCTCCACCGGCAAAGGCTTCGCCGGCCCGATGAAGCGCTGGGGCTTCGGCGGTCTGCGCGCGACCCACGGCGTCTCCGTTTCGCATCGTTCGCATGGTTCGACCGGCGGCCGTCAGGACCCGGGCAAAACCTTCAAGAACAAGAAAATGGCCGGCCATATGGGCGTCGAGCGCGTCACCACGCAAAATCTGCGGGTGGTGCAGACCGACCCGGCGCGGGGACTGCTGCTGGTCGAGGGCGCGGTGCCGGGCACGGCCGGCGGTTGGATTTTCGTGCGCGACGCGGTGAAACGCGCGCTGCCGAAGGATGCGCCGCAGCCGGGCAAATTCCGCCTCGGCAACGGACAGGGTGAAGCCGCGAATTTGGACGCCGCTCCGCAAGAAGAGAAGAAGGAGGACTGAGCCGTGAAGATCGACGTCACGTCGTTCGACGGCCAGGCGGCCGGTTCGATCGAACTCTCCGATGAGGTCTTCGGCCTTGAGCCGCGCAAGGACCTGATCTTCCGCATGATCCGCTGGCAGCTCGCCAAGCGGCGCGCCGGCACCCATGCGGTGAAGAACCGCGCCGAGATCGCGCGCTCGGGCAAGAAGCTGCACAAGCAGAAGGGCACCGGCGGCGCCCGTCACGGCTCGGCGCGCGCGCCGCAGTTCCGCGGCGGCGGACGCGCCTTCGGCCCGGTGGTGCGCAGCCATGCGCATGACCTGACCAAGAAGGTGCGCCAGCTCGCGCTGAAACATGCTCTGTCCGCGAAAGCCAAGGACGGCGGCATCATCGTCTGGGAGACGGCGGAGCTCGCCGAGCCCAAGACGAAGCTGCTCGCATCGAGTTTCGCCAAGACCGGCCTCGAGAACGCGATCATCATTGTCGGCGGCGCGCCGCAGAACAATTTCGTGCTCGCCGCACGCAATATCCCGAAGATCGACATTCTGCCCGTCGAAGGCGTCAATGTTTACGACATCCTCCGCCGCGAGAAGCTGGTGTTGACCCGCGCCGCCGTGGACGCGCTGGAGGCGCGACTGAAATGAGCAAGGACGTTCGCCATTACGACGTGATCGTCGCCCCGGTCATCACCGAGAAGGCGACGCTCGCCTCGGAGAGCAACAAGGTGGTCTTCAAGGTCGCCAAGACCGCGACGAAGCCGCAGATCAAGGCGGCGGTCGAAGGTCTCTTCGACGTCAAAGTCGAAGCGGTCAATACGCTGGTGCGCAAGGGCAAGGTCAAGACCTTCCGCGGTCAGCGCGGCCAGCAGAGCGACGTCAAGAAAGCGGTCGTGACTCTCGCCGAGGGCCACAAGATCGACGTGACGACCGGACTGTAAGGAAGGCGTGAGGATAGAACGATGGCGCTGAAGACATTCAAGCCGGTCACGCCGAGCCTTCGCCAGCTCGTCATTGTCGACCGCAGAGAGCTCTACAAGGGCAAGCCGGTCAAGACTCTGACCGAGGGCAAGAGTTCAAAGGGCGGGCGCAACAACGCCGGCCGGATCACCGTGCGTTTTCGCGGCGGCGGCCATAAGCAGGCCTATCGCGTCGTCGATTTCAAGCGGCGCAAGCTCGATGTTGCGGGCAAGGTCGAGCGGCTCGAATATGATCCGAACCGCACGGCGTTCATCGCGCTCATTCGCTACGCGGACAATGAGCTTGCCTATATTCTCGCGCCGCAGCGGCTCTCCGTCGGCGACGAAGTGATCGCCGGCAATCAGGTCGACGTGAAGCCCGGCAACGCCATGCCGATCGCCAACATCCCTGTCGGCGCCATCGTGCACAATGTCGAGATGAAGATCGGCAAAGGCGGCGCCATCGCGAGGTCGGCCGGCACCTATGCGCAGATCGTCGGCCGCGATCAAGGCTATGTGATCATCAGACTGAATTCTGGCGAGCAGCGCCTCGTGCACGGCCAGTGCTTCGCGACGCTCGGCGCCGTGTCCAATCCCGATCATATGAACACCTCGATCGGCAAGGCCGGTCGTTCGCGCTGGCTCGGCCGCCGCCCGCACAATCGCGGCGTCACGATGAATCCGATCGACCATCCGCATGGCGGCGGCGAAGGCCGCACCTCTGGCGGTCGTCACCCGGTCACGCCCTGGGGCAAGCCGACCAAGGGCAAGAAGACCCGCACCAATAAATCCACCGACCGTTTCATTGTGTCCTCGCGACACAATCGCAAGAAGAAGGGCTAACCCATGGCGCGCTCGATTTGGAAGGGCCCGTTCGTCGACGGCTATCTTCTTAAGAAGGCCGAGACCTCGCGCGGTTCAGGCCGTTCCGAGGTGATCAAGATCTGGAGCCGCCGCTCGACGATCATCCCGCAATTCGTGGGACTGACCTTCGGCGTCCATAACGGCCAGAAACATATTCCCGTGTCCGTGTCGGAAGACATGATCGGGCACAAATTCGGCGAATTCGCTCCGACCCGCACCTTCCACGGCCATGCGGCCGACAAGAAGGCCAAGAGGGGCTAAGAGAGGCTAAGAGAGGCTCACGATGTCGAAGGAAGCCAATCCGCCCCGGCTTGCGGAAAATGAAGCGAAGGCCGTCGCGCGCATGCTGCGCGTCTCGCCGCAGAAACTCAATCTGCTCGCGCAGTTGATCCGTGGCAAGAAGGTGGAACGCGCGCTCTCCGATCTGGAGTTCTCCAGAAAGCGGATCGCGCATGAGGTGAAGAAGGCGCTTGAAAGCGCCATCGCCAACGCCGAGAACAATCACGGTCTCGACGTCGACGATCTCGTCGTCGCCCAGGCCTTTGTCGGCAAGGCGCTGGTGATGAAGCGTTTCCACGCCCGCGCCCGCGGCCGGGCAAGCCGCGTCGAGAAGCCTTTCGCCAATCTGACGATCATCGTGCGCGAAGTCCAAGCGCAAGCCAACGCCTAAAGGATTTAAAACCATGGGTCAGAAGGTTAATCCGATCGGGCTGCGACTGGGCGTCAACCGCACCTGGGACTCGCGCTGGTTCGCCAGTAAGGGCGAATACGCCAAGCTCCTGCATGAGGACATGGCGATCCGCGAAACCGTGTCGAAAACCTTGAAGCAGGCGGCGGTGTCGAAGATCGTCATCGAGCGCCCGCACAAGAAGTGCCGCGTGACGATCTATTCGGCGCGTCCCGGCGTCGTCATCGGCAAGAAGGGCGCGGACATCGACAAGATCCGCAAGCTCGTGGGCAAGCTCACCGGCAGCGAAGTCGTCATCAATATCGTCGAAGTGCGCAAGCCTGAAACCGAGGCGGCGCTCGTCGCCGAGTCGATCGCGCAGCAGCTGGAGCGCCGCGTCGCCTTCCGCCGCGCGATGAAGCGCGCCGTGCAATCGGCCATTCGGTTGGGCGCGCAGGGCATTCGCATCAATTGCTCGGGCCGTCTCGGCGGCGCCGAGATCGCCCGTCTCGAATGGTATCGCGAAGGACGCGTGCCGCTGCACACGCTGCGCGCCGACGTCGATTACGGCACCGCCACCGCGCATACCGCCTATGGCGCTTGCGGCATCAAGGTCTGGATCTTCAAGGGCGAAATCCTTGAGCACGATCCGATGGCGCAGGACAAGAAGGCGGCCGAACAGGCGTCCGGCGGCGATCATGGCGATCGCGACCGCGGCGGCGAACGCCGCCGTCGCGAGCACCGCGAACCGCGCGACGCGGCGTAACGAACAAGATTAAAGAGCGCAATCATGCTGCAACCCAAACGCACCAAGTTCCGCAAGGCCTTCAAGGGCCGCATCCGTGGCGCCTCCAAGGCGGGCTTTTCGCTGAACTTCGGTCAGTTCGGCCTTAAGGCGCTGGAGCCGGAGCGCATCACCGCGCGCCAGATCGAGGCCGCGCGCCGCGCCATGACGCGCCATATGAAGCGCGCCGGCCGCGTCTGGATCCGTATCTTTCCAGACGTGCCGGTCTCCAAGAAGCCGACCGAAGTGCGTATGGGCAAGGGCAAGGGCGCGCCGGAATTCTGGGCCGTGCGCGTTGCGCCCGGACGCATCATGTTCGAGATCGACGGCGTGCCGGCGCCTCTCGCGCGCGAGGCCTTGACGCTCGCCGCCGCGAAGCTGCCGATCAAGACGCGCTTCATCGAACGCATCGCCGAATAAGGGGAACGTGATGAAATCCAAACAGCGCCTCTCCGACATCAAGGCGATGACCGAAGATCAGCTCAATGACGAAGTGCTGAAGCTCAAGAAAGAGCAGTTCAATCTGCGCTTCCAGCGGGCGACCGGCCAGCTCGAGAACACCTCACGCGTGCGCGTCGTTCGTCGCGACATTGCCCGCACGAAAACCATCGCCGCGCATAAGCGCGCCGAAAAGCAGGGTTAAAGCGCCATGCCGAAGCGAATTCTCCAGGGCGTCGTCGTCAGCGACAAGCAGAACAAGACCGTGGTGGTGAAGGTCGAACGCCGTTTCACCCACCCGCTGTTCCAGAAGACGGTGCGCCGCACGAAGAACTATCACGCCCATGACGAAAACGGCGCGTTCAAGGTGGGTGATTCGGTGACGATCGAAGAGACCGCGCCGATCTCGAAATTGAAGCGCTGGCGGGTCGTCGAAGTGACGGCCGAGGCGTAGTCGTTAGAACGAACTGTCCGGACGAAGTCGGCGAGTCCAAAGTGGGGCTTGCCGAAACCAGACCGGAACGAAAGGCGGGTAAGCCATGATTCAGATGCAAACCAATCTCGACGTCGCCGACAACTCCGGCGCGCGCCGCGTGATGTGCATCAAGGTGCTGGGCGGCTCCAAGCGCAAATACGCCGGCGTCGGCGACATTATTGTCGTGTCGATCAAGGAGGCGATTCCGCGCGGCCGCGTGAAGAAGGGCGATGTGCTGAAGGCCGTCGTCGTTCGCACCGCGAAGGACATCAAGCGTGCCGACGGCTCCGTGATCCGTTTCGATTCGAACGCCGCGGTGCTGATCAACAATCAGAAAGAGCCGATCGGCACCCGCATATTCGGGCCGGTGCCGCGCGAGCTGCGCGCCAAGAACCACATGAAGATCATCTCGCTCGCCCCGGAGGTTTTGTAATGGCCGCCAAGATCAAGAAGGGCGACAAAGTCGTCGTTCTCGCCGGCCGCGACAAGGGCCGCAGCGGCGAAGTGCTGCGCGTGATTCCCGACGAGGGCCGCGCCGTCGTCGACGGCGTCAATATCGTCAAGCGCCATCAGCGTCAGACCAAGGATCGCGAAGCCGGCATCATCAACAAGGCCGCGCCGATCAATTTGTCGAATCTGGCGGTCGCCGATCCCAAGGACGGCAAGGCGACGCGGGTTGGATTCAAGATTCTCGACGACGGCCGCAAGGTCCGCGTCGCCAAGCGTTCCGGAGAATTGATCGATGGCTGAGGAAAAGAAGCCCAAGGCCGAAAAGCCCGCCAAGGCTCAAAAGCCCGCCGCCGAGGGCGCGGAGGCGAAGGAGCCGAAGAAGGCCGCCGCCAAATCGGCTGAAAAGCCTGCGGCCAAGGAAAAGCCGGCGAAGGCCGGCGACGACGCGGCTGCGGTCGGCGTGGACGGCGCCTATGTGCCGCGCATGCGGAAGCATTACGAAGAGGTCGTGCGCGAGACGCTGCAGAAGCAGTTCGGCTATAAGAACGCGCTGGAAGTGCCGACGATCGAGAAGATCGTGCTCAACATGGGCGTCGGCGAATCCGTCAACGACAGCAAGAAGGCGACGTCGGCGGCGGCCGACCTTAGCCTTATCGCCGGCCAGCGGCCGGTCGTCACCCGCGCGCGCAAGGCGATCTCGACCTTCAAGCTGCGCGAGAACATGCCGATTGGCGCGAAGGTGACGCTGCGCAAGACGCGGATGTATGAGTTTCTGGATCGTCTCATCACCGTGGCGCTGCCGCGCGTGCGCGACTTCCGCGGATTGAATCCGAAGTCGTTCGACGGGCGCGGGAATTATGCGCTCGGCATCAAGGAGCACATCGTGTTCCCCGAAATCGACTACGACAAGGCCGAGTCGATCCTGGGCATGGACGTGATCGTTTGTACGACGGCCAAGACCGACGAAGAGGCGCGCGCCTTGCTGAAGGCGTTCAATTTCCCGTTCCGGCAGTGAGGGCGTAACAGCTCCTCAAACGCGGATACTGAAAGGCGAAACTGGTAATGGCGAAGAAAAGCGCGATTGAGAACAACAAGCGGAAGCGAAGGCTCGTGAAGTCTTACGCCGGGCGGCGCGCGCGGCTGAAGGCGGTTGCGAATGATAAGACGCTGAGCGTCGAAGAGCAGTTCGAGGCGCGTCTCAAGCTTGCTGAGCTCCCGCGCAATTCGGCGCCGGTTCGCGTGCGCAACCGCTGCGAAGTGTCGGGCCGTCCGCGCGGCTTTTATCGCAAGCTGAAAATGTCGCGCATTGCGCTGCGCGAGTTGGGGTCCCGCGGCCTGGTGCCCGGCCTCGTGAAGTCAAGCTGGTAAGGAGACGCAGATGGCGATCAACGATCCATTGGGCGATCTCCTCACCCGCATCCGCAACGCGCAGATGCGCCGCAAGGATAAGGTGTCCTCACCCGGCTCGAAGCTGCGCGCGCATGTGCTCGACGTGCTGAAGGAAGAGGGCTATATCCGCGGCTATAGCAGCACCGACTTCGGCAATGGCCGGACCGAGTTCGAGATCGAACTGAAATATTTCGACGGCGAACCGGTCATCAAGCAGATCGAACGCGTTTCGCGTCCGGGCCGCCGCGTCTATGCGGCGGTTGACGCAGTGCCGCGCGTGGCGAATGGCCTCGGCGTCACCATCGTGTCGACTCCGAAGGGCGTCATGGCCGATCACGCGGCGCGCGAGAATAATGTCGGTGGCGAGGTGCTGTGCAAGGTCTTCTAGACCTTGCGCCTCATCAAACAGGATTTGCAACCATGTCTCGTATCGGCAAGAAGCCTGTCGTCATTCCCGCCGGCGTCACCGCCAAGGTGGACGGTCAGCTCGTGCAGGTGAAGGGCGCGAAGGGCCAGCTGGAGTTCCTGGCGCCCGACGACGTTTCCGTCGTCCAGCAGGACAACGCCATCTCGGTCGACCCGCGCAATGAAACCAAGCGCGCCCGCGCGCTGTGGGGAACGACGCGCGCCCAGATCAACAATATCGTCGTCGGCGTGACCACCGGCTTTGAGAAGAAGCTCGAGATCACCGGCGTCGGCTATCGCGCCGCGGTGCAGGGAAAAACGCTGCAGCTCGCGCTCGGCTATTCGCATGACGTGAGCTATCCGATTCCGGCCGGCATTGCGATCGTGACGCCGAAGCCGACGGAAATCAGCATCAGCGGCATGGACCGGCGCCAGGTCGGTCAAGTCGCCGCCGAGATCCGCGCCCTGCGCCCGCCCGAGCCCTACAAGGGCAAGGGCGTCAAATACGCCAATGAATTCATCTTCCGCAAGGAAGGCAAGAAGAAGTAAGGACCCGCCATGGCCAGGGATGTCAAAGTCGAACAGCGTCGAAAGGCGCGGGTGCGCCGGGCGATCCGTGAACGCGCCAAGGGGCGGTTGCGCCTTTCGGTGTTTCGCTCGTCCAAGCAGATCTACGCGCAGATCATCGATGACGAGAAGGGCGCGACGGTCGTCGCCGCCTCTTCGCTCGAGAAGGCGAACCGCGAGGGTCTGAAGACCGGCGCGGACGTCGAGGCGGCGAAGGTCGTCGGCAAGCTCCTCGCGGAGCGCGCCGTCGCCAAGGGCGTCAAAGAGGTCGTTTTCGACCGTGGCGCTTACATGTATCACGGACGCGTCAAGGCGCTGGCCGACGGCGCCCGCGAGGGCGGTCTGGAGTTCTAACTGGGGGCGCGCGCCGTTGAGGGCGTGCGCTTCTCGCGCGGAATGCGTGCCGGCGCAGATGCGCCGGGCGTCGATCCGATGGGTCGGCAGTGAAGGAAGCGAGCGGCGCATCACGCCGCGTAAGTGACGGAAGAGACAATGGCGCGTGAAGGAGAAGGCGGTCGCGGCCGCGATCGGGATCGTGACGATCGCGACGGCGAATTTGTGGATCGTCTGGTCCACATCAATCGCGTCGCGAAGGTGGTGAAGGGCGGCCGGCGTTTCGGCTTCGCCGCGCTCGTCGTCGTCGGCGACCAGAAGGGCCGCGTTGGCTATGGACACGGCAAGGCGCGCGAAGTGCCTGAGGCGATCCGCAAGGCGACGGAAGCGGCCAAGCGCGCGTTGATCCGCGTGCCGCTGCGCGAAGGCCGCACGCTGCATCATGACGTTCATGGCCGCCATGGCGCGGGCCGCGTCATCCTGCGCGCGGCGCCGGCCGGCACCGGAATCATCGCCGGCGGTCCCATGCGCGCGATTTTCGAAACGCTGGGCATGCATGACGTCGTGGCGAAGAGCCAGGGGTCGTCCAATCCCTACAACATGATCCGCGCGACCTTCGATGCGCTCGGCCGCGAAGACTCGCCGCGCTCCGTCGCGGCGCGCCGCTCGCTTAAAGTTTCGGTGCTGCAGTCGCGCCGTCAAGGCGTCGACGCCGACGCCGTCGACGCGTAAGGAGACGACCCATGACGAAGAGCACGCAGCAGATCGTCGTCGAACAGATCGGCAGCCCGATCGGCCGTCCCGAACGGCAGCGCCGTACGCTTCTTGGCCTCGGCCTGACGCGCATCGGCCGCCGCCGCGCGCTGGAAGACACGCCGGCCGTGCGCGGGATGATCGCTAAGGTGGCGCATCTCGTGAAAATCGTCGACGCCAAAACCGTCGACGGGAAGTGAGGACGCGGCCATGAAACTCAATGAAATTACCGACAATCCCGGCGCGAGCAAGAACCGCATGCGCGTCGGCCGCGGCATCGGCTCCGGCAAGGGCAAGACTGGCGGGCGCGGCGTCAAGGGCCAGAAGGCGCGCACCGGCGTGGCGATCAAGGGCTTCGAGGGCGGTCAGATGCCGTTGCATCGGCGCCTGCCGAAGCGCGGATTCTACAATCCGTTCTCGACGCACTACAACGAAGTCAATCTCGGGCGCATTCAACAGGCGCTCGACGCCGGCAAGCTCGACGCCAACGCGCCGGTGACGATCGAGACGCTGCTTGCGGCCGGCGTCGTCACCAGGCCGCGCGACGGCGTCAAGATCCTCGGCCAGGGCGAGTTGAAGACAAAGCTCGCCTTCGAGGTCTCGGCGGCCTCCAAATCGGCGGTCGCGGCCATCGAGGGCGCAGGCGGCTCCGTGAAACTTCTCGCTGGCGAGACGCCGGCGCAATAAAGCAAAATGTGCGGCCGCTCTCGCATGAGCGGCTGCGCTGTTTTATACCAAACGCTCCGAACGGAGCGGGCGAGCCTCGACTGCTACGCTCCGAGCGCTGAGCCCAACAAAATGCGTCGCGTCGACAGCGGCGCGAAAGGGGAGTTCCTTCATGGCATCGGCAGCCGAGCAGCTCGCGGCCAACGTCAATCTCTCCGCCTTCGGCAAATCCGAGGAATTGAAAAAGCGCATCCTGTTCACGCTGGGCGCGCTGATCGTCTATCGCCTCGGCACTTACGTGCCGCTGCCGGGGATCGACCCCGAGGCTTTCGCGAAAAGCTTTTTCGGCCAGTCGAAGGGCATGCTGGAGCTCTTCAACATGTTCGCGGGCGGCGCCGTGCAGCGCCGCGCGATCTTCGCGCTCAACATCATGCCGTATATTTCGGCGTCGATCATCATCCAGCTGCTGACGTCGGTGATTCCGACGCTTGAGACGCTGAAGAAAGAGGGCGAGCAGGGCCGCAAGGTCCTCAACCAATATACCCGCTACCTCACCGTCGCGCTCGCGACGTTCCAGGCCTACGCGATGGCGATCGGGCTGGAGGGCCAGCAGGGCGTCGTCACCGATCCGGGCCTGTTTTTCCGCATCACCACGGTCGTGACGCTGGTCGGCGGCACGATGTTCCTGATGTGGCTGGGCGAGCAGATCACCTCTCGCGGCATCGGCAACGGATCCTCGCTCATTATCTTCGCGGGCATCGTCGCCGCGTTTCCGTCGGCGATTGTGTCGACCTTGGAGCTGGGCCGGCAGGGCGCCATTTCGACGGCGCTGATCATCGGCGTCATCGTCATGTCCTTCGCCGTCGTCGCCTTCATCGTGTTCATGGAGCGGGCGCAGCGGCGCCTGCTGATCACCTATCCCAAGCGCCAGCATGGCAACCGGGTCTATGAGGGACAGACGTCGTTCCTGCCGCTGAAGCTGAACACGTCCGGCGTCATCCCGCCGATCTTCGCATCGTCGCTGCTGCTCTTGCCGACGACCGTGGCGAATTTCTACCAGTCGACCGGCAGCGAAAGCGTCTTCGCGACGATCTCAGCCTATTTCGGCCACGGGCGGCCGCTGTATATGCTCGCCTATGTCGGATTGATCGTGTTCTTCGCCTTCTTCTACACCGCGATCGTCTTCAATCCGGTCGAGACGGCGGACAATCTCAAGAAGCATGGCGGTTTCGTGCCGGGCATTCGCCCAGGCGAACGCACGGCGAAATTCATCGACGAAGTGCTGATGCGGATCACGGTGCTCGGCGCGGCCTATCTGGCGGTCATCTGCATCATTCCGGAAGGGCTCATCGCCTACGCCAATCTGCCGTTCTATTTCGGCGGCACGTCGCTGCTCATCGTCGTCAGCGTCACCATGGATACTGTGGCGCAAATCCACGGTCATATGCAGGCGCAGCAATATGAGGGGCTGATTCGCAAGACCAAGCTTCGCGGCGGGAAACGCGCCCGATGAGGCTGGTGCTGCTCGGTCCGCCGGGGGCCGGCAAGGGAACGCAGGCGGCGCGTCTGGTCGAAAAGCACGGCGTGCCGCAGCTGTCGACGGGAGACATGCTGCGCGCCGCGGTCGCGGCGAAAACGCCGATTGGACTGAGGGCCAAGGAGATCATGGACGCTGGCGCGCTGGTGCCGGACGAGGTCGTGATCGGCTTGATCGACGAACGGCTCGGCTCGGCTGACTGCGCCAACGGGTTCATTCTCGACGGCTTCCCGCGCACTGTGGCGCAGGCCGAGGCGCTGCAGGAGCTTCTCGTGCGCAGGGGCTTGTCGCTCGACGCCGTGCTCGAACTCGCCGTCAACGAAGGCGCGCTTGTCGACCGGATGCGCAAGCGGGTCGACGAAACCCGCGCCGCGGGCGGCGCGGTGCGCGCAGACGACAATCCGGAAAGCTTCAAGACGCGGCTCGAAGCCTATCGGGCCCAGACGGCCCCGGTGTCGGCGCACTACGCCAAGCGTAGCGAACTGACCAAGATCGACGGCATGGCGCCGATCGAGGATGTAACCGCGGAGATTGATCGCGCCCTGTCGGGCGCCGGCTAGGTTTTTTCGCGGAATCGCTTGACCATCTCGCCATTGGCCCCTAAATAGACAGCCTTCACGTTGTTGGACAGGCGGCTCCGGCTCCCGGATTGGGGGACGGGGCCCGTTTTCGTATGAAGACGGTTCGCAACCGTCCGCATGGGCCGGGCTCCACCGGACGCGGGCGTCATCCCGGAGCTTAAGGCTCCTTCTCACATGGAGAGACAAAGTGGCCCGAATTGCAGGCGTCAATATCCCGACGAACAAGCGCGTCGTCATTGCGCTCCAATATATCCACGGCATTGGCGCCAAGAAGGCCGAGGAAATCTGCGAAAAGGTGAGCATCCCGGCTGAACGCCGCGTGGCGCAGCTCACCGACGCGGAAGTTTTGCAAATTCGCGAAACCATCGACCGCGACTACATGGTCGAGGGCGATCTGCGCCGCGAGGTCGCGATCAACATCAAGCGTTTGATGGATCTCGGCTGCTATCGCGGCCTGCGCCATCGCCGCCAACTCCCCGTGCGCGGCCAGCGCACGCACACCAACGCCCGCACCCGCAAGGGCAAGGCGAAGCCGATCGCCGGCAAGAAGAAGTAATCGGCCGTCAGAACAATCATCGATGGCCGGGACACGCCCGGCCATGACAACCGAAATCCCTAGCGCCTGGAACTACGGGCGCGTTTGAAGGACGCAAGAAAAAATGGCCAAGGACACAACGCGCGTTCGTCGCCGCGAGCGCAAGAACATCGTTTCCGGCGTCGCGCATGTGAATTCGACGTTCAACAACACCATGATCACCATAACCGACGCGCAGGGCAATACTGTGTCGTGGTCGTCTGCCGGATCGATGGGATTCAAAGGCTCGCGCAAATCCACGCCCTACGCCGCGCAGATGGCCGCCGAAGACGCCGCCCGCAAGGCTGGCGAGCATGGCGTTCGCACGCTTGAAGTCGAAGTCTCGGGTCCGGGCTCCGGCCGTGAGTCGGCGCTGCGCGCGCTGCAAGCGGCGGGCTTTACCGTCACTTCGATCCGCGATGTGACTCCCATTCCCCACAACGGCTGCCGGCCGCGCAAGCGCCGCCGCGTCTGAGTTCATTCAGATTGTCTGATTTGATTTCGCGCGGCGCGGCGCATGCCCCAACGCCGCACTCAGGAGCTTCAAGGAAAGGCCTCCACGTGAGCATCCAGAAGAACTGGCAGGAACTCATCAAGCCGAACAAGCTCGAAGTCACCGCCGGAGACGATCCCAAGCGCGTCGCGACCGCCGTCGCCGAGCCGCTGGAGCGCGGCTTCGGCGTGACGCTTGGCAACGCCCTGCGCCGCATTCTGCTGTCGTCCTTGCAGGGCGCGGCGATCACGTCGATTCACATCGACGGCGTGCTGCACGAGTTCTCGTCGATCCCCGGCGTGCGCGAGGACGTAACCGACATCGTCCTCAACATCAAGGACATCGCCATAAAATACCAGGGCGATGGCATGAAGCGCCTGACGCTCAAGAAGACGGGACCGGGGGCCGTCACCGCGGGCGATATCCAGGTGACGGGCGACGTGCAGGTTCTCAACCCTGAACTCGTCATCTGCACGCTCGACGAAGGCGCCGAGATCCGCATCGAGTTCACCGTCGCCAACGGCAAGGGCTATGCGCCCGCCGACCGCAACCGCGCCGAAGACGCCCCGATCGGCCTCATTCCGATCGACAGCCTCTATTCGCCGGTCAAAAAGGTCAGTTATCGCGTCGAGAACACGCGCGAGGGCCAGGTTCTCGACTATGACAAGCTGACGCTGACGGTCGAAACAAATGGCGCGATGAGCCCGGAAGACGCGATCGCCTATTCGGCGCGCATTCTGCAGGACCAGCTCAACGTCTTCGTCAATTTCGAAGAGCCGCGCCGCGAGGAGGCCGCGCCGTCGATTCCGCAGCTCGCTTTCAATCCGGCGCTGCTGAAGAAGGTGGACGAGTTGGAGCTTTCGGTGCGTTCGGCGAACTGCCTGAAGAACGACAATATCGTCTATATCGGCGACCTTATCCAGAAGTCGGAAGCCGAGATGCTGCGCACGCCGAATTTCGGCCGCAAGTCCTTGAACGAGATCAAGGAGGTGCTGGCGCAGATGGGTCTGCATCTGGGCATGGAAGTACCCGGCTGGCCGCCGGAGAACATCGACGATCTCGCGAAGAGATTCGAGGAGCATTATTGAGTTTCCCCCTTCTCCCGCTTGCGGGAGAAGGTGTCGCGCGAATGCGCGACGGATGAGGGCGCGGGAAATATCCTCACCCGACCCCGCTTCGCGGGGCCACCCTCTCCCGCGAGCGGGAGAGGGAAATAATGGAGACGGCCGTTCCTTGGCACGGCGGCCGCATAATCAACGGAGAGCCGCATGTATCACGGTCACAAGAAGCGCCGCTTCGGGCGCACGCATGAGCACCGCAAGGCGATGTTCGCCAATATGGCGCAGGCGCTCATCAAGCATGAGCAGATTGTCACGACGCTGCCGAAGGCGAAGGATCTGCGTCCCGTCGTCGAAAAGCTCGTGACGCTGGGTAAGCGCGGCGACCTCCATGCGCGCCGGCAGGCGATCGCGAAGATCAAGGACGTCAAGCTGGTCGGCAAGCTCTTCGACGTGCTCGGACCTCGCTACAAGGATCGCAACGGCGGCTATACGCGCGTGCTGAAGGCGGGCTTCCGCTACGGCGACAACGCGCCGCTCGCGGTCATCGAATTCGTCGATCGCGACGTGAACGCCAAGGGGCAGGATTCCGGGCCGGTCCACGAAGAGGAGGCGGCGGCGTAAACGGCTCCGGGGGCGACCGCTTCGATCGTCATGATGATCAGCAATCGCGGCGTCGTGTCCCGGTCATCGGGATGCGGCGCCGAAAGCGTTTTAAGAGCAAGTCCGAGAACCCCGCGCGAAAGTTGCGTGGCCGACGACCACACTTCGGGATGGCGCTCGATGACGCATCTCGCGCAGCAGGATCATTGCGGCGCATTCTTATCGTCTCGCGTCTTTGCGTCTATAAATGCGCCGGGAAAACGAGCTACGGAGCGCTTCATGACGATTTCGGCGCGTCAGATTATGGCTGCGGCGCTTACCTGCGCCCTCGCGGCGTTCTTTGCCTCCGCGCGCGCCGAAGTCTCGGCTGAACCGGCCCAGACCGCCTCGCCAAGGCCGCCTGGCCGTGTCGAGAGCTTTACGCCGCCGGCCCCTGATCGCGCCGTGCCGACGAGCCGCGGCGAACTGATTTATTCCTTCGCGCCAGTGGTCAAAAAGGCGCAGCCGGCCGTTGTCAACGTCTTCGCGTCGCGCGTCGAGCGCATGCCCGCCAACCCGCTTTTCGATGACCCGATCTTTCGTCGCTTTTTTGGCGAGGGCGGCGGCATGCCGGGACGCAACATGGCCCAATCGCTGGGCTCAGGCGTGATCGTCGATCAGAGCGGCCTTGTCGTCACCAACAATCACGTGATCGAGGGCATGACCGACGTGAAGGTGGCGCTCGCCGACAAACGCGAATTCGCCGCCAAGATTTTGTTACGCGATCCGCGGACCGATCTCGCGGTGCTGAAGCTGGTCGACGGCGCCAATTTTCCGACGATGGAGCTTGGCGATTCGGATGCGCTCGAAGTCGGCGATTTGACGCTCGCGATCGGCAATCCCTTCGGTGTCGGTCAAACGGTGACGCAGGGCATTATTTCGGCGCTGGCGCGCACCCATGTCGGCATCAGCGACTATGGCTTCTTCATTCAGACGGACGCGGCGATCAATCCCGGCAATTCGGGCGGACCGCTGGTCGACATGAACGGGCGCGTCGTCGGCATCAATTCCGCGATCTTCTCGAAGTCCGGCGGATCGGTCGGCATCGGCTTCGCCATCCCCGTCAATATGGTGAAGAGCGTGATCGCCGCCGCGAAGGGCGGCGGCAAGCAGGTGCGACGGGCCTGGATGGGCGCGACGCTGCAAATGCTCTCGCAGGAGATCGCCGACGGCCTCGGGCTCGATCGTCCCACCGGCGCTCTGCTGGCCGACGTCGATCCAAAGGGGCCGTCGGCTGAAGCCGGTCTAAAGCGCGGCGACGTCATTATTTCGGTCGACGGCCAGACGGCCGATGACCCAGAGGCGGTCGGCTATCGGCTCGCCACCAAGCCGATTGGCGGGCAGGCGACGCTCGGCGTATTGCGGGGCGGCAAAAAGATTGTCGCGCAAATTCGACTCGCGCCGGCGCCGGAAACGCCGCCGCGCGACGCGATAAGGATAAAGGGCGCGTCGCCCTTCGCTGGCGCGACGGTCATGAATATTTCGCCCGCGGTCATCGAAGAGATGTCGGTGCAGGGAACGAACAATGGCGTCGTCGTGTCCGAGGTCGACGACGGCTCCTACGCGCAGCAGCTCAATCTGCAGCGCGGCGACATAATTCTCGCCGTCAATGATCAAAAGATCGGGACGACGCGCGACCTGGAGAGCGTAACGGCAGGGCGCGCCTACTATTGGAAGATCACCCTGGCGCGCGGCGGGCAGGTGTTCACGACCGTTATCGGCGGCTAAGATGAGCGCGCTTGCGATCCTCGCAACGACGATCGACGACGAGGAAAAGGCGCGCGCGCTTGCCCGGGCGGCGCTCTTCGCGAAGCTCGCCGCCTGCGTTCAGATACATCCCATTCGCAGCCATTACGTCTGGAAGGACGAGATGCGCGAAGCGCCTGAGTTCTTGTTGCACATGAAAGCGCGCGGCGACGACTATCCCGCGCTTGCCGAACTGGTCCGCCGTCTGCATAGCTATGAGACGCCGGAAATTCTGCGCATCGACGTCGCCGAGGCGGACCAAGCATATCTCGCCTGGGCGATGGAGGCGACGCGACGGTAAGCGCGCCGGCGGCGCGTCTTCCAAATCGCCGATCTCGGCATTACCTTTCCTGCGCGGCGACGCTCCGTGCGCCGCGCCAGCCTTCGGGACCCTTGGATGTCACTTCCCACCGACTATTTCGTTGATCGCCGCAGGCTTCGCCGCAAGCTCGGCTGGTGGCGTCTCGCCGCCCTGATCGCCTTAGGTCTTGCCGGCCTCGTCGCCGTGGTGCGGCTCGGCGGCGCCGACTCTGCGGATAAGCTCACGCCGCATATCGCCCGTCTCGAACTGCAGGGCGTCATTACCGGCGACGACGATACAATCGATATGATCAAGAAGATCGGGGAGTCGAACCAGACGAAGGCTCTGCTGCTGGAGATTGAGAGTCCCGGCGGCACGACGACAGGCTCGGAACGGCTCTATGAGGAGCTTCGGCGCGTCGCGGAAAAGAAGCCCGTCGTCGCCGTTGTCGGAACGGTGGCCGCGTCCGGCGCCTATATCGCCGCGCTTGCCGCCGATACGATCGTTGCGCGCGGCAATTCGCTCGTCGGCTCGATCGGCGTGCTGTTCCAATATCCCAACGTCTCGAAGCTGCTCAATAATTGGGGCGTCGAGGTCGAGACGATAAAATCGTCGCCGCTCAAGGCCGCGCCCAACGGGCTCGAACCGACGAGCCCGGAGGCGCGCGAGGCGGTCGCCAGTCTTGTCGCCGATTCCTACGCTTGGTTCAAAGGCCTCGTTCGAGAGCGGCGTAATCTCGACGAGGCGGAGCTCGCGAAGGTCTCTGACGGCCGTGTCTTCACCGCGCGGCAGGGTGTGCCGCTGAAGCTCGTCGATCTCATCGGCGGGCAGCGCGAGGCCATCGACTGGCTGGTCGCCAACAAGGGAATTGCCAAAGACATGCCTGTGCGCGAATGGAAGAAGAAATCCAGCCTGGAGCGGCTTGGGCTTATGGGCGCCGCCGCCGGCGTCGCGCGGGTCGCCGGACTGGAGTCGATCGCCGGTTTTTTAGAAAAATCAATTCTCCTCGAACGGAGCGGCGAGCTTGACGGCCTTTTGGCGATTTGGCAGCATTCAGCCGCCAACTGACTCGGGCGTCGCGTTGCTTTCGACGCCAACACATTGGATCGGCTCATGATAAAGTCGGAACTTATTCAACGTATCGCGCGCCGAAACGGCCACCTGTACCAGCGCGATGTCGAGACGATCGTCAGCACGATTCTTGACGAGATCACCTCTGCGCTGGCGCGGGGCGATCGCGTCGAATTGCGGGGCTTCGGCGCTTTTTCGGTCAAGAAGCGCGATGCGCGGACCGGCCGCAACCCGCGCACGGGCGCGCAGGTTTCGGTGCAGCAAAAGAGCGTGCCGTTCTTCAAAACCGGTAAAGAGATGCGCGAGCGCCTCAACGAGAATTATCCGGGCTGAGGCGATTTAAAGCGGCTGCGTCCTCTCGGTCTCGGGACGCGCGGCAGCGGCGAAGCGGCGGCTGTATGTGGCGGCTGCCCAGCGTGTTGCGCGGCGCCGGCAAGAGGGAAATGTTATGAAGTCCATCCTGCGCGTCATCGTTTTCGTTCCTCTGGCGCTCATCATTCTGTTTTTCTCGATGGCCAACCGCGGCTCGGTGCGCATCGGGCTTGATCCCTTCGCGCCGAGCGACGGATCGGGTCCTTCTTTCGAGGCGCCGATCTTCCTTGTCGTTCTGGCGTCCATGGCGATTGGCGTGCTCGCGGGCGGGATCTCTTCCTGGCTTGGGCATCTCTCCGTGCGCCGCGCCGCGAAGGTCGCTCGCGCCGAGGCGCGCAAGACGCGTGTGGAGATCGATAAGCTGCGTCAGCAGGCGTTGGCGAGCCTGCCGGCCGATAAGAGAGTGAAGAGCAGTTAAGCGGCTTCCTGTGTCGCCGCGCCTTAGAGCGCTTATCGATCACATGGAATCATGTGATCGATAAGGAATCGCTCAAAATCAAAATTGGAGCAGGTTGTCATCGAAAAGGTCTGTCACCTTTTTCGGAACCTGCTTTAGTGAAAGTCCCGCGATTTCGGCAGGATGCGGACATTGCGCGGATGGCCGCCGCGCGGATGCTGGGGATGGATGAATTCGTCCGCGCGAGACAGGACGATTTCCGGCCGATGCGCTTCTGACAGTCTATTGAGGTCCTGGCTGCGGTCGATAATGCGCCGCGCCATCAGATGCACGACATTTTCGGGGCTCTTCTGCACCCGTCCTTCCACCAGCATGAGTCGTGACGCCATCGTCTCGCGGCGGTAGCGCTCGAAGAGCCGCGCCCAGATGACGATATTGAGCACGCCGGTTTCGTCTTCGAGCGTCACGAAAATGGCGTTGCCTTGTCCCGGCCGCTGCCGCACCAGCACGACGCCGGCGCCGCGCGCAAAGGCGCCGTCAGCAAGCGCCGAAACTTCCGCGCAGGCCATGATCCCTTCGCGCGCGAAAATCGGCCGCAGCACCGCCATTGGATGGGCTTTCAGCGAGAGCCGCAGCGTCTGATAATCGGCGGCGACATGTTCGCCAAGCGACATCTGCGGCAGCAGCGGATCTTGTTCCTTGGCGAGTTCGCGCGCATCGGCGGCCGCAAAGAGCGGCAGGGGTTTGGCGTCTGGCAGACGCCGCACGGCCCAGAGCGCGTCGCGACGGTCGCTTTGCAAGGAGCGGAAAGCGTCGGCGTCGGCGAGCGCGCGCATCGTCGCGCCGTTGAGCGCCGCCCGCCGCGCCAGATCTTCGACGCTGTCGTAGGGTTTCGTGCGCGCTTCCACGATGCGTCGTCCTTCATTCTCATGCACGCCGTCCGCCTGCCGAAAGCCGAGACGCAGCGCGAGAGCGCCGTCGACGGCGCGCTCCAGCCTATTGTCCCAGTCGCTGAAATTGACGTCGAGGGGGCGCACGTCGAAGCCATGCTCGCGCGCGTCGCGCACGATCTGCGCCGGCGCGTAAAAGCCCATCGGCTGCGAATTGAGCAGCGCGCAGGCGAAGATCGCCGGATGATGGCATTTGATCCAGGAGGAGATGTAGACGAGCTTGGCGAAGGATGCGGCGTGGCTTTCCGGAAAGCCATAGGAGCCGAAGCCCTTGATCTGTTCGAAGCAGCTTTGCGCGAAGCCGCGGTCATAGCCGCGCGCCGCCATGCGTTCGACCATCAGCGCCTCGAATTGATGGATGGTGCCGAGATTGCGAAAGGTCGCCATGGCGCGGCGCAGGCGATTGGCTTCGACGTCTGAGAACTTCGCCGCGACCATGGCGAGCTTCATCGCCTGCTCCTGAAAGAGCGGCACGCCCTTGGTCTTTTCGAGAACCTTGCGCAATTCGTCCGCCGGCCCGTGCTCCGGCGCGGGCGAAGGATAGATCACTGGCTCGCTTCCGGAGCGGCGGCGCAGATAGGGATGCACCATATTGCCCTGTATGGGTCCCGGCCGCACGATCGCCACCTGAATGACGAGATCGTAGAATTCGCGCGGCTTCAGGCGCGGCAGCATGTTCATCTGGGCGCGGCTCTCCACCTGAAAGACGCCGATCGAATCGCCCCGGCACAGCATGTCGTAGGTCGCTTTGTCGTCGGCCGGCACGTCGGCGAGGCCGATGTCCTTTCCTTCATGCGCGCGCAAATAATCGAAACATTTTCTAATGCAGGTGAGCATGCCGAGCGCCAGCACATCGACCTTCATCAGGCCGAGCGCGTCGATGTCGTCCTTGTCCCATTCGATGAAGGTGCGTTCCGGCATCGCGGCGTTGGCGATGGGCGTCAGCTCGTCGAGCCGCCCGCGCGCGAGAACGAAACCGCCGACATGCTGCGAGAGATGGCGCGGAAAGCCGAGCAGCCGCTGAGCGAAATGAATGGCGCGGCGAATGACGGGATTTTCGGGATCAAGCCCGGTCTGGCGAATGTATGCCTGCGGAATGTCCGATCCCCAACTCCCCCATTGCGTGCTGGCGAGAGCGGCGGTCACATCCTCAGTCAATCCGAAGACCTTGCCGACTTCGCGAATGGCGCTGCGCGGCCGGTAGCTGATGACGGTCGCGACGAGTCCGGCGCGCTCGCGGCCGTATTTGCCGTAAATATGCTGAATGATCTCCTCGCGCCGCTCATGCTCGAAATCGACGTCGATGTCGGGCGGCTCCTTGCGCTCCTGCGAGATGAATCTGGCGAAGAGCAGATCATTCTCCGCCGGATCGACGCAGGTGACGCCGAGCACGTAGCAGACGGCGGAATTGGCGGCGGAGCCGCGTCCCTGACAGAGAATCCCCTTGTCTTCGGCGATCCGCACGATGTCGTGGATGGTGAGAAAATAGCGCGCGTAGTCGAGCGTCTTGATGAGCGCCAGTTCTTCGCGCAGGAGCTTCTCGACCTTCTCCGGCACGCCTCGCGGATAGCGCATCGCCGCGTGGCGATAGGTCAGCTCCTCGAGCCAGTCCTGCGGATTGCGCCCGGGCGGAACAGGCTCGTCCGGATATTCATATTTTAACTGATCGAGCGAGAAATCGACGCGCGCGAGAAAACATTGCGTCTCCTCGATCGCCTCCGGCGCGTCGGTAAAGAGACGCGCCATTTCTTCTGGCGTCTTTAAATGGCGTTCGGCGTTGACCTCCAGCCGGCGCCCGGCTTGCGCGAGCGTCACGCCTTCGCCAATGCAGGTCATGACGTCTTGCAGATCGCGCTGGCCGGGATCGGCGTAAAGCGCGTCATTGGTCGCGAGCAAGGGCGTCTGCGTCCGCGCGGCGATCTCTTCCAGTTTTGCAAGACGCCGCCTGTCGTCGCCGCGCCGCGGCATGGTCGCGCCCAGCCAGACGTCGCCTTGCGTCAGATCGCTCAGACGCGCCAGAGTCGACGGCAGGCGCGCCAGATTGCGCGAAGGCATGACGATCAGCAGCAGATCGCGGGCGGCCTGCGCGAGATCGTCGACATAAAGACGGCATTCGCCTTTCTTGGCGCGCAGATTCCCTCTCGTCAGCAGCCGCGTGAGCCTCGCCCAACCGTTGCGATTTTGTGGATGAACGACGATGTCGGGCGTCTCGTCGGCGAAGACGAGCCGCGCGCCGACGACGAGCTTGAAGGAGTCAATGCGCGCTGCGTCGATCTGCGCCAGAAGCGCGGCGTCGTCGCCAGCCGGCGGATCGCTTAATTTTTCGCGTAGCTCCTTAAGCGCGGCGTAGGCGCGCACGACCCCGGCGACGCTGTTGCGGTCGGCGATTCCAATTCCGCTATGGCCGAGCAGCAGCGCCGTCAGCGCCATGTCTGACGGATGCGACGCGCCGCGCAGGAAGGAGAAATTCGTCGCCGCGACGAGTTCGGCGAAAGGCGCGTTCATGCGAAGAGCCCATGCAGGAACCAGCGCGGCGCGGCGGTTTCGCTTTCATAGAGGCCCTCGCGAAACACCCAGAAGCGGCGGCCGTCGCGATCCTCCAGCCGGTAATAGTCGCGCGTTCGCCTGTCGCTGCCGACTGCGTTGCGCCACCATTCCGGCGCGATGCGCTCCGGCCCCTCGGCGCGGGCGATCATGTGGCGCGCGCGCCGCCATTTGAAATGCATCGGCGGACCGTCCGGCGTCTCCGCCATGGTTTCGATGGGGTGCGGCGGATCGAACAAAAACAGCGGCCTCAAGGGCGGCTCGCCCTGTTCCGGCTTCACCCAGGAATAGGGCCGAGAAGACGGAGACGCGGCGGCGTAAACATAGGAAGCCGCGCGCACGGGATCATGCGTCTCATGCGCCGCAAAGCGCAGCACGCGTTCGCGTCCGAAACGCGCCGCCAGGCGATCGACGAGATCGGCGACGTCGTTCTCCTGCGCGCCTTGCCGCTCGAAGCCGATCTGGCCTTGCGCCAGAGTTTCGGCGCAAAGAACGCAAAAACGGATGACGTCGAAGCCGAATCCCGGATCGAGCGGATCGGCGAGCGACTCGGCCTTCAGGCGAAAGAGCCGCAGCAGCGCTTCGACATTGCGCGAGGGCGCGCCGGTCTCGAAACGCAGGGACGCGACGGCGCCGTCGGTGCGAAAGAAGCGCGCTTCAAAAGCGCGGCCGCCTTGCCCGCGCCTTTCGAGAATGCCCATCGCTTCCGCGATCAGCGGGCGCAGAACGTTTTCTATCGCAGAGAGATCGAGAAAGGGTTCGGCGAAGCGCCGCTCGACCATGCATTCCGGCAAGGCCCGCAAGGGCGTGATGCGGGCGTCCTCGCGTCCCAGAATGCGCGTCAGCCGCCGCATGGTTTCGGCGCCGAAACGCGCTGTCAGCGCGGCCGAGGAACGATCGGCGAGATCGCCCAATGTCGTAAGTCCGGCGCGCGTCAGCGCCACGCTCGTTTCTTTTGGCGCTTCGAGCGCGGCGATGGAGAGCGGGCGGGTGAAAATTTCATCTTCGCCCGGAGGCGTGACGCCTTCCGCGCCAAAACGCGCCAGGGCGCGCGCGGCGTCCGGCGTTCCGGCGAGGGCGGCGCGGCCCGTGAAGGAGAGGCGCGCCATCGCCCGCAGGACGCTGGTCCGCATCATCGCGTCGCCGCCGAAAAGATGCGCGCAGCCGGTCGCGTCGAGCATGAGGCCGCAGGGCGGATCGAGCGCCACGAGCGGCGTGAACTGTTCGCCAAAGGCGGCGAGCCGCAGCATCAGCCGCTCGTCGGCGTCAGGGTCGGCCTGGGCGACGGCGAGATGGGGCGCGCGCGCCCTGGCGTCGGCGAGCGTCATGCCCGGCGTCAGGCCGAGCGCGATCGCCTTTCGATCGAGGGCGTTGACGCGCAGCGCGCTGCGTTCTTTCTTGACGAGAATGAGCGGCGAATCATCCGAATTTGCGTCCGGCCCTCTGCGGCGCGCTTTCGCCAGACGCTCCGCCGACAGGAAGGGAAGCCACAGGGCCAGATAGCGACGATGCGTCGAATGTTCTGTCCTCGAAGGCGCCAGGGTCACGGTTCCACTCCACACGCCACTCATGCTGCTCTTGCCCCGCCGCGCCGCCACGCTGGCGCAGCAGAAAAATCGCAAAGGCCGCTGATCCCGGCGCATTCGCCGCAAGCGCGCGGGAAGGCGCGGCGCGCACAAGCCAGCGGCTCGCGGCGGCGCTCGGCGTGGGGGAGGCGGCGATGCGCGTGACGAAGATCGGCGCGCCGGCGGCGGCCGCCGCCAGAGCGAGGCGCCGGCTCGTGGTGAGGTCATAGGCGCGCGCCTCGCCGAAGAGTTCGATCAGCGTCGCGCCCACAGTTGCGCAGCGCCCGGCCTCCAGGCCCGCCTGCAGCGCTTCCTTGGCGTCGCGCACGCGAATGAAGGCGACGGCGGCCGGATCAATGCCGATGTCGGCGAGGCCGGGCGGATAGGGCGCGCCGGATTCGGCGGTCAGCGCCTCCTGCCGGACCCAGAGCAGCGGCTTTTCCGCGCCCGCCAGTGCGCGCCTGGCGAGCGCCAAAGCGAAGCCCGTCGCCGCCGGGGCGTCGGCGGCGGTCTCGGCATAGGCCTCATGCAGCGCCGCGCGGAGAATTCCGCCGCCAAGCCGCCGATCGAGAGCGGGCGCGCCGAGCGCGATCGTCTCGGCGGCTGCGGCCGGATAGGCGCAAGCCAGGCTTTTCCGCAGCGACGCCAGCGGTTGGGTCATCTCATGAGTTCCTGTTATGTTCTTATAATGACTCCCGATGCGGGAGAGTCAAGCCGGGGCGAGAGACGGAAGGGGCGCGACGGCGCCAGCACAAATCTCTTGGGGAGAATTCCCCATTGCTCAACGCGCGCGAATAAGCTGCAGCAGAGCTGGTCGCGGCGCGGCGCGCAACGCGTGCTTCAGCGAGAGCGGCTGTGTTAGATGGGACGTATGCCATTGAGATGTGAATTAACGACGCGCGCGAGAGAATGGTCATGTCCTCCTCGACAACTGAATCGATGCTGGCGATCGTCACGACGGCCGGTAAAGAATTTCCGGGCAACGATGCCTCCGCGAGGTCAATTGGGGTCGCGGCGCCCCGTCGGATTTCGACTCATATTCCAAGTGTCGCGGCGCGTGCCGGTGCAGCTCCATATGGAGAGGTTCAATCCAGTCTGGATCGTAATAAGCGAAACTATTTGTCAGCGGGGACAGGCGCATGCATCTCGGCTATTTCTTTATTTTGTTCGGCTGCGCCCGCCAGAGCAATTGATTGCGCGCTCGCGCAAACCCGAGCCGACAAAGCGATTTGCGCCGATACAGAAGCTCGCGCTGCCGATGATTTGTTGGGTCTCGCATACAATCGCTTGCGAGAAGAGCTTAAAGCTAAGGAACGGTCGGCATTAAAGGAATCTCAAACTGAATGGATCCAGGTGCGCGATAACTCATGTGAAAGAGAACGTGCGCCCGCGCCATATGTAAAATGTTTGATTGAAAGCACCAAGCGAAGGGAGGCCTATTTGGCTGGGCGTGCGCCGTCAGGGAGTGGCAGCCACTTGGTTGTGGGGAGGCCATTATTTAAGCGCGGTCCCGCCACAAAGCGTCAGGCTAGATTGACTGTTGAGGCCTTTCAGTTTCACGCCGGCGAGGGATGGATGGCGGACGCAAATAGGTTTATTAACAAACATATACAACGCGCGATGGGCGACTCAAAAATGGAGAATGACGAAGTCTCTTCATCGCAGGGAAATGAATTTTATGCGGACGTGTCAGCGCGGTTGAATTATCTCTCTGCGAATCTTGCGTCTATTGGCGTTGAATATGATAGCTGGTTTGGTCAGCCACAGCCATTCCGTTATTCAGTAAATACGACATTTGACGTCAATTCCGGGCGTGTTTTAAATTTTAATGATTTATTTGATGAGGCCGGCGCAAAGCAAATATTGCAGCTCTGCGCGTCACAGATAAAAGAGCAAAAGGACGAACGTGACGACATGAGCGGAGAAAAATCATCCGTTAAGGAGAATCTAAGCGACGATGAACGGGAAGAACTTTCAGATAGGACCCGCGATCTGGAATACTGGAGTTTTACAGATTCATCTGCGAAGCTTTATTACGGGGATTATGCCTTTGGCGGATTTGGACAATGCATGTGCCAGTGTGAGTTACCATATTCAACCTTAAACAAAATCATAAGCAGGGAGTATATCCTGCGGTAGCAAGAGCTTTCGATGGCGCCTCGCGCGCTTGCAGATCAGATCGACACGAACGACCTGTCGAGTCCACATCGAAGGAGTCGCGTCGAACCGAGGCGATGGTCTCGGAAGTTGCGTCAAGGCGCGCACGAGGGCGAGGTCCAGTGGGCGGCGCATGAAGATTTCCTCGTCCTTCGAGACGCGTGCTGCGCACGCTCCTCAGGATGAGGAAATCTTCATTCAATCGCCATGGAAGAATAGGCGCGACCCTAGCCTGCACTCGCTTGGTCTTCTGACTCTCACTTCGTCTTCAAATATTCGACGATCGCCATGGCGCCGGGGATGTCGTCCGACCAATTGAGCTTCAAGGTCTTGCCGTCCTCGATGACGTCCTTGTCGTGCCCCTTGTTGGAGAGCGCCGGAAAGGCCGTTGTATCGAAACGATAGCCTTCGTCGCGCATCAAGGTCTGAGGAACCTCCCAGGAGAAGCCGACGAGCTTCTTGTCGTAGTCGAGCCGGCTCTTGATGAAGATGGCCGGGCGCTCGCGCGGAACGAGGAGATGATAGAGCGTCGGCACCGAGCCGTTGTGCAGATAAGGCGCCTGCGCCCAGACGCCGCCAAGCGGCAGCGCGTTATAGCCGTCATGCGCCTTCGGATCGGCCATGGAGACGTCGGCGCGGTTCTCCAGCGAGACCCCTTCGAACTTCGCGCAGGGCGCGATCCGGTCGCCCGAGGGCGGCATCTCGACGACTCTCGCTGGCGGACAGATCTTCGTGAAACTGTCGCGGGCGTTTTTCGCAATTATGTCGCTAACGACCCGCGCCCGGCCGAGATCCGTGCCGAGGTCGTAGACCTTGCCGTTATGCGGCCGATGACACGCCGCGCAATTTTCTTCAAAGAGCGCCGCGCCTTTTTTCGCGAGCGCGAGATCGACGGGGAAGGGATAGACGGGCGCCGGCAGATCGCGCAGCAGATCCTCGCTGAAAGCGGCGATGCGAATGTCGGTGTCGGGTCCGAGCCCCAGCGTCAGTTCGGCGGCAAGGTTGCGGAAGATCGGAATCGGAATATTGCCGTTCCATTGCCCGCCGCCGTCGACAAGTTGCGTGTGATCCGCGGACCAGCGCGCCAGACGCTTCTCCTGCTCCCACACGGCCATGAAGTCGGTGATGCCGGGCGTCGGCGGCAGGCTTGTCTTCGGATCCGGATTTTCGCCGCGCGCTTCGGCGGCGGCGTAGACCATCGACGTGCTGACTCCGGTCGCGTCGGCCATGCCGCCGAAACCTTGCGTCATCTGCTCCTCGAAGCCTTTGTAGTTCTTGTAGACGAGGTCGAGCAGCGAGACGTATTCCAGTCCGGCGCGCGTCAGGTATTTGCCGACGATCGCTGGCGCGTCCTGCATGAAGAGCTCGATCTGACGCGTCTCATAGGCGGCGTCGAAGCGGCGGCCAGCGAAGGAGTAATTCTTGTAGAAGTAATTTCTGTCTTGGGCATGCGCCTTGTCGAGCGCTGTAAGAATGGCCCGAGTGGCGCGTTCGATCTTCTCCTCCGGCGTCGTCGCGCCGGCGGTGATCTTCTCGATCGTGTTTTTCACTCTGACGCGATATTGTACGAGATTGAACTGCGCGTTCACGCCGCCGTCGAGATAGCGAAAACTGCCGTCATCGAGACGCACGCGGCCGATATGGCAGGCGCCGCAACTCAACGCCGCGTAATCGACGGCCCCGCTGGGATCGTTGCGCGCCAATCCGGTCCAGCCGAAGCCGCGGGCGATAGGGTAGGTGGGATCGCGCTCATCGATGAAGAGGCCGGCGACGTCGAGAAAGTTATTCCCGCTTCCCCATTCTTCGGGCGCGAGCTTCGGCAGCAGCTTCAGGATGATGAAGGGCGCGCCATCCGTCAGGCCGAAGGGAAAATCCGCGAACCAACGATAGGCGACCGGCTTGCGGCTGATATAGGCGTCGAGCGCCTTCAACCGTCTTTCTTGCTCGGCGCGCCACTCGCCCCCGGCCGGCGCCGTTTGCGCCCAAACCGGCGCGTGCAGGCAGGCGTGTGACGCCAGCGCCAAGCATGCGACGAATGAAATGCGCGCGATCGCGCTAGTGAGACGCGTCACCACGGCCATTTTGGGAATCCCGTCGGCTCTTTGGGCTGGGACCGGAACTTCGAAGAGGCGATATAGACGTCGCGACGCAGCCGATTGATGCCGCCGATCGGCTGATGCGCCGTGAGCCCGTGCCATGGCGTGAACGCCATATGCTCGCATTCCGTCACCTGAAACGCATTGTCGAAATCTTGCTGATCGATTTCGATCGTCGCGACATTTTGCGGCGGCGCGGTCGTCTCCGACCATTCGGCGGTCGCGTCTTCGATCGGCAGCGAATCGTCATTGCGCAGCTGGACTTTGAAATCGAACACAGCCGGCTTGCCATTGGCGGGATCGAGGCTCTTCTTCATCGCCTCGCGCAGATAATTCGTGGTTGGATTCTGCGGCACTGGCGTCTTTTCCGCGCTTCTCGGCGTCACGCTGAATTTAGCGACCCTGTCGGGGCCATAAAGAAACGGCGCAGCGGAAAAATACGGACTCTCGAGCGGATTGCCGACGTTGGTTTGCTTGATCTTCGTGACGACGCCCAGAGTCTTCTTCCTCTCGGGCGACAGCGGCGGCGCCAAAAAGGGCCGAATGTCGTCGTGGTTCGCAAGCTGGATTTTGGTGACTTCCAAATATTCGGAGACATTCGGAAAGGCGAAAGCCGGAAGATTGATCAGCAGGAAATCCTGCGTCTTCGCGCCAGGTTCATTCAGCAGCGTCTCGCCTTCGACGCCGATGAGCTTGATCGCCATGCCGCGGCTGTCGGGACCATTTTTGCCGAGATCAGGCGCGAGAAAGGGCGTCGCGTTGGAGAAGCGAATCCAGGCTGGGTATTTCTTCCCCGGCGTTGCAAAGACGCCGGCCCTGTATTGCTGAGGAATGTCGGGATTGACGGTGAACGTCGCTTTGACGCATCCGTGATCTTTTGGATGCACGCCGCGCCGCGCCATGCCTTCAGGATAGCGCATCTGCAGAAGCTGCGTGGTGAGCGAAATGATCTGCCCAATCTGCTCGGCTTCGCCCGGAGGCGCCTTTTCAAACTTGGTGAGCGGGGGCGGCGTCGCGACGGCGGCCGCCGCCTGCTCGGCGCAGGCGCCTTGGCGCGGACTTGTTGACACGGCCAAAAGCATGGCGGCCGCGACGGACGCGTTCCGTCTCTTTGTCATGATTGTCCTCCCCTCGAGAAAGCGATTTTTGAATTGCGCATCTGAAAGAAGTCCGCCGCAATGGCGTTATACGCCCGCTTGAACTTCATGCCTAGAATGGCGTTGTCGACGTTGTGAAGAACGTTGAGCGGCGCGATAGCGGATGCGGTTGCGGCGAAGCTCGCCGCAAGCAGCTCTCTCAAGAACATTGTTCGCTCCCACCCGAATCGACGAAACTGAAAACACTATCAGATTTGCAAACTGACAAAGGCGCAATATAAGCTTGCCGCTTGTGGGGGAACGCCGATCCTTCGCTAAGGTTCCGCCGGCAGTCGAATTTGCAGCGCAGTGGCGCGCGGTTGCGCCAATCCCTCGCACAACTATAGTAGCGGCTCAAACGTGCGGAGTGCGCTGCGGCGTTGCGTGTCGCGGCGATCAGCGGCGCGGCGGAGAAGCGCTATTCTCGCGCGAGCGATTCCGCAGAGCCGAAAGTGTCATCGAACGGTCGTGAAAAGCGGGCTTCGATGCGCGCCAGACAATGTGCTCAATGATCCTGGCTGAAGCGGACTCAGATCACGCGCCCAAAGGTTCACCTCGCTTCGGCGTGGAGTCCCGTGCGCAATTTGGCGCCGAGCTTATTCATGATGCTTGTTGCGGCCGCGCGCGGATTCGCCATCTGGGTCTTCGCGGCCGCGCAGCGCTCGCGCGGGCCGTCGAGAAGCGGCTTCGACGTCTGCCCGGCGTCCTTTTCGTTCGCGCCAGCGAATTGACGGGTTCGACTCTCATCGAATTTCAGCAGCCTCTCACAAGCGCGCGGCTGATGCAGGCGCTCGAAGCGGCGGTCGCCGAAGAGCCGGCATGGGACGTCGGCGACGGCGCGTCGCTCGCGCCGGAAAACGCCGCTCACGCCGAGGCGATCGATGCGCTCGCGACGCGGCTGGAGACGGACATCGGTCGAGGCTTAACGGCAGAGGACGCGTCGGAACGACTGCGGAAATGGGGACGCAACGAGCTCCGCCGCGCTGAGCCGCGCTCGGCTGCGATTGTTTTCGCCGAGCAATTGACCAGTTTGCCGATCGTTTTGCTCGGCGCATCGGCGGTGGTGTCGCTGGCCACCGGCGGCGTCGCCGACGCGGTGATGATCGCTGCGGTGGTGCTGATCAACGCCGGCATCGCCGCGGCCACCGAGCGTCAAGCGGACCGCACAATTTCCGGCCTTGCCTCGGAGGAGCTATCGGACGCCGCCGTGATCCGCAATGGCGCGCGATTGAGGGTCGACGCGCGCGATCTCGCGCCGGGCGACCTCCTGCTGATCGAGCGCGGCGCCTTCGTGCCGGCAGACGCGCGCCTGATCGCCAGCGACGATCTGACCGTGAACGAATCGCCGCTCACCGGCGAGGCGCAACCGGCCCCAAAAGACGCAAAGCTCGTCTTATCGCCGGACATGGGAGTCCCGGATCGTCGCAATATGGTGTTTCGCGGCACGGCGGTGACCGGCGGATCCGGCGTAGCCATTATCACCGCGGTCGGCGCGCAGACCGAGATCGGCCGCGTGCAGCAGTTGCTCGGCGCGCTGCAGCGGCCCCAGACTCCCATCCAGCGCGAACTTGGCGACGTCGAGCGCGAACTCGTCATCGTCAATGGCGCCATTTGCGCGTGCGTCTTCGCTCTTGGCCTTCTACGCGGCCATGGGCTTATCCCGACCTTGCGCAGCGCGATTTCGCTCGCGGTGGCGGCCATCCCCGAAGGGCTCCCCGCCGTCGCGACCACCACGCTCGCCTTGGGCGTGCAGGACATGCGCAAGCGCAAGGTTCTGGTGCGCAAGATCGACGCGGTGGAGACGCTTGGGGCGATCGAAACGATCGGACTCGATAAGACAGGCACACTCACCGAAAACCGCATGGCGGCGGTGCGCGTTCACGTCGACAATGGCGCGTTTGAGCTGCAGGAAGGCCGACTGTTGCGCGACGGCGTCGATGCCGACGCCGCAACAGTCGCTATTGCGCGTCGCCTCTTCGAAGCGGCGACGCTATGCAGCGACGCCGTCGCAAAGCCCGCGCCGAAAGATTGGGAGATCGACGGCACGCCGACGGAAACCGCGCTGATCGAGGCGGGCGTGGCGATGGGAGTCGATCCCCTCGCGCTTCGGCAATCTACCCCTTTGCTGACGAGCGTGGCGCGCGGCGAGGGCCGCAAGCGCATGAGCACGCTCCACGAAGCGTCCGGCGGCGCGCGCATGCTCTGCGTCAAAGGCGATCCGGTCGAGGTGCTGGCGCGTTGCGCGACCCGCAGCATGGCCGATGGCGCCGCGCCGCTCGACGGCCCGGCGCGGACCGCCATTCTCAAGGCCAATGAACGTATGGCCGGCGATGCGCTGCGCGTCCTTGGCGTTGCGATCGGCGAAGCCGGCGGCGATCCCCGTGACGAGCGGGATCTCCTGTGGCTCGGACTCGCCGGCATGGCGAATCCTATTCGCGCCAGCGTCGGCCCGGCGCTCAAGCAGCTGCATCGAGCCGGCGTGCGCACGGTGATGATCACCGGCGATCAAAGCGCGACCGCCTTCGCCATCGCGCGGCGCCTCGATCTCAATCACGGCGGCGAGCTGCGCGTGCTCGAAGCCGGGCAGATGGCGAAGATGCAGCCCGAGATGCTTGAGGCGCTGGCGAGGCAGCCGCATGTCTTCGCGCGCGTCACCCCCGTCGACAAACTCAACATCGTCAAGGCGCTGCAAGGCCATGGCCATATCGTGGCGATGACCGGCGACGGCGTCAACGACGGCCCCGCCTTGCGCGCGGCGGACGTCGGAATCGCCATGGGCGGAGAGGGCGCCGACGTCGCCCGTCAGGTCGCCGACATCGTGCTCGCGACCGACGACATGGATGGCGTCGTCGAGGCCATACGACTCGGCCGCGCCACATACGCGAATATTCGCAAGGTGCTGCGCTATCTCATATCGACCAACGCGTCCGAGACCATCGCCATGCTCGGCGCCGCGCTTGTCGGCGGCGAGCCGTTGACGCCGATGCAACTGCTCTGGCTCAATCTGGCGACCGACGCGCTGCCGGCGATCGCGCTGGGGCTTGAGCCGCCGGAGCCGGACGTGCTCGACAGGCCGCCGCATGATCCGAAGGCGGCGATTCTCGCCGCCTCCGATTTTAGGCGCATTCTTCGCGAGGGGTCGGTGATGGGCGTCGCGGCGCTTATCGGCTATTTCAGCCTCGGCGGCGGCGCAGGCGGCGCGCGCGCCAGCACCGTCACCTTTCACGGCCTCACCTGCGGCCAGTTGCTCCATAGCCTGTCCTGTCGCTCCGAGTTGCGGGGGTTAAGTTGCGAGATCGGCAGGCCCCCCAATCCGACGCTCTATGGCGCCGTCGGCGCGACCCTACTGCTGCAGGCGGGCGTGCAACTCTTTCCATTGGCCCGGCGCCTTCTCGGCCTGTCGCCGCTCGGCGCCGGCGACCTGTTGCGGATCGGCGCCATCGCCCTCGGCAGTTCGCTCGCCAACGATATCATCGGCAGAGTCGCCGATCGCGAAGAGACGCCGCTGCGCGGCAACGGAGAAAGCCATGTCGCCTGACATGATCTTCACGTCGGAGTCGGTGACTCCGGGGCACCCCGACAAGCTCTGCGATCAGATCAGCGATGCGGCCATTGATGCGCTGCTGCGTGAAGATGATCGCGCGCGCGCAACTGTGGAATGCGCCCTGGCGACGGGCGTCGTCTTTCTCGCTGCGCGATACGCCGCTGACGCGCTCGTCGATTTGCCGGCGCTCGCGCGCGCGGTCATGCAGGAGGCCGGCTACGCCGCCGGGAGCTTCGACGCGCGCAATTGCTCGATACTGACGAGCTTCGTCGAATTGCCGCTCGAGGCGCGCGAGCCGCCTCTCGAAGAGCTCGACGACGACGCGGCGATCAGCAGGCGCGTCGCGCATGAGCAGGCCAATGTTTTCGGCTACGCCTGTCGCGATACGCCTGAATTCATGCCGGCGCCGATCAGCCTCGCGCATAAGGTCGCGCGGGCGCTCGACGCCGCTCGTCGCGGCGGATTTTCTTCGCTCTCGCCCGACGCCAAGACGCAAGTCTCGATTGAATATCGCGGCGGTCGCCCCGCACGAATCTATGGGGTTTCGTTGACCGTCGCCTTTGACGGCGCGGCGATGGACGACGACAAGTTCGACCGGCTGCGCGCGATCGCGCTCGATGCGCTTTTTGCGGGCGACATGAGGCCGGATGCTCGCACGACGGTTCACGTCAACGCCGGCGAACCCTTTGAAATCGGCGGACCGGCGCGCCACGCCGGCCTGACCGGGCGCAAGAACGGCATCGACGCCTATGGCGAGATCGCGCGCCAGAGCGGCTCGGCGCTGTCAGGCAAGGACCCTTCGCGCATCGAACGCGCTGGCGCTTACGCCGCGCGGCACGCCGCCAAGAACATCGTCGCGGCGGGCCTCGCCGAGCGCTGCGAAGTCCACCTGGCTTACGCGGCGGGGCAGGCGGAGCCCATCAGTCTCTCGGTCGAGACCTTCGGCACGGGCTATCTTGCGGATGACAAAATCGCCAGGCGCCTCGCAGAGCTTCTCGATTTCCGGCCAGCCTCCATTGTTCGCCGCTTTGGCTTGCGCACCGCGCCGCAAGCCTCAGGCGCGAGGGGCTTCTATCTTCCGCTCGCGACCTATGGGCATTTCGGCCGTTCCGATCTCGATCTCCCGTGGGAAGCGACCGACATCGTTGATGCGCTTAAGGGCTAGGCCTACTCGCCATTATCGCCGTCGCCATCCAGCGACCAAACGCCACTGAGGCGGGTGGCGTACCACAGCAGGGTGATCGCCGGCGGCAAAACCCGCTCCTTCGACATTTGCCACAGCGCCGCTGCAAAGAGCGCGAGCGCCGCGACGACCTTGGGGTCGATGGAAACTTCCGGCGTCTCGCGCGCGGCGTGAGGCGCTTCGCCGACGACAAAGAGCCGCGCCTCCTGCGCCGCGACGCCGATGCGCGCCAAGGGTCCGCTGTGCTGAATCAGCACGCTGCCCGTCAGCGGCGTCACTTCGACGTTGCGAACGCCGGCGATCGCCGACAGGCCCTTGGAGACCGAAGCGAAATAAGCGGTGTCGCCGCGGCGGTCGGCGACACGCAGCCGCGCGCGGCCGGGCATGGCGTGGGCCACCTGCGCCAGGGGCAGGATTGCGTCGTTCATTTACGCGCTCTCGCCTGCGGCCCGCGACGCGGGAGCCTCGCTCGCTGGCGCCGCGCTCTCGGGCTTTGACGTCGCTTCGGGCTTCGTTTCGGTCTTCGCTTCGGTTCTGGCTTGCGCGGCCTTGGCCTGGGCGGCGGCCACCGCGGCCGCGAAAATATCGGCGGCGGCCTCGGTCTTCGCTTCGGCGAAGAGATCCTCGGCGGCCTCGGCGAGTTCGGCGCCTTGCACGCGCGCTTCGTGATAGGCCATCACCGCGGCTTTCATCGCCGCCTTGGCGATCGGGCGCACGCGCTGCGTTCCCTGACGGTTCAGGAGCAAAACGGCGGCGGCGCCCGTCAACGCGCCCAACGCAAATCCAAAGGGTTTCATCACTTCGACTCCGGTCCGATTCGCTAAGGGCCGCCAGGACCAAGCGGTGACGGCCAGGAAATTCTATCAAGACATCCCATCAGCAACAATCGACGCGATCGCGAAAAGAGCGCGCCGACGCGGTCACATAACTGTAACGTGGCGCGTTCCTATGAGCTGTGGCTGCCCGCTTTTCAATCGGCCCGGACGCCGCTTGTCTCTCAGAACATAAGAAGCCATGACCGTAATGTCCCGTATCCCGACGCTAGACCGCCTGCCTCCAGTGGAGACGAACGGCCAGACCGTGGGGCGCTATCTCGTGACCTCTGTGCCGGTGGCCCGCTCGCGGGAGAGCGCCGGCGAGGCGCGGGCGCGGTTGATTGGCCAGCGTTTCGACGACGCCTCGCATGTTTTCGTGCTTGCCGAAGACGGTCGCCTCATTGGCGTCGTCGCCATACGCGATCTGCTTGGGGCGCCGGAGACGACGCCGCTGCACGACATCGCGCGAAACGCCCAAGCCTATAGCGTCTCGTTCGACGCCGATCGCGAAGTTGCGGCGAGCGTCGCCATTCGTGCAGGTCTGTCAATATTGGCGGTCTGTGATGATGCGGAAGGGAGGTTCCTCGGCGCCGTGCCGGCGCGCGCGCTCATGACCATCTTGCGCGACGAGCATCTCGAGGATCTGCATCATATGGTGGGCATCCTCGGCAAGTCGGAGGCCGCAAAAGACGCCCTGACCGCCGCGCCGCACCGTCGCGCGCTCTATCGATTGCCCTGGTTGCTTGTCGGCATGGCCGGCAGCGCCGCTGCGACCGCGATGATGTCGCGCTTCGAAACTGCGCTCAGCGCGCATATCGCGGTCGCCTTCTTTATCCCGGCGATCATCTATCTCGCCGATTCCGTTGGCACGCAGTCGGAAGTCGTGGTCGTGCGCGGGCTGTCCCTGACCGATTCCGCCCTGCTGCCGCTCTTTGCGGGCGAACTCGGCACCGGAGCGTTGCTCGGAGCGATGCTTGGCTGTCTCGCTTTTCCGATCGTCTGGTTCTTCTTTTCGAGCGTGGGCCTTGCCGCGACCGTCGGGATTTCGCTGGCGGTCGCGAGCACCATCGCCACGGCGTTCGGATTTCTAATGCCTTGGTTGTTTGCAAGGCTCGGCTATGACGCAGCGCTCGGCTCCGGCCCGGTCGCGACCGTGGTGCAGGACACCTTTTCGCTACTGACCTACTTCGTCGTCGCTTCCTTTCTTGTGTTCTGAGCCGTTCGTTAAGAGACTTCGAAGAATTCAGCGATCGGTGCGCGTCTGAAGGCGGCGACGCCGCAAGGTTCGAGAATCGGCTCGCCGATCAAGAGAGTTTCTTCCTCGACCAGCGCCGAAATATCCGTCGTCGCGCCGTAATTGAAAATGTAGCGCATCGCCCCATTGTCGCGGACGCGGATATCTTCCGGAAGATCGAGCGTCGATATGCCGGCGACGACGAAAACTCGTCGCAGCACGCTTCTCAGCAATTCTTCGTCGGGCCAACCGGCGAGATAAAAGACGTTGTCGGATCGCGCGAGCGCAGTCTCGCCGTCCTCCGAGACAAGCACGGGCGCGACGCTCTCGCCGAAAGCCAAGAATTCGCGCCACCGCATGAAAGCGCCTTGTCCGGAGAGCGTAATCCGTACGCCTGGACGAAGGCTTTCGACTCGTCTGACGCGAATGTCGATCACGCTTCGCAAAATTCCGGGAGGCAGTTCCGCGGGTATTTGAAAATCAGCCGTCTTCGATCCCGTGCGCGGGCCAAGCAACACCGTCGCGCCGCTTTTCGCCAGCGCCTCGGCGAAGTCGTGAGACGGCGCAAAAAGCGCGGGGATAATGATCAGCCTTCGATCAGCGATCGCCGCCGCGGTCGGCGGAACGACGTCGACGGAAAGCCCCGCGCGCCGCAGCGCCCGATAGAAGCACATGACAAGATCGAAATAAGAAAAGTCCTGACCTTGCGGCTCGATGCGCCACGCCCAGGCGCTTTCATAATCGAAGATCAGCGCCACTGGCGCGTGCGCCGTTTCGACATGCGCGTTGAGAGCGTCGAGTTCCTTCGAAATACGCGCGATGTCATCATAGGCTTCGCTCGGCGCGGCGTTTGGCAGCAGCAGCCCCTCGTGCATCTGCTCTTGCGCGAAAGGCGCCTGCCGCCAGCGAAAATAACTCACCGCCTCGGCGCCGGCGGCAAAGGCCTCGAAGGTCCAGAGCCGCACGGCGCCCTTGGCGGGAGCCGGATTCCACGGCGCCCAATTCACCGGTCCCGGCTGCTGCTCCATCACCTGCCATCGGCCGCGCCCGCAGGCGCGGTAGAGATCGTGATGAAAGGCCTGAAAGTCAGGATCGCCGACGCGCATGTAGCGCAGCTTGAAGGTATCGTCTCGAGAAGAGCGTTCGAGAAAGCCGAGCGGGTAGCTGTCCCACGCGGCGATATCGAGATCATCCGACAGCGCATAGTGATCAAAGTCGACGAACGCGCCCATGAAATTATGGAGGATCGTCGCGTCCGGCGCATGACGCCGGATGATCCGCGCTTGGCGTCGATTGAAGGCCACGACCTGATCGGACGAGAAACGCTGAAAATCTAACAGAAGCGACGGATTGGCTTCGGTGACGGTCAGGTTCGGCAGCTCGATCGCGTCGAAACGTCGATATTCCATCGACCAGAAGACATTGCCCCAGGCTTCGTTCAGCGTTTCTATCGAGCGATATTTTGCCTCGCACCATCGCCGAAACGCCTGCAGCGCGGCCAGCGAATAGCTCAGCACAGTGTCGTGGCAGCCATATTCATTGTCGGTCTGCCACGCCGCCACGGCGGGATGGCCGCCGAAAGCTCGCGCCAGATGCTCGACGATGCGGTCGCATTCTTGAGCGTAGCCTTCGTGGCTGAAACAATAATGGCGGCGCGAACCGAATTTGCGCGGCCTGCCATCGGCGTCGAGCGCCGCCATCTCCGGCATCTTGTCGACGAGCCATTTCGGCGGCGTCGCCGTCGGCGTTCCGAGCACGACCTTGAGCCCGGCGCGATGCAGCGTATCCACGGCGCGGCTCAGCCACTCGAAACGGTAGGCGCCCTCGTTCGGCTCCAGCCGTGACCAGGCGAATTCGCCAATCCGCACAAAGGAAAGACCTATCCCCTTCATCATGGCCGCGTCCTCGCTCCAGCGTGACTGAGGCCAATGTTCAGGATAGTAGCAAACGCCAAGGCGTTGACGTGTCATGCGCGGTCTATCATTTGATCCCCTACCGCCGATCCGATGCGGCGTCGCCTTGACGGTTTGATGACAATGGGACTGTGGCCGGAATGGAGTCGAGGATCGAGCAAGATCTGATAGCCGCCTTCCGCCGCAGTTTCGAGCGCGAGCCGCGCCTTTTTCGGGCGCCGGGCCGCATCAATCTCATTGGCGAGCATACCGATTACAACGACGGCTTCGTCATGCCGGCGGCGCTCGACCTCTCGATCTGGGCCGCCATCGCGCCGCGCTTCGACCGGCGCTTGCGCATAGGCTCGCTGATCATGGACGAAGTCGTCGAATTCGATCTCGAGGATGCGAACGCACAGCCGCGCGGCGATTGGACCGATTATGTGCGTGGCGTCGCGATCTTTCTAGAACGCGCCGGCTATGAACTCAGCGGCGCCGATCTCGTCCTCGACGGAAATCTGCCCATCGGCGCGGGACTTTCGGCCTCGGCGGCGTTCGAAGTCGCCGCGGGCTTCGCGCTTTTGACGATCTCCGGCTGCGAGGTCGACAGAGTCGAACTCGCCAAAATCTGTCAACGCGCCGAAAATCAGTTCGTTGGCGTTCGCTGCGGCATTATGGACCAATACATATCGTGCTGCGCCGTCGCTGGGAGCGCCCTGCTGCTCGACTGTCGCAGTCTCGTTTCGCGGAAGGTTGCGATCGATCCGAACGCGCGTCTTGTCCTTTGCGACACGATGGTGCGCCACCAGCTCGCGAGCGATGAATATAATTTGCGCCGCGCGGACTGCGAGCGCGCGGTCGCGGTTCTCTCGACGCGGATCGATGGAATAGCGGCGCTGCGGGACGTGACATTCGCCCAATTGATGCGACACGCCGACGCGATGCCCGCACTCGTCTTTCGCCGCGCGCGGCACGTCGTTGGCGAGATCGACCGGACGTTGCGCGCCGCCGCGGCGCTGGACGCGGGGGATCTTAAGGAGTGCGGCCGCCTCATGTATCTTTCGCATGAAAGCCTGCGCGACGACTATGAGGTGAGCTGCGCCGAGCTTGATCTCATGGTCGATATCGCGCGCAGCCTTCCGGGTGTCTATGGCGCGCGGATGATGGGCGGCGGATTTGGCGGCTGCACCATCAATCTCGTGGAGGCGAGCCGCGCGGAAGCTTTCGCGCAGGCGATGGCCGACAGATATCGCGCAGCGATTGGGGTGACGCCGCCCATCCTCACCTGCGTTCCCGGTCCCGGCGCGGGCCCTGTCGGCGATTAGGAGCGGCTCGTGTCTTTGCTGAGTAACGCCTCGCATCGCCGACTCAATCCGCTCACGGGCGAATGGGTGCTCGTCTCGCCGCATCGGACCAGCCGGCCATGGCAAGGCCAGGTCGAAAAGGATCGCGCAACGGATCGGCCCACATATGATCCGTCCTGCTATCTGTGTCCTGGAAACGAGCGGGCGAATGGCGAACGCAACCCGGCCTATGAGGGCGTTTTCGCGTTCGATAACGACTTCGCGGCGCTCACGCCGCAGGCGTCAGCGGAAGAGATCGTTCAAGACGGACTTCTTGTCGCGCAAAGCGAGACCGGCCGATGCCGCGTGCTGTGCTTTTCCGAGCGCCACGATCTGACCTTGCCGCGCATGAGCGTCCCAGAGATCACTCGCGTCGTCGACGCATGGCGCGACGAAACGATGCGGCTCGGCGCCCTCGATGCGATCAACTACGTGCAAATTTTCGAAAATCGCGGCGCGGCGATGGGCGCCAGCAATCCGCATCCGCACTGCCAGATCTGGGCGACGCACAGCATACCGAACGAAGCCGCCAAGGAATCGGAGCGGCAGGGCGCATATCTCGCCCAAAACGGCTCCTGTCTCCTGTGCGACTATCTCGAGCTTGAACAAAGCCTCTGCGAGCGAATCGTTTGCGGTAACGATCATTTTGTTGCGCTTGTGCCGTTCTGGGCGATTTGGCCGTTTGAAACCATGGTGATCCCAACACGGCATATCGGTTCGTTTGACGAATTGACTGGCAGCGAGGCGAGGGCGCTTGCCGAAATCCTTAAGCGCGTGACCATTCGCTACGAAAATCTATTCGAAACGGACTTTCCCTATTCAATGGGATTTCATCAGCGCCCCACCGACGGCGCGCCGCACGCCAACTGGCATTTTCACGCGCATTTCTATCCCCCGCTGCTGCGTTCGGCCACCGTGCGGAAATTCATGGTCGGATTCGAGATGCTTGGCGAACCGCAACGCGACATCACGCCGGAAACGGCGGCGGCGCGTCTGCGTGAGGTTTCCGAAACGCATTATCTCGACAAGCGCACGCGCCAGGGTTCAGCGAGATGAGAAAAAGCGCGATCGCCGTCGAAGCTGCCGCCGACCTCGTTCCCGACGGAGCGCGCGTCATGATCGGCGGCTTTCTTGGCGTCGGATCGCCTGATCGGTTGATCGACGCGCTCGTCGCGCGTGGCGCGCGCGCACTGACGATCATCGGCAACGACACCGCCTATCCGACCGTCGGCGTCGGCAGGCTGATCGAAGCGGGATGCGTTGCGCGTGTTGAAGCCTCGCATATCGGCACCAATCCGACCACGCAGCGGTTGATGAGCGCCGGCGCGATCGAAGTGGAGCTCATACCGCAAGGCACGCTCGCCGAACGAATCCGCGCCGGCGGCTCGGGGCTTGGCGGCGTCTTGACGCCGACCGGCGTGGGAACGGTCGTCGCGCAAGGCAAGCAGATGGTTGAGATCGACGGCGCACGCTTTCTCATCGAAAAGCCGCTGCGGGCGGATTTCGCCCTGCTGCGCGCGCATGAGGCCGACTATTACGGCAATCTGACCTATCGACTCACGGCCGCCAATTTCAACCCGGTCATGGCGTTCGCCGCCGATTGCGTCATCGCCGAACCCGACGAGATCGTGCCCGTCGGAGTCATTCCGCCCGACGCGGTGCGCACGCCGGGCGTGCTCGTCACGCACATCGTGGGCAGGGCGCGCTGATGGACGCCAAGGAAATCATCGCGCGCCGCGTCGCCCTGGAGCTGCGCGACGGCATGCTCGTCAATCTCGGGATCGGCCTGCCGACTCACGTGGCGCGTTTCATCCCAAAGGGGATGTCCGTCGCCATGCAGAGCGAAAATGGCCTTATCGGCTTCAGCGCGCCGCCGCCGGATGGCATGGAGAATCGCGATCTCATTGACGCCGGCGGCGGACTCATCATGTCGCTGCCGGGCGCCGCCAGTTTCGACAGCGCGACGAGCTTCGCGCTGATTCGAGGCGGCCATGTCGACATGGCGGTGCTCGGCGCGCTGCAGGTCGACGCCGCGGGACATCTCGCCAGCTGGATGATTCCGGGAAAGTTTACACCGGGGATGGGGGGCGCCATGGACCTCGTCGCGGGCGCAAAGCGCGTCATCATAGCGATGCAACACGTCGCCAAGAGCGAGCCGAAGATCGTCGAAACTCTCACCTTGCCGCCGACCGCGGCGCGGCGCGTCAGCCTCATCGTGACGGAGCTCGCGGTCATCGAGTCGACCGATGAAGGGCTGGCGCTACGCGAACGCGCGCCCGGCGTCAGCGTCGCGGATATCGTCGCCTGCACCGGCGCGCGGCTGATCGTGCCGGAAGTTACGCCTGAGATGCCGATCGTCGATAGGCCCGCCTGAACGACGACTCGCCTCAGCGTCTGTGCGCACAAGCGCTTCGGAACTCTCAGTGATTGAAAGCGCTACGCCGGTTGGCGTTCTCTTGCGTCTCGAATTTGCAATGATCTGTGGAGCCGACTCGGGCTTCTTTGTCTCGATCAGCATCAGTTCGTCGATGCGCCGCTGATCGCGTAGGCCGTGCGGCGCACTTGCCTCGACGCCCTTGCCTCGACGCCCTTGATATTGGCTGGAGCCGCTACACTTGTCGCTTTGGCCGCGCCGCTCTTGAACCGCGGCGGTCAAGCGCCAACAGCAAAGAGTCGATCTATGAGCAAGCTGATTTTCCTTCTTGCGGCCTTCATTGGCCTCGCCGCGTTCAACCCCGCGACAGCCCGGACGATGGACAAGCAGCGCGCGGCATGCGAGCGCGATTCCCACAAGTTCTGCGCGGCGGAAGAGCCCAATGCGATCGCCGTCGAAAGGTGCCTGCGCGCGCATATGAACGAGCTTTCAAGCGCCTGCAAACGCCAGTTCAGGGCAAAGCGCCGCTGATTCAGCTCTTCGCTTGAGGAATGCCGGCGCTGGCCGCGCATTCCGCCAAGGTCGTCGGGCGCTGTGAGGTTGCACGCAGCTTGATTGCAGCGCCTTCGCAGGCCCACTAAACTGCCGGCCATGAACCGGCTGTCGAAAAGCGCCAAGGCGTGGGGCGCGTTACTCGCCGCCAGCGCGCTGGCTTTGGGCGCTTGCGCCGTATCGGCGCGCGCCGCGCCCTGCGGATCGTCTGCGGCCGGTTTTCGCCAATGGCTCGAGGAGGTGAAACGCGACGCCGCGGCGGAAGGCGTTTCGCCGCGGACGCTCGACGCCGCGCTGGCCGGCGTAACCTACGATCACGCGGTGATTGGCCGCGACCGCGGACAGCGGATTTTTCACCAAAGTTTCGAGAAGTTTTCGAGTCGCCTGGTGACGCCCGCCCGCTTGAGCAAGGCGCGGGCGCTACTTCAGCGGCACGCGGCCCTGCTCGCACAGATCGAGGCGCGCTATGGCGTTCCCGGAGCGGTGCTCGTGGCGATCTGGGGACTGGAAACGGGCTTTGGCGCCGACAATGGGCGCTTCAGGACGATGCAGGCGTTGGCGACGCTCGCCTATGACTGCAGGCGCTCCGCGCAATTTAACGAAGAGCTGAAGCACGCGCTGAGAATCGTCGAGCGCGGCGATATGTCTCCGGCGCAGATGCGCGGCGACTGGGCTGGCGAGATCGGCCAGACGCAATTCATGCCTTCCTCCTATCTGAAATATGGCGTCGATTTCGACGGCGACGGCAGACGCGATCTCATACGATCCACGCCCGACGCGCTCGCCTCGACGGCGAATTTCCTCAAGGGCAAAGGCTGGCGCTCTGGCGCGGGCTGGAATGAAGGCGAGCCGAACTTCGCGATTCTGCTCGAGTGGAATCAGGCGCGCGTCTACGTAAAAACGATCGCCCTGCTGGCGACGAAGCTCGCGGGCGCGCAATGAGCCGCGTCGCGCTGTTAAGGCGCATGTCCAAAGACCGCTGAACGATCCGCTCTCGCGGATTTTAGCAAATTCTTCCTTGAAAAAGTTCGTTGTTCTAAATTACGACTGGGCTATAAGGCTCACGGTTCCGCCGCCTCACCAGCGCAGGTTTTGCCATGCCTTACGCCTCAGTCTCCAAATTTCGCCACGGCATATTCATGCTTGCGCTTTGTGCGGGGGCTGTCGGCTCGCTTCCAGCGTCGGCGCAAATCGTTCCCAAATGCACGGAAGAAAACATCTCGAAGCACTGCTTCGGCGTCATAACGGCGCCGGACGGCAACCGCTATATCGGAGAGATGAAGGGCGGCAAAGCCAACGGCAAAGGCGCGCTCATGTTCACGGACGGCAAGAGATATGAGGGCCAATTCCGCGACGGCGCGCCAAACGGCAAGGGAACCATCACACATCCTGACGGCGAGTCCTACACCGGCAATTTCAAAGACGGGAAGAAAAGCGGGCAGGGCAAATTGGTCGCCGCTGACGGAAAAATTTATGTCGGCCAGTTCAAGGATGACGTTCCCCATGGCAAGGGCGCCGTCACCATGCCCGACGGCAAGAAATTCACCGGAAAGTTCGTAGACGGCGAACTTGCGGTGAAGCCGAAAGCCGGCAGCGCGGCGCAAAGCGAACAGAAGGGGCCGAAAAACGGTCTGCCGCCTTGCGACGTCAGCTTGGCCAAGCCTTGGAAGCGTTGCGTCGGTGGACTGAAGTTTCCAAACGGCGACGTTTATACGGGCGAGTTCCGCGACGGAAAAGCGACCGGGCGCGGCGCGATCACGTTCGCGTCCGGCGGACAATATGTCGGCGAGTTCCGCAACGGCGTTCGTCACGGCAAAGGCACTTACACGATCGCCAACGGCGAAAGCTACAGCGGCGAATTCGTCAATGGCCGGATCGTCGGCAAGGGCGCTTACACATTTCCCGACGGCAAGAAATATGTGGGCGAATTCCGCGACGGACGCCCGCACGGCAAGGGCATTCTCACCCTGCCGAATGGCGCCTCCTACCGCGGCGAGTTCCAGAATGGCGAGCCGGACGGGCAGGGAACGATGATCTTGCCCGATGGGCAGTCGCAGACCGGACTGTTCAGCGCGGGCAAATATCAGCCCCAATAGACCGCGTAGGCTCGGTTCGCCAGCGGGCGCAGGATCATAGGTGATCGCCAGGGCGCGCCGCCTTGCTGACGCGAAGTGCATGAAATCGCAAACCCCAGCCCGCGGGGCTGGGGTTTATAGAGTCTCGGCCGTCTTTCGCTTCTCTGCGCCTACTGGATGGGCGTGACGATCGTGGCTTGCGAATTATTATTTAGGCTCACATTGTCCGAGCCCGTCTTGCTGATCGTCGCGCCTGCGGAGTCGATGATGCTGCCGATCGCGAAGGCTTGCTTATCGATGCTTACATTGCTCTGATTCTGGTTGCCCGATCCAAGATCGACGAGGCTTCCGGCAACCGAGCCGTTTTGGACGACGGCGGCGTTATTGTTCACGCCGATCTGTGTGACCGTCGAATAATTATTGCCGTACGCCTGAGCTTGGTTCTGATTATTGTTCTGACCGTCGGCGAGGGCCGGTCCGGCCGCCAGCATGCACAAGGATATTGTCGCGATCAGCTTTTTCATGGATCTGGTCCCTGGAAGTTAGCGTTCAGTGTTCGGTACTGGCTACTGTCACCCTAGCTTTGCAGCGCGCTGCGGTCGATCGTTTCGAGTTCGACAAACTGCGATAGAATTCTCGATGTGGCCGAAACGCCACATGTCTCCGGCCTCGTCAAAAAGCCTTCCGCATATAGGTGAGGACGTTCGGGAAATTGACGGCCACCGGCAGACCGCGTCCGCCGAGGTATTGGCCGTTGGCCTGGCTCCATGTCCAGCCGCCTTCCAGTCCGAACGCCCATCCCTCGCCGGCCCAATATTCGGCGTTTCCGACGACGCGCTGACCTCTGACTTGCGTATTGAAGCCGAAAGCTACGTTGCCGAATCCGAGAAATTCCGGGGCGGAGCCCATGTAGGCCTGAAACGCCGCGCCGGTGATCGAAGTCTTGAACACGGGAGTCCAGAGATGTTCGTAGGATCCCATGATCGACTGTCCAGTGCTCCTCTGGATCGTTCCAGTCGAACTGCTCACATAGTCGATCGACATATACGGAATGCCGAGGTACGACAGCGCGCCTTGAGTCGCGCTCGCCGCCAGCATCGCCTTGCCGTACATCTCGCCGCCAATCGGACCAACGAGCCCGCTCCACTTCCAACGATATTCGCCGGCAAGCTGCGCAGCCCAGCCCCAAGTGGCGTTCTTCGGCATGAACGAATTGTACGTGTTGGCGGAAACATCCCTGATTTCGTGCATCGCTCCCGACGCGTGGACGACGAAGGCGGGCGCGCCGACGCGCAGTTGCCCGACGAAATCCGGATAGCCCCCCATGCCTGTAGGATATCTTGATAGAACGCCTTCCGGATAACGCCTCATCGTCGGGTCTTCAGCCGAAACGCTGATCGAGGCGCCCAAGCGCGGAAAGAGACTCGGCAGAATGTTGAGATTTTCGATTCTGTGGGTGTACGAAATCGCCGGCGTCGTGAGATAGGACGCATAGCCGGGCATGAAGGTGTAGCCGGTGCGGCTGAAGCTGAAGAGCGAGGGCTGCAGTCCGACGCGCAGCCCGCCGAATTGAACCCAGGCCTGATCAAAGGCGCCTCTCCAATAGTGCCCGTTGATCTGATTCAGGGTGATGCGCGTTTCGCCTTGATAATTTTTTTCCGTCCTGGCGAACAATCCCGCGTTAACGAACACGGAGATCGTTCCGTAATCCGTGTTCCGGAACGCCAGAAAATTCACCATGCTGTAAGTGCCGGTATAAGCGCCGGACGTTTCGTTGCGGACGAGCGGATTCTTATAATAGTACAACATCGGCACAGCGGCGCTCAATCCGAGCCCACTCCATCCGTATCGATACGCAGGAAGCCGCTGCGTCGTGAACGCAATGTCTTCGGTCGCAAAGTCCTTGCCCAGGAATCCGGTGAAGGATCCATGGACCGCGCCGCAAAAGCCGATATAGGGAATTTGAAAAAACTGGGTATTGCCGTTCAAGTTGCATGGCCCGGTCATTCTCACAACGGGCCGCGCCGCTGCTTTTGCTACCGGCTGATTGGCGGGACGTTTCTCTTTCACGCGCGTTTTTGATGCGGCGTTCAGTTCTTCGATTGCGCGTGTGGCTTCCAGGATCGATGCGTCGACGCCCTTGTCGAAACTTGCCGGTTGCGCGCGCGCCGCCGAAGCGCCAGCCATTCCGGCGGCGCAGGCGAATGTTGCGACGATCTTTATTCGCGTTTTCACGGAGCCAGTCCTTTGGACATTACGATCAAAGGTTCGTCGTCAGTGCATTCGTCCAAAGCTGTTCGTCGCCGTCAGACCTGGCGGCGTCCAGATCGCCAGGCTCATGCTGTCCGTGGCGAAAAGAGAGAGATAACCTTCCGGGGTTTGATAGGACTGGTAGATTGGACCGTCGGTCGGAATTTGCACCCGAGGCGCGGCCCCATGGCCGACGGCGGAGTTTTGCGCAACGGCGGCGACATTCGTGCCCCCCATTTGCGTGATCTGCGAACTGTTCTCCAAGCCGTTCTGAGTCACGGACGCGTAATTCTGTCCGCCATAACGCGCACCGTCGCCGCGAAGGCTCGCGCTGCCGCTAGACGCTCCCGTGGAGTCGCCGATCTGTTGCATCTGCGAATAGTTGTTGAGGCCGTTCTGGCTGATCACCGCTTGATTCGCCTGATTGGAGTCCTGAATTCCGTAATAGACGTTCACGAAGCCCGACTGTGAAAGGTCGATGGACGACTGCGATCCGCTGGTGATGCCTATGGCGAAATTGAAAGGCGCGCTTTGCGTCGCCATCTGCGCAAAGGCGGAATTCATAACGCTCAGGAGGAAGATTGCGGCTAAAAGCGAGGTTCGCGACATCTTCTATTCCCAGCTCTCGAACAATGACGATCAAGCGCGCGAGGGCGCTCTTTAAAGACTCGGCGCTAAGAACTAGCGCCTGAGAAAAACCGGCTGCCGACAGTCGAAGCGATAGGGGCGATTGTCGCTGCCCGGAACCGGCTCCAAAACCCAGATGTCGTCTCTGAGGTAGTCCTGGGCTTCCGTCTGCGCCAGATAGCCGCCGAGACATGCCGGCGAACTGTCATCCGCTACAACCGCGACAGGTCGTCGCTGCCTGTGACTCTTGGCTGCGTCGGCGGGCGACGCGGATGCGGAGAAAGCGACAAGAGCGATGAGGGCGGCTTGTAGGATTGGCTTCATTGGACTGATCCTTTGGAGCGAATTCCGCTCATGCCGCCCTCGAAAATTCGCGAGCGCCAGTTGGCAGAAGCCCACCGGCGCGAGCTATGGCCGAAAGTTGGTGACAGCATGAATCGGTAAGGCGGCGTATCGTGGGGGTGTTCGAGCCTCCACTTCTCCATTGAAGGAGTGATACGCCGTGTCCAACGATAATGTCATCAAGCTGATTCAGCCAGGGAC
>NZ_JBPFEA010000004.1:0-37777 GCF_051061285.1 Methylocystis sp.
GTCCCTGGCTGAATCAGCTTGATGACATTATCGTTGGACACGGCGTATCACTCCTTCAATGGAGAAGTGGAGGCTCGAACACCCCCACGATACGCCGCCTTACCGATTCATGCTGTCACCAACTTTCGGCCATAGCTCGCGAGGTAACGTAAGCGGCCATTCAAATGGCGACTACCATTAGAGTGGAATGCCACCTTTCGCCAAACCGTGCCTGTCAGTCAGTCGGCGGTCTTGGGCACCAGGTAACCACTCACGGCGAAGGATGGCGTATTGCATGGTGTTTTCGTAGATCGGATTGCCCGCATTGTCATTGGTGAATGATACGAACTCGACGAACACGCCTTCGCGCCGCATGCCCAGCTTTTCGCAGAGGCGCTGCGAAGGCTTGTTGTGGTCTTCGACATAGGCGTAGAGGCGGCGAAAGCCCTTTGCCCGGAAGAGATGGTCGAACAGCGCTCTTGCGGCTTCGAACGCATACCCCTGGCCGCCGAATTGTGGATTGAGGTTCCAGCCGACCGAGGCCGTCTTGTCTTCGTCCTCGTCTCCTGCGCCGCCGAACAGATCGCCGATGAGCTGACCAGTTTCTTTGAGGCATATCGCCAAGCAGCCATCATCGAGAGCGCGTTTCCTGACCTCGATCTCCGCCTCGACTAGGTCTGCTAGCTTGAGGGACAAGAAGCAGGAGGCGGTGGGTGCGCGCAGATAAGCGAAGAGGTCCGCTGCGTCACCCTCCCGAAAGGGCCGTAAGATCAAGCGCTCAGTTTCAATGATCTGCATGTCTGTTACTCTGGAAAACTCTGTCAATGATGAGCACGGAGCACGCTGCGATACCCAGCCAGGGTGAAGAACACCACCACCGCCAGCGCCGCGATCACCTCGGCCGCTGTCGTCAGAAGGACCGCGTGCGTTTGGGTGAAGGCGGCCTTGCCTGCCTCGATCAAGGCCGCACCCTGCTCACCCGGAAGCTCGCTGGCGACGATGTAGGTGTCGCCGATCGTGCGGGAAGCCCGTTCGGCCAAAGCCTGCGACAGACTGGAGGGCAGTTCGATGGCCCGGCTGAACACGCTCGACATGAAGACGCCGAACAGGGTGATCCCGAGACCGGTGCCCAACTCATACCCCGTCGCCTCAAGCGAGCCTGCCGCGCCGCCCCTGCTCGCGTCGACGGAGCCCATGATGGCGATCGAGGAGGCCGTCAGTCCGATGCTGAGCGTGAGCCCGAGAATGGCGAGCGCGAGCGGAACGAGGAAGCCCGGATCGTGGAAGTCGCTCCGCGCCAGAAAGACCAGCGCACCCGCCGAGATCAAAAGCGAAAGTGTGGCGACCAGCCGCAATCCGAATCTGTTGGACAGATAGCCGGCGACCGGGCCGCCCATGGCTGCCGCCGCCATGATGGGAATCATGAAGATGCCGGCCTGCAGCGGCGTCTTGCCCAGCACATATTGCAGTTCCTGCGCCAGCGTCAGCTCGACGCCGGCCAGCGCGCCCGATGCGACGATAGCCATGATCAGGCCGGCGACGATCGCGGGATGAGACAGGAGCGACAGGTCCAGCATCGGCTCGGACGACCGGAGCTGCGTGCGCGCGAACAGAGTCAGAGCCGCAATGCCGAAGACAACCACGAGGACGACGATCGGCAGAGGCTGCTTGCCGCCAAACCCGGCCTTGATGCCATAGACGAGCGATATCATGCCGGCGATCAGCAGCAGAGCCTCGCCTATAGCCCACTTGCCGGGCGACGTCTGTTCGACACGCGGCAGCAGGACATAGCAGGCCGGGGCGACCATGAGCATGACAGGCACATTGATCAGGAATACTGAGCCCCACCAGAAATGCTCCAGAAGAGCGCCGCCGATGAGGGGCCCGACCGCGGCGCCGGCGGCTCCGACCATGCCCCAAAGGCCGAGAGCCATGGCGCGCTCGCCGTCATCTTCGAAGGCCTTGCGGATAAGGCCCAGCATGCACGGCATGATCATCGAGCCGCCCAGAGCAAGAAGCACGCGCGCTGCAACCAGCATTGCGGGGCTTTGCGCAAAGGCGGCCCATGCCGAGGCTGCTGCGAAGATGACGAGGCCGATCAGCAGGATTTTCCGGTTGCCGACCCTGTCGGCGAGCGTGCCCATCGGCACCAGAAGCCCTGCCATCAGCAGCGGGTAGATGTCGATGATCCACAGCACTTCGGTGCCCGACGCATTCAACGATTGCGTCAGCGTCGGGACGGCGACATGCAGGATCGTGATGTCGAGGACTACCGGGAGGAAGGCCAGCATGACGGCGATCAGGGCAAACCAGCGGTTGGCCGGCACGGAAGCGGACGACATCATTCACCTGAAAAAGGATTGCGCACCCTGATATAAATACATACGTATGGATTTCAATGATCATCGGCAGTGAAGGAGCGGCAAATTGGGCAGAAAGCCGACGATCACACGTGAGGGATTGATTGAACTCGCGGAAGAAATCGTTCGCAGCGAAGGCGCGGCCGGCCTGACCATCGATGCCTTGGCCAAGCGAGCCGGCATCTCCAAGGGTGGCGTGCAGTACTCTTTCTCATCGAAAGACGATTTGATCCGCGCGCTCATCGAGCGATGGACGCATCAGTTCGACGCGTTGCTTGGTGACATGGACGACGTTCCGCCGGCCGATCTCGTCCGAAAATACATCAATGTCATGCGCGGCTCGCAGGCGGCCATGAACGCAAAAATGGCCGGCCTTATGATTGCCTACATCCAGAACCCGGAAAACGTCTCGGAAACCCGTGAGTGGTACCGTTCCATGTTCGAGCGCCTGGGCGGCGCAACAGAAGACGCACAGGCGGCACGTGTTGCGCTGCTGGCAGTAGAGGGACTGTTTATGCTGCGCATTTCCGGCATAGACGAAAACGGGGAATGGAGCGCTTTTCTCGACGACGTGGAGACCGTTTTCGAGCGCCTCCTAAAGAATAGATAGGCAACTATAAAGAGCGGGTTCAAGCGTGTGCCTTATGTCTATCTTTCTCCTACACCGCCGATCCGCGTGCGGCCCCGGCACTGCCGGCAGGTTTCAGGCGACGACGGAAGCACACGGGACGTCTCTCTTGGGGTCGAGCTGACGTCGCTGATTTTCAAGATATATCGGGCTGTAGCGTAGAATTGGCGGCAATATCGCACTATGGAGAGCAATCGGCGGTGTTTGGCGGAGACGGTGGGATTCGAACCCACGATAGGGTTTCCCCTATAACGATTTAGCAAACCGTCGCCTTCAGCCTCTCGGCCACGTCTCCATGCGTCCGCATAATAAGGCGAGCGCGAAAGACATATGCCAAAGGCCCGGCGCGATGGCAAGAGAACGCCTTGGGCGGCGCCCGCGCCGAGAGCGCTAAGGCCAAAATCACGCGCGAGGCGTCCCCGGCAATCACAAGCCCGAGCGCGGGGTCTTTTCGCCAAAGCGCGGCCGGCGTCGACGGGCAATCGGCGTCGCCTCAATGAATTTGCTCGACAGCCGCGGCCATGTCGGGGACCAAACGCACGCGATAGCGAGCGTTCGTGCAGGTCAGCAGCCAGACCTGCTCGTCCGGTCTGGAAGCACGAGGGTCGCGCTTGGCGGCTTGCGGCGCGTCGCAGGGGTATCCCTGGCTTCGAATATGCGCCGCGACAATGTCCGCGGACGTGGCCTGCGCCGACGCCGGGGAAACAAACACGGGCGTAACGGGCAGAAGAACCGCCAGCCGAAGTCTCCGCATCGTCGCCTCCATCGTCCGGGCGCATCGCTGGCGCGCTCTCGGCATTATAGCAGAGTGCTGGACGGAAAAGGGCAATCGGCGACTTCTCAGCGTCGCTTCGCCTGACGAGCCTTGCGCTTTCGAGTCTGAGGAGAACACGCCCGTCGCAGGGTTCTCGTCTTAGATTCAATTTTTAAACTTCAGGCGAAATTAAAAATCGCCCTCCTCAAGGAAGACCTTGTCCTCCCCGGGCCGCCATTTTCTGTTCGCCGCCTCCTGAATCTTCTGTCGCGATCTCAATAAGCGCTCCCGCTCCTCTAAGGGACTGGGGCCGAACTTTTTGTGCATCGCTGCGCCACTGACATAAACGCTGATGACATCCTTGAGGCAGCGCGCTTCCCAAAAATAATAGGAGCGGCCATCGCGATAATGTCGCGCCTGTGCATCAATCTCGCTGAAAACCGAATCCTGCAATTCGAGCATGGCTTTCCTCAACCCCGGACGGCGATTTGTCGAGCCGCGTCGCAGAAAAAAGGCGGGCTGCGAAGAGCCCGCCTGGAGGTGGCGGCAAGCGTCCGCTGCTTGGAAGCAGCGCCTGCCGCTTAACGCACGATCTGAGTGCCGGGACTGTTTAGCAGAACCGCGCCCTGGGCGATTTTCTGCAATGTGTCTCCAGTGTTGCTGCGTCACCGCCGGGGAAGCGGCGATGCATCGAACGGCTGGTTGACGACAGCGAAGCGTTTCGCGGCTCGCGACCGGTCTGTCTGAGGGTTAGTGCGCCTTGTGAGCGGCTATGCGAATCTTGCTCAGATTGGCCTCGATCAGCGGCGCTATGCCGGCGACCATTCTGGCAGTGCCCAGCGCGTTGGGATGCTCGTTGTCGCTCTGCATAAGCGCCGGGTACCCGTAGACCCCGCCGAGCATGAAAGGATAGAGCGGCACGTGATCGCTGCGCGCGAGTGTCGGATAGATGTTATTGAAGCCAACGATATAGTTTGGTCCATTCTTCGGCAGCGAGAGCATGCCGGCAAGGATCACGCGCGCGCCGCGCGCCTTGCAGATGCGGATGATCGCGTCGAGATAGCGGTAGGTGACGCGCGGGTCGGTATGGTCCAGCATGTCATTGGCGCCGAACTCGACAAGGACGAGATCTGGATTGTATCGCAGCGCCTCGTTAATGCGCGCGTAGCCGTCGGCGCTGGTGTCGCCGGGGTTGGAGCCGTTCCACACGACAACGTTATAGCCGTCGGCGAGCAGCCGGCGTTTGAGCTGAGCCGGAAATCCTTGCGCCTCGGGAAGGTCGAAGCCGGACGTGAGGCTATCGCCAAAAATCAGCACGTTGGCCGGTTGCGCCAAGGCTGGCGCAGCGAGGGAGGCGAGAAGGAGCGCGAGTGCGGCGACCTTCGCCAATGAAGTGAACAGAGTTCTTGACATGCCTCGAGCCCCCAAACGTGACGCCCATTATCAGCTAGGGCGACTTGACGTCTGAGCCAGTTTAGCGCCCGAAGGAACGCATCAGGTTAAGACAACTCGGCAAAATGAGTTGAATAGACGCGCCGCCGCCTTCATTTTCCCGCTTGCATCATTGCGCCGCGTCGACTCCCGTTGCAAGCGAAGGGAAAGCAGCGCCGGCGCGAAGGAACCGCGCCGATCACCCGGCCTCAAAACATCGCGCATGGGCGCCCGTTCTCAGATCCCTTAGCTGAGCGGTTACCGGGGAGCTGTCATTGAGATGGATGCTGATGATATTGTTGTAGAATCCAAAGCGGTAGTCAGTCTTCATAGGATAGGATTGGCCCGCCGCGACATAGAAGCAATAAGAACTGTATTGTGGATTGGCTCTCATAGAGATCGAGCAATGTACGGAATAGTTCAGCGGCGTGCACTTGAGCGCGACGTCTTTCGTGGGAAGCCCGAAATTGTTGGCGCTCATCGCCCCTGCGACGGCGGTATCAGAGGTCAAACTCACCGCCGCGAACGCCGCCGCAGCGATCACCGATAGTCTTTGCATGCAAGACCTCGCAGGAGGTGCGCCTAAGTCCGCATATGGGGCAGCGTTCATGGTCTTCCTCCGCGTCAACGGTCTCCGCCGTGGGCGATCCCGAAAAGGATCGCGCGCCCGCATCAGACAAGGCGCCGCTGTCATCGACAAGCGAAATTATCGGCACAGATCTCCCCAGCCTGCCGCGTTCTATGCTAACATTAAATACGGCGCGCCTCGCGCCGGGCGAAACGAGCCCGAGGAGGCGACGATGGATAATCGAATATGCTCTTGCGTCCCGCCGCCGGTCGGATGGAGCGTCAACCGGCAAACGCATCCTGCAATCGCTCAGGCGATCTTCGCTCTATCCAATAACGAGCGAACGCCTGAAGCGATTTGGGAAGCGCCAACCCCAGAAGAGTGGCGGAGGATTTCCGAACTCGTCGTTGAATATGTCATTGACGGCGATTTCGCCGTCGACACTGGCAAATTCGCCTGGGGACCGTTCGAAACGCTTCGCCTCTTGCCGGCGCGTCGCAACTGATTGCGATCGCATCGAAGGCTCTCACGCGTATCCTGGCGCGCGTGCGTTCACTCTCCCCGACCGCTCTCCTCGCAGCTACGAGCGCCGATCATCAGTAGCGAGGAAACATCGGCGGTGCGAAGGGGCCGGGCTCAAAGCCGTAGAGTTCTCGCGCGAATTGGCGCTGACGCGGAGCCGGAGCGCGCGACTGTCCGCGCGCGCTCCCCAGAATTTCTCCGCTCTCCGTGACGACCACCCAACGACCGCCGCGTTCCTGAATGGCCGTCACTCGACCAACGCCAGGCACGATTTCGCCGGGCTCGACGCCGATCATGCCCCTGTCCGATTCAATAAGAGCGGCGCCGTGATAAACGTCGCGCACCCTGTAGCCGCTAATGATTTTCGAAGCCGGCGCGATCGTCTGGACGGGCGTCATGTCGACTTTGGCGTTTTCCTTTCCGGCGGCGCGCGCAACTTTGGGCTGCCCCTTTTCGGGCAAATGCGTTACGGGCGCAGATTTCGCGGCGACTGCAGCAGCTTGGTTTTCGACAGCGGGCGGAGGGGGGCTAGCGGGCTGTGCGCGAACACTGTCGGCCTGCTGTCGTTTCTCCACGGCGTCCAATTTCGTGCGCAGTTCCTGCACTTCATCTTGGAGGGCGGCGATCCGACGCTTCGACGCTTCGTCCAACACCGGGATCGTGACCTGCTGGGGCGCGGGCGCCTCAGCCTTTTGCACTTCCGCGTCCTTTGAACGGTCGGGCGCATAAAAATGCGTGGCCGCAAGTCCGGCAAGACCGATCAACGCGGCGATCAGACCATAGCGGACCGGCCGACTGCCGCGGCGGTCGATGACGATCTCCACCGGCAGTTTTGCTGGCGGGCCGCGTCTTTTCGGCAGAGGCGGCTCCGGCGGAATGATGAGGTCGTGCATGCGTATAATCCCACCTTCGGAATAGGGCGGAGATTTTGTACATGCGCCTGAATCGCGGCGAAATGGCGTCGATTCTCGCGCCCCGCCGCGCCTTATGCGGAGGCAGTCCGGGCATCGGATGAGAGCGCCGCCCGGCGTGAATCGCTCAAGGATTATTTAAAGCGATAGGGAGCAGGAGGCCTATTGAGCGGCGGGGGGCCCGGCGAGGCCGTCATCACCGTAAAGAGTCTCTCAAAGAAGCAATTCGAACCATAGGGCTCCACGCCTCTATTGCATTCAGGCTGGGGAATATAGAGCGGAGGTTGCAGATGATCGGAGAGGGCGATGCAGACAGGGTCTATGTACGGTTTTCCGACGCTGTCCGTGACGATCGGATGGCCGCATTGATCCAAAGGCGTCGCCGTCTCTGCGCCCGCTGGGATTGGCGGAGGAACCGCTTGCTTCTGCTTTGCATCGACAGCGCTGGAGAGCGCGCCGGCCAAAATCGCAATGGCAAGGACGCCTCTGTTGAACCCAGCGCACGAGCTTCGACGCTGATTTCGGCGGCGGCGCATCGCTGAGCCCGCGAGACGAGTGCTTTTCAACGAGATCCTCACGATGTTCCTCTCGAAATTCCGTGTCGGTCGGTACGGCGTCGCTGTTCTTGGTTCGATCCAGCCGTATAGCCGATAGCCTCCTAGAGCGCTTCCCGATCACATGGAACCATGTGATCGATAAAGAATCGCTCAAAATCAAAATGCTGGAGCAGGTTCTCATCGAAAAAGGTCTGTCGACTTTTTCGGAACCTGCTCTAGCCGACACATTCGTCGAAATCACGTCGGCGTGCGGATCCGGCGAGGGGAGCCCCCGGTGGTTTGAGGACTTGGAGTGCGGAGCGCGTCTTCGGTCTCGTCTAACCCCTTATCAAATAGGTATTTTCCACAGGTGGAGCACTGCCGCGTCAAAGGCTAGGAAGAACCGTTGATCTGAACATTGCGGCAATCACAACAGTTGCAGTGGGCTGCGGCTTGGTCTCATTGATCGGACCGAATTTCGCGGCGTATGTCTAGGGCGAGACGCTGGCCGTCTCGCCCTTCTTTTTTGCAGCGCGCCTAAGCGTTTATATAACTATTTGTTTTTATACGCGCCCGCCGGAGTCTCCGAATCACTCCCTGTGGGACACGGCGCCGCGCGGCTTCGGCGTCTATGCTGGCGTCCGGCCAAAAAAGCGAGGTGGCCTAATTCCGCGCGCGCCTCATAAGGCGCGATCTATCGCGTGCTCGCGCTGCGCTGGATCACCCAGTTCGTCGCGCCATCAGTGCTCATGAGACAATCCAAATCAGGGCGCTGGCGCTCCAGCAATATTCTAGAAACAAACAAGTAGCATCTAAGTCACTTGGCAAGGCTGTCAGTCACTATTCAGTCGCAGTTCGCTGTCCTTAAGCTGGAGCGTGTTGACTGTTTCCCTTCTCTTGCGAATAAGCGGCGGGCCCTCGGGCATGAGTCTGTTGAGCGGCAAACTGGATGTAAAACGAGCGCTGGGTCTCATGAACCGTTTTGCTTTGAGCCGGCGCCAAATCTTCAGCGCCGCAATGGCCGCCGCATTGGTCCTGTTCGGCACGCTCATTTATCGCTTCGCTCCAGAGAGGATTTTCTCCCGCCAGGAGACAGGGCCGCCGCAAGAAGGGCGACGCGCGCCACCGCTCGTGCGCAAAGGTAAAACGATCTTCATTCCGGCCGGCTCGCCCTACCGGAGTCACATCGCCGTCGCCCCGGTCGAGATCCGGAACGTTAGCCTGAGCCGCATTGTCCCCGGTACGGTCGAAGCCGATCCGGCGCGGACGGTGAGAGTTTTGGCGCCCGTCAACGGACGGGTTAGCGAGCTCAACGTCGAACTGGGCGACAACGTGAAGAGGGGCCAGCCGCTTGCGACCATTGATTCAGGCGATTTGGCGCAGGCCGTGGCTGACGCCGAAAAGGCCCGCGCCTCGGCAAAACTGACCAAGAGCGCTCTCGATCGGGCCACGGGACTGAACAAGGCGGGCGGCCTCGCGCTTAGGGACGTGGAGCAGGCGCAGAACGATTATCTGCAGGCGACGTCGGAACTGAAGCGCGCCGAAGCCCGGCTCGACGTGATTGGCGACAACAGCAAGCTCACGGGCCTGCGTAAGATCACCCTTAATGCGCCGATCGACGGGACGATTACGGCGCTTGATACGGCGCCCGGCGACTTCATCGACAACACCACATCGCCGATGATGACCATCTCCAATCTCGATCGCGTATGGGTTACCGCAAGCGTACAGGAGAAAGATCTCTCCTTCGTGCAGAAGGGGGAAAGGGTCGAAGTCTCGCTTGTCGCCTATCCCCACGAAATCTTTGCCGGCAAGGTCGAGATTATTAGCCAGTTGCTCGAGGCGGACACACGGCGCAACAAAGTGCGCATCGCTTTCGACAACCCAAACGGCATGTTCAAATTGAACATGTTCGCGACCGTGCGCTTCTTCTCGCCGCCGGCCAAACGCGTCGTGGTCCCGGCGTCGACGCTGATGATGGTCAACGATGCGTCAAACGTTTTCATCGAAATCGCGCCCTGGACGTTCGAGCGGCGGCCGGTGCAGCCTGACGCCGATATCGATGGCGTGACGGTCGTTACGGGACTGAGCGCCGGCCAGCGCATCGTGGTGCGCGGCGGGGTTCTCCTGAATGATTGAGCGTATCGTCGAATTTTGTCTCAAGCACCGCGTCGGAGTGATCTTGACGACGGCGATCCTATTCGCCTTCGGCGTCTACTCATGGACGCAGCTCAAGATCGAAGCCTATCCCGAAATCGGCGACGTGACGGTGATCGTCACCACCAAGGCCACCGGCCTTGCCGCCGAGGAGGTTGAACAGCAAATCACCGTGCCCTTGGAGCGCGCGCTGGCGAGCACCCCAGGCTTACTCACGATCCGCTCGACCAGCACCTTCGCGTTGTCGCTCATCACCATGGTGTTCAAGGACGGCGTCGAGGACTATTGGGCGCGCCAACGCGTGTTAGAGCGCATCGGGCAGGTGTCGCTTCCAGCCAACATTCAGCCGGCGCTTGGTCCCTTGACCGGCCCGACCGGCGAAATCCTCAGATACACTTTGGAGTCTGACGCCAAGAACATCGAAGAACTGTCGGAAATCCAGCGCTGGATCGTCATCCCGGCGCTCAATCAGGTCGCCGGCGTCGCCAGCGTCGCCAATTTCGGCGGCGTCACGCGTCAGTTTCAGCTCCAGCTCGATCCGGTCGCGATGCAGCGCTATGGGCTCGGATTGACCGACGTCACCAATTCGATCGTCGCCAACAGCGCCAGCGCCGGCGGCAGCCGCATCACGCGCGGCGAGCAATCTTATGTCATTCGCAGCATCGGCCTCGTGCGCACCAAGGAGGACCTCGGAAATATCGTCATTGCCGAACATGGCGGCGTGCCGGTGCTGACCAAGGACGTCGGGACCCCGCGTTACAGCGCGCAAGAACGCGAAGGCATGCTCGGCAAGGATTACAACTCGAACGCCATTCAGGGCGTCGTGCAGATGTTGAAAGGCGAGAACGCCACGGTCGTGCTGAAGGCGGTGCATGACAGAATTGACGAGTTGAACGCGCAACTCGCGCCGAAAGAGGTGAAAATCGTTCCCTATATGGACCGCAATGAGCTGGTGCAGCTCACGGTCTCAAAGGTCGCGCACACGGTGACGGAAGGCATTGTTCTGGTCGTCGTGGTGCTGATGCTTTTTCTCGGCAGTCCGCGGAGTTCGCTGGTCGTGGCCGCGACAATTCCGCTGTCGCTGGCCTTCGCCTTCATCCTGATGAACTTCACCAAACTGCCGGCGAATCTCCTGTCGCTCGGGTCGATCGACTTCGGCATCATCGTCGACGGCGCGATCATCGTGACAGAGGCGATTCTCAGATTGCGTGAGCATAATCCGGACCGCGAGCTTCAGGTCGTCGACGTTCAATTCGTCGTCGGCCAGGTCGTGCGGCCGATTTTTTTCGCCACGGTCATCATCATCGCCGGTTACGTGCCGCTCTTGGGTCTGGAACGCGTCGAGGCCAGACTCTTTGCGCCGGTCGCCTATACGATCGCCTATGCGCTGATCGGCGCTCTTCTCTGCACCTTGATGCTCGTCCCCGGCCTCGCCTATATGGCGCTGCGCTATCCATCGAAACCCTTTCATAATCGCGTGCTCGAATGGATGGAGAAGCGCTACAAGGACATGCTCTATCGGTGCCTCGATCAGCCGGCGATCATTTATGTCGCGACAGCGCTGGCGGTCTGGGGCCTCGTCATGGCCGGCGGCGCGGTCGGACGCGACTTTCTTCCCAATCTCGACGAAGGTTCGCTTTGGCTGCAAGTGCAGATGCCGAGCGGCATATCTTTCGAAAAAGCTTCGGATATGACCAGCGATTTGCGTCACGCCGTGATGGAATTTCCCGAGGTCTCTTACGTCATCACACAGATCGGTCGAAACGACGATCGTACAGATCCCTGGACGACGAGCCATATCGAGGCGCCGGTTGGACTCACCCGCTATGATTCATGGCCCGATCGCGAGACGAAGGAACAGTTCATCGCCAAGCTGACGAAGCGTCTCAGGCAGATTCCGGGGATGGATGTCGGCGTGAGCCAGCCAATCATCGACAACGTCAACGATCTCGTCAGCGGCGCGCACAGCGCGATGGTGGTGAAGGTTTTCGGCGAAGACCTCAAGGAGACGCGTCGTATCGGCAATGAGATCGTCGCGGCGCTGAAGACGGTAAAGGGCACCACCCAGACGTCGATCGTGCAGGAGCCGCCGATTCCGCAGATCGCGTTTCATATCGATCGCGTCGCGGCGGCGCGCTACGGCATCAACGTCGCCGATGTTTCGAATATGATTCAGATCGGTGTCGGCGGTGCCTCGATCGGACAGATTTACGTGAACGATCGCAGCTACGATATGACGGTGCGCTATCCGCTTCAGTCGCGCAGCAGTCCAGAAGAACTCAGCGACCTTCTGGTGAAATCCTCCTCCTCCAACGCGCAGATTCCCCTGTCCGCGATATCGAAAATCACGCTGCAGAACGGCGAGAGCGCCATTTCGCATGAGAAGACAAAGCGCGTGCTGACCATTCGTCTCGATTACGCCGACCGGGATCTCAGCTCCTATCTTGCGGAGGCGCAAAAGAAAGTCGCCGAGGCTGTCACTTACGACAAGCAAGTGAATAGCGTCGTTTGGAGCGGAAAATTCGAAAATCAGCAGCGCGCGCAGGCGCGGTTGACGATCATTGTCGGCGTCGTGCTGTTGCTGATGCTGCTGATCCTTTACATTGGCTTCGCCAAGCTGCGCAACGCGTTGCTCATCCTGGGCGTGGTGCCGCTGTCGGCGTTGGGTGGTCTGGTCTTGCTGATCGTGACGCGCGAGACGCTGAATGTGGCGACAGGCGTGGGATTCTTGGCGCTGTTTGGCGTCGCGGTGCAAAACGGCATCATCATGGTGTCGCATCTCAATCGCGTCACCGCGGTGCATGTCGCGTCAGCCCGCGCGCGCCGTCTGGGGACGGATTCCGCAGACGAAGACATCATCGGCGACGAACGGGCGAATTTCCGCGATCAGGTCCTTGTCGGCGCAGCGGAGCGTTTCCGCTCGGTGCTGATGACGTCGGCGGTGCCGATGGTGGGCATGCTGCCGGCGGCGCTGGCGACTGGCGTCGGCAGCGACGTTCAGCGCGGGCTCGGCACCGTTATCGTCGGTGGACTATTCGCGGCGACCGGTTTGATCCTCTTCGTCATTCCGACGCTGCATTTTGTGATCGAGCGCTTCGTCGAAAGACGCATGAGCGGCAGCGCCAACGAGATCCTACGAGTTTGATCATCCGGCGCATGGGCAAGACGAGCGACATCTGCAAGCAAAGAACCGGCGCCGCGTCGATGATGCGCGCCGCGACTCTTGCGTGGCTTGCCGCATCGCTCGCCGGTTGCATGGTCGGCCCTGATTTTGTCCAGCCGCTCGGGCCAGATGCGCCGCATTTCACGCCGGAAGGAACGGCCTCGCCTGGCTTGGGCCAGCGTTTCATAGAAGGACGCGACATTCCAGCGGATTGGTGGGCGCTTTACCGCTCTAAGCCGCTCGATACGCTCGTGCGCGAGTCGCTGGAACGTAATCCGTCGCTCGAAGCGGCCGAGGCGGCGATTGGCGTCGCTTATTTCAACGCCGAAGCGCAACGGGGCGTGCTCCTGCCTCAGGTCGGGATCCTCGCTACAGAGAGCCAAAACCTACAGTCGAACAACCGCGCGCTCAGCGCCATCAACCAGTCGCTGTTCAATCAGTTCTACCCGAGCCCCTATAACCTCGTCACGGGGCAGTCGACTCCGAGCCCGTTCACGACCAATCCAAACGCGCCTTACGGCCTGTTCCTGAAGCAGCTCTCGATCAGCTACGCGCCGGACATCTGGGGCCTAAACCGACGAACGCTGGAGTCGCTTGAGGCCCAGACCCAACAGGCGACGTTCCAGATGGAGGCGGCGCGGCTCGCCCTCACCTCCAATGTCGTCGTGGCCGCCATTCAAGAGGCGTCGATCCGCGGACAGATCGAGGCGACGAAGAACATCATTGCGATCCTGAAGGACTCGCTCGAAATCCTGAACCGGCAATATTCGTTCGGCTCGATCGCCAAGGCCGATGTCGTTGCGCAGGAGGCGGCGCTCGCACAGGCCGAGCAGGCGCTGCCGCCGCTTGAAAAGCAGCTCGCGCTCCAGCGCGACCTCCTGACCGCTCTCGCCGGCCGGTTCTCCTTTGACGAGATCGAACAGAAATTCAGGCTCTCGCAGCTGAAGCTGCCGGGAACAGTTCCGCTGAGCGTGCCCTCGACGCTTGTCGCGCAACGTCCGGACATTCGCGCCGCGGAGGCCAATCTTCATGCCGCGACCGCCGCGGTCGGCATCGCGCGCGCCAGCCGGCTGCCGAATATCACGCTCTCCGCCAATCTCGGCGCCAGCGCCTTTCATGTCGCGCAGCTCTTTGCGCCCGGCACAGGCTTCTACACGCTTGCCGCCAACGCCGCGCAGCCGCTTTTCGACGGCATGACGCTGTTGAACAAGGAACGTTCGGCAGTCGCGGCTTTGGAGCAGGCGGACGCGCAATATCGCAGCACGGTCATCAACGCCTTTCAGAACGTCACCGACGCGCTGCGTTCCCTGCAGGCGGACGCCAGGGCGGTCGAAACCGCTCGCAAGAGCGAAGACGCGGCGAAGCGCAGCCTTGATATCGTGCGCATGCAATTGAAGTATGGCCAGGTCTCACAGATCGCCGTGTTTACCGCACAGCGGATCTACTTCAGCGCCTCATTGTTGCGTGTGCAGGCCGAGGCGACGCGTCTCGCCGACACCGCAGCGCTTTTCATGGCGCTCGGCGGCGGTTGGTGGAATCGCGATCCGGACATGCCTCACTAGGGTTCAGACTCCCGAGGTAAAAGCCCTCGATACAATCGCCGCGGAAGCCGATGCTGTGCGCAAGACCGTCGAAACCTGGCTCGGCGACGGAATAGCGGCACACGAAATCGGCGTGTTCGTGCGGACGCCGCACTTAGTCGCTCGCGCGCGCGCCGCTATCGGAGGATTTGCTGGCGCCGACGAGATAACGACCGCTCCCATGAGCCTCGCTAAGGGTTTGGAATTTCGCGCCGTCGTCGTGATGGCTTGCGACGAAGGAATACTTCCACTCGACGAGCGTGTCGCCGACGCCGCCGACGAGGCGGAACTCGACGATATCTACGAAACCGAGCGCCGGTTGCTTTATGTCGCCTGCACGCGGGCGCGCGAGCATCTGTTGCTGACGGGTGTGACGCCAACATCGGAATATTTGGCCGATTTCATTCAGTAGGGGTGGAGTGAAGCGAGTTACGAGGTCCTGGTCGCCAACCATGGTGAGCCAAGCTTGCTATGCTACTAAGGCGCATTAAGACGCCCGCAACGGAACAGCCATGCTTCCTCGCCGGAGTTCATCACATTTGTCAGCCCACCAAACACGCGTTCTTCCCAAAAGTCGGCGCGCGCATAGGCGCGGCGCACGCTGTCATTGTCGACATGCGCGAGTTGGCGCTCGACGGCGTCGGCGTTCCAAAGGCCGCTTTCGTTGAGCATTGAGGAAGCAGCTGAACGGAAGCCGTGACCCGTCATCTCGTCCTTGTCGAAACCGAGACGCCGCAGCGCTGCGTTGATCGTGTTTTCTGACATGCAGCGGGCCGCCGAACGAACCGACGGAAACAAGAACTTGCCGCCGGTAATCGCGCGCAGTTCCCGCAGTAGGGCCACGGTCGACGGCGCAAGGGGAACGCGATGCGGGCGTTTCATCTTCATCTTTGCCGCCGGTATCGCCCAGACGGCCGCTTCAAGATCAAATTCGGACCACTCTGCCGCACGCAACTCGCCGGGGCGAACGAATGTGAGGGCGAGCAGCTCCAGCGCGAAACGCGTTTCTGGGGCGCCCTCATAGGCTGAGATCGCTCGGAGAAGCCCCCCGAAAGCCTTCGGCTCGATGATGGCGGCTCGATGGCGTACGACGGGGCTCACAATCGCGCCCTTGAGCGCTCCGGTCGGATCGGAGTCGGCGCGCCCCGTTGCGACGGCGTAACGGAAGACCTGCCCGATGGTCGCTCGCAGCCGGCGCGCTGTCTCATGGCGCCCCCGCGCCTCCACGCCGCGAAGGACGCGCAGGACTTCCGGGGCGCTGATTTCAGAGATTGGGCGTGCGCCGATTGCGGGCTTGGCGCGGCTCAATAGCCATTCAATTTTTGCGAGCGTCCGGTCGGCTTTCTCCTCACGGCGTTTCTTGCCTATGAGTTCAGCCGCAATGGCGCGGAATGTGTCCGCAACCTCTTGGGCGCGAGCGGCTTTTGCAATCTTCTTCGCAACAGAAGGGTCTTGCCCCCTTCAAGAGCCTCTTTGCCTCGTCACGCGCCGTCCGCGCTTCCTTCAGGGTTCACCGCAGGGTAAACGCCAATGGCGAGGGTCTTTTGCGCCGTCCCGAAACGGTAGGCGAGTCGCCAGCGCTTCGCCCCATCTGGCGTAATCCAAAGCTGAAGGCCCCCGCCGTCGGAAAGCTTTCCCCGAGTCGGTCGCTGGCCTTGGCGTTACGGATTTCCAGATCGTTGAGCGGCATGTTGGCATCGCCCTGGGAGGAAGCCAATAACGATACCAATGATTTTGTTGGACACAAGCGCACGCCAGAGGACGCCCTCAGACGACGGCTGATCTCAAATCATCGATTTTTCAGGCACTTTTGGACGACTTCGGAGTGTGATTTGGTGCCGCTTGAGGGATTCGAACCCCCGACCCCCTCATTACGAATGAGGTGCTCTACCAGCTGAGCTAAAGCGGCGATTGGCGGACGCCCAAAGGCGCGCGGCGGGTCACTCTTATCGGCGCGCGGCGGGTTTTTCAAGCAGCCTCGCGCCTTGCCAGGGCAGGGCCGCTCAAAAAAGGGGAGGGCGCTCAGAATTAACGACGCGGCCCAGCAAAGGCTAAATAGGCCTGTGCGACGGCGCTTGCGATATCGGGCGTCGCATTGACCGGCGTTCGGCGCCAATCCGCGAGCGCGCCGCTCCAAATGCGGATCGCGCCGGCGCCCCGCAAAGCGCCGAGATAGGCGTCGATCTTGCCTCGGCGGCCGGGCGGCGGGATGACATAGACCGGCGCGGCGGTGGCGATCGCCTCTCCCACCATATTGACGCTGTCGCCGGTCACGATAATCGCGTCGGCGTTCGCGAGCATCGAGAGATAGGGATTCTCTCCCTCTCCATCCCAGAAGAAGCCGCTTGGGGCGACGAGAACGCGCCGAAGCCTCTCGCGCAGGACTGTGGGCGTGCGTCGCGACGCGGTCGCCATCACGCCGCGCCCGCTCGCGCGCAGCGAAGCGGCGATGTGCTCCAGTTCGGCGATGTGCGCCACGCCATAGGCGCCATGCCGGCTGTCGCCGCCGACGATGAGCGCCATGCGCGGGCGGGGCAGGACGGCGATGCGGGGATCGGGCGCCGCGCGCGCGGCGGCGAGCCGCTCGGGGGTGATGCGGTTGGCGGGCGTGAGCGGCGAGAAGACATTGGCTGCGCGAAGGCCGTCATGGCGCGGCGCGACGATGAGATTGGCAGCGCCGGGCCCGTTCGCGGGCTTGTTCAGATAAACCGTGAATGTTCGCCCGCCGGAGTCGCGCTTCAGTCGCTTGAGCGCTGGGATCGTTCGCCGCCCCGCGGCGATGGCGATATCGGGGTAGGGCGGGGCGTGTGTGAAGCCGTCGCGCGGGTCGGCTGGCGCAAACGGCGCGAGCGCTGCGTAAATCGCGCGCGGCGCGACGCGGCGAATGTCGGGCTCCACGCCCAGCGCTTCGGCGATGCCGAGCGTCTGCGCCTCATGCCCGGCGCTTCCGTCGGAGAGAATGCGGATTGTTGTATGCAGCGGAAGGCCCGGGATGCACGAAGCGCCCCCTCCCCAACTCTCCTCCGCTTCGCGGGAGAGGGAGTTTAAGCCGGGCCGGTGCGACAAACCGCGTAACCTTCGTGGTTAGGGTTCCCTCTCCCGCTTTAGCGGGGGAGGGACGGAGAGGGGGCGCCGCCCCGCGCCTCACCCAAACGCGACCTTGAGGATCTCGTAGCTCTTGCCGCCGCCCGGCGTCGTCACTTCCACGGTGTCGCCGACGGTCTTGCCGATCAGGGCGCGAGCGATGGGGCTAGTGATTGAGACCCGGCCGCTCTTCACATCGGCCTCGGTCTCGCCGACGATCTGATAGGCCTTCTCCTCTTCGGTGTCCTCGTCGACGATCGTGACCGTCGCGCCAAATTTGATCGTCGAGCCCTTGAGCTTCGACACGTCGATGACTTCGGCGCGCGACAGCTTGTCCTCGAGTTCGGCGATGCGGCCTTCATTCAGCGACTGCGCCTCTTTCGCCGCGTGATATTCGGCGTTTTCCGAAAGATCGCCGTGCGCGCGCGCTTCAGAGATCTGCTGAATGATTCGCGGACGATCCTCCTGCTGTCGGCGGCGCAATTCTTCGGTGAGCGCGGCGTAGCCGCCGGCGGTCATGGGTACCTTGTCCACCATTGCTTTCGCTTTCTAGTCTTTTCTTGAGTTTCGCCAATCACGCGGCGCATCGGCGGAGGTCGCGCCCGCCGAACGGCGGCCATGCGCTAAAGCATAGGCCGCCAAGTGGTGGTCAAATGTTACCGCACCGCCGCTTGCGTCGCAGAACTCCCAAATTTCACTTGGTCGCGTTGGGCGGAAAATAGTCCTGCAGCGCCCGGACCCTAAGGTCTCCAGACACATAGGCGCGTATTCCCTGGGCCGCCGCGACCGCCCCCGCCAGGGTCGTATAATAGGGAACCTTATGCAGAAGCGCCGCGCGGCGCAAGGAGCGCGAGTCCGCAAGCGCCTGCGCCCCTTCGGTCGTGTTGAAGACGAGCGCGATCGAGCCGTTCTTGATGGCGTCGACGATATGCGGCCGTCCCTCCGACACCTTGTTCAATTTCTGGGCGGGAATTCCCCGCTCGACGAGATAGCGCGCCGTGCCGCCCGTGGCGACGATGGAGAAGCCGACCTCCTTCAACAGGCGAACCGCGGGAATGATTCGGCCTTTGTCCGCATCCCTGACCGAGACGAAAACGACGCCCTCGCGCGGGGCCTTGGTGCCGCCGCCGAGCTGGCTTTTGACGAAGGCGGCGTCAAACGAGGTGTCGAGACCCATGACTTCGCCCGTTGAGCGCATTTCGGGGCCAAGGACGGTGTCAACGCCTGGAAACCGCGCGAAGGGGAAGACGGCCTCCTTCACGCCGACATGCGCCGGCTTCGTGTCGAGCGGATCGAAGTCGACGAGCTTGGCGCCGGCCATCACCCGAGCCGCGATCTTGGCGATGGGGCTGCCGATCACCTTGGCGACGAAAGGCACGGTGCGCGACGCGCGCGGGTTCACTTCGAGCACGTAGATCTCGCCGTCCTTGAGCGCGAATTGCACATTCATCAAGCCGACGACTCCAAGCGACATGGCGAGGCTTTTGGTCTGCGCCTCCAGCGCGGCGATCGTCTCCGGGGCGAGCGAGCGCGGCGGCAGCGAGCAGGCCGAATCGCCTGAATGAATGCCCGCCTCCTCGATATGTTCCATCACGCCGGCGATGACGGCCTCGTCGCCGTCGGCGAGACAATCGACGTCGATTTCAATGGCGTCGGTCAGATAGCGATCGAAGAGCAGCGGATTCTTGCCAAGCACCGTGTTGATCTGCCCGGTCTTGTCGTTGGGATAGCGGGCCTTGATCTCGGACGGCACGAGGCTTGGCAGCGTGCCGAGCAGATAATCGTCGAGATCGCTTTGATCGCGGATGATCGCCATGGCGCGGCCGCCCAGCACATAGCTTGGGCGCACGACGAGCGGCAGTCCAAGCTCCTGCACGATGATCCGCGATTGCTCCACGGAATAGGCGATGCCGTTCTTGGGCTGCTTCAGCCCCAGCTTGTCGAGGAGCCGCTTGAAGCGATCGCGGTCCTCTGCGAGGTCGATCGAATCGACCGGCGTGCCGAGAATAGGCGCGCCCGCCTGCTCGAGGCCGTGCGCAAGCTTCAGCGGCGTCTGCCCGCCATATTGCACGATGACGCCCACAAGCTCGCCGTTCGACTTCTCGACGTCGAGAATCTCGGCGACGTCTTCATTCGTCAGCGGCTCGAAATACAGCCGGTCGGACGTGTCGTAATCCGTCGAAACCGTCTCCGGATTGCAATTGATCATGATCGTCTCGAAACCGGCTTCGGCGAGCGCGAAGCAAGCGTGACAGCAGCAATAGTCGAATTCTATGCCTTGCCCGATACGGTTCGGGCCGCCGCCGAGAATGACGATCTTATTCTTTGCCGAGGGCTGCGCCTCACTGGCGGGAATCCCCATGAACGGCGTCTCATAGGTCGAATACATATAGGCTGTGGGCGAGGCGAATTCGGCCGCGCAGGTATCGATGCGCTTGTAGACGGGCCGCACGTCAAGACGGTGGCGCAGTTCGCGCACGTCTTCTTCTTCCAGGCCCGTAAGCGTCGCGAGGCGCGAATCGGAGAAGCCCGCGAATTTGAGCTTGCGAAGATTCTCGGCGTCCTCGGGCAGGCCGTATGTCTTGACCTTGTTTTCGAGCGCGACGATTTCCGCGATGCGCTCAATGAACCAGATGTCGATCTTGCTCGCCTCGTGAATGGCTTCAGCGGTCATGCCGAGCCGCAGCGCCTGGCCGACGACGAGCAGCCGGTCCGGCGTCGGCGTGCCGAGCGCGCCGCGCAGCACATTCATGTCGTCGCCTTTTCCGAAGCCTTCGATCTCGATGTCGTCGAGGCCGCAAAGGCCCGTCTCCAGCGAGCGCAACGCCTTTTGCAGCGACTCGGCGAAATTGCGTCCGATCGCCATCGCTTCGCCGACCGACTTCATGGCCGTGGTCAATATCGGTTCGGAGCCCGGAAATTTTTCGAAGGCGAAGCGCGGAATTTTGGTGACGATGTAGTCGATCGTCGGCTCGAAGGAGGCCGGCGTCGCCCCGCCGGTAATGTCGTTGGCGATCTCGTCGAGCGTGTAGCCGACCGCCAATCGCGCCGCGACCTTGGCGATCGGAAAGCCGGTGGCTTTCGACGCCAGCGCCGACGAACGCGACACGCGCGGGTTCATCTCGATGACGATCATGCGGCCGTTTGAGGGATCGACCGCGAATTGCACGTTCGAGCCGCCGGTTTCGACGCCGATCTCGCGCAACACCGCGATCGAGGCGTCGCGCATGATCTGGTATTCTTTGTCGGTCAGCGTCAACGCCGGCGCGACGGTGATGCTGTCGCCCGTGTGCACGCCCATTGGATCGATGTTCTCGATGGAGCAGATGATGATGCAATTGTCCGCTTTGTCGCGGACGACCTCCATCTCATATTCCTTCCAGCCGAGAACGCTTTCTTCGACCAGCACTTCATTGGTCGGCGAGGCGTCGATGCCGCGCTCGACGATCTCGATGAACTCCGCCTTGTTGTAGGCGATGCCGCCGCCGGTGCCGCCGAGCGTGAAGGACGGACGGATGATCGCCGGCAGGCCGATATCGTCGAGCGCCTCTAGCGCGGCGGGCAATGTCTTGACGTGATGCGAGCGCGGCGTGTCGAGGCCGATTTTCGTCATCGCCTCGCGGAACAGTTCGCGATCCTCGGCCTTGTCGATCGCATGGGCGGTCGCGCCAATCATCTCGATATCGAATTTTTTCAGCACGCCCATTTTTTCGAGACTGAGCGCGCAATTGAGCGCCGTCTGTCCGCCCATCGTCGGCAGCAGCGCGAAGCCGCCGGGCGCCGCGTAGCGCTCCTTCTCGATGATCTTGGCGACGATTTCGGGCGTTATCGGCTCGATATAGGTGCGGTCCGCCATGTCCGGGTCGGTCATGATCGTCGCCGGATTGGAGTTGACGAGAACGATCCGATAGCCTTCCGCCTTGAGCGCCTTGCAGGCCTGGGTGCCTGAATAGTCGAATTCGCACGCCTGGCCGATGACGATGGGGCCGGCGCCGATGATCATGATCGTGGAAATGTCGGTTCTTTTCGGCATGCCGCCTCAGTTGTCATCCGCTCGTCAGCGCTCTTTCGCCCTCATGCCGAGGAGCGCCGTAAGGCGCGTCTCGAAGCAGGGGGGCGAGATTTGTCCAGCGGTTTCCTCGTCCTTCGAGACGGCGGCTGCGCCGCCTCCTCAGGATGAGGAAACCTTTCGTCTTTTGCCCGGCGCACGCCGCGCGGGAGGCGAGCGCGCATAAAAAAGGGCCGCGTTTCCGGCCCCTGGACCGGAACGCGTCCCGAACTTGCCCGTCATTCTGTCGGCGAACCGGCGATGCGGACGGCGAGCGGGGCGCGCCCGGCTCGAAAGTCGCCGACTGTCTAGACGAGATTGACGGTTATGTGAAGGGGCGGCGGCGGCGGGATAGGAGCCTCGGATCGGCGGGATCGCGCCGCAGGCCGGCGAATTGCGCTATCATCCCGTTCCTCGTCGCTTCGAAATGGCGCCCATGCGGATTACGACATCATTGCTTTTTCCGATGTTGCTTTTCTTCGCCGGCGCGGGGCGCGCCCAGGCCGGCGACCTTTCCGACGTCCTGGCGCAATGCGCGGCGTGTCATGGCGTGGACGGGATCGCCAAAAGCGCCGACGTTCCGCATCTTGCCGGCCAGAACGAACTCTATCTCCTCAACCAGATCAGGGCGTTCAAAACCGGCAGGCGGGCGCATAAGGAGATGCGCTACATGAGCCGCCAAATGTCTGAAGCCGAGATGCGGGACATCGCGCGTCATTACGCAACGATGCCGCGCTGAGCATGTCGACGGCCCGCCAGCTTGCGACTTACGCGTCGGTCGGCGTCGGCGCGACGCTCGCGCATTACGCCATTCTCATCGCCTTGGTCGAAGGCGCGGGCTGGCGCCCAGTGCCGGCGACGCTGTGCGGCTATGTGGTCGGCGGCGTTGTGGCCTATCTCCTGAATCGGCGCCACACCTTTGCAAGCGATCGGCCGCATTCTGAGGCGACATGGCGGTTCGCGCTTGTCGCTTTCGCGGGCTTTTGCGTCACCTATGCGCTGATGAGCCTTTTCGTCGACCGCTGGGCCGCGCCTTATCTCCCGGCGCAGATGGTCACCACCGTGCTGGCGATGTTCGTGACCTTTGCGCTCAATCGGCGATGGACGTTTGGGTGACGAACTCTCGGGGCGTCATGGCCGGGCTTGTCCCGGCCATCCACGCCGCGACATTCCACGAATGCTGCAAGGAGGCCGCAGCGGCGCCGCGTCGATGCCCGCGACAAGTGCGGGCATGACGCTGCTGTGGCTAATAATGCGCGAAATAACTCAAGGCCATTTCACCAGCGGCGGCATGGACGAGAGGATCGAGTCGACGTTGCCGCCGGTCTTTAATCCGAAGATCGTGCCGCGGTCGTAGAGCAGATTATATTCGACATAGCGGCCGCGCCGCACGAGCTGTTCGTCGCGCTGCGACTCGCTCCACGGCTTGGCGAAGTTGCGCCGCACGAGTTCCGGGTAGATGTCGAGAAAGCTTTCGCCTACATCGCGGGTGAAGGCGAAATCCGCATCCCAGGCGGAATTTTGCGCGTCTCCGGCGCTGTTGAAATAGTCATAAAAAATCCCGCCGATGCCGCGCGGCTCGTTGCGATGGGCGAGAAAGAAATATTCGTCGCACCATTGCTTGAACCGCGCATAGTCGGCGACCTTGTGGCGCTCGCAGGCGCCGCGCATCGCCGCGTGAAAGGCGATCGTGTCGGGATCGTCCTGCGTGCGGCGCGCGTCGAGCACCGGCGTGAGGTCGGCGCCGCCGCCAAACCAGGCTTTGCTCGTCACAACGAAGCGCGTGTTCATATGCACGGCGGGAACATTGGGGTTCCAGGGATGCGCGATCAGCGAGATGCCGGTCGCGAAAAAGCGCGGGTCTTCCGCCGCGCCTGGGATTTGCTTGGCGAATTCCGGCGCGAAGGCTCCAAACACCGTGGAGCAATGCACGCCGGCCTTTTCGAACACCCGGCCCCTGATCATCCCCATGCGGCCGCCGCCCCCCGGCGCGCCGGCGATGTTTTGAGCGCCGCTTCCTAAAGTTGCGCCGCCGATGTTTCGAGCGGCGCTTCCTAAAGTCGCGCCGCTGTGGTCCGTTCGGCTCCAGGGCGTGAGAACGAAGCGCCCCGGCGCCTCGGCGCCCGGCGCGAACGGCCCCGTCGCTTCGTCCTCCAGCGCTTCGAAGGCGGCGATGATGCGCAACTGGAGCGACTCGAACCATGCGCGCGCTGCGTCCTTGCGGGCTTCGAGTTGATCGGGCGCGGCGTTCATCGACGTCTCCTCTTGTCGCCGCTTCATCCCGCCGGCGCCGCGCCTTGTCAATTCAGCAGGACTATTGCGCCAGGGCGATCGGGTGAAGGGCCTCCTCATCCTGAGGAGCGTGCGCAGCACGCGTCTCGAAGGACGAGGAAGCCCGCTTTCGCGTATTTTTCCTCACTATTGCGCCATCTCCGCGACTTTCATCTTGGAGTCGCGCCGCGCGGCTGGCGTTCCCGTCGCCGCCGCGAAGCCGGCGCGCAGAAACTGCGCGAGCGCCGTCTTGACGTTTCTGCCGCGCTCGGTGAGTTCGGTGACATAGCAGGAGCGGGGCTCGCCATTCGGCCACCCACGGTTCCGCGCTTTCGCCTGGCGCATGTCTTCAAGCACCTGCGCCTTAACCTCGCGCGAGTCCTTCATCGTAATCAGTCCGTCAGCCGACAGATGCCGGTCGGCATTATGGTCTTCGACCATTTTTTTATTCGGCGATTCGAACTCGCACAGCTTACCCTGGTCGCCCACATAAAGAAGTCGCTCCACCCAGGCGGGGCGGAGCGATCGAATGTCGTCGGGCAGCATGTCCTTCATGTCCGCCGGCAGAGCCTGATAGATCGGCGTCGCCTCCGCGATTTGATCCACCCGGAACGCAGCCTTCACATTGAACCCTTCGAAGCTCTCAATCTGCGTGAACTTTACGAACAGCTTGCCGATAGCGCCGCGCGCCTCCGAGAAATTGGTCACAATCGCATAAAGGGCGACGCAGAGAAGTGCGGTCAGCAGAGCCGCATTGAGAGATTTCAATAGCCGCTCCCAAAGCATTAGCGAGATGCGAAACGTCTGGTGGGTCATAGCGCCCTCCCTAAATCAATGAATATCGGCTTAATATGCTGCGACGATCGCAGACTAAAAGGTCGTTTCGTCATTGCGCTGTGCGGCGGCGCATCTGTCTAAAGCGCGCGCAACTGCCGGAGCGCCTCGCCCATGACCATCGCCGCGGCGACGGCGACGTTGAGGGAGCGCATGCGAGGCCGCATAGGGATGCGGAGCGCCAGATCGGCGGCGGCGTGCACCTCGTCCGGCGCCCCGGCGGATTCGCGGCCGACGAGCAGAATGTCCCCCGCGCGGTAGTCGCAGTCGAGATAGGACGCCGCCGCCCGCGTCGATAGCAGCAGCAGCCGACGGCTCTCGCCCGCTTGGCCGGACGCGGCCCGCCACGCCTGAAAGGCCGTGAAGGATCCATGTCGGTCAATCGTCACGTGATCGAGATAGTCCATGCCGGCGCGGCGAAAGTCGCGATCGCTTGTGGGAAATCCGGCCGGTCCGATGATCGCCGCAGAGACGCCGAGGCACGCGCATGTGCGCAGCATGGCGCCGGCGTTCTGAGGAATGTCCGGCTGATACAAGGCTAGCGTCAGAGAAGCCATTGGTGCGTTCGAGTGGGAGGAGATAGGAATTTGCGGCATATCGCCGCGAATATCGGCAGCGGTCTTGTGCGGCAAGGCGGATAGCCAAATTTCCCGGTGTCGGCTTGTGGACAGCGGCGGGGATTCGCGTCACATATCACCTCCGCCCCGCCGCAGCCTTGGCATTGCCATGGTGCGGCGCACCGCAGCGATTGGCCGGAAGCGGCGAAACGTGGAACGATCGCCTTGGGCGCAGCCGCTGCCTCGGCCGCGAAGACTTGAGAGCGTTGGGAGAGGTTCGAGCGTGACAAGCAAAGACACCGCCGTAAAACCGGCGGAGCCAAGCCGGCGGGACATTCTCTATATCGCGACGGGCGCCGCCGCAGCAGGCGCCGTGGCCGGCATGGTCTGGCCGCTGATCGCCCAGATGAATCCGGACGCGTCAACCCTTGCTCTGGCCTCGACGGAAGTCGATCTTTCATCGGTTCCAGAAGGCCAGATTGTTACCGTGAAATGGCGCGGCAAGCCGGTTTTCGTGCGTCATCGGACGGCGGCCGAAATCAAGGCGGCTGAGGACGTGCCCTTGTCGGCGCTGCCCGACCCGGAGCCCGATTCCAAGCGCGTTCAAAAACCTGAGTGGCTCGTCGTCATCGGAGTCTGCACGCATCTCGGCTGCATTCCGACCGGCAAGGAAGGCGAATACGACGGCTGGTTCTGTCCGTGCCACGGCTCGGTCTACGACCTCTCGGGGAGGATTCGCAGCGGCCCGGCGCCGACGAATCTGGAGGTGCCGCCTTACGCCTTCATCGCCGAAAACAAAATTAAGATCGGCTAGCCAAGGCCAAGCGCCTTCAATTTCCCGCGCGAGATTCCGAGAGCACCAAGCCCATGGAAGGACATTCCCAATACACGCCCAAGAGCGGCTTCGCTCGCTGGTTGGAGCGCCGTCTGCCGATTTTGAGCTTCATGCATGATTCCTTCGTCTCCTATCCGACGCCAAAAAACCTGAACTACATGTGGGTGTTTGGCGCGATCTTAAGTTTCATGCTCGTCGCGCAGATCGTCACGGGCGTCGTCCTTGCGATGCATTACACCCCGGAGACGACGCTCGCTTTCGATTCCGTCGAAAAGATCATGCGCGACGTGAATTGGGGAACCATTTTGCGCTATGCGCACGCCAATGGCGCGTCGATGTTCTTCCTCGCCGTCTACCTCCACATCTTCCGCGGCATGTATTACGGCTCCTACAAGGACCCGCGCGAGGTCCTGTGGATTCTCGGCGTCGTGATCTTCATGCTGATGATGGCCACGGGATTCCTGGGCTATGTCTTGCCTTGGGGGCAGATGTCGTTCTGGGCGGCGACCGTCATCACCAATCTCTTCTCCGCCATTCCCGTCGTTGGAACCGCAATCACAACCTGGCTGCTCGGCGGCTATTCCGTCGACAATGCGACGCTCAACCGCTTCTACGCTTTGCACTATCTGGTGCCGTTCATCATCGTCGCCATCGTCGCTCTGCACGTATGGGCGCTGCATGTGACGGGCCAGAACAATCCGTCCGGCCTCGAGGTGAAGGACATCAAGAAGGAAACTGTTCCTTTCACGCCCTATGCGACCATGAAGGACGGGGTCGGCATCGCAGCTTTTCTCGTCGTCTACGCCTGGCTGACGTTTTTCGTGCCGAATTACCTCGGCCATCCCGACAATTACATCGAAGCCAATCCGCTGGTGACGCCGCCGCATATCGTGCCGGAGTGGTACTTCCTGCCGTTCTATGCGATCCTTCGCGCAATCCCGAACAAGCTGCTCGGCGTCACTGCGCTCTTTGCATCGATTTTGATCACCGCCGCGCTGCCGTGGCTCGACACGTCGAAGGTGAAATCGGCGGTGTATCGGCCGCTGTTTCGCAAGGAGTTCTGGATTTTTGTCGCGGTGTGCATCGGGCTCGGCTATCTGGGGGCGCAGCCCGCTGAAGGCGCATATCTTTGGTTCGCTCGGGTGCTCTCGGCCTATTATTTCCTCCACTTCTTGGTGATTTTGCCGGTCATCGGCAGAATCGAGAAGCCGGAGCCAGTGCCTGAATCCATCGACGCTTCGATCGTGCGAGGGGAAACCTCCCATGTCTGAGGCGCACAGAAAATCGCGTCGGCTCGTCTCTTCGATGAAGCGCCGGGCGCTCATTCCCGTCGCGGTCGCTGCGACGCTCGCGCTGCTCGGCCCTGCCTGGGCTCAGGAGGAGGCCCCGCCGTCCACAACCGATCAGGCCGCCGCGCCTTCCGCTCAGGAAACCGATCAAGGCGCCGCGCCTCCCGCGAAGGAAGCCGATAAGGCCGCTGCGCCTCCCGCGAAAGAAGCCGAGAAGGTCGCGGCGCCTGAGGCCAAGGAGAAGGAAGCGCGGCACGGGAGCGAGCGCCATGAGCAGAAGCCCAAGCGCTTCGATTGGAGCTTCGCCGGCGCCTTCGGTCGCTACGACAAGGCGCAGTTGCGCAGAGGTTTCAAGGTCTACAAGGAGGTCTGCGCCTCCTGCCATTCGATCAAAATGCTCGCCTTCCGTAATCTTTCGCAGCCCGGCGGACCGGAGTTTCCTGAAAAAGAGGTCGAAGCGCTGGCCGCGAGCTACAAGATCAAAGACGGCCCGAATCAGGCGGGCGAATATTTCGATCGGCCGGGTCGCCCGAGCGATCGCTTCCCCCCGCCTTTCGCCAATGAACAGGCGGCGCGCGCCGCGCTGGCCGGCAATTATCCGCCGGATATGTCGGTCTTGGCCAAGGCGCGAGGCTATTCGCGCGGCTTTCCGCTCTTCCTCTTCGACGCTTTGCCGGGCTTTTCCTACCAGGAGCACGGCGTCGACTATATCGTCTCGCTGATGGAGGGCTACGAAGACCCGCCGCCGGACGTGAAAATGCCGGAAGGACAGTTCTATGATCCCTATATGCCGGGCCGTCGCATCGGCATGCCGCCGCCGCTTTCCGAGGACGTGGTGACCTATGAGGACGGCGCGCCGCAAACGATCGACCAATACGCAAAGGACGTCGCCGCCTTCATGATGTGGGTCGCCGAGCCGCATCTTGAGTCTCGCAAGCGCATCGGGCTCGGCGTTGTGGCCTTCCTGCTCGTCTTCGTCGGGCTGCTCTATTTCACCAAGCGCAAGATCTGGTCGAACGTGCCGCATTAGGCGGGGCGCTCGCCGACGCGCCGCGCGCACCCGGTCGAACGCGAATGGCGCCGCGAGAGAGAGCAGAATGCCGAGCTATCTGGCGACGACCATGTCGCCGCCATGAGTCCCAGCCGCGTCGCGCGACGCCGCACTTGAATCTTCTTCAGTTCGGCGAGCGCGCTCGTCGCGTGCGTGACGGCGCGCGCCGAGTCGCCAAACCGGGCGCGTATTTCGGCCAAGCGCAGATGCCTGATCGCGCGATGCAGCAGCTTGTTGGCGGCGCGGTCCTGTTCGGTGGCCTTTTCGTGCAGCGCCTCGCGCGCATTGGCCGAGCGCGCTCATCATATGCGTAACGATCTCCTTTGAGTCGCCCTTCGCGCCGTCGTCTATCGCCTCCTGAGCATGCTCAATCGCCGCCTGCACATGCATGCCGATGCCGGCCAGCGCATAAGAGCCGGAAAACGCCAGCGCCAAGGTGGTCAGAATCGCGAATGCGCTCATTCGACGCGTCATCGTCATCTCCTCGTCGCCGCCACTGGGCTCGGCTTCAGCTTGCCCAAGAGTCAGGGCGTCGGGCGCAACGGCTCAATCCCCTCCGGGCGTCGGCGGTTTCTTGATTGAAGGCGCCAAATCGGGCACAAGGCGCTAGCGACTCGGGGCGTCGGTCGCCCGCCAATTTTTCCCGGAAAGGTTGCAATGTCGGAGATTATGCGCGTCGGCATCGCGGGGCTCGGCACCGTCGGCGCGGCGGTGGCGCGCCTGCTTCGCCGCCAAGCCGAGGCGCTCACGGCCCGCACCGGACGGCGCATCGTCTTGGCGGCCGTTTCGGCTCGCGACGCCGCGAAGGAGCGGCGCGCCGACCTTTCCAGCGCGGAATTTTTCCAAGATCCGGTCAAGCTCGCGGCCTCGCCGTCAATCGATCTCTTCGTCGAATTGATCGGCGGCTCGGAGGGGCCAGCCAGAGCCTGCGTCGAAACCGCGCTCGCGCATGGCAAGCCGGTCGTCACCGCCAATAAGGCCTTGCTCGCCGCGCATGGCTTGCATCTCGCAGCGCTCGCCGAGGAGAACCATGCCGCGCTCGCCTTCGAGGCGTCGGTCGCGGGCGGCATTCCGATCGTCAAGACGCTGCGCGAGGGGCTCGCCGGCAATTCGGTCGAGCGCGTCTACGGCATTCTCAACGGCACCTGCAATTACATCCTGTCGCGGATGGAGCAGGAGCAGATCTCGTTCGAGGAATGTCTGAAGGAGGCGCAGAGGCTCGGCTACGCCGAGGCCGATCCGACCTTCGACATCGGCGGTTTTGACACCGCCCACAAGCTTGCGATCCTCACCTCTCTGGCCTTCGGCACGCGCATCGCCGCCAGCGCCATCGATATCGAGGGCATTGAGCGCGTGACGCTCGCCGACATCGACGCCGCGGCGGAGCTTGGCTACCGCATCAAGCTGCTCGGCGTCGCGCAGCGCACCGCTGAGGGGGTCGAGCAGCGCGTTCATCCGACGATGGTCAGCAAGAATTCCGCCATCGCCCAGGTGATGGGGGTGCTGAACGCCGTCACCATCGACGCCGACGCGGTGCATGAGCTGACGCTTGTTGGGCCGGGCGCCGGCGGCGACGCGACGGCCTCGGCGGTCGTCGCCGACATCGCCGACATCGCCAAGGGCGTGCGTTCGGCGCCGTTCGGTCTGCCGACCGCGAAGCTCGCGGAGCTCAAGCGTATGCCGATGCAGCGTCACGAAGGCGGCTATTACATCCGCATGTCGGTGCGCGACGTCGCCGGCGCCTTCGCCAAGATCGCGACGCGCATGGCGGAGCGCCGCATATCGCTTGAAAGCATCGTGCAGCGCGGCGCGCGGGGCGCGCCGGGCGATTGCGTCGATGTCATCCTCATCACCCATGCGACGAGCGAGCATCTCGTGCGCGAGGCGCTGGACCTGATCGATCAGGACGGCGTCATCGTTTCGCGCGCGCAGGTCATCCGCATCGAACGCGAGTAGCGCGACATGACGCAACAGCCCGAACCCGACGCGTCGCAGATCGACCGCTATCTGACGCTGGAGCTGGCGCGCGCCTCAGAGCGCGCCGCGGTCGCCGCCGCCAGGTTCCGGGGACGCGGCGACGAGATGGCCGCCGATCTCGCAGCGGCGGCGGCGATGCGCGAAGAGCTGTCGCGACTTCCCGTGCGCGGACGCATCGTCATCGGCGAGGGCGATGCGGACGCGGCGCCGCTGCTCTATGTGGGCGAAGACCTCGGCGCCGGCGTCGGTCCCCGCGTCGACCTCGGCGTCGCGCCGCTGGAAGGATCGACGCTTTGCGCCAAGGACATGCCGGGCTCGATCGCCGTCGTCGCCATGGCGCCGGCCGGTTCGCTCCTGCATGCGCCCGACGTCTATATGGACAAGATCGCCATCGGTCCGGGATATCCCGAAGGCACGATCGATCTCGATCGCGATCCCGGCGACAACATCAGAGCGCTCGCGATCGCCAAGGGCGTGCGCGCGAGCGAAATCACCGTGAGCATTCTCGACCGGCCGCGCCACGCCGAGATCATCCGCAATTGCCGCAACGCCGGCGCGTGCGTGCGCCTCATCGCCGGCGGCGATGTCGCGGCGATCATTCTCACCACCCATCCCTGGGAAACCGGCGTCGACATGTATCTTGGCCGCGGCGGCGCCTCGGAAGGCGTGCTCGCCGCCTGCGTGCTGCGTTGCGCCGGCGGTCAAATGCAGGGGCGGCTGGCGCTCGAAACTCGCGATCAGATCGCCAAGGCCCAGCGTTTCGGCCCGATCGATCCGCGCCGCAAATATTCGGTCGGCGACATGGCGGCCGGCGACGTCGTCGTCTGCGTGACCGGAGTCACCGCCGGGCCGCTCGTCGGCGGCGTGTCGCTCGGCAAGACGACGATCGACACCGAGACGATCGTCTATCGCTCGGCGACCGGCACGATCCGCCGCATCCACGCGACGCACCGGGCGGTGGGGAAGTTCGATTGACGTTGGCCTTAATACGTCCGGCCGGTCTCGAGCTGGGTTTTGGCGTCGAGCTTGCGCCTTGGCGGCGGCGGATAATCCGGCGGCGGCGGGGGCTGTGTCGCGCAGGCGGCGAGCGACAAAGCGATAAGCGAAGCAAGGATCAGATGAAGGCGCCGCATCAGTTTCGTCCGCATTTCTCAAGGTGGCGCGCATCTTCGCGCCTGTTGCGTAAGAGCGTGGCTTTGGCGACGGAATTATGTCCGACGCGCGCCGGCGGGACGGCGCGCCGATGACTCCCGCCGCCCATATCTCCGCCGCAATCGAAGTTCTCGAAGATCTGTCGCTGCGCCGCCGACCCGCCGCCGAGGCATTAAAGGATTGGGGCATCGCGCATCGCTTCGCGGGCTCGAAGGATCGCGCCGCCATCGCCAGTCTCGTGTTCGATGCGCTGAGGAAGCGCGCTTCGGCCATCCATGTCATGGGCGCGGACGATCCGCGCGCGATCATGCTGGGCGCGCTGCGCGAGGCGCGCGGCCAGGGCGTCGAGGCGATCGCGGCGCTCTGCTCCGGCGCCGGCCATGCGCCGGCCCCGCTTTCCGACGACGAGCGCGTACGGCTGGAGACGGCCTCGCTCAATGCCGCGCCGGATCATGTCCGCGGCGACTATCCGGAGTGGCTGGCGTCGCATTTCGAGGCGGCGTTCGGGGCGCGCGCGGCGGAAGAAGGCGCGGCGCTCGCCGCCCGTGCGCCTGTCGATCTGCGCGTCAATATTCTGAAATGCTCGCGCGAGCAGGCGCTCGAAAAGCTCGCGCATCTGTCTCCCGCGCCGACGCCGCTTTCGCCGATCGGTCTGCGCATCGAGGCGGGGCAGGGGCGGGGGCCGGCGCTGACCGCCGAGACCGCCTATGTGAAGGGGCTCGTCGAGCCGCAGGACGAAGCCTCGCAGCTCGCGGCGCTGCTCTGCGCCGCTGCGCCGGGCGAGCAGGTTCTCGATCTTTGCGCCGGCGGCGGCGGCAAGGCGCTGGCGCTCGCGGGGCAGATGCATAACCGCGGTCAGGTTTACGCCTATGACGCGGACGGGCGGCGCCTCATGCCGATCCATGAGCGGCTGGAGCGCGCCGGCGCCCGCAACATTCAGGTTCGCGCGCCGCGCGGCAAGGCCGACGTGCTGGCCGATCTCGAAGCGCGCTGCGACCTCGTGCTGATCGATGCGCCCTGCACCGGAACCGGCGCGTGGCGGCGCCATCCCGACGCCAAATGGCGGCTCGCGCCCGGCGCGCTGGACCGAAGATTAAAGGAGCAGCGCGAGTTGTTGGCGATGGCCGTCCGCTTCGTGAAGCCCGGCGGTCGGCTCGCTTACGTCACCTGTTCGGCGCTGCGCGAGGAAAACGAGGACCAGATCGCGGCCTTTCTCGCCGCCAATCCTGATTTCGCGGCGCGTTCAGCCGCCGACATCGCGGAAGGCGCAGGCCTCCCCGACCTCGCCCGCTTCGCCTCGCCGCATGGACCTGGCATTCGCCTGTCGCCGGCGACAAGCGGCACGGATGGGTTTTACGTTTGTGTCTTGGCGAAGCGCTGAGTAAGACCAGTCCGAGTGCTCCAACCCGCGTCATGCCCGCGCTTGTCGCGGGCATCCACGCCGACATTCCGCAGAAGCCCGGCGTGGATGGCCGGGACAAGCCCGGCCATGACGGTGAACTGCGGTTCAATCAGGTTTGCCCATGACCACCGCGCCCGACGCCTTCCATCACGACATCGCCGAGCGCCACGACAAGGTGCTGATCGTCGATTTCGGCTCGCAGGTGACGCAGCTCATCGCGCGGCGCGTGCGCGAGGCGGGCGTCTATTGCGAAATCGCGCCGTTCCAGAACGCCGAGCGCGCCTTCGCCGAGATCCGCCCCAAGGCGGTGATTCTTTCGGGCGGGCCGTGCTCGGTGACGGAGGAGGGGTCTCCCCGCGCGCCGCATAGCATTTTCGACTCCGGCGTGCCGGTGCTCGGCATCTGCTACGGCGAGCAGACGATGGCGACGCAGCTCGGCGGGCTTGTCGAAGGCGGTCATCATCGCGAGTTCGGCCGCGCCGACGTGACGGCGCTGGAGCACAGCGCGCTGCTCGACGGCGTGTGGGAGAAGGGTGGCAGCTTCCCTGTCTGGATGAGCCATGGCGATCGGGTGACGAAGCTGCCGGAAGGCTTTCGCGTCATCGCCGCTTCGGAAAACGCGCCCTTTGCCGCGATCGCGGATGAACAGCGGCGCTATTACGGCGTGCAGTTCCATCTCGAAGTCGTGCATACGCCGGATGGCGCCAGGCTGCTTTCGAATTTCGTGCACAAGGTCGCGGGGCTGAAGTCCGACTGGACGATGGCGGCGTTTCGCGGCGAAGCGATCGCGGCGATCCGGCGCCAGGTCGGCGACGGGCGCGTGCTCTGCGGCTTGTCGGGCGGCGTCGACAGCGCCGTCGCGGCGGTGCTCATCCATGAAGCGATCGGCGAGCGCCTCACCTGCGTCTTCGTCGATCACGGCCTGTTGCGGCAAGGCGAGGCGGAAGAGGTCGTGCGGCTCTTTCGCGATCACTACAACATTCCGCTGCATCACGTCGAAGCGGCGGACCTGTTCCTCGGCGCGCTGGAAGGCGTTGACGATCCGGAGGTGAAGCGCAAGACGATCGGCCGGCTGTTCATCGAAACATTCGAGGCCGAAGCCAAGAAGATCGCGCAGGACGGGCGCGGCGCGCCGCAGTTTCTCGCCCAAGGCACGCTATATCCCGATGTCATCGAGAGCGTGTCGTTTACCGGCGGCCCGTCGGTGACGATCAAATCGCACCATAACGTCGGCGGATTGCCGGAGCGCATGAACATGCGGCTCGTGGAGCCGCTGCGCGAACTCTTCAAGGACGAAGTGCGGGCGCTCGGGCGCGAGCTCGGCCTGCCGGAAGCTTTCGTCGGCCGCCATCCGTTTCCCGGGCCGGGGCTCGCCATCCGCTGCCCGGGCCTCATCACCCGTGAGAAGCTGGCGATCCTGCGCAAGGCCGACGCCGTCTATCTCGACGAAATCCGCAAGGCGGGATTGTATGACGACATCTGGCAGGCTTTCGCCGCGCTACTGCCGGTGCGTTCGGTCGGCGTGATGGGCGACGGGCGCACCTATGACTACGTCGTCGCGCTGCGCGCCGTGACGTCGAGCGACGGCATGACGGCGGATTTCTATCCCTTCGACATGAGCTTCCTCGGGCGCGCCGCGACGCGGATCATCAATGAAGTGAAGGGCGTCAACCGCGTGGTGTATGATGTGACGAGCAAGCCGCCGGGGACCATCGAGTGGGAATGATTTTTGCCCATCCCAGGGTATCCCACAGTATTCAAAAATACCACATAATACGCTGAAATCAAAAAGAAAATCGTTCATGATCGTTCGAGAACTATCGGCCGGCAGAGATGGCGGCTGACGTACTCGCTGACGGTATGCCTCTCTCTTGCGAAAGTGGATTTTGTTCGATACCGTCAGGGTCTGAGCGCCTTTGACGGTCTTTTTTTCGATCTAATAGCCTGTAAGAAAAAGAGATTTTGTTCAGATGGTGCCCGAAAACGGCCTGACGGTCTTTTTTCGAGGAGGCGGCTCAAATGCTGACGGATGCAGCCCTTAAACACCTGAAAGCAAAAGAGAAAATTTATAAGGTGACGGACCGGGACGGCATGTATGTGCTCGTGAAGCCGTCGGGGACCCTCACTTTTCGGCTGGACTACCGGATGAATGGGCGGCGCGAGACCGTCACATTCGGCAAGTACGGCCCAGCCGGGCTGTCGCTCGCTCGTGCTCGAGAGCTGTGCATCGACGCTAAGCGGGCGATCAGTGAGGGGCGATCGCCGGCGATAGAAAAGCAGCGGGAGAAGCGCCGACTTCTAGAAGCGAAGAGCTTTGGCGAGTTCGGCGAGAAATGGCTGACCGCGGCGCCGATGGCGGACAGCACGCGGGCAATGCGCCGGTCGATCTTCGAGCGCGAGCTGCTGACCAAGTGGCGCAATAGGCTTCTGACCGAGATCACGCCCGATGATCTGCGAGCTCACTGCGGCGCGATCGTTGAGCGTGGTGCTCCCGCGACGGCAATCCACGTCCGCGACATCGTCAAGCAGATCTACGGCTTTGCGATATTGCATGGCGAGAAGGTCGCCAATCCGGCCGATGATGTGGGGCCGGCTTCGATTGCGACGTTCGTGCCCAAGGACCGGTCGCTCTCGCCGACCGAGATCAGGATTATGCTCAAGCTGCTCGAGAAGGTGGCGACGCTGCCGACCATCCGGCTCGGCATGCGGCTGTATCTGCTGACCATGGTGCGCAAGAGCGAGCTGCAGGACGCGATATGGGACGAGGTCGATTTCGAAAACGCCGTCTGGACGATCCCGAAGGAACGAATGAAGCGCTCGAAGGCGCATAACGTCTATCTGTCCGGGCAGGCTCTCGACATCATGATCGCGCTGAGGACCTGCGCCGGAAATTCAAGATACCTTTTGCCGTCGCGCTATGACGCGGACGCGCCGATGTCGCGCGCGACGTTCAATCGCGTCACATATGCGGTTGTCGAGCAGGCGAAGAAGGAAGGCCTGCCGCTTGAGCCCTTCACGGTTCACGATCTCCGAAGGACAGGATCCACGCTGCTCAACGAACTGGGCTTCAACAGCGACTGGATCGAAAAGTGCCTTGCGCACGAGGACGGTCGCTCATCGCGGGGCGTATACAACAAGGCAGAGTATGAAATTCAACGTCGCCATATGATGCAGGAGTGGTCGGATATCATCGACGCCTGGGTCGCGGGCAACAAGCGTATCCCGGTACTTATCCCGTCTTCGATGCCATTGCTTGAACCCGACCCGGCTCTCGAACAGGGCGCGATCGCCGTTGCCTGACGTCAGGAGACTGCGCCCGGACAATTGGGGTTGATCGGCGCGACGCCAACCAGGTTTCGACCTCTGCCAGATCCCATACGACGCAACGCGGCGAGAGAGCGAAGCGTCGGGGAAACTCCCCGCGCTGTTCCATCTCGTAAATGGTGCTATCGGCAAGCGGCACCATTTCGCGCAGTTGTTGTCGACGGATAGTCCGCTTGATAGGAACGCCATTTTGGTGAGCCATCGTCGTTTCCTCAACTCTTCCTCTTGAGAAAATGAGCGCGATAGGCCCCGAAAGGGAAGGGAGCAAATTTAGATGTCGGATAGCAGGATGCTGTGGCGTACAAATAGATAGCTGTGTGCTTGATGCGCCAATTCGCCGTCGTGTCGGTTGTCAATCGGTTTGATATGAAAACCGTGATTCGAATTAGGGCTCGGACCCATAAAGTTGTTGGCTTGAGCGCGACGTCGTGATTCACAGCTTCCGAAAGGAAGCGCCAATGATTCCCGACCGTTTTTGGCTGACCGACGCCCAGTTTGCGAAGATTGCGCCGCACCTCCCCACTGACACGAGGGGCAAGGCGCGGGTCGACGATCGGCGCGTGATCAGCGGGATTGTCCACGTGCTGAAATCCGGCGGGCGCTGGATCGACGCGCCGTCGGAATACGGGCCGCGGAAGACGCTCTACAACCGTTATGTCCGGTGGGCGGCCAAGGGCGTGTGGGTCAATCTCTTCCACGCGCTCGCGCAAGCTGGCGGCCCGCCGCCGCAGCTTCTCATCGACTCCTCCGCGGTCAAGGCGCATCGCTCCGCCAGTGGCGGCAAAGGGGGGAGCGCGCCCAGGCGATCGGTCGATCGCGCGGCGGACGCACGACCAAAATCCATGCGCTGACAGACGCTCAATGCCGACCCGTCGCCTTCATGCTCACGGGCGGCAATGTCGCCGATTGCACCGCTGGCGCAGAGCTTCTGTCGAAGATGCCCGCTTGTGACATCCTGCATGGCGACAAAGGTTACGACAGCGACGTCATCCGCCGACAGGTCGAGAATGCCGGCGTGATGCCGAACATCCCGCCCAAGGCCAATCGCAAATGGAAGAACTGCTTCTCGCCTTTCCTTTACCGAAACCGAAACGCCATCGAGCGCATGTTCTGCCGGTTGAAGGACTTCAGGTGCATCGCCACGCGCTACGATCGAAGCGCGACGAACTTTCTCGCAGCCGTCTGCATCGCCGCGACAATCAGCTATTGGTTATGAGTCTGGACCCTAGCACTACTTTGGCAGATTTTTGAGAGGTCAGGCTTTTTTGGGATTCCCGCGACGCGCATTGCGTGATTCATAGGAGGTCGGCTTTCGGGAGGGCCGACCATGGACGAGACTTGGAAGTCAGATCTCGAGCGGTGGC
>NZ_JBPFEA010000005.1:0-32500 GCF_051061285.1 Methylocystis sp.
GGCGTTATGACAGTACCGGCAGTCGATCCCCAATCCGCTGACGTGATGTTGATGGCTGAAGGGGACCGGCTGCGCGGGAGCCCAATTCACGCTTCGCGCAGAATCGCTGCGCGGCCAAAGCCAAACCACAAGCGAAAACGCTACAAGAGCGAGCGCCAACAGCAGGAGCGCCAGCGAAGCCCAGAAGTTCGCGGCGGGTCGAAAGACTGAGCCCATGAATCGCCCCGTGAACCGCTCCGCTTCCGCCAAACGCGCTCTGGCGGCGCGGCTAGATCCAAGCCTACAGGTGGTTCAGCACGCGCCTGCGGCAAGCGCCCGGGCTCAAAGGGCGTCGATGGAGCACTGGCCGCATCCCAGAAGGGAGGTCGTTTCGAATCATCGACGCCGCCCGAGTCATTCGCGCGACGGCCCTCGTCGAGAATGAGCGCGGCGGATCTGCGCGCTTCGGGCGGTTTAGCGGTTCACAGGCCGGGCTGAAGTTGGGCGCGTCGCGCGAAAATGTAGCTGGCGATCAGTCCGAGCATCGCGAATAGGGTGACGACCGAAAACAGGTAATTGTGGCCGGCGGTCCCCGGCCACTGGTCGAGCAGATAGCCCATGAGCGGCCCCATAAAAATATCCGGCGTGTAGCCGATCACCGATATCAAGCCAACTGCGCTCCCTGTGTGCTCCATAGGAATTTTGCCATCTTGCATGATGGCGAAATACAGGCCGCGCAGCGCGAAGACGCCGATACTGGTGAAGATTATCGTCAAAACAAACGTCCATACCATGCCCGCGCCAATAACGCCGGAGGCCAGCACGGAGCTCCCGGCTGCGAGAAGCACGAAACAGCCGACGATCATGAGGGGCGCGCCAACACGCTCTGCCAGGTAGCCGGCGCCAATGGCCGCAGCCGGTCGTATCCAGAGCGATGCGACGCCGGCCCGCGCCGCCTCTACCTGATTCAGGCCGATGACCTGATTCGCATACAGCGAAAAGTCGTCGATCGCCTTGAAGCCCACGTAGGCACACAGGATCACCGCAGCCTGCAGCCAAACTGACGGCATGGCGAACACGCGGGCGACGTCGCTTATTGACACCGCTCGCTGCGCCGGCGTTTTGCGCTCCGGCACCGCCAGCCAGATGAGCAAGGCGGCTCCGCAGGTCATAGCGGACAACAGCAGTATGATCCATCGCAATGATTCCGTGCGCTGCGCGAGACTGGCCGTCTCGCTGTCTTCTGGCAACAGCGCGGCGAATAGAACCACCATGATCGACGCCATGACGGCCGACAGCGCGCCTCTACCGCCCTCGAGCAATCCGAACGCGCGGCCTTGGGAAAAATTGAGTCCCCACTCACGCGTGGCGCGAATCAACGGCGCCCAGAACAGCGCGATCGTGGTGATTCCCCAGTACCCATATAAGATCGCCAGCGTCGACGGGGATGGAATCGCCACCATCACAAGGCCGCCGACGGCGGTGGACGTCAACGCGGCAGTCAACATTGTGCGTGCGGGGTATCTGTCGGCGAGCGGCCCGCCGAACAAATACGCGGCCATTGCAACCACCCCATAAACCGCATAGGCGGCGCCGAGTTCGAGATTGGTGACGTCGAACACATCAAGGAGCGTCGGCCGGAATACGCGAGCCAAGACGAAAGGCAGCAAAAAGACGGATTCCCCGGCGACAATCAGCGCCGCGATCGCCAGTCCTCGCCGTGGCCCCTGATGGGTGGGGTTTTGCGTCATCTTTCCTTGGTTGCGTGTGTGGGGCTCCGGCCGTTTCGCGGCGGCGCGCGGGTGTATCAAGGGTAGGCTCTGCGTATGAGTTGAACCGTCACTCTTCGATAATTCGGCTTTTTGTCCGACCATAGGGTTTTCATCTCCGCGCTGGGATGTACACTAAGTCGTTGTCTTGGGCTGGAGCCGGCGCACATCGAGTTCCTTTATAGCAGGCGCTCTGCTGCGAGCGTCCGGTGTGTGAGGGCGGTCGGTCGATCCATCCATCCAGCGAAGAAGGAGATGGGAATAGGTTCTCTTCCAATGGCGCTTGCGACAGCCGGCCTCTTTGGTTTGTTGCTAAGCGCCTCGCCTGCGAACGGTCCAGCCATTCGCGATGCGGCGGCAGTCACGTCTTTTGTCCAGGAGGCGAGGGGCCGCGTGTGACGACGATGCTGGCGCGGCCCTTACGGCGGCCGTCAATGCCGTGTGTGGCGACGGTGCTGGTGAGGATGATTCGTCGACGCGCGCTCTAGCGGGCTCATTGCCGCTTCGCTTCGAGGCTGGGCGCTCGCGCCTTTTGGATGGATGAGGCGGCCTTAAGGGACTCGGACCGTCGGCGTTGCTTGCAAGGCGCTTATCGTTAACTGCCGTGCGATGGTTGCACGACGCGCATCTGTGCGCCAGCATAAACGCTGGCTTCGCTCGGAGTCGATGTTCACGGTCGTAGCTTGATGCCCGCGACCGTATTCTCCAGAAGTTGATGGAAGGGGACGCCGAAATATGTGTTGAGGCGCTGCAGTGCGTCACTGCAGCAAGCTCACGGCTTGCGGGCCGCGCGTCTGACTCTGAAAATCCCTTGCGGTCCGAGCCAGCCGCGCGTCACGCGCGAGGTGGCGTCGGCGCTACGATTCGTCATGCGTCTCCGGATATGACGTCATCCTCGGTGCGCGTGTTGCGCGTCGCATGCCCGCCTTTTTTGCCAGCTTGTGACGCGAGCTGTCGATCGACGGAAAAACTGCGCTTTGACGCGCTGACTGCAAGTCCGCCTTTGCGTCCCGCCGTCGACGCAAGGTCGGGGTTTTTGGCGAAACTGCGTTGTTCGCCCGGCACGCTTTTGCCGCCCTTGCGCGCAATTTCACGTTGCCGCTCCGGCGTCATCGACGCGAAACCCCTCCGGGACTTGGTGGTCGCCGAAACCGTATCCATCTGTCGCGCTCCAATTCTGCGTCGAAGACTCCTCCGCAACAACCGAAGCGGCAGAGGCCGCTCAGCAAACCAGGCAAACGACGCCGGCGCTGCTTACCTTTCGAAAAGGCGGCTGAGCGATGTCCATTTTCGCTAAGACTAAGCGGCTGCCAAGCTGGTAATCTTACGTAGAAATGGCATTTTTCGACCCATCAGAGTCTGTCAGTGTTCCTGGGCCTTTCGCGAGGTCTGGGGGGCGGGCTCATGAGTTGAGAACGGCTTTTGACGGTAAGACTTCGTAAAGGCTCGCTCTGGTCGGTCTGATACGGCGTAACGGAATCTTTTCCGTCCCAGAGCAGTCTGTTCTCTTGCTTTCGGTCGACGTGCGCCGTGTCTATTCGTGAATACAACAAAATGGCTGATCCAATATTCCACTTACGTAAGTCTACCAATTTTGCTTCGCGCGCGAGCGTGCTCTTATGCAATAGGCGTCGATCTCTCCAAGTAAATGCCGCCGCAAGAGCGGCAACAGCGCCTTAAGTAGAGCACGAAGAACACGACGGGAGCGTCCAATGTTGTCGGCGTCGCGGTGTAGGGAGCAGTCGGGTCTCGCGCCACGCGAAGTGGTTACGATGCTTTCGCTCAAGCAAAAACAGTTGTTTGCGAGCTACCAGCTGAACCTGCAAAAGGGCGAGTGGTTCGTATATGAATTGATGGTGTCGGATATGCAGGGTCTTATGGATCTCGGCGCACAGGCGCTTGCGACAGACGTGCTCGTTGTCTTCCGCATTTTCATGCGGGACCGTCCGCAATTCAACGCCTATGTGCGGCGTACCCCGGCGTTTAAAGGCTTGTACGGGAATCGATCGGCGCGGCGGACGCTCGACTCGCTTATTGCGGGAGCGGGGGAGGCAAATTCAGTCTGCAATTCGCACTGAGTAGGACAAACAATCACTGGCGTGAGCTCTGCCGCCGCCACCTTGGCGGGTCTTGCTGCTCAATCCGGAACAGCGCGATCTGACTGAAGGGGCGGACGCGCCGCAAAAGCAATGACGACGGAGTCTGTGCGCTGTCACGCATACGGCGTCATAGATCGCAGGCTATAGGGGGTCGCGCTTGCCGAACATGCGGCGTATGGCGGCGAGTGCGACGGAATATATGATTGAATCAGGCCAATAGGATCGCTTCGGTGGATGATGCTGGTCCCAACGTATTTGGCGTTAGTCGTAGAGAGCTCGAACGCCTGAGAGCCATTAGCAGATTGGCTGCGACGTTTGCCCACAATATCAATCAACCGCTGACTGCGGCGAGCGCCTATCTCAGGGCGGCGCAGCGCCTCGCAGGAGGGCTTCCGAAGGAGTCGGTCACGCCGATCGTTGGAGCGCTCGACAAGGCTGTCATGCAGATCATGCGCGCCGGGCAGGTCGTTCGCAGTCTAAGCGAGCTTGTTGCGCAGGGCGAGCCAGACAAGACGCTCTTTAGCGTTAATTTGTTGATCGAGGAGACGCTTTCACTCGTCGCTGCGGAGGCCGCCGAGGCTGGCGTCTCGATCAGCAAGAAGCTGACAAAAGACGACGATTTCATCGTCGCCGACCGTGTCCAGATCAAACATGTTCTGGCGAACCTTATGCGAAACGCAATTGAAGCGATGCAGGATTTGCCGCGACGCGAGCTGTTGGTTTCCACAGCGACGCAAGCTGCAAAGGCCATACGCGTCGATGTTCAAGACACCGGCTGCGGACCAGCCGGAAAGGAAAAAGCCGATCTGCTTGATCTTTTTGCGATGCGGAAAGATGGAATGGGCATTGGGCTGTCGATTTCCCGCGCAATCGTCGAAGCGCACGATGGCCGACTATGGGCTAAGGCCAATCCCGAAGGCGGCGCTATATTCTCCTGTGATCTTCCATTGCGAGGACGAGATTTCAGCGGATGAACTCGGGAACGGTTTTTGTCGTGGACGACGATGCGGCGGTGCGCGACGCGCTTCAGCTTCTACTCGAATCTGAAGGGTTCGCCGTATCGAGTTTTCCGTCGGCGCCAGCTATGCTTTCGTCCATCGGGCCGGAAAGCGCCGGGTGCGTCATCGCTGATGTTCGCATGCCGGAAGTGAGCGGACTCGACCTGATCCTCGAGATGAAGAACCGAAATCTTCATCTGCCGATCATTATCATCACGGGCCATGGCGACGTGCCTCTCGCCGTCGAGGCCATGAAGCGCGGCGCTGTCGATTTTCTCGAGAAGCCGTTCGATGACGATGCGCTCTTTGCAGCCGTCAAGGGTGCGCTATCGAAGCACGAAGCTGTGCAGTCGCGCTATGCGGAAGAGCGGCAGATCTCTGAAAGATTTATGTCGTTGACCAAGCGGGAGCGCGAAATTCTCGAAAGGCTCGCGCAAGGCCGCTCGAACAAGGTCATTGCTCATGATCTCGGCATCAGCGTGCGCACGGTGGAAGCGCATCGCGCCAACGTCATGGCGAAAATGCGCGTCAAGAACCTCGCGGAGCTGGTCCGAATGTTTCTTAACGGTCGGAATATCAGCTTTGGCGCGTGACCTCGCCAAGCGTCATTCGCGAACATCCGCGTCATCAATCACGCGTCGCAGGCAATTTGGATGCGCGGAGGCTGCCTTGCCAAAATGCGCGCACTAAGTATCCAAGTGGAAACCGCCGAGCGCAAGAGGAGCGAATTGGTCATGCGAGCGCCAATCTCCCCGACAGACGCTGTCCAACTGAGCGACTTCTCTGTTTCGACGCCCTCGGCGCGGCGTGTTCTCGTCATCGACGACGATAGGGACGTCGCCGATAGCCTGGCGATGTTGCTGGACGTCCTGGGATGCGACGTGAGAACGGCCTATAGCGGCGCGGTGGGCGTCTCGCTCGTGTCCGATTTCCAGCCGAGGATTGTGTTCCTAGACATCGGCATGCCCGAGATGAACGGCTATGAAACCGCGCGGCGCATTCGCAACGAGCCAGCCGGTCGGCAGGCGCAGCTGATTGCGCTCACCGGCTGGGGGCAGGATTTGGACAAGAAGCGCACCCGCGAAGCGGGATTCGACCGCCATCTGGTCAAGCCGGCCGATATCGACATTTTGGAAGAAATCCTTGCCGCCTGCGGCGAGGAATCACAGCAAGTTTAAGCGACATATCGGCGCACGCGTCTTGAATGCCGCCTCTTAGCGAGCCTTTTCGTCAGGCCCCCTCTTCACGCGGCTTGGCCCTTTGTTTGCCGCTCTGACGCCGTTGCAGGAGGCCCCTGCCGTCCATCAGGGGCGGCTCATGCGACGCGCAGCCGCAGCGAAAGCGCGCCGCTAGCGCCGCGCCTCAGCTGGATTTTCCAGGAACGCCGGCGTTAGTAGGAGTGTCGCGGCGGACGACCGTCCTGACATAATTCTCGGCGGGAACATCGTGAGGCCTGAGCGTCCCAGGCGCGGCTGCGCAAGCAGTGGGCCGAGGTCTCGCGCGAAAGCAAGGCGCGCATACGCTTGCAGTTAAGTATTGCAGGACGGCGATTTCCAACAGAAGCGTCAGGATTGCGCCGGCGGACGCTGGACCAACAGCGCGGAGGTGTTTCTGTTCGGCGTCTTACCCAATTCTGTCTGTTGGATAGCAAATGACCTTTTCGAATATGGAGACGTTCTGGGTTGTAAATTGGACAACGGATGTCGCTGGACAATGCGAGTATATCGATCGGCAATGGCCAAGAATTACAGGCCAAACAGCCGAAGCCGCGATGGGCGGAGGGTGGCTCAATTCCATCCACCAGGACGATCTGGAGCAGGTGAAGGTCGAGCTAGGTCTGGCGAGCGGATCAGAGCGCCCGTTTCAGATCGTCGCAAGGCTTAGACGCCAGGATGGTCAATTTCGCTGGGCGTTGGCGGTTGGCGCGCCGCGCTATGATGAGCAGGACGTATTCATTGGCTACGGCGGCTCCATCATCGATTTCCATGATCGGATAGATATAACCGAGCGCAAAGAGCGCTTGGACGCGTTGCGGGCAAGCGAAGAGCGCGATCGTCCGCTTTTTGAGACGAGTCGCGACGGCATCGTCACCGTCGATATGAGCGGCCGTATTCTCGAAGCCAACCCTGCTTACCAGAAGATGCTCGGCTACACGCTCGAAGAGCTGAAGCGACTGACTTATCAAGAACTGACCCCAGAAGTCTGGCATGACATGGAGGCGGCGGTCGTGCGGGAGCACATTCTTCCGCGCGGCGAATCCGCCGAATATGAGAAGGAATATATCCGCAAGGATGGAACCGTATTTCCGATAAGTCTGCGAACGTGGACCGTTGTCGATGAAAGAGGCCATATTGTCGGCATGCGCGCCTTCGTGCGCGACATCACCGAACGCAAGCAGGCAGAAGCGGCGTTGCGCGACAGTGAGGAACGCTTCCGCGTATCCTTCGCCAACGCCTCGATCGGCTTTGCGGTGAACGGGCCAGACGATACGTACCTGGACGCCAACAGCGCTTACTGTGGGATCACCGGCTACACGCGCGAGGAACTTCTTGCCCTCGAGGGGTCGGATCTGATCCATCCGGATGATTGGCCAGCCAACAGGGCCCTATCCGAACGGATGCTCGCCGGCGAGATTCCGGGCTTCGTCGTCGAGAACCGCTACATTCGGAAGAACGGCGAAAGCATTTGGGTCCGCAAGAGCGTCTCGCTCATTCGCTGCGCCGACGGCAAACCACGGTGGATCATCACTCTCGTCGAGGACGTCACCGAGCGCAGGCTGGCCGAAGAGGCGCTGCAGCAAAGCCGCAACGATCTCGACCGCGCCCAGGAGGTCGGAAAGATCGGCTGGTGGCGGCTCGACGTGCGTCGGAACGTTTTGACCTGGTCGGACGAGAACCATCGAATATTCGGCGTGCCAAGGGGGACGCCGCTGACCTATGATAATTTTCTCTCCTTGGTGCACCCGGACGACCGGGCCGACGTCGATGCAAAATGGCAGGCCGGCCTGCGCGGCGAACCCTACGACATCGAGCACCGCATAGTGTCCGGGGACGAGATCAAATGGGTGCGTGAGAAAGCCTATCTGGAATTTGACGCGGCGGGCGCGCTTCTAGGCGGCTTCGGCATTACGCAGGACATCACCGACCGAAAGCAGGCGGAGGAGGCGCTGCGCGAGAGCGAGGCTCGGCTGCGGTTGGCGACCGAGGCTGCGAAGATCGGCGCATTCGACTGGCGCATTCCGACGGACGTGAATATCTGGACGCCGGAATTGGAGGCGATGTATGGGCTGGCGCCGGGCGAATTCGGCCGGAGGCGGTCGGCCTGGGAGCAGTTGGTGCACCCAGACGATCGTGCGGGCGCGGTCGCCAAGGTTAACGAAACGCTGGCGACGGGCGAGCCCGTCGAGCATGAGTGGCGGGTCGTATGGCCCGACGGCAGCGTGCACTGGATTGCCGGGCGGTTTCAAAGTTTCAAGGACGCCGCCGGCACGCCGGTGCGCCTCACGGGCGTGAACATCGACGTTTCCGAGCGCAAGCGGGTCGAGAAGGCGCTGCGCGAAAGCGAGCTGCGCTATCGCTCTCTCGTGGAAGCTGCGAGCGCGATCACATGGAGCTGTCCGCCATCCGGACTGCATGAAAAGCCGCAACAGGAATGGATGGCCTTCACGGGTCAGACCGCCGAGGAAATGCTCGGCGACGGCTGGACCAAGGTCGTTCACCCTGATGACCTCGAGGCAGTGGCGGCGCAGTGGCGAGCAGCCGTCGCGCGCGGCGAGCCGTTTTGGAGCGAGCACCGCATCCGCCGACATGATGGCGAGTGGCGCTGGATGCGCGTTCAGGCCGCACCCGTCCGCGCCGCAACCGGCGAGATCGTCGAATGGTTCGGCAGCAATACCGATATCGACGATCTCAAGCAGGCCGAACTGGCGCTACGGGAAAGCCAGCAGCAGCTCGCGCTGGCGCTGGAAGCCGGCCAGCTGGGATTCTGGGACTGGCACGTGCCCAGCGGCCGGGTCCAGTTCGGCGGCAGTTGGGCGTCCATGCTTGGGTATGAACTCAGCGAGATTGAACCCGATGTGCGAGCCTGGGAAAGGCTGATTCATCCCGACGAGAGGGAGGAGGTCGCCGCCAGACTGACTGACCATCTGGAGGGTCGCTCGGATTTCTACGAATGCGAGCACCGCCTGCGTCACAAGGATGGGTCTTGGCGCTGGATTCTGGACCGCGGACGGGTCGTTGAGCGGGACGCCGCTGGCCTGCCGCTAAGGGCGATCGGCACTCATGCCGACGTGACGGCGCGTCATGAGGCCGAAGCCGCGCTGCAAGACGCCGACCGCCGCAAGGACGAGTTCCTCGCCACTCTGGCGCATGAATTACGTAACCCGCTCACTCCGATCCGGAACGCCGTGCATATCTTGAAAAAGAAATATGGTCCCCAATTTCCTGACACTCCGCTGCTCGCTATGGTTCAGCGACAGGTCGATCACCTTGTTCGCCTCGTGGATGATCTTCTGGAAATCTCCCGGATCGGCCGTGGCAAAGTCGCCTTGCGCAAGGAAAACGTCGCCGTGTCGGATTTCTTGCGGCACGCCTTGGAATCCTGTCATCCGCTCATCGAAAGCAAGAGCCACCGCGTAACCATGAAGGTCGCGGATGAGCCGCTGCGGGTTTTCGGCGACTCCGTCCGTCTGGCGCAGATTGCGGCCAATATCATCAACAACGCGGCGAAATACACGCCGCGGGGCGGGCGCATCGAAATCGACGCCGCTCGCAGGGGCCATGAAGTCGTTCTGCGGGTTCGCGACAATGGCGTCGGCATCAGCGCCGACATGATGCCGCGAGTTTTCGATCTCTTCGCGCAAACGGACGGCCAAATTCGGCTTTCCGAGGGAGGGCTCGGCATCGGCCTCGCGCTCGTGCGCAGCCTCGTGGAAATCCACGGCGGCCGGGTGGAAGCGCGCAGCGAGGGCGTCGGCCGGGGCAGTGAATTCATCGTCAGTCTGCCGCTCGCGGACTGCGGCGCCCTTCGCCTCCGCTGAACTGGTCCGCCTCAAGGCATGTGCGGCGTGTCGACAAGAGACGCCATCCGGCCGCAGCGAGGACGGCGAGGATACGATCGCGCCTATTCCGCTCCGTAACCCTCCCCGGAGGCCGCCGCCCCGTGTGTCTTGCAGATCAATCCTATTCTGCGGCAGTCGGCGCATAGTTTGGATTGGATTCGGTGAGAACCGCGTCGAAGCCTTCGAATTCGGGGCCGCCCAGATAGAGATCGCGGTTCTGACCAGCGTTTTTGTGAGCCTCACGGAAATGTTCGGAATGCGTCCAATCGATGAAGTGCTGCCGAGTTTCCCACAGCGCATGCGACGCATAGAGAATGTGGTCCTCCCGCTCGGGCCCCTTGAGCAGATGGAAGACGATGAAGCCGGGCCTTTCCTGAAGCCGCGACTGACGCGATCGCCAGACGTCCTCGAAGGCCTGTTCCTTGCCCTTGACGATTTTGAAGCGGTTCATCGCGACAAACATGACTCGGCTCCTGTCATTGGTTTCGGCGGGTTCCGCCAGCGTTCTTAGCTAATCGTCCTCAGGGCGAAAGGCAAAGAGCCTGGTTGCAGCAGCGCAGCCGCCTAGCCGTAGCGACGGCTTGGACTCGAGGGCAGCCGATGCGAGAACAAAGTCTGTGAAAGGATGCTGGCGACACGCTCTGTCACGCGGCAGCGACTCCGCTAAGATCACAATCCTATTGTGGACCACGGCGCAAAACTGAGTTAGGAGCGAAATTTAGCAGCTGCGTGAAGTAAAGTCGGAGATTGACGCCTCAGCCGCAGATCCGCGAACGCGCACGAGCAAAGGAGCCTTCTCGCTGACCGTGGCGTGTGTAGAAATTGTCCATGAGTTGGACAAGCGACTGCGGTTGCGGATTTTGTCCGATGCGGACGATTTTGCGCAGACGGAAGTTGCGCTGCGACAGCTTCCCGGCGTCGCCTCTGTGCGCGCCAATCGCGCCTGCGCATCTTTGACGCTGGTGTATGATGGACAGCCCGAGGTCCGCGACTCCATTCTCGAAACCGCACGTCGAACGCCATCAATGGCCGCGGATATATGGCGACCTCCACCAGCCGCCAACGCCAAGCGCGTGACTCTCGCGGCCGGCGCGATCGCAGCCGCGCTCCTCCTTCCCGCGCCGCTCGCCGCAGCGATCACTTGGCTCAACATCGCGGGCGTCCTCGCGCGCGGCATCCTTGCGGCGTCGCGCGGCAAGCTGAAGACCGATGTTCTTGATGCGCTCGCCATCGGCGTGCCGGCGGCGCGCCAGGAATATGTCACCGCCAGCGTGACCCGCTTCCTGCTTGCGCTGGCGGAGCATATCGAGGCCACCACCGTCCAGCAGTCAGACGAATTACTGCGTTCGCTCCTGCGACAGGCGCCTGGCGATGTCTGGGTGGAAGCGCAAGACGGCGAACTCGCGCGCGTGCCGTTCACGCAGCTTAAAGGCGGCGAGCGCATCGTCGTCGGCGCCGGCGAAACCATTCCGGTCGATGGCCAGGTGGTGGCCGGCGACGCCTATGTCGATCACTCCTCAGTGACTGGCGAAAGTCTTCCCCTGCCGCGCGTGGTCGGAGATCAGGCGGTCGCGGGCAGCGTTGTCACCGATGGACGGCTCGTGGTCCAGGCTGAGCGCGTAGGCGACGACACCACGACGGGACGCATTTCGCGCTACATTCAGGACGCTCTCGACCGTCCGGCCGACATCCAGACTGTGTCCAGCGTCTTTGCGGATCGGCGCGTCGGCATTACGCTGGCCACAGCTGCGGTGGTGTTCGCGCTCGCGCGCGACTGGCGACGGATCGAATCCGTCTTCATGGTCGACTATTCCTGCGCCGTGAAGCTCGGCACGCCGATCGCGATCAAGTCGGCGATGTATCGGGCCGCGCAGGAAGGCTGTCTGGTCAAGAGCGGAACGGCGATCGAAACGCTTGCCGGGGTCGACACGATCGTTTTCGATAAGACCGGCACGCTGACCCACAACACGCTCGAGGTCACGGACATTTGTCCGCTGGACCCAAGGATCGACGAAGAACGGGCGGCGGCCATGGTCGCTTCGCTCGGCGAGCACACGAGCCATCCCATCGCGCGCGCCGTTGTCGGGCTCGCGCGGCAGCGCCGGCTCGCCCATATCCCGCATGAGGCGGTAAATTTCATTGTCGGTCACGGCGTGGAAGCGAATGTCGATGGACGTCGCATCCGGTTTGGCAGCCGGCATTATCTCGAAGACGACGAGCACATTTCATTCGCGGACGCCCGCAAGACCGTGCGAGCGCTTCAAGAGCAAGGCAAATCGCTTCTCTATGTCGCCGCCGATGAGCGTCCGATTGCGGTTTTTGCATTGCGCGACCGATTGCGACCGGAGAGCGCGAGCACGCTTGCGCAGTTGCGCGCGTTAGGAGTCAAGCGCCTCGTGATGATCACGGGCGATCGCCAGGCGCCGGCGCTGGCTTTCGCAGAGACGCTTGGCATAGATGCGGTGCATTATGAACAGCAGCCGGAGGACAAGGCCAACATTATAGAGGCGCTCAAGCAGGAGGGCCGCCGCGTCGCTTATATCGGAGATGGCGTGAATGACGGTCCCGCATTGATGGCGGCGGATGTCGGCATCTCAATGCCGCGCGCCGCCGACATTGCCCGAGCCAGCGCCGACATTGTGTTGCTGGAAGATAGACTGGATTCCATCGTCACGATACTCGCGGTCGCTCAAGAAGCGATGCGTTTGATCCACGCGAACTTCCGATTCGCAGTTGGCGTGAATTCGGCGATTCTGGCCGCGGCGGCGTTCGGGCGTCTTTCTCCTCTCGCCGCCGCCACGCTGCACAATGGGACGACGATCGCCGTCCTGCTGCGCGCCCTGCTGAGCGGACGCGCGCACAGTTCCGTCACGGAGAAAATCTCACGCGACTCTGTCGCACTCGAGCACAGCCGGGCGCAAGAACAATAGCAGAGCTCCTTCAACTCGGCGGCGTAAGCGCCCGCCGGGTGAATCACGCTTAGCTGTACGCGTTGCGCCCAACCACGAATCCTGAAGCGTGATGTGGCTGGCGAGATCAAACGCCAGAAAGACCACCGCCCTTGCGATCTCCTTTGACCGGTCCGCCGCGTGATCGGATCCTGTTGGCTTCGGCGCTGCACGGTGACTGCGTGTCGCTTTGTTTACAACTTAAGCAATAAAGTACTGGCTACTTTGTAATGAGAATAAATACAAGTAATATATGGTACATATGTCACATCGCGCTTAAAATACTTCCGAAATGACGGTTACATAATTGACGAAAAAAAAATATTCGAGCTATGTGCAGCATACAAAGCGAGGCGTCGCGCTGCACAATAGTAGAGGCGGAAGAATGACCAAGAAACATTCCGGATTTTCCTGCCTGGACATCTCGGCGATCGGGAAAAAATCCCTGCTTGTATGTCGTCTCGGCGCGCCGGTCGTGATCGCGCTCGAAGTCGCATCGGCCCTGGCGCAGAACGGCTCGCAAACATTGCCTCCGGTGACCGTGGATGCGCCGCGCGAAAAGCCGCAAGCCAAACCGCGGCAACAAACGCAACGCCCAGTCGCATCGAGCGCGCGTGCGAGCAGCGCTCATCCGAGCGGCCCGAGACCGCACGTGGCTTCGACGCCGCGCGGCGCGACTTCCGCCGCCCCGCAGGACGGTCCTGCGCTGCTCTCCGGCGCAAGCGGCGTCGCGCCGTCTCCGCCAACGGGCGAAATCGGCAATCTTCCGCCGGCCTACGCCGGAGGCGAGGTCGCTCGCGGCGCCCGGCTCGGCATGCTCGGCAATCGCGATTTCATGGATACGCCGTTCAATATGACGAGCTACACGTCGGCGCTGATCGAAAACCAGCAGGCGCGCACCTTGCAGCAGGTCTTGGAGAACGATCCGTCGGTCCGCATGGCCACGTCTGCGGGACACATTCGCGAGAACTTTAGAATTCGCGGCTTTCCGGTGCTCGGCAGCGAGCTGGCGCTCAACGGCATGTACGGCCTCGCGCCCGACGGCCATGTCCCAACGGAGTTTCTGGAGCGGGTCGAAGTCCTCAAGGGACCCGGTGCGCTGCTCAACGGCATGGCGCCTTTCGGCGCGGTCGGCGGTTCGATCAATCTCGTCACCAAACATGCCGGCGACACGCCGATCACCAGCGTCAGCACGGATTACACATCCAGTTCTCAGTTCGGCACGCATATCGACGTCGGCCGGCGCGGCGGCGACCACAATCAGTTCGGCATTCGCTACAACGGCGTTTATCGCAGCGGCGGGACCGCGCTCGACGAGCAGTGGAAGGTGCGCGGCCTGAACGCGCTGGCGCTCGATTTCCGGGAGGAGCGCCTCAGGCTTTCGATTGACGCCTATCACAGTCAGGAAATCTTCAAGAACGGCAGCGCGCTCATGGCGAGCTTCTCCGGCATTGGCGTGGCCGCGGCGCCAAGCGCAACCAAGAATCTGTTTGTCGGCTCCAACGCCCGGTTCGAAAACAAGGCGATCGAAGCGCGCGCCGAGCTGGACATCGCCGAGAATGTCACGGTTTTCGGCGGAATCGGCTTTTTGGACAGCCGGAACTTCGGCTTCACCAACGGAACTCAGGCGGCAAACGTAAACCTGCTCGGCAACTACTCCGGAGCCCGAATCGTCAATCTGCGCGGCTATACCAATTCGCTGTCGACGCAGGGCGGCATTCGCGGTCAAGTAGACACGGGACCGCTGCGCCATCAATTCGTGCTGAGCGCCTCGGCGCTAAAATTCAGCCAAAGCTCCGAATTCGGATTTATCTCGCCTTACAGCTCCAACATTTACGTGCCCGTCGTGCCGCCTCAGGCGCCGCCTCCGCCGGTCGTTCCGAATACGCCGTTCCGTCTCGGACAAGCCTATTTCGCGACCGATCCGAGAAAGACCGCAGAAACCTATCTGGCGAGCCTCGCCTTCGCCGACACGATTTCGGCTTTCGACGAACGCATCCAGCTCATCGGCGGCTTGCGCAGTCAGCGGGTGATGACCAAGACGTTTCAAGCCAATACGGGCATAGAGACGAATTCCTATGACAGCCATCGGCTCTCACCGGCTTTTGCGCTGATCGTCAAGCCATTCGACAAGCGTCTCTCGCTTTACGCCAATTATATCGAAGGGCTCACGCAAGGCTTGCGCGTCACCAACCCGCTGTCGACCAATTACAACGAGTCGTTTGCACCCTTCGTCTCCAAGCAGATCGAGACCGGCGCGAAGCTCGATTTGGGCATTCTCGCCAATACGCTGAGCTTTTACGAAATCACCCAACCGACGCTTGCGACCGTGACCACGGGAGGCCGCGTATCTTACAAACCCGTCCAGCAGCGCAACCAGGGCATCGAGTGGAACGTCTTCGGCGAGCCGATCCCGGGCGTCCGTGTGCTCGGCGGCGTCTCTTATATGATCGGCGTCATCACGCAGAGCGCGGACGGAAAGACCACCGGTAAAAACGCCTTCGGCATACCAAGATGGCAGGCGAACATCTACGGCGAATGGGACCTTCCCTATCTGGTCGGGGTGACCGTGGAAGGCCGCGTCATCTATACGAGCGCCCTCTATGTCGACTCGTTGAACTACTACCGAATTCCTGAATGGGCGCGCTTCGACGCAGGCGCTCGCTACACCACGAAGATCTACGGCACAGACATGACGCTGCGGGCGAATGTGAACAATCTGTTCAACCACAGCTATTGGTCCGGCGCCTTCAATGACGGCTTCGCCACGCTCGATGCGCCGCGCACCGTCCTGCTGTCGGCGACATTCAACTTCTAAGAATAGGGAGTGGACGTTGAACCTCTCGCCCGCAGCTATTCAATTCGCCGCCTGCGTGGCCATCGCGACGGGCGCCGCCAGCCTCTATCTCGGCGCGCAGAACCAGCGCTGGTTGTCGCGGCCGTTGCCTGGGTTGTGGAGCGGCGTCGCTGGCGCGGCGCTGCTGCTTCTCGGCGTTTTTCTGTGGAGTCAGACGGTTCAGCTTTCAACTTCGATTTTCGGGACGCTCGCCCTGGTCATGCTTCTGTTCATCGCTTTCCCGTGCTTGGGCGTGCTGCGAAACTTCATCAGGAACGCGCCATGAGTCAGATCAGACGCGATTGGGTGAGCAAAACCTCGGCCGGCGCCATTCTGGGCTTCAGCCTCGCGATCGCGCTTGCGGGCGTCTTTGCGTGGCTCAGTCCCGGCGGACTGGCGACCCCGAATAAATTTCAGCTCGTGATGTGGCTGATCGCGCCGATCTGGCTGACGACGCTGAGCCTGTGTTTCTTCTTTTCGAGCGGTATGCGCGCCTGGCTCTGGCTGGGCGGCGTAAATCTACTGGCGTACGCCGGCCTCTTCGCCTGCCGCCTTCTCCTTCGCTAATCGGGACAACGCACGATGCGCAGCGACGTTGTTCGACTCTATAAGGTTGTTCATACCTGGACAGGCATCACCGCCGGGATGTTTCTGTTCATCGCCTTCTACGCCGGCTCCATCACGGTGTTCGCCGAGCCGCTCGCGCGCTGGGTTTCATCCCCCGCTCCGGTCCGCCTCACCGCGCTTGCCCGATCGGATGAATTGATCGCGCACACGCTTGCCGTTCGGCCTGACGCAGCCAAGGAATTCACGCTCCATTTGGGCGAAACCGAAGATCTTTGGGCGCGGCTCACATGGCGAAAGGGCAAGGACGACAGGACGCCGTGGTCGGCGGAGCTCTCTCCCGAAGGCGACTTGCGCCTGGCGCAGTCATATCGCTCGAGTCTTGCCGACTTCATCGACAACATTCACCGAACCGCTGGCATTCCAGGCGCCAATGACATCGGCGAGACCATCATGGGCGTCGTGAGCGCCGTCTATGCCGTCGCGCTTGTGTCGGGCTTGATCATCGTTCTGCCGTCGCTCGTTAAGGATCTCTTCGCCCTGCGGATAACCCCCAATCTCAAGCGCATGTGGCTCGACGCGCATAATGTCGTGGGCGTCGTCAGCCTGCCGTTCCACATCGTCATCGCGCTGAGCGCGGTTGTTTTCTGCCTGCACGACCAGCTGTACGACGCGCTCGACTACGTCGTCTATGACGGCCGTCTGAAGTCGGTCATGGCCGCGAGCAATCCCTTCAACTCAATCAAGAAGGACGAGCGACCCGCGCCCATGCTCCCTGTCAACACGCTTCTCGATCGGGTCAAGGCGGCGTCGCCGGGTTTCGTCCCCGACGAGATGCGTTACCGAAACGCTGGGCTTCGTGGCGCCTCGGTTCAGGTTTGGGGTCATGACACCCGCTATATGACGAGAGGAAAGGGGTTCGCGGTCATCAGCCCAGTCACCGGCGAGATCGCCAACACGGACTATCTGCCCGGCAGAGAGGGAACTTGGACGGGCGTCGTGGCGACGTTTTTCGCCCTGCATTTCGCCACTTTTGGCGGCGATGTCGTGCGTGTCTGCTATTTTCTTCTCGGCATCGCGGGCGCCTTCCTCTTCTATTCCGGCAATTTGCTTTGGATTGAGTCTCGCCGGCGAACTGAACGGCGAAACGGCGGGCCCGTACATCAGAAGACATCGACGCGGCTGATGTCCGCCGCTACGGTCGGCGTTTGTCTCGGCGCGATCTGCGCGATCTCCATCACGATCGTGGCGGCGAAATGGTTGAACGGCCGCGTCGCGAATATCGATGTGTGGCACAATGGCGTTTATTACGCCGTGTTCCTGGCGAGCGTCCTTTGGTCGTTCCTCAGGGGAGCGGCCGCGGCCAGCGTTGAACTTCTCTGGCTTGCAGCGATAGCCGCCGCTGCAATTCCTTTGACCTCACTATTCAGCTGGGCATCGCCTGCGCTCGGCATGCAAGGTTCCGCGAGCATGGCCGCGCTCGGCGTCGACCTCGTCGCGCTTTCCGCCGCCTTATGCTTCGTCTGGATGGCGCGCTCCGCTGCCCATCGCGTGGAATATGGGCCTGCAGACAGTGTTTGGGCCGCTTCTCACCGGCAATTGCAGGAGGCGGCGCGATGACGACGCCTTGCCAGCAATTGTTGAAAGGCCGCTTCGGCCAAGACGTGGGTTCCGATCGCTGGTGGCGTCGGGTCGCCATCGAAGGCTGCCCAATTGTCCAGGCGATAGGCGGGGATCGGGCGCGCGTCTTGTTCTTGTGGCGTGACCCTGAAGGCGATGCGACGACCTCAAGAACTCGATCCGTCTCTATCGATATCTGCTCAGTCACTGATCATCATAGCAATGAACCCGCCTCTTTGCAGCGGATCGCCGGAACGGATGTCTGGCATTGGTCATTCGAGGTAGAGGCTGAATGGCGCGGAAGCTATTGCTTCATTCCTCTCGATGACAACCATCACCATGGCGCGCGCGGCGCAGACGGCGAAATGTCGCCGAAGGATTGGTGGCGCGCAGCGCTGAAGTTCGCTCAGACCGATTCGTTGAACCCCAACCTTTGCCATGTCGGCCTGCGCGGACAGCCGTTGTCAGCCGCACATCTTCCACAGGCGCCATTGCAAACGGCATGGCGAGACGTCGACCGCAACAGCCGACTCGCGGCCGATCAGGGCCGCCTCCATCGAATGGAATGGAACAGCGTTCGGCTGCGCAATAGCCGCCGTGTTTGGATCTATCGCACGGGTGCGACGCCTAAAGAAAGCAAGCTTCCTCTCGTCGTGCTCCTGGACGGCCAATATTGGGCCGAAGCCATGCCGGTCTTCTCAGCCCTGGACCATGCCACGCACGCCGACTTGCTCCCACCCAGCATCTATGTGCTCATCGATTCGCTCAACGCAGACATGCGTCGTCGCGAGCTCGCGTGTGACGAGGCCTTTCTGGAGGCCGTTCAGCGGGAGCTTTTGCCAATCGTGGCAGGCCTCGCGCCGTACGGCCACGATCCGAGCAAGACCGTCATCGCTGGACAGAGCTTTGGCGGACTCGGGGCGCTTTTCGCCGGACTTCGCTCGCCAGAATGCTTCGGTTGCGTGCTCAGCCAATCTGGCTCGTTTTGGTGGCCGGGAGGTTATGCGCGGGAGGAACTGCGGCCGAACGCTCCTGACACGCGCGGCCATGCGCGAGACATCGTCGCCGATTTGATCGAGAGAAGCAAGAGCGGCGCTTCCCGTCTTCGCGTCTTTCTAGAGGCTGGAAGCTTTGAGAAAATCATTCGCGTCGCCAGCGACCGCGTTCATCGGACTCTCATCAATGCAGGGCACGACGCCCACTATCGCGTCTATTCGGGCGGGCACGATCCGCTCTGCTGGCGTGGCGGATTGCTCGACGGACTGTCCTTTCTGCTCGCCGACCATCGTGCGGCGCCAGCTGGCGCTACGGCGTCTCGCTCGGACGCCTCAAGATTAGCAATTACAAACGTGACGGAGTGAATGTGTGAACGACGCGCAGCCAAACCCATTCGACGACGAAAGCCTTACGTTTCTCGTTCTGGTCAACTCCCAGGGCCAGCACAGTCTCTGGCCGACATTCGCCCCGCAGCCCGCAGGCTGGCGACGGCTCTTCGGTCCGAGCGATCGGAACGACTGCGTAAAATTCGTCGATGAGCATTGGACGGACATGCGCCCGCAGTCGCTCCGTGACGCTTCCCGTCCGCGCTAACCGAATGACTTCGTGGGCAGCCTTTCTTTCGAGGGGAACGACAAGTGCTTCTTGCTCCGCCTTTGCGACCTTCCTCGCCGATCGCGCTTGAGCTACCGCTCATCGCCGCGCAGCCGGGCATGTGGATGGGGGACCAAGTGTCCCCGACGCGAAACGCCTTCATCGTCGCGCAATACGTAGAGTTGAAGGGCGCCGTGGATGTCGAATCTTTCCGCCTGGCCATTCGCATAGGACTTTCTGAGGCTGATACAGTTCATGCCCGGTTTATCGAGTCCGAGGGGCGGCTCTCGCAAATCATTCCTCAACGCCGAAACGCAGGGGAGTCGCCCGATCCGGATGTCGTTGACGTCAGCGAAGAACCTGACCCGGAGGCTGCAGCGCTTGCCTTCATGCGCGCCGATCTGGCGGCGGATCTGCCTTTGGATGGCGACGCGTTGCTTTATCGGCACGCGCTAATTCGTCTCGGCGAAACATCGAACCGCGAGCGTTGGTTCTGGTATCAGCGATACCACCATTTGATGGTCGACAGTTTCAGCTTTGCGGCGATCGCGCGGCGCATCGCTGAGATCTATACGGCGCTAAGGCGCCGAAAGCCTTTAGGAGAGTCGCCTTTCACCTCCTTCGCCGAGGTTGCCGAAGAATACCAGTCCTACGAGGGCTCGAAGGCGCAGGGATCAGACCGATTGTTTTGGCTGCAACACGCCCAAAATCTGCCGACCCCGATCGCATTGTCGCAACCGAGCGCGAGGACCCTGCAGGCCGGGGCCGTGTCCTTGCCGCTACGGCGAAGAATATCTCTTCCGCCAGACGTTATGACGGCCTTCGAGACGCAAGGCGCCGCGGTTCGCGTCTCCGGCGTCGAAGTGGCGATGGCGGCCGTCTTTGCGTATCTGCATCGGATGAGCGGCGCGACGCGATTGACGGTCGGCATGCCCTTCATGCGACGCATGGGATCCATTGCGCTCTTCGCCGCAGGTCCTGTCGTCAACGTCCTGCCTGTGCAGCTGAGCGTCGCACCCTCAATGTTGTTATCGGAGGCGGCGACAGCGCTCGCCTCCGAATTGAAGGCGGTGCGGCGGCGGCAGCGGTACGAAGCCGAACAGCTGCGGCGCGATCTCGGGCTGGTCGGTTCGGATCGATCTCTCTACGGGCCGATGCTCAATCTCAAGATGTTCGATTATCGGCTCGATTTCGATGGCGTCGCGGGCGTGACGCATCAGCTGGCGTCGGGCCCCGTCGAAGACATGGAAGTCGATCTTTATGTCGACGACGGCAGGTTGACGATTGATCTCGTCGCGAATTGCGATCGCTACGACGAGCAGGATCTGGAACTGCACGCGAACAGGCTCGCCTGTCTCGTGGAGCGCCTCGCGGAAGATCCCAAGCTCGCAATCGGCGCGGCGCCGCTCCTGACCGAAGGCGAGCGCGCGCTGATCGCGGCGGCGAACGACACAGCGAAAGATGTTCCGTGGCTGACATTATGCAACATGCTCGCGGCGCAGGCTGCAAAGACGCTAGACGCTATAGCGCTCGTTGATGCAGACCATACGTTCACTTATCGGGAGGTTCGGCGTCAGGTCTCTCGACTTGCGCAAATGCTTGCAGACGCGGGGGTGGTCGCCGAGGACCATGTCGCTGTGGCGCTTCCCCGTTCCGTTCATTTGAGCCTTGCGATCATGGCGGTGCTTGAAACAGGCGCCGCATATCTGCCTCTCGACATCAATTATCCCGACGAGCGACTGGCCTATATGGTCGAGGATGCCGCGCCGCGCTTAATCATCACCTGTGAGAATCTGCGAAGCCGCTTCGAAAAGATGGGGCGGGTTCTGATCTTCGATGAGCTTGCGCCCGACATCGAAGAACATTCGTTTGCGCCCAAGACGGCGCTCACGCCCGATCATCCGGCCTATATCATCTACACGTCAGGCAGCACCGGGAAGCCGAAGGGCGTCGTTGTCTCTCACGGCGCGGTTGTCAATCTCCTATACTGGCTTCAAGACGAATATTCGCTGACCGCCGATGATGTTGTTTTGCAGAAGACGCCCTGCAGCTTCGATGTCTCCGTCGGCGAGTTCTTCTGGCCTCTGACATGCGGCGCGCGTCTCGTGATGGCGCCGGAAGAAGTCGACCGTGATCCGGAGGCCCTGCTTCAGGCCATCCGCGACTATCGGGTCACGACGATGAATTTCGTGCCGTCGCTGCTCGCCGCCTTTGTCGCCGGCGTTCGGACGACAGCGAACGCTGCGCGTGACGCTGTGAGCCTGCGCGCAGTGTTTTGCATTGGCGAGGCCTTGTCGAAGGAACTCGCTGAAGCTTTCGAGAACCTGTTTCACGCGCCGCTGCATAATGTGTACGGACCAACCGAAGCGACGGTCGAGGTGACCTATCAACTTGCATTCGGACAAGCGCTCGCGTCGGCGCGAGGCCCGGGCGTGCCGATCGGGCGGCCTTTGTGGAACACAGGCTTGCGCATATTGGACGCGCGCTTGCGTCCTGCGCCGATCGGCGTCGCTGGCGATCTCTATCTGACGGGGGCGCAGCTTGCGCAAGGCTATTGGCGCCGCGCTTCGCTGACCGCCAGCCGGTTCGTCGCTGACCCGGAAGCCAATGGCGAACGCATGTATCGCACCGGCGACATCGCGCGGTGGCTGCCTGACGGAACCATCGATTATCTTGGTCGTAGCGACGATCAGCTCAAAATTCGCGGTCAGAGAATCGAGCTCGGCGAAATCGAAAGCGCTTTGCGGGACCAGCCTAGCGTCGGGCAGGCGGTCGTCGTCGCGCGAATTCTTGGCGGCGGAGAGGCGTCGGCGCTCGCGTCCGATGCGCGCCAGTTGATCGGCTATGTCACGCCCGCGACGCGCGGCGACGAGCTCGACGGCGAAGCGCTGCGCGCGGCGCTGGACAAGCGTCTTCCAGCTTATATGACGCCTGTTGCGATCGTGGTTTTGGAAGAATTTCCACTGAGCGCCAATGGCAAGCTTGATCGGAAGGCTTTGCCCGATCCGTCCGAGGCGACCCAATCAAAAAGCCGTCAGCCGCTTCCTGGACCCGAAGCGATGCTGGCCGAACTTATCGCGGGCATCTTGCGCGTGGACCACGTCGGCGCCGATGACGACTTCTTTTTTCTGGGCGGCGACAGCATTTCCGCGATAGGCCTTTGCGCGGCGCTGCGTCGGCGCGGCGCTCTGTTGCGCCCGCGAGACATCTTCGAATGCCGAAGCGTCGCCCGCATGGCTCAGGCGCTCGAGTCGCAGGCGCCCGCGCCGAGCGTAGCAATGCTTGAGTCCAACCAAATCAGTGACGCGGAGCTCGATGCGCTGCGGGAGCGTTACGGTCCAATCGCCGCCGTATTGCCTGCATTGCCGTTACAAGAAGGATTGCTGTTCCATGCCCGGCTCGGCGAGCAGACCAGCCGCTACAACGCTATCTCGCGCTTTGACATCGCAGGTCCGCTCGATGTCGAAAGACTCAAGGATGCGCTGGAGACGCTGCTCCGCCGTCACCCCCAATTGGCGGCGGTCTTTGACGTTCAACAGGGCGCTGCGCTGCAAATCCTTCCGTTGCTCGATGACGGTTCCAGTCTACGTCACTGGCCATGGAAGCGCTGCAGACTCGACGCATGCGATGAAGAGCAGCAAGTCGCCGAACTCGATCGTCTCGAGCGGGCGGAGCTCGATCGGGAATTTCTTGGCGCCGAGGCGCAGGAACGGATGATGGCGCAGGCGACGCTCGTGCGCCTTGCCGCCGATAGGCATGTTCTTCTCATCTGCTCGCATCATTTGATCGGCGACGGCTGGTCTTCAACGATCATGCTGCGAGAACTGCTTGGCGCCTATGCTGGTCATGCGCTGCCGCCTCTCACTCCCGATTATGCAACGGTCGTGCGTCGCCTCGCCAGCCGTGACCCGACCCCTGCGCGTCACGCTTGGCGAGAGGCGCTGCAGGGCGTTGCGCCGACATTACTGTTCGAAGACACGAAGCGCTTCGGAGCCATTCATGAGCTACCGCTTCGTCTTCGGCCGGGAGTCCTGGAAGAACTCGAGGCGTTGCGCCGCAGCCGCGGGCTGACGCTCAACACCTTGATGCAAGGCGTTTGGGGCGCATTTCTTACAACAGTGACGGGTCGCGGCGACGTTGTGTTCGGGTCGCCAATGTCGGGCCGTTCCGAGGCGATCGAAGGCGTCGAAGCGCATATCGGACTTTTCACCAACACGCTGCCGGTCCGCTTGCGGCTGCGCCCGGACCAGCCGCTGCTCGAGCAGCTTGCCAATGTCCAGCAGCGGCAAATTCGCCTGCTGGAGCATGACGGCGTTGGCCTTGGCGAAATCCAGCGGCTGTGCGGCGTTTCAAACCTGTTCGACACATTGCTCGTGGTGGAGAATTATCCGGAAGACGCGAAGCTGTTCGCGGCGGACTTCAGCGGTCTGCGATGCGTCGGCGCCCGCAACCGCGGCTATACGCATTATCCTTTGACGCTGATGGTTCTGCCGGGCCGCGAACTGGAGCTGCGGATCGAATATCGCGAAGGCGTCAAGGAGCCGGAGCGCATTGCCCGCCGTGTAACGCGACTGCTCGAACAGATCGTCGACCGACCCGACGCGCCGCTCTCTGCGATGGACGTTTTGCTCCCCGAGGAGCGAGATCTGCTCGCGCGCGTCAACACGACGAAGGTGGCGAATTATCCGAGCCCCCTGTGCGAGCTGCTGGCGGACCAGGCGCAGTGCACGCCGGACGCCATAGCGCTGGTCGACGCCGATCATGCGCTGTCCTACCGAGAAGTTCGGCGGCAAGTAACGACGCTCGCGCGCAACTTCGCGGGTGCCGGCGTCACGACCGGCGACATCGTCGCGATTGCGCTGCCGCGTTCAGTTCGACTCGTCATCGCGCTGATGGCCGCGCAAGAAGCGGGCGCCGCCTATCTGCCGCTCGACACCAGCTATCCGGAAGAACGTCTTGCGTATATGGTGCAGGACGCTCGACCTCGCCTCATCGTCACGACGCGTGATCTGCAGGAGCGCTTCGAGCAATGGGGCGCATCGCTCGTCTATGATGAGCTGTTGGATGGTCCGAACGAAGACAGCTTGAAGGGCGTAATCCGCCCAAGCCCCGACGATGCAGCCTATGTCATCTACACCTCCGGCTCGACAGGCCGCCCTAAGGGCGTGACGGTCTCTCACAAAGCGATCGTCAATCGTTTGCGCTGGATGCAGCATGAGTACCGACTGAGCGCTGACGACGTCATTTTGCAGAAGACCCCAAGCAGCTTCGATGTTTCGGTATGGGAGTTCTTTTGGCCGCTGATTATTGGCGCGCGTCTTGTCGTCGCGCCGCCCGAAGCACATCGCGATCCACGCGAACTGCTTCGGCTCATTCAGGATCATCGGGTAACTGTAATCCATTTCGTTCCATCAATGCTTGCGACCTTCGTCGCGACGGCCAAATCTAAGTCCGGCCAGGCGGCGGACTCCAGCAGTTTGCGTCTCGTCTTTTGCAGCGGCGAAGCCCTGTCAAAGGAATTGGTCCGGTCATACGAAATGCTGTTCGGCGCACCGCTGCATAATCTCTACGGTCCGACAGAGGCGGCTGTCGACGTCACCTATCAACAGGCCTGCGGGGTCGGCGCAGACGAGGCTGCTGAGGCGGCCAGCGTTCCGATCGGCAGGCCTATGTGGAACACAGGCCTGCGGGTTCTCGACGGGTGGCTGCGGCTGACGCCGGTCGGAGTCGCTGGCGAACTTTATCTTTCGGGCGCTCAACTTGCCGATGGTTACCTCGGCCGTCCGTCGCTCACGGCCAGTCGTTTCGTCGCCGATCCTTTTGCGGATGGCGAGAGAATGTATCGCACAGGCGATATCGTCCGCTGGCTCACGAACGGAAGCGTTGAATATCTTGGTCGAGGCGACGACCAGATCAAGATCCGCGGTCAGCGGATCGAACTGGGCGAAATTGAAAGCGTGCTGCTGGAGCAGCCAGGCGTCGCGCAGGCCGCAGTCGCAGCAAGAGCGACGGGCGAACGAGTCGGCGGCGGCGCCGATGAGCGTCAGTTGATCGGTTATGTCGTTCCATCACGAGATACGGAGCTTGATGGCGAGGCGTTGCGCCGCGCGCTTTTGCGTCGTCTGCCGGGCCATATGACTCCGACGGCCGTCGTCTGCCTGAAGGAATTTCCGCTGAACGCCAGCGGCAAACTTGACAGGAAGGCGTTGCCGGCGCCGGGAAACGCGCTTCATCGCCAAGGCCGCAAGCCGCTTCCAGGAATTGAAACGACTCTTTCAGAAATATTTGCGCGTGTTCTTGGGATCGATGAGGTCAACGCCGACGATGACTTCTTTGCGCTCGGCGGACATTCCTTGCTCGCTATGCAGCTTGCCGCGGAGTTGGAGGGGGAAATAAAAAAACCTGTCTCCGTCGGTGAAGTCATCGTCAATTCGAGCGTTGAGCGGCTTGCGCGCGCGCTTTTCGAGGAACAAGTGGGCGAAGAGCGCAGGGCAGGCTTCGGCGAAGTGCTGCATCTTCGCTCGGGCGCCAATGCGCCTGTGATCTGTATTCACCCCGCGTCAGGCTTTTCGTGGCAGTTCAGCGTTCTCACCCGCTATCTCCAAAGCGATTGCCCCGTGATCGGACTCCAGTCGCCGCGTCCGAATGGAGTCATCGCCGTCTGCGATACGATGGATGAGGTCTGCAAGAGACATCTCAAAACGATCCGCAACATACAGCCTCACGGGCCTTATCGGCTGCTCGGCTATTCGCTTGGCGGCGTGGTGGCGCAGGCGATCGCTGTGCGACTTGTCGAAGAAGGCGACGCCGTCGAATTTCTCGGATTGCTCGACACCTATCCGCCAGAAATTCAGGACTGGAGCAGACCGCCGACGGAAGACGAAGAGAGAGAGATCGAGAAGGAGCGCGCGCTGTTCATGAACGCTTCCAAAGACGCTCTCGATTCGGCCTTGGCGAAGGAGAAGGCCGAGATGTTCGGCGATATCATGAGGAACTACGAAGATTCAGTGCGCCTTCTCTCCACCGCGAAGACGGCGCGCTATTCCGGAGCGGCAACGCTATTCGTAGCGAGGCGGACCTTGCCGCCGGGAATGGACGTCCAGGAGACCTGGCGTCCCTATGTGGGCCAGCTCAAGGTCGTCGACCTGGACTGCGCCCACACGGACATTGTCTCTCCGCGCTCTTTGCAGGCTTTGGGGCCCATTCTCAATGGCTTGCTCAGCGACAGGAAGGCGAGGAGCTAGGGGATGGACACTCAGCCCTCCCCAGAAGCGTCGCAAGAGACGCGCAACGAAGGCCATGCCGTGTCGTCGGGTTCATCTCGTGATCCGGCGGGCGCCGTCGCCAAGAACATCGCCAAGAATAAATCTAGTCTCCTGTTGGACCTTAGCCTGCTGCGCGACAACGCAGCGTTTCGCACCGTCGTCATCGCTCGAACCCTGTCGATGTTTTCGCTGGGCATGCTGACAGTGGCGGTCCCAGTTCAAATCCAGGAGATGACCGGCTCGCCCATGCAAGTCGGAATAGCCATGGCGCTCGGCGGCGGCGGCGCCTTCGCCGGGCTGTTGGGGGGCGGGGTGCTTGCGGACCGGTGGGATAGGCGCAAGCTCATCCTCTTTGCCCGATCTGTTTGCGGCCTTGGCTTCGCGGCGCTCGCCGTCAATGGCTTCAGCTCGTCGCCTTCAGTGCTGGCGATCTATGCGTTGGCGCTGTGGGACGGATTTTTCAGCGCGCTGGGCGTTACAGCGCTGCTCGCCGCCACGCCATTTCTCGTCGGCCGCGAAAATCTTGGCGCTGCCGGCCAGTTCAACATGCTGACGGTTCGCATGGGCGGAATTCTCTCTCCGGCGCTCGGCGGGATGGTGATTGCGTCTTTCGGCGTCGGCTGGAATTACCTCGCAGCCGCGATCGGCGCGCTGCTGACCGTCGCTCAGCTCATGCGGCTTCCGCCGATGCCTCCCGCCAGACGCGAACCGCAGCACCCGCTGCGCGCGCTCGGGGCGGGCGTAGGCTATCTTTTCATTAACAGGCTCGTCGGCGCCGTCGTCGCAGTAGGCGCGCTTGTTAGTCTCGGCGGCGGCGTTCGCATTCTCTTGCCCGCGCTTGCCGAGGACGTATACCGCGTCGGGCCGTCGGCGGTGGGAGTGATGTATGCCGCTGCGCCGCTTGGCGCGACGGTGGTCGCCTTGACGGGCGGTTGGCTCGGCGGCTTTGCTCGTTGCGGAGCGCTGCTGCTTGCGAGCGGCGCGGCAGCTTTCGTCGCGCTCGGGTCGCTCGGATTTATCGGCGATCCTGTCGTCGCTTTTGTGGCGCTCGCGGGCTTTGGCTATTTGAGCTCGATCGCCTCGCTTCTGCAGTTCACTCTCGTCCAACGCCACACGCCGGAACATTTGTTGGGCCGGGTCAATGGTCTATGGGCCGCCCAGGCGGTCACCGGCGACGCGTTTGACGCGCTCGCGCTTGGAAGCCTGACTCGCGTTTTTCCGCTGACGTCGGCGGTTCTCATTTTCAGCCTCGTCGCGCTTCTTTCGAGCGGGGCGATGGCGATCGGATTTCGTTCGCTTCGTTTCGCCTCGTTAAAGAAAAGCGAGGATTTGCCATCGACCGCCGCAGCCTCAACTCTTGAAGAGCGAGAAGGCTTGATGCGCAGGCCGCGCATGTAACGCCTTTGATGAAGAAATTCGATAGCAAAAGAGGTGCGACAATGAATGCGGTTAGTCTTCCTCCATCAAGTTCAAGCATTGAAGCGAACCCAACCTTCTTGTTCACCTCGCCGCACCGCAGCATCAAAGCGTTCGGCGTCGCCGAGGAAATTTGTCTTTCGGCGTGCGGCGCGGCGCATTCGGATAGTTTCCTGCAGACGGCCGTGCAGCGTGCAATCAATCGGGCGCGGCAGGCCGGACAGGCGAATCCCATCGTCGCGGGCGCCATTCCCTTCGACATACGGCAGCCCTGCTCCTTGTTCGTGCCAATGAGCTATACGGCTTTCGCGAGAGAATCGCTGATGGTCGAAGAGCGACGCTCGGCGCGCGCGCCCACGGTGCTCGGCATGCGCAGCCTCCCCGACAAGGACGCATTCAAAGACGCCGTCACGCGCGCGATCACAAGCTTTCGCGCCGGGAAAATGTCGAAAGCGGTTCTATCCCGCATCCTCGAAATCGAACTCGCGCAACCGGTCGACGTCGCAGCGATCTTGAACGCCTTGGTGAAGCAAAATCCCAGCGGCTATCATTTCAAGGCGCCCTTGGGCGATGGCGCGATATTGCTTGGCGCAAGTCCAGAGCTCCTGATCCGAAAGGACGGAGCGGCCATTCGCTCCAATCCGTTGGCCGGTTCGGCCAAACGCAGATCGGACCCGGATGAGGATCAGCTGGCGAGCCGCTCGCTGTTGCAATCGAACAAGGACAATTTCGAGCACAGGCTCGTCGTGGATGAAATACAGGAAGCGCTGGAGCCCGTCTGCAAAGCTCTAACGACGCCCATTGAGCCAGCGCTCATGAACACGTCGACGATGTGGCATCTCTCGACATTGATCACCGGCGAGCTTGCGAACCACCACACGTCGGCGCTTCAACTTGCATGTCGGCTGCATCCGACGCCTGCGGTCTGCGGCTATCCAACCGCCGAGTCGCGGTTGCTGATTAGCGCTCTGGAACCATTCGACCGCGGGGTTTTCAGCGGCGCCGTCGGATGGTGCGATTCAGCCGGCGATGGCGAGTGGGCGGCGGCGATAAGGTGCGGAACGGTTCACGACAAAGCGATTCGACTCTTTGCCGGCGCCGGCATCGTCGAAGCGTCTGATCCGGAATCGGAATGGGCGGAAACCGAAGCCAAGCTAGGCACGATGTTGCGCGCCTTCGGCATAGAAACCGAGGAGCGCCCCGCATGCCGATAGAATTCACGCCCTGGCCCAAAGCCTTTGCCCGTAGATATCGCGACAAAGGCTATTGGCGCGGCGAGCCGCTGACCGAAATTTTGCGATATGCATGCCGTCATCGTCCCGACGCAGTCGCGCTGATTTGCGGCGATCGCTCGTTTACTTACGCGGAGCTCGACGCCAAGTCGTCGCGACTGGCGTCGAGCCTTGCACGGCGCGGAATCGCGCAAGGCGATACGGCGCTGGTGCAACTCCCGAACATCGCCGAGTTTTACATCGTCCTTTTTTCGCTGCTCAAAATGGGAGCGGCGCCGGTCAATGCGCTGTTCAGCCACGACAGGCTGGAGATGACCGCCTATGCGCAGCAGCTTCAACCCAAGCTTCTCATCGCTTCCGCCGAACATCATCTCTTCGCTGATGACGCCTACCCAAGACAGTTGCAGAGCGTCGTTCCAAGTTTGAGCGTCGTCGCGATCCACGGGTCAATCGGATACGCGGAGGATCTTTCATCGCTGTGGGAGTGTGAAGACGACAGACCCCAAGCTAACGTGCATCCGTCTGCGGCCGATCAGGTGGCGTTTTTTCAGTTGTCGGGCGGCAGCACCGGCGTTCCCAAGCTCATTCCGCGCACCCATGACGATTACTACTACAGCGTGCGGCGAAGCGCGGAAATCTGCCGCCTCACATCCGAGAGCCGCTATCTGTGCGCGCTTCCAGCGCCCCATAATTTTCCACTGAGTTCGCCCGGCGCGCTCGGCGTCTTTCACGCCGGGGGAACTGTGGTGATGGCGCGAAATCCGAGCGCGGATCTCTGCTTCGGCCTCATTCGCCGTCACGAGGCGAACTTCACGGCCATCGTGCCGACGATTGCTTTGTTATGGCTTGACGCCGCCGCCAACGACTCTCTCGAAGCGCCGAATCTCACGGTGATGCAGGTCGGCGGCGCGCGACTCAGCGAGACGGTCGCCCGCCGAATTGTCGCGACCCTTGGCTGTCGGCTGCAGCAGGTTTTTGGCATGGCGGAAGGCTTGGTGAACTACACGGGTCTTGACGACGATCCCGAGCACATTTTAACGACTCAAGGGCGGCCAATGAGTCCCGATGATGAGCTGAAAGTTATCGATGCAAATGGCGAAGAGGTCGCCGCAGGCGACGTCGGAGAGCTGCTGACTCGCGGTCCGTACACGATCCGCGGCTATTATCGCTCCCCAGAACATAACGCTCGCGCCTTCGATGAAGACGGATTCTATCACACGGGCGATCTCGTCGAGATGACGGCGGATGGGTATGTGAGAGTCGTAGGCCGCAAGAAGGATCAGATCAACCGCGGCGGCGAGAAGATTCCTGCCGAAGAGATCGAGAATTTGCTGCTGCAGCACCGGGCGGTCGTGCACGCGGCGCTCATTTCCATGCCCGACTCGCTGATGGGAGAGAGAAGCTGCGCTTATATTGTCGCGAACGACGCCGCGTTAAGGCCGATCGCTTTGCGAAAGCATCTGCGCAGCCAGGGAATTGCGGAATTCAAGCTCCCAGATCGTTTTGAATTCATCGATCAGATGCCGCTTACCGCCTTCGGTAAGGTCGACAAGCAAATGCTGCGCGACGACATCCAGACAAAGCTCAACGTCTAAAGGCAAACAGGAATTGACCATGGCCATACAATCCCTTGCATCCTACGCAATGCCGGGCCCGGACTCCTTTCGAATAAACAAAGTCAATTGGAGTTTTGCGCCCGAGCGCGCGGCGCTGCTGATCCACGACATGCAAGACTATTTCGTCGGTTTCTACGGCGAGGAAAGTCCGCTCGTCGATCAGCTCATCTCAAATATTCGAAGGCTGCGCGCCTTTTTCAGGGCCCACGGCGCCCCGGTGATCTATACGGCTCAGCCCATTGAACAGAGCGACGAAGATCGCGGCTTACTGAATGACATGTGGGGATCTGGTCTGAACGCCCAACCGCACAGACGCAACATTGTCGAGCCTCTATTGCCGGATGCAGGGGATACAGTGCTGACGAAGTGGCGCTACAGCGCGTTCAAGCGCTCGCGATTGGCCGAGATGATGAAGGACATGGGCAGAGATCAACTGGCGATCTGCGGCGTCTATGGCCACATCGGTTGTCTGACGACGGCGCTCGACGCGTTCATGCAGGACATCAAGCCTTTCATGATCGCCGACGCCATCGGCGATTTTTCGCTCGAAGATCATCTCATGACTCTGAACTATGTCGCCGGACGCTGCGGCATGGTGGTCGGCGTTGACGACATGCTCGCGGCGCGAAACACGCATTCTGCTCCGCTGACCAGAGAGGACCTCAAGAAGCAGCTCTTGTCAGCGCTCGATGTCGATGAATCAGAATTCGACCCCGATGAAAACCTTATCGATTACGGCCTCGACTCGGTGCGAGTCATGTTGCTGGTCGCCGAATGGCGCAAGCTGGGCATAGATGTGGGTTTTGACGAGCTGGCGAAAAAGCCGACCTTGAATGGCTGGTGGGAGATCATCGATCGCCGGCTCGCTGCGGTCGTCTCCGCGTGACATCTCGGCCGTTGCGAATGGATTTTTCAGGAAAGCGGATCTGGGTCACGGGCGCCGGCCAGGGAATTGGCTATGCGACGGCCGCCGAATTCTCGGCGCTCGGCGGCGACGTTGTCGGGCTGGACAAGACGTTTGCGGCCTCGAGTTATCCTTTCGCGACCGTTCGCCTCGACGTCAGCGAGCGCGATCAGGTGCAAAAAACCTGCCGAGCCTTGTTGGAAGAATGTCCAAGACTGGATGTGCTGGTAAGCGCCGCGGGCGTGCTGCGACTCGGTTCGACGGAAGAGTTGAGCCTTGATGATTGGGCCGCGTGTATGAACGTCAACGCGTCCGGCCCCTTCCACCTGTTTCAGCAGACCATCCCGCAGTTCAAACGGCAGCGCTCGGGCGCGATCGTCAGCGTCGGCTCCAACGCCGCGCATACCCCGCGCATGCTGATGAGCGCCTATTGCGCCTCGAAGGCGGCGCTGACCAGTCTGACCCACTTGTGAGTGCCGGACGTAAACTCCCCAAATGTGCCGATTGAAAATTCCCCAGTTTTCGTGACGCCCGGCCTTCCAGGGCATGCCCTGGAAGGCCGGGCGGCGCGCCGACTCACCGATGCTGCTCCCGTTGGCGGGAGG
>NZ_JBPFEA010000006.1:0-207701 GCF_051061285.1 Methylocystis sp.
GGCCATAACCAGTTGCTAAAGATCATCGAGGGTGTGAAGTTCATCGACGGGCTCGAGGTCGCCGCCAAGCCGACCGATTCTCAGCCCCAAACCGCCGCCGCCTGATCCTTCAGGCCGTCACCAAAAATCGGCGATAGCTCCTATGAAATACCGCTGATTTAAACGCCAGCCGGCCTGTAAGCCGGGTTCTGTACGTTCTTTGCAGAACGTGACGACCATTCCTCTGGGACGGACGTTGCCGCCCGCCTCTAGCAACCAACCCGGGCGACAGTCCCGGAGACAGGTTGAAGGCAAAAGCTCGCGCTTAAGGCCTTCCGTCGCCCCTATTCGGTCTTGCTCCCGGCGGGGCTTGCCGTGCCCCGAACGTCGCCGTTCGGGGGGTGCGCTCTTACCGCACCCTTTCACCCTTACCGCTTGCGCGGCGGTTTGCTTTCTGTGGCGCTATCCCTGGGGTCGCCCCCGCCGGACCTTATCCGGCGCCGTGTCTCCGTGGAGCCCGGACTTTCCTCTGCGTTTCGGCAGCGGCCGTCCAGCCGACTGGCCTCTTGAGGGATAGGCGCCCTCGCGACGGAATGCAAGACGGCGTCAAAACGTCGCCTTGGATAGCTAAGCAATAGTCGCCAGCTCATAAACTGTTTCTTCGCCTTGCCGTATACTGACGGGCGCCGCAGAAGTCCGACACGCAAAATGCGCAATTTCCGCGGGACCCGCGCTGCGTCGCGCCCTGCACTGTCTGAGTTTGTTGCTTTGCCTCGGATGTCGGCGAGAAGGCGCCGCGCAAGGCTGGAACCTTGGCGCCTTTGACGGCTTAAATCTTGAGTCGCAATCGGCGGCTTAGCCAATCGACGACTCGCCTGCGCATGGATGGTTCATTATGCAGCAGCACAGCAGCGCCACCGAGCGCAAACCTCGCGTCGTCATCATCGGCGGCGGCTTCGCCGGGATTGCGGCTGCGCAGGCGCTTGCTGGCGCCGACGCGCGCATATTCATCCTCGACAGCAACAATCATCATTGCTTTCAGCCCCTACTCTATCAGGTCGCGACGGCGGCCCTAGCTTCGCCTGATGTCGCCTGGCCGATACGCCACATCGTGCGGCGCCAGAAGGAAGTGACCGTGCTGATGCTCACGGTTGAGAGCGTCGACGCCGCCCGCAAAGTCGTCAAAACCGACAAATGCGAGATCGGCTATGACTTCCTCGTCATCGCGACAGGGGCCACCCACTCCTACTTCGGTCACAATTGGGCGAGTTTGGCGCCGGGGCTGAAATCCATTTCCGACGCGACCCTCATCCGCCGCCGACTGCTTCTCGCGTTCGAACGCGCTGAGGTCAGCGTCGATCCCGGCGAGCGCGAGAGACTGCTCACCATCATCATTGTCGGGGGCGGACCGACGGGAGTCGAACTCGCCGGCGCGATTTCCGAACTCGCCCGGCGAACGCTCCCACCAGAGTTTCGCCGCGCCGATCCACGGAACGCACGCATCATTTTGCTCGAGGCGGGGCCGCGCATTCTTGCAAGCTTTCCCGAACGGCTTTCCGACTATGCGCGCGATTCGCTGGAAAGGAATGGCGTTGAAGTGCGCGCGAACATGCCTGTCGATCAGGTCTTCGAGGACAGAATTGTCGCTGGAGAGAAGGAGATTCCCGCGGGCGTCATCCTCTGGGCGGCTGGCGTGCGGGCGTCGCCCGCAGCGAACTGGCTGGGCGTTGAAGGCGATGGCGCCGGACGCATTGCTGTGAGCGGCGATCTGACGATTCCCGCCCTTCCCGACGTCTATGCGATTGGCGATCTCGCCTTCGTGACCGGTCCTGATGGCGCGCCGGTTCCGGCGCTCGCCGCTTCCGCCAAGCAAATGGGCAGATACGCCGGACGCGCCATCCGACTCCGTCTGAAAGGGCGCTTTCCGCGCAAACCCTTCCGCTACCGGGACTACGGCAATTTGGCGACGATCGGCCGCAACTCCGCGATCGTCAAACTCGGCCGACTGGAACTGACCGGCTTTCCGGGTTGGCTCTTCTGGAGCGTGGTGCACATTTATTTTCTGGTGAATCTTCGCAGTCGCATCTTCGTCGCGATCAGCTGGATCGCGACCTATCTGACGGGCAATCGAGGCTCGCGACTGATTATCCGTTGATCGAATTGCGCCAGCGCAATGAAGCCGTCGGCAGATCGCTACATCTTTTCCTTGATCCCGCTGCGAATGAGAAACCAATTGATCGGATAGCTCGTCATGAAGCCGCAGATCATTGCGATCTGCATCATGAACCAAAACTCAAAACTGTTCACCTCCAGGCGCATGCCGAGCAGAACGCGGAACAAGTAAAAATAAGCGAACGCCATGAAGCCATACATGCCGATCTGCCAGGCGGTGAGTGAGAGCGTGTCAGCTTTTAACGCCTGCCAGAGCCCCTCAAGAGGTCGAAGATGGCGCATGGGCGCGATGGTGAAATATTGAAACGCGATTCCAAACAGAAAAGCGAAAATGTAGTCGAGCACCCATACGGCGAAGATTTTTTCCTCGAACAGCGAGCCCCAACCGAACCAAACGGCCACAGCCGGAAACGCAAAGGCAAGCCATTCGGCGCAAATATCGCCAAGCGTGCAGCCGCTCCCGCAGTGACTGGCGCCCTTGGCGACGACTATGGGAAATGGCGTTAAGACCTTGTTGGGCGGCTCTCTGCCCTCTTGTTTCGCCTCCATCGTCGCGCTCTTCGTGGCGAGGCGACCATATTTGAAATATCCCCAGACACTTACGGGACCGCCGAACAGCGCCACCACGGGCCAGACCACGTTCATGATCCACATGTGCTGCGGATGCACCACTTCGTCGACCGCGATGATCAGCGCGCAGAGCCCTCCAACCACAAGCGCGAAAATGGAGAGATCGTGAAGCCAAGCCGGCGTCATGCCTTATCTCCCGTCGTCGTGTCGAGGCCAACGCCGTCGGGCGGGCGAATATGCAATAGTCGATTGGAGTTCGCGCTAAGCCCGCTCCATCTCCGCGCCGCCCAGAAGCGCGCGCGACGCCGCCGCGCCGCAGGCCAGACCAACCGCCAAGGCGCCAAAAGCCGCGACCATCGAGCGGTCCGATAAGGCGAACTCCCAACCGGGCGTGATTCGCTTGGGCGCGAGGCCGTAATCGACGGTGGCGGCGATTCCCGACATCATCGCCGCATCGCCGATCAGTTCGAAGGTTGAGCGCGGCGGCTGCATCGCAAGCCAGGCCTCAAACGGGAAAGCCCAGAAGACCGCCGACGCGTGATGCGTCGCGTAGCCCACCGCCGTGTGTGCGGCGTCGACGTCGCTCCGCCCGCGCGATTTGCGCCCCCAAAGCCAATGGCTGGTGGCGTTGGTCGGCTCGAGCGCGCCCCTGCCTTCAAGCGTCGCGAGCGCCGCCAGGGCGGCGGTGGAGACGACGCTTGCGACGCTTCCGGTCACAAGCGCTGACAGACCGATGCGCGACAATTTTTCCATTCGAAGGCTCCTTGGAGACATTGAGATACTCGAACCCGGTCGCGCGTCGCTTCGTTCCAGAAAATTTTTGCTGAGGACCGGAAATGGATTAAGCCCTCGGCATGAGCGCGGCGCAGGACGAGGACGAAAGAGCGCGAATCGTCGAGATCTTGGCGCCCGTCGCGGTCGATTCGACCTATTCCTACCTCGCCCCGGCGGCGATGCGGCTTTCTCCCGGCGACAGCGTCACAGCGCCGCTGGGACGCCGGGAGGCTTATGGCGTCGTTTGGTCCATCGACGGCGACTCTGCCCCGGGCGGGAATCTCAAGACGGTCAGCGCCCGTCTTGATCGGCCGCCGCTTTCGCAAAAGCTACGCGGCTTCATCGACTGGCTCGCACGCTACACGCTGACGCCGCGCGGCATGGCGCTACGCCTCGCCACGCGCGCGGCCGAAGACGCCGGGCCCGAGGCGCCGCGCATGCTCTATCGCGCGACGGGCAATGTCCCGGAACGATTGACGCCGACGCGCGCCCGCGTCCTCAAAGCCGCGGAAGGCGGCGTTGCTTTCGCCAAGAAAGCGCTTGCCGAAGCCGCCGCCTGCTCGACGGGCGTCATCGACGCGCTCGTCGACGAGGGCGCGCTGGAGACGATCGCCGCGCCGCCGGCGCCGATTTCGCCGCCGCTCGATCCACAGTTCGCTGCGCCGGCGTTGGAGCCCGCGCAACAGGACGCCGCCGATGCGCTGAAGGCGTCGCTTGCGCCCCAGGCGTTCAAGCCTTTTCTGCTCGAAGGCGTCACCGGCTCGGGCAAAACCGAGGTCTATTTCGAGGCGATCGCCCAGGCGCTGGAGGCAGGCGGACAGGCGCTCGTCATGATGCCAGAAATCGCGCTGACGACTCAATTTCTTGAGCGTTTCGCGGACCGTTTCGGCGAAAAGCCCGCCGAGTGGCATTCCGGCGTCGGGACGCGCAAACGCGCGCGCATCTGGCGCGGCTGCGCGACGGGCGACGTTCGCGTGGTCGTCGGCGCGCGCTCGGCGCTGTTCCTGCCCTTTTCGGATTTGCGGCTGATCGTCGTCGATGAGGAGCATGAAGGCGCCTACAAACAAGATGACGGCGCGAGCTATCACGCGCGCGACATGGCGGTCGTGCGCGCGCGGATGGAGCAGGCCACGATCGTTCTCGCCTCGGCGACGCCCTCCATCGAAACCCGCGTCAACGCCATGCGCGGCCGCTACGGCTATCTGAGACTCGATTCGCGGGCGCGCGCACGCCTCATGCCGACGCTCGAAGCCATCGACATGCGCAAGGAAGGCCCGCCGCGCGGCCGATGGATCGCGCCGCGGCTGGCGTTGGCGGTCGGCGAAGCGATCGCGCGCGGCGAGCAGGCGCTGCTGTTCCTCAATCGGCGGGGCTATGCGCCGCTAACGGTTTGCCGCACATGCGGCCATCGCTTCCGCTGCGAACATTGCGACGCTTGGCTCGTCGAGCATCGTTTTCGGCGCGCGCTGATGTGCCATCATTGCGGCCATATCGAGCGCCGTCCGAACCTGTGCCCGGAGTGCGGCAGCGAGGATTCGCTCGCCGCCTGTGGACCGGGCGTCGAGCGACTCGCCGAAGAAGCGGCGACGCTGTTTCCGGATGCGCGCATACTCGTTCTCTCGTCGGATTTTCCCGGCGGCGCCGATCGGCTGCGGCGCGAACTGGAGGAGATTGCAAAGGGGAGCTTCGACATCGTCATCGGGACGCAACTCGTCGCCAAAGGCCATAATTTTCCGCATCTGACGCTTGTCGGCGTGGTCGACGCCGATCTGGGCTTGGGCAGCGGCGATCCGCGCGCCGCCGAGCGCACATTTCAGCTGCTCAATCAGGTCACAGGGCGCGCCGGGCGCGGCGACAAGCCCGGCCACGCGCTGATCCAGACGTTTCACCCGTCGCATCCGGTGATCGCGGCGCTTCTCTCGGGAGACGCGGAAAAGTTCTACGAACAGGAGATCGCCATACGCGAGCGCGCGGGCCTGCCGCCCTTCGGCCGTCTCGCCGCGCTGATCGTTTCCGCTAAGGACGCCGCCACGGCGGAAGCGCATGCGCGCGCGCTCGCGCTCGCGGCGCATGAACTGCCGCCATCGCCCCGCTACAGAGTCGCTGCGCCCGGCGCCTGGCCAGAGCAGAATGAAATCGCGCTGCTTGGTCCAGCGGAGGCGCCCATCGCGCTCATCCGCGGCCGCTATCGATTCCGCTTGCTGGCCAAAGGACCGCGCAGCGCCGACATGCAGGCGTTTCTGCGCGACATGCTCGCGGGCGGACCGAAGGAACGCGGCGGCGTGCGCGTGCAGGTGGACGTCGACCCGCAGAATTTCTCGTAACGCTATCGCTGTTTGCCGATTAGAGACGGACCCGGCGCGACGCGTTACCCTCCGATGACTCGCGCCACGACCCTGGCCGTATAGTCGACCATGGGCACGATCCGCGCGTAGTTGATCCGGGTCGGGCCAATGACGCCGAGCGCGCCGATGATCCGGCGTTCGCTGTCGCGCAGCGGCGCAGCAATCATCGATGAGCCCGACAGCGAGAACAGCTTGTTCTCCGAGCCGATGAAGATGCGGACCCCTTCGCCCTGCTCGGCGCGCTCCAAAAGGTCGATGACCTCCGTCTTCGTCTCCAGATCGGCGAACAGCAGCCGAACGCGTTCGAGGTCGACGGCGGCGGTCAGGTCCTCAAGAAGATGCGCCTGGCCGCGGACGATCAGCTGCCGCGATTCGCCCATTGCGCCCGCCCAGGTCGCAAGCCCCGTTGCGACAAGCCGGGCGGCGAGTTCGTCGAGCTCCATTTGTGCGGCCTGACGCGAGCTTTCGATGCTTGCGCGCGCTTCCGCGATGGTCCGTCCGCAGACGCGCGCATTCAGATAGTTGGCGGCTTCGGTAAGCGCCGAGGCCGGAAGATCGCGCGCGACAGGAATCACGCGATTCTCGACCGATCCGTCATCCGCGACCAGAATGACCAAAGCCCGCTCGGGCTCGAGCCGCACGAAATCGATCTGCTTTAAGCGCACATTGTCCTTGGAGGCGACGACGACGCCGGCGACGCGCGTCAGTCCCGACAGCAGACTCGTCGCTTCCGCCAGGACGCCGGGAAAATCATGGTCTTTGGAAGCCGCTTCAACTTCGGCGGCGATGCGCGCGCGCTCATTCTCCTCGACGTCGCCGATCTGAAGCATGGAATCGACGAAAAAGCGCAGGCCAAGCTCGGTCGGAAGACGTCCGGCGCTCGTATGCGGCGCATAGATGAGGCCGAGCTCCTCGAGATCCTGCATGACATTGCGCACCGAGGCGGGCGACAGCGTCATCGGCAGGAGCCGGGCGAGATTGCGCGAGCCGACCGGATCGCCTGAGGCGAGATAGCTGTCGACGATGTGCCTGAAGATTTCGCGGGAGCGCTCGCTGAGCTGCGCGAGGCTCAGAGCCGAAGGGTGGGCAAGCGGGGCGTTGCGGATCATTCAACAAGAATATCGCACCGGCGCGCCAACAAAAAAAGCCCGGCCGCAAGGCCGGGCTTTTTTCGACGTCGGGGAGGACGGTCGATCAGAGGCCGAGTTCAGGCATGCCGATCAGCGCGCCAAAGCTCTTGACCTGATAATTCACGCCAATGCGGGCGATGTTCGTATCCAGGTAGTTGCCGGCGCCGGTACGGTAAGTGAACGGGAAGGCGAGGTTCGCGCTGGAGGCCCCCTTCATGCGGGTGAAGATGTACTCCGCCTTGACGGTCCAATTGTCGAGGATGGCGTATTCGATGCCGGCGCCGATGGCGAAACCGCCCTGCCACACCGACTGGCTGACGGGGAACACACCCCCCCACTGCTGGCCATAGGGACGCACCTTGCCATAGGCCAGGCCGCCAGTGATGTAAGGCAGAAACCGGCCGAAGGCGTAGCCGAAGCGCAGGCGCTCCATGCCAAACCATTGCAGACGGCTGCTGGCGCCGACGCCTCCGAGATAGGAGCCCGCATTCGACACGCGAACGTCGGCGTAGTTGAATTCGCTTTCGTAACCAGCGACGAGACCGTTGGCGAACACCCAGTTATAGCCGTTCTGGTAACCGACCAAATATCCGCTCGTGCCGAACGAAGTCGATGTCGGAATCGCCAGGAAGGGTCCGGGCGCCAGCAGGTAGGTTTGCGAATATTGGCTGGAAACGCCGCCGGCGTAAGAGCCGCTGATGCCGATGTGGAAGCCTTCCCAGCTGAAGACCGGCGGCGGCGGCGGTGGCGGCGGAGCCTTGTAAATCGGGAGGTCAGCCGCCGAAACGGCGCTCACCGCCAGCACCGACGCAAAGGCGCCAACAATATAAGTTCTGAAAGTCATCCGAGGCGCCTCCAATAAGCTCGTCCGCTTGGGACGAACGGCAGTTTCGAATGCAAAGTATCACCATCAAACCTAAGACGTAATTACCGTAGAGGTATGCAACGGCGTTTTTCCGGCGCCGTTGCCGATGGGACACACTTTCGCGCAACATGCTGATTTTCCCGGAATCTACTCCCCTGATCCGGCGCTGATCAGCGCTGCTGCGAGGACGCCGAGGCTCGCCTTATAGGCCGCGAGCGAAAGCCGCGACTCGTAATAGCGGCGCGCCGCGCTGCCGCGCCGCCCCGCTTCGTCCAAAGGCGCGCTGGCGGCCGCCCGGCTCAGCGCGTCGGCGAATTCTTGAGCCGAATCGACGATGACGACGCCAGGAAGGCTCAACGCTTCCTCATCCATCCCGCGCATCGCCTGCCTGGTGGCGATCAGCGGCAGGCCGCTCGACAGCGCTTCGACCGCTTTGATCGAAAGTCCAGTTCCGCTGATCGTCGGAAGCAGCGCAAGGCGGGCGTTCGCGTAGACGGCGCCGGGGTCTTCGACTCGGCCCAGAAACCAGTCCTTGTAGGCAGCGTATTGCTTCGGCGCCTTTGAACGCACCCCGGCGTCGACGTTGCCGACGATCTTCACTGTGACGCCCGGCGCTTTCGGCGCGACTTCGCGCAAAAACCAGACGACGCTTTCGACATTGGCGGTGTTGTTGCTCGCGACAAGAATGATGTCCGGACCGCCAGGGCCGGTCGGCGCCTCAGGCGTTGCGGGATAGAGCAGCGCATGCGCCTTCTCAGGAACCAGAGCGCGAAAGTCTTCGGCCTCCTGCGCATTGAGATGCAGCAGCAGATCCGCGCCGCGCATCGCCTCAAGTTCCTGCGCCAGCATCGATTCGTGGGAGGCGCGTGGGGAAAGCCACGGCATTGTTTCGTTGATCAGCGCGAATTGCCGCGCCTGCAGATCATGCGTGTCGAGCAGGATCGGCGCGGCGCCGCGCGCGAGACGGCGCGCAATCGGCATCAGAAAAAAGTGATTGCAGTGAACGAGATCGAACGTCGCGCCCTCGATGGCGCGCGACAGCCGCGCGCGCTCCGCCATGGCGAGACGCACCACCGCCTGATCGCCATGGAGATAGGGCCACAGCACGTTAAGCAAAAAACGGGGCGAGAGCATCGCGTGGAACGGCGCGCCGCCGTAATAGCGCGCGCCGCCATCAAGTTCCGGAGTCGCCTGGTTAAAGGATTTCCAGATCCAGTTCCGGCCCGGAACGAAGCCTGGATCGGAACTGACCGCGATCGGAAAAACTTCGGCCCCCAGCGCGCGATAGGCGGCGATCTGCCCAAGGACGACGCGATAGGTGCCGCAGGAGTGCCAAGCCGGGTGGATCAGCGCGACGCGCCGGCCAAGAAGCGGATGCTGCGCGCAGGCCAAGCAATCACTCGATGCAACGCTCAACCCGTTCCTCCAGCTTCCGCGAGCCGCAGCCTAAGCAGAGTTTAACTGTTCCGACAATTGCCGCGTAGCTTTACGGGGCCTGATTCAGAGCGTGGCGGCGGCCATCGCCAAAGCGTGCGCATAAGCTTCGGGGCTGAACGCGTCTTCGTACAGGCGACGCGTGTCGCTTCGCTCCGGCTCTGCAGGTTCTCCGCTCACGGCTCGCGCCTCAGCGTCGCGCCATAACGCCGCAAATTGCCTGGCGTTTTCGGCGAGAGCGACATTTCCCAATTTGGCGGGATCGACCTGCATGCCGCGAAATGCGAGCGTCGTCGCGACGAGGGGCGCGCCACAGGAGAGCGCCTCGACCGCCTTGATCGACAGGCCGTGGCCCTCGACGGTCGGGAGCAGCACGCAGCCGGCGTTGGCGTAAACCGCGCCGATGTCGTCGACGCGGCCTTTGAACAAGGCGCGATGCGACTCATAGAGCGCCGCGTCGCGTCTCTTCACACCGCCGTCGATATTGCCGTAGATCGCGACGCGGGCGCCGCCCGCAAAGGGCATGACCTCCTGCAAGAACCAGCGAAGGCTCATGTAATTGGCGTAATTGTCGCTCGCCACGATGATGATGTCGCGTCCGCGCGCCAAGGGCGCCGACGCCACCGCCGGATAGATGAGCGCATGTCGTAACTCCGGCAGGAGCCGTTGAAAATCGCGATGCTCTTCCTCATTGAGATGCGCGCAAAGATCGGCGCGGCGCATCCATGAGAGTTCGACCTCGAGCATGTCGTCGTAAGTCGCATGGGGCGTGACGAAGAACTCGCCCTTGTTGCGCAACACATATTGGCGCGCCTGAATGTCCTGCGTCTCCAGAACGACGGGAACTTTACGGCCGCGCATCAGCCTTTGCGCGAAGGGCAGCGTGAAGTAATGATTGGCGTGAATGAAGTCGATCGACTCGCTCTCGAATCCTTCGGGCAAGGGCGCGCGCTTTGCGAGTTCGATGAGCCACGACGCCTGATCGCCGTGGATCAGTCGCCACCAGCCATCGACGAGCAACCGGGACGCCAAGGCGGAGAACGGCGCGCCCGAATAAAAGCGACGATCGGCGCCGATGTCGCGCGACGCCTCAAAATAGGTTGTCCAGCGCCCGCCGCGCGGTGGACGGCGCGCGAGATCGTCCATCATCGCGACAGACACGACGCGCGCGCCAAGCGCCTTATAGGCGGCGATCTGACTGACGTTCACCTGATAACTGCCGCAACTGTGCCAGGCGGCATGAACAACGGCGACGGTTTTGCCGGCAAAAGGCCGCGCCGGCGGGCCGGCGGTCTCCGCCCGCCGCGCCGCGGATGACGAAATGTGGCCCATCGTATCAGACATCGTGCTGCAACATGGTCGATCGTTCTCAAATACCTTACGAAAATCGCGCGCTCGGCCTCTCAGGCGCGCCGACTCGCTGCTGTTTCAGATTGAGGCGTCCGACCCGCATCTTCCCTCAATGCCGAGCCGCCTCTTGCTTTTGCCCGCCATTTTCAAATACATCCCCTATATGAGGCTTCGCGTCCCAAATCCAGTCTTATCGCCCGAGGGCGCCGCGGCGCCCATCCCCACCCCTGCCAAGCGATACGGCGTCGCCATCGTCGGCAATGACAAGATCATCGACTGGCTGCTCCCTTTTCTCGAAAGCTACCGAGACACAAATTCCGCGCTGCCGCTTTATCTCATTCCCTATGACGACAATGTTGGCATGACGCGCCGCGCCGCGGAAATTTACGGGGCGCATTACGTCGGCGAAGAGCCGACCGAAATCGACAAGCTCTCGCACGAACTTTATCCCGGCATCTTCAACACCAACCGCCGTCGGCTGCGAAAGCTGCAAGCGCTCTCCCTGCCGCTTGATGAAGTCGCCTATGTCGACGTGGACGTCATTCTGTTTCGCGACTTCACGCCGCTGTTCGGCCGTCTGGACAAAGGCAAGACGGAGTTCATCGTCGCCTCGCCGAGCTTCGAATATGTCTACAATGACAGGCGCGACCACTATCCGTTTCTCAAGGACGCGCTCCTCTTCAATGACGGCTTCTGGGTTACATCGAACCAATATCTGAAGCTGTCCGATTTCATCGAGACGATCCGTGACGACGCCGTAATTTTCCATGACGTGCGCAAGCGCGGTCAGCTCTTCGCTCAGCCGCTCGTCAATTTCGTCACGCACCGCCGGGGCCTGAAAATCGAGCTTTTGCCGAATGTCATCGCGGGCGCCTCTCACGAAAGCTTCTACAAGGCGCCAGGCGTCGAATTTAAGAACGGCAAGCCCGTCGACTACGAAGGCAAGGAGATCTATTTCGCGCATTGGGCCGGCGCGACAGCGCTGCCCAAGAATGGCGTGTTCGACGAGGCGTGGACGCACTATTCGCAGGCCGCCTGGGCGAGGTTCAAGCAATGACGCGCAGCGTCTCGCATCGTGCGCGGCTTAACGCCAGCGCGCCGCTCTTCCGCTTGGGCGTCGCGACGCGAACTTTCTTTGCCGCTCGGCGCGACGCCGAGCGATAGCGCGGAGCCCCCGCCATGCCGCGCCTGTTGTTCCGCTATCTGTTCAAGCGCATCGGATTCGGCGTGCTCATCGTGCAGTTCGCGCTCTCCATTCCGGTCGTCTTGTCATATCTGCTTTACCAACTGCCGCCGGCCGCCGTGCGCGGCGGCCTTGTCATTCCCGCCTTGATCGGGGTGACGCCGACGGTGGCCTATGTGACGCTGCCGATGGCGGTTGGCGTCGCCACCGCCCTCGAGTTCGGCCGCATGGCTAGCGAAGGCATGGTCGCCGTTCTCTATGCGCTGCGCCTTTCCGTCTGGGCCATCTGCCGCCCGGCGCTGGTCTTGGCGGCCGGCGTCGTCGTCCTCGGCTATCTGCTCGCCAATTTCGCGGCGCCCTATTATTCGAGCGGCATGCAGGATGTGCTCAATGTCGTGCGCAATTCGCTCAACCATCGCATGCTCGACGCGGCGCATTTCTACACCTTCGACAATGGCGTGAAGACGCTCTACATCGAGCGTTGGGAGACGCCTGACCTTGCGGTCAATCTGTTCGTGCGTCAGCTGTCGATCGAAAAGATGCAGGAAGAGACGGTGACGGCGGCGCGCGCCGAATTTCGCCGCAACGAATCAGGCGTCATCGTCGCGCTCTCCAACGGCAGCATCCAGACGCGCTCATTGACGACAGGCGACGTGCGCATCGCCAATTTCGACGAATACGCCATGGCGCTGCCGATGCAGGGTAGCACATCGCTGCCCGACCGGGGCTGGCGCGGCGTTTATGAATTGTCGGCCGGCGCCTTTCTCGCCAATTATGCTGCGGCGCGGGGCGATCCGCGCCAGCTTGGAGAGTGGACGGCCGAGGCGGCGAAGCGCTTCGGCGTGCCGGCGCTCGCCTTTGCCCATACGCTCCTCGCGATGGCGCTCGTTCTGACATTCGGGAACATCACCGGCCGGCGCGGCGCGGCGGGAGGCCTCGCCACGATTGCGGTTCCCGCCGTTCACATCGGCTTTCTCGTCGCGCTTGAATCGCTCCTGCGCATCAATGGGCTGTTCGTCTTGCTGCTTGCCGCGCTCGCCCTCGCCGAAGTCGGCGTTTCAGTTTGGCTCCTTGCCCGGCTCAACCGCAGCCCAAAGCCCAAGCGCCTTCTCGGCCAACGCGCTGCATCCGCGCGGGACGCCTACGCGACGCCGCTCGCCTGAGTTTCTTCGGCGCGCATCGCCTTACGGTAGTCGGCGACCACCTTCGCCGGGTCGCCGATCTCGCGCACGACGCCGTCCTCCAGCCAGAGCACGCGGTTGCACAGAGAGGCGAGAAAGTTGAGATCGTGCGACACCATCAGAATGGTGCCGGTTTTGGCGAATTCGGCGATGTATTTCTCGCACTTGCGCTGAAATATTTCGTCGCCGACCGAAAGCGCTTCATCGACGATGAGCACGTCGGCCTTGGCGTAGGCGCAGATCGCGAAAGCCACTCGCGCGATCATGCCCATCGAATAGGTGCGCATCGGCTGCTCAAAAAATGGCCCGATGTCGGCGAAGGCGGCGATGTCCGCGATGCACGCGTCGACCTCCTTGCGCGACAGCCCCAGGATCGCCGCGCCGATGCGGGCGTTTTCGCGCCCCGTCAGCAAGCCGTCGAAGCCCGAGCCGAGCGCCAAAATTGGCGCGATACGGCCGCCGACGCTGAAATCGCCCTTCGTTGGCTGGGTGATGCCGCACAGAATCTGCAGCAGCGTTGTCTTGCCGGCGCCGTTGCGTCCCACGATGCCGACGCGCTCGCCTCTCTCAACCGTGAAATTGACGTCATGCAGAACCCATTTGTCCTTATAGAACTTCTTCCATAGGCCAAACAGGATCTGCTTGAGCTGATCGTTCTGATGCGCATAGAGCTGGAAAGCCTTGCCGACGCCCGCGCAGCGGATAGTGGGCTCAGATGACATCGACGATGACCGATTTGTAGCGCATGAAAAACTGATAGCCGCCAAGGAACACCGCGTAGGAGATCGCGACAAGCGCGAAATAGCCGAAGACGTTTGGAATTGTTCCATCAAGCGCAACGCCGCGCAGCATCTCGATGTAATCGCCGACGATGTTGAGACGCAGCCACAATGCGACCGATCCGGACATGGCGGCGATCTGGTCCAGGCGATAGAAGATCGGCGTCGCGAACATGAGCACCGGCACGACGGAGGCCATGATATGGGCGACGTCGCGCGTGAACGCCCCGAGCGCCATCAGAAACCACACGACGCCAATGGTAAAGAGAAAAAAGGGCGCGATCAGAAATGGCGTCAGCACGATCGTTAAGGGAATCGTTCCTGCCGTCAGCAACCGAAAGACGATGTAGACGGCGAAGCCCACTCCACCGTAGGTGAACGCCCGGATCGTCGCAGTCCAGGCGATGGTTTCGCTGGGGAAAATCGACTTCTTCACGAAGTTGACATGCTCGTGCAAGAGCATTGGCGCCCGATAGGCGAGTTCGCTAAACAGATTGAAGACAATAAGCCCGATGAAAATCGAGCTTGCATAGTCGGTGACGCCCATGCCGGCGGAAAGCTGCGGAACCGTGATCGAGAACAGCGCGGTATAGGTGAGCAGCATGATGAGCGGCGAGAGCACCGCCCAGAGCGGTCCAAGCGCCGAGCCACGAAATCGGGAAATGAACTCGCGCCGCACGACGGCGCGGATAAGCTCCCGGTTGCGCCAGGCCCGTTCGAAGGGCGCGACATAGACAGGAGGGATCGAGGCGAGCAAGTGTCGGCGCGTCCTTTCAGGTTCAGAACATGTTCTCGAAAAGCGCGAGGCGTCCCTCGGACAGGATCGTGCGCCGATCGAAGCTATCGCGCCTGGCGCGGCGTCGCCCGCATAGACCAGTTCAGCCCGCCCCCTGTCAATGGCGACGCTCACCCTCAATGGTACGGCATGCAGTATCGAGCTTATTGTCTTGGGAAGCGGCCATGGTGACGCGTCGCGCGACGATCGCCGGACTGGGCGCCCTGGCGACGCAGTTGATCCTGCCGAGCGCCGAAGCGGCGCCAGAGCCGCCCTATCAGCTGGGTGAATGGACGGGCGACAGTTTCGCGCCCATGCACGCGATCCGCGATGGGCTTTGGCGCGCTCCGCTTTCGGCTCCCGAGCGGCGCGTCGACGTCGTCGTCATCGGCGGCGGTCTGGCCGGCCTCGCCGTCGCGGCGCTGCTACGGGATCGCGACGTGCTCGTCCTTGAGCGCGAGTCGGCTCCTGGCGGCGTCGCCAAATCCGAGCGTTGGCGCGATGTCGATTATGCGCTCGGATCAGCCTATATCGTTGACATATCTAATCCTTTCATGGCGCTTTACGAGACGCTGGACCTCGCGCCGCACCCTGTCAGCGAACCGGTCGACAGAGCGCTGTCAGGGACGGCCGGCGCGGGGGATCCCCGGGAGCGGGAATGGCGCGGCGGCTATGAGCGGCTAAAGGCGCTTTTGCGCCGCCTCGGCGAGAGCCCGGACTTTCCCAAGATTCCGATCGGGGAGGCGTCGGCGCCGGCGCTTGCGCTGGACCAGCTCTCCCTGCACGAATTCTTGCGGCGCGAGCATATCGACGCCGAACTCTTCGGCCTGCTTGACGCCTACAGCCTCTCGGCGCTCGGCGCGCCCACGGCCGAAATATCCGCCTATGCGGGCGTCAATTTTCTTTCGGAGATCAACGCGCCGATCTACGCCTTCCCAGGAGGCAACGCGGCGATCGCCCGCGCCTTGGCGGCGCGCCTATCACGCGCCGGCGAGGGACGCATCCTCACGGGCGCCGCGGTTTACGCGATCGAGCCGGCGGAAGGCGGCTACGCCCGCGTGGGCTGGTTCGACGCGCGACATCCAGAAGCGCCCCGCTGCCTCGAGGCGCGCTGGGCGGTGGTCGCCGCGCCCTATTTTTTTGCAGGCCGCATTCTGCGCGGCGTCGATCCCGCCGCGACGGCGCAAATGACCCGGTTGCGGCAGGGCAGCTATCTCGTCGCCAACTGCTGTTTCGAGGGACCGCCGGCGGAGCTGCCCTATGACAGCTGGGCCCTGGGCGCTCAGAGCTTCAGCGACGCGATCAGCGCGACCGCAGTGCTACCTGCCGGCGAGCGGCCCAAGGATCGCAGCGTCCTGACCGTCTATGCGCCGTTTCGAGACCCTCGCGCGGGTCGCGCCCGCCTGCTCGCGGGCGAACGCGCCGCCTTCGCCGCGCCGATCGTCGAGGAGCTGCGACGTTTCATGCCGGAGACGTTCGGCAAGGCGCGGCTCGCCGAGGTGCAGCTGACGCGCTGGGGCCACCATCACCTCATCGCCGCGCCGGGGATCGTCGCCACGATGCGCGCCTTGCCAAAACGCTTCGGCAACGTCCTACTCGCCCATTCGGACGGTCAGGGCATGCCGGCGGTCGAGAGCGCCATCGTCGAGGCGCAGAACGCCGTCGAGATCATCACGAGGGGCTGAGCGCCCTACTCCACCGTGACGCTCTTGGCGAGATTGCGCGGCTGATCCACGTCTTTGCCCATGAAGGTCGCGACGTGATAGGCGAGGAGCTGCGCCGGAACGGCGTAGACGATGACCGCGAACGGGCCCGCCACGCTTTCCGGCATTTCGATGAAACCGGCGAGCTCGGCGGCCGCGGCGTCCCGGGCGTGCGGCGAACCGATCAGAATCAGATGGCCGCCGCGCGCGGCGACTTCCTGGAGATTTGAGACTGTTTTTTCCAGGCTCGCGTCGGGCGGCGCCAACACGATCACCGGCATGGCGAAGTCGATGAGCGCGATCGGCCCATGTTTCAGTTCTCCGGCCGCGTAGCCCTCCGCGTGAATATAGGAGAGCTCCTTGAGCTTCAGCGCGCCTTCGAGCGCCAGCGGAAAGGCCGGTCCACGACCGAGATAGAGCACGCTTGAGGCCCGCGCCACGTCGCGCGCCACGGGTTCGATCTGCGCTTCGTGCGCGAGCGCCTGCGCCATCTGCCCAGGCGCGGCGACGAGTTCGGCGACCAGTTCGCGTTCGCGTTCCTTGCTCAGCACGCCGCGCGCGCGGCCCAGCGCCAATGCTAGGCAAGCGAAAACCGCGAGCTGACAGGTGAAGGCCTTGGTCGAGGCGACCCCGATCTCGGGTCCCGCCAATGTCTGCGCCACCGTGTCGCTCTCGCGCGCGATCGTTGAGGTTTCGACGTTGACGATCGAGAGAATGTGCTGGCCCTGTTCGCGGGCGTAGCGCAGTGCGGCGAGCGTATCGGCGGTTTCGCCGGACTGCGAGACCAGAATCGTCAAGCCATTCTCGGGCAGCGGCGCCTCGCGGTAGCGAAATTCCGAAGCGATGTCGATTTCGACCGAAAGGCCCGCGAAGCGCTCCAGCCAATAACGCGCCACGAGGCCGGCGTAATAGGCCGTGCCACAGGCCGAAATGGTCACGCGCGAGAGCGTCCGCGGATCGAATGTGAGTTCGAACGGCAGGCGCACGACGCCCTCGGCGAGATCGAGATAATGCGCCAGCGTGCGGCCGACGACCTCCGGCTGCTCGTGGATTTCCTTGGCCATGAAATGGCGGTAGTTGCCCTTGTCGACCAGGAAGGATCCGGCGAGCAGCGGCTGAAAGCGCCGCTCGACGAGAGCGTCGCTGGCGTCATGGAAGCGCGCGCCGTCGCGCGTCAGCGTCACCCAGTCGCCCTCGTCGAGATAGGCGATGGAGGTCGCGAATGGCGCGAGCGCGAGAGCGTCGGAGCCGAGATAGACGCCCTCGTCGCTCCGACCCACGGCAAGCGGCGAACCGCGCCGCGCGCCGATCAGCAGATCGTTTTCGCCCTCAAAAAGAAAAACGAGCGCAAAGGCGCCCTTCAGGCGCTTCAACGCCGCCGCGACGGCTTTTTCCGGCGTTGCGCCGTTGCCCAGCGCGTCGGCGACAAGATGGGCGACGGCCTCGGAGTCGGTCTCGCTCGAAAAGACATGGCCTTTCGCCGTCAGCTCGGCGCGCAGCTCGCGGAAATTTTCGATGATGCCGTTATGAACCACCGCGACGCGGTCGTTGGCGTGCGGATGGGCGTTGTTCTCGGTGGGGCGGCCATGGGTCGCCCAGCGCGTGTGGCCGATGCCGATGGCGCCCGAGAGCGGCGCGGCCGCGAGCTTTTCTTCGAGGTTCTTGAGTTTGCCGCTCGCCCGCACACGGGTGAGCCGCCCGTTCTCCAGAGTGGCGATCCCGGCCGAATCATAGCCCCGATATTCGAGACGCTTGAGCGACTCGACGATTTTCCCGGCGACCGGAGCCGTTCCGATGATTCCCACAATGCCGCACATGACGACCTCCAAAAGCATAATAGCAAGAGCGCCGCCAAAGGCGGTGGACAAAAAATGTCGTCAAATGATGATGCGCATGCTTAACGGCGTCATATTATTTTTTCTTCGCCTTTTTCGCCGCCTGCGCCATACGAAACGAGACCGCCCAGCCCGCCTTTTCCATCTGCCGGCCGCGCGCCACCGCGAGCGCGTCTGGCGCAACATCCTTGGTGATGACGGAGCCGGACCCGACATAGGCGCCCTGCCCGATCGTCACCGGCGCGACAAGCGACGAGTTTGAGCCGATAAAGGCGTTTGCGCCGATCGTCGTGCGATATTTGAGGAAGCCGTCGTAATTGCAGGTGATGGTTCCTGCGCCGATATTGGCGTTGGCGCCGATGTCGGCGTCGCCGATGTAGGACAGATGATTGACCTTGGCGCCTGGCGCGACATTGGCGTTCTTGATCTCGACGAAATTCCCGACCTTGGCTTTGTCGGCGAGCGCGGCGCCCGGACGCAGTCGCGCGAAGGGACCAACGCTCGCGCGTTCGCCAACGCGCGCGCCTTCAAGATGCGAGAAGGCGTGGATCACCGCGCCGGCGGCGATTTCAACGCCCGGTCCGATGACGACATGCGGCTCGATCGTCACGTCGCGGCCGATCACGGTGTCGGCGGAGAGAAAAACCGTCTCTGGCGCGATCATCGTCGCGCCCCCCGCCATGGCGGCGCGGCGAAGACGCATCTGCGCGAGGGCCTCAGCCTGCGCGAGCTGGACACGGTCGTTGACGCCGAGAACTTCGGTTTCGTCGGCGATGACGACTCTCGTTTCGCGTCCGTCGGCGCGCGCGAACTCGACCACGTCAGTAAGATAGAACTCGCCTTTGGCGTTTTTGTTGTCGATCTTTTCCAGCAGGCGCAGCGCCCCTAGCCCGTCGATCGCCATCAGACCGCCGTTGCAGAGCGTGACCGCGCGCTCTTCATCGGTGGCGTCTTTTTCCTCGCGGATGGCGACGAGACGCCCCGAGTCGTCGCGCAGCAGCCGTCCGTAGCCGAAGGGGTTGGACGCCTGAAACCCCAGAACGGCGACGGCGGCGCCCCCGGCAAGGGCGGCGCGCAAGGCGCCGATCGTCGGCGCCGTCACCAGCGGCGTGTCGGCGAAGAGCACCAGCAGGTCGTCGCATCCTTCCGCGATGGCGGCGCGCGCGGCGAGAACGGCGTGCGCCGTGCCGAGCCTTTCGCTCTGCACGAAGATCTCTGCGTCAGCGATCGAGCGGCGCGCTTCAGCGCCGACGTCATCGCGTCCCGGGCCGACGATCACGGCGACGCGGCCGACGCCCGCCGTCGTGGCGCTCGACAGCACATTGGCGAGCATGGAGCGGCCGGCGACCTCATGCAGCGCCTTCGGCCGGTTGGATTTCATCCGCGTGCCTTCGCCGGCGGCAAGGACGATCGCGAGCGCGCTTCTGGATTTCGGCATCTGGCGCCCAAGGCTAGACGTTGGCGTAAGGAGCCGGCGTCGCGACGCCGCTCAGGCCGCGGTTCTGGCAGATTCGAGCGGCGGAGCGCAAGCCGCCGCGGCTTTCGCGCGCAGCCCTCAAAAACCGCCAAGAAAACCATTTTGTCTCCTTAGCTTTCTTGTATAGAGGGGCTGTCGCCAGCCCAGCGCCGCAAAAAGGCTCAATCACCCGTTCATGGACCGCGCGGATCGGCCTCCTTCGGTAGCTCATGTTTGAACGTCGAGATGTTTTGAAAGCGGGCCTGGGCGCAATCGCGGCGGGGATCGTTCCACCGCCGGCAAGCGCGGGGACCGCCGGTCAGGTAGATCCCCCGACTGTCCAAAAATCTGCGCCGTTTTCGCGCGACATGGTGGTCGAACTTGCCCGCGCGCTGGCCGCAAAGCCTTATACGCCGCCGCGAACCGACCTGCCCGAACCCTTCGCTAATCTCTCCTACGAACAATTCGTCGGGATCAAGACGAAGCCCGACGCGGCGATTTGGCGTCACGACAACACGGGTTTCAGCATCGAGCCGCTTCACCGCGGCCATATTTTTGCGGCTGCTGTGGATATCTACGTCGTGGAGAACGCCGCCGCCGCGCGACTGCCTTATGAGGCGAGCCGCTTCGACTATGGCGCGCTCAATGTCCCGGAGACGCTTCCCGACCTCAGCTTTTCGGGCTTTCGGGTGCTTCACGCCCAAAATGGCGGCGCCGAAGCGGAGCTCGCCATATTCCAGGGGGCGAGCTTCTATCGGGCCGTCGCGCGCGGGCAGAATCTGGGCGTCACGGCGCGCGGCCTCTCCATTCGAACGGCCGATCCGCGTGGCGAGGAATTCCCCGCCTTCCGCAGTTTCTGGATCGAGAAGCCCGCGCTCGGCGACAACGCGCTCGTCATCCATGCTCTGCTCGATTCGCCCAGCGTCGCCGGCGTCTATCGCTTCACCCTGCGGCCCGGCGAAGCGACGCTCATCGACACGGAGTTGACGCTCTATCCGCGGACGGCGGTCGATCATTTGGGAATCGCCGGCTTTGCCGGGGCTTCGCTCTTTACGCCGCTCGACCGCCCCAGGCTCGACGATTGGCGGCCGATGGTCGCCGACATCAACGGCATTCAGATGCTCAGCGGCCAGGGCGAATGGCTCTGGCGACCCGTGTCGAACCGCGAGATCCTGCAATTCTCCTCCTTTGTCGACGACAGTCCGCAGGGCTTTGGCTCGCTGATCCGGCAGCGCGACATCGACGACTATGAGGACGACCAGCAGCACTGGGAGCGCCGTCCCTCGCTGTGGGTCGAACCGCTCGGCGAATGGGGCGAAGGCGCCCTGCAGCTCGTCGAGATTCCCTCGGAATCCGAAATCAACGCCAATATCGTCGCCTATTGGCGGCCCAAGACTGCTCTCGTCGCCGGCAAGGAGACGTCTTTCGCCTATCGGCAGTTCTGGTGCTGGGAGCCGCCGACGCGGCCGCCGCTGGCGATCGCCATGAGCGCGCGCTCGGGCCGTGCGCCGGGCGGCAAGCTCCGCCGTTTTATTGTCGTGTTTTCCGGCGACGTGTTGGCGGACCCTCAACGCACAACGCAGCTGAAAGCAGCGTTGACGACCTCTCCGGGATTGGCGACGAATATTCGCACCTATTTAAATCCGTCGGCAAAGTCCTGCCGCGTCGTCTTCGACGTAGACCCCGCCGGCGAGAACTACTGCGAGCTTCGGCTCGTTTTGCAGTCCGACGAGCGACCGATCAGCGAGACCTGGCTTTATCGATGGACGTCGTGACCCTCGCTCCTTCAGACAATCCGCCGCGGGCAATGGAATGGCGGACCTCCAGCTCCGATCCCGCCGCCGCCCCGCCGACCCCGATCGAGAGCCGGCTGTCGATGCCGGCGCAAAATCTCTTCAAATTCGACAAGCGGCAGCGGCGCAAAACCGAGGCGCCTTGGCTGTGGCGCACGCCATGGCTTTCGAGGATTTTGACTTTTGGCGGCGGCTTGGCGCTGACCGCCTATGGCGCTCACGAGATGTATAAGGTCGTCGACGTCGGCGGGGTGACGACATTGAAGTGGGCGCTGCTGGGGTTGTTCGTACTGAACTTCTCCTGGATCGCGCTGTCCTTCACAAGCTGCGTCGTTGGCTTCGTCCTGCTGATGCGCCGGCGCCGGCGCCCGGCTCTGCCGGCGGCGCTCGCCGAGACCACCGCCGTTGTGATGCCGATCTACAATGAGGCGCCGAGCCGAGTGTTCGCCGCCCTGCAGACGATCTACGAAGACGTGCAAGCGACCGGCCTTGGCGCGCATTTCGATTGGTTCTTCCTCTCCGACACCACCAATCCCGACATCTGGGTCGCCGAAGAGCGCGCCTTCATCGGTATTCGCCGCCGGCTCGGCCCACAGGCGCGAATCTTCTACCGCCGGCGTGAAAAGAACACCGGACGCAAGGCGGGCAATATTGAAGATTTCGTCTCGCGCTGGGGCGGCGCCTATCAGCACATGGTGGTGCTCGACGCCGACAGTCTGATGAGCGGGCCGACCATCGTGCAGCTCGCCGCTGCAATGGAGGCCGACCCCGACAGCGGCATCATCCAGACGCTTCCGCTGATCATCAATCGCAACACGCTCTTCGCCCGGGTCCAGCAATTCGCCGCGCGCATCTATGGCCCCGTCATCGCGATGGGCCTAACGGCCTGGATGGGCCGCGACGGCAATTATTGGGGGCATAACGCGATCATCCGCACAGAGGCCTTCGCCCGATACTGCGGCCTGCCCGACCTGCGCGGCCGGCCGCCTTGGGGCGGCCATATCCTGAGCCATGACTTCGTCGAAGCCGCGCTTATCCGCCGCGCCGGATATGCGGTCTACATGACGCCGACGCTTGGCGGCTCCTATGAAGAAAGCCCGCCTTCCCTGATCGACCTGTCGATTCGCGACCGCCGCTGGTGTCAGGGCAACCTGCAACATGCGCGCGTACTGCTCGGCAAAGGCTTCCACTGGGCGTCGCGGCAGCATTTTCTCACCGGCATCTTCGGCTATCTGACGTCGCCGCTCTGGCTGCTGCAACTTCTCATCGGTATCGTCATCGTCTTCCAGGCGAGCTATTTCCGACCGGAATATTTTACCGGCGAATTTGCGCTCTTTCCGACCTTCCCGCGGTTCGACGCCGAACGGTCGCTCGAACTCTTCGGACTGACGATGGGCATTCTGCTCGCCCCCAAGATGTTGGGCCTGATCGTCGCCATCTTTGAGCCGGAAACGCGCAAAGGCTCCGGCGGCGTGATCATGCTGCTGATCTCGACCCTTTTCGAAGTCGTGCTGTCCGCCCTGCTGGCGCCGATCATGATGCTGATTCAGACCGGCCATGTGCTGCACATCGTTTTCGGCTTCGATACCGGTTGGGATCCGCAGCGACGCGACGACGGCTCGGTGCCGTTTGCCGATATCGTCCGCCGCCACCTGTGGCACGTGGCGCTGGGCCTCTTAAGCCTCGTCGCAGGCTTCATGATTTCGCCCTCGCTCGTCGCCTGGATGTCGCCGACGATCGCCGGCCTCGTGCTCGCGATCCTGATTTCCTGGGCGACGAGTCAACGTTGGCTGGGCCTGATGTTTCGTCGCGCCGGCGTGCTGACGACGCCCGAAGAAACGGCGACGCCGCCGATCGCCAAGCGCGGCAAGGCGCTCTCCAAAGCGCTGGCGCGCGCCGGCGAAGATGACATCAATGGTCTGCTGGCCATCCACGCCGATCCCGAGTTGCGCGCGCTGCACGAAAGCTGGCTGCCGACGCGACGCCCGAGGCAGCGGGGGCAGATCACCGCGGACCGGGCCTTGGCCGAAACTAAAATCGCCGACGCCGAGACGATCGAGGACGCAGTCAATTGGCTGAACCGCGGCGAGCGGCTGGTGGCGCTCTCCGACCGTGCGCTCATCGGCATGATCGCGCGTCTGCCGCGCCGGGCGGCGCTGGCGGCCGCTGCGCAGAGAACCCCGCGCGCCGCGGAGTGACTCGGCGGGCTTGAGACAAGGCTGATTGGCTCGTGACTCATATCTACAAAATCGTTTCGCAGTCCGAGTGGCGCGCGGCGGAAGCGGCGGGCGTCTTTAGCGGCGCGGCGGTCGATCTCGCCGACGGCTTCATTCACTTTTCGGCCGCGGATCAGGTCGAGGAAACAGCGGCGAGATATTTCGCCGGCCAAACCGATCTGCTGCTCGTCGCGGTGGACGCCGCCGCGCTCGGCGACGCGCTCAGATGGGAGGTTTCGCGCGGCGGCGCGCCCTTTCCGCATCTTTATGCGCCGCTTCCTCTCGAGTCGGTTGCGCGCGTCCATCCGCTGCCCTTAGGCGCGGATGGCAAGCACGATTTTTCGGCCATCCTCGAATGACGGACGCCTTCGCGATCGCGTCGCCGCTTTTACGTCTGCTCGACGCTGAAACGGCGCATCATGCGACGATCGCCGCGCTGAAACTGCTGCCGCGTCGTGCGCCGCCGGCGAATGATCCGCGTCTCGCGGTCCACGCCTTCGGTCTCGACTTTCCCAATCCGATCGGCCTCGCGGCAGGCTTCGACAAGAACGCCGAAGTCGCCGACGCCATGCTCGGCCTCGGGTTCGGCTTCGTCGAAGTCGGCACGCTGACGCCGCGCGCGCAGCCCGGCAATCCGCGTCCCCGCGCCTTTCGACTCGTCGAGGATCACGCCGTCATCAATCGCTATGGCTTCAACAATGAGGGCCATGCGCCGGCGCTGGCGCGCCTGTCGAAGCGCGCGCGGCGAGGAATCGTCGGCGTCAATATCGGCGCAAACAAAGACGCCGCCGACCGCGCGGCGGACTATGTCGCGGGCGTGCATGCCTTCGCCGACGTCGCGAGCTATTTCACGATCAACGTCAGTTCGCCGAATACGCCAGGCCTGCGCGATCTGCAGGAGCCGGAAGCGCTTTCCGATCTCCTCGCGCGCGTCATCGAGGCGCGCGACGCGGCGCCGGTTCGGCGGCCCCTGCTCCTCAAAATCGCGCCGGACCTCACGCTCGCGCAGCTCGACGCCATCGTGCGCGTCGCGCGCGATCGGCGCATCGACGGCATGATCGTGTCGAACACGACGATTTCGCGGCCCCTATCGCTGCGCTCGCATTTTGCGAAGGAGAGCGGCGGCCTTTCCGGCGCGCCGCTGTTCGATCTCTCGACGCGCATGCTCGCGCAAACATTTTTGCGCGTGGAAGGACAGTTCCCGCTGATTGGCGTCGGCGGCGTCGGCAGCGCCGAAGCGGCGCTCGCCAAAATCGAAGCCGGCGCGACGCTGGTGCAGCTTTATTCCGCGCTTGTTTATGAAGGGCCAGGGCTGGTCACGCGGATCAAGCGCGGGTTGATCGAAACTCTCGCGCGCGACAAAGAGGCGCTGGCGGCGAGGATCGGCAAATGCGCTACGACGTCATGCCGCGCGGAATAGATCTTCGATAGGCGCTCGCCAGCGCTAGCACGCCATGTCTGACGATCGCCGGCTTCCATGTGACGGCGCGCGATGCTATCGACCGCTCGGCTTAACCGAAGAGGATCAAACATGACCGAGCATATCTGGCTGGCGACGGGCGAAGCGACGGTTCTGGCCGCGGACGGACAATATACCGACGCCATGCCGGAAGTCATGATCGGCAACGTCAAGGGCCCGGTCGGGCACGGGTTCGCCAGCATGGCGGGTCAGGTCGCCGGCCATCCGCGCATGTTCGTCATCCGCGACCTCAACCAGCAGGTGCGGCCGGCGACGATGATGACCACCAAAATGACGGTCAAATCGGAAGATTACGTCGAGCTTCTCGGTGGCGTGGTGCAAGCGGCGACCGGCGACGCCATTGTCGACTGCGTCGCTGAAGGGATTCTCCCCAAGGATCAGCTCAATGAGCTGTGCATGATCATCATGGTCTGGCTCGATCCGCGTTGCGCCACCCATGCGGAGCTCGACAAGAAAGATCTCTATCGCACCAATTACGAAGCGACGAAGCTCGCGATCTCTCGCGCCATGAAGGGCGAGCCGACGGCCGACGAGCTCATCGCCAACCGCAAGAGCGTCCAGCACTACGCGCTTGAAGGCGTGTTCGAAGGCTGATCGTCCTCGCGGACGCGCACGCCGATAATCATGCCGTCCTCGAACCAGCTCGACAGAGATTGCGCCAACCGCTCTGGCGCAATCTCGCCCGCCTGCTGAAAGGCGGTCATCTGACAAATGTCGCCGAAGGCGTGGCCGGCGCGCGCTTCGGAAAGCGCGACATATTCATCGGGCTCGAGCTGGCGATAGGCGGATTCATGATCGACGCGCCATACGGCCGCATATTCGATGTGTTCGCCCGCCGCGGGCTTATCGACTTTCGCCGGCGCCTCCTCGCTGATCGCCACGCCATAGGCTTCGATGGTGCCGGCGGCGAGTTCGAGCAGCGTTAGGCTCGGGTCGAATTCGAAGGCGAGGCGCGCCCAATCGTCGGGCGCAAATCCCGCCAGCGCCTGCACCGTCACCGGCGTTTCGTCAGCTGTGTCGAAGGCGTCGACCATGGCGCGCTCAAACAGCGCCATGGACACGGCCGCACCATCGTCGCGCCAGCGCACATTTTCGCGCATGAAGTCCGGCAGTCCGGTCGTAAACCAGCGGGCGTTCGGATCGCGCGACGGACGCTGGTCGATGTAGTCGTCGACCAGCGCGTCAAACGCCTCGTCTCCGAGAATCGCGCGCAGCCCCGGGTGATCCTGCGAAACAAAGTCCGCCAGTCGTATGCGGTAGCCCGTCTGATAGACGTCCAGCAGCGTCTCTGGCGTGGCGCCGCGCGGCGACGGCCTCAATTTTTTCAGGAGAGGCTTGTCCGCCTCTCCTGAGCCGGCCAGCACACGCTGCTGAAACAGAGACTGAAAATCGGCGAGTTTCATGCCGCGCTGAGCGCTCGCTCTTTTGAGACGCGCGCGTCGATGTCGCGCATATGCTGGAGTTCGTCGAGAAGCTCCGCGAGCGGCGGATAATTGTCGTCGCGCTCAATCATCGCGGAGACGTCGCCGCAGCGCCGACGCGCGTGCTCATAGAGCGCCCAGACTTCGTCGCAGACCGGCTGATCATGTGTGTCGACGCGATGAGTCTCATTATTGGTATGACCCGCCATGTGAAATTGCACGACGCGATCGGCCGGAACGCCATCGATGAAAGCGACCGGATCGAAGCCGTGGTTGAAGCTCGAAACGAAAACATTATTGACGTCGAGCAGCAACAGGCAATCGGCGCGCTCGGCCATTTCGCGAACGAACTCGTGTTCGCTCATCTCCGAATCGACAAAGGACACGTAGGTCGAGGCGTTTTCAACAACCAGACGGCGCTTGAGAAAGTCCTGCACGCGTTGAATGCGCTCGACGATATGCGCAAGCGATTCGCGTGTGTAGGGAATGGGCAGCAGATCGTGGAGCGTCACGCCATGAACGCCTGTCCAGGCGACGTGATCTGAAACCCATGCCGGCTGGACGCGTTCGGCGAGCGCCTTCAACTGCCGCAAATAGTCGAAGTTGAGCGGGTCGGTTGACGCAAGCGACATCGAGACGCCATGCATGACGACGGGATAATCGGCGCGTATGCGCTCCAACATCGCCAGCGGCCGGCCGCCGGCGAGCATGTAGTTTTCAGAAATGATTTCGAACCAGTCGATCGGCGGGCGCGACGACAGGATCTCCTCATAATAGATCGGCCGCAGGCCCAAGCCGTAGCCAAGCGGCGGGGGCTTTTCCATGACGTGTTCCCCTCTCAGGCATCGCCGCTCATGCCGGAGCCGCATCAGCGTGGCGGGGACGGTCGTAGGAGCCGCCCCCGCACAACAGGGCGATTACTTGGTGTGGCAGCGGCTCTTCATGTTGCAGTGGCCCTTGTGATGGTGGCACTGCGCCTTGTGGTGGCATTTTGACATGTGGCGGCATGTGCCCTTGGCGCCGCAATGGGTCTTCGCGTGGGTCGACTTCGCGGAATGCGCATAGGCGGGCGCAACCGACGCGCCGCTGAGAGCGAGGGCGACGGCGGCGGCGGCGAGAGCCGAACCTGAAATAATATTAGTCTTCATCTCTTTCTCCTCTTTATATCCCTATCGCAACGACGGGAAGTCGACGCTCTCGCCGTCTGGACGGCGAACGCGAAGTTCTAGTGGTTTCGGCCAAGCGGTCCGGCGCGCCAATGTTGCTCCGGGCGGCGGGGGCGCCGCCGCTGACGCCTGGCGGCGCCCCGAAGCGTGGCAGTAGGATGCAGACTATGCGTGCGGCTGCGATTCCGCTAGCGAGAAATTCGCCAACAAACGAGCCTTTTTGCGTTATGATTATTATATTAAAACGGTATATTGTTAACATATTGCAGCGCAATATCATGGCTTTGCGCAGGCTGCGCTGACTCTTTTCTTTTTTAGCGCGCTTGCGACGGCGGCGCGCCGCTGGTAGATAGGCCCCGCCTCGGTAACCAAGCCGGGGCATTCGCTTTGGTTTTCGACATCGGGCCGCGCCGGCAGTTCGCTTAGCGAACTTTTCGTCCAGCCTCGCGTTTTAGCCGCGGGGGACGTCCGATCGCCGAAAGCCGATCTGCAACGCTAACCCTTGCCGGCGCCGCCCTCTCTGGGCTCTCGGGAGAACAAATGTCCGCCACGACCGATCGCGCGCCTACGCGCGAAGATTTCGCCGCTCTGCTTGATGAGAGCTATGGCCAGAACGAGGCCTTCGAAGGCTCCGTCATCAAGGGCCGCGTCGTCGCCATCGAAAAGGATGTCGCCGTCATCGATATCGGCCTCAAGACCGAGGGCCGCGTCGCCATCAAGGAATTCACCGGCTATGGCCGCGACCCCGCCCCTCAAGTGGGCGAAGAGGTCGAAGTCTATTTGGAGCGCGTCGAGAACGCGCTCGGCGAAGCCGTCATTTCGCGCGACAAGGCGCGGCGCGAAGAGAGCTGGGTCAAGCTCGAAAAAGCCTTCGAGACCAATGAAAAGGTCGAGGGCGTCATCTTTAATCAGGTCAAGGGCGGCTTCACCGTCGACCTCGACGGCGCCGTGGCCTTTCTGCCGCGCAGCCAGGTCGACATCCGACCGATCCGCGACGTCGGCCCGCTGATGAACGTCCCGCAGCCGTTCCACATCCTGAAGATGGACCGCCGGCGCGGCAATATCGTCGTCTCGCGCCGCACCGTGCTCGAAGAGAGCCGCGCCGAGCAGCGCCACGAGATCGTCGCCAACCTCGAAGAGGGACAGGTGATCGACGGCGTCGTGAAGAACATCACCGACTACGGCGCCTTCGTGGATCTCGGCGGCATCGACGGCCTGCTGCATGTCACCGATATCGCCTGGCGGCGCGTCAATCACCCGTCCGAGGTGCTGACCATCGGTCAGACCGTCAAGGTGAAGATCATCAAGATCAATCACGAGACGCACCGCATCTCGCTCGGCATGAAGCAGCTGCTCGAGGATCCCTGGCAGGGCATCGAGGCGAAATATCCGATCAGCGCCAGATTCCACGGCCGCGTGACCAACATCACCGACTACGGCGCTTTCGTCGAACTGGAGCCTGGCATCGAAGGCCTCGTCCACGTCTCGGAAATGAGCTGGACGAAAAAGAACGTCCATCCCGGCAAGATCGTCTCGACGAGCCAGGAAGTCGACGTTCAGGTGCTCGAAGTCGATCCGGTCAAACGCCGAATCTCGCTGGGCCTCAAGCAGTGCCTGCAGAATCCGTGGGAGGCCTTCGCCGAGAAGCATCCGGTCGGCTCGACCGTCTCTGGCGAGGTGAAGAACAAGACCGAGTTCGGGCTCTTCATCGGCCTCGACGGCGACGTGGACGGCATGGTCCATCTGTCGGATCTCGACTGGAACCGTCCCGGCGAGCAGGTCATCGAGGAGTATAAGAAGGGCGACACCATCAACGCCCAGGTCCTCGACGTCGACGTCGAGAAGGAGCGCATTTCGCTGGGCGTCAAGCAGCTTGCGGGCGATCCGTTCGCTTCCGTCAGCGCCGAAGAAGGCGGCGAGCTCAGAAAGGGCCTTGTCGTCACCTGCGAGGTGATCGAGGTGAAGGAGTCCGGCATCGACGTGAAGATCGCCGGCACCGATCTCTCCACCTTCATCAAACGCAGCGAACTCGCTCGCGATCGCGCCGACCAGCGCCCTGAACGGTTCGCCGTCGGCGAGAAGGTCGACGCCCGCGTGACGCTGTTCGACCGCAAGGCCCGCAAGGTCTCCGTCTCGATCAAGGCGCTCGAAGTCGCTGAAGAGAAGGAAGCCATCGCGCAATATGGCTCGGCCGACTCCGGCGCGTCGCTCGGCGACATTCTCGGCGCGGCGCTCAAGGCCCGCGAAGAGACGCCCAAGAAAGCCAAGAAGGACGAAGAGGAGTAAGATCTCCTCGACCGCCAGTTTCAGGCCCGCGCCCTCAAGGCGCGGGCCTTTCTTTGCGCGTCGCGTAAACCTTTCATTCACCATGCCTCAATTCGCGCCGGGCCGTTAACGCTAACTTTTGAAACGACTGCGCAAACTCGGCGCGTTTTCCGCCCGCGGCCGCCGCGGGCCGCCGGAGTCGCGTCTCATGAGCGTTGCCGAATTGGACCCCAACTACAGGCGTTATGCGCAGCCGCTGCGCGCCCGCCCGGCGGGCGTTCGCGCAGCGATCGGAATGGGCGTCGGCGCGACGCTCATTCTCTTCGCCGCGCTCGTCCTTCTTCCGCGCGGACCCAGGATCGCGGAACCGAAAGTCGCGGCGAACGTCGAGCAACCGCGCGTCCCTGTCGCGCCATCGCGCAAGATTTCCACCAAGATTTCCGTCGAAGCCATCGAAGCCTCGGCGCTGATGGCGAAGCCCTTCAGCGCATTCGATATCGCCGCGCCGGAGTTCGACCGGGAGAAAAAAACCATCGCTGTGCGCGACAGCGAGAATGGCTCCGGCCGTATCGACACAATCGCCGTCGGGCAGTTCGCAATGGGCGCGCCATTCATGCGCGTCGATATCCATCAGGATATCATCGACAAGGAAAAGACATCCGATTTCTTCCTCGACATGGCCCGACACGCCGCCCAGGCCGGCCTTAACGTCGCGAAGATCGGCCAGCCGAGCACGCTCATCACCAAATTCGGGGCGTTTGAGACGGCCGAAATACGGCTCTCGCAAACCGCATCCGAGGGCGTCGCGGCGAGCGAACGCAGCTGCATTGCGGCGCGTTTCATCGATGGGAAGCTCGCTCTCGAAATCGCCGGACTGGCCTGCGGCGAATCGGCGAAACCGATCGACCGAGTCGCGCTCGGCTGCCTGCTGGACCACATCAACTACACGTCGAGTCCGGATAATCCGGCGCTGAACGACTTCTTCGCGCAAGCGGCGTCGACGCGCGCCATTGGTTGCGGCGACATCTCGCGCGACGACCTGACCGCGACCATCCCAGCGCAAAAGAACGCCGCGCGTCCAGCGCAGGGCGCGCGCCGCGCGCACGCGCGGACATCGCGCCAAGGCGCACAGATCACGCGCTAAGCGTTCCGCATTCACCCTGACGGCGGATTGCTGGCGGGATAAGCCCGCTTTAATTCGCTTTTGCGAAACGATCCGCTATTATGACCTACGGCGTTCAGTCCAAAAGGGGATCGTGATGCGCAGGAATAAAGTGCTGTCGGCGGGGCTCGCCTGTCTGGTGTTGTTCGCGGCGGGCGATGCGCTCGCCAAGTCCCGCTATCGCGTCTCCTCGAGCGATGCTTGTTGCGCCCGCGGTCCAATCGACATCCAGCGCCGCAGCTGGCTCGATCCCGGCACCCAGGTGCCGGTCGGCAGCACCAACCGCTACATGGTGCAGCAGACCTACCTCAATCACGATCCGATCGAGCGCAACCAGCGCAGCTGGTATATGCAGGAGACGCTTCCGCAGCGGCCGCCCTATAACGCGAGCATGATCGTGCCTTACGATGAGGGTTTCCCGTTCTGGTGGCCGTAAGTCGGCTTTTCTCAAGAAATCTTGACTTAGGGAGCGCTTTCCTTTAGCTCCCCACAAGCCTGACGCGGCCCGTTCGCGCAAGGCTAGCACCCGTGGCGTTTGCTGCAAACGCCTGTCGGCCGGTTGACGGCAGAGGAGGGCGCGTTCTTGAAGCCCCGGCGCTGGCCGGGAGCGGCGAGAGACGCGAATCTGGACGACGTCCGAGCGCAACGCTCCGGGCGAATTTCGTCTATCGCCTCTCGCACGCCTCAAACGCGACCATGAGAGGACGAGAGTCAAAGTGACGAAGCGCGCAGAATCAAAATATAAGCTCGACCGCCGCCTGGGCCAGAACATCTGGGGCCGCCCGAAGAGCCCGGTCAACCGCCGCGAATATGGCCCCGGACAGCACGGACAGCGGCGCAAGGGCAAGCTCTCCGACTATGGCACGCAGCTCAAAGCCAAGCAGAAGCTCAAGGGCTACTACGGCAATATTTCCGAAAAGCAGTTTCGCAAATATTATGCGGAAGCGATCCGGTTGAAGGGCGACTCGGGCGATAATCTGATCGGCCTTTTGGAGCGGCGCCTAGACGCGATCGTCTATCGCGCGAAATTCGTTCCGACGGTTTTCGCCGCACGCCAGTTCGTCAATCACGGCCACATCCGCGTCAACGGCAAGCGCGTCAACATTCCATCTTATCAGGTGAAGGTCGGCGACGTGATCGAGGTGAAGGAAGCCTCGAAACAGGCCGTGACCGTGCTCGAGGCGGTTCAGCTCGCCGAGCGCGACGCGCCGGAATATTACGACGTCGACCACTCCAAGATGACCGCGAAGCTCATCCGGGTGCCGCATGCGACGGAGGTGCCCTACCCCGTGCAGATGGAGCCGAACCTCGTCATCGAGTTCTATTCGCGCTAACCTCGACGCCGCAGCAATGTGAAGAAGACAGCAGCCGCGTCGAGCGGCTGTTTTTTTATGCCCGTTCTTGACTGTGGGACCGCAATCGGAAACTCTAGAGCGCTTCCCGATCACATGGGCTCATGTGATCGATAAGGAATCGCTCAAAATCAAAAGTTGGAGCGGGTTCCCATCGAAAAAGTCTGTCAACTTTTTCGGAACCTGCTCTCGCGCAAAAGCGCCGTCATCACTTGCAAGCAAGCTGAAAGACGGCCGGACCGTCAAGGGAACGCAGAAGGAGAGGCGCGTGTCCGGGCTACCGAAGAAGCGGCCGGCGGAGAAGGAACGCGGTCAGCGTCCGCTCTGGATAGCGATCGGCGGCTTGCTGGTCAGCGTTCTAAGCTACACCATGAGGGACCTGATGCTCGGCGACGTCGTTTTCTGGTTCGGCGTCGTGCTCGCTTTTATCGGCGTGCTTTACTGGTTCATTCGGCCGAAACACGGGCTGTAGCGCCCGCTTAGCGGCTCCACATCCTCGCCAGATTTGATTTGCCACAATTGTCGAAGACGTTATGGTCTTCGGCGTCTCAACAGTTACGGACCGCACATGCTCTTCGCTTTTATGCCCCGTCGTGGTTTCCTTGTCGGCGCCGCCTGCGCGCTCCTCGCTGCAGCGCCCGCCTTCGCCGACAAGTCGCCTTCGGGCAAGGTTGCGGTCGACGAGCTGATGGCGCCCAACGCCCTGCCGGACGTAGTGGAAGGCGCGGCGAACGCTCCCGTGACGATCGTCGAATATGCTTCGATGACGTGCAGCCACTGCGCGGCGTTCCATAAAGACGTGTATCCGGAGCTGAAAAAGAACTATATCGACACGGGCAAGGCGAAATTCATTTTGCGGGAGTTTCCGCTCGATCCGCTCGCGACGGCCGCCTTCATGCTGGCGCGCGAACTCGGCGACAAGCGCGACGCGACGGTCGATCTTCTGTTCTCGCAGCAGAAGAATTGGGCCTTCTCCGATAAGCCGCTTGACGGTCTGGCCAATGTCTTGAAACAGGCTGGTCTCGGCCAGGAGAAGTTCGAAGCCGTCTTAAAGGATCAGGCGCTTTACGAGAACATCAATAAGGTGCGCAATCGCGCCGCCGAGAAATTTGGCGTCAACTCAACGCCGACGTTCTTCGTCAATGGCGACAAATACACCGGCGAGATCGGCGTCGAGGACTGGGACAAGATCATCACATCGAAAACCGCAGCGAAGTGATCGCTTCCTTCGCGGGATGACCGTATCAGGCCAGCCATGAGCATTCGGGAAGCGCTCTGCTAGATCACGCTGCATTTGGGCGGAATCGCCCAAATGCAGATAAATTGATCGGCACCCAAAGTTTAGAGCGCGCTCTACGCGAAAAACCGGTTCCCACTTTTTCGCGGCGCGCTCTAAAACGCCGTCCGCCGCTCAAGCGCCGCCGCAAGCGTTCCCTCATCGAGATAGTCGAGTTCGCCGCCGACCGGCACGCCATGGGCGAGCCGCGTCACCTTCACGCCTGACGGCGCGAGCACATCGGCGATGTAATGCGCAGTCGTCTGGCCGTCGACGGTGGCGTTGACCGCAAGCACGACCTCGCTGGTCTCCTCTTCGCGCACGCGCGCGACGAGGCTGGCGATGGCGAGATCGTCGGGGCCGACGCCGTCGAGCGGCGACAGCACGCCGCCGAGCACGTGATAGCGCGCGTTGAGCAGCCCTGCCCGCTCCAGCGCCCAGAGATCGGCGACCGTCTCGACGACAACCAGGATCGACCCATCGCGGCGCGCGTCGCGGCAGATCGTGCACGGATCGCTCGTATCGATATTGCCGCAGACCGAGCAAACGACGATGCGCTCCCGCGCGACGCGCATCGCTTCGGCGAGCGGCGCCAGCAGTTCTTCGCGTTTGCGGATCAGATGCAGCGCCGCGCGCCGCGCCGATCGCGGACCGAGCCCCGGCAATTTGGCCAGGAGCTGCACGAGTTTTTCGATCTCGGGACCGGCCACCTTTTCCGCCATAGCCGGATCAACGCCTCATGTGGTTTCGCGTCATGCCCGCGCTTGTCGCGGGCATCCAAGTCAGAATGCTACGTATAATTGGAAGCTTTGGGCGGCGTCATCACGTGGATGGCCGGCTCAAGGCCGGCCATGACGCGAGAATTGCAGCAATACGCATCAAAACGGCAACTTAAAGCCTGGCGGCAACGGCAGCCCGCCGGTGAGCGCTTTCATTTTTTCGGCCATGGCCTCCTCGGCTTTGGCGCGCGCCTGCATGTGGGCCGTGAGGATCAGGTCTTGAAGAATTTCCTTCTCGTCCGGAGTCAACAGACTCGGGTCGATGGAAATGCTTTTCATTCCGCCTTTCGCGGTGAGCGCGACCCTCACCATGCCGCCGCCCGCCTCGCCTTCGACGACGGTCTGTTCGAGCTCCAGCTGCGCTTCGGCCATTTTGGCCTGCATCTGCTGCGCCTGCTTCATCAGGCCCATGAAGTCCATCATTGCGCGTCTCCGTCGTCTTCCTCGATTGGCGTCGCGTCATCATAGAGCGTTTCGGCGGACGCTGCGCCCTCGTCCCTGCCCCGCACGGCGACGATCTGCGCGCCGGGAAAACGCGCGAGCACGCTCGCGACAAGCGGATCCGACTCGAGCGAGGAGCGGCGCTTGCGCTCCTCCGCGTCGCGCTGTTCCTTGAGCGTCGGCGCGCCGCCGGAGGCGACGACCGACACCATCCAGCGCTCGCCGGTCCAGGCCTGAAGCCTCTGCATCAGAGTCGACGCCAGTTCCCGCGCGCCGCCCGGCGCGAGTTCAAATTCGATCCGTCCATGTTCGAACCGCACCAGCCGCACTTCGGATTCGAGCCCGATCTTGAGGCGCATGTCGCGTTTCTGCGCGGCAAGCGCCACAAGCGCATCGAAGCTCTCGATGATGATTTCTGGCGTCGGCGCTGCAGATCTTGGCGCTGGCGCTGCAGAGGGCTGAGGCGCGGCGGAGCGCGGCGCGGGCGCCTGGCCGCCGCCGCCCGACCGCGGCGCAGCGCCAGCTCCGGCAGGCCGTGCGCTTCGCGTCGAGGGCGCCACGGAGTCGGCGCCCGACGCGTTCTCGCCAAACCCCAGTCGGCGCAGCGCCTCCGACGGCGAAGGCATGTCGGCGGCGTAAGCGAGCCGCACCAGCACCATGTCGGCCGCCGCCAACGGCCGCTGCGAGCCGCGCAACTCCTCAACGCCTTTCATCAAGATTTGCCAGGCGCGCGTGAGCGCGGGAACCGAGAGGCGCGTCGCGGCCTCTTCGCCACGACGTTTCTCTTCGGGCGTCAGCGCCCCCGAGTGGGCGGTCTCCGGCGCAAGCTTCAGGCGCGTCGCGAGATGCGTGAATTCGGCAAGTTCGAGCAGCACCTGCGCCGGATCGGCGCCGCCGTTATACTGATCTTCGAGAATGGCGATCGCCTTGCCGATATCGCCCGACATCGCCGCTTCGAAAAGGTCGATGATTCGCGCCTTGTCGGCGACGCCGAGCATCAGCCGCAGATCCTCGGCGGCGATCGCGCCGCCCGCCGAATGCGCCGCGCCATAGGCGATCGCCTGATCGAGCAAGGACAGCGCATCGCGCGCCGAGCCTTCCGCCGCGCGCGCGATCATGGCGAGCGCTTCCGGCTCGATGGCGACGCCCTCGGCCTTGCAGACGCCCAGCAGATGATTGGCGAGCAGGCCGGCGTCGATGCGGCGCAGATCAAAGCGCTGGCAGCGCGAGCGCACCGTCACCGGCACCTTGTCGATTTCCGTCGTCGCGAAGATGAACTTCACATGCTCAGGCGGCTCTTCGAGCGTCTTTAAGAGACCGTTGAACGCGGCCTTCGAGAGCATATGCACTTCGTCGATGATGTAGACTTTGGTTCGCGCCATGACCGGGCGGTAACGAGCGTTGTCGATAATTTCGCGGATGTCGTCGATGCCTGTGTGCGAGGCGGCGTCCATTTCGAGCACGTCGACATGGCGCGAGTCGATAATCGCCTGACAGTGGACGCCGAACTCCTCCATATGAATCGTCGGCTGATTGATCGCGGGCCGCCCGTCTCCCGCCGGCAGTTCATAGTTGAAGGCGCGCGCGAGAATGCGCGCGGTCGTCGTCTTGCCGACGCCGCGCACGCCGGTCAGCAGATAGGCCTGATGAATTCGGTTGAGATCGAAGGCGTTTTCGAGCGTGCGCACCATCGGCTCTTGGCCGATCAGGTCCGCGAAAGTGGTCGGTCGATATTTGCGCGCCAGCACGCGATAGGCCGACGGCGGCGCCTGATCGGCGCCAAACAGCGAAGGTCCGTCATCGGGCGCCAGCGATGGCCTCGGCGGATCGTGCTCGTGGTCCATCTGCATCCATCCAGCGGCAGACGAGCGACGAACAGCGCTTCTATGCGCTACGCCATTCGCTGCTCGCCGAAGAAGGTGGGAGGCTGAACGAAGACCCGCCCAAGCTCGTTAGGGCTGCTTCCTTCCGGACCTGACCCGGTTGGCGAGTGAAGCGTCCACCGCCAACCTCCCGGCCCTTATTTGGCAGACGAGAGCGAGGGATGCAAGGCTCCAGACCGCGGCCTTTGCTTTGGCGCGTTCACCTTTCGCCCGGAGCGGGGGTGCGCCCGCGCGGCGCACTTGCTAAAGAGAGCGCAAATTTCGAGGGATTTGCGCTTGAACGCCGTCACCGCCACTTCAGCAGAACGCGAAGCCACGAGCCTTGCGGCCATTCTTGCGCATTTCGCGCGCGAGGGGTTCGCACGCTGCGAGCCGCGCCTCCTGCAGCCGGCGCATGTCTTTCTGGATCGATCCGGAGAGGATTTCCGGGGCCGGCTTTACCTGACGAGCGATGGCTCGGGCGCGGAATTTTGCCTGCGGCCGGAATATACGATTCCGGTCTGCCTCGATTATCTCGCCTGCGCTCGTCCCGGCGATCCGGCCGCATATGCGTATGGCGGCTCGATCTTTCGCGCGCCTGAACATGGCGCGACCGGCGACGGCGAGTTTCTTCAGGCGGGGCTGGAGAGCTTCGGCCGCCAGGACCGCGAAGCCGCGGACGCCGAAATTCTCGCCGCTTCCCTCGACGCCGCGGCGGCGGCCGGCGCGAGGGCGCTCAAGGTTCTGATCGGCGACGCCGGGCTCGTCGCCGCCTTCCTCGAACGGCTCGAGATGCCGCCGGTCTGGCGCCGCCGTCTGGCGGCCGGCCACGCGCGCGGCCAAAGGTTGTCCGATATTTTTGCCTCGCCCGAACGCAACGGCGGATCGGAACAGTCGGGCGTCTTGGCGGCGCTGACGAAAGTCGACCCGTCGGATGCGCGCCGTCTCGTCGAGGACTTGTTGTCCATCGCCGGCATCACCGCCGTCGGCGGCCGCAGCGCGGCTGAAATCGCCGAACGCTTTCTCGATCAGGCGACGCTCGCCGAAGGCGCGGGCGTTTCCAACGAGACGCGTGCGCTGGCGGAGACTTTTTTCAGCATCGGAGGCGCGCCCGAGTCAGCTTCCGCAGCCGTGCGCCGGCTGGCCGCCGACGCGCGGCTTGACCTCTCCGCCGCGCTGGACGCGTTTGACGCGCGCGCTGAGGCCATTAGCGCGCGCGGCCTCGCCGTTCACGAGATCCGCTTCTCGGCAAGTTTTGCGCGTCATCTCGACTATTACACGGGCTTCGTTTTCGAGGCCCGCCACTCCAGCGAGGGCGAGCCAGTGATCGGGGGCGGACGCTATGACCGACTGCTCAAGACGCTCGGCGCAGCGTCGGACATACCGGCGGTCGGCGCCGCGATCTGGATCGACCGTCTTTCGCCGAGCGCGGGAGAAGCATGATGGCGCCCGTGCAAAAACTCATCATCGCCTCCCCGTCAAAAGGCCGGCTGCAGGAGAATGCCGCCGCCTTCTTCGCGCGCGCCGGCCTGGAGCTGATGCAAGGCCGCGGCGCGCGCGACTATCGCGGCGCCGTCGCCGGAGTCGAAGGCGCGGAAGTCGCCTATCTCTCCGCTTCCGAGATTACGCGCCGGCTGGCCTTGGGCGAAGCCCATCTCGGCGTCACGGGCGAAGATCTGGTGCGCGAGGAGATCGCCGACGCCGACAAGAAAGTGGAGCTTCTCGCGCCGCTTGGGTTTGGCGCCGCGAATGTCGTCGTCGCTGTTCCGCAAGCCTGGATCGACGTGCGCTACATGAGCGATCTTGCTGACGTCGCCGATGGATTTCGCGCGCGTCACGGCCGCGGGCTGCGCGTCGCGACGAAATACGTCAACACGACGCGGCGCTTTTTTGCCGCGCACGGCGTGTCCGACTACCGCATTGTGGAAAGCTCCGGCGCCACCGAAGGCGCGCCCGCGGCGGGTTCAGCCGATCTCATCGTCGACATCACGACGACAGGCGCGACGCTCGCAGCGAACGCGCTGAAGATCATCGAGGACGGCGTCATTCTGCGCTCGCAGGCCAATCTCGTCGCCTCGCTCACCGCGCCTTGGAGCGATGCGACGCGCGAAGCGGCGCGCATCATTCTCTCGCGCATCGCCGCGGAAGAGGAAGCGCGCACGACGCGCGACGTGCGCGCAAGCCTGCCAATGCCGAGCGAACATATCCTGAGCGAGGCCGAGGCGAACTTCGGCGCCGGATTGCGCGACATGGACGACGAGTCAGCGACGTTCTCCTGTCCGGCGAAAAAGGTGGCGGCGCTCGCCGATTGGCTGATCGCCCGAGGCGCCAAAAGCGTCACCAGCGCGCGGCTCGATTATATCTTTCAGGCGGAGAACGCCTTGTGGAGCAGGCTGGCGGCGCGGCTTGGGTAATCCGAATGTCATTCCCGGCAGGTCGAAGACCTGACCGGGAATCCAGAGCCGCTATACCGAATCCAAGATTTTTCTGGATTCCCGATCACGCGCATCGCGCGTGTCGGGAATGACAAACCGCAAACCGATTCATGCTTCCATCAAGGCGCCGACATGCGCAGCAGCGCTGCGCGCGAGATCTTCCGGGCGATAACCGCCTTCAAGCAGCGAAACGATGCGTCCTTTGCAGCGGCGCGCGGCGATCTCCATCACGCGCAACGTGACGTCTCGGAAATCCTCTGCGACGAAACGCAGTCCGCCGAGCGGATCGTGGAGATGGGCGTCGAAGCCGGCGCACAGTATGACGAGATCGGGCGCAAACGCATCGACACGCGGCAGAATGCGCGACGCCAGCGCCTCGCGGAACTCCGCGCCGCCGTCGCCCTTTGCGAGCGGCGCGTTGACGATCGTGTCATGCGCGCCGGTTTCGCTCACCGCCCCAGTGCCGGGATAGAGCGGCGCCTGATGCGTCGACGCGTAAAGCACGCTTGGATCGCTCCAGAAAATCTCCTGCACGCCATTGCCATGATGCACGTCAAAATCGACGATGGCGACGCGCGAGGCGCCATGCGCCGCGCGCGCATGCAGCGTCGCCACGGCGGCGTTGTTGAAAAAGCAAAAGCCCATCGGCAAGTCGCGCGTCGCATGATGGCCCGGCGGCCGCATGGCGACGAAAGCGTTCTTGGCGGCGCCGCGCATCACCGCATCGACGGCCGCCAGCGCGCCCCCGGCTGCGCGCAGCGCCGCTTCATGCGTGGCGCCGTTCATGGCGACGTCGGGACCGATGCGCGCATATCCCTCTGAAGGCGCCGATTTCGCGAGACGCGCGAGGTGTTCAGAGCTATGCGCGCGCAGCAGGGCCTCCCGCGGCGCTAAAGGCGCTTCAACGCGCAAAAGATCCGCGAAGCGCGCGTCGTCAAGCGCGCGCAGAATGGCGCGAAGACGCTCCGGCCGCTCGACATGCGCCGGCCCCATGTCGTGCGCGAGCGCAGCAGGATGTGTGATGAGCAGGGTCGAGGCCGTGGCGGCTCGCGCGCCGGAACAGGCAAGGCTTGCGCCGGCGCCGGCGATTGCTTCTCGGCGCGTAAAGGCGACGCGACGTTCTCCGGCCATTTCCCCGGTCCGTGGCTTCAAACATGCAGCATAGGATCGCCCGACGGGCGTGTCAGCCGGATTTGGATTTGACAGCAAGAAACGCATTGCGGCGATCGTCGCAAAAGTTGGATGATGCGCGGCATGCAGACGAACGACATGACGCAGGCACATTCGCTCGACCTCGACGAAACGCGCTGGGCGGCGGTTGTCGCACGCGATGCGCGCCGCGACGGCGACTTCTACTATTGCGTCGAAACGACCGGCGTCTATTGCCGTCCCTCCTGCCCCTCGCGGCCGGCGAAGCGCGCCAATGTGCGCTTTTGCGCCACAGCCGCCGAAGCGGAGGCGGCAGGTTTTCGTCCCTGCCGTCGCTGCCGGCCGGATGCGCCATCTCAGCAAGAGCGGGACGCGGAGAAAATCGCCCGCGCCTGCCGAATGATCGAAGCGGCCGAAGCGCCGCCGACGCTTGCGCAGCTGGCGCACACGATCGGACTGAGCCCCTATCATTTCCACCGACTGTTTTCGCGCATCGCCGGGGTTACGCCCAAGGCCTATGCTCAGGCGCATCGGCGCTCGCGCCTGCGCGGCAAACTCATGGAAGGTCAGACAGTGACCGATGCAATCTATGGCTCGGGCTATAATTCGAGCGCGCGGTTCTACGCGACGGCGAAGGACGCATTGGGCATGACGGCAAGCGCCTATCGCGCCGGGGCTCCATGCGAGACGATCCGCTTCGCCATCGGCCAGTCGTCGCTGGGCGCGGTGCTGGTCGCGGCGAGCGCGAAGGGCGTGTGCGCCATTTCGCTCGGCGACGACCCCGAAGAGCTGCTGCGCGATCTGCAAGATCGATTTCCGCGCGCGACTCTCATCGGCGGCGATGAGTCGTTCGAACGCTATGTCGCCGTGGCGGTGGGCATGGTGGAGCGACCGCAATCATCTTTCGAACTGCCGCTCGACATGCGCGGCACGGCTTTTCAGCAGCGCGTCTGGGCGGCGCTGCGCGAAATTCCCGCGGGAGCGACGGCAAGCTACGCCGAGATCGCCCAACGCATCGGCGCGCCGAAAGCGACGCGCGCCGTCGCGGGCGCCTGCGCGGCCAATCCGGTGTCGCTCGCGGTTCCCTGCCATCGTGTCGTGCGCAGCGACGGCGCGCTTTCCGGCTACTATTGGGGCGTGGAGCGCAAACGCGAGCTGCTCGAACGTGAACGCAAACCGTGAACGGGGGCTCTACGCGCTTCGCAGCGCCGCATGTTCTTCATTGATCGCGTCATGCAGCTCTTTCCACAGAGCGCTGATGCGCACGTCCGGCCCCCAATTGTAGAGCGCCTTGGCGACCTCCGCGATCGTCTCATTGATGGGTTCGCATTCCCCCTCCTCCAGTTCCAAAGAGAAAAGCTTCGGCGGCGCATCGCCTTTCCAGGCGTCCCAATGTTCATTCGAATAGTTGGAGACGCCGCGCTGCGCAGCGAGCAGTTCCGGCGCATATTTGGCAAAGCGCCGATGCAGAGGTCCGTCCGACTTTTCTGTGCGATAGGCGTGACGCACCGCGAAATAGCGCACATGCTGCAATTCATGCGCGAGACAGCAGCCGAGGCGCGCGTCGCTCATTTGCGGGTCGTAAAAGATTTCGATGCGGCCGTCGGGAAAAGACTGTCCCTCCGAAGTGAAGCTTTGGCCGAGAAAGTTGAACGTCTTTTGCTGTGGGCTGAGGGTCACTTTGCTGACGTCGTCGCCGAACTCCGCCACGAGCGCGGCGAGCGTTTGCCGCTTCCTTAAGAAATCGGGCGCGTTTTCGATCTCGCTCACCGTCTGCACGGGCGCCGGGTCGGCGTGCGGCATGCGCCGCGCGGCAAGCCTTGAGCGGAGAAAAGACAGCGCGTGGAAACTTAGCCGCTCACGTCCTAGGCGTGCTTCCAAACGGCTCCTCATGCGTGATCACCCAATCGAATTCGGGATGCGCCGCGGCGACATGCTCCCACCATCGCCGGCCGTCCTGCAAGCGCGGCGAAAGGTCGTTGACCCTGAGCCGCCGGAAAGCGTCCGGCTGCGCCTTCGCCCCGTCGAGGACCGCCTCGACCATGGCGCGCCCCAGGCCGCGCTGCAAAGAGTTGATCTGTTCGAAAACTAGCGACGGCGGCTCATACGCGCCGGCGAGCAGAAGCGCGATCCCAGACGCCTCCCTCCCGTCGGGCGTGGTGATCAATTTCGAGGAGGTCGAGGCTTTGATTTCAAAGAACCCGCGCCCGTAGGGCCGCGAATCGACGAAAAGGCCGAGGGCCGCGAGATTGCGGGAGATCGCCTCAGCGATCGCCAGCATCGCTGGGTCCGACGGTTGAACCGCCGGCTTCCTCCGCCAGAACCGCAAGACCTCCCAAAACGCCATGCAGCCTCCTAAAAGGGGGGTCCAGATCGCCGTGCCCTTCCCGCCGTTCCGTGCGATAAAGGACCATGGCGACACCGATTCGCAATGCTTTCGACCCCGGCTTTGGCGTCTATGTCCACTGGCCGTTCTGCCTGTCGAAATGCCCCTATTGCGATTTCAACAGCCACGTCCGGCGCGGCGACGTCGACGAGGACCGCTTCGTCGAGGCCTTCAGCGCGGAGCTTGCGCATCGCGCGGCGCTGACGCCCGGTCGCGAAGTCCGGTCGATCTTCTTTGGCGGCGGCACGCCGTCGTTGATGTCGCCGTCGACGGCTCAAGCCATTCTCTCTCAGATTTCGAGCCACTGGACCCTCGCCAAGGACTGCGAAATCACGCTCGAAGCCAATCCAACGAGCGTCGAGGCTTCGCGCTTTAAGGGGTTCAAAGCCGCCGGCGTCAATCGCGTCTCGCTCGGCGTACAGGCCTTGAACGACATTGACCTTCGCGCGCTCGGCCGGCAGCACTCGGTCGCAGAAGCCCTGATGGCGCTCGACGTCGCCAATTCGGTCTTCGAGCGCACGTCCTTCGATCTGATCTACGGCCGCTCGGGCCAGACGGCCGCCGCCTGGCGAAAAGAGCTGGAGCTGGCGCTCACCCGTTCGCCCGAGCATGTCTCGCTCTATCAGCTGACGATCGAGCCGGACACAATGTTCGAGCGCATGGTCAACACGGGCAAGATGGCGTTGCCCGACGCCGACACGCAGCGCGCGCTCTGGGACGTCACGCAGGAAGTCACCGCCCGCGCCGGCTTGCCGGCGTACGAAGTCTCGAATCATGCGCGGCCCGGAGCCGAGTGCCGGCACAATCTGGTTTATTGGCGTTATGGCGAATATGTCGGCGTCGGTCCCGGCGCGCATGGGCGGGTGGTCACGCCGCGCGGACGCCGCGCCCAGTCCACCGAGCGGCATCCCGAGATGTGGCTGACCTGCGTCGAGACCGAAGGGCATGGCATCATCGAGGACGAATTGCTCTCGTCCGAGCAGGAAGGCGACGAATTCCTGCTGATGGGGCTGCGGCTGCGCGAGGGCGTCGATCCGCAGCGCTATTTCCTGCTGACCGGCAAACGCCTGTCGCAGTCGCGCATCAGCGAACTGATTGGCGACGGGCTGGTCGAATTCACCCGCGACAACAGGCTGCGCGTCAGTTCGGAAGGATTCCCGGTGCTCGATGCGGTGGTCGCCGATCTCGCGGCGTAGCGGCGTTCCGCCGTTCTTGTCGCAATGGTCGCGACCGTGACCTACATCGTAAGGCTCTCCGCTCCCTCTGACGCAGACGCTGTGAGCGCCCTTCTGGCGGCGAGCTACTCAACTCTGTTGGCGTCGCATTACGAAAAGGCGCTGCTCGATCGAGCCTTGCCTTTCATGACAAAGGCAAATCCGACACTCCTCGCATCTGACGCCTTTTACGTCGCGCAGAGCAGCCATGGCGAACTCATCGGGTGCGGAGGCTGGTCGCTTGAGCGTCCAGGAACTGCAAAGATCGTCCGAGGGGAAGCCCATATCCGACATTTCGCCACCCATCCCGGCTGGACTCGCTTGGGCGTCGGGCGTTCCCTTATGAATCGGTGCTGCATAGACGCCAAGGCCCGGGACGTAAGCGAACTTCATTGTTGCTCAACGTTCGCCGCCGAAAGTTTTTACAAGGCGTTAGGCTTCAAAGCTATAACGGGGGCAGATATCCCTCTCGACTCGCAGGTCTCATTCCCGGCTGTTCTGATGCAGCACGCATTGCCGTGAGGCGGATGTCAGCCACACGGACGCGTCTGCCTCCGCACATGCGCCGAACCTGAGACTGCAACCGGCGCCGCTCCAACGAGCGGTGCCGGCTTCGTAATTGTGCGGCTAAGCGCCGGGCAAACTTAACGTCGATAGAGCTGCTCTAGCGCGTCCGCGCCGAGGAGTTCGCGAAGACGGCCAAGGATCAGCAGCACGACGCCGAAAGTCGCCAGCGACATCCAGCCGAAAAAGACGAAGCCCCAGTGCAGCGGACCTGCAAAGCCTTCGTCCATCGCCCAGAACGTGTGACCCCATTCATTGAATCCCACATTCGGGATCGTCATGAAGACGCCAACGACAAGAACCACGAAGGCGAGAGAATATCCCTTCGCGAAAGTCGGCAGACGCGTCTTCGCATAGAAGAACGCGCCGAGCCCGATGATCGCAAAGAGCGGATATGCAATATAGAAGGTGATGATATTGCTCGGCGTGAAATCCGTGTCGCGCACGGCGGTCATGTGCCAGACAGCCGTCTGCTCCGAAAAGAAGCTTAAGCCCCAAAACAGGGCGAGCGAGAAAACGAGCAGCCACTGGACGAGATAAACGAGCCGTCGCGTTTCGGCTGCGGCTCCCAAATTCGCCAGATCGCGATCGCGCGTGCGCCACAGAAAGCCGACAAGGGCGATCGCGGCAAAGCTCGACGCCATAATCGCGAACTGCAACAGACCCATCCAGTAGAGCTGAAACTCGGGCGAGAAGGAATCGAGACCGAAGCTCCAGGCGAAGAGTTGTTCGTAGAGGCGCAGGCAGGCCACGAAGAACATCAAGACCGCAACGCCGATAAGAACGGGCCTGGTGTCGATAATTCGTTCAGCGCTTCGGGCGGCGGAACGGGCCTCTGCTTTTGTCATGCTCATAAGTCATCTCCAAAATTCTGGTTATGCGGGGCATGAACGCCCCTTTGAATGGTTTGATGCGCGCGCTCGGCAGTCGTCGCGTCTGCTCTCGCAGCCGTGGCGACAGGATCCGTTTGAAAGATTTCGCGAACGCGCTCTCGCCGGCATCGCCATCGCAATGATGGCGGCCGCGTTGAATCTCAGCGCGAGAAAAACTTCAGCCCTGTCGGGGAGGAGCTCGTGGCGATTGTGGCGCGCGCCGCGGCTCGATGCGCGGCACCTGACTGGACGTCTCCAACGGAGACGAATGAGCCTCAGCTGGAAAAATCAGAGCGATCGAAACAACTGGTTTGGAAGGAGGCGCGTCCAACGCGCAATTGTGAAGGACGCAACAGAATCCATGGCGGTGGCGTTCATTTGGGAAAAGCGGCGGCTCGCCGTTCCCGGCATCCTGCGGCGCGCAGACTGTTCCGAAAGCGACGCCTTCTCCCAGCGCAACGGCGCCTGCGTCCGCGGTCGTGGTCTGCACGAGCATAAGGAAGGCGACGAGCGCCGCAAAAATGCGCGCACGCTGACTTGTCCGCTGGAAGATTGGATCCACCGCCGCCTCTCGGGTTCCAAGCACCGACCTTAGGTTTCAATCCTGCGTGCGGTCAAGCGAGGTGACGAAAAACCGCTGTGCGACGAAGCGACGCGTCGATTTTTGATGCAAGACAAAGCCAATGCGCGACGCCGCTTCGCGCTTGGTTACAATCGCTCGCGCTTGATCCGATTTGGTCGGACTCCGGAACAGTGGGACATATTTCTCGCTTCTCGAATTAGCCTCCCAGCTTTGCCGTCACTGTGCGGGGGCGCGCAACCTTCGATCGGCCTTTCCGGGTTGAACATGATGTTCCGCCGGACAGACTCGCCGAGTCGCAGGCGCGACCATAGTTGTATCGGGTGACGCGTTATGCGGCGCATGAGTGGAACGGCCATGCCGGAGGCGAAATCAGGCCTTGAGCGGGCGTCGATGCGCCCCGTGGAAGACGCCCAGGAGATCGTTCTTGAGGTCGTCCGCGGTCTCGTCATCGAGTTGCATCCGGATATGGTCGAGTCGCGTCTCGTGCAGCTCGACAGCGACCTTGATCGCGATTTGGCGCTGGATAGCCTGACCCGCGCCGAGCTGTTGCTGCGGCTCAACCGCAAATTCAAGGTGCAGCTCTCCGAACGGCTCCTCGGAGAGGTCAGCCGTCCCCGCGATCTCCTCAACGCCGTTCTCGCGGCCGGCGCCGCGGTCGCCCCTGCGTCGCCTCGTCCAGTCCCCCATCTTACGCTCGAGTCTGTGGACGAACCGCTCCAGGCCAAAACGCTGGTCGAGGCGCTGGCTCAACACGCAAAGCGGCATGGCGCGCGCGAAAATGTTCTGCTTTGGCGCGCTGAAGGGCCTCCGGAGCCTCTGACGTATCACGACCTCTATCACGCCGCCCGGGCCGCAGCTGGCGGCCTCATCGAACGAGGCGTTGGCTCAGGCGATCGCATCGCGATCATGCTGCCGACGAGCCGTGATTTCTTCGTCGCCTTTTTCGCGGTTTTGTTCTGCGGCGCTGTTCCCGTTCCGATTTACCCGCCATTTCGTCTATCGCAGATTGAGGATCATCTGCGCCGCCAAGCCGGCATATTGTCGAACGCTGAGGCCTGTGCGCTGATCACGAACGACGAGATCAGAATTGTCGGACGCTTGCTCTACGGGCTGGTCGGCGCGCTTCAGCACATCGTGACGATTCCTGAGCTGAGCTCTGCGGCGCCTTTGCCCACGCCATTGCCGGCGCCGCCCGACGCGACAGCGCTCATTCAATACACCTCGGGCAGCACAGGCGACCCTAAGGGCGTCGTGCTGTCGCACGCCAATCTTCTCGCCAATATTCGCGCCATGGGCGCCGTGTTGAAGGCTTCGTCGGCGGATCGGGTCGTCAGTTGGCTGCCGCTCTATCACGACATGGGGCTGATCGGTTGCTGGCTGGGCAGTCTCTACTATGGAGCGCCTGCGCTGATCATGTCGCCGCTGTCGTTTCTCGTTGATCCGGCTCGCTGGCTGTGGGCGATCGACGCTCACAAAGCGACGATCTCGGCGGCGCCGAATTTTGCGTACGAGCTCTGCCTGAAGGCCATCGACGATACGAAGATCGCCAATCTCGATCTTTCTTCGATGCGTGCGATCATGAACGGTGCCGAACCGGTGAGCCCGACATCAATTGCGCGCTTTGTCCAACGGTTTTCGGCTTATGGCTTTCAGCATCAGATGATGAGTCCCGTCTACGGCCTCGCGGAAAATGCGGTGGGGCTCGCCTTTCCGCCGCTCGGCAGAGGACCGCTCATCGATCGCGTCGATCGGAAAGCGCTCGATCGGGACGGCGTGGCGCGCGTGGCGGACGCCAGCGGCGAGGACGTCGTTTCCTTGGTGGCCTGCGGGCGCCCTCTCCCGCATCACGAGATCCGCATTGTCGATGACTCCAGTCGCGAATTGCCTGAACGCCAGGAGGGACGCATCCAGTTTCGCGGGCCATCCGCAACGCGAGGATATTTCCAAAATCCGGAAAAGACTCGCGCGCTGTTCGACGGCGATTGGCTCGAGACGGGCGACCGCGGCTATGTCGCCGGAGGCGACGTTTTCGTCACCGGCCGCATCAAGGATTTGATCAAGCGCGCGGGGCGCAACATCTATCCGCAGGAGCTCGAAGAGGCTGTCGGGTCGCTTGAAGGGACGAGAAAAGGCTGCGTCGCGGTGTTTCCCGCGCTCGACGCGCGCGCCGGGACGGAACGACTCATCGTGTTGGCCGAAACGCGCCTGACCGAAGACGCGAGGCGGGAATCGCTGCGCAAAATGATCGTCGAGGCGTCCCAAGCCTTGCTTGATCTCGCGCCGGATGAAGTCGTCCTCGTTCCACCGCACACCATCCCGAAGACGTCGAGCGGCAAGATACGACGCTCGGCTGCGCGCGCCATGTTCGAATCCGGCCGGCTGCGCGTGAAAAGCGAGAGCCCACAATTGCAGCTTGTCCGCGTCGCCTTGTCCGGCGCCGGAACTCGGTTGCGCAAAGCCCTGGCCAACCTCGCGACCTCGGCATACAACGGCTACGCATGGAGCGTGCTGGCGTTCATTGGCGCTTTCGTATGGCCGTCCGTGCTGTTGACGCCAAAGCGGACATGGCGTCACCGCCTTGTCAGCGCGGCGGCTCGATCGTTTTTTCGCATGATCGGATGCCCCCTCTCGGTCACGTGCGACGCGCCGCTCCCGCAAGACAACGCGATCCTCGTCGCCAATCATTCCAGCTATCTCGACAGCGCCGTGCTGGTCGCCGTCTGCGCTGGAGAACTCTCCTTCATTGCGAAGGAAGAGCTTGCACATCAGCGCGTCGCCGGTCCCTTTTTGCGGCGACTCGGCGCGATTTTCGTTCGCCGCTCCGATCCGGCAGGCGGCGTCGCCGACGCCAGGGAAGCCTTGAAGTCGGCGCGCGCCGGCGTGCGTCTGGTCTGGTTTCCGGAGGGCACCTTTTCGCGCATGCCGGGACTGCTGGGGTTTCATATCGGCGCGTTTTCCAGCGCCGCGCAGTTGGGGCTACCAATTGTGCCTATCACCATACGCGGCACGCGCTCGATTTTGCGCAGCGATTCATGGCTGTTCAGGCGAGGCCCGATCGCCGTGCATATCGGCGCGCCGATCGCGCCCGAGGGCGACGATTTCCAAGCGGCGATCGCGTTGCGCGACGCCGCTCGCCAAAGAATATTGGAGCGTTGCGGCGAACCCGACCTCGGTCACGAACGCGTGGCGTTGACGGGATGAGTCGACTCGCGACAACGCGCGATCAGCCCCGCGACGCGGCCGTCACCCCACCTGCCCGCGATGGCGCAGGAAATGATCGGCGAGCACGCACGCCATCATCGCTTCGCCCACCGGAACGGCGCGAATGCCGACGCAGGGATCGTGACGGCCCTTGGTGACGATCTCGGTCTCCTTGCCGAAGCGGTCAATCGTTCGCCGCGGCGTCAGAATCGACGACGTCGGCTTCACCGCGAAGCGAACGACGATGGGCTGGCCTGTCGAAATGCCGCCGAGCACGCCGCCAGCGTTGTTCGACAAAAACTCCGGTCCGTTTTGTCCGGCGCGCATCTCGTCGGCGTTGTCTTCGCCGGTGAGTTCGGCGGCGGCGAAGCCCGCGCCGATCTCGACGCCCTTCACCGCATTGATCGACATCATCGCCGCGGCGAGGTCAGCGTCGAGCTTGCCGTAAATCGGCGCGCCCCAACCGACCGGAACGCCCTCGGCGACAATTTCGATCACCGCGCCGATGGAGGAGCCGTCCTTGCGCACTTCGTCGAGATAGTTCGCCCATAATTCCGCCGCGCGCGCGTCGGGGCAAAAGAGCGGATTGCGCTCGACCTCCGCCCAATCGAAATTCGCGCGGTCGATCCTGTGCGGGCCAACCTGCACCAACGCGCCACGAATCGTCACGCCGGCGATGACCTTCCGCGCGACCGCCCCGGCGGCGACTCGCGCCGCGGTTTCACGGGCCGAGGAGCGCCCGCCGCCGCGATAATCCCGGACGCCATATTTCGCGTCGTAGACGTAATCGGCGTGGCCGGGTCGATATTTGTCGGAGATCTCTCCGTAGTCCTTCGAGCGCTGGTCGGTATTTTCGATCAGCAGCGCAATCGGAGTTCCGGTCGTCACCTGTCGGCCATCGCCGTCAGAAAAAACGCCCGAAAGAATCTTCACCTCATCGGCCTCCCGCCGCTGCGTGGTGAAGCGCGACTGTCCGGGCTTGCGCTTGTCCAGAAAGCCCTGGATCTCCTGCGCTTCGAGCGGAATTTTTGGCGGACATCCGTCAACGATCGCGCCGAGCGCCGGCCCGTGGCTCTCGCCAAAGGTGGTGACGCGGAAAAGATGGCCGAAACTATTGTGGGACATGCGATCTTCTAGGCTTGGCGCCGGCGAGCGTCAAACGTCGGTTTCAGCCGCCGACGTCATGACGCGGCGCGCGCGCGCCGTTAAGATAGGCGCATGACCCTCACGCATAAGCCCGTCGGCCCCGGGAGCCATATCTTCCTCGTTGACGGCTCCTCCTTCGTCTTTCGCGCCTATTTCCAGTCGATCCGACAGGATGCGAAATATAACTATCGCTCCGACCGGCTGCCGACCGGCGCCGTGCGGCTGTTCTGCACCAAGCTGTTGCAGTTCGTGCGCGAAGGCGCGGCCGGCGTGAAGCCCACGCATCTCGCCATCATCTTCGACAAGAGCGAGCATTCCTTCCGAAAGGACCTTTATCCCGACTACAAGGCGCATCGCTCCGAACCGCCGGACGATCTCATTCCGCAATTCCCGCTGATGCGCGCCGTCGTGCGCGCGTTCGGCCTCACCCCGATCGAACAGGACGTCTACGAGGCCGACGATCTGATCGCCACCTATGCGACGCAGGCGCAGGCCAAGGGCGCCGACGTGCTGATCGTCTCGGCCGACAAGGATCTGATGCAGCTCGTCGGTCCCGGCGTCAGAATGTACGACCCCGCCTCCGGGACAGCTGGAACGAAAGGCGCGCGCGAAGAACGCCTCATCGGCGAAGCCGAGGTCGTCGACTATTTCGGCGTTCCGCCGGAGAAGGTCGTCGACGTGCAGGCGCTCGCGGGCGATTCGACTGACAATGTGCCGGGCGCCAAAGGCATCGGCGTCAAGACCGCCGCTCAGCTCATCAACGAATATGGCGATCTTGAAACGCTGCTCGCCCAGGCGTCGGGGATCAAGCAGCCGAAGCGACGCGAGGCGCTGACCGAGCCGGATGCGGTCGCGCGCATCCTTCTTTCGAAGAAGCTCTGCGAACTGGTGCGCGACGCGCCGCTCCAAACCCCGCTCGAAGACCTTGGCCTGCATCAGCCGGACGCGGCCAAGCTTATCGCTTTTCTGCAGGCGATGGAGTTCACGACGATCACCCGCCGCGTCGCCGAGCTGTATGGGCTCCAGGCGCAGGATATCGAGCCCGATCCCCAATTTCTGGGCGCCGCCGGCTGGCGCGGGCGCAACGGCGAATTGTCCGAGATCGCGCCGCCCGCTTCTGAAGCGCCGAACCGCACCGAGAAACCGACAAGCGACGCGCTCACGCCCGCGAACCTCGTCGCCACGCGTCTCGCCGAAGCGAAGGCGGTCAAGATCGACCGCTCCAGCTATGAGACGGTCGTCTCGGCCGAGCGTCTGGATGATTGGATCACGGAAGCCGTTGGCGCAGGACTCGTCGCGATTAATGTCGAAACGACCTTGCCGGATCCGATGCGTTGCGAACTCATCGGCGTCTCCCTGGCGACCGCGCCGGGACACGCCTGCTATATTCCGCTTCAGCATCGCTCTGGCGACTCGGCTGACCTTTTTTCCGGCGCCAATTTGGTCGAGGGACAGATCCCGCTCGACGCGGCTCTCGCGCGATTGAAGCCGCTGTTTGAGGACGCCTCGATCCTCAAGATCGCACATAATATGAAGCATGATCTGCTGGTTCTTTCGCGCTACGGAATCGACGTCGCGCCGATCGACGACGCCATGCTCATGTCCTACGCGCTGGACTCGGGACGTCGCGATCATCGTCTCGAAGAGCTGGCGCGCAATTATTGCGGCCATGACGCTCTGACCTTCGCCTCCGTCGCCGGCGCGGGCCGCAATTTTCTCGGCTTTGCCCGCGCTGCGCTCACGGCGGCGACGGAATACGCTGCGGAACAGGCGGACATTTCCCTGCGCCTTTGGCGCGTGCTGAAGCCGCGGCTCTTGGCCGAGCGCATGACCACGGTCTACGAGACCTTGGAGCGGCCGATGGTCGCGACGCTCGCGCGCATGGAGCGAAGGGGCGTCACTGTCGAGCGCGCGACCCTGTCGCGACTCTCCGGCGAATTTGCGCAGGACATGGCGCGTCTCGAGGCCGAGATCTTCGAACTTGCCGGCGAGAGTTTCAACCTTGGCTCGCCCAAGCAGTTGGGCGACATCCTTTTCGGCAAGATGGGGCTGCCCGGCGCGAAGAAGACGGCGACCGGCGCCTGGTCGACCTCCGCAAGCGTTCTCGAAGACCTCGCCGTCGCCGGCAATGATTTTTCGCGCCGCATTCTCGATTGGCGGCAGCTCTCCAAGCTCAAGAGCACCTACGCCGACGCCCTGCCCGGCTATATCAACGCCGAGACCGGTCGCGTGCACACGAGCTATGCGCTCGCCGCCACGACGACGGGACGGCTCTCTTCATCCGAGCCCAATCTGCAGAACATTCCCGTGCGTAATGAGGCCGGCCGCAAAATTCGCAAGGCCTTTGTCTCGACGCCCGGCCATGTGCTGATCTCGGCGGATTACTCGCAGATCGAGTTGCGGCTGCTCGCGCATATCGCCGACATTCCTCAGCTCAGACGCGCCTTCGCCGAAAACCTCGACATTCACGCGATGACGGCGAGCGAGATGTTCAATGTGCCCATCAAGGACATGCCGCCCGAAACGCGGCGCCGCGCCAAGGCGATCAACTTCGGCATCATCTACGGCATTTCCGCCTTCGGCCTCGCCAATCAGCTGAGCATTCCGCGCGAAGAGGCGAGCGCCTATATCAAGCGCTATTTCGAACGCTTTCCCGGCATTCGCGACTATATGGATTCAACGCGCAAGACGGTGCGCGAGAAAGGCGAAGTCTCGACGATTTTCGGCCGAATCTACCACTTCCCCGGCATCTCATCGGCCAATGCGTCAGACCGCGCCTTCTATGAGCGCGCCGCGATCAACGCGCCGATCCAGGGCGCGGCCGCGGACATCATCAGACGCGCCATGATACGGATGGATGACGCGCTCGTTCGCGCCGGTCTCTCGGCGCAGATGCTTCTGCAGGTGCACGACGAGCTTGTCTTCGAAGCGCCGAACGATGAAGCCGAGGCGACGATCGAACTCGCGCGCCGCGTCATGGAGCAGGCGCCCGCGCCCGCCGTCCATCTCGCCGTGCCGCTGAAAGTCGATGCGCGCGCCGCCGCCAATTGGGACGAAGCCCACTGACGCTCTTAAATCGCCTGATCGTCGCTTCCCTGCGCCTCACCCGTCGCAAGTCCAAAATTCAATCGCGACCAGAACCGTTCGTGGAAATAATAGAGCGCGAAGATCGCGATCATTTCAACGCCGGTGATTTCGGCGGCGAGTGCGGCGCTCTGGACGAAGGCGTAAACGATCAGGAAGGTCGAAATGCTCGCCGGCAGGAGCCAGGAGAGCGCCTTCACCAGGCTGCGCGTCGGGGTCGGTCGAAACGACTCCCGCGCCAGCGGCAGTCCTTCCATGGAGGCGTAGCTGAGCTCCGTCAGCGGCGGCGCGACGCGGCCATTCGATGCGGCGACGGCTTTGACCATGCCGACCGCGACCGTTTCATTGGTGATGCGGTCGATGAGAATGAATCCGCCGGTTTCGCGGTTCTCTCCATAGGGATCGCAGGCGATCACGGTCTCGAGCGACAGGCGCGCGCCGCCGATCTCGTTGAAGGCGAGCGTCGACCCTTCAGGGAGCGGCTGCGGCAGGCCGGTTTCGATGTCGATTCGCGCGTCGACCGCGGTCACGGCGGCCGGCGCAGTCTTCGTCCCGAGCTTTAGGAGATAGCTCTTGCCGACGACAAGAGGCTCACGCACCAGCCACAACAGCCTCGCTTCGAGACGATCCCCGGTCTTCGCCGGCGAGACCGGCGAACACAAGAGATCGCCGCGCGAAATGTCTATCTCTTCGGTCAGCGTGAGGGTCGCCGACTGACCGGAAACGGCGCTCTCGAGATCGCCGTCGAAGGTCACGATCCTGGCGACGCGCGTGTCGCGCCCCGAGGGCAGAACGCGCACGATGTCGCCCGGCTGAATATTGCCGCCGCTGATGAAGCCCGAGAAGCCGCGGAAGTCGAGATTGGGCCGATTCACCCATTGCACGGGCATGCGGAAGGGCGCGATCCGCGTGGCGTCCTCCACGGCGACGCCCTCAAGATAGGAGAGCAGCGGCGGCCCATCGTGCCAAGGCATATTGGCGCTGTGGTGGACAAGATTATCGCCATCCTTGGCGACAAGCGGCGCGACGTAAATGGACGCGAAGCGAAGATGGTCGGCGAAGGCATGAAAATCCGCTTCGATCTTACGGAACACCTCTTCACTGTAGCCGACGAGATCCATCTTATTGACCGCGACGACGACATGGCGGACGCCGAACATCGAGGTGATGACGCTGTGACGCCGCGTTTGCGGCAGAATGCCCTTGCGCGCGTCGACAAGCAGAATGGCGAGTTCCGCGGTCGAGGCGCCGACGGCCATGTTGCGGGTGTATTGCTCGTGGCCAGGCGTGTCGGCGACGATGAACTTGCGCATGTCGGTCGCGAAATAGCGATAGGCGACGTCGATGGTGATGCCCTGTTCGCGCTCGGCCGCAAGCCCGTCGACGAGCAAGGCGAAATCCAGCTCTTCGCCCTGAGTGCCATGCTTTTTCGAATCGCTTTCCAGCGCCGCGATAATGTCGTCCGGCGCAAGATCGGCGTCGTACAGCAGACGACCGATCAGCGTCGATTTGCCGTCGTCGACCGAGCCGCAGGTGATGAATCGCAAGAGCGGCTTTTCGCCGACCAACCGCGCTGGCGCGCGCGACGGCGATGCGGCAGCGACGGCGCCGTGCATGTTAGAAATATCCTTCCTGCTTCTTTTGCTCCATGGAGCTGGAGCCGTCGTGGTCGATGAGCCGCCCCTGGCGCTCCGAGGAGCGGCTTTCGCGCATCTCCGTAATGATCTCTTCGAGACTGGCCGCATCGCTTTCGATGCCGCCGGTCAACGGATAGCAGCCGAGCGTACGGAAGCGCACCATCTTATGTTCGATCGATTCGCCGGGCGCGAGCTCCATGCGCGCGTCGTCGACCATGATGAGCGTGCCGCCACGGCGCACGACCGGCCGCTCCTTGGCGAAATAGAGCGGAACGACGGGGATGTTCTCGCGCGCGACGTAATCCCAGATATCCGCCTCGGTCCAATTGGACATCGGGAAGACGCGCAGGCTCTCGCCGGGCGCCTTTCGCGTATTGTAGAGACGCCAGAATTCCGGGCGCTGATTCTTCGGGTCCCAGCGGTGCTGCGCCGTGCGAAAGGACAGCACGCGCTCCTTGGCGCGGGATTTTTCCTCGTCGCGGCGCGCGCCGCCGAAAGCGGCGTCGAATTTATACTTGTCCAGCGCCTGCTTCAGCGCCTCGGTCTTCATGATCTCGGTGTGAAGCTTCGAGCCATGAACGAAGGGGCTGATGTTCATCTCAACCCCTCTGGGATTGATATATTCGATGAGTTCGAGGCCAAGCTCTTTCATGCGACGGTCGCGAAACTCGATCATCTCGCGAAATTTCCAGGTCGTATTGACATGGAGCAGCGGAAACGGCGGCTTGGAGGGATAAAAGGCCTTCATGGCGACGTGCAGCATCGCCGCCGAATCCTTGCCGATCGAATAGAGCATCACCGGCCGTTCGCACTCAGCGACGGTCTCGCGCATGATATGGATGCTCTCGGCCTCGAGGCGATCGAGATGGCCGAGCGGACGTGTCGCAAGCGCCGTCATAGGCTTCTCGCCTCTTGCGGCGCCCCGCGTCGCAACACGCCGTCGTCGCCGACATGAAGGCCGCATTCCTTCTTGTTGTCTTCTTCCCACCACCAGCGTCCGGCGCGTTCGTCCTCGCCGGGCAGCACCGCGCGCGTGCACGGCGCGCATCCGATCGATAGAAATCCCTTGGCGTGGAGATCGTTGATCGGCACTGAAAACTCCTCGACCGCGGCGACGACCGCGTCGCGCGTATAATCGGCCAGCGGATTGAACTTGAGCACCCTGTGGGTCTCATCGAAGGCGATGAGCGGCGCCTCGGCGCGCGCCTGCGACTGGTCCGCTCGAAGCCCCGTCACCCAGCCAGAAACGCCGGCGAGCAGCCGCGACAACGGTTCAACCTTGCGAACATGACAGCAGGCCTTGCGCGCGTCCACGGACTTATAAAAGCCGTTGATCCCCTGCTCCTCGATGAGCGCTTCGAGCGGCGCGGCCTGCGGGTAAACCGCGCGAATACGCCGCGCATAGCGCGCTTCGGTGCGCTCCCACAGCGCATAGGTTTCGGGAAAGAGCCGGCCGGTGTCGATCGTCGCGACGTCGATATCGAGGCCCTGCGTGAAGATCGAATGCGCGATGAGCTGATCCTCGACGCCGAAACTCGTGGTGAAGACGATCCGGCCGGGAATGAACTCGCGCACGAGCAGCAAACGATGATCGAGATCGAGCGGCGCCAGTCGCGGCGCCAGCGTTTCGGGGATCGAAGGCTTCATGACCGCATCGCCTTTCGGCGCGCTTCGAGGATCGAGCCGCGCCCGGCGTAGCCGCGCTGATAGCTCATTGAATAGGCGTTGAGCGCGGCGCGCCATTGTTCTTCATCCTGGCGATCGGCGAGATCGTCTGGAATTTCGATCGTATCGAAGCCGCAGCCGATCGCGTGAGGATATTGGTCGGCGACGAGACGCCCGCTGGCGCGCAACTCGCCTTTAAACTCCGCCCGCCGCAGCAGGCGCGCCAAAGAGAAGCCGCGACCGTCAGCGAAAGCCGGGAAAGTGATCGAGATGAGGTCGAGCCGCGGCAAGGCGGCGATGAGCGCCGACGGTTCCGTCGTGTTCGGAACAATCACGCCAAATGTGGCCGTCGGCCCAAGGACCTCCACGGCATGTTCGAGTCGCGGCAACGATACGATGAACTTGCCGGTCTTCGGCAGCGCTTCCTCGTCGGCAAGCCGGCGCCATGTATCTTCAATGAAGCGGCCGTCAGATATCAGCGCCATCTTCGCCCTCCCGACGCAGAACGTCTTTGAACCGCGCATGGCCGATGCGGCGCCAGGTGTCGATGAAGGCTTCGCCCTCCTCGCGTTCGGCGAGATAGTAGTCGACGAGGTGTTCGACGACGTCGGGCACCTGCTCGGCGGTGACGCCAGGTCCCAGAATCTCGCCGATCGACGCGGAGAAGGTCGGGTCGCCGCCAAGTGTGATCTGATAGGATTCCTGGCCCTTCTTCTCCAGCCCGAGAATGCCGATCGCGCCGACGTGGTGATGGCCGCAGGCGTTGATGCAGCCTGAGATCTTGACGCCGAGCTTGCCGATGCGCCGCTGCCTGGACATGTCGGAAAAGCGCTTCGAGATCGCCTGCGCGATGGGAATCGAGCGGGCGGTGGCGAGCGAGCAATAGTCGAGACCGGGGCACGAGATGATGTCGGAGACGAGGCCGGCGTTCGCCGTCGCGAGCCCGGCGGCGTCGAGCATAGTCCACAGGGCGAAAAGATCGTCCTGCTTCACATGCGGCAGGATGATGTTCTGCTCATGGCTGACGCGCAACTCGCCGAAGCCGAAGCGTTCGCTCGCCTCGGCCAGCACCCGCATCTGATCGGACGTGGCGTCGCCGGGGACGCCGCCGATGGGCTTCAATGAAACGGTGACGATGGCGTAGCCGGGGATCTTATGCGCGCCGACATTGACGTCGACGAAATTGGCGAAAGCCGGCGTCTCCAGTTTCGCGGCGCGCAGCAAGGCGGACGTCGCCGGCAGCGAGTCATAGGGCGGCGGCGCGAAGAAGGCGGCGATGCGCTCGAATTCCGCGGAGTCGTGGGCAAATGCCGAGCGGTCCATCGCCGCGAACTCGGCTTCGACCGCGGCGCGGATTTCGTCGATTCCCTTCTCGTGGACGAGAATTTTGACTCGCGCCTTGTATTTGTTGTCGCGTCTGCCGAAGCGGTTATAGACGCGCAGGATCGCCTCGAGAAAGGCGAGCAGATCCTCGCGCGGCACGAAGTCGCCGACGACCTTGCCGATAAAGGGCGAACGGCCGAGTCCGCCGCCGACCACGACCTGATAGCCGATCTCGCCCGTATCGTTCTTGACGATGCGCAGGCCGATGTCATGCACCAGAATGGCGGCGCGATCATGCGCGGCGCCCGTCACCGCAATCTTGAACTTGCGCGGCAGGAACGAGAACTCCGAATGCAGGCTCGACCATTGGCGGAGAAACTCGGCGGTCGGCCGAGGATCTTCGATCTCGTCCGGCGCGACGCCGGCGAAATGATCGGCCGTCACATTGCGAATGCAGTTGCCCGACGTCTGGATGGCGTGCATCTCGACGTCCGCCAGCGATTCCAAAATGTCCGGCGTATCGACGAGCTTGGGCCAATTGTACTGGAGGTTCTGGCGCGTCGTGAAATGGCCGTAGCCCTTGTCCCATCTATCCGCGATATCGGCGAGCCGGCGCATCTGCCGCGCCGTCAGCGTGCCATAGGGAATAGCGACGCGCAGCATATAGGCGTGGAGCTGCAGATAGAGCCCGTTCATCAACCGGAACGGACGGAACTCCTCTTCCGTCAGCGCGCCGGAAAGCCGCCGATTGACCTGCTCACGAAACTCCGCCACCCGTTCACGCACAAAAGCCGCGTCATATTCATCGTAGCGATAGGTGGTCATCGGCGCATTGGGCCGCTGCGCCACACGCAGAACGACCGCCGTCATAACGCGCCCTCGCCCGCTTGTTTGCCGAGATCAAGGCGAACGCTCGGTCCCTTCACGCGCATCTTTTCTCGATAATGTAACGGCGTCGGCGCGCCGTCGCTCCCGATCTCGACATCGGCGAGATAGACGTCGACCACGCGATTGGCTGAAATGTCGCGCATGCCCAAGGCTTCGAGCGCGGTCGCCTCGTCGGCCTTCCGGGCGACGCGCGCGCGACGGTGGTCGCGCTCCCAGCCCGAGGGGCCGAGAAACACCACTTCGCCGTCCGTCAAATTCGAGGCGATCAGGATCTGGGGATGTTTGAAGACGGGCATCATGTTTCCTGCGCCAGCTTTAGCCGAAGGCCGCTCATCTCATCGGACCAGATGATCTGGCAGGAGAGACGCGAGTTTTCGTAAAGCATCGGCAATTCATCGAGCTTTTCGACTTCCTCTTCGCGCGGCGGCGGCACGCGCCGGGCCGATTCCGCGTCGAGAACGACGTGGCATTCCGCACATGCAAGAGCGCCGCCACAGGTGTTGACCATGCCGACGCCATGGTCGCGCATGATCTCCATCAGCCGCCAGCCTTCGACGGCTTCGAGTTCATGGACAACGCCGTCGCGATCCTCGACGTGCAGAGTCGGCAGACTCTGCTGCGACGATTCGGCGGGCCGCCGCGCGACGATATTCTCGATATTGCTCATGCCTTGACGCGCCGACCTGGTCCGCGCCAGCGAGTAGCCACGGACGTTCTGTATTTCGAACGCATAAACCTCTAAACCGCACGAATGTCAATTCACGATCTTATTGTGGTGCTTGTGTTTAATAACATATTTGTTGTGTTGTTTTAAGCGCGTCACAATTGGAGCGCCATCCGCAGTTAGCTGAAACAGAACATGACAAGCGCCAAAAACCATGTTTGTTGAGCGCTTGTCATTCACGAACAGCGGCGCCAGCGCGACATGCGATAGGAGCACCCATGGTCAAGAAGCCGGTCAAAATCACCAGGGAAGCGCCAGCCAAACGGGAGCCGGAAAGCCGGCCGCGAAAGGCCGAGGCTCCGGCCGCCGCCGCGAGCGCCGCCGCTCGCCCGGCGGTCATCGTCGTTGGCGCGGACAAGGGCGGCGTCGGCAAAACCACGATCGCCAGAGCCATCCTCGATTTTCTTTCGCTCAATGACATTCATACGCGCGCGTTCGACACCGAGACGCCGCGAGGAACGCTTCATCGCTTCCACCCCGAAGAGACGATGATCGTCGATCTGACCGAACCCGCGGACCAGATGAAGATCATCGACACGCTGAATACGTCGCAGGCCAAGGTCAGCGTCATCGACGTGCGCGCCGGCGGGTTGAGCCCGGCGCTCGGGGCGCTCGACGAAATCGGCTTCTTCGATGCGGTGAAGGGCGGCGAATTCCGCTTCGTGCTGCTGCATGTGATCGGACCCTCCATCGCTTCGCTGGAGGAGATCGCCGAAATCGCGCCCTACGTTGCGGACGCCAATTATTTCATGGTGAAGAATCACGTCAACGACACGACCTTCTTCGAGTGGGATCCACAAACCCACGCGAAATATTTCGAGCATGTCGTCACCTCAGGCGAGATCACGATCCCCAAGCTCAGCGAACTCGCCTACGAGCAGGTCGAGCTGTCCGGCACGCCGTTCTCGACATTCATCGGCAATCAGGATGCGCAGGGCCGGCCGGCGGAGCATTCGTTCGTGTTGCGCGGCTACGTCCGCACGTGGCTGGCGCGCGTCGCAGATGAGTTCGAACGTGTCGGCCTTCTCGATCTTGTTGGCGAGAAGAGGCGATAGAGGGGCGCGGCGGCGGCGCGCATCTCTCCGCGAAGATCACATGGCGCGTCGCACTCTTGCGTTCTTCGTTTGCTCGCCGCACTCGCGAACAGGCGTGACGACAGCGGCGCGTTTGCTGACCGATTATTATTTGTCGCGCAATGTCGGCGTCGAAGGCTTCGACACGGATTTCCGGGAGCCGCTTTATGCAGTGTTCTTTCCGGAAGCGACGCACATCGTCGACCTCAGCGAGATCAAGGGGCAGATTTCGCTCTTCGACCGCCTGCTCGTCGCCGATGAGACGCCAAAGATCGTCGACGTCTGGCATCGCTCCTATGAGCGCCTGTTCGCGACCATTGCCGAAATCGGCTTTCTCGAAGAAGCGCGGCGGCGCGGCGTTGAACCGATCGTGCTCTTTCAGACGGATGTCACGGAGAGCGCGGCGAACAGCGCGCTCACCCTCAAGACCACATGGCCGGATCTCACCATGAGCGTCATTCACAATCGCGGTGCCTCGCCGCTCGGCCGCGACTCCTTGGCGATTCTTGCGCGCTATCCCGCGAGCGGCAAATTCGTGATCCCGAGTCTTGAGGCGCCGATCGCGCGCGCGCTCGACGACGTCGATCTGTCACTGTCCCGCTTCATGAGGGAGCCGCCGCCAGGAATGTCGCTCGTGGTTCGCGCGGCGCTCAAAGCATGGCTCTTGCCGATCTTCACTCAGTTTCAAAGCTTCGAACTGCGACTTGAGCTGCAGTCGAGCGAATGGCTTCATTAAGGGACGCGCCCCGTGGAATACCGCAAACTCGGCGACAGCGATCTCTCCGTCTCCGCCATCTGTCTCGGCTCAATGACGTGGGGACAGCAGAACAGCGAAGCCGAAGGCCATACGCAATTGGACTATGCGTTCGATTGCGGCGTCAATTTCATCGACACGGCGGAAATCTATTCCATTCCGCCGAGGCAGGAAACTCAAGGCTCCTCCGAGCGTATCATCGGAAGATGGCTCGCCGCACGTAAGAACCGCGACAAGGCGATCATCGCTACTAAGGTCGCCGGCCGCGGCGACGCCAACTGGCTGCGTCCCGGAGGCGCCGGAACGGTTCTCGACGCCAAGAACATCAACTCTGCGATCGAGGGATCGCTGAAGCGGCTGCAGACCGATTACATCGATCTCTATCAATTGCACTGGCCGGATCGTTCGCTACCGCTTTGGGGCGCAGGCGGCACGGTCTATCGACGCCCGACCAGGCGCGACGAAATTCCGATCGAAGAGACGCTCGAAGCGCTTTCGCGGTTGGTTGAGGCCGGCAAAATTCGTCACATCGGCCTTTCCAATGAAACGCCGTGGGGCGTGGCGCGCTTCCTGCGCGCGGCGGAACTCGGCCATGGGCCGCGCGTCGTCTCGATTCAAAACGCCTACAACCTCGTCAACCGTACCTTCGAGATCGGTCTCGCTGAGTTCACTGAGCGCGAGCGCGTCGGATTGCTCGCCTATTCGCCGCTCGCGCAAGGATACCTCACCGGCAAATATCAAGGCGGCGCGCGGCCGCCCGGCGCCCGCACGACGCTGTTTGAGCGCGCGCAACGTTATGAAAAGCCGGAAGTCGAACACGCGGTCGCCGCCTATCTGACGCTCGCGCAAGATATGGGAGTCGATCCGGCGCAGCTCGCCATCGCCTTCGTGACGTCCCGGCCCTTCGTGACGTCGAATATTATTGGCGCGACGACGATGGCGCAGCTCAGAACCGACCTCACGTCGGTGGAGTTCAGGATCACGCCTGAAATCGAGCGGCGTATTGACGCCATCCACCATCTCCACAGCAACCCTGCGCCATGACCGGAAGCGCAACTCTTCGCGAGGAGACGCCGGAGGATCATTCCGCCATACGCGGGCTGCTTGTTGCGGCTTTCGACCGTTGCGGCGAGGCCGAACTCGTCGAGGCGCTGCGCAAGGAAGGCGACCTGGTTTTTGGCGGCGTCGCGGCTGTCAACGGCGTCATCGTCGGCTACGCCGCCCTGTCCAGGATGAACGCTCCCTTTCCGGCGCTCGGGCTCGGTCCTGTCGCCGTCGCCGCGGCATATCGCGGAAAAGGGATCGCCAACGCCCTTTTGCGCTGGAGCTTGGCGCGTGCGCAGGACGACCAGTGGCGCGCGATTTTTGTGTTGGGCGACGGCGCCTTTTACGGCCGTTTCGGATTTCGACCGGAGCTTGCAGCCGGCTTCGGCACGCCATATGCGGGGCCGCATTTCATGGCGCTGGCGCTTAACGGCGCGATTCCCGCCAAGGAGGGACCGGTAGACTATGCGCCAGCCTTCGGTCGGCTCTGAATCGACGCTCAGGCGTGTCCTGCGTGTGTCGACAGCCGTTCTGGATCGACTCCGATCGAGCGCAACGCGCGCGCATATTTCGTCCCGAGGTCGTGATCGAACAGCAAAGCGGGATCGGTCGGACAATTCAGCCATCCATTGCGCTGAATCTCTTCTTCGAGCTGACCCGGGTCCCAACCCGCATAGCCGAGCGCCAGCAGCGCGCGGTCCGGACCGCGTCCTGCCGCGATCGCGCGCAGAATGTCGATGGTCGCCGTGAGCGAGACGCCGTCGTCGATCGGCAAGGTGGAATTGTCCAGGAAGAAATCCGGCGTATGCAGCACGAAACCGCGGTCGGTCTGCACCGGCCCGCCGGACAGCACCTGGATGTCTTCGGCGCGGCTCGGCAGGCTGATGCGCTCCTGAGGCGCAATCACTTGCAGCTGAACGAGCAAATCGGGAAAATTACGCACACGGGCCGGCTGGTTGACAATGATGCCCATGGCCCCTTCTTCGGAATGGGCGCAGAGATAGATCACCGAGCGCGCGAAGCGCTGATCCAACATGCTCGGCATCGCGATCAGCAATTGGCCGTCGAGAAAGCGGCGCTCCTCGGGACGCCCGCTGCGGCGCTCGCTCACCCTCTCCGCGAAATCTTGCTTCTTTCCGCTCGCCCTCATAGAGTCATGCTACGCCCGCCGCGTGCTCAGGACAAGCGGCGCAGATCACGTAACTGACTGCCTTGACTGGGGGACGGGGGCGCCGAAGGGTCACGATGCGCTCAAAATTCTTTCTCTTCGCGCCGCTAGCCGTCACGCTGGCGCAGAGCTTTCCGGCGGCGTCGCTCGCCGAGAACACAGCCTTCGCATCTGCGATCGTCAAGGGGATGGCGTCGAGCGCTCGGCTGTTGTCCGCCGGCCCGCCGCAGGACGGGGCTTACCGCGCCGCCGTCGAGATCGCGCTCGCGCCGGAAACCATCACCTATTGGCGCCAGCCTGGCGAGTCGGGGTCGGCGCCCGCGTTCGATTTCTCGAGATCGGTCAATGTCGCCAAGGTCGAACCGTCCTTTCCCGCGCCGAAACATATCGACGAGGCCGGAACCATCGTCGCCGGCTATGATGCGCGCGTCGTCCTGCCGTTGAAGGTGACGCCGCGCGATCCCAACGCGCCGGTGACGCTCAATCTCGTGCTCGACTACGCCTCATGCGGCAAGATCTGCCTGCCGGGCCGCGCCGATCTTTCTCTGGAGCTGCCGCGCGCCGGCGCATCGCCGCATGCGGCGGCGATCGCCGAAGCCGAACGCCTGGTGCCAAAGAAACTCAGCGCGGCCGACGCCAAAAAGCGCTTTACGGTTTCGCGCAATAGCGTGGACGGGTCGTGGCGGCTGCGCTACCTTGGACCCGGCAAGGCCGAGGACGTCTTCGCCGAAGCGCCTGAGCCGCTCTTCATTGAAAGCACGCGCGCGGTAGAGGGCTTCGAGCTTAAGCTCTTTTCCGGAAGCAAAACCGCCAAGGCCGCCGACGCGACGCTCACGATCGTCACCGACGCCGGCGCTTTCGAGGCCCCGGCGCGGCTGGAGTGAGCGCGACCGGCCTTCGCCCTACTCCACCTCAGCGTCGATCGGCGTCGCAGCTTCATGGTCGAGCTTGGGCGTGCGCTTGAACGTCGATTTGCGGCCTCGCAGGGTCTGGAGGATCTTCGCGCCATTGGCGAAGGCGAGATAGATCATCAGCGGCGGAATCGACGCGACCGTTTTCACATAATCGGCGATGGTCCCGCGCTTGAGCGCCAGATAGGGCGGCAGCGTGACGCCGAGCGCCACCAGGACCGTCATGAGTCCGATGATCTCCAACATCCCGGCGAAGGGCGCGAGCGATCCGTGCAGGATCACGCCAAGGAAGAAGGCGATGAGTCCGATGGCGGCCGTAGGGAAGAAAATCTGATGGGCGATCAGCGAGATCGCCATCACGCGGCGCGTCAGGCTCCATGGCGAACGCCAGATCGGCAGGACGGTCTTTTGCGCGACCTGCACGAACCCGTTCGACCATCGCCTTTGCTGGCGGCGGAAATCGCGGATTCCCTCCGGCACCTGACCGGGAATCGGCGGCTCGGAGACAAACAGCCCATGCCATCCCTGGAGCGCCGCGCGCACGGTGAGGTCGAGGTCCTCGCACAGTGAGTAGTCGGACCAGCCGCCGGCGTCCTCGACCGTCGCGCGTCGCCAAATTCCGCCGGTGCCGTTGAATTGAAAGAGCCAACCGGCATGCGCGCGTGAGCGCTGTTCGACGATATAATGGCCGTCCTGCACGAGGCCCTGGGCGCGCGTCAGCCAGTTTTTCTCGAAATTCTGGAACTCGCAGCGCGACTGCACGAAGCCGATGCGATCGTCGGTCAGAAAAAGCGGGACCGTTCGCTTCAGCCAATTGGCCGGCGGACGGAAGTCGGCGTCGAGCATTGCGACGAAGGGTTCGTCGGTGAGCGTGAGGCCATGCGCGCAAGCGCCCGCCTTGAATCCCGAGCGATCGGCGCGCCGCACATGGTCGATCACGGCGCCGCCGATACGAAGCTCCGCCGCCACTGCGTCTGCCCGCGCGCTGGTCTCGTCCGTCGAATCGTCGAGAAGCTGGATGCGCAGCCTGTCCTTGGGCCAGTCGAGAAGCGCGACGCAGCGCAACGACTGCTCGGTGACGAGCGGCTCGTTGAAAACGGGGATCTGAAGCACGACCCGCGGCAGATCCGTGTCAGGAATGGCAGGCGCTTCGGGATCGCGCACGCCGCGCAGCTGGTCGTAACAGAAGCGGCCGATGACGATCAGATAGCCGATTCCGATCGCCATCAGGATTGAAGCGCAGACCATCGCGACCGCGTCGACGAGGAATTGAAAAAGCCCCAGCACCAAACGGCCTATCCTTCTTCGTGCGGAACCGGCGAGGGCTTCGCCCCGGCGCGCGCGTTCACGCTGTCCCTCGCCCAAACCACCTGGTCAGTGACCCAGGCGTTCAACCAGACCGCCAGCATCGTCGCCTCGCGGACCACAAACACCGCGGGCGCGGCCCACGATAACTGCCATCCTTTGGCCACAGAAAGCAATGTCTCAAGCGCAAACCACAGCATAAGCGTCGCCGACGCGGCGGCAATTGGCGTGATCCCGACGAGCGGGGCCGCGAGCGCGGAAGCGATAACTGCTGGAACCGCTTGGCATATTGGCTCGGCGAGGAAGGAGATGAGTTCGTCGTTGCGGCGGATAACCATCCAACGCAATTGCCGCTGATAAACATCGTCGAACGCGCGCGCGCCGAGCTCCTGGCGCACAGGCCTGTGAGAAAACACCGGCCGTTTGCCGATCCGCCGCATCGCCTTGGCTAAGGCGTTGTCTTCGCCGACCGTATGGGAAATCGCGTCAAAGCCTCCCGCGCGCAGGAAGTCCGAACGTCGAAACAGCATGATCTTGCCGATGCCATGCCCCTGTCCCAGCGACGAGGCCAGAAACAGAATGCGGGCATGCGGACCGTTAATGATCGCGGCCTCGACATGCGCGGCGAAATTCTCGAGTCGCGCGCAATACGGAATGGCGCAAACGAGCCCGACTTCGTCCGTCAGCTGCCTGACGTGCTGCGCCAGCGCGTCCGGCTCGAGCAGCACATTGGCGTCCTTCATCAGTATGACGTCGTGCGTCGCCTGCATGAACGGCGCATAAAGATTATCGACCTTCGGACTGACGGCGAATTTCGCTGTCGAAAGAAGAATGCGCGAAGGCACAGTCGGGTGACGCGCAAGAATGGCGCGCATGCGCTGGACGGCCGGTCCATCGACCTCGGTTGCGGAGACCGTCACGTCGAAATCGCGGTAATGCTGCGTCAGCGCGGACTCTTGCGTGCGGTCGAACTGGTCCTCGAGCAGCTTGACGGGAAGGACCACGGAGATCGGCGGCTGGTCTCGGCGCGTGGCGCGGCGCGCGACGAGCCAGGGCTGCGCGATGGTCGCCGCGACAGAGACGACAAGCAAAACGACGGCGATCATCCAATAGGCGCCTGCGGCCCAAGTAAGGACGGTGTAGGCCGTCACGAATTCTCCCGTTCCTGCGTTTCCGGCACTTCGGCGGGAAACTGGCGCATGACGCCGTCGACGAGCGCCGCCGGCAAGAGGGAGAAGAGGCGCATCGCCCAATACATGTAACGCGGAAAGGCGATGACGTTGCGACGGCGGTCCAGCCCGTTCTTGATGATGCGCGCGGCTTCTCCGTCGGACATGGCGCTGGGCTGCCAGGATTCGACTCCCGCCGACGCCGACCTCTTTAGGAGAGTGCGCGCCGAAAGGGGCGTCTTCACGATGGTGCGCGCCGACATGGGCGTCTTCACATAACCTGGCACGATCAGCGCGACATGCACGCCATGGGCCGCGAGCTGGGCGCGCAGGGAGTCGGCCCACATGTGCACGCACGCCTTCGCCGCACAATAGGCCGGCGAATGCGGGAGCGCGCGCACGCCGGCCATCGAGCCGACAATAGCGATTCTGCCGCTCTTACGGGCGCACATCGGCAGAATTACCGGCTCGACCGTGTTGAAGACGCCCTCGACATTGATCTTGAGCATTGCTCGGACCGCCTCGGGCGTTTCGAGAAGCTGGCTGGGCGAGAGCCCCGTCGCGACGCCGGCATTGGCGACAAGAATGTCGATCGGGCGCTTTTCATGCGCAGACTGAACGATGCACGCCATCGCTTCGCGATCCCGCACGTCGGCGACGTGAGTCTCCGCCTCTTCTGCGCCGGCTGCGAGACAGGCGCGCGCGGCGGCCTCGAGCCGCTCGGCGTCGCGGCCAAGCAAGACGAGGCTCGCGCCTTCGCGTGCATAGGCGAGCGCCAAGGCGCGCCCAATGCCGCTTGAGGCGCCGGTGATAAGAACCCGAACAGCGCTGTTAGCCATACGCGCGCCCCGCCCCACGACGCAGCCGATCGTTCATGTGGCCGGCCTCGGCCGCAAGGTCGCTTCGCCGACGATGCCGGGCGCCCGCGCCGCGCCATAGGCCACCAGACGGACGAAAATCTCGTTTTCGGTGGCGCGCAGCACGCGCCCCGACAGCCTGACGGTCTCGCCGCGCAGGATCGGCTGCACGAACTTTCCGGCTATGGAGGCGATGACGAGGTCGCCGCGCCAGGCCCTCAGCATCGGTTCAAACGCGGCCAGAAGCTTCATGCCATGTACCGGGGGCGCGGCAAGCCCGATCGCCGCCGCCACGGCGTCGTCGAGATGCAATGGATTTGCATCGCCCGAGACCTCGGCGTAGCGCGCAAGCGAAGGCGCGTCGAACGGGCCAATGACGGTCTCCGGCAGTTTGTCGCCGACCTTGATGGGATCGCTCATGACGCGCTCCCAAATCCCGCGCGTGGCACGAGCCGCAATATGGTTTCGATTCGTGCGCAAGGCTCGCCTTGGGGCGTTGCGACTGTCCCGACCATCGTCAGACGCGGCGGCGCTTCCTCGCTGCTCATGGTGACGCTCAAGTCGTAACTCTCGCCCGCGACGAGGGGCGCGTCATAGGAAAAGCTCTGCGACTCATGCACCGGCACGACGTCGCGCTGGGCGCAGAGGTCGCGCACAGCCGAAAAAAGCGAAGGCTCGGCGAGCCAGATCGCCGGATAGGCCAGCGGAACGCTCGCGCCGTCGCCGCCGGTTTCTTGCGCATAGGCCGCGGCGCGCGCCGGATCAACGCGCAGCCGAAAAGGCCCCAGCGCAAGCGGCCGGTCAGACTGCATGACGCACGATCAGCACGGCGTTGATCCCTCCGAAAGCGAAGGAGTTCGACATGGCGGCGTCGATCTTATGCTTGCGCGCCGCGTTCGGGACGACGTCAAGCGGGCACTTGGGGTCGGGCTCCAGAAAATTGATCGTCGGCGGCGCGATCTGTTCGCGAAGCGCGTGTATGGTGATGGCGAGCTCCAAGCCGCCGCTGGCGCCCAGCGCGTGGCCGTGAATAGGTTTCGTCGAGGACACCGGCACGACCCGTCCATAATCGCCGAACACGCGCAGAATCGCTTCGGCTTCGGTGATGTCATTGGCGTGGGTCGCGGTGCCGTGCGCGTTGACGTAATGAATCTCCTGCGGAGCCATTCCCGCATCTTCGAGCGCCAGGGCGATCGCGTTCGACGCGCCTTCAAGATCCGGCCGCACGGGGTCCTTGGCGTCGCTCGTCGTGCCGTAGCCGGCGAGTTCGCATAGGGGCGCGTGGCCGCGCGCCCGCGCCGCCTCCTCCGTTTCCAGGACGAAAACCGCCGCGCCTTCGCCAAGCGACATGCCGTTGCGGCCCTTGGAGAAGGGGCGGCACAAATTCGGGCTCAGCACGCGAAGGCCTTCCCACGCGCGGATCGTCGCGTTGATGACGCAGGCCTCGGCGCCGCCGACGATGGCCTTGTCCACAAGGCCCTGTCGGATCATCTGCATGCCAAGTCCGATCGACTGCGTCGCCGAGGAGCAGGCGCTGCCGATTGCGAATGTCGGGCCGTGGCACGAATAGCGCATCCCCAGCGTCGCGGGCGCCGCGCTCGGGATGAGCTTGGGAACGCTCAACATCTCCGGCCGCGTTCCTTCGACATAATAGCGGTAGATGCCGTCCTCGATCGTCGTCATGCCGCCGATGCCGGAGCCGATGATGACGGCCGTTCTCGGCCCGGCGACGTCCTTGCGTCCGAAACCCGCCTGCGCCACCGCTTCGTCGGCGGCGACGATGCAGAACTGCGTAAAGGGATCGCAGAACGGAAGAACGTTGGGCTCGATATAGTCGGCGGGATTGAAGTCGGGCACCTGCGCCGCGATCTTGATGCGCCCGTCATAAGGGCGCTCTGTCTTGAGCGGACGAATTTGGGCGACGCCGTCGCGCGCCGCTTCCCAGAGCTTTTGCGCGCCGACGCCAGAGGCGCAAACCGCGCCCATGCCAGAAATAACGACGCGGCGCCCCTCGGCCCGCGCTCGCGAGAATGCCATTTACTGCTTCTCGCGCTCTTTCTGGATGTGGTCCGCGATCGCCTCGATCAGACTTTTGACGTCTTTGGCTTCCTGCAGCGACCCGTCCATGGGGATGTAAACGTTGAACTTCTCCTCGAGCGCCGTGAGAATCATAACGATGTCGACGGATTTGAGGTCGAGGCTCTCGATCGACGCGTCGGGGGTGATCTTGCTTTTGTCGACCATGCCTTCCGACGCGATCACTTCGATGATCTCGTCGACGAGCTGATTCTTGTCCTGCGGATTATCAGTCACGAATCCCTCCGTTTCAGGCTCTGCGCCGCCGACGACAACTCGCGCTCGCGCGCGACGCCGCGCGACGCATTGACGCGGCGGCGCCGATCCGACGCCTTTAAATCCGGGCGCATGGCCAGAACCGCCCGCCTCTGGCTCTTCCGCTCCAGCGCCCCTTTTCCCGCCCTCGGGCGCAGTCGGCACTGGTTAAGGCGTTTGGCCTCGAAAATAAAGCCCGCCGCGCTCTCGGCGGATTTGCAGTGGCCCGGCGGAGCGCTTCATGCGAAAACGCCGCCCGAAACAACGGAGGGCGACAGCGAACATGACGGGACAGGAGACGGCGCTGGCGGGGGTCTTTCCGCAGGCCACTGACGCGCAGTGGCGCGTTCTTGTTGAGCGGGCGCTCAAAGGCGCGTCCTTCGAAACGCTCGTCTCCAAGACCTATGACGGGCTTTCCATTGAGCCCATCTACGCCCGCGCCGCCGGTTCGCCCTTCCCCGTGCTACGCAAAAACCCCGGCCGCTGGGCGATTCTCGCGCGCGTCGACGTCCCCAACGCTGACGTCGCCAACCGCTTGGCTTTGCAGGACCTCGACAGCGGCGCCGACGGATTGCATCTCGTCTTCGCCGGCTCGATCGGCGCCTACGGCGGGGGTCTCGTCGGCGACGACGATGACGCAATCGCTCACGCGCTCGCCAATGTTCGCCTCGACTACGGCATTCCGCTGACGCTCGACTCTTCGCCGCGCGCGCCAGGCGCCGCGCAGGCGCTCATGCGTTTTGTCGACCGCCAACATATTGAACCGTCGCTCACCCGCGTTTCGATGGGCTTCGATCCGCTGGGCGCGCAGGCGCGGCACGGATTCGCGGCGGAGCCCTGGACGGAAGTCTCCCGAAGCTTCGCGCGGGACGTGAAGGCGGCCGCCGACGCCGGCTTCGTCTACGCGACCGCCGTCGCCGACGCCCGCGTCGTGCATTCGGCGGGCGGGACCGAGTCGCAGGAGCTGGCTTTCGCGCTTTCTTCCGCGCTCGCCTATCTCCGCGCGCTGGCGGACGCCGGAGTCGGCCTCGACGCAGCGCGCGGCCTGATCGCGTTCCGATTCTGCGCCGACGCCGACGAATTGCTGGGCGTCGCCAAATTCCGCGCCGCACGGCGCCTTTGGGCGCGCGTTGAAGAGGCTTGCGGCCTCTCTCCCAAGCCGGCGCTGGTCTTCGCCGAGACAGGCTGGCGGATGATGTCGCGGCGCGACCCATGGAACAATATTTTGCGGGGGACGCTCGCCGCGTTCTCGGCGGCGATCGGCGGCGCCGACGCCGTCTCCGTCCTCCCCTTCACCCAGGCGCTCGGCGCCCCCGACGAATTCGCGCGACGGCTGGCGCGCGACACCCAGCTCGTGCTGCAGGACGAATCCCATATCGACGCCGTCGACGATCCGACGAGCGGCGCGGGCGGCTTCGAGGCGCTGACAGACGCGCTGTGCGAGCGGGCGTGGGGACTTTTTCAGCAGATCGAGGCCGACGGCGGCCTTCCCAAAACGTTGGAGAGGGGAGTCTTTCAGGCGGGCGTCGCCGAAGCCGCCGCGTTACGGGCGAAGAACGTCGCGCGCGCCAAGGATAAGCTCATCGGCGCGAACCAATTTCCCGACATTCACGAGGGCGCGCTCGACGTTCTCGCGCCCTATGACGCTGCGGCTGAAACCGTTGAGCCGCCAAAAGGCGCGCGAAAGAGCGCTCCGCTCGCGCCAAGCCGTCTCGCCGAGCCCTTCGAGCGGCTGCGTGACGAGTCGGATGACCGCCTCGCCGAGTTGGGCGATCGCCCGAAGATTTTCCTCGCAAATCTCGGCCCCGTCGCCGCATTCACGGCGCGGGCGAATTTCGCCAAGAATTTTTTCGAGGCCGGCGGCGTCGAAGCGGTTTTTGGACCCGAAACCGAGTCCACGACCGAATTGGTCGACGCCTTCCGGGAGTGTGGCGCCAAACTCGCTTGCCTCTGTTCGTCCGACAGGATCTACGGAGACTCGGCGGAAACGGCGGCGCTGGCGCTAAAAGGCGCAGGCGCTGGGCTTTATCTCGCCGGCCGGCCGGGCGAACTCGAGGAGCGTCTGCGCCATGCCGGCGTGACGGAGTTCATCTACGCGGGCTGCGATATGCACGGCGCGCTGCGGCGCGCGCTTTCGGAGGCCAAATGAGAATTCTAGCGTTGGCGCTTGCGGCCTGCGTAGCGGCCCAGGGAGCGTCCGCCAAACAGCCGCGGAGCCAAAAGGCGAAGCCGGACAACGAACAAGCGCTGACCGGCCCCGTCGGCGATCCAAGCGGCAGATGGAACATCGAAGCGACGACGACCGTCGGGGAGTGTCGCAGTCTCATTCCGCCGTCTTTTGACATCGTCGGCAATAAAATCGCGGCCGCGCCGGGGCCGGCTGCCTCATTTTGGGGCTATGTCGACGAGGAAGGCACAATCGTCGCGCGATTCACCGGCGAGGGCGAGCGGGTCGTGCGCTTCCACGGAACGCTGCGGGGCGGCAGGGGCTCCGGCCCTTGGTCATCATCGACCGACCTTTGCGGCGGAACCTGGCGCGCCTCGCGCAGCGACGCGGCGGCGCAATAGCGCGCCGCAATTATCGGGGACGCTCTTCGAAGTAGCTGTCGTCGTCGCTCGGGAACAGCCCTTCGCCGCGCATCGGACGCGCCGCCTGCACCAGCGGCGCCGCCGAATCGGCGCCGGCCGAGCGCAGCCCGAGCCCGTCGCGCTGGTAGATGTCGTCGCGGAACTGGGTGACGCCGTCCGGCGCCGCCCACGCGGTGATATAGACCCAGTAGACAGGCACGGCCGGCGTGATCTTGACGTCCACGCGTTCGCCGGAGGCGATGACCTCGTCAATGTGGTCGCGGTCCCAGCCGGGCGTCTCCTTCAACAGCCAGGCGACATAGTCGCGAACATTCTGAAGCCGGATGCAGCCCGACGAGACGAAGCGGAAGTCGTCGCCAAAAACGCCTTTAGCGGGCGTGTCGTGCATGTAAACGCCGTAGGGATTGGCGATGTCGATGCGCACGACGCCAAGCGAGTTGAAGTCGCCGCCGATGTCCTGGCGGAAACGGAAATTGAGCGCGTCGAGCGAGCGCCAATTGATCTGCTCGGGCTGCAGCTCCTGGTTGTCCTTGCCGTAGACGCGGATGTGATTGGCGTTGAGATAGTTTGGATCCGCCTGCATCTTGGGGATCAAATCCTTGCGGATCACCGACGCCGGCACGGTCCAGAACGGATTGAAGTTGACCTGGATCGCCTTGGTCTGCATCACCGGCGACTGGCGGTCGATCTTGCCGACGCCGGCCATGTGATGGGTGACGACCTCGCCGTTCTCGACTGTCTCCACCGAAGCGGCCGGGATGTTGGCGGTGACGTAGCGGTTGCCGAGGTCATGTGAAAAACTACGCAGACGCACCAGATTGGTCTCGAGCTGCTTCAGCCGGGTCTCAGCCGGCACATTCATCGCCTGAATGGTCTGCTGATTGACGACGCCAGTCGAAATGATGCCGTGGCGCGCCTGGAACCGGCGCACCGCCGCTTCGACATAGGAGTCGAACACCGGGCTCGCGCCGGTTTCGGCCCCAATGTCGCCGGAGACGATCAGGCGGCGGCGTAACGCCGAGACCGCCGGACTATTCGAGCCCAGCCGTAGCTGTTGGCCGCCCGGCACCTGTGGCCAGCCGCCATTGGCCGCGATTTCGCGCAAACGCTCGATCGCCGCTTCCGTGGCGGCCACCGTATGAGTGGACAGGATGGGGGTCGTCGATCGCGACACGGTCAAGCGGGCGTCGGCGTCGTAGCGCTGCGCCCATTCAGCCTGTCCGTCCTGGTCCCAAGCGGCTGCGGCGGGCGTGAGAGCGACCGCGCCAAGGACGAGCGCGGCGCCGGCAAACTGGAAAATTGCGGATTCTCGCACAGATCGCTCCAATCGCATCGCCGGAGCTTGCTCCGGCGGTCAAGCCGAAAGACGACGCCGCCTAGAGGACCGCGCCGGCTCTTTCGATCGAGTTGTGCATCTTCGGCGTTAACAAGGGACGAATAGTCCGGCGATTTTGTGACCTGCCGGAGCGCGGCGTAGGGCCGCCGCCAAGTCTTCGCTCCTAATCCTGCCGGCTAGTCCACGCGGACCCAGCCGCTCATGCCCAGCCGCTCTTGAGGCAGGAAGCGCGACTTATATTCCATCTTGCGCGAACCTTCGACCCAATAGCCAAGGTAAACATGCGGCAGACCAAAGGCGCGGGCGCGCTCCGCATGGTCCAGAATCATGAAGGCCCCGAGCGACCTGTGCTCGAGTTCAGGCTCGTAAAAGGAATAGACCATCGACAGCCCGTCCGAGAGCCGGTCGGTCAAGCAGCAGGCGACCAGCGCGCCGATCTCGCCATCGCCTTGGGCGAGACGATATTCGACGAGCCGCGTGTCGACGTGGCTGTCTTCGATCATCATCTGATAGTCGATCATGCTCATGTCGGCCATGCCGCCATCGGAATGGCGGGCGCTGACGTAGCGGCGAAACAAGGCGTATTGCTCAGGCGTCGCCCGCGCCGGGCGTGTTTCGGCGACGAGTTCAGCGTTGCGCCGGCGGACGCGACGCATGCCGCGCGACGGCGTGAACTCGTCGATCTTGACGCGCACCGAGACGCAGGCTCGGCACTGCTCGCAAGCGGGGCGGTAGGCGATGGTCTGCGAGCGACGGAAGCCGGATTGCGTCAGCGTGTCATTGAGCGCCGGCGCGCGCAGCCCGATCAGATGCGTGAAGACCTTCCGCTCCTCGCGGCCCGGCAAATAGGGGCACGGCGCCGGAGAGGTCAGATAGAATTGCGGCGCGTCGCGCGGCTCTTTCGTCACGCTCTAAGATCCCAGATTCAAAACTAATCTAGAGCGCCCACGTGGCGTGCGCCAAGGGAGATTTGCGGCGTCGAAGTTGCGGATTTTAAGACGAGCGCCGCAAAACGATGACGTCCGCCAGCATGTCGTGCAGGCAGCGCTTGTCGCCGGTAAACAGCGAGATGAGCAGCAGCGGCGGAAATAGCCAGGTGACATAAAACAGCACAGCATGGACGGCCGCCTGCAGAAACGGCACCGGGTCCCCGTCCATGGTGCGCATCTCCAGGTCCATGAACGCCATGCCGGGCGTCGCCATTCTCCGCCCCGACACTGTCAGACCATTGTAGAAAAAGGCGACGATCGGGAATAGCGGCGGCAGGATGAATGCCGACAATCCGGCGCTGAGGATAAAGAGAGCGACGAACAGCGCCGCCGACATGCCCGCGACAAGAATTAGGTCGAGCATGACGGCGATGATGCGGCGCGTCCGCACGCCCTCCAGCGCCTGTGGCGGAATGTAAGGCGCGGCGCGCGCCCCGATTGGGGACATTGGGCGCTCACGACTGGAAAAGGGATCCCGCTCGGTCATCAATTTAAGGCCTTTCTGGTGGCCCGCCAAAGATCGGCGACCTTAAGGCCGGTTTCAAGTGCGCCGCTCGGGGTGCGGAATTCGGGGATTAGTGGCGCCGCCGCCTTGACGAGCGCCGCCGGTTTGTCGCAAGGCTCGCGCCCAGCCGGCGCGCGCCCAGCCCGCCCGGAGCAGCTTCGGGAATTGCACATGACCAGCAACGCCGTCGACGGCGGACATTTGCGCGCCTTCATCGAGCGGATCGAGAAGCTCGAGGAGGAAAAGCGTGCGATCAGCGATGACATCAAGGATGTCTACGCGGAAGCGAAAGGGACCGGGTTCGACCCCAAGGTGATGCGCAAGATCGTGTCGCTGCGCCGTCTGGATAAGCACAAGCGGGAGGAGGAGGAGGAAATCCTCGACCTCTATCTTTCCGCGCTCGGCATGGAATAGGCTCAATCCAACCCAAAGCGGACTGGCCGCTGGGGACGGCTCGTCTCATGCGCGGCAGCGGGCGCAAGTTCGAGACCTCACATGGATTTTGGCGCGCAAGATGAAGTCGTGCGCTTTCTCGCCTCGCTCGACGGCGGCGCGGAGCGAATCGTCACGACTCACATTTCCGTCGTCGCGCTCTGCGGAACCCACGCCTATAAGCTGAAGAAGGCGGTGCGCTTCCCCTATCTCGACTTCTCGACGCCGAGCCGCCGATGGGAGATGTGCGAGCGTGAAGCGACGCTCAACACAAGCTTCGCGCCCGAACTTTATCTCGGCGCGCATCGCGTGACCCGCGAGACGGACGGGCGGCTGGCGCTCGACGGCGCGGGCGAGATGATCGACGCCGTGGTCGTCATGCGGCGCTTCGCCGACGAAGACCTCTTCGAACAGATTGCGAGGGACGGCCGCCTGACGCCCGTGATGGTGGAGGCCCTGGCGCGCCTAATCGCGAAGACCCATGACGAAGCGGCGCCGAACTATGAAAAGGGCGGCGCGGCGGCGATGCGCCGAACGCTGGACGATATGGCTTTGAGCTTGCGCAACGCGGCGGCTGCAAGCGCCGAGCAAATCGATTCGCTTGTCGCGCGCCTCAACGGAGCCCTCGACGCGCAGGACGCGCTTCTGGACGCGCGCAAGGCGCGGGGCAAGGTGCGCCGCTGCCATGGCGATCTGACGCTGCGCAACATCTGTCTGTTCGAGGGCGCCCCGACGCTCTTCGACTGCCTCGAGTTCGACGACGAGATCGCAACGATCGACGTGCTGTATGACGTCAGCTTCCTGCTGATGGATCTCTGGCGGGTCGGCGCGTCTGGCTGCGCCAATCTGGCGTTGAACCGCTATCTCGACGCCCGCGACGAAACTGATGGCCTGCCGCTGCTTCCCTTCTTCATGTCGCTGCGCGCCGCCATACGCGCGCATGTCGAGGCGTCGCAACACAACGCCGAACGCGCGCGCCTCTATTTCGATCTCGCGACGACTCTGCTCGCGCCGGCCAAAGCCGCCGTTATCGCCATCGGCGGTCTCAGCGGCTCTGGAAAATCGAGCGTCGCCGCGGCGCTTGCGCCCGTCATCGGATGTCCGCCCGGCGCGCGAGTCATCAACAGCGATCGCATTCGCAAGCGGCGCTTCGGCGTCGCGCCGACCGCGCGTCTTCCGCAAGAGGCCTACGCCAGCGCAGTTTCGGCGCAGGTTTACGGCGAGATGTTCGACGTATCGGCGCGAACGGCCGCGCGCGGCTGGCCCGTCATCGTCGACGCCGTCTTCGACCGTTTTCAAGATCGCGAAGCGATAAGAGCCGCCGCCGAGCGTGCACGCGCGCCATTCTTTGGGGTCTGGCTCGATCTCGATCTCGACCGGCGCGCGGCGCGCGTCGATGCGCGCGTCAACGACGTGTCGGACGCCACGCGCGACGTGCTCGAGGCGCAGATGGAAAAAACCATGGGCGAGATCGAATGGCTCAAGATCGACGCCGCGAACGATACGGCGATCATCGCCGCCCAAATAAGAAAGGCTTTTGAGTCCCGCCACGCAATATCCTCACCGGAATGATGCAGGCGTTATCCGTCGTCATTGCGAGCCAAAGGCGAAGCAATTCCAGAATCGCGCGGCGGCGTGGATCGCTTCGGCGCTGTCGCGCCTCGCGATGACGGGAAACATGTCGAAGCCTCATGCAGCGCCGTCCTACGGAATCAGCACAGCGGCGCCTTGCAGCCGGCCCTCGCGCAGATCGGCGAGCGCCGCATTCGCCCGCGCCAGAGGATAGCGCGTCGCATGCATGTTCAGCGGAATCGTCGGCGCCAGCGCAAGAAACTCGCGCGCATCATCGCGCGTGAGATTCGCCACAGAGAGCAGTCGACGCTCCTCCCAAAGCAGCGCGTATGGAAAGCTCGGAATGTCGCTCATGTGAATGCCGCCGCACACGACCGCGCCGCCTTTTTTCGTCGCGGCGAGCGCGCGCGGAATGAGCGCGCCGACCGGCGCAAAAATCAGCGTGGCGTCGAGCGGCTCCGGCGAATGCGCGTCAGAATCCTGCGCCGAGGCCGCGCCGAGCGAGAGCGCGAATTCCGCCGCCGCTTTGTCTCCCGGCCGCACAAATGCGTGAACGCGCTTGCCTTGAGCGATCGCAACCTGAGCGATGATATGGGCGGCGGCGCCGAAGCCGTAGATGCCGATCGCTTCCGCCGGACCCGCCATCTTCAATGTGCGCCAGCCGATGAGGCCCGCGCACAGCAGCGGCGCGAGCGTCGCCGGATCGCCGGTCTCGGGCAGCGGGAAACAGTAGGACGCGTCGGCGATCGTACGGGTGGCGTAGCCGCCATCGCGCGTATAGCCGGTGAAGAGCGGATCGTCGCACAGATTTTCGCGCGCGCTCAGACAGTAGGCGCAATGCCCGCAGCTATGGCCAAGCCAGGGAACGCCGACCCGCTGTCCAAGCGAGAAGCCAGTCACGCTCGGACCGATCGCCTCGACGCGCCCGACGATTTCGTGGCCGGGAACGATCGGAAGCTTCGGCTGGGTCAGTTCGCCGTCGACGACATGGAGATCGGTGCGACAAACGCCGCACGCCTCGATCTTGAGTCGCAACTCGCCGACGCCGGGCGACGGGATCGGCCGCTCCTCCATGACGAGCGGCGCATGGGGCCGCGGCAGGACCATCGCTTTCATGATCTCAGTCATTGGAGCGGCTTGCTTAGGGAGATGCGGCTGTGGCCCGGCGGAAAATCCGCGATTTCGCCCACGCGCGCGAAGCCGAGCCTCTCATAGAATGCGGCGACGCGTTTCTCGAATGTGTCGATATAGACGCCGACGCAACCACGATCCCGCGCGAGGCGCTCCGCCTCCCGCATCAGCCGGGCGCCGAGGCCCTGGCCGCGCCGCGACTCCGCCACCCAGAGATGGCGCACATAGGCCCATCGCCAATGGATGAGGCCATTGACCCCGCCGATCAGCGCGCCATCTTCCCCGCGCGCCAGAATGGAGAAAGCCGTTTCGTCCCGCACGCCGAACCGTTCGCCAAGCGCCGCGCCGAGACGCGCCGAAAGCTCCGCTGATTCCGCCGTTTCGATCGACAGAGCGAGCTTCTCAATCTCGATGCTTTTGGCCATGGTCTTGCGCATGACTCGGATGTTCGGCCTCCTATTTTGCGCGCGCCTCGCCGGCGCCGCAACGGCGTTTGGCGCGAACGCCCCCTGCGCGCCGGTCGAAATCGCGCCGTCTCCGACGCCGGCGGCCGCGCGCGTCAAGAATTATGCGCCGGTTTTCGAGAGCTGCGCGCGCGAAAGCGGCTCAATGCGGCTCGCCATCCGGCGCATGAGCGTCGACGGGACGCCGCTGATCCTGACGGTCGACCCGCAATCGCTGCAGACGTCGCTGGAGCGGGCGGCATGCTGGCGCTGCGAAGAGACGAGCGATGCGGCGCAGGCCAAGGCGCGCTATCTCCAGGCGCTGCATCCGCCGCAAGACCCGACGCGTCCGCCGGCGCTCGTCAACGCCGGCCTTATTCACAGCGCCGGCGGCGGCGCCTTTGTGACCGGCGACCTCTGCCCGAGCCGCAAGTCGCTGGACCGCGCCTTTTTCGAAGAACTCGCCGCGCAGGGGCCGCGCACGCCCGTGATGCTCGCCGTCTCCGGCGGCTGGATCGCCCGCCACGGCGCCGACTTCGCCTGGCTGCGCGAGAAGGCGCGCAGCGGCGCGCTCGACATCGCCTGGGCCAATCATTCCTACAGCCATCCCTATGTTCGCCGCCTTCCGGACGGGCGGAATTACTTCCTACGGCCGGGCGTGGACGTCGATCGCGAGATTTTCGAGACGGAAAAGCTCATCATCGCCCAAGGCGAAACGCCGTCGGTGTTTTTCCGTTTTCCGGGTCTCGTCGCCAACGCCGCGCTGCTGGAGAACGTCCGCAGCCGGCATCTCATCGCGCTCGGCGCCGACTCCTGGCTGGCGCTCGGCCTAAGGCCCCGCCCCGGCTCGATCGTGCTTGTGCACCCGAACGGCAATGAGCCTATCGGCATAAAGCTGTTTATGCGGCTGATGCAGACCGGCGTGATGCCGTTGCCCCTGCGCCCGATCAATGAGGCTCCATGAGCCCCCTGTTTGACGAGCCTCTATTTGACGAGATTAACTGTGTAGTTGTTGTAGCTGCCGATATATTTCTCGCGGAAGCCGACCGTCCGGCATGTCGGCGAGCAACAGGTGTTGATGCACCACTCATAGGCGCTCTGCGGCACGCATGTGTTGAAAGGGCCGCTCCACACAGCGCCGTCGTTCGACTCGGCGTACCAATAATAATAGGTGTTGACGCTCTGTAGATCTTTGCCGAAGACGGTTTTCGTCTGGCCCGGCTCCAATTTCCACCACCCCTTTTTCGTCCAGTCGCCGCCGTCCGAACAGCCCGGCGAATACCAAAGAAATGAAACCCACACCGTGGCCTTGGTCGTGTTGTGGAACTTGAACCAGGCCTGCGCGGCGTTCGGCGCACAGACGATGCTGAGCGTGGCCAACAAGATCAAAAATCTGCGCATGGTCCCCTCCCCTGCGAAAATGCGCGGGACGCGATCGAAAAGAATTAAGGTTTGGGCGTGGGCTGGGCCGCAGGGTCGCGGCGGATGGACCGCGCCTTGGTGGGAACTTGCGGCTCTTTGGAAACTTCGCCGACGCCCGGCCGGGCGTCTTCTTCGCCCGTAATCGGCTTCTCGCTCGCCGGCCCCAAGACCGCCTTTGGCGGCGGCTTATCGCCGAAATGCTCGGTCCCGCTGACCGTCGCCTCGGAAGGCGTGCGGCGCTGGGCCTGCGCCTCTCCACAAGCGAGCAGAAGCGCGGCGGCGGCGAGCGCCGCGACGAGTTGAAAATTGCGTCTCATGAACGAACCCCCTCGAAAATCCGCCCGCGCCGCGCCGCGACGCTAGCCCGGCGCGGGACGGTTGAGCGAGGCTAGGCCCCGGCGGCGCGCCCGTCTTCGTCCGTTTGGATCATAAGCGTCGGGACCGGCGAGATGATCCGCCCCGCCGCGCGACGGCTCCATCGCGCTGGCGCATCCCAACACCAGCCGATCCCAAGGCCCGCCGCCAGAGTTGAGGCAAGCACGATCAGGGGCAAAATTCTCACCCCGGCCGAATCTTCCACGACTGGCGTCCTCCAGCGGCCCGAAGGATGGCTCAAGGACGCGGCGCGCGCAACGGGCCCGGGGCGCCGCGCCGCCAAATCCCTTACATTGACAAGGTTTCCGGCGGCTCTTATCTCTCCGGCGGAAACGCCGCGTCGATCTCGGCGCTCCGCCGTTGGCGCGATGTCGCAGGCGGATGTTATTCATGCATTATGCGACGTTCCGCCGGCCGCCGTTCCCCGGCGCGCCGAGAAGGCGGCAGACGCTGCTCGGGAGAAAGGTTCGCAAGGATGATCGGCGCACTCGCCAAGAAGATTTTCGGCTCGGCCAATGACCGCCGGCTCAAGACCTACGCGCCGAAGGTCAACGCGATCAACGCCCTGGAGGCGGACGTCGAAGCGCTGACCGACGACGCGCTGAAGGACCGAACCCGCCAGTTCCGCGAAGAGCTCGCCGCCGGCAAGTCGCTCGACGATCTGCTCATTCCCGCATTCGCCACGGTGCGCGAGGCCGCCAAGCGCACTCTCGGCCAACGCCATTTCGACGTTCAGCTCATCGGCGGCATGGTGCTGCATGAAGGCGCTATCGCCGAGATGCGCACCGGCGAAGGCAAGACTCTCGTCGCCACGCTCGCCGTCTATCTCAACGCGCTCGCCGGCAAAGGCGTCCATGTCGTCACGGTGAACGACTATCTCGCCAAGCGCGACTCCGAATGGATGGGGCAGATCTACAGATTTCTCGGCATGAGCGTCGGGGTCGTGGTGCATGACCTCATGGACGAGGATCGCGCCGCCGCCTACGCCTGCGACATTACCTACGGCACCAACAACGAATTCGGCTTCGACTATCTGCGCGACAATATGAAATATGAATTCTCGCAGATGGTTCAGCGCGGCCATAATTACGCGATCGTCGACGAAGTGGACTCGATCCTCATCGACGAGGCGCGCACGCCGCTCATTATCTCGGGCGCCATCGACGACAAGTCCGATCTCTACAATACGATCGACAAGCTGGTCCCCAAGCTCAACGCCGACGACTTCGAACTCGACGAGAAGCAGCGCACGGTTCATCTGACCGACGCCGGCAATGAGCATATGGAAGAGCTGCTGACCGAGTCCGGCGCGCTAACCGAAGGCGCGCTTTACGAAGCGCACAACGTGACGCTTGTGCATCACGTCAATCAGGCGCTGCGCGCGCATAAGCTCTTCCAGAAGGACAAGGATTACATCGTCCGCAAGGGCGAGGTGGTCATCATCGACGAATTCACCGGCCGCATGATGCCGGGCCGCCGCTATTCGGAAGGCCTGCATCAGGCGCTCGAGGCGAAGGAGCATGTTCAGGTTCAGCCTGAAAACGTCACGCTCGCGTCGATCACCTTCCAAAATTACTTTCGTCTCTACGGCAAGCTCGCCGGCATGACCGGCACGGCGTCGACCGAGGCGAACGAATTCGCTGAAATCTACAAGCTTGACGTCGTCGAAATCCCGACGAACCGTCCGGTCTGCCGCCTCGACGAGGATGATGAGGTCTATCGCACGTCCAAGGAGAAGCTCGGCGCGATCGCCGCCGAGATCCAAGACGCGAACGGGCGGATGCAGCCGCTTCTCGTCGGCACGACGTCGATCGAGAAGTCGGAGCAGCTGGCGGAGTTCCTGCTCGCGCAGGGCTATACGATGATCGACTTCGTCGAATCCAAGGGACTGACCAAGCTCTACGAGGCGGCGCGTTCGGGCAAGCCGTCGAAGCTTTTCGCGGTGCTCAACGCGCGCTTCCATGAACAGGAAGCCTATATCGTCGCGGAAGCCGGCGTGCCCGGCGCGATCACCATCGCCACCAATATGGCCGGCCGCGGCACCGACATTCAGCTGGGCGGCAACGTCGAGATGCGCGTCATGCAGGAATGCGCCGGCCTCGAAGGCGACGCATGCGCCAAGAAGGAAGCGGAAATCCGCGAGGAGGTCGCGGACTTCAAGGAGAAGGCCATCGCCGCCGGCGGCCTCTACATCATCGGCACCGAGCGCCACGAGAGCCGGCGCATCGACAATCAGCTGCGCGGCCGCTCCGGACGCCAGGGCGACCCTGGCCGCTCGAAATTCTTCCTGTCGCTGCAGGACGACCTCATGCGTATCTTCGGCTCCGAGCGCATGGATTCGATGTTGGTGAAGCTCGGCCTGCAGGAGGGCGAAGCCATCGTCCATCCGTGGATCAACAAAGCGATCGAGAAGGCGCAGCATAAGGTCGAGGCGCGCAACTTCGACATCCGCAAGAACATCCTCAAGTTCGACAACGTCATGAACGACCAGCGCAAGGTGATCTTCGAGCGCCGGCTCGAAATCATGGATGAGGAGAGCGTCGAGGAGCAGACCGCCGACATGCGCGCCGACGTGGTCGACGCGATGGTGTCGCAGCACATCCCGCATGACGCCTACGCCGAGGCCTGGGACGTCAACGGGCTGGCGGAAGACGTCAAAACGAAGCTCAATCTGGATCTGCCGGTCGCCGACTGGGCGAAGGAAGAAGGCATCGCCGACGAGGAGCTCAAGGAGCGTCTGCTGGAGGCGGCCGACGCCGCTTACGCCGAACGCGTCGAAAAGAACACCGAGCCGCTGATGCGCATGATCGAGAAGCAGGTCGTCCTGCAGTCGCTCGATACGCTGTGGCGCGAACATCTCATCGCGCTCGACCACCTTCGGCAGGTGATCGGCTGGCGCGGCATGGCGCAGCGCGATCCGCTCAACGAGTACAAGTCCGAAGCGCTCGAACTCTTCAAGGGCCTGATGACGCGGTGGGACGAAACGGTGACCACGCAGCTGATGCGCGTCGAAGTGTCCTTCGAGGCCCCGCCTTCCGCGCCCCCGGAGCTGCCGCCGATGGAAATGTCGCATCCAAATCCCGAGGCGCTGATCGGCGGCGGACAGCAGCTTGCGCTGGATGAACTCAATACGCGTCTCGCGGGGGTCGATTTTTCGGCGCGCGGGCTCGCGGTCAGCGAGGCGCCCCCTACGCGCGACGCGGCCAATCCCGCCACTTGGGGCAAGGTGGGCCGCAATGAGCCCTGCCCTTGCGGCTCGGGTAAGAAATACAAGCATTGCCACGGCGCTCTTGTCTAAGCCGAGGATGCGGACAGCGATGTGGAAGATCAGCGTCTCGGCTCTCCTGTCGACGCTGGCGTCTTCCGCATCGGCCCGCGTCGAATGGGTGCAGGTCTCCAAGGACGATTTCTCGACAGTCTATATGGACCCCGGCTCGCGTCGGACGTCGCCCGACGGAATCGTCACGGTCGACGCGCTAACGGATTACAACGCCGCCTCGCCAAAAGCCGCCGCATTCGGCCTTGCCGAAAAGGGGCTGTCGGAAATCGAGAAAGTGTCGCTCGATTGCGCCAATCGGAAATACAGGTCCGAGGGCGGCGGCTGGCGGCAGGGCCAAATGGGCCAAGGAAAGATCACCAAGCCATATCCGCCGAAAGACGAATGGTCGCCGGCGCCGCCCTATTACGATGGACTCTTCGCCAAGGTCTGCGCGAGCACGTCCTCGGATGAGCGGTCGGATCGATTTGAACCGTCTGGCGCCTGAGAATATAAGCGCAGCGCGGTTGAAGCGCCGCGGGTTTCCAGGAGCTTGTCGTGACCGCCATTGATTTTTCTAAAGTGCTCGTCGCTCAGGGCGGCGGCCCCACCGCCGTCATCAATCAGTCGCTCGTCGGCGCCGTGCTGGAGTCCCGCAAATTTCGCGAGGTCGAGCGAGTCTATGGCGCCTTCCACGGCGTTCGCGGCATCATCAACGAGGATTTCGTCGACCTCACGCAGGAGACGACCCATAATCTGGAGCTCGTCGCCTGCACCCCGTCTTCGGCGCTCGGCTCGACGCGCGACAAGCCGGACCTCAAATATTGTCAGGAAATCTTCCGCGTCCTGCGCGCCCATGGGATCGGCTGCTTTTTCTATATCGGCGGCAATGATTCCTCGGACACGGTGCGCATCGTTTCGCAGGAGGCCCAAAGCGCCGGCTATCCGCTGCGGACGGTGCACATTCCAAAAACCATCGACAACGATCTGATGGTCAACGACCACACGCCGGGCTTCCCCTCGGCGGCGCGCTGGGTGGCGCAGGCGTTCGCCGGCGCCAATCTCGACAATTGGGCTCTCCCCGGGGTGTATATCGCGATCGTCATGGGCCGGCATGCGGGCTTTCTGACCGCCGCCTCGGCGCTCGGCAAGAAATTCCCCGACGACGGCCCGCATCTCATCTACATCCCTGAGCGCGCCTTCATCGTCGACAAGTTCCTCGCCGACGTTAAGTCGACGATGGCGAAATACGGCCGCTGCGTCGTCGCGGCATCAGAAGGCGTCTGCGACGAAAACCATACCCCCATCGCCGAAAAGCTGGCCAAGGCGGTGGAGCGCGACGATCACGGCAATGTCCATCTCGGCGGCGGCGCGCTGGCCGACGAACTCACCCGCCTGGTGAAGGATCGGCTCGGTTTCAAGCGGGTGCGGGCCGATACGTTCGGCTATGTGCAGAGGAGCTTCGTCGGCTGCGTTTCCGACGTCGACCAGCGCGAGGCGCGCGAGGTCGGCGAAAAGGCCGTGCAATACGCCATTTGGGGCGACCGCGACGGCTCGGTGACGATCCACCGGACCGGCTTTTATTCGGTCGACTATCGGTTGACGCCGCTTGAAGAGATCGCCGCGAAGACAAAAGTCATGGCGGACGAATACATTAGCCCCTGCGGCACGGACGTCACCGACGCCTTCCGGATGTATCTCCGCCCCTTGCTTGGAAGCGGCATGCCGGACGCCTATCGCTTGCGGCTCAATCGGGTTCCCAAGATCCTGACCGCCTGAGCCGTCCGGCGAGGGCGCCTTTCTTGCTTCAACAGAGTTTCCAGCGAAGGTTGCAATTTGGCCGTCGTGTAAAATACACTCACTAGTCATGGTTCTCGGGCGCTCGTCGCTGACGACCGAAACTGGACGGGGAAACGGGCACGCCAGCCGCTTCCACTTTTTGTTAGTCTGGCGCCGGTAACACAGGTGTTCGGGCCGATTCGCCCGGCAGTCCGGCCTGATAGGAGAGCAATATGAGCAAGGTCGGCGGCGGCGATTCCAAGAACACGCTTTACTGCTCCTTTTGCGGCAAGAGCCAGCACGAGGTGCGTAAGCTCATCGCCGGACCGACGGTGTTCATCTGCGATGAATGCGTCGAATTGTGCATGGACATCATCCGCGAGGAGAACAAGTCCTCGCTGGTCAAGCAGCGCGACGGCATTCCGACCCCGCGAGAGATTTGTAAGGTTCTGGACGACTATGTCATCGGCCAGTCACAAGCCAAGCGCGTTCTCTCGGTGGCTGTCCACAACCATTACAAGCGCCTCAACCATGCCACCAAGCATGGCGACGTGGAGCTGGCGAAGTCCAACATTCTGCTGATCGGACCGACCGGCGTCGGCAAGACCATGCTGGCCCAGACTCTGGCGCGCATCCTGGACGTTCCGTTCACCATGGCCGACGCCACGACCCTGACCGAGGCGGGCTACGTCGGCGAGGACGTCGAAAACATCATCCTCAAGCTTCTGCAGGCGTCGGACTATAACGTCGAGCGCGCCCAACGCGGCATCGTCTATGTCGACGAGATCGATAAGATTTCGCGCAAGTCCGACAATCCTTCAATCACCCGCGACGTTTCGGGCGAAGGCGTGCAGCAGGCGCTCTTGAAGATCATGGAGGGCACCGTCGCCTCCGTGCCGCCGCAAGGCGGTCGCAAACATCCCCAGCAGGAGTTCCTGCAGGTCGACACGACGAACATCCTGTTCATCTGTGGCGGCGCTTTCGCGGGGCTTGAAAAGATCATCTCCGCCCGCGGGCGCAATACCTCGATCGGCTTCGCCGCCACCGTGCAATCGCCCGACGAACGGCGCACCGGCGACATTTTTAGGCAAGTGCAGCCGGAAGACCTGCTGAAATTTGGGCTCATCCCCGAATTCGTCGGCCGCCTCCCGGTCATTGCGACGCTCGAGGATCTTGACGAGGACGCCCTCAAGCGGATCCTGACCGAGCCTAAGAACGCGCTGGTCAAGCAGTATCAGCGGCTTTTCGAGATGGAAAACGTCGAGCTCACCTTCCAGGACGACGCGCTGTCGTCCGTCGCGCGCAAGGCGATCGAACGGCGCACCGGCGCCCGCGGCCTGCGCTCGATCATGGAAGGAATCTTGCTAGACACGATGTTCGATCTGCCAGGATTGGAGGGCGTCGAGCAGGTTGTGATCGGACCGGAAGTCGTCGAAGGCAAAGCCCGGCCGCTCTATATTTACTCCGAACGCAGCGAAAAAAGCGGCGCGAGCGCCTGACGCGCGAAGACGAAGCGACGGCGACGCACGCGGGTTTAAGCTTGGGCGCCGCAGCGCCTTGAATCGATTGTTCGCGTAACCATTTGCGTTAACGAGGCCGTCGGGCGCATCCGCCGGCGGTCTTTAACTGGCGCGAAATCGGCGGGCGACCGTATCGCGGCCTAAAGCCAAAGTCGCCCTGCGGACTCGCGCCGCCGCTTTAGCGGGACGCGTCAAGGACAGGACAAAAAGAATGTCGAACGAAAAGCGAGACGCCGTCATGCCCGGAACCATCGAAAGCTATCCGGTGCTGCCACTGCGCGACATTGTCGTCTTCCCGCACATGATTGTTCCTCTGTTCGTCGCGCGCGAGAAATCCATCCGCGCGCTCGAAGAGGTGACGAAATCCGACAGGCTCATTCTGCTGGCGACGCAGAAGAACGCGGGCGACGACGATCCCTCGGCCGACGCGATCTACCCGATTGGAACGCTCGCCTCGGTGTTGCAGCTTCTGAAGCTGCCCGACGGCACGGTGAAGGTGCTGGTCGAAGGCGTCGCGCGCGCCAGCGTTCGCACCTACACGCGCGCAGACGATTATTACGAAGCGGACGCCGAAGTCGTCGCCGACGATCTCGCCTCTCCGGTCGAGGTCGAAGCGCTTGGCCGGTCTGTGATCGCCGAATTCGAAAGCTATGTGAAGCTCAACAAGCGGGTCTCTTCCGAGGTCGTCGGCGCGGTGACGCAGATCGACGACTATTCGAAGCTCGCCGACACGGTCGCGTCTCACCTGTCGGTGAAGATCGCCGAGAAGCAGGACGTGCTTGAGACGGTCAGCGTCGCCCGCCGCCTCGAGAAATGTCTGTCGCTGATGGAGAGCGAGATCTCGGTCCTGCAGGTCGAGAAGCGCATTCGCACGCGCGTCAAGCGCCAGATGGAGAAGACGCAGCGCGAATACTATCTCAACGAGCAGATGAAGGCGATCCAGAAGGAATTGGGCGACGAGGACGGCAAGGACGATCTCGCCGAGCTCGAGGAGCGCATCAAGAACACCAAGCTTTCCAAGGAAGCGCGCGACAAGGCCTTCGCCGAGTTCAAGAAGCTGCGGCAGATGTCGCCGATGTCGGCCGAAGCCACTGTCGTTCGCAACTACCTTGACTGGATCCTGTCGATCCCGTGGGGCAAGCGCTCCAAGGTGAAGCGGGATCTCGGACAGGCGGAGGAAGTGCTCGACGCCGAGCACTTCGGCCTCGACAAGGTCAAGGAGCGCATCCTTGAATATCTCGCCGTGCAGAGCCGCGCCAATAAGCTGACGGGACCGATCCTCTGCCTCGTCGGCCCGCCCGGCGTGGGCAAGACCTCGCTCGGCAAATCCATCGCCAAGGCCACGGGCCGCGACTTCGTGCGCATGTCGCTTGGCGGCGTGCGCGACGAAGCGGAAATCCGCGGCCATCGGCGCACATATATCGGCTCGATGCCCGGCAAGATCATCCAGTCGATGCGCAAGGCGAAGACGTCCAATCCGCTCTTTCTCTTAGACGAGATCGACAAGATGGGCATGGACTTCCGCGGCGATCCATCGTCAGCCTTGCTCGAAGTGCTGGACCCAGAGCAGAACGCGACCTTCAACGACCATTACCTCGAAGTCGACTATGACCTTTCGAATGTGATGTTCGTGACGACGGCGAATACGCTCAATATTCCGGCGCCGCTGATGGACCGCATGGAGATCATTCGCATCGCCGGCTACACGGAAGATGAGAAGCTCGAGATCGCGCGCAGGCACCTCATCCCCAGTGCGGTGCATAAGCACGGCCTGTCGCCCGACGAATGGATGATCGCCGACGACGGGCTGCTCACCCTCATTCGCCGCTATACGCGCGAAGCGGGCGTGCGCAATCTGGAGCGCGAACTCTCGAACCTCTCGCGCAAGGCGGTGAAGGAAATCCTTCTTAAGAAGAAGGAGAAGATCCTCATCACGAGCGAGAACATCGCCGATTATCTCGGCGTGCCGAAGTTCCGCTATGGCGAGGCCGAACTCGAAGATCAGGTTGGCGTCGTGACCGGACTCGCCTGGACCGAGGTCGGCGGCGAATTGCTGACGATCGAAGGCGTCATGATGCCCGGCAAGGGCAAGATGACCGTGACGGGCAATCTGCGCGACGTCATGAAGGAGTCGATCTCCGCGGCGGCGTCCTATGTGCGCTCGCGCGCGGTCGACTTCGGCGTTGAACCGCCGGTCTTCGACCGACGCGATTTCCATGTGCACGTGCCGGAAGGCGCGACGCCCAAGGATGGACCGTCGGCTGGCGTGGCGATGGCGACCGCCATCGTCTCGATCATCACCGGCATTCCCGTCCGGCGCGACATCGCCATGACCGGCGAGATCACGCTGCGCGGCCGCGTCTTGCCGATCGGCGGCTTGAAGGAGAAGCTGCTGGCGGCGCTGCGTGGCGGCTTGAAGAAAGTGCTGATCCCAGAGGAGAACGCCAAGGATCTGGCGGAAATCCCGGACGCGGTGAAGAACCGCCTGGAAATCGTGCCCGTCGCGCGCATGGAAGAGGTACTGCGGCACGCGCTGATCTCCCAGCCGACGCCGATCGAATGGCGGGAAGACGCCGCCGCGATCGCCAAGCACGCCGTCAGCGACGATGACGGCACCGGCGTCCGCGCGCACTGATCGCAGAGCCTTCAACACCTCAAGAGCCCCGCTCCTCCCAGAGCGGGGCTCTTTCCTTTTGGGCGGCTGGGATGCACGCTGCAGCCCCCAGATTGCATGAGCATTTCGCCGCCGAGCCGCCGTTTCCCCCGGAAAACCAGCGGTTCTGCGCCTTTGGCGGCCGCTAACCCTTGCTTTTCCTGCGATTCGCGACCAACACTCGCCATCGCTGCGCAACGCCGATTCGAGGTCGCGCATTCTTACGCCGGGCGACTCGCAGTGAAGGAGAAGGAAAAAGCCATGAACAAACTGGAACTCGTCGAGCACGTCGCGAGCGAGACGGACAGCTCGAAAGCGGCGGCGGCCGCCGCCATCGACGCCGTCATCGACGGCATCACGAAGGCCCTCAAGAAGGGCGACGAAGTTCGCCTCGTCGGCTTCGGCACCTTTTCGGTCAAGAAGCGCGCCGCCGGCAAAGGACGCAACCCGGCGACCGGCGAAGAAATCAAGATTGCCGCCTCCAAGAGCGCCCGCTTCAAGCCCGGCGCGACGCTGAAGACCGCGCTCAACAAAGCCAAGTAGCTGGGCGCGGGGAAGCGCTGGCGTCGCAGGCGTTTTTCGATATTTCGCATGACGGCCGTCGGAGCCCCGGCGGCCGTAGTCTTGAGCCGGCTTGCCTCGCGAGGCGCCCGCCCTTAAAACCCGGCGGGCGCGCATCGTGTCAGGGCGGTTAGCTCAGTTGGTAGAGCATCTCGTTTACACCGAGAGGGTCGGCGGTTCGAGACCGTCACCGCCCACCATTGGCGCCCTCGAGGCGGCGCGGGCTCGCTGCGGGAATTGGTGTTCCAAAGCCCAGGATTTCGCCTTAGCTTGTTGGGATTAGGAAGGCCGCCCGGATGAGATTGATCAAGACCGTCCTCTTTGCGCTCTGCGTCGCCGCATTCGCCCCCATTTTCGCGCAAGCCGAAGAGATGAGCTTTCGCATCGTCGGCGTGAATTCCGACGGCTGCCGCGCAAATTGCCCACAAGTGATCGCGGCGCAAGGCGAAATCAGCTTAGAGACGCCCGAGGCCTTCATCGCCTTCGTGCGCGAAAATGCGCGCGGCGGCAATCTGCACGGAATTGTGCTGCTCGACTCGCCTGGCGGAAAGGTCGTCGCGTCGATGGAGCTCGGACAGGCCTTCCGCAAGCTCGGGATGGCGGTGATCGTCGCCCGTCCCGCGGCGGATCAATCTCGTACAATGGCGCTCGTATCGGGCCGCTGCTATTCGGCGTGCGTCTACGCGTTGATGGGCGGCAGGAAGCGCGTGATCCCGCCGCAGAGTAGCGTCGGCATCCACCGCATGTTCAATTATTCGACGAGTTTCGACATTGGCGAGGGGGGACTCGTGCGAGAGCGCAATTATGACGATGGCGGCATGCTCCAAACGCTTTCCCGCTACGCGGCGATGATGGGCGTGAGCACCGAACTCGTGAAGCTTGCCGAGCAGACGTCGCCCGATAAGCTTTACATGCTGACCGGCGCCGACATTGCCCGTTGGCGGCTTGGGTCGCGCAAGCTCTAGACGCGCCGGATTACAGGCATATCAGCAACCAGGGCAGCACATGAAACATATTTTCGACGGGCTTGAACGGCGGCGCGCGTCCGCCCGACTTGGCGGCGGCCAGAAGCGGATCGAAGCGCAACACGCCCGCGGCAAGCTCACGGCGCGCGAGCGAATCGAACTGCTGCTCGATCACGGCTCGTTCGAAGAATTCGACATGTTCGTCGCCCACCGCTGCACCGATTTCGGCATGGATCAGGGCGAGAAGATCTCGGGTGACGGCGTCGTCACCGGTTGGGGGACGGTCAACGGCCGCGCCGTCTTCGTCTTCGCCAAGGACTTCACCGTCTTCGGCGGCTCGCTTTCCGAGACGCACGCGCAAAAGATCACCAAGCTGCAGGACATGGCGCTGAAAAATCGCGCCCCCATCATCGGCCTGTTCGACGCCGGCGGCGCGCGCATTCAGGAAGGCGTCGCGGCGCTCGGCGGCTATGGCGAAGTCTTCCAGCGCAACGTCATGGCCTCTGGCGTCATTCCGCAAATCTCGGTGATCATGGGCCCTTGCGCCGGCGGCGACGTCTACTCGCCGGCGATGACGGACTTCATCTTCATGGTGCGCGATACGAGCTATATGTTCGTGACCGGGCCCGATGTCGTGAAGACGGTGACAAATGAGACGGTCACGGCGGAAGAGCTCGGCGGCGCTTCGGTGCATACGACCAAAAGCTCGATCGCCGATCGCGCATACGACAACGACGTCGAGGCGTTGTTGCAGATGCGCCGCCTCATCGACTTCCTGCCCTCCTCCAATACGGAGGAGCCGCCGGAGTGGCCGGCGTTCGACGACGTCGATCGTTTCGACAATTCGCTCGACACGCTAATCCCCGACAATCCGAACAAGCCTTACGACATCAAAGAGCTCATCCATAAGATCGTCGACGAGGCCGACTTCTTCGAGATACAAGATGCGCACGCTCGCAATATCGTGATCGGCTTTGGCCGCATCGAAGGGCGCACGGTCGGTTTTGTCGCCAATCAGCCGCTCGTGCTCGCCGGCGTGCTCGATATTGACGCCTCCAAGAAGGCGGCGCGTTTCGTGCGTTTTTGCGACTGCTTCAACATTCCGATCGTCACCTTTGTCGACGTGCCGGGTTTCCTGCCCGGGACGGCGCAAGAATACGGCGGCCTGATCAAGCATGGCGCGAAGCTGCTGTTCGCATACGCCGAAGCGACGGTGCCGAAAGTGACCGTCATCACGCGAAAGGCGTTCGGCGGCGCCTATGACGTTATGGCGTCAAAACATCTTCGCGGCGACGTCAACTACGCCTGGCCGTCGGCGCAGATCGCCGTCATGGGGGCAAAGGGCGCAGTCGAAATCATCTTCCGCGCCGATCTCGGCGATCCGGAGAAGATCGCTCAGCGCACCAAGGAATATGAAGATCGCTTCTTGTCGCCATTCGTCGCCGCGGAGCGTGGGTATATCGACGAAGTGATTACGCCGCGTTCGACCCGCAAGCGAATCGCTCGCGCGCTGGCGCTGCTTCGCCACAAGGAATTGGAGAATCCTTGGAAGAAGCACGACAACATTCCCCTCTGACGCGGCGCAATAGCGCCCGCGGCGCCGGCGCCGGCGTGATGGCGTTGCGCCATTTGCGTCGGGGTCCGCGCGATCAGCCTAATTCAGCGGCGCCCGATCACAAAATTCGTCAGACTGCACATTTTTGAAGTGACAGTCCGCCCGTTTTGTCCTAGTGTTCGCTCGCCAGGTTGGTTGGGGTAAAAGCCTAAGCGTCGAATGCGTCGCAGGAATTAAGCCCAGCTACGGTCCAAGTCGGGGAGGACGCCGAACAGAACGCAGTTCGCCGAGGCTCGCAAGATGAGCCGGCGCGGAACGGGCTATCGGAGCGACTTAAGACTTCGGAGCTTGGCGTTTCAGTTCGGTTAAGGACGGGGTGCCAAAGAGCGGGGAGCGGCGGGACGCCATTCCCGCTCTTTGTGTTTTGTCGTCGCGCAACCGATGCGTTTAATGAATCGCTAAGCGTCGAAGATTGATTCCAATCGGTCTGCACCGGATCTGCTTGGGACGTCGCCTTGACGGGCGGTGACGCGCTTCCTACGTTCCGCGCACGTCTAACGAAAAGCCCAATGGAAGGCCGTCCATGTCCACGCAAAAAATCACTGACGCCACTTTCGAACAGGAAGTGCTCAAATCCGCCGAGCCGGTTGTCGTCGATTTTTGGGCGGAATGGTGCGGTCCCTGCCGCATGATCGCCCCGGCGCTGGAGGAGATCGCCGCGGAGATGAAGGGCAAGATCAAAGTCGTCAAGCTCAACATCGACGAAAACCCCGCCGTGGCGAGCAAGCTCGGCATCCGATCGATTCCGACGCTCATCCTGTTCAAGGACGGCAAGGCCGCCGCGCAAAAGGTCGGCGCCGCGCCCAAGGGCGAATTGTCGCGGTGGATCGCTGCCGCCGTGTGAACGATTCTTGCCATTGGGCCCAGCGGCCGGCGCATCGCAACAGGCGTGCTCTCGAGCCATCAAACCTCGGGAGCTGCGTAGATGCGCCGACTGCATGAATTTCTCGCTTTCTGTTGCCTGATCGTTTTAACGCTCGCGCCGCTCCGCGCGGCGACAGCCAGCGAAATCACCATCGCGGCGGCGTCCGATCTCAAATTCGCGTTGCAGGAAATCGTCTCCAACTTTCAAGCCGCCCATAAGGGCGACAAGGTCGATGTTATTTACGGCTCTTCCGGCAAGCTGCAGACGCAGATCCGCGAGGGCGCGCCTTTCGACATTTTCTTTTCGGCCGACATCGCCTATACGCGCGCGCTGCGCAAGGACGGCTTCGCGGCGACCGAGCCCACGCCCTATGCGGTCGGCAGGATCGTTTTGTGGAGCGCGACGCGGGACGCGACAAAAATGCGCCTGGAGGATCTTGCGGATCCCAAGATCGGCAAGATCGCGATCGCCAATCCGGCGCATGCGCCTTACGGCAGATGCGCGGAACAAGTGCTGCGCGCCGCCGGCCTTTGGGACAAGGTGAAGGACAAGCTTGTCTTCGGCGAGAACATCTCCCAGGCGACGCAATACGCCGAGACCGGCGCCGCCGATGTCGCGCTGACCGCTCTTTCGATCGCGTTGAGCAAGCAGGTCGCGGACAGAGGCGGCTATTCGCTGATCCCTGAGACGCTACATTCACGACTCGAACAAGCCTATGTCGTGACCCGCCAGGGCGCCGACAAACCTTTGGCGAAGACCTTTCTCGACTATCTCAAAACCGGACAGTCGCAGACGATCATGATAAAGTTTGGCTTCGCGCCCCCCGGCCAGGCCGCGCGGTAGGCCGTTTTCGCCCGTGCACGTATCCGCTTAAATGTGGAACAGGCGGACGCTGACAGTCTTCCGCCTGTCTTAACCTCACCGCCGCCGCTCGGCGGCAGGTCTCGCATGCCAACATCCGAAGATTTCGCCGCGATCTGGCTGACGCTCAAGCTCGCGACGATCGTCACCTTTCTGCTGCTCCTGATCGGCGCGCCATTGGCGTGGTGGCTGGCGCGAACGGAGTCATGGCTCAAGGGACCATTAGGGGCCGTCGTGGCGCTGCCGCTGGTTCTGCCGCCGACGGTGCTGGGCTTCTATCTGCTGCTGACCATGGGCCCGCATGGACCCTTGGGCAGGCTCACGGCGCTTTTCGGCGTCGCGCCTTTGCCGTTCACCTTCGCCGGACTCGTCGTGGCGTCGCTCTTCTACTCGCTGCCCTTCGTCGTGCAGCCGATCCAGAACGCCTTCGAGGCGATGGGCGATCGTCCGCTGGAGGCCGCCGCCACCTTGCGCGCGAGCCCGCTGGACGCCTTCTTCACCGTGGCGCTGCCGCTCGCCAGACCCGGTCTCGTGACGGCGGCCATCCTCGGCTTCGCCCATACGGTCGGTGAATTCGGCGTCGTTCTGATGATCGGCGGCGCCATTCCAGACAAGACGCGGGTGGTGTCGGTCCTGATCTATGACCAGGTTGAATCGATGAACTACGAGCGCGCACATTGGCTCGCCGGGGGCATGCTGCTGTTCAGTTTCTGCGTTCTCCTCGCGCTCTATGGGCGCCGACGGAACGGCCGCTATGGCTGACGGCGCCATCGCCGCGCGTTTCCGCCTCGCCTATCCCGGCTTCGCGCTCGACGTTGACCTCGAACTGCCGGGACGCGGCGTGACGGCGCTTTTTGGACCTTCCGGCTCCGGCAAGACCACCGCCCTGCGCTGCATGGCGGGGCTGGCGCGCGCGCCAGACGGGCTTCTCAAGATCGGCGGCGACGTCTGGCAAGACGAGGCGCGTGGCGTCTTCGTGCCGACGCATCGCCGCGCGCTCGGCATGGTGTTTCAGGACGCGAGCCTATTTTCCCATCTCACCGTCAAGGGAAACCTCGATTATGGAATGACCCGCGCCCGCGTGACGGCGGCCGAGACGAGCCGCGACGCGCTCTGCGAAATGCTCGACATCGCCGCTCTGGCGCAGCGCTGGCCCGATACGCTTTCCGGCGGCGAGCGGCAGAGAGTGGCGATCGCCCGCGCCCTGCTGACGCGTCCACAACTGCTGCTCATGGATGAGCCGCTGGCGTCGCTCGACGTTGCGCGCCGTCTCGACGTGTTGCCCTATCTCGAACGGCTGCGCGACGAACTCGATATCCCGATTATCTACGTCAGCCATGCGCCGGAAGAAGTCACGCGCATCGCGGACGAGGCCGTCGTGCTCGATCGCGGTCGCGTCGTCGCGCGCGGCGCGCCGCTCGACGTGCTGCCGAGCGCGAGCCGTCTCGTCGAAGGCGGCCGATTCGGCGTGGTCAACGCGCTCAAAGCGCGCGTCGTCGCCGTCGACGAAGCTTACGGCGTCACGCGGCTCGCCCATCCGGCGGGCGAGATCTTGATCGCTGCGCGTCTGACGACGCAGCGCGAGGCGCGCGTCGTCATGCGCGCGACCGACGTTGCGCTTGCGACCATCGAACCCAGCGACACCAGCGTGCGCACGATTTTGCGCGGCCGCATCGAGAAGATCGATGCGACCGAGAGCGCCCTCGCCTTCGTCACGCTGACGCTCATTGGCGGCGACCGTCTTGTCTCGGCGATCACGCGCCTCGCGCTCGACGAGTTGCGGCTGACCGTCGGCGCAGACGTATTCGCCCTGGTGAAGTCTGTCGCTCTCGATGAACGCGGTCTATAGGCCAGCGAATTCCGTCAGCCACAACGCCATGAGCGCGCCGGCGACGGCGAGAGCGGAAGCCGCGGCGAGTCTGTGGCCCATTCCGGCGCCGCCGATAACCCAGCCCATCGCCACTTTCGACGCCGTGTTCGACAGCAGCGCCAGCAGCACCGCTCCCGCCGCCGCCCTTATGCCGATCTCGGTTGCGCCGAGCCGCGCCATGGTCAGTCCGATCGCGTCAACGTCGACGATGCCGGAAATGGCCGCGAGCGCATAAGCGCCGCCGCTTCCGGCGAAATGAGTCGCGAGCCGCGAGAGGATCATCACGCTCGCGAGGAGCGCGCCGAATTTGAGCACCGCCATCAGATCCAGCGGATTGCCGACAGAAAAGCCGCCCGATTCTGCAGGCCGCTCGCTTCGTCGCAGGAGAAAGACTCCGGCGAGCGCGAAGAGCACGCCGGCCGCAACGACCGGCGGCGCCACGCGCCACGCCAGCGTCGGATTGATAACCGCGATGACGGCGATGATTCGCGGCGCCATCATCGCATTCGCGAAGATGGCGCCCGCCGCCGAAGCGCCAATCTGCGCGGGATGTTCCCGCGCCAGCCGAGACATCGCCGCCGTCGCGGCCGTCGATGACGCCAACCCTCCCGCCATGCCGGCGACGGCGACGCCGCGCCGGTAGCCGACTGCCCTGACGGCGATGTAGCCGACAAAGGAAATCACGCCAATCAAAACGGTCATCAGCCACAATTCGAAAGGGTTCACCGCTTGCCACGGATCGATGGCGCGAGTCGGCAAAACCGGCAGCAAGATGAAGCTCATCGCGAGCAGCGCCAGCCCGGAGCGCAGCTCGTCCCAGGTGATGCGCTTGACGAGGCCGTGCAGAAACGCCTTGAGCGCCAGGATTGCGGTCGTGGCGACCGCAGCCGCGGCCGCCGCCTGTATGTCGCCGATCACGGCGAAGGCGCCGAGCGAAAAGGCAAGCGACGCCGCGACGACGGTTGTCGCGCCAAAGGTCTCGTCACGGACGTTTTCGCGGTAGCGATAGACCCCGACCAAAGCGCCGACGAAGGCGAAGGCGATCGCCAAAGCGACCACGCCGGAAGCGCCAAAAGGCTGAACGATTGCGCCCCACACGCCGCCGAGCAGTCCGGCAAGCCCATGCGTGCGCAGGCCGGCGGCGCGCTCGCCTTCCGACTCGTCGCGTGACGTCCAGCCTCGTTCCAAGCCAATGAGCAGTCCGATCGCCAACGCGATCGACAGTCTCTGAATCAGCTCGGCTGCGCTTAATTCGTACATTTCTTCTTTGCCGTCCTTTTCTTTGTGGCGTGACGCCAAGCCGTTTCCAGCGCGTCGCGCAGCTCCGAGACGTCGATCGCCTCGAGCAGAATCGTCGTCCATCCTTGCCGTCCCCAGGCGTTGGGGACAGCCGTAAACGCCTGCGGCGCCATCATGGATTTGAACGCCTGCTCTTCGGGCGCGAATTTCACGTTCGCCGTTCGTCCGTCGCCCGCGAGAGTGGCGTAGATGCGTGCGGCTTTAAATGCGGATCTGTCGAAATGCGGCGCTTCGCGCGTTCCCTCGAGAGACATTGCGATGCGCCGGAAATCATGGCTGCTGGCCATGTCTGCTCCATGGAAGGCCGGCATGAAAGGCCGGCGCGATGCGCGCCGCTCAAGATAATATGGCGCGCGGCGGCGAGAGCGTGCGCACAACGGAGATTGGCAATAGAAGGCTCGTATGAACGCACCCCTACCCCCATCCCGTCGCTCCCAAATCGCACCCTTCATGGCGATGGACGTGCTGCGCGACGCGAAAGCCTTGGAGCGCGCCGGCCGCAGCATCATCCATTTGGAGCTCGGCGAACCCGGGGTCGCCGCGCCGCGCCGCGTGCGCGAGGCCGCCACGGAGTCGCTGCGCCACGGCTCGATCGGCTATGGCGAAGCGCTCGGCGACGCGCCGCTGCGCGCCCGCATCTCGCGCCACTATGGCGAGCGCTATGGCGTCGACGTCACGCCCGACCGCGTCATCGCCACGACAGGCTCATCCGGCGGCTTTCTGCTCGCCTTCCTCGCGGCATTCGACCCGGGAGCGAGAATCGCCGTCACCGCGCCTGGCTATCCGGCCTATGCGAACATCCTTTCCGCGCTCGGCCTGGAGCCGGTCCTGCTCGACGTCGGCCACGAGACGCGCTTTGCGCCCACTGCGGCGATGCTCGAAGCGGCCCATCGAGGCGGCAAGCTTCACGGCGCGCTCTTCATGAGCCCTGCCAATCCGACCGGCGCGATGATTGCGCGCGATGAATTGGCGCGGATCTGCGCCTTCTGCGACGAAGCCGAAATCGTTCTGGTCTCCGACGAGATCTATCACGGACTCGAATATGAGATGCGGGCGGAGACCGCGCTGCGCTTCTCGCAACGCGCCCTCGTCATCAATTCCTTTTCGAAATATTATGCGATGACCGGTTGGCGGCTCGGCTGGCTCGTCGCTCCACCCGAACTGATGCGTCCGCTCGAGCGCTTGCAGCAGTCGCTCGCGATCTGCGCCCCGACCCTGTCGCAGCGGGCGGCCCTCGCCGCTTTCGACGCGGGCGACGAACTGGAGGCGAACCGCGCCGCCTATGCGCGAAACCGGGCGCTTCTGCTGGACCGCCTTCCCAAATTGGGATTGGACAATTTCGCGCCGCCCGACGGCGCTTTTTACATCTACGCCGACATCTCGCGTTTCACCGACGATTCGATCGGATTCTGTCGGCGAATGTTGCAGGAAGCTGGCGTCGCGACGACGCCCGGCCTCGATTTTGATCCGCGCCGCGGCGCAAAAACGCTGCGGCTCTCTTACGCCGGGCCGGAGACGGATGTGCGCGAGGGCGTCGTCCGCCTAGAAGCCTGGCTGCGACGACCCTAGCTGCCGAAAGGCGTGCGCACGCGCTGCCACCAGCCGCCCTTTTTCGGGCGGTCGGGGTCTGCTTGCGTAATGACCACTTCCGTGGGCTCGCGCGGGGCGATCGGCTCGGGGGCGGGCACGGGCGTCGGCGTCGGCGCCGCCTGAGATGGCGCGATCCGGGCGACCGGCTCGCTTGCGCGCTCTTGGGAGGGCGGCGCAATCTCGGCGCCGTTTACCGGCGGCGGAACCGGCAAAGGCGCCGGAAACTCCGGCGCCTGCGCCCCACGCGGGGAGATCAGGGCCCGCGCCTCCTCACCACCCTCGTCGAGCGCGAAGACCGCCGAAGGGTCTTTGAATTCCTCTGGCAAGGGGGCGGATCGCCGCCAACGGCCAGGGCCGCGATCTGCACCGCGATCTGGACTGCGGTTGCCGCCGCGTCGGCCGCCGCGGCGGTCAGGCCGTTCCTCGGCGGGCGCCGGCGCGCCCTCAATCGCCGCCATGATCGCAAGGCCTTCATCGGACGGCTGCTCGGCGCCAGGCGCCAAGAGTTCGCCGCCCTGTGCGCCGCCGCCACGGCCTCGGCGACGGCGACGGCGACGGCCGCGCGACGCGTCTTCATCCGCGCCCAAGCGCGATCGTTCGCCGTTCTCGTCACGCTGATCGCCGTTCGACTCGACGGCTTCCTCTTCCGTCTCGACCATTTCGCCAGCGATCACGTCTTCCGGCGCCTCTTCCTCAAGAGGTTCGGCGAGCACCGAATCGACGCGCAAAGGCGCGTCGCGCTGCGAAACGCGCGGCCCGGTCGCGAGTTCTCCGCGCTCGAGCGCGTGATATGTCGCGCCGGTGAGCGTGTCATCGGCGGCGACCGTGATATGGACGCCGAAGCGGCGTTCGAGCTCCTGCAGATGGGCGCGCTTCTGGTTGAGAATGTAGAGCGCCACCACCGCGCGGGTGCGCAGAGTCACGTCATGCGCGGCGCTCTTGACCAGCGCCTCCTCCAGCACGCGCAGCACATGCAACGCAACGGAGGCGGTGGAGCGCACATGGCCGGCGCCGGCGCAGTGCGGACATGGCACCGTCGAGCCCTCGACGACGCCGGCGCGGATGCGCTGACGCGACATTTCGAGCAAGCCGAAATGCGAGATGCGGCCAACCTGAATGCGGGCGCGGTCGTTTTTCAGCGCGTCCTTGAGGCGCCGCTCAACAGCGCGATTGTTGCGGCTCTCCTCCATGTCGATGAAGTCGACGACGATCAGCCCGGCGAGATCGCGCAGTCGCAACTGCCGCGCGACTTCGTCCGCGGCTTCGAGATTGGTGCGAAGCGCCGTGTCCTCGATATTGTGCTCGCGCGTCGAACGTCCCGAATTCACGTCGATGGCGACCAGCGCCTCGGTCTGGTTGATGACCAGATAGCCGCCCGATTTCAGGGTGACGTGGTTGGAGAACATCGCGTCGAGCTGAGCCTCGACGCCGCTTTCGGCGAAGATCGGAAACGCTTCGCGATGCAGGCGCACGTTCTTGGCGTGGCTCGGCATCAGCATGCGCATGAAGTCTTTGGCCTCGCGATAGGCGTCTTCGCCGGAAACGACGACTTCCTCGACGTCGCGCCCATAAAGGTCGCGAATGGCGCGCTTGATGAGTGAGCCTTCCTCATAGACGAGCGTCGGCGCCGCGGAGCGCAGCGTCAATTCGCGCACGCTCTCCCACAGCCGCAGCAGATATTCGAAATCGCGCTTGACCTCCTGCTTGGTCCGCGTCGCGCCGGCCGTTCGCAGGATGACGCCCATGCCCTCCGGCACTTCGAGATCATGCACGATCTCCTTCAACCGCTTGCGGTCCGCGCCGTCAGTGATCTTGCGCGAAATGCCCCCGCCCCGCGCGGTGTTGGGCATGAGCACGGAATATCGGCCGGCAAGCGAAAGATAGGTCGTGAGCGCCGCGCCCTTGTTGCCGCGCTCTTCCTTGACGACCTGAACGAGCAACACCTGGCGCCGCTTGATGACTTCTTGAATCTTGTACTGGCGACGGGAGCGCGGCGCGCGATAGGGCGCTTCGTCCATCGCGTCCCCGCCGATGTGCTCGACGTGATCGTCCTCGTCGTCATGCTCTTCCTCGTCGTGCTCCTCAACCGGGGCGTCGACGCGGGCGTTGACCTCAGCCGTTTCGTCTTCCGAATCTTCGCGGGCGCGTTCACGCGCCTCATCGCGCTCGTCCTGGCGGCGCGCTTTCAGTTCGTGGTCAGGCTCTGGCGCCTCGAGGGCAAACTCCTCCGCCTCGCCGGTTTCGACCGAACCGAAACCGGCGGGATCGATGGAAATCTGCTCATGCTGCGCCGTCGCGATCGCCTGATCGCCCGCCTCGGCCTCGATGTCCGCGCTCTCTGACCGAACCTCGGCGGATTCAAGCTTCCCTGCGTCGGGCTCCTCCGCGCCGACGTCTTGACCACGCGCTTCGGTCTCGACGGCCGCTGGCCGAGCTTCAAGACGTTCTTGCGCCCCAGCCTGGGGCGCGAACTCCGGCGCGGCTTCAGGCCGGTCCTCAGCCGATTCGGCGAAGCCTGTTTCGGCCTGATCCTCAATGACGACCGGCGAAGCGCCCGAATCCTCGAGGGGCTCGCTCGTCACAGCCTCGTCGGCGCTCACGCGCTTCTCGGCGCCCTCGTGTTGGCGGCGGCGCGAACGGCGCCCGCGACCATGCGGAACGCGCTCTTCCTCGTCGGCCTGCTGATGGGCGCGGCTCTCTTCGTCGAGCAGCGCCTGTCGATCAGCGACGGGGATTTGATAGTAGTCAGGGTGAATTTCCGCGAAGGCCAGAAAGCCGTGACGGTTTCCGCCATAGTCGACGAAGGCGGCCTGAAGGGACGGCTCAACCCGCGTGACCTTCGCGAGATAAATGTTGCCGCGTAGCGGTTTTTTGTCGGCAGCCTCGAAATCGAATTCCTGAACACGGTTTCCACGTAGAACGACTACGCGGGTCTCCTCCGGGTGGGAGGCGTCGATGAGCATCTTGTTAGCCATGGGGGACTCTTCTGCGGCGTGGCGCGCAATAACGCCGACGGGGCAAGCCTGAGTCCTGGAAAGGACTCGGCGACCGCTCTTTGGCGCATCCTGACGGCGCGAACGCTTCTTGTGAGGATAAGGGAGACAGGCCTGAGGCCTGCGATACGCTTGCCGGCTTGCGAGCCGGCGGGACAAAGCGCATCGCGCCTCGTCCCCGTGAGATGACGAACAAGCCAAGAGCCCATGCTTTTAACGAAGCTGCGCCCTGCCGCGCGGACACGCCACACGGAGGAATCGCCTGCTCTCGCGCCTATCACGGTCCTGGCCATGAGATCGTCAAAAAACCTTTCGCGCCGCCAGGTGGCGGCGACCAAACGTCACGACCTGCACGGGGCGGCGTAACGGAAAGCAACTGTCCGAAATTCTGTTGGCTCGACTTGACGGCCGCATCTCGCGGAGAATATCGCGCCGCAGAATTCGCAGCTGTCTCCTTACATATCGGTCGCCGTAGGCCGGCGCAAGCGCCGGCTCGGCTATTCACCGAAAAATTTGTGGAGAAAGGTCCCGGAGCTGACGGCTTTCAGATAAGCTAACGATGCGTTAACGGCGCTCCTCCAAAATCGACAATTGCCGGATCGAAACGCCGCGTGAATCTAGAGACCAACATGAGGAGGACAGCTTTGCGCGCAGGGACGCCGCCACCGTTCATCGCCATGGCGGCTGCGCTCCTCGCGGTTCTGGGCGCGCTTGCGCGGCCCGCCGCGGCCGAGGACCAGCAGAAGGAAATCTCTGCGCTTACCGCCCGCATTGAGGCGCTCCCCGATCGCTCCCGCCTCCTCTTCGATCTCACCGGCCTGCCGCCGGTGACCGCGCATCCTGTGGCGAACCCGCCGCGCATCATCGTCGATTTGCCCGAAGTGCTCTTCCGGATGGAGGCGAACGCGGGCCTGTCGCCAGGCGACAAGCTCATAAAATCCTATCGTTATGGCATCTTCGCGCCGGGACGCTCGCGCGTCGTAATCGATCTCGCGGCGCCCGCCAAAATTCTCAAGGCGGACAGCGAGGCGGCTGCGGGGGGACCGCGGCTCGTCATCGAGCTCGCCCCGACCAGCGCCGGGCATTTCGCCGCGACCGTCGCCGAACAGGCGCGCCTACAGCCCGCAGAGCCGCCGAAACTGCCAGGGACGGCGGCCAAAGCGCCGACCGACAAGCCCATGGTCGTCATCGATCCGGGCCATGGCGGGCTCGACATGGGCGCGACCGGCAAGCACGGCGAAATGGAAAAGGACGTCGTGCTCGAGTTCGCCCGCGCGCTGCGGGACAAAATCCAGGAAACCGGCCGAGCCCGCGTGCTTTTGACCCGCGACCACGACATGTTTCTCCCGCTTGCCGAGCGGGTGCGAATCGCTCGCGAAAACAATGCTTCCCTATTTGTCTCAATTCACGCGGACACGCTCGCCGCGTCCCGGGTCGAGGGCGCCACCGTTTATACCGTCTCTGAGCGCGCCTCTGACGCCGAAGCGGCGCGGATGGCGGAGAAGGAAAATCTCGCGGATCAGGCCGCCGGCCTTGAAAGCAAGGCGGACGCCGAAGAGGTCGGCGACATATTGTTCGAACTCACGCGGCGCGAGACCCGCGCCTACAGTCGCCAGTTTTCGCATTCGCTGATCTCATTTTGGAGGGAAGTCGGGGCGCTCAACAAAAATCCGAGCCGCTCGGCCGGTTTCGTTGTGCTCAAAGCCTTCGACGTTCCCTCCGTGCTGCTCGAGCTCGGGTATCTCTCGAGCGAGAAGGATCTGTCCCGGCTGACGTCCCAGGACTGGCGCGAGCGCGCCGCGCAGAAAACCGCCGAAGCCGTTGACGCCTTTATCAGCGCGCGTAGCCGTGAAGCGCGGGCCCCCGCCGAAGCGCCCTCGAGCGCGACGCGCCCACAATAAAACACAAAATCACGGCACATGGAGACGGTCGCGACGCACGATCGCCCGCGCATCGCAGCCGCCGAAGATCGAGAAACGCAGACGCGGCGTCACATACTTGCGGATAAGCGCTTCTCGCGTCGCGGCAATCGTGACCGGCGGCGTTCGCAGTCAAGCGCGCAGGGACCGGCGCCGGGAATTCGCCGAACGGTGGAATGATCCAAAAGGGCGTTGTTAAAGAAAATGACCCCGGAAAGTGCGATCGCTCACTATATCTGAGCTAAACGAGTCGCGCGCGCCGGCCAGGCTCAGGCGCCCGCCGTCGCGCAACGGACTTTGGCATTAGAAACATAGCCGACGCCAGCCGCCGGCCGCTCTAAGGGTGATATTTCATGCGAATGCTCGCAAGGTTTTTGGGCTTCGTCTTCGCGACCGCGACGATCGTCTTCCTCATCGGAGCGATCGCCGGGTCCGGGCTGATCTATTATTTTTCCAAGGATCTGCCCGACACGGCCCAGCTGCATGACTACGAGCCGCCAGTGACGACGCGGTTGCACGCCGGCGACGGCTCGATCCTCGCCGAATATTCGCACGAACGCCGCCTGTTCCTGCCGAGTTCCGCCATTCCGCAACTGGTGAAGCAGGCGTTCATCTCCGCCGAGGATAAGAACTTCTACAACCACGTCGGCGTCGACCCGGAAGGCGTGATGCGCGCCGTGACGGTGCTCGCCCAGGGCGGCCGCCATGTGCAAGGCGCCTCAACCATCACGCAGCAGGTCGCCAAGAACTTCCTCGTCGGCAACGAGCGCTCGATCGAACGCAAGATTCGCGAAGCGCTCGTCGCCTTCCGCATCGAAGCCGCCTATCCCAAGGACAAGATTCTCGAGCTTTATCTCAACGAGATCTATCTCGGCCTTGGAAACTACGGCGTCGCCGCCGCGGCGCTCAACTATTTCAACAAATCGGTCAATGAGCTCACGCTCGCCGAGGCGGCCTATCTGGCGGCGCTTCCCAAGGCGCCGAGCAATTACAATCCGTTCCAGAACCGCGAGCGCGCCATCGAACGCCGCAACTACGTCATCGATCGTCTGATCGCCGACGGCTATGCCACCGCCGAAGAAGGCGCAAAGGCGAAAGCGGAGCCGCTCGGAGTCAATCCGCGCGTTCTCTCGCCCAACACTTATGTCGCCGGCTATTTCGCCGAGGAAGTGCGGCGTCAGCTGCTGGAGCAACAAAGCGAGAAGAAGCTCTACGAGGGCGGCCTTTCGGTTCGCACGACGCTCGACCCGAAGATGCAGGCCTGGACGCGAAAGGCGCTGGCCGACGGCCTCGTTCGCTTCGACGAGGCGCATGGCTTCCGCGGCGCGATGAACCACATCGACATCTCCTCCGACTGGGGCGTGACGCTCTCCGCTATTCCGGCGCTTGGCGACGTCAAGCCGTGGCGCCTCGCCGTCGTGCTCGATGTGACCGGCGACGCCGCGCGCATCGGCCTTCAGCCGGGACGCGAGAAATCCGGCGAAGTGGCGCGCGAACGCGAGACCGGCCTTCTAACGGCCGAAGGCATGCGCTGGAGCGGCCGCAGTCCACGATCAGCTCTAAGCGCCGGCGACGTGATCTACGTCGAGCCGCTGGCGGGACGCGCCGGCCAATATCGTCTGCGCCAGATCCCCGACATCTCCGGCGCGATGGTGGCCATGGACCCGCATACGGGCCGCGTCTTCTCCATGGTCGGCGGCTTTTCCTTCGACCAGTCGTCATTCAATCGCGCGACTCAGGCGTGGCGACAGCCAGGCTCCTCGTTCAAGCCCTTCGTCTATGCCACCGCGCTCGACAATGGCTATACGCCGTCGTCGTCAATCCTCGACGAGCCGATTTCCATCCAGCAGCCGGACGGCACCTATTGGACGCCGGAGAATTTTGAAGGCGGCCACGGCACCGGCGCGCATCCGCTGCGCTACGGAATCGAGCATTCCAAGAACATGATGACGGTGCGTCTGGCGAAAGACGTCGGCATGCCGCTCATCGCCGAATACGCCAAACGCTTCGGCGTCTACGACGAGATGACGCCCTATCTCTCCATGGCGCTCGGCGCCGGCGAAACGACGCTGCTGCGCATGGTCACCGGCTATTCGATGCTGGCGAATGGCGGCAAGCGCATCAAGCCCACGCTGATTGACCGCATTCAGGATCGCTGGGGCAAGACGCTCTACCGCCATGACGAGCGCCAATGCATCGGCTGCGACTCCGCCAAATGGGAGAACCAGCTCGAACCGAAGCTCATCGACAAGCGCGAGCAGGTGCTCGATCCGCTCACCGCCTATCAGATCACCTCGATCATGGAAGGCGTGATCCAACGCGGCACCGGCGTCTCGATCAGGGCGGTGGGCAAGCACCTTGCTGGCAAGACCGGCACGACGAACGACGCGAAAGATCTCTGGTTCATCGGCTTTTCGCCCGATCTCGCGGTCGGCGTCTTCATCGGCTACGACCGGCCGCGCTCGCTCGGCAGCCACGCCCAGGCCGCGCAATTCGCCGCGCCGATCTTCCGCGACTTCATGACGGTGGCTCTGAAGGACAAGCCCGATACGCCGTTCCGCGTGCCGCCGGGGATCAAGCTCATTTCCGTCGACGTGCACTCCGGGCTGCGTTCGTCGGGAGCAGGCACGATTCTCGAAGCGTTCAAGCCGGGAACGGCGCCGCCCGACTCCTACTCCGGCGGCGGCGGCCCGCGTGCGCTCGATACGCCGCATGACGTGGATCAGCAGGTCGGCAGCGGCACCGGCGGCCTCTACTAGATCGAACGCAGCGGCATCGGTGGAAGGCTTCCTCATCCTGAGGAGCGTGCGCAGCACGCGTCTCGAAGGACGAGGAAGCCCGTTTTCGCGTATTTTTTCTCACCCTCGTGCTTCGAGACGGCTCCTCCCCAAGTCGCGCTTGCGCGACTTGGCATTTAGGTTGCGATCTCGGAAACATCCGAGATCGATTGCCTCCTCAGCATGAGGGTGAGAAAAACAATCCTTCACCCGATTCCCCTGAGCGCAGCGGCCGGAGACCTTTGGTTTCCCGCCGCCGGACTATATGCTCGAAGCGATGACCCTGGACGCCGAAACAACCGCGCATGTGACGCTGGAGACCGCGGCTGGCGTCGCGATCCTTACGCTGAACAGCCCCGCCTCGCGCAACGCTTTATCGCTCGCGATGATCGACGCCCTCTCGGGCAGGCTCGACGCGCTTGCCGGCCGCGACGAGGTTCGCGTCGTCGTGCTGCAGGCGGAAGGCCCCGCCTTCTGCGCCGGGCATGACCTCAAGGAACTGACGGCGCATCGCAACGATCCTGACCGGGGCCGCGCCTTCTTCGATAGGACGATGCGCGCCTGCTCGGCGCTGATGCAGAAAATCGTGACGCTGCCTCAGCCGGTCGTCGCGGCTGTCGATGAAATGGCCACGGCCGCCGGCTGCCAGCTCGTCGCGAGTTGCGACCTCGCCGTTGCGGGCCCGCGCGCCCGCTTCTGCACGCCGGGCGTTAACATCGGTCTTTTCTGCTCGACGCCGGCCGTGGCGCTCTCGCGCAATGTGGCGCCAAAGCAGGCGATGGAGATGCTGCTCACGGGCGTTCCCATCGGCGCCGAGGAGGCGCTGCGCATCGGCCTCGTCAACCGTATGTCAGCCGATGGCGCACGGATCGGCGCGCTGGCGCTGGCGCTCCTCATCGCCGAAAAATCCCCACAGGCGATCCGCTTTGGAAAGAGGGCCTTCTACGCTCAGAGCGAGAAGCCGCTTTCGGACGCCTATGAGCTGGCGAGCGCCGTGATGGTCGAGAACATGCTGGCGGAAGACGCCAAGGAGGGCGTGGCGGCCTTTCTGGAGAAGCGTGCGCCTCTGTGGGCGGAATGATGACGGGCCTTCGGTGAGGGAACTACTCACTCTGCGAAACTGACGCCAAGAGCGATGACATGATTGTCGGTCAGCTTGCATTGATCGCCGCGGCCGTCTTCTCCGGCGCGGCGCTCTACATCATTGTCGCCGAACAACCGGCGCGACTTAATCTCGACGACAAAAATCTGCTGCGGCAATGGAAGCCCGCTTATAAGCGGGGCTTCGCCATGCAGGCGCCGCTCGCGTTGCTCGGAGGCGTTTTCGGCGCCTTGGCATGGTGGCAAACCGGCCAATGGCTCTGGCCTTTAGGCGCCGCGCTCATAGTCGCCAATTGGCCTTATACGCTACTGAGAATCATGCCCGTCAACGAGCGGCTCATGGCGATCGAACTCGCTGAAGCAGGGCCGGAAAGCCGTAAGCTCATCGAGAGCTGGGCAAAGCTACATGCCGTGCGCGCCGGTCTCGGCTGCGTTGCGACGCTGATCTTTCTATGGGCGTCTCTCAGCTAACCGGACGAGGCGCCGGACGCTATTTCATTCATAATGACGTTTACCACGCGTAAGTCTTTGGGACGCGCGCATTGTTCAAGGAGTCGAGAAATGTCCAGATTGCGCAATCGCGTCCTGCATCTGGCGCTGCTCCTGGCGCTCGCGATCGCCTTCACGCTCGCCGCCTTCCCGGCGCGCGCAAGCTGACCTTCGATCGCCGGCGCGAAGAACAACGCGTCAGCGCTTGATCAAGCGCTGATGGCTTTGCCGCAATTTCAAAGCTCATTTTTTGGAGGGTGAAATGCATGCTTTTCGTCTTTCGATCGCGCTCGCCGTCGCATCCTGCGCTTTTGCGCCGTCCGCGAAGGCGGATTTGACGGTCTGCAACAGTACGCCCGATCAAGTCACTGTCGCATCGGCCTGGGTGAGTCCGAGCGGCGGATTCACGTCGGAGGGATGGTGGAAGCTTCGCGCCTGCGGCGGCTGCGAAAGAGTCGTTCTGCGCAGCGAGACGTCCGATCCGCACAATTACTTCTTCTATGCTCACGGCGGCGGCAGGGAATGGCGCGGCGACTCGAATTTCTGCACGACTCAGGGCGCATTCAAGATCGGCAACGCCAAGCGCTGCGTGTTTGGACGACGCGGCCAGATGAAGAACTTCGTTCATGTCACGAGCCGCAGTGGCAACCATACGCACAGCCTCACCGGCCGTTCGAACAGCGGGCGCGTGTGCATTGATTGAACGCTTCTATTCGCCGAGATAGCGCAGCGCCGCCGCGGCGGCGAATGGGCAAAGCGCGAGAGCGGCGAGCGTGATCGCGCAGAGGATCGCGAAGGGCGCGTAGAAGGGCACAGCGCCGCCGCTCGCCGCCTCCGCGGCGGAGACGCCGAAGATCAGCACCGGGATCGTCAACGGCAGGACGAGCAGCGCCATCAAGAGGCCGCCCCGCCGCACGGTCACCGTCGCCGCCGCGCCGATGGCCCCGATCAAAGTGAGCGCCGGCGTGCCGACAAGTAGCGTCGCGACGACGCCGAGAAGCGCCATGGCCTCCTGTTGCAGCATCAGCCCCAGAAACGGGGCGGCGATCACGAGCGGCAGGCCGGTCGCCGCCCAATGCGCTGCGCATTTGACGAGCACCGCCAATTCGAGCGGGGTCTCGGAAAGATGGAAGAGATCGAGGGAGCCATCCTCGGCGTCGGCCTGAAACAGGCGGTCGAGACAAAGCAGCGTCGCCAGCAGCGCCGCGATCCAGAGAATCGCCGGGCCGATGCGGGCGAGAAGATTGGGGTCGGGCCCGATGGCGAAGGGCACGATCGCGACGAGCGTCAGGAAGAACACGACGCCCATCGCGCCGGAGCCGCCGATGCGGCGCGCGACGCGCCATTCGCGCAGAAAAAGCGCGGCAAGCGGAGAACTCACGAGGCGCCGCCCAAGGCAAGCGATGCTGCTTCATTGAGCCCGAGCGGCTCATGCGTCGCGGCGACGATCAATCCGCCGAGCGCGCAATGATCACTCATGGCCACGGCGAATTTTTCGCGTGAGGCGCGATCGAGCGCGGTCAGCGGCTCGTCGAGGAGCCAGAGCGGCCGAAAGGCGACGAGAAGACGCGCGAGCGCCGCGCGCCGCTTCTGGCCCGCGGACAGCACGCCGAATGGCGCGCCAGCGACATGGCCGAGGCCGACGATCGCGAGGGCGGCGTCGATCGTATGGCTGCGTTGGTCTGGTTCTCGGGCGAGATAGCGCGCCCAGAAATCAAGGTTCTCCTCGATCGTCAACGCCGACTTCAAGCCATCGTTATGCGCAAGATAATGCGCCTGCTGCGGCAGTTCGACGTCGGGCGGCCCACCTTCGAGAGCGATCGAGCCGCCCGCGCGCGGCAGGAGTCCCGCCAAGGCCCGCAGCAGCGTCGATTTTCCGGCGCCGTTGGGGCCCGTCACGATCAGCGCCTGCCCGGCGGAAAGCGAAAAGCTCACGCGATCGAGAACGCGCCTCCCCCCGCGCAAAACGCCGAGATTGTCGACGCAAAGGCGTAAAGCGCCATCGACGGGCGGCTGAACGGGCTCTGGGACATTGATCGACATGCGCTCCGCATAGAGCTTTGCGACCGACTCCGCCAGACAGGGACAGAGCGTTCTTGACGCCCCGTCCGCGCGCGCCTTAAGCGCGCCCCGGCCCCCAGCAGGGCGATCGAGTGAAGGGCTTCCTCATCCTGAGGAGCGTGCGCAGCACGCGTCTCGAAGGACGAGGAAGCCTGTTTTCTTGTATTTTTACCTCACCCTCGTCCTTCGAGACGCCGCCTGCGGCGGCTCCTCAGGATGAGGGTGAGGTAAAAACTCCTCCGCCCGATCGCCCTGCCCTGCCCCCGGCCGCGCCGCTGGCGCAGACGGGACGGGAATGCTAAGCAGCGCAGACCCTTTCTTGGACGCTCAGCGGCCCAAGTTCTCGCCAATAGCGCGCGGCGCGCCCGTTATTCAGGGATTGCCCAATAAGTGACGAAGCATAAGAGCTTAGAGGATTACGCGGCACGGCGATTCCGTTTTGCTGGCAACGCCTTGCTGGAGTTCAGCGATCCGTTCTTCGCCCAGATCGACAGGCTGCGCGCCGAGTTCGAGGCGCAGGGCAAGCATTTCGTCAGCTTCGCCAATTACGATTATCTCGGGCTGGCGAATCACCCGCGGATTCGCGAGGAGGCGAAGCGCGAGATCGACGGCCTCGGCATCGGCGCGCTGGCCTCGCGGCTCGTCGGCGGCGAACGCACCACGCACAAGCCGTTCGAGGCGGAGATCGCCGAATTCCTTGGCATGGAAAGCGCGCTGACGCTCGTCTCCGGCTATCTTTCCAATGTCACGACGATCGCCTGGCTGATGAGCGGCAAGCGCGACGCGATCTTCATCGACGAACTGGCGCATAACAGCATCGTCGCGGGCGCGGACGGCGCGCCGGCGCAGGTCGTCAAATTCCGCCACAACGACTTGGATCATCTCGAACATCTGCTCGCGCGTCACCGCGAGGAATACCGCAACGTCCTGATCGTGGTGGAAGGCGTCTACAGCATGGACGGCGACACCGCCGACCTGCCGCGGCTCCTGGCGATCAAGGAAAAATTTCAGGTCTGGCTTCTCGTCGACGAGGCGCATTCGCTCGGCGTGCTCGGCGCGACGGGCCGCGGCCTCGCCGAACATCAGGGCGTCGATCCGACGCGCATCGACCTCATCGTCGGCACCATGTCGAAAACGCTCGCGTCCTGCGGCGGCTATGTCTGCGGCAAGAAGCAGGTCATCGACTGGTTCCGCTATACGCTGCCGGGCTTCGTCTACAGCGTCGGCCTGTCGCCCGTCATTCTCGCCGCCGCGCGCACCGCGCTGCGGCTGATGCAGGAAGAGACCTGGCGGATCGCCAAGCTCGCGGACAACGCCGAGCTCTTCCGGACGGTCGCGCATGAAGCGGGATTCTCGACCGGGCCGGCGATCGGCCGCGGGGTCGTGCCGATCCTGTTCTCGAGCGACGTCGAGACCATGTGGGCGTCGCAGCATCTGCTGGAGAACGGCTATTACGTGCCGCCAGTGGTGCGCATCGGCGTGCCGAAGGACGGGCCGCGGCTGCGCTTCTTTTTCTCGGCGAACCACAGCGAAGCGGAAATCCGCGGCGTCATTCAGACCCTGCGCGACATGCCGCCGGTGACGGAAGAGGCGCATCAGATCGTCGCCGCGGCGATGGCCGGCGGATAGGCCATTCGCCATATCCGCGTCACTTTGACGCTTTCGGTTAATGCCGACTTGCCGCTAGGACTAGCATCATGGCGCGGATCGAGATTCTTCCGGTCGACGGCCCCTTTCGCTTTGCGACCTTCTGCAGGCTGCCGCGATTGCTCTATGCCGGCGCGCAAGGCTTCGCGCCGCCGCTCGACGTCGAGCGCTGGAGCGTCTTCGCCCATAAGCTCAACCCGCATTACAAGCTCGTCGAAGAGCAGAAATTTCTCGCCCGCCGCGACGGCCAATGGGTTGGCCGCGTCATGGCGCAGATCTATAAGCCCGGCGTCACGCCGGTCGGCGCGTCCAATGCGCAGTTCGGCGCGCTCGACGCCATCGACGACATCGAGGTCGTGCGCGCGCTGACCCAGGCCGCCGAGGACTGGCTGCGCGCCAAGGGCGCGGAGCGGATCAACGGACCGTTCTCGCCGTCGGTCAACAAGGAGTGCGGACTTCTTGTCGATGGCTTCGACGCGACGCCGATGTTTTTCATGCCCTGGCATCCGCCCTATCTCTCGCGCCATATCGAGGCGCTGGGGTATGAGAAGGCGCAGGACCTCTTGTCCTACCGATTCGACATTTCGAGCGACGAGAGCGACAAGCCGGCGCGCATTTCAACGCGGCGCGAATGGCGCGATCGCTTGAAGCTCAGGCCGTTGAACATGAAGGCCTTGAAGCGGGGCGAAACCGCGCTGATGGCCGAGCTGTTCAACGACGGCTGGAGTGGAAATTGGGGCTTCGTGCCCTTCACCAAGGAAGAATTCGACTCCGACGCCGACGCGTTGCAATTTCTCGTGCCGGCGGATTTCGGCATCGTCGTCGAGCTTGACGGCGTTCCGCAGTCATTCGCGATCGCGCTTCCCAATCTCAACGAAATTTTGGCCGATCTCGACGGCCGCCTGCTCCCCTTTGGCTGGGCGCGCGCGTTTAAGCGGTTCCGCTCGCATCAGTTCAAGTCGGCGCGGCTGTTGCTGCTTGGCACGCGCAAGACTCTGCAACGAAGCGCGACCGGCGGCGCGATCTTCCTGTCGCTCGTCGAAGAGATGCGGCGGCGCCACGCGAAAATCCGCGTTCCGCATCTCGAAGCGGGCTGGGTGTTGGAAAGCAACGCCGACATGCGCCGGCCGATCGAAATGTTCGGCGGCAAGGTCGACAAGATTCACCGCATCTATGAAAAGCGCCTCACGGTCGGCGGCGAGGCGATGCGTATGCGCGACGGCGTCACGGCAACTCAGCTACAGGATGCAACGTCATGAATGGCATATCCGTCACCGCCAATGGCGCTGACCGCTCGCATGTCGAACGGCGCAAGTTGATCCTCGAAAAATATCCGCAAGTGCGCCAGCTTTTCGGCAAGGACCCGGTGACCTTCAAGATCACAGCGGCGATTTTCGCCCTTCAGCTCGTCATCGCCGCGATCCTGGGTTCGCTCGGCCTCTCCTACTGGTGGCTGTCGCTCTTGATGGCGATCTGCGTTGGCGCCTTCGCCAATCACGCCAATTTCGTCATCATCCACGACGCCATCCACAATTGCGTCTTCGCGAGCCCGCTCGCCAATAAATGGACCGCGATCCTCGCCGATCTTCCCAACGCCTTTCCGACGGCGATGGGCTTTCGCTGCTATCACATCAAGCATCATTCGCATCTGTCGGCCTATGACTATGACGCCGACATTCCGAGTCGCTGGGAGGTCGAATGGGTCGGCAACAGCGCCTGGCGCAAGGCCGCTTGGCTCTTCTTCTTCCCCGCGATCCAGCTTGCGCGCCTGTCGCGTCTCAAGGGCACGGTGCCGATCTGGGGAACCTGGACCTATATCAATACCGCCGTCATCGCCGTCTTCGATCTTTTCGTGCTCTGGGCCTTTGGGCCGAACGCCCTGCTCTATCTTTTCTTTTCCTTCTGGTTCTCGGTCGGCGGGCTGCATCCCTTGAGCGCGCGCTGGCTGCAGGAGCATTTCGCCTTCGGCCCCGACCAGGGCACGTTCGACTATTACGGGCCGCTCAATACGCTCGCGCTCAACATCGGCTATCACAATGAGCACCACGATTTTCACGAGATCCCGTGGAACCGTTTGCCGGAGCTAAAGGCGATGGCGCCGGAGTTCTATGACGATCTGCGTTGCCATCGCTCCTGGGTGGCGCTGCTCGTCACCTTCATCTTCGATCCGACCTATTCGCTCGGCACGCGGTCGGAAAATGTGACGCAGGCGGCGGGGCGCGATGCCCCCATCGTCGCGCCGGCGGAGTAGCCCATGTCTCAGGACGCAAGAACGGAAGCGCTCGACGCTTCGCCCCGCCTCTTCGAGAGCGATCTCCTCGACAAGCTGTCGCGCGTGCACCATTTGACGCCGGTGATCGTCTATTGCCCGATCATTCTCGGCCTGCTGATCTATTCCCTCACGCTCAACAGCGTGACGCTGGTCGTGCTTGGCCTCGTCGTCGGCTATCTCGGCTGGACGCTCACCGAATATTTCGGCCACCGCTATCTCTTCCACACCGTGTTCGCCCTGCCCTTCGGCCTGGGGCCGCGCTTCCAGTTCCTCATTCACGGCGTGCATCACATCTATCCCAACGATCCGCTGCGGCTCGTCATGCCGCCGCTGCTCTCGGCGCCGATCATGCTGATCGCGCTCGTCTGCGCCCGCGTGCTCTTTGGCGCGACATTCGCGTGGCCGGCGCTCGCCGGCTTCATCACCGGCTATGTGATCTATGATTGCGTGCACTACTGGACGCATCACGGGCAGCCGAAATCGGAATTTGGCCGCTTAGTGAAGCGCCTGCACATGCTGCATCATTTCCGCGACGCCGAGAAAGGCTTCGGCGTTCACGCGATCTGGTGGGACTATGTGTTCGGCACCGCCTATCGGAAGGATGAGACGCCCGGCACGCGCGCGGTGTGACAAGAGAATTGACGGGACGCCCCTCGTGCTTCGAGACGCCTGCTGCGCAGGCTCCTCAGCATGAGGGGCTTTTTCGCTGCAATCGGTTAGGCCTCATCCTGAGGAGCGAGCGAAGCTCGCGTCTCGAAGGACGAGGCCGCCCTTCCGAGCTCCCCAGGCTCACCCCTGCCCCGTCCGCGCAAACCACTCGTCTTCGCTGATCACCTCGATCCCCAGCTCCGCCGCCTTTTTGAGCTTCGAGCCTGCGCCAGGACCGGCGACCACGAGATCGGTTTTCTTCGACACCGACGCCGCGACATGCGCGCCGAAACGCTCGGCCTGCGCCTTGGCTTCGTCGCGCGTGAGGCGTTCGAGAGAACCGGTGAAGACCACCGTCTTGCCGGCGACGGGCGACGTGGACGCGACCGCCGGCATCGGCTCCAGCGTGATGTGTTTGAGAAGCGCGTCGAGCTCGCGCTCATTATGCGGCTCGGCGAAAAAATCATGCAGCGCCTCGGCGACGACGGGTCCGACGCCGTCGATTGAATCGATGCGGGCGCGCGCCTCGCTGCCGGGCGCCGCATCGCGCGCCGTCTCGCGCAACGACTCGAAATCGTCGAAATGGCGCGCCAGCCGGCGGGCATTGGTCTCGCCGACATGGCGCATCCCGAGCGCAAAGATGAAGCGATTGATCGGAACGCTTCGGCGCGCCTCGATCGCCGCGAAGAGGTTGCGCACCGAGGTTTCGCCATAGCCCTCGCGCTCCGCCAGTCGCGGCGACATCTGCGCTTCGCGTTCGGGAAGCGCAAAAATGTCGGAAGCGGTTTTGATCAGACCTTCATCGTAGAAAAACTCGATCTGCTTGTCGCCGAGCCCTTCAATGTCCATGGCGTTGCGCGAGGCGAAATGTTTCAAGCGTTCGACCGCCTGCGCGGGACAGACGAGCGAACCCGTGCAGCGGCGCACGACATCCGCTTCGCCGGTCTTTGCATCGATTTCGCGCAGCGCCGCCGAGCCGCAGCGCGGGCAGACGTGGGGGAAATTGTAAGGCTCCGCGCCGTGCGGGCGCTTCTCCGTCACCACGGCGACGATCTGCGGAATGACGTCGCCCGCGCGCTGCACGACCACCGTATCGCCGATGCGAATATCCTTGCGCGCGATCTCGTCCTCATTGTGCAGCGTCGCGTTCTGCACGACGACGCCGCCGACCGTGACGGGTTCGAGCCTTGCGACCGGCGTCAGCGCGCCCGTGCGACCGACCTGAATTTCGATGTCGCGCAAAATTGTCGTGGCGCGTTCGGCGGGGAACTTGCGCGCCACCGCCCAGCGCGGGGCGCGCGAGACAAATCCAAGCCGCTCCTGCAGCGCGATGTCGTCGACCTTGTAAACGACGCCGTCGATGTCATAGCCGAGCGTCGCGCGTTGCGTTTCGATCGAACGGTAGTGCGACAGCATGTCTTCCGCGCGCTCGCAGAGAGTCGTCAGCGGATTGACCGGCAGCCCGTATCCGCGCAACGCCTCAAGCACGCCGATTTGCGTCTTCGCGGGCAGCGCGGACGTCTCGCCCCAACCATAGGCGAAGAAATGCAGCGGCCGTGATGCAGTGATCTTCGGATCGAGCTGTCGCAGAGAACCAGCGGCGGCGTTGCGCGGATTAGCGAAGAGAGTCTTGCCCGACTCCTTTTGCCGCACGTTGAGCGCGGCAAAATCCTTATGCGTCATATAGACTTCGCCCCGCACTTCAAAAACGTCGGAATGATCGCCCCGCAGCCGCTGCGGGATCTCGTCGATCGTTCGAACATTGGCGGTGACGTCTTCGCCCTCATAACCGTCGCCGCGCGTCGCCGCCTGCACGAGATGGCCTTTCTCGTAGCGCAGCGAACATGACAGCCCGTCGATCTTCGGCTCAAAGGTGAAGCGCAGTAGGCTTTCACCCAGGCCGAGAAAACGGCGCACGCGCGCGACGAATTCCAGGACCTCTTCGTCCGAGAAGACGTTGCCGAGCGAAAGCATCGGCACGGCGTGCTTCACTTTGGCGAATTTTTCCGACGGCTTGGCGCCGACTGCCTTCGTCAGCGACTGCGGGGTCGCGAGTTCGGGGAACGCCTTTTCCAATTCCTCGTAGCGACGGCGCAGGGCGTCATAGTCGGCGTCGGAGATCGTCGGCGCGTCTTCCCGGTAATAGCGGCGATCATGCGCCGTGATTTCTTCATGCAGCCGCGCATGTTCGGCGCGCGCTTCAGAAAGGGAAGGCTCGGGAGGCGAGTTGGCCATATGCTAGACTATCCGGTCGATAGGGCGCGCCAGGCGGCGCTTATTCTTTCAGGGCTGAAAGAGCGAGTTCTAATCGATCGCTACCCCAGAATAGTTCCTCCTTTGCAAAAAAGCTCGGCGCGCCGAACACGCCCCGACTCTTGGCCTCATCCGTGCGCGTTCTGAGCAATCGCTTTACGGACTCGTCATTGGCGCGGTTAAGAGTCGCCTCCGCGTCGAGCGAGAGACCCCGTAAAATTTCCTTCAGAACGGAGGGGTCCGAGATGTCGAGGTCATCGGAAAAATTGGCGCGATAAACGGCCCGAACGAAAGCAGCAAGCTTCTCCGCCCCATCCAACGCGGTTGCGATTCGAGCGGCCAAAAGGCCGTTGCGCGGAAAGGCGCTTGGCCGGCGCCACGCAATGCCCTTGCTCTGGCAGATACGTTCGATGTCGCGCCACATATAGGCGCCTTTTGCCGGAAAGAGATTAAACGGTGAATCCCGCCAGCCCTGCTCGGCGAAGATCGGCCCGAGAAGAAAGGGTCGCCACACCACCTCGATGCGAGCGGCGGCGGCCTTTTCCTCGATCTCTTCCGCGGCGACATAAGAATATGTGCTTGCGAATTCGAACCAGAACTCGATTTTCTCCGCCATCGTCGCCCTATGCCGCTTCCGGGGCGGCTCCGACGAGGCGGCGCGCATCCCGCGCGCTGATCGGGCGCCCAAAGGCGTAGCCCTGCGCGAAGCCGCAGCCGAGTTGATAAAGCTCGATCGCGTCCTGCTCGGTCTCCGCGCCCTCGGCGACGACGTCCATGCCGAGATCCTGCGCCAGCGCGATGATCGAGCGCAGAATGATGGGGCGCGCGCCCTTGCCGGACTGCTTGATGAAGGAACGATCGATCTTGATCGTGTCGAAGGGGAAGCGCTGCAAATAGGCGAGCGACGAATAACCGGCGCCGAAATCGTCGAGCGATAGCCCCGCGCCGAGTTCCTTGATGCGCGCCAGCATCTGCGCGGCATATTCGGGATTCTCCATCACCAGGCTCTCGGTCAGTTCGAGTTTCAAGCTGCCTTTGGCGATATCATTGCGCATCAACACGCTTTTGACGTCGCGCAGGAGGTCGTGACGCAAGAGCTGGCGCGACGAGACATTGACGGAGGCGAAAATCGGCGGATCGACCGCAAGCGCGCGCTGCCAGGCCGCGAGTTCGCGCGCCGTGCGCTCCAACGCCAAAAGTCCGAGATCGACGATCAGCCCCGTCTGCTCGGCGATGGGCAAGAATTCGGAAGGCTCGAGCCGACCCAGGCGCAGATGGTCCCACCGCAGCAAGGCCTCGAACCCGGCGATGGTGCGATCCTCGAGCCTGACGATCGGCTGAAAAAATACTTTGATCTCGCTGCGCTCCAGCGCCCGCCGCAGATCGGCCTCGAGCGTCAGCCGGTCGGAGCGCTGCGCGCGCATGGCCGGGCGGAACACTTCGATGCGGTTGCCGCCCGAGCGCTTGGCGTGGCGCATCGCGATCTGGGCGTCTTCCAGCATGTCGCCGGCGCCGGGATGCGTCTGCTGGTCGTAGAGCGCGATGCCGATCGAGGCGAACAGCGCGATCTCCCGGTCGGTGAAGCGCACCGGAATAGACAGCGAGCGGCGCACCGAATCGGCGATGGAGATGACATGGTCGGCGTGCGACTCCGAGACCAGGATGATCGCGAATGTATCGCCGGAAAGTCGCGCCAGCGTGTCTTGAGGCTGCAGCAGCCTCGTCAGGCGATGCGCCACGGTGAGCAGAATGCTGTCGCCCATGGCCATGCCGACCTGCTCATTGATCTGTTTGAAGCGGTCGATGTCGATGACGAGGATCGTCGGGCGCACGTCCTTTTCCATGCGCGCGAAAATCAGGGCGGCCTCCAGCCGGTCGAAGAAGAGTTCGCGGTTCGGCAGGCCCGTGAGATTGTCATGCACGGCGTCGTGCAGCAGCCGTTCCTGGGCGTTGCGCTCGTCGGTCACGTCATTGAGCGTGCCGACGACGCGGATCACCTCGCCGTCGGGGCCGACGACGGGCCGCGCCCGCAGCCGGTAGCAGAGATAGTGGCCGTCCGCGGCGCGCAGGCGGAAGTCCTGATTGATGCGGCCGCGCCGCTGCTCCAGGATGGCGTCGAGGCAGGCGCGATAGCGGTCCTGCTCGAAGGGATGCAGCAGATCGAGCCAGGAGGAAGCGGCGCCCTCGAGCCCGCCGCGGTCGAGCCCGAGGGCGGCTTCCGCTTCCGGGCTGACATAGATGTGATCCGAGGGCACGTCCCAGTCGAACACGATCTCATTCGCGCCGGTGAGCGCGAGGGCCTTGCGCTCGACGTCGCTGATGGCGCCATGCGACAGCCCGCCGGCCGCGAAGGCGTTTTGCATCACCGTGAAACCGATCAGCATCACGATGAGCACCAGGCCGCCGACGAGCGCCGGAGAGACAAGGTCGTTGGTGATCCAACCGGCGACCGCAAATCCCGCCGTCGCCACCCACACGGCCAGCAGGAACCATGTCGGGATCAGCATAATGGCCCGATCGAAGCCATGCGTCGCGAGATAGAGAATCAGCACGAAGCCGACGACGGCGGCCGTCGCCAGCGAGATGCGCGCGACGCCAGCGGCGACGGGCGCGTCGAACACCGCCAGGCCGACGAGGTCCAACAGGATCAGCAGCCACAGGGCGGCGACGTGCCAGGCGCGCACATGCCAGCGGTTGAGGTTCAGATAGGCGAAAAGGAAGACGACGAGCGTCGCCGAGAGAACCGTCTCGGCGCCGGCGCGCCAGATGCGGTTGGCGTTGGCGTCAAAGCCGAAAATCTTGTCCCAAAAGCCGAAATCGATGCACACATAGGCCAGCACCGCCCAGGCGAGCGCCGCCGCCGCCGGGAAAATGACGGCGCCTTTCACCACGAAGACGATGGTCAGAAACAGCGCGAGCAAGCCGGCGATGCCGATGACGATGCCCTTGTAGAGCGTCAGGCTCGTCACCTTGTCCTTATAGGCCGCGGGCTCCCACAAATAGAGCTGCGGCAGGTTGGGCGTGCGCAGCTCCGCGACATAGGTGACCGTGGTCCCGGGGTCGAGCGTCAGCCGGAAAACGTCGGCGTCCGACGCGTCTTCGGCCTCGGGCGGAAAGCCCTGGCTGGCCGTGATCGCCGTAATGCGCGTCGAGCCGAGATCGGGCCAGATGACGCCCGAGCCCTGCAGCCGATAATGCGGGGCGACGATCAGGCGCTCGATCTGCTCATCCGTGTCGTTGGTGAGCGCGAAAACGATCCAGTTGGGCTGGCTGCCAGCCTCCTTGGCGCCGACTTCGATACGGCGGACGATGCCGTCTGAGCCGGGCGCGGTCGAGACCTGCAGCCGGTCGCCCTGCGAGGAATGTTTCTCGATGACATTGGTGAGATCGATCGCCCGCGCGCCTTGCGGCACCCGCACCGACTCCATGGCGACGGCCTGAGCGGAGAGGACGAACAAAAAGAGCGCAATCAGGTATTTTTTCAGACGCACGAATTCTCTTCTCGATGCCGCAGGCTCGGAGAACGCGTCTGGCGCGGCCGATGGCGGGGGCCAAGCGCGTGGGCGGGCTGTCATCGCCAGACTCTGATCGGAAAGTGGTAGAGGCTTCGAGCCCTGCCGGCAAGCCGATTCGCCAAGCTTTGCAATAACGGTATGTTCCTTGCGTTGCTGCGCTTCTTGGCCGCGCTTGCGGAGCGCGGACGGCGCCAATATACGCTGCATGAAGGCCACCGTCGCAATCTGCAGGCGCATGGCGGTTTTTTTGCGGTGTGCACACCCGCGAAGTTCTGGGAAAACAGGAACGGATTGGATGCGAAGCGCTCTCGGCGGCCCTCGCCTTCTGCTGCGCCGCCTCCGCGAAATCAGCGCGGAACCGGTGAGCGCGCAGGCGCGGCTCGACAAGATCGTGGTGCAGATCGCCGCGAATATGGTCGCCGAGGTTTGTTCCGTTTATGTGCTGCGCGCCGACCAGCGCTTGGAGCTTTACGCCACGGAGGGCCTTAACCGCGAGGCCGTGCATCTCACCACGATGCACGCGGGCGAAGGACTTGTCGGCCTGATCGCCAAGAGCGCCGAGCCTCTCGCCCTCTCCGAGGCGCAGGAGCATCCCTCCTTCTCCTACAAGCCCGAGACGGGCGAAGACGCCTATCACTCCTTCCTTGGCGTGCCGATCCTACGCGGCGGCAACACGCTCGGCGTGCTTGTCGTGCAGAACAAGGTGCGCCGCGTCTATTCGGAAGAAGAGATCGAGGCGCTGCAGACGACGGCGATGCTGCTCGCCGAGCTGATCGCCTCGGGCGAATTGCAGGCGATCGAAGACCCGCGCGATCTCGCGCTTTATCGCCCGGCGTCGCTGAAAGGCGCGCCGATGGCGGAAGGCGTCGGCCTCGGCCATGTGCTGCTGCACGAGCCGCGCGTCGTCATCAAGCAGCTCGTCGCCGAGGACATGCCCTCTGAACTCGCAAGGCTCGAACATGCGATCGACGCGATGCGCCAATCGATCGACGAGCTCGTCGCGCATAGCGACCGCATCGCCGCCGGCGAGCCGCGCGACGTGCTCGAAACCGTGCGCATGGTCGCCTATGACCGCGGCTGGGTGCGCCGCCTGCGCGAAGCGGTGATGACCGGGCTGACGGCGGAGGCGGCGGTCGAGCGCGTCCAGAACGACGCGCGCGCGCGCATGCAGCGTCAGACCGATCCCTATCTGCGCGACCGCCTGCACGATCTCGACGATATCGCCAACCGGCTGCTGCATCAGCTGACGGGTCAGAGCTACGTCGCCGATCGCGACAGCGTGCCGGAAAACGCCATCATCGTGGCGCGCAACATGGGGCCGGCGGCGCTTCTCGACTATGACCCCAAGCGGCTGCGCGGGCTCGTGCTGGAGGAAGGCGGGCCGACGAGCCACGTCGCCATTGTCGCGCGCGCGCTTGGCGTCGCCACCGTGGGGCTCGTCGCCGGCCTGATCGACATCGTCGAAACCGGCGATCCGATCATCGTCGACGGCACCACCGGCGAAGTGCATGTCCGGCCGCAGCCCGACGTGCAGAGCGCTTATGCTGAAAAGGCGCGGCTGCGGGCCCGGCGTCAGGAGCAATACGCCAAGCTGCGCGACGTGCCGGCGGTCACCAAGGACGGCGTCGAAATCGGGCTGCACATGAACGCCGGCCTCGCGATCGACATGCCGCATCTGCGTGAGACCGGCGCGAATTCGATCGGACTCTTCCGCACCGAGCTGCAATTCATGCTCGCGCCGCGCTTTCCGCGCATGGACGAGCAATATCGCTTCTACAAAGCCGTGCTCGACGCCGCGCCGGATAAGCCGATCACGTTTCGCACGCTCGACATCGGCTCCGACAAGATCCTTCCCTACATGGCGAAGATCGAAGAGGAGAATCCTGCCCTCGGTTGGCGCGCCATCCGCATCGGCCTCGACAGGCCGGGGCTTTTGCGCATGCAGCTGCGCGCGATGTTGAAGGCGGGCGCCCATCGCGATCTGCGCATCATGTTTCCGATGATCGCCAATGTCGCCGAATTTGACGCGGCGAAAGCGATCGCGCTGCGGGAACTCGACCACATCACGCATCATCGCCATCCGCCGCCGAAACGCCTGGAGCTCGGCGCGATGGTGGAAGTGCCATCGCTCTTGTGGGAAATCGATCTTATCGCCGAGCGCGCGGATTTTCTGTCGGTCGGATCGAACGATCTGGTGCAATACATGTATGCGGCCGATCGCGACAACACGCGCGTTTCGAAGCGCTATGACAATCTCTCGCGGCCGGTGCTGCGCGCGCTCGAGCGCATCGTCACGGCGGGCGCGCGGCACAATGCGCCGGTGACGCTCTGCGGCGAGATGGGCGGCCGCCCGCTTGAGGCGCTGGCGCTGCTCGGCATCGGCTACCGCTCGTTGTCGATGGCGGCTTCCGCCATCGGACCGGTCAAGTCGATGATCCTCAGTCTCAATCTCGAAGAGACGCAGATGTATCTCGCCTCGCTGCTCGCGTCCGACGACGGCAGCGCTTCGGTGCGGGAGCAATTGCGCGATTATGCGATCGCGCGCGGCGTGCCCTTGTAGCGAGCCCCCTTTTCTTCTCGCCGTCGACGTCACCATTGCTCGGGAAGCCTCCTCTTCATGTTCGCTCAAGACAAGCTCGACCTCATTCTGCGCCGCTACGACGAGATCGGCGACAAGCTCGCCGTCGGCGCCGACGGGCAGGCGTTCGTCGCGCTCTCGCGCGAACGCGCGACGCTCGACGCGGTCGTCGACAGGATTCGCGCCTATCGCGCGGCGCAGAAGGAATCCAACGATCTTTCCGCCATGCTCGCTGACGCCTCGCTCGACGCCGAAATGCGCGCGCTGGCTGAAAGCGAGACGGAGGCCGCGCACGAACGACTCGCTGCGGCGGAAAGCGCGCTGAAACTGGCGCTGCTGCCGAAGGACGAAGCAGATGAGAAAGGCGTCATTCTCGAAGTGCGCGCCGGCACGGGCGGCGACGAGGCGGCGCTTTTTGGCGGCGATCTCTTCCGCGCCTATCAGAGATATGCGGCGCTCAAGGGCTGGCGCATTGAGATCGTGTCCGAAAGCCCTGGCCAGCTTGGCGGATTCAAGGAAGTCGTCGCCGAGATCATCGGTCGCGGAGTCTATGGCCGGCTGAAATTCGAGTCGGGCGTGCACCGCGTCCAGCGCGTCCCGGAAACCGAGACGCAGGGTCGCATCCACACGTCGGCCGCGACAGTCGCCGTGCTGCCGCAGGCCGAGGACGTTGACGTCGACATCGACGAGAAGGATTTGCAGATCGATACGATGCGCGCGCAAGGCGCCGGCGGCCAGCACGTCAACAAGACCGAGTCGGCCATCCGCATCACCCATATCCCATCCGGCATCGTGGTGATGATGCAGGAGGAGCGCTCCCAGCATCGCAACAGAGCCAAGGCGATGAACGTTCTTCGCTCGCGTCTCTATGACGCCGAACGACAGCGCCTCGACAAGGAGCGCTCGGACGATCGCAAGCAGCAGGTCGGCTCAGGCGATCGCTCCGAGCGTATCCGCACCTATAATTTCCCGCAGGGGCGCGTCACCGATCATCGCATCAATCTCACGCTCTATAAGCTCGACCGCGTGATGGAAGGCGAATTCGACGAGATCATCGACGCGCTGACGACCGATCATCAGCAAAAACTCCTCGCGCAGAGCGAGGCGTAGACGCGCGCCGTCAAATAACGTGCGCATGCGTCCTGTGCGCCGACGCACGAACGTCGTGGGAGGCTCTCGCTAGAGTGCGGCTACTCGCCAAATGACGAGTGAGAACGCCGAGGAGAACCTCATGTCCACGTTGAAAAAGATCATCTCTACGAGCCTTGCCGCCAGCGTCATGTTGGGGGCGGTCGCGAGCGCCACGCCGGCGTTGGCCTGGTCCAAGTGGCATCATCACGGCTATGGCTGGGCGCCTTTCGCCGTGGGCGGCGCGCTCGCGTTAGGCGCAGTGGCGGCGGCGGCCGCGAGCGAGCCGGATTGCGATTACGTTCGCGAGCCGATCTATAGCCGCCGCGGCTATGTCATCGGCTACCGCGCCGTGCCGATGTGCTGACGCGGCCAATATTCAATCGTCAGAATTCCAATCGTCAGGAAGGGGCCGGCCCACGCCGGCCTTTTCATGTCAAGCGCGCGCCGCTCACCAGCCGTAATCGAAATACTGACCGATTTCATTGTAGCGCTGCGGATCTTGCAGCGAGAAATCCTGCTGCTCCAAGAAGTAATTGTCGTTGGCGTAACGATTGGGCTGCAGATTTCCCTTCGCCGCGTCCGGCGCCGCGCCGTCGTCGAGCCAGTCTTTGCCGGTCGTCAGATTATGCGGCAGAGGAATCGGAAAATCATCGCCCTGCGTCGCGGTGACCTGCCCTGTCGCGACGGGCGCGCGTTGTTTCGATTTCGCCAGGGCGTCGCTCGAAGCAAGCGCGCAAATCAACGCGAGGCCCAACGCCATTGTCAAAGACTTACGCATTTTCGAACTCCGTTTCGCGTCAAGCGACCACTCTAGCTGGATCGCCCGCCGTATTGCTAGTGTCGGAAGTGGCGCACGCCGGTGAAAACCATGGCGAGACCCTGCGCGTCCGCCGCGGCGATCACGTCCTTATCATTCATAGAGCCGCCGGGCTGGATGACGGCCGTCACGCCTGCCTCCGCCGCAGCCAGCAATCCGTCGGCGAAGGGAAAGAAAGCATCGGAAGCGACGACGGCCCCTTCCGCGAGACTTGTCGTTGACCCCGCCGCGCGCGCGGCCTCTTGCGCCTTATGCGCGGCGATGCGCGATGAGTCGACGCGTGACATTTGTCCGGCGCCGATTCCTACCGTGGCGGCTCCCTTCGCGTAGACGATAGCGTTCGACTTGACGTGTTTCACGACGCGGAAAGCGAATTTGAGATCCGCGAGCTCCTCGGCCGTCGGCTGGCGCTTCGTCACAACTCGCAGATTCATCTCATCGACGACGGCGCTGTCGCGCGATTGCGCAAGAAAGCCGCCCGAAACTGAGCGATAGGTCAAGCCGGCCGCGCGCGCATCTGGAACGCCGCCGGTCAACAGCAGACGCAGATTCTTCTTGGCGCCGATGATCGAAATCGACTCTTCGTCGGCGTCTGGCGCGATGATCACCTCAGTGAAAATCTTGACGATCTCGCGCGCCGCGTCGGCGTCGAGCTTGCGATTGAGCGCGACGATGCCGCCGAAGGCGGACATCGGATCGCAGCGCAGCGCCTTGGCGTAGGCTTCGACAACAGTCGCGCCTTCGGCGACGCCGCAAGGATTGGCGTGTTTGACGATGACGACGGCCGCGGTGCGCGTCGGATCGAATTCCGCGACGCATTCGAAGGCTGCGTCGGTATCATTGACGTTGTTGTAAGAGAGCTGTTTGCCCTGAATCTGGCGCGCCGTGGCGACGCCCGGCCGCTTCTCGCCGGTGAGATAGAAGCCCGCGGATTGATGCGGGTTTTCGCCGTAGCGCATCGGCTCGGCGAGTCGTCCGCCGAAGGCGCGTAGCGGCGGCGAGGCTTCGCCGATCTGCTGCGCGAGCCAATTGGAGATCGCGGCGTCATAGGCGGCGGTGCGCGCGAACGCCTTCTGCGCGAGCCGCCGACGCGTCGCGAGCCGCGTTGCGCCCTTCGTCGTCGCGAGCTCCTCGACGAGCATCGCGTAATCATCGGAATCGACGACGACGGCGACGTCGTCGTGATTCTTCGACGCGGCGCGGATCATCGCCGGCCCGCCAATGTCGATGTTTTCGACGCATTCTTCGAACGGGGCGCCTTTCGCAAGCGCTGACTCGAAAGGGTAGAGATTGACGACGAGCAGATCGATCGGCCGGATGTCATGCGCAAGCATCGCCGCTTCATGTTCGGGATTCTCGCGGATCGCCAGAAGGCCGCCATGCACCTTGGGATGCAGAGTCTTCAGCCTTCCGTCCATCATCTCCGGAAACTGCGTGAGATCGGCCACATCGCGAACCGCAAGACCCGCCTCGGCGAGCGCTTTGCGCGTGCCGCCGGTGGAGACAAGCTCCACGCCATGCGTCGCCAGAACGCGCGCAAACTCGACAAGGCCGGTTTTGTCGGAAACGGAAATCAGCGCGCGCGCCACACGGCGCAAATCGACGGGCATTGCATACTCCTAACTCGCGCCGCGCTTATCATACCTTGCCGCCGGGAGGAACCTGCTCGCCGGCGCGCCGCCGGAAGCTCCAAGCGATCTCGGCCCCAGGAGCCGCCGCCCCTCGCACAATGATTTGGGCGCATTTGCGCGCGCCGCCGGGCGCGGCGAAAAAAATACTGTCTTCGATTTCGGGCGTCAGGTCTTGCGCTTCAAAGATGAGGAGTTCGCCATCGGCGAGCGTGAGCTCGATTGCGCCGTCGGCGTTCGGCGCGATGCGCACGCGCGGATGAATGTGAAAGCGCAGGGCGAAATCGCTCGCTGGCGCATGACTTCCGCCGCGCTCCGCAGCGATGAGCCGATCGACGCCCAGGAGAGCGGCGCCATCGGCCGGAAGGGTCAGTTCGCGCTGATGGACAAGGCCGAAATCGCGCACATAGCCGTCATGCGACAAAAGGAGCGTCGTCTCGCCGTCGAGACGGCGGCGCTCGACCTCGGTGTTGCGCGGGCCGCCAAGAACGCGCCCGGCGCGCCGGCGCGGCGCGCTCTGCGGCGCGATGCGGGCGCTGGAGCGGTCGCCGAGGACGAGCGTCGAATGCGCGGCGGTGGCGCGCGCCAGTTCACGGGCGTCGAGATGCGGCGCCGAGGGAGCGCCGCAATTGACGACGACCCGCTCGATTCCAAGCGAATATTCGAAAGACAGGCAGCCCGCGTGCGCGCATAGGGAAAATTCGAAAGGCGGCGGCCCGCCGGCGTCGACGAGGACGAGCGCGTCGCCAGCCTCCATGCGCTGATAACCGGCGTATGGGGCGTTGACGGGCGGCGCGCCGCGCGTGTCCTCGTGGGCGAGCGCGCTCGCCAGCCGGTCCAGCGCCGTCGCGCCCATGCCGTTGAACAGCGCCAGCGATCCGTCGCCATGCTGCAGCATCCGCAGCATCGGCATCATCCGGTCGATGGCGCGCAGGACGGCGGACGGCGTTTGCAGGCCGCGCGCCGCAATCACCTGCCGCAACGGCAACAGGTCGAGCAACAGGTCGACCGCGACCTGCGGATTGCGGCTGACATGGCCGCCATCGATGAGGATCTGGCGGTCGAGCTCCGCACTGAGCGCGCGCGACACATGCGGGGCGATTTTGCGGCCGGTGTCGGCGCAAACGGCGAATTCGGCAAGCGCGATGGCGCAGAAGGCGCGATCGGCGCCGCGCGCGCCATCGCCGGCCAGCGCCCGCCACAACAGCCGGGCGTTGCGCGCGAGCGCCAGCATGAACGCGTCATAAAAATCGACGTCGGCGCCGTCGAGCAGCGTCGGCGACTGCGAGAGAAATGAGAGGAGGCGCCGCGCGACGACGGCAGGCTCCATCGCCGGATCGTCAGCCGGCATTTTCGGAAGCGAAAGAAAATCCGCGACAAGCTCCTGCGCAGTGGCCAAGGCCACCCTGTTGTCCGAGGCCTGCAAATGCCGCAGCCAGGAGAAGCCTGCGAGGGAGCGCCGCCAGCATTCGGAAGGCGCGGCGATCAGAAAAGGCGATACGCCCCGCGCCTGTACGGTTTTGCCGTCGAAGGAGAAATAGCCGGCGTAAATCTGGTCGGCGACGGTCGAATCGGTGGTTCTGATGTCGGGAGGCGCGATGCGCAGCCGCTCCGGCGGCGCGATCGCCATCGACTTCATGAGGTGATAGGGCGCGGCGGCGCCTCGCGCGAAGGCCCCCGCCGCCCGCGCCGCGGAAACGCTCGCCAGCCGAACCCGATCCCGCAACATGATGGCGCTCAGTGGGCGTCCTCCGACAGCGGCTTTCGCGCGATAGATCCCCACCGGCAACGCGCCGACCGGCAATATCAAACCCCGCCGTCCGCTTATAGTCCAAATTTCCGTGACTTCCGAATGAGATCGCGCCGGCTTTGGCGCTACGCCATTGCATGCGAAAGGGGGAAAATGGCAATGTCGCGCCTCTTTTTTTAGGAGGCTTCGCCCATGCCGCTTTATACGATCGACGGAATCGCGCCGCGCCTACCGGCCCCCGGCCGGTTCTTCGTGGCTCCAGGCGCGCACGTCATCGGCCGCGTCGCGCTGGAGGAGGACGCCAATGTCTGGTTCGGCTGCGTGCTGCGTGGCGACAATGAGTGGATCACGGTCGGCGCCCGCACCAATATTCAGGAAAACAGCGTTCTCCACACCGACATGGGCTTTCCGCTCGTGATCGGGCCGGACTGCACGATCGGCCATGGCGTCATTCTGCATAGCTGCATCATCGGCGAAGCGACGTTGATCGGCATGGGCGCGACAATCCTCAATGGCGCGAAGATCGGCGCGAACTGCCTCGTCGGCGCCAATGCGCTGGTCACCGAAGGCAAGGAATTCCCGGACTTTTCGCTGATCGTCGGCTCGCCCGCCAAGGCGATCCGCACGCTCGACGAAGCGGCCCGCGACCGTCATCTCGACTCGGCGAAACATTATGTGGAGAACGGCCAACGCTACGCGAGCGGGCTGACGCTGATCGGCTGAAAGCGGCCTCACCGCGACACATACAGCGGGGCGCTGGTCGCCGGGCTGATCGCCACCCAGGCGTTCTGATTTTGCTGCGACTGACGCTTGACGAAGCGATAGGGAACGCGCGTCCAGGGCCGCATCTCGTTGGAAAGATTGTCGAGCACGAATTCGCCGCGATTGGTCTTGACCGTCAGGACCGAATGGCCGTCGCCGTTCTTCTCCTTCACCACCGTGAGCAGCAGCGCCTGCCGGGGAAAGCCTTCCTCGATCAGCATGCGGCGCTTTAAGAGCGCGAAATCCTCGCAGTCGCCTTTGCCGTCGCTGGGATAATCCCACTGATCGACCGCGCCCCAGTGCTCGGCGTCGGCGATCGGGTCGATATTCTCATTCACCCAGGCGTTGATGCGCGCGATCTTGCGGTAAACGGCGGCGGTGAGTTCGACATCCTGCGGCGCGGTTTCCTCGTTCTGGCATTCGCCCCGGTAGCGCTGGCAGAAGTCCACCCAGCCGTAAGGCACGCTTGTTTCGGGGCCGAGCGTGGCGAAGGTCGCGGTTTCGGGTCCAGCGAAACTTTTTGCATTGACGGCGACAAGCGCCGCGCCCGCCATCCCGAGAGCCACAACCGCCTTGCTAACGATGCCCAACATAACCCGCCTCCGTGACATGAGGCGAGGTTAGTTTTCTTGTTTTGCTGTCGATGAAAGTATTTCAGCCGCATTTTATCCGAATGCGTTCAGATTTTCCTGCGTCGTTGGTAAGTATAATTTCGTCTTATGGGAATGCATAAAATTTGATGTGATCTCCTATCACACTGAACTGCAACACATTTTTAGCCGCCTGGCGTCTCGTTTCCGGCCCTTCCGGCAAACCACACTTAAGCTTCGAGGAACGCCGGTTAATATACGACCGTGCTGGCGGTTAACGCGCCCGCTCGGCGCGAAAATTTTTTTAGCGCGTGTGACGGCGCGCCTTCGTGGAAGCGCAAATTCGTCACAGAGGTTTACGCGCTGGCCGAGGAATGGGACCGTCACGAGACCGGCTGACGCCCAGTTGGCGAGCAGGAAGCGGGCGAGCGCATTCCCGCGCGAATGCGTATAGCGTCGAAAAGAACAATCGGCCTTGGAGCGGATCTTGGAGAAGCAGCGGCTTGAAGCCTTCAGCGACGGCGTCATTGCGATCATCATCACGATCATGGTGCTCGAACTGAAGCCGCCGCATGAAGCGAGCTTCGCGGCGCTCGCGCAGCTCGCCCCGGTCTTTTTCAGCTATGTTTTGAGTTTCGCCTATATCGCAATCTACTGGAACAATCACCATCACCTGCTGCAGGCCTCGTCGCATGTGACAGGCCGGGTGCTGTGGGCCAATGTCCATTTGCTGTTCTGGCTGTCTCTCATTCCCTTCGCCAGCGCCTGGATGGCGGAGAACCATTTTGCTGGAGCGACGGTCGCGGTCTATGGCGCAGCGCTGCTGGCGCCGGCGATCGCCTATTTCATCCTCAGCCGAATGCTTCTGAAGACGCACGGACCCGAGTCGACGCTCGCGCGCGCGCTCGGCGTTGACGTCAAAGGCAAGGTCTCGGTGCTGTTTTATCTTCTCGCCATCGGGCTGACGTTCATCGATCCGCGAATTTCGCTGGCGATTTACGTGCTCGTGGCGTTGATGTGGCTTGCGCCAGATCCGAGAATCGAGCGCATTCTCACCGAGAAGCAACGAAGCGAAGCCGAACGGTAGAGCGCTTCCCGATCACATGGAATCATGTAATCGATAGGGAATCGCTCAAAATCAAAATGTTGGAGCAGGTTCTCATCGAAAAAGTCTGTCAACTTTTTCGGAACCTGCGCTAACGGTAAAGCCAGGCGTTGCGCGCCTGCATGCCGCCTCCGCCGAGCGCGCGGATCGCAAGATTGCGGGCGGCGGCCGGCAGTCCGCGCATATGGAAATAACCGCCCTGGCGACGCGAGACGCGCACGACCCGCTCGGCGCGGGGAAGCCTCGCATCCTCATAGGCGGCGAAGGCGGTTTCCACCGTCTCGCCCAATCGCATGAAGGCTTCCCCCAAAGCGTCGGCGTCTTCGATCGCCTGCGCCGCGCCCTGCGCCAGAAAGGGGACCATCGGATGCGCGGCGTCGCCGAGGAGCGTCACCGGTCCCTGCGTCCAGTGTTCCAGGGCCGGCCGCGTGAACAAAGGCCAATGCCGCCAAGAGGCGCCGGCTTCGATCAAGTCGCGCAGTTCTGCCGCGAATTTACGCGGCGCGAGTCGGCGCGCGAGCGCCGCGCCGTCAAGCGACAGGCTTGACGCGGCGTCCTCGGCCTCCGGCGGCGCTTCGATGATGACGACGGCGTTGATCAGCGAGGCGTCGCGCAGCGGATAATGCACGACATGGGCGCCCGGCAGCAGCCAGAGATTGGACGCGCGCGCGCGCAGCGCCGCCGGAACGCTCTCGGCGGGCAGAGTCGCGCGCCAGGCGACGCAGCCGGAATAGACGGGCGCGTCGCGCTCGGACGGAACGAGATGGCCGCGCACGCTCGAGCGCACGCCGTCGGCGCCGATCAGGCCCGCCGCCTCGATTTCCTCGACGCCGTCCTGGGTGTGCACGCGAAGGCGAACGCCTCGGGCGGTCGCTTCGAAATCGCCGACGCGGGCGCCGGCGCGGACATGAGTCTGCGGATTGTCCAGCGCCGCCTGCAGCAGCGCGCCCTGCAAATCGGCGCGGTGGAAAAGCCGGAACGGCGCGCCCCAGCGGGTCCTTGCGGCGGAAAGGTCAAGGCGCGCCAGAACTGCGCCGTCCCGCCCGCGGCGGATATTGATGGCCTCGGGCTCCAGAGCGACGGCGCCGAGGGCGGGCTCGAGCCCGAGCTTGGCGAGGATGCGCCCGGCGTTCGGCGCGATCTGCAGTCCCGCGCCGACCTCGTCGATCCGAGCAGCGCGCTCGAGCACCAGCGCGCGCTTGCCGGCGCGCGCCAGCGACAGGGCCGCGGCGAGGCCGCCAATGCCTGCGCCGGCGATGACGATCGGCGCGTTCACCCGCGATCTTCTATCAGACGGCGGTGTCTTCAGAGATGCGATAGACGCATTCGGCCGGGTCGGCGCCGCCGCGCAGCGCCGGCTCGTAGACGTAATGCGTCGAGCAATAGGGGCAGATCGCCTCCGAGCCCGCGCCCATGTCGAGATAGACATGCGGATGGTCGAAGGGCGGGAGCGCCCCGATGCACATGAATTCCTTGGCCCCGATCCTGATCTGCGCGACGCCGGGCTGATTGTGGAAATGGGGCGTGTAATGCTGGGCCATGATCCGCTCCTTGAGAGGCGCCGGGGCGGCGGGAACTGTCCCGCCCCTATAATCCAGCGGGCGTGCGTTGGATAGGGGCTTAGCTCAGGGGTTTAGCTCTTGGGCCGTTCCAAGTCCGAGACGCCCAGAGTTTTCAGTCGCGCGCGTTCTTCTTCACTGAGCGCCTTGGCGGGCGCGGCGGGGAAGCCTGCGCGTCGCCGCGCCGCCATCCAGATGGCGGCGGCGCCGGCGAGTAGCGCGATCAGCGGCGCGGCCCAGAGCAGCAGCGTGCCGGGCTTCACCGGCGGGCGGAGCAGCACGAAATCGCCATAGCGGGCATGGACGAATTCGCGCACCTGCGCGTCGCTCATCCCCTCCTTGAGCTTTTCGCGCACGAGCACGCGCAAATCCTTGGCGAGCGAGGCGTCGGAATCGTCGATCGACTGGTTCTGGCAGACGAGGCAGCGCAGCTCGGTGGTGATCGCCCGCGCCCGCGCTTCGAGCGCCGGATCGGCAAGCCTTTCGGCGGGCGTGACGGCGTGGGCGGCGAGCGGCAAGAGGAAGAGCGCAATAAACAAAATGGGGGCGCGCCCCCTCTCCCGGAGGGAGAGGGTGGCCCGGCGAAGCCGGGTCGGGTGAGGGGTTACGCCCTGCTCTTCAAAACCCTGTACGGTTCGTGCGACCGGCCGCGAAATTTTGCGAATAGGATACCCCTCACCCGGTCGCCTCCGGCGACCACCCTCTCCCGATGGGAGAGGGGCGCGCGAACCTACGTCATTCGCTGAAAGTCGGCTCATTCCGCCGGCTCCAGGGCTGGCGCAGCGGCGCGGCGGGCGACGCCGATGCGCAGACGCCGGTCGGCGAGCGACAGCGCGCCGCCCAAGGCCATGACCAGCGCGCCGATCCAGATCAGCGTCACCAGCGGCTTCCAGTACAGCCGCGCGTCGATCGTTCCATCCTCATGCGACTCGCCGATCGCGGCATAGACCTGGCCGAGGCCGAGCGTGACGATGCCCGCCTCCGAGCGCGACATGCGCCGCGCCTGATAGAAGCGCTTCGCCGGTTCGATCGTCGCGAGCGTCGCGCCGTCCTTGCGCACCGCCATCACCGCATAGACTTCCGAATAATTCGGTCCCTGGCGCGGCGAAACAGATTCGATGCCGATCTGATAGGGACCAACGTCATAGAAGCTCGCGGGCTTCATCGCGACGATGGTCTCGACGCCCCAGCCGGTCGCGGCGAGGCCAAGCAGCGTCAACCCCATGCCGGCATGAGCGATCGACGTGCCGAAGACGGACAGCGGCAGACCGGCGAACCGCTTCAAGCTCGCGCGCCCCGAGGTCCCCCGCACGCGCAGCGCAAGATCGCTCAAGGCGCCGACGACGAGATAGATCGCGATGCCGGCGGTAACGATGGAGAGGAAGGGCGTTCCGTACCAGGCGCCGAAAGCGGCCGTCGCAACGACGCCGACAACGAAGGCGATACGCAGCCGCTGCAAGGCGGCGGCGAGATCGCCGCGCTTCCAGGAGAGCATCTGGCCGATCGGCATCAACAAGGCGAGCGGCAGCGCGATCGGAACCAGCACGGTGTTGAAGAAAGGCGCGCCGACCGAAATCTTCTCGCCGGTGATCGCTTCGAGCGCCAGCGGATAGAGCGTGCCGACGACCACCGTCGCGCAGCACGCCGAAAGCAGCAGATTGTTGAGGACGAGCGCGCCTTCCCGCGAGATCGGCGAAAACAGGCCGCCGACGGGCAGCGCGCCGGCCCGCAGCGCAAACAGCGCGAGCGCGCCGCCGATGAAGAAGACCAGAATGGCGAGGATGAACACGCCGCGGTCGGGATCGCTCGCGAAGGCATGCACTGAGGTGAGCACGCCGGAGCGCACGAGGAACGTGCCGAGCAGAGAGAGCGAGAAGGCGAGGATCGCGAGAAAGATCGTCCAGACCTTCAGCGCCTCGCGCTTTTCCATCACGGCGGCGCTGTGCACGAGCGCGGTGCCGGCGATCCAGGGCATCAGCGAGGCGTTCTCGACCGGGTCCCAGAACCAGAAGCCGCCCCAGCCGAGCGTATAATAGGCCCAGTACGACCCCATCGCGATGCCGAGCGTCAGCGCGATCCAGGCGAAGAGAGTCCAGGGGCGAATGACCCGCGCCCAGCCGGCGTCGATGCGCCCGCCGATGAGCGCGGCGGCGGCGAAGGAGAATACGATCGAAAAGCCGACATAGCCGAGATAGAGCAGCGGCGGATGGATCGCGAGGCCGGGGTCCTGCAGGATCGGGTTGAGGTCGCGACCCTCCCACGGCGCCGGCGCGACGCGCGCGAATGGATTTGAGGTGAGCAGAATGAAAAGAAGAAAGGCCGCGCCGAGCAGGCCCTGCACGGCGAGCGCGTCGGCGCGCAGCCGGTCGGCCATCGACGTCGAGAAAATTGCGATCAGCGCGCCGCATAGCGAGAGAACGAGCACCCACAAAAGCATCGAGCCTTCGTGGTTTCCCCAGACGCCGGAGATTTTATAGATGAACGGCTTCAGCGAATGGGAATTCTCGATGACATTGACGAGCGAGAAATCGGAAACGACATGGGCGTAGGTCAGCGCGCCGTAGGAGAGCGCGACGAACAGGAATTGCGTGATCGCCGCAGGGCGCGCGACGCGCATCAGCGCGGCGTCATTCAAGCGAGCGCCGATGAAGGGGATGGCGAATTGCGCCAACGCCAGCGCCAGCGCCAGAACAAGCGCGTAATGTCCGGTTTCAACGATCATGCGAGGCTCGCGCGAATACCCTCTCCCATCGGGAGAGGGTCGGTCCGCAGGACCGGGGTGAGGGGTAACAATCTTTGGCGTCTTTCGCCGCCCTGATGTTCAGCGCCGCAACCCCTCACCCGGCCACTGCGCGGCCACCCTCTCCCGAAGGGAGAGGGCTGACGCGACCTTTCTTGACGCGCGCGAATATTGCTCACTTCGCGTCTCCCTGCCAGACGCCCTGCTTCTTCAAGGCGTCGGCGACGTCGCGTGGCATGTAGCGTTCGTCGTGCTTGGCGAGCACGCTGTCGGCCCGAAAGGCTCCGTCAGGCTGCAGCACGCCATCGACGACGACCCCCTGCCCTTCGCGGAAGAGATCCGGCAGTAGGCCTGTGTAGGACACCGTAAGATCGCTCGTCTTGTCGGTGACAGTGAAGCGCACATCTTGGCCATTCTTAACCACCGTGCCTTCCTTCACCAGTCCGCCGATGCGCAGCCGCGCACCGGAGGCCGTTTGCTTCTTCGCAAGCTCCGACGGCGTGTAGAAGAATACGATATTGTCGCGCAGCGCGAACAACATAAGCCCGGCGGCGAGGCCAAGAATCGCCATCGCTCCGGCAATCAACGTCAGCCGCTTTCCCTTACGCGTCATTATTCAGATCGCTCCCGTACGGCCACGCATGGCCGCTCTCGCGAAGAGGCAAAACGTCTAGCCTCCGATATTCAGCTCCTTCGCCAGCGCCTCGATGCGGGCCATGTCGTCCTGTTTGCTGGCGAGCGCCTTGCGCGCCTCGGTCACGGCCTTTTTGGCCTTTTCGGTCTCGGCGAGGACGCTATAGGCGCGAATGAGCTTTAGCCATCCCTCGACGTCGTCGCCCTTGGACTCGAGCCGCGAGGCAAGACGATCCACCATGCCGCGGATCATCGCCTGACGCTGATCGGCGGGCATCGCCGCGATCGCTTTACCCTGCTCGCTCGACGGCCCGCGCGCGACGACCGGCGGATTCGCCTCGCCGCGCAGAATGGCGAGTTGGGCGTTGACAGCCTTCAGATAAGCGGCGTCGGCCGGCGCGTCAGCAGCCATCTTGGAAAAGATGGCGATCGCCTTGTCCTTCTCGCCGGCCTGCGCCGCGGCGAGTCCAAGATAATACAGCGCCTCTGGCGCCGCCGCATCGAGCGCGAGCGCCGCCTCGAAATCTTTCTTGGCTTGGGGCGTCACCACGCCTTGAGCGACGACGACGCGCGCTTCGCCGAGCGCCGCATGTCGCGCCGCGGTTGCGCCCAAAAGTCGCAGCGCTTCCGAATAGGCGTGGACGGCGTCTTGGCCGCGCCCTGTGCGCAGCAGATATGGCGCGATGACTTCGAAGCCGCGGCCGTCTTCGGGATGCTCGCGCAAATGCTGTTCGATGCGCGCGACGGCGCCGGAGAGGTCATTGCGGTCCGGCGCGGAGTCGAGCCGCGCCGTCAGCGGCATGTCCGGCATGTCGGAATGGCCGAGCCGCGCATAAAGCATCAGCGCGACGGCGGGTATGACCACGATGGCCGCGAGCGCCGCGGCGAGCGCGAGTTTGCGCGAGGCGACGACCCTCGCCTTTGGCTCGGCTTCCGCGCGCAGCAGTCGGCGCGCCGCCTCGGTCTTCGCGGCGTCAGCGTCCGGCGCGTCGAGGCGCCCCTCCTCGCGCTCGCGCTCGATTTCGGCGATCTGCTCCTCGAAGAACGCAACGTCGGCGGCGCTTTCATCCTGCGCCCCATTCCGCATGGCGAGCGGCGCCAGCACCGCCATCACCGCGGCGCCGGTCAGCAAGGCGAAGATAAGCCAGATCATGCCTGCTCTTTAAGGCTTTGCGCTCCCTATTGGAAGGGCGGCCGTTGCCCGTTCGCGCCCGTCCATCGATATTGCCGCCAGGGAGGCATTGTGATCACGCGGCTCACGATTTCCGGCTATCGATCCATTCGCGATCTGGTCCTTGCGCCGGGGCGGCTCACGATCGTGACTGGCGCCAATGGCGCGGGCGAGTCCAGCCTCTATCTCGCCGGCCGTCACGGTAAGACTTGACTGACAGGCGCGCCTCATCGGAACTGCGCTGGATCCCGTCATGCGAGACCTCATGCTCCGAGACCCTCATGCTCATCTCCAACACGCCATCGATCGAACAGCTTTGATCTCGCAGGTCACTGGCGCCGCCTTCCTGCTTGCAGCCGAGGCGCAGCTCTTGTCGGTGCTCGTCTCACGGTTGGAGCGCATCGTCGATCGTTCGAGAAGCATCGACCGAACGGACAGTGACAGCGCCGAATACGCCGATGTGAAATCTGAACTGCGGATCCTCAGAAGGCGCGGCTTGCTGATGCATTACGCCATGTATTGGAGCGTGGCGAGCTGTATCGTGACGAGCGTTCTCGTCATCGTCAGCTTCGGGGCGGCTTACCTTCCTGTACGCCACGAGTATGGCGCGGGATTGCTGTTCGCCCTGGCGATGGCGCTCTTCACCGCCGCGCTGATCGCCTTCGCGAGAGAATTGCAGCTCGGATATATTGAGATTAGCGGCGGCGCTATGCCTCCCCAAACACCCGCGCGAAAATCGCGTCCACATGTTTGAAGTGATAAGAGAGGTCGAAGAGCGCGTCCAACTCTGACGGCGACAATTTCGCGCTCACGTCCTTGTCCTGTCGAAGCAGAGCGCGGAAATCCCCCTCGCCACGCCAAACCGGCATGGCGTTACGCTGCACCATGGCGTAGGCGTCTTCGCGCGAAACGCCTTTTTGGGTCAGCGCCAGAAGCACGCGCTGCGAATGAATGAGTCCGCCGAGCTTCTCCAGATTCTTGCGCATATTTTCGGGATAGACGACGAGATTGTCGATCACGCTCGTCAAACGCGCCAGCGCGAAGTCCAGAGTGACCGTCGCGTCAGGCCCGATCATGCGCTCGACGGAAGAATGCGAAATATCTCGCTCGTGCCAAAGCGCGACGTTTTCCATCGCGGGGATCGCCATGCCGCGCACCAGCCGCGCGAGGCCGGTCAGATTCTCGGTCAGCACCGGATTGCGTTTATGCGGCATGGCGGAAGAGCCCTTCTGCCCGGGGGAAAAATATTCCTCCGCCTCAAGCACCTCGGTGCGCTGAAGATGCCGGATTTCAATGGCGAGCCGTTCGACCGACGACGCCACGACGGCGAGCGTCGCAAAATAAGCCGCATGGCGGTCGCGCGGAATGACCTGCGTCGAGATCGGCTCGGGCGTAAGGCCCATCTTATGGGCGACATAGTCTTCGACGCGCGGATCGATATTGGCGAAAGTGCCGACGGCGCCTGAAATCGCGCAGGTCGATATTTCCCGGCGCGCCTCGACCAGCCGCTCCCGCGCGCGGGTGAATTCGGCATAGGCCTGCGCCAGTTTCAGCCCGAACGTCGTCGGCTCGGCGTGAATGCCGTGCGAGCGTCCGATCGTCGGCGTGTATTTGTGTTCGTACGCTCGCGTTTTGAGCGCCGACAGCAGCGCGTCGACGTCGGCGATCAGCAGATCCGCGGCGCGCGACAATTGCACGGCAAGACAAGTATCGAGCACGTCCGAAGACGTCATGCCCTGATGCACGAAGCGCGACTCGGCGCCGATGAATTCGGCGAGATGGGTCAAAAAGGCGATCACGTCATGCTTCGTCACCCGTTCGATCTCGTCGATTCGCGCGACGTCGAAGGTGACGAAATCCGCTTTGTCCCAGATCGCCTTGGCGCTCTCCCGGGGGATGACGCCAATCTCGGCGAGCGCGTCGCAGGCGTAGGCCTCGATCTCGAACCAGATGCGAAACCGCGTCTGCGGCTCCCAAATCACGGTCATCTCGGGTCTGGAATAGCGGGGGATCATCCGGCGCGCCTTGAAAATTTGAGGAAGAGAGAGGCGCCTAGCATGCGCGTTGCATCAAAGTCCATATATGGGCTGATCAGGTGGGAGGATTCATGCAGTCGACGGATGTCGTCGTTCTTGGCGCCGGAATTGTCGGGGTGAGCGCCGCGCTGCATTTGCAGGCCCGCGGCCGCGACGTCGCGCTCATCGATCGCGCCGGCACCGTGGGTCAGGAGACGAGCTTCGGCAACGCCGGCTTGATCGAACGCTCTTCGCTCATCCCCTATCTGTTCCCGCGCGATCCGGCGAAGCTCATCAAATATGCGCTGAACCTTCTCCCTGAGGCGCATTACCATTTCTCGGCGCTCCCGGCGGTGGGGCCATGGCTCCTGCGCTATTGGCGCGAGAGCGCGCCTGAACGGGTGCGGCGGAATATCGAAGCGCGGCGCCCGCTGATCGAACACAGCCTGAGCGAGCATGAGGCGCTGATCCAGCAGGCAGGCGCCGGCGAGCTGCTGCGCAGGACCGGCTGGATCAAGCTGCATCGCGGGGAGGCGACTCTGGCGCATGGCGTCGCCGACGCCGAGCGGCTGCGCGCCTATGGCTTACATATTGATACGCTCGACGCCGCCGGAGTCGCTTCGCTGGAGCCCGATCTCGCCCCGATCATGGGCGGTATCCATTACCGTGACACCGCCGCGATCATCGATCCCGCCGCGCTCTCGAAAGCCTACGCCGATCTGTTTGTCTCACGCGGCGGCCAGTTTCTTTCCGGAGACGCGCGCAGCCTTTCGCAAGAGCCGGATGGGCGTTGGCGCGTCGAGACGGCGAACGGGCCGCTCGTCGCGGGCGCGGCGGTGGCGGCGCTCGGCCCCTGGTCGGACGCCATCTACGGACCGCTCGGCTACCGCATTCCGCTTGGCTGGAAGCGCGGCTACCACATGCATTACGCCGCGAAGGACGGCGCAAAGCTCAATCATCCGATCCTCGACGCCGACGTCGGTTATCTTTTGGCGCCGATGCGGCGCGGCGTCCGGCTGACGAGCGGCGCCGAATTCGCCCGCCGCGACGCGCCGCCGACGCCGGTGCAGATCGAGGTTTGCGAACCGACGGCGCGCCGATTGTTTCCGCTGGCGGAGCGGCTGGACCCGGAACCCTGGCGCGGCGCGCGGCCCTGCCTGCCCGACATGCTGCCGATCGTCGGTCCGGCGCCGCGTCATCGCGGACTATGGTTCGATTTCGGCCATGCGCATCATGGGCTGACGCTTGGGCCGGTTTCCGGCCGGCTCCTCGCCGACATGATGACGGGCGAACAACCCTTCATCGATCCCGCGCCCTATCGCGCCGATCGCTTCTGATCTTTCCGCGCGCGGTTTTGTGAGATTTTCGCGAGCCTATTCGGCGCCGACAAGTTTAAGCGCGCGATCCAAAACCCGCACCACCCTCGAAAGATCATGGCCGCGCCGAAGCACGAGCCCCGTCGCTGCGATCACGGCATAGGCGCCTTGTCGACGCGAAAGCGCAGGATCCTTTTCGATTCGATACAGCGGCGCCTCGCTTGCGCGCCGAAAAATCGAGAACACGGCCTTCGCCGGCGTGAAGTCGATGGCATAGTCGCGCCATTCCCCCTGCGCGACTTTCGCTCCATAAACATTGAAGATGACGTTGAGTTCGGGGCGGCTGAACGAAACCGCCGCGCCGCGCTTGTCTCCCCGGGCCTGCGCCGCTTCCGGCGAAGCGCCGTTCACGACGACGAGCGCGGGTCGAACCCGGCTGGGCTCCGTCGTCTCCGACTCCGCCATGCGTCCGCTCTCCTCGATCTCTCTTAACCATGTTGGCCCGCAAGAATGCGCCGGGCAAGACTTAATGACTGGTTTACGACGAGAATCTTCGCGTCCTTGCGCGCTGATAAGATTTGGCTGGGAAGAATCATACTTTCGCCGACTTGGCGCCCCTTGCCAGCCAAACGCGCCGCCCAAAATGAAGTTCATTGCCTCGACAGCTCGAGGCCACGCGTTTTCGGTTTCGTCAGCCCCCCAGCCCCCCGAAGCGTGTGGTTCCGAGATATAGAGGTCGTGGCGATGGTCGGGCCGGCCGGGAGTTTCGCTCCCGCGCCGGCTCGTCTAGCTTTAGCGGGCTGCCTATCCGCCTTTAGCGGCCCCGCGGCGGCGCCCCGCCGCCGAGGCTCTTGCAAATTCCGCAACAATGACGAACTCAAGAGCCGCCGTCGCGTCGAGCGCGACGTGCCTTCTCTTTTTCTTTTCATCGGAGAGAACATGACCGACGACGCCGCATCCGTCGCCGCCGCGGCTCCCGCCGCCGATCCGCAAACCGCCGCCGACTTCGGTTTTGAGGCCGACGTCGCGCGGCTGCTCGAGCTGATGACGCACTCCGTCTATTCGGAGCGCGACGTCTTTCTACGGGAACTCGTCTCGAACGCCGCCGACGCCTGCGAAAAGCTGCGTTACGAGGCGCTTTCCGACGAAAAACTCGCCGCGCAAGCCGCCGCGCCGCTGGTCACGATCTCACTCGATAAGGAGAAGCGCACGCTGGCGATCGCCGACAATGGCGTGGGCATGTCGCGCGAGGAGCTGATCAGCGCCCTCGGCACCATCGCCAATTCGGGAACGCGCGCCTTTCTCGACAAGCTCGGGAAGGAGAAGGACGCCGGCTTCATCGGCCAGTTCGGCGTCGGCTTCTACTCCGCCTTCATGGTCGCCGACCGCGTCGAGGTCGCGACGCGGCGCGCCGGCCAGGATCAGGCCTGGCTGTGGAGTTCAGACGGCAAGGGCTCCTATCAGATCGCGGCTCTGCCGCTCGAAGCGGCGCCCGCCGTCGGCGCCCGCGTCACGCTGCATCTCAACGCCGAGAGCGATGAATTTCTCGACGGCTGGCGGGTTGAAAGCGTCGTGCGCGAGCACTCGGGCGCGATCACCGCGCCGATTGATCTCATCGCGGCGCCGGGCGAAGAGCCTCGGCGAATCGCCGAAGGCGTCGCCCTGTGGACGAAGCCCAAGTCCGAAATCACGCATGAGCAATATGTCGACTTCTATCGGCAATTGTCCGGTCAGCTGGACGAGCCCGCGCTGATCGCCCACTGGCGCGCCGAAGGACGCACCGAATATACGGTGCTCGCCTTTGTTCCTGGGACGCGGCCCTTCGATCTCTTCGACCCGGCGCGAAAGAGCAAATCCAAGCTGTATGTGCGGCGCGTGCTGATCTCGCGCGACATGGAGCTGCTGCCCGCCTGGCTGCGGTTCATGCGCATCGTCGTCGACAGCGCCGACATTCCGCTCAATGTCTCGCGCGAGATGGTGCAGAAAAGCCCCGTCGCCGGCGCGATCGGCAAGGCTATCGCAACGCGCATTTTGCAGGAACTCAAGAAGCTCGCCGACGCCGAGCCGGAAAAATTCGCGGACGTGTGGAAGAATTTCGGCTCGGTGATCAAGGAGGGGCTGCATGAAGACCCGAGCCGCCGCGACGCTCTGTTCGAAATTGCGCGGTTCGCCTCGACGAAGTCCGAGGAAAAAACCCGCACGCTCAGGGATTACGTCGCCGATCTGAGGGAAAATCAGACCGCGATCTATTATCTTGTCGGCGACGATATGAAGCGGCTGCGCGCCAGCCCGCAGCTTGAAGGCTTCCAGGCGAGAGGCGTCGAGGTGCTGCTTCTCGACGACGCGGTCGACGCCTTCTGGGTGACGAGCGCGCTCGGCTACGAGGGCAAGCCGTTCAAATCCGTCACGCAGGGCCAGGCCGACATCGACGCGGTCGCGCTCATCGACGAGGCGAAGACGGACACCGAGGCGCCCGCCGACGTCGCCGACCTGCTGGCGGCCCTCAAGGAGACGCTTGCCGAATATGTCGACGACGTGCGCGCCTCGACGCGGTTGACCGACAGCGCCGTTTGCCTGGTGGCGCCCGATACTGGATTTGATCGCCAATTGTCCCGCCTTCTGGCCGAACATGGACAACAGGCGGCCTTCGGAAAGCCAGTTTTGGAGATCAACCCGAGGCATGAAGCGATCGTCGCGCTGGCGACGGCCTTGCGCACAAAGGGGCGCGAAGCGACGCGCGACGAACAGCTCCTCCTGCTCGATCTCGCCCGCGTCGCCGACGGCGAGCATCCCATCGACGCAGCGGCTTTCGCAAAAAGGCTGACGGCGCTTCTCGCCAGCCGGGGGTAGAGATGAGTCTGGGCGCGAGGAAGGCCGCAACGAGCGATCCGCTGACGCGCGCCCAGGCGATCGCGACAGTTGCGGACTATCTCGGCGCGCGGGGGGTCGACGACGCGCAGGAGGACGCGCGCGTTCTGCTGCGCGCCGCCACAGGGCTAACGCGGCTCGAACTCGCCATGACGCCGCGCGCGCCGCTTTCTCAGGAGGAGGCGCGCGCCCTCTCCCGCTATGCGGCGCGACGGGCCGCCCGTGAGCCGGTGTCGCGCATTCTTGGAGAGCGCGGATTCTGGACGCTCGACCTCGCAGTCGCGCCGTCAGTGCTCGATCCGCGGCCCGACACCGAAACGCTGGTCGAGACGGCGTTGCGCTTCGTTGCGGAACGGCGCGACGCGCCGCTCTCGATTCTTGATCTCGGCGCCGGCTCGGGCGCTATCGCCTGCGCACTTCTCAGCGAGCTTCCGGCCGCGCGCGCCGTCGCCGTCGATCTCTCGGAGGACGCCTGCGCGGCGACCGCCGCAAATCTCGCCCGTTGCGGCCTGTCGGACCGCGCGGTGGTTGTGCGCGGCCGCTGGGCGGAGGCGCTTCAGGGGCGTTTCGACCTCATCGTGTCCAATCCCCCATACGTGCGCACGGAGGACATCGCAGGGCTCGATCCCGAGGTGCGGCTCCATGATCCGGCGCTGGCGCTCGACGGCGGGTCCGACGGGCTCGAGCGGTATCGGGAGATCATCGGCGACCTGCCGCGGCTTATTGACGAGGACACGGTCATCGTGTTCGAAGTCGGCTTCGATCAAGCTGCCAGCGTCGCGGCGCTGTTGGACGCCCAGGGCTTCAAAATCGAGCGTGTGGCGCGCGACATTGCAGGCCACGAGAGGGTTGTCGCGGCGCGGCTTTACCCGTCAAGGCCGTGACATATTGGCGACAGTGACCCCTTTTTTGGCCCCTCTCGCCGCGCTCGGCCTTGTTGGGGGCCACCCCCTCCACTATAGTCATCCCAGGTCCAACCGATCGCCAACTTCGAGAGTGAACTCGAAACGCTTTGGCTCCGCTTCGCGAACGGCAGCCCGAAACGACCGGCCAGGAGCAACGTCGAAATCGACATGAAAGCGCCGGAGTGAAGACCACTTCGATTGTCGGGGGCGTTGTGGTCCGTTAGGCAGGCATGCAGTCGCGTTGGACATCAAGCAGTTGCGCTGAGGGGAATTGGCGCAGAGCGACGTGGGGCCGCCGATTGCGGCCGACTTGAGGAAATCGACTCGCGCACAGCGTTATCGAAGCTTGAGGTCCGAAACGGATTGCTGTCGCCTGTCCGTTGGCGCATGCGCCGGGCGAAGGAATTTAGCGGCGACGTTGTTGGGAACGCCGCGCAGGCGGGGCCGAGCGCAGCAAGATTTCGGGGAGTTTGATGAGACCAGGGCAAAACAAGAGAATGCGCGGACGGAGCAACAACCGCAAGGGGCCCAATCCGCTTACACGATCCTATGAGTCGAATGGCCCCGACGTGAAGATCCGCGGCACGGCTCAGCATGTCGCCGAAAAATATCTTCAACTCGCGCGCGACGCGCAGTCTTCCGGCGACACGATCATGGCAGAGAGCCTGCTGCAGCATGCGGAGCACTATTTCCGGCTGATCGCCGCCGCGCAGCAACAGCAGCAAGTCAACGGCTATGGGCGCCCGCAGCTGGAAGCGGAAATCGACACCTCCGAGGACGATGACGATTTCGCCCCGCTTCCGGACCGTTTCGCGCCGCTCGCCGAACGGCTGCCGGCCCCGGCCTTCCAGCCGCCGCCGCCGTTCGCGCCGCAACCGCAGCCGCAGCCGCATTTTTCGCAGTCGCAGCCGCAGCCCCAGCCTTTCGAGGAGCGCCCGATCGGCGAAATGCGCGCCGGCGAACGCGCCGAGCGTCCTGAGCGGCAGCAGCGGCCGGAACGACCGCCGTTTAACCGGGACCGCAACGCCGAAGGCGGGGACCGTCCTCGCCACCAGGGATATGAGCGCGGCCGCGACCGCCGCTTCCAGCCGCGCCCCGAGGCCAGCGCCGCCGAGAGCGAAGCAGGGACGGCGCTTCCTTCATTCATCACCGCGCCAGTGGCGCGCGCCGCCCCTCCCAGCGAGAGCGCGGGAGCGGAACCCGTTCTCGAGCGCGAGAATGCGCCGCGTGAACACGAGGGCGGAGTCAATTATCATTTGAGTTCACGCCGGCGCCGGCGCCCGCGCCCGCCGATGGATGACGTCGCCGGCGGCGCACGGGACGATGACGCGCCGCAGGTGGGCGAACTTCCGCTCGAGCCAGATCGGTTCTAGAGCGGGTTCCGAAAAAGTTGACAGACTTTTTCGACGAGAACCTGCTCCAACATTTTGATGTTGTGCGATTCCTTATCGATCACATGAGTCCATGTGATCGGGAAGCGCTCAAGGGGCTTCGGGGTCGAAGCTGATCGCGTCGCCGGCCTTGATCCGGCCACCCTCGATCACCCGCGCGTAAACGCCGCAATCAATGTGGCCGAAGTTCTGGCGCAGCGTCTGAACGAGATCCATGTCGCGCCGCCCCGTGCCCGGCTCTATGCCGGTCGCCGCGCAGCGATCGGTCATTTTGAGCACCTCGAGCCGGGCGCCGCCGATCGACAGGGTTCGCCCCAGGAGCGCCGCTTCGGCCCATGCGCCGATGTCTGCGACATAGAGATTGGCGCGAAACCGCAGCGGATCGAGTGCGGCCCCCTGCGCCTGCGCAATCGCCGCGACGCTCGCCAAATTGACGATTGAGACAAATCCCGACTTTGAATCCGTGAAGCGAAAGCCGTCGGGCGCAGCCAGAAGCCGCACGCGGCCCCGGATTTCCGGCCCAAGAAAGCCGGTGAGGAAGGCCTCGATGGCGCCGCGCCCTTCGGCGGACCGCAAATCTCCTCGCGCGACCTCGCGCCCTGCCCTGGCGATCGTCAATGCGCCTGTCGCCTCGTCGTAACGCGTCGCAAGACCCGCAAGCGCGCCATTCCTCATCAGCATCAGGAATTTGATCTTGGGCTGATGCTCGGGCGCGGCGGGATCGAAGCCTGAAGGGCCGTTTTCCAGCGCAAACAGCCGATCTCCCGGAAAATAATCGCCAGTCCTCAGATCGGCGGCGTCCAGCGGCTCGGGCGAGAGGCCTTTGACGGGATAGCGGTAGAGAGTGGCGAGTCGCATGGACGTCCCTGTTTCGATGACAAGTCGAGGCGGTTTGCCTACACCCGCCCGCCCGTTAGGAAAACAGACTCGGCCATCGCCTCGGGCTTGGTCTATGCGATGACGTCGCTTGTGGCGCTCGCGCTCTATGGGGATGGCGCGCTGTCGGGGCGGGCGCGGTTAACCGATACATCTTTCCTTGCGGCCGAGTCCGCGCTTTCGCGCCGCACCCCCTTTACCAACGCCTAGCCGTTCCCATATCGACCACGAGGGCCGCCGCAAGGGGCCTTGAACGAGAAAATTTTGGACGCGAGGCGCGCCGCTAATTAAAGGGCCGCCTCATGGTCAGAGGGGCTAAAAATGAACTTTGAGAAATACACCGAACGCGCGCGCGGATTCGTGCAGTCGGCGCAGTCGATGGCGACGCGCGAAGGCCACCAGCAGTTTACGCCCGAGCACATCCTGAAAGTCCTGCTCGATGACGACCAGGGCCTGTCCGCCGGGCTGATCGACCGCGCCGGCGGGCGCTCGCGCGAGGCGCTGGCGAAAACCGAAGCCGCGCTCGCGAAATTGCCGAAAGTGATGGGGGCCGGCGCCGGCCAGCTCTATCTCGCGCCGGCGACCGCCCGGCTTTTCGACAACGCCGAGAAGATCGCCCAGAAGGCGGGCGATTCTTACGTCACCGTCGAGCGGCTGCTGTTGGCGCTGGCGATGGAGAAGGACTCCGAGGCCGCGAAAATTCTTGCCGCCGCCGGCGTGACGCCGCAGACGCTCAACGCCGCGATCGAAGATCTGCGCAAGGGCCGCACGGCGGATTCCGCTTCCGCCGAAAACGCCTATGACGCGCTGAAGAAATACGCCCGCGACCTCACCGAAGCGGCGCGCGAGGGCAAGCTCGATCCGGTGATCGGCCGCGACGAGGAGATCCGCCGCGCGATTCAGGTGCTGTCGCGCCGCACCAAGAACAATCCCGTGCTCATCGGCGAGCCCGGCGTCGGCAAGACCGCGATCGTCGAGGGTCTGGCGCTGCGCATCGTCAATGGCGACGTGCCGGAATCGCTCGAGGATAAGAAGCTGCTCGCGCTCGATATGGGCGCGCTGATCGCCGGCGCGAAATATCGCGGCGAATTCGAGGAGCGGCTGAAGGCGGTGCTGAACGAAGTCACCGCCGCCGAAGGCAATATCATCCTGTTCATCGACGAGATGCACACGCTCGTCGGCGCCGGCAAGGCCGATGGCGCGATGGACGCCTCCAATCTGCTCAAACCCGCGCTGGCGCGCGGCGAATTGCATTGCGTCGGCGCGACGACGCTCAATGAATACCGCAAACATGTCGAAAAGGACGCGGCGCTCGCCCGGCGCTTCCAGCCTGTCTTTGTCGACGAGCCGACCGTCGAGGATACGATCTCGATCCTGCGCGGCCTGAAGGAGAAATACGAACTCCATCACGGCGTGCGCATCACCGATAGCGCGATCGTCGCCGCGGCGACTTTGTCGAACCGCTACATCTCCGACCGCTTCCTGCCGGACAAGGCGATCGATCTCATCGACGAGGCGTCGTCGCGGCTGCGCATGCAGATCGACTCGAAGCCCGAGGAGCTCGACGAACTCGACCGGCGCATCATTCAGCTGAAGATCGAGCAGGAAGCGCTCAAAAAGGAAACGGACACGGCGTCAAAGGATCGCCTGGCGAAGCTCGAAGGCGAACTCGCGGACCTCGAAGAAAAATCGGCGGCGCTCACCGCGCGCTGGCGAGCCGAGAAGGACAAGCTCGGCGCGGCGCAGAAGCTAAAGGAGCAGCTTGAAGCGGCGCGTAACGAACTGGCGCAGGCGCAGCGGCGCGGCGAATATCAGCGCGCCGGCGAACTTACCTATGGCGTAATTCCCGATCTCGAAAGGAAGTTGGCGGAGACGGAAACCGAAGCCGACACGCTCGTCGACGAGGAGGTCACCGCCAATGACGTGGCGCAGGTCGTCTCGCGTTGGACCGGCGTGCCCGTCGACAAGATGCTCGAAGGCGAACGCGAGAAGCTGCTGCACATGGAGGACGAGCTCGCAAAGCGCGTCGTCGGCCAGCATGACGCGGTCGTCGCCGTGTCGACCGCCGTGCGCCGCGCGCGGGCCGGACTGCAAGACCCGAACCGCCCGATCGGCAGTTTCATCTTCCTTGGCCCCACGGGCGTCGGCAAGACCGAGCTGACGAAGGCGCTCGCGGCGTTTCTGTTCGACGACGAGACGGCCATGGTGCGGCTCGACATGTCCGAATATATGGAAAAGCATTCGGTCGCGCGGCTGATCGGCGCGCCGCCCGGCTATGTCGGCTATGAGGAAGGCGGCGCGTTGACCGAAGCCGTCCGCCGCCGGCCGTATCAGGTCGTGCTCTTCGACGAAATCGAGAAGGCGCATCCCGACGTCTTCAACGTGCTGCTGCAGGTGCTCGACGACGGCCGCCTGACCGACGGCCAAGGCCGCACGGTGGATTTCAAGAACACGCTGATCATCATGACGTCGAATCTCGGCTCGGAATTCCTCGTCATGCAGAAGGAGGGCGAGGATTCCTCCGCCGTGCACAGCGAAGTCATGCAGGTCGTGCGAGCGCATTTCAGGCCGGAGTTCCTGAACCGGGTCGACGAGATCATCCTGTTCAACCGCCTGCGGCGCGAGGACATGGGCGCCATCGTCGACATCCAGGTCAAGCGGCTGCAGAAGCTCCTCGAAGATCGCAAGATCACGCTGCATCTTGACGCCAAGGCGCGTGATTGGCTCGCGGCGAAGGGTTACGATCCGACCTATGGCGCAAGGCCGTTGAAGCGCGTCATGCAGAAGGAATTGCAGGACACGCTTGCCGAGCGGCTGCTCGCGGGCGAGATCATCGACGGCGCGAGCGTCGAAGTGTCGGCCGACGCCTCAGGCCTCGTCATCGACGGCAAGTCGGCGCATCGACATGCCGCGCCGCCGCTGCTGCGAACGGTGGGGAACGCGTAACCCCCTCCCCAACCCTCCCCCGCTGCGCAAACCGGGTGTTCCCGGTTTGGGCGGCGACGCCGAAGCCGGCAACAGCCGACTTCGGACGGGAGAGGGAGCAGAGCGCGCCCTCTTTTGTCCTGATCGCCAACGCCGGTCGTTAGCGTCCCCTCTCCCGCGAAGCGGGCGAGGGACAGGGAGGGGGCTCTTCACATTTCCCGAGCGCCGCATTCTTGACGCGGCGCGTCGCCCTACCCCAGCCGCTCTTTCCTCCGATTCAGCACATCCGCTTCGCGCAGATCGAGTTCGCGCTCAATCCGACGGCGGGCTTCGTCGGTGAGTTTGCCTTCCGGCAGCATGCCGTTGATCAGGTTACGCTCCTCGGCGATGAGCCGCAGGTCGATCTCGTCGTGAAGCGCCGTCAGCGCGCGGCGTTCTTCATTTTCCTCGCATTTCATGCGGACGCGCGACAGAAAGTAGTCCTGTTGCGCGAGCAGCGAGTTCATCGCTTCTTCGGGGACCTCATTCTCCGCGCCAAAGCGCGCGAGTTTCGCGCTCGACGCCTCGATCGCGGCGTGGCGGGCGCGCAGCTCTTCAGCGCGGTCGAGGACGCGTTCCCTCATGCCGGTTTTAACGAGGCCGAGTTTGCGAATGATCCAGGGCAACACCGACCCTTGGAAAACGAGCGTCACCATCACGACGCAGAAGGTGAGAAAAAAGATCGAGTCGCGATAGGGAAACGGCTCGCCGTCCGCGGCGGCGAGCGGGATCGCCAGCGCCGCGGCGAGCGAGACAATCCCGCGCACGCCGGTGAAGGAAATGATGAACGGCCATTGCCAGGGCGGCGAAGGATCGCGTCGCGCCAGCGGCGGAATGAGCCAGCGCGGCAGATAGGTGAGCGGAAAAATCCACACGAAGCGCGCAAGGATCACGACGAGCGAAACGATCGCGGCGGACGTCGTCAGTTCGTACATCGAATGGTCCTGGATACGCGCAAAGAGCGCCTGCGCCTGCAGACCGGTGAAGAGAAAAACCAGACCTTCGATCAAAAACAGAAAGAAATCCCAGAAGAACACGCCTTGCAGACGCGTCGCCGCGCTGATCAGCCTCGGCCCTTTCCAGCTGATGTAGAGACCGGCCGCAACCGTCGCGATGACGCCCGAGCCGCCGAGATGCTCAGGCGGCCAATAGGCCAAGAACGGCGTGATCAGCGAGAGGGTGATTTCGATGCGCGGATCGCGCATGAAGCGACGCAGCCGCAGCATCGTCCAGCCGACGCCAAGACCCCACACGATCTCGCCGGCGATAATCGCCGCGAACGTCTCGCCCCCCTGCGCCAGGGAAAAGGAGCCGACGCTGACCGCCGCCACCGCGAAGCGATAAAGCACAAGCGCCGTGGCGTCATTGGCGAGACCCTCTCCCTCCAAAATGACCGAAATGCGCCGCGGCAATTGCATGCGTCGCGCAATGGCGAGCGGCGCGACGGCGTCGGGAGGCGATACGATCGCGCCGAGGACGAAACCAACCGCCAAAGGCCAGCCGAGCAGCCAATTCGTCGCAACCGAAACGGAAATTGTGGTGAAAACGACGCAGCCGACGGCGAGCAGAAGTATTGGCCGCAGATTGGACCGAAACTCCCGCCAGCTCATGTTGATCGCGGAAATGTAGATCACCGGCGGCAGCACGAGGAGCAGCACAAATTGCGGCTCCAGCACGAAGGCGGGCACGCCAGGCGCCACTGCGATCAGCACGCCCGATGCGACAAGCAGGATCGGCGAGGCGACGCCGGAGCGCAAGGCGATGAAGGCGACGAACGCCACCGCCGCGAGAAGAAAGACGAGGATTTGCAAACCCGCCAGCATGCGCTCACCTCTTTGCCGCGCCCCAGCGGCAGAGCGAGCTCCGCGACGCCGATGAAGCCAAGCTTACAACTTCCGAAGCGCCACTTCCTCGATCCTGTGATCGGCGTCCTTGGTGAGGATCAAACTCGCGCGCGGACGCGTCGGGGCGATGTTCTGGCGCAGATTCTCGAGGTTGATGCGCGTCCATATGTCTTTTGCGACGCGCGTCGTCTCCTCTGCGTCGAGATCGGCATAGACGCGGAAGTAGGATTGCGGATCGCGGAACGCCGTCTGCTGAAGCCGCCGAAAGCGCTCCACATACCATCGCTCCAGCACGTCTTCGGGCGCGTCGAGATAGACCGAAAAATCGAAGAAGTCGGAGACGAAGGGAATTTCGCGGCCGTCGCGCATGCGCGGCGCAAGCAGAACGTTGACGCCTTCGACGATGAGAATGTCGGGCCGGTCGACGCAGCTCGCTTCGCCCTCGACGACGTCATAGGTCATATGCGAATAGACCGGCGCGCAGACGTTGCGCCGTCCCGCCTTCACGTCGGAGAGAAATCGCAGCAGCGATTTGTTGTCGTAGCTTTCCGGAAAGCCCTTCTTGTCCATGAGACTTTCGGCTTCAAGGATTCTGTTGGGCAAGAGAAATCCGTCGGTGGTGATGAGCTCCACTTTCGGCGTATTCGGCCAGCGCGACAGCAGGGCGCGCAAGACGCGCGCCGTCGTGGACTTCCCCACGGCGACGGAACCGGCGACGCCAATGATGTAGGGAACCTTGCCGTCCTCGGCGCCGAGAAAGCGCTGCGTCGCCTTGAAGAGGCCTTGCGTCGCCGCAACGTAAAGAGCGAGCAGGCGCGACAGCGGCAGATAGATTTCGATGACCTCTTCGAGCGAGATCGGATCGTTGAGCGATTTCAGCCGGACGAGATCATCGAGCGTCAGCGTCAGCGGCGTATCGGCGCGCAGCGACGCCCATTCGGCGCGCGTAAAATGCCGGTAGGGGGAAAGAGCCTCGTTGTTGGGGACGAGCTCCGCCACCGTCATTCCTTTGCTCCGCGCGCGGCTTTCTCCGCAAGCCCGGACTGTTTCGTGCGCCGCTCCAGTTCGCGCCACACGTCGCCCAGCGAAATATCCCGCGCTTCGAGCATGACCAGAAGATGGTAGAATGTGTCCGCGGCTTCATTGATGAGCGCGCTTCGGTCGCCCTCCATCGCCGCGATCACCGTTTCGACCGCCTCTTCGCCGAATTTCTTGGCGATGCGCGGCATTCCGGCGTCGAGCAGGGTCTTCGTATAGGAGGTCGAGGCGCTGTCGTTGCGCCGTGCTTTGATGAGCGCCGCGAGATCGTCGAGCGTGAAACTCATGACAGGCCCCCTCCCCAACCCTCCCCCGCTGCGCGGGAGAGGGAGTAGATTCCGCGCTTCATCGGGATTTCGATAACGCCGATCGTTAGCGTCCCCTCTCCCGCGAGCGAAGCGAAGCGGGGGAGGGACAGGGAGGGGGTCGTGGCGACGGCGCGATGACATTTTTGGCTCATCCCATCGCCTCCAGGCCGTCGAGGCGCATCGGCAGCCCCGCCGCCGCCATATGAAGCTTCGCCTGCGGGATCGAATATTCGCCGAAATGGAAGATCGACGCGGCGAGCACGGCGCTCGCATGGCCTTCCTTGACCCCGGCGACGAGATGATCGAGCGTCCCAACGCCGCCCGAGGCGATGACCGGCACCTGCACCGCGTCGGCGACGGCCCGCGTCAGCGCGATATCGAAGCCGCTTTTCGTGCCGTCGCGATCCATCGAGGTGAGCAGGATTTCGCCGGCGCCGAGTTCGCTGACCTCTCGCGCGTATTGCACTGCGTCGATCCCCGTTGCGCGGCGCCCGCCATGGGTGAAGATTTCCCAGCGTCCCTCGGCTGCGCGCTTGGCGTCAATGGCGACGACGATGCATTGCGCGCCAAATTTTTCCGACGCTTCGCGAACGAAGCCGGGATTGGCCACGGCGGCGGAATTGATCGAGACCTTGTCGGCGCCGGCGAGCAGCAGATTGCGGATGTCGTCCAGCGTGCGCACGCCGCCGCCCACAGTCAGCGGCATGAAGCAGGCTTCCGCCGTGCGCTGCACGACGTCCAGCAGAATGCCGCGGTCTTCATGGCTTGCGGTGATGTCGAGGAAGCAGAGTTCGTCGGCGCCGGCGGCGTCATAGGCGATGGCGCATTCGACCGGATCGCCGGCGTCGCGCAGATCGACGAAATTGACGCCTTTGACGACGCGTCCTCCTTTCACGTCCAAGCAGGGAATGACGCGCGCTTTCAGCATTAGGCGGCTGGCGCCAGAGTTTCCGCTTCGCGCAGATAGCTCCAGAATTTGGGCGCCATATTGCCCGCGCGAGCGGTTTCGCTGACGTCCGCGAGAAAAAACTGCGCCTTACCAGTCAGGCTCGACTTAAGACGCTCGGTGAGCGTTTCTACATTCTGCGCCGTCTTTAGAAACAGGATGTTTCCATCCAAAACATAAATGCCGTCGCCGTCGTTCAAGATGCCGGCAATCGGCTTAGCTTCCGTATGCACCCATGCCGCGTCAGGCGAGAAAACGAGGATGTATACTTTACGATTCATCGCTGTTGCTCCCAGGGTTGGGCTCGATTTCAAGGCGCGGCTCTTCGTCGACAACTTCCACGACTTCACTCTCCGCCTCCTTCCTATAAAGTATTTGCATGGCCTGGTGGCGCAACAAATATTCTTCCGATTGAAGGCGGTCGGGGTCTTTGAACAGAAAGATAAAGTAAGAAATAATTGTCACGAGCACAGGGATGGCGCCAAATGCTGCAAGCGCGTATTTCAGAACTACGTCATCGCGGAAAAAATACGCCGCGAGCAAACTCGTCGGAAAGACAACCGCCGTGGTCCAAAGCATGGGATTGAGCGCGTTTCGCACGCGCACGATTCCAGCACGGGAGGTGAAATTTCCGATTGCGTCGCCGGGCCTCACGTCGGCTGCGCCTCCCTCGCCATTCGAATCATCGCCAACGCCTGCCCCGGATCGAGCCGCCCGTCGTAGAGCGCCCGCCCGGTGATGGCGCCGGCGAGCTTGCGGCAGTCGGGCTGCAGCAGCCGCTCCACGTCGGCGAGCGACGCGAGGCCGCCGGAGGCGATAACGGGAATCGTCAAGGCGTCGGCGAGCGCCAAGGTCGCCTCGATATTGAGACCGGTCAAAACGCCGTCGCGAGAGATGTCGGTGTAGATGATGGCGCTCACGCCCGCGTCTTCGAAGCTCTTGCCGAGATCGAGCGCCGACATGCGTGTCGCCCGCGACCAGCCGTCGACGGCGACAAAACCATTCTTGGCGTCGACCCCTACGGCGACGCGGCCCGGGTGAAGGCGCGCCGCCTCGCGCACGAAAGACGGATCCTTGACGGCCGCCGTGCCGATGATGACGCGCGCAACGCCTTTTTCCAACCAGCGCGACAGCGTGCGCATGTCGCGAATGCCGCCGCCAAGCTGCACGGGAATCGTCAGCGCGGCGAGAATGGATTCGACCGCCCGAGCGTTGCGCGGCGCCCCCGCGAAGGCGCCGTCGAGATCGACGACATGCAGATATTCGAACCCGACCCGCTGGAAGGCGCGGGCCTGCTCGGCGGGGTCGTCATTGAACACCGTCGCGCGGTCCATATCGCCCTGGGCCAAGCGCACGCACTGACCTTCCTTCAAATCGATTGCGGGAAACAGAATCACGGACGCCACCTCAGGAAATTGCCGATCAGCGCTAGGCCCAGCCTCTGGCTTTTTTCGGGATGGAACTGCACGCCGACGAGATTGTCGCGCGCCACGGCCGCGGTGAGCGGCGCGCCATAGTCGGTCGTCGCCAGGACGTGGTCCGGCGACGCCGGCGTCAGCTGAAACGAGTGCACGAAATAGGCGTGCAATCCACGCTCTCCCGTCGGCACGCCGGCAAAGAGCGGATGTTCCCGGCTCAACGTCAGCGTATTCCAGCCCATATGCGGGATTTTCAGCGAAGGATTCGCAGGCTCGATCGCCGCGACGTCGCCTCGAATCCAGCCGAGGCCCGGCGTTTCGCCATGTTCAAGGCCGCGCGCGCCCATGAGCTGCATCCCAACGCAAATCCCTAAGAACGGCCGGCCACGGTCGATGACCGCCTCTTGCAGGGCGGCGTAAAGACCCTCGATCGCCATCAGGCCGCGGCGACAATCGGCGAAAGCGCCGACGCCCGGCAGCACGACGCGCTCGGCGGCGCGCACGACGTCGGGGTCGCTGGTGACGCGAATGTCGCCTTGCGCCTGCGACTCGCGGGCGGCGCGCTCAAAGGCTTTCAAGGCGGAATGCAGATTGCCCGACCCATAGTCAATGATCGCGGTCGTCAAGGAGCGGGCTCCCCAGCGACATCGTCTTTCGCGATCGGCTGAGACGGGCGATGGCGGTGGAAATAGGCCGCCTCCGCCTCGTCGAGGTCATCGCCAATGACGAGATCCTGCTCGACATAGCCGCGACGCGCCAAATTCCAGCCGACGAGCCGCTCCCCCTCGAAACCGAGCCAGACAGCGAGCCCGAGCGTCAGCCAGGACATCGCGTCGCGCGACACCCGCAGCTTCCAGGCGATGAGCGCGAGGGTGACGAGAAGAAGCGTCCACAGCCCCGCGACGAGCCAAGCTCTGCGCCAGGCCAGCCAGAACGGACCAAAAATAAAGGCCGGCCAGGAAAAGCCGTCGCGCAAGAAGACGATCTTGTCCGGCGCGGGAGGCTGGCCCGACGCCATTCGCGGAAAATGAACAGTGAATATCGCCATCGGCCGTCCCCTCGTCGGCGTCACCCGCCTCTTTTCAGGCGGTGAGCGTTCCCTTGGTGGAAGGCGCTTCCCCCTGCGTGCGGCGCGGATCGATCGCCACCGCCTTGCCGAAGGCGCGCGCGAAGCCCTTGAAGGCGCTTTCGGCGATATGGTGGCTGTTGACGCCGCGCAGACATTCGATGTGCAGCCCGACGCGGGCGTGAACCGCAAAGGCCTGGAAGAATTCGCGCATCAGCTCGGTGTCAAAGCCGCCGATCCGCTGCGCCGGAAATGCGACCTCGTAAACGAGGAAGGGCCGGCCCGAGACGTCCACGACGACGCGGGTCAGCGCCTCGTCGAGCGGCACATGCGCGTCGCCATAGCGGGAAATGCCCTTGCGGTCTGCAAGCGCGCGATCCACCGCCTGGCCGATGGCGATGCCGACGTCCTCAACCGTGTGATGACCGTCGATATGCAGATCGCCCTCAGCGCGCACGGTAAGATCCAGCGGCGCATGACGGGCGATCTGGTCGAGCATATGATCGAAAAATCCCACCCCGGTCGATATGTCCGAGCGGCCGTCCCCGTCGAGGTCGACGGTGACCGAGATTTTGGTTTCCTTGGTGTTGCGCTCGAGCGTGGCGCTGCGCATTTCCAGCCTTTTCTTGGGCCCTACCGGCGTTTCCGGCGACTGCGGCCGCAAGCGGCCAGCTTGTAGCAACTCCGCCCCGGATTCGCCACCCGAACCGCTCGGGCGTCAAAGAGAAGCGAGATGCGCGCCAACCAACGCCGCTTGTCGGCACATCGGACGCAAAACAAAGAATGCTCCGTCTATTCGCGTCGATTCCCTGGTTAAGCGCGACCACGGCAATTCAACCGACGCCGGCAGGCGCTTGTAGCTTGGCGACAACGCATCAAGAAGACGCTAAATGCCGCAGCGGCGGCGACTTCGGCCGGTGGCGGCCGGCGGAATCGCGAAGTCGCGGCGAGAAATCTATGGCGCCGCGGCGCCGTAAGGAGGCTTAAACATGCGACTTAGGCTCGGTTTCGCGCTCCTCGCGGCGTCTTTGATGTCCATTCCGGCGATCGCCGAGCCTTGGCGGGACGGCTTCGTGTCGCGCATCGAAGCGCTGGCGCTCATGCAAACGCTCAACGCCTCCCTGCTCGCAAGCCGCAGCGCGACGGCGACGCTTGAGAAATGGTGCGCCGATCACAAGATGTCCGCCGAGCCCAAGATCGTCGCCCGCCGCGTCGCTGGAATCGACCGGCGGCCGAGCGCGGAGACGCGCCGGCGGCTCGACGTCAGCGACGAGGAGCCGGTGAACTACCGGCGCGTGCAGCTCGCTTGCGGCGATCACGTGCTCTCGGAGGCTGACAATTGGTATGTGCCTGGACGGCTTTCCGATGAAATGAACCACGCGCTGGAGACGACGGAAACGCCCTTCGGCAAGGCCATCGCCCCGCTGCAGCCGTTCCGTCGCACTGTCGAAATGAAAGTGCGCTGGTCGCCCTTGCCCGAGGGCTGGGAGTTCTCGGCCATCCCGACGGCCTCGCCTGAAAATGCCGGCGGCGCGCTCTCCATTCCGCACGACCTCTTCGAGCACACGGCCGTGGTCTATGCGCGCGATCAACGTCCTCTCTCCGAGGTGCATGAGACCTATACGCGCGAGGTCCTGGATTTTCCCGCGCCGCTCGCCGGCGCCCCGCGCAAGTGAGTCTTGCAGTGAACCCCAGCCCAACTGGCGAATGGCGCGGCCGCCCTGTTACCGCTCCGCCCTTGCTCAAATCGCCGCCAAACCTTACATCGGCTGAACATCTCAGGCTGGATACGGCGAATGGATAGCGAAAAACACCGCTTTGCGGCCATGCACGCGACGACAATCATCCTCGTCAAGAAAGCCGGAGAAACGGTGATCGCCGGCGACGGCCAGGTCAGCCTCGGCCAGACGATCATGAAAGGCAACGCCAAGAAAGTGCGCCGTTTGGGCAAGGGCGACGTGATCGCCGGTTTCGCCGGCGCCACCGCCGACGCCTTCACGCTCTTCGAACGGCTCGAATCGAAGCTCGAGCAATATCCCGGGCAATTGATGCGCGCCTGCGTCGAACTCGCCAAGGACTGGCGCATGGACCGCTATCTGCGGCGCCTGGAGGCGATGATGCTCGTCGCCGACAAGAGCGTCGGCCTCGTGCTCACCGGCTCCGGCGACGTGCTTGAGCCGGAAGGCACGGGCGAAGGCGCGGTGGCCGCCATTGGTTCGGGCGGAAACTACGCGCTCGCCGCCGGGCGCGCCCTGCTCGATTCGTCCCTCGACGCCGAAACCATCGCGCGACGGGCGATGATTATCGCTTCAGAAATTTGCGTCTACACCAACCAGAATGTGGTGGTGGAGAAGATTTAGGGCAGTCGGTGTTCGGCAGTGGGATGATACGACTGCCGACTGCCTAATGCCGTTCCGAAGGAACTTCCCATGGCCGACTTCTCGCCGCGCGAGATCGTTTCCGAACTTGATCGCTACATCGTTGGACAAAGCGACGCCAAGCGCGCCGTCGCCATCGCGCTGCGCAACCGCTGGCGGCGGCTGCAGCTCGAAGGCCAGATGCGCGAAGAGGTGCTGCCCAAGAACATCCTGATGATCGGCCCGACCGGCTGCGGCAAGACCGAAATCGCGCGACGTCTCGCGCGTCTCGCCAATGCGCCCTTCATCAAAGTCGAAGCGACGAAATTCACCGAGGTCGGCTATGTCGGCCGCGACGTCGAACAGATTGTGCGCGATCTGGTCGAGGTCGCCATCCTGATGGTCAAGGAGCGCCGCCGTAAGGACGTGCAGGCGCGCGCGCAGCAAGCGGCCGAAGAGCGCACGCTCGACGCGCTGGTGGGGCCCGCCGCGTCGCCCGGCACGCGTGAAACGTTTCGCCGTCGCCTGCGCGCGGGCGAACTCGACGACAAGGAAATCGAAGTCGAGCTGACGCAGTCGGGCTCCTCGATGCCGATGTTCGAACTGCCGAACATGCCCGGCGCGAGCGTCTCCGCCTTTTCGCTTGGCGATATTTTCGGCAAGGCGATGCAGCGCGGCAAACCGCGCAAACTCTCGGTGAAAGAGGCGCAGGGGCCTCTGATCGCCGAAGAGAGCGACAAGCTGATTGATCAGGAAGCGAGCGTCCGCGAGGCGATCCACGAGGTCGAGAACAACGGCATTGTTTTCATCGACGAGATGGACAAGATCTGCGCGCGCGAAGGCCGCGGCGGCGCCGATGTCTCGCGCGAAGGCGTGCAGCGTGACCTGCTGCCGCTGATCGAAGGCACGACGGTCGCGACGAAACATGGAACGGTGAAGACCGACCACGTGCTGTTCATCGCCTCCGGCGCCTTCCATGTGGCGAAGCCCTCCGACCTGCTGCCGGAACTGCAGGGGCGCCTGCCGATTCGCGTCGAACTCGCCTCGCTCAACGAAGACGACTTCCGTCGCATATTGACCGAAACCGAGGCCTGCCTGACGAAGCAATATTCCGCGCTGCTGGGCACCGAGGGCATGACGCTCGAATTTGCGCCATCCGCCGTCGACGCCATCGCCAAGGTCGCCGTACAGGTGAACACTTCCGTCGAGAACATCGGCGCGCGGCGCCTGCAGACGGTGATGGAGCGCGTGCTCGACGACATCAGCTTTTCGGCGTCGGACCGCGCGGGCGACAGTGTCGTGATCGACGGCGCCTATGTCGAGGAGCATATCGGCGATCTGGCGAAGAACCGGGATTTGAGCCGTTTTATTTTGTGATCTTGCCTTGTGCGGCGAGGGCGCGTGCTCGATAGGCGTTGAGGCGCTGCTCTAACTCCGGCGCGGATAATGTCCGCAGGTCGGGCAGTTCGCCATCAGCCAGTTCACCTTCAGGCGCAAAGAACTGGCTCATGAATGCCCGTTTTTTTGGGCTACGACCTGCAACGCAACCCCAGGCGACCGATTGAGGGCTGGGAACCCAGGAACTACGTATCAAAAATCGCTCGACGTCGCGCCATGCCGTTTTTTGGGGCTTCAAGGATGTTCCGCCGGAAAGCGTAAAGCCTTCGTCGTCCAGCAGCAATTTATAGGGGCGAAGCAAAAGCCAGAGCAGCCTCAAGAGAGGAACGGCCAAAAATACGATGGCAAAAAGGCCAGCGGCGCGGGTAACGAAAAAAGACCCGACGATTAACACGCAGCCCAACAGCAGCATGAAAGAGACTTTGCGGGCTGATGTGACGTAGCGCTCCGGCCCGAAGATGACCGAATTCTCCACTTCGACGTTCGGTCGTTCACTCGCTGGCGGCTCCGAAACAACATGCAATTCGTCTGGATCGCCGGCGGACGCGAGGGCGCGCTCCCGATAGGCATTGAGGCGCGCGACCATCTCCTGGGTCGGCAATTCCCACTCGCCCGGCAATATCCTTGCCCCTGGAAGCCCGCGATAACGCAGACCGACCGTTCGAGATGAGGGAAAACCTTCGTGATTAACAAAGAATCGCTCAACATGGCGCCATGCCGTTTTCTGCGGCGTAAGGTTCAAGCCGCCGGCCAGCGTGAAGCCCGCGCTGTTCAACAGCAACGTCTCAGGACGCGCCAGAAGCGCTAGAGAGAGGCAAACGCCAAGACCAAAGAAGGCAACGGCAAACCAACCAAACATTGCGCCCCACGCACCTTCAGGGCGGTTAGAAGCGTTGATGAGAAGAAGAATGTAGATTGACGCTCCGGTCATCACGCAACTGAGCAGCAACATCAATAGCGTCCAACGAGGCGACTGGACGTAGCGCTCCTCCGATAGCGGCCGCTGATCCACCGAAATCTTCCCGTCCACGAAGTTCAATGGAAGTCCGGATACCACGACGCGTCTTCAAGCAAAAGCCGTCTCCATTCGGTCGCAAATCCGGGGCAAAGACTGCGCAGGCGCCTCGGACTTGCGCCTTCGCGCGCTTCTCGCCATAAGACCGGCCAAACCCAAAACCCTTGGCCGATCACATGTCCACATTTCCTCAGCGCGTCTTCTCGGGCGTGCAGTCCACCGGCAATCTGCATCTCGGCAACTATCTCGGCGCGATCGTCAAATTCGTCGAGCTGCAGAAGAACTTCGACTGCATGTATTGCGTCGTCGACCTGCATGCGATCACGGTGCCACAGGACCCGATCGCGCTGAAGGCGAATACGCGCGAAATCGCCGCCGCCTTCATCGCCTGCGGGATCGACCCGAAAGAGAACATCGTCTTCAATCAGAGCCAGGTGCCGGAGCACGCCGAGCTCGCCTGGGTGTTGAATTGCGTCGCGCGCATCGGCTGGCTCAATCGCATGACCCAGTTCAAGGACAAGGCGGGCAAGGATCGCGAGAACGCCTCGATGGGCCTGCTCGACTATCCGGTGCTGATGGCCGCCGACATTTTGATCTATCGGGCGACGCATGTGCCGGTCGGCGACGACCAGAAGCAGCATCTCGAACTCGCGCGCGACATCGCCCAGAAGTTCAACAATGATTTCTCGGAATCGATCGCCCGCAACGGCTTTGGCGAGGCGTTCTTTCCCCTGCCCGAGCCGCTGATCTCCGGCCCGGCGACGCGGGTGATGAGCCTGCGCGACGGCACGAAAAAAATGTCGAAGTCCGACGCTTCGGATTATTCGCGCATCAATCTCTCCGACGACGCCGACCAGATCGCGCAGAAGGTGAGGAAGGCCAAGACCGACCCCGACGCGCTGCCCTCCGAGGAAAAAGGCCTCGAAGGGCGCCCCGAGGCCTATAATCTCGTCGGCATATTCGCGGCGCTTTCGGGGCGCAGCAAAGCGGATGTGCTCGGCGAATTCGGCGGCGCCAATTTCTCGAGCTTCAAGAGCGCGCTCGTCGATCTCGCCGTCGCCAAGCTCGCCCCGATCACCGACAAAATGCGCCGCATTCGCGAGGATGAGAGCTATGTCGACGGCGTGCTGCGCGACGGCGCCGAACGCGCCCGCGCCATCGCCCGCGAGAACATGAATGCGGTGAAGGATATTGTTGGGTTTTTGCGTTAGCGACCGCTACTTCCCTGGATCTCTCCGAGAAGGCGCTCGGCTTCCGATTTCAGCGACGGGAGTTCGTTTCTCACGACGTCCCATACAAGCACGAGATCCACGCCCCAATAGGCGTGAATCAGTCGGTTGCGAAACGCGATAATTCTTTTCCAGGGGACGGGCGCGCCAGAGCGCAGTTCCGGCGTTAACCGGTTCGCAGCTTCCCCTATGATCTCGAAATTTCGGATGACCGCGTCTTGGATGATTCTCTCGCGCAGAAATGACTCTTCGCCATCGCTCACGTAGGTCTCAATGGCGGCGATGCTGTCGAGAATATGTTGAAGGTATAGGCAGTCAGATTTCACAGACTGAAAATTTCCTCTTCAATAAGTGGTTTCATATACGGACTGAGGCCACGCGAAGTGACGAGGTCGACTTTTCGACCTATCAGCTCTTCCAACTCCTCGGCGAGCGCAAGGAAATCAGAGAAGCCGCGGTCTCGCGCCAGATCGATCAAAATATCCACATCGCTTGAGGGCGTTTCAGACCTTCGAGCGACCGATCCGAAAAGCCGGACATTCGAGGCGCCGTGCCGACTCGCGGCGTTCAGAACTTCCGCGCGTTTGGCGAGCAATGTATCCAGCAGTGGCATCGCGATCATCCTCTGCCGCAAATCATATCAGATTTTCGTTAGCGCTGTAGGGTTTGGCCCCCCGCTCCCCCAGTCGAGCAATTCCACTGTGTGGACGACTGGCACGGGCGTACCCGACCTGATCTGTACGATGCAGCCAATGTTGCCGGCGGCCACAAGGTCCGGCGCGACGCTATCGATATTCGCGACTTTTCGCGACAGCAGCTCTCCCGCGAATTCTGGCTGCAGCACATTGTAGGTTCCCGCCGAGCCGCAGCAGATATGTCCCTCGGGAACGGCGACGACGTCAAAGCCCGCGGCGGCGAGCAGCGCGACCGGCTCTTGCGATATCTTCTGACCATGTTGCAGCGAGCAGGCGGAATGGTAGGCGACCCGAAGTTTCGGCGCGTCGCCCGACGGCGCAAAGCCAATCTCAGTCATCAGCTCCGTCACGTCTCTCGTCGTCCCCGAGATGTGCGCGGCTTTATCCGCGAGAGCCGGATCATTGCGGAACATATGGCCGTAGTCCTTCACGCTCGTTCCGCAGCCTGACGCGTTGACGACGACATGATCCAGCCCGCCGGAGTCGATTTCGCGCGTCCAGGCTTCGATGTTCGCGCGCGCATAGCGTAGAGAATCGTTGACCTTGCCGAGATGATGCGGCAGCGCCCCACAGCAGCCGGCGCCTTTCGCGACGACGACCTCGACGCCGTGGCGCGTCAGCAGCCGTATCGTCGCTTCGTTGATGGACGTGTCGATGACCGTCTGGACGCAGCCGCTCAGCATCGCAACGCGCATCTTGCGCGCGCCTTGCGCGGCAAAGACCTGCGGCGCATCGACGATTGAAGCGGGCGGAAGCTGCGAGGGCGCCAGCGCGAGCGCCGCCGCGATGCGGCGCGGCAGCGAGCGCGCCAAGGGGCGGATCGCGGCTGCGACGCGAAACAGCGGTCGCGCGAGCGAAGGTCGAGGCAAGACGAAAGCGAGCGCCGCGCGCATGGCGCGCTCCGTGAACGGTCGCGAATATGTCTTTTCGATATGCGCCCGGGCGTGATCGACGAGATGCATGAAATGCACGCCCGAAGGACAGGTCGTCATGCAGGAGAGACAGGACAGACAGCGATCGATATGTCGCGCCGTGCGCGCGTCAGCCGGCCGCTCCTTCTCGAACATCTCCTTGATGAGATAGATTCGGCCGCGCGGCCCGTCGAGTTCGTCGCCGGTGAGGAGATAGGTCGGACATGTCGCCGAGCAGAATCCGCAATGCACGCAGGCGCGCAGAATCTTCTCCGTTTCCGCCATTTCGGGATCGGCGAGCGCCCGCAGCGAGAAAAACGTCTGCATCGTCTCTTAAAACTCCGCGCGCATGCGGCCGCGCTCCAAAATATGCGCCGGATCGAAGCTTTCCTTGACGCGGCGCGTCAGCGCGGCGAGCGCCGCCGGTTGCGGATGGAAGACGTCGACCGTCGCGCGAGTCTCTTCACGCGCGCGGATCAGCGTCGCATGGCCGCCGCTGGCGTCCACCGCGCAGCGCACGACGGCGGCATGGGCGTCAGGCGCAGTCTCGAGGCGCAGCCAGATCAGTCCGCCGGCCCAGTCGTAGAAATGCGCGAGGATCGGCGCGCCGGCGCGGCGGATGCGCGCGACGACCGCAAAACCGTCAGTGGGCGCGACGGAAATGCGCCAGATTTGACCGGAGTGAGCGGCGACGGGCGCGGCGTCGCGCAGCCCGCGCCATAGCGCCATGGAGTCGCGCGCATCGAGCGTTTCGAATCGAACGCCGTCGTCCGCCAAGCGCGCCACGAGATCGTCGCGGCGCGCCGTTACGGAAATCGCCGGACCCTCGAGGCGAATCGCGGCCGCATCGGCGTCCAGCGCTAAGGGCGCGGCGCCGGCCGGCAGCATGGCGAGCGCCGAAGGCTCGCAGGGCGTCGCGGCAGCGCGGCGCAAGAGCGCGAGGCTATCCGCCTCAGCCGCCCCGATCGCCAGCAGCGTGCATTCCGTCTCAGGCTTCGGCAGCACCTTGAGCGTCAGCTCCGTCAGAAGCGCCAGCGTGCCGTACGAGCCGCAGACAAGCTTCGAAAGGTCGTAGCCGGTGACGTTCTTCATCACCCGGCCGCCGGATTTCACCTGCTCGCCGCGACCGGTGACGCAGCGGAACCCGAGCAGATGATCGCGCGCCGCGCCGGCTTTGATCCGCCGCGGCCCGGCGGCGTTCACCGCGATCACGCCGCCGATCGTGGCGCCGCCCGCTTCTGCGCCAAAGAGCAGTCCGTAATCCATTGGCTCGAAGGCAAGCTGTTGTCCATGCTGGTCCAATAGCGCTTCGATCTCGCTCAGAGGAACGCCGGCGCGCGCCGAGAGCACGAGTTCATTGGGCTCATAGAGCGTCACGCCGGTCAGCGCGGCTGTGGAGAGCGCCTGCGCTTGCGGCGCGAAGCGGCCGAGCCCCGACTTGGAGCCGCCGCCGACGATGGCGCAGCAGTCGCCTTTCGCCTTTGCCGCGCAAATGGCGTCAACCGCGTCCGCCTCGTCGCGGATTTCGAGCCTCGCGCAAGCGGAGTGCATCGCTAAAATCTCGGCAGGTCGGGAAAGGGCATTTTACCGCCCGAGACATGCATCATCCCGATTTCAGCGCAACGATGCAGCGTCGGAAACACCTTGCCCGGATTGAGCCGGCCCTCCGGGTCAAAGGCGCATTTGAGCCGCATCTGCTGCGCGAGATCCACCTCGGTGAACATCTCCCCCATGAGGTCACGCTTCTCGACGCCGACGCCATGTTCGCCGGTCAGAACGCCGCCCAGCGAGACGCACAGGCGCAAGATGTCGAAACCGAGCTTTTCCGCGCGTTCGACGTCGCCCTCTTTCGACGCGTCATAGAGAATAAGCGGGTGGAGATTGCCGTCGCCGGCGTGAAAGACATTGGCGACGCTCAGCCCCTGCGCCTTTGCGAGCCGATCCATGCCGGCGAGCGCTTCCGGCAGCCGCGTCCGCGGGATCGTGCCGTCCATGCAAAGATAGTCGGGCGCGATGCAGCTCACCGCCGGGAAGGCGTTCTTGCGGCCGGCCCAGAACTGCAGCCGCTCGGCCTCGCTCGTCGAAGCCCGTATCGTGGTTGCGCCTTCCTCGCGCGCGATATCCTGCACGACGCCGACGAGATGATCGACTTCGGCCTGCGGCCCGTCGAGTTCGACGATGACGAGCGCTGCGGCATCGAGCGGATAGCCGCAGGGCTGGAAGCGCTCGACCGCATGAATCGTCGCCTTGTCCATCATTTCGAGGCCAGCGGGGATGACGCCGCGCGCAATGATCGCGCCGACGCAGCGCGCCCCCGCCGCGACACTCGCAAAGCCGAGCAGCAGCCCCCGCGCCACGGGCGGCTTTTGGAGCAGACGCACCGTCACCTCGGTGACGACGCCGAGCAATCCTTCGGAGCCGGTCATCAGGCCGATGAGGTCATATCCCTCGCTGTCGAGATGCTTGCCGCCGAGCCGGATGAACTCGCCGCCCATCAGCACGACGTCGAGTCCGAGGATATTATTGGTCGTCAGTCCGTATTTCAGACAGTGAACGCCGCCGGCGTTCTCGGCGACATTGCCGCCGATCGAACAGGCGATCTGTGACGACGGATCCGGCGCATAATAGAAGCCCTGCGCTTCAACGGCCTTGGAGATCGCGAGATTTTGAACGCCAGGCTGGACGCGCGCGCAGCGGTTCTCATAGTCGATTTCGAGAATGCGATTGAACTTGGACATGCCGAGAAGAATGCCGTCCTCGAGCGGCATCGAACCGCCAGACAGCGACGTGCCGGCGCCGCGGGGCACGAGTTTGACGTTCATGTCGGCGGCGAGCGCCATAATCGCGCGCACCTGTTCAACGCTCTCCGGCAGCGTGACGACGAGCGGCAGCGCCCGATACATGGTGAAGGCGTCGCATTCGTAGGCGCGACGCGCGACCTCGTCGACGATCAGGCTTTCGCGCGGCAGTATGGCCCCGAGTCGCGCAATGAGTTCATTACGCCGCGACATAATCGCCGGCTCGGGCTTCGGCATGAGAAGCGTCATCGACTCAGAAGCGTCATGGACTCGCGCCTCCAACGCGAGCGAGAGCGCCGCTGAATCTGCAGCTTCGCCTAAGCGGAGCATGGAGCCTGCTCCGGGCCGCGCCCTATGGTCCGAACCGTTTAGAGGAGCCTCGAAGCGCCCGCAAGCGCGGCCCGATCGCGCAACCATTAGAAATGCGCGGATTTCTGGCGCTTTTCATTAATCCGCCTATGCTAGGTGAGATCGATCGCACGACGAAACACGGGCCGAAGGGAAATGACCAAGACCATCCTCATCGTCGAGGATAACGAGCTCAACATGAAGCTCTTTAATGATCTCTTGGAAGCCAACGGCCATGCGACGCTGCAAACAAAGAGCGGCTTCGAGGCGATATCCCTCGCGCGCAGCCATCAGCCGGATCTGATCCTGATGGATATCCAGCTGCCCGAGATCAGCGGCCTGGAGGTCACCCGCATGCTCAAGGAGGACGATGATCTGCGCGCCATTCCCGTCATCGCGATCACCGCCTTTGCGATGAAGGGCGACGAGGAAAAAATCCTTCAGGGCGGCTGCGAAGCCTATTTGTCGAAACCGATCTCCGTGGCGAAATTCTTGGAGACCGTGAATTCCTTTCTCGCAGAGAAGCGCTGAGAGCTCTGTCTTCACCAGCGCGCGTTCGCGTCATTGACGATCTGCCCGCAAGGGTCGCGCAGCCGTTACCATAACGGCTCTTGATCACCCGTCGATGGTCCGGCCACGGTAGAGCGGCGGCCTTTTCAAGCGGGCTTGCAGGCGACGCGCGGCTGAACTATACAGCGCGCGACGACGTCACGCCGTCCGGCCTCCCCCAAGAGGCGTCCGAATAGAACGGGGCCATAGCTCAGTTGGGAGAGCGCTTCAATGGCATTGAAGAGGTCGTCGGTTCGATTCCGTCTGGCTCCACCACTATCCTAGTTCGCTGTTTTAACGTGGCTTTTTCGAAGAACCAGCGAAATGGTTCTCGACAATCCGGGACTTGGCCCTAGCCGAATCGCAAGAACGCCTCGCAGCCTCTGAACCTGGCGGCCGGTCTCGGCGCGGGCAAATTGTTCTCGCGTCCAAACAGGTGATCCCGCGACGAAGCCCCGGCGCGAGAGACCCGTTCAAAGACGCTCACCAAATGGACGAACTGAATCCGAAATGCGTTCTCAAAGATTGGGTTGGCGCCGATCTCGCGACAACGGCGCTGCCTGCCAGCGACATCTGTTGACGCCCATCGGCGCACGCAGGGCGACACTTCCAAAGAAAAGGACATGCGAAATGAAATCACGACTATCCATTGCGACGATCATATCTTTGTTCTGCTCGGGTTGGGCCTTCGCTGAAGATGCGCCGGTGACATTTCAATGCGAGGTCTCGGCTCAACAGAGCGACTCAAGCCAGTCCGCGCCGTTTTCCATCGAAATAAGAGGCGCCGCGGTGAAGCTCAGCAACGTCAGCGCCCTCGATGGCAATTTTTCTCTCATTCGAAAGAATGACGCCTTTTACGTATTCAAAAATAAGAAGAATCAGGGAGGCAACCTCAACCGTTCCAACGGCGCAGTGGAATTATACGCCGTGAACGCCGCCTCCCATAAGATGACGGTCTCGATCAACGGCGCGTGTGTCGAACAGAAATAGACCCAGGATTTCGGGCGCCTCGACCACTCCTCCAAGATATCGATGCGATCCAGCGCCGGACGGCGCTGCAAGAACCCGTCCGGCATCGTGCTCACCACGGCCGCCTCCCACCAACTCGGGCGCGACACGTGAGCCTGGAAGCATATTCTCAATCTGAGTTGCGAATCGTCTCCTGAAGCTGCAAGGGAACCAATCCCGATGCTGGCGGTTCTAGTTCCGCGTTCTCGGATCAGCCATGCAGGGAAGACCACAGGCGACATCGCACCTTCCTGAGCGAAGCTTGCCGCCGAAGCTCGAGGTGGGCTTGCGCGTCAATGGCGTGGAACGCCGCGTGTTGCTGCGGCCGTGGACCACCCTGCTTGACGCCCTTCGTGAACATCTAGACCTCACCGGAACCAAGAAGGGTTGCGACCACGGTCAATGCGGCGCCTGCACGGTGCTCATCGACGGGCGGCGCGTCCTTTCATGTCTCACGCTCGCTGTGACGAAGGACGGCGCCGAGATCACCACCATTGAAGGATTGGCGCAAAACGGCGAGCTGCATCCGCTTCAGACCGCCTTCATTTCGCATGACGGCTTTCAATGCGGCTACTGCACGCCCGGACAGATCTGCTCGGCCGTGGGACTGATCGCCGAGGGCCGCGCCAAGACGCGCGATGAAATCAGAGAATTGATGAGCGGCAATATCTGTCGCTGCGGCTGCTATCCCAACATTCTCGCGGCGATCGAGGCGGTCATGCAAGGAGCCGAGACATGATCGATTTTGATTATGTCCGGGCGAACGACGTCGGCGACGCTCTTAGCCAGATCACGAAACACCAGGCTGCGAAGTTCATTGCGGGCGGCACCAACCTCATCGATCTGATGAAGGAGGACGTCGAGCAACCGTCCCGCTTAATCGACATCACAGGGCTGCCGCTTAACGAAATTCATGAGACGCAGACAGGCGGGCTGAAGATTGGCGCCCTGATGCCCAACAGCGACCTTGCTTACGACGAACGCATCACAAAGCGCTATCCCCTTCTCTCGAGCGCCATTCTTGCAGGAGCCTCGCCTCAACTGCGCAACATGGCGTCGACCGGCGGCAATTTGTTGCAGCGAACGCGTTGTCTCTATTTTTACGACACCGCGACTCCCTGCAATAAGCGACGTCCGGGGTCGGGCTGCGGCGCTACCGAAGGGTTCAACCGCATGAATGCGATATTGGGTTGGAGCAAATCCTGTATCGCCGTGCACCCCTCGGATATGTGCGTCGCGCTTTCTGCGCTTGACGCCGTGGTTCACGTGGCCGGACCCAAGGGCGATCGCGCGATAAAATTCCCCGATTTTCACCGTCTGCCGGGCGACACGCCCGAAATCGACACCAATCTCGCTCGCGATGAAATCATAACGGCGATTGAGCTGCCATCCGAGGAATTCCCTCGCAATTACAGCTATCTGAAAATCAGAGATCGGTTGTCCTACGCTTTCGCACTTGTTTCCGTCGCTGCTGCTCTGCGGATTGAAGCAGGCGCGATGACATGCGCTCGCGTCGCATTGGGTGGGGTCGCCCACAAGCCCTGGCGCGCGCCTGTCGCCGAGCAGAGTCTCAAGGGCAAGCAGCCTGATCGAAAGGCGTTCGTCGAAGCAGCCGATATCATCTTGCAGGCCGCTGTCGGCTTTGCCCATAATCGCTTCAAGATCGAACTTGCGCGGCGGGCGATCGTCCGCGCCCTCGAGCAGGCAGCCGCCGGAACGCCGCAGTCCCAGTCCGTGAAAGTGATCGTTTAGGTCGCGCTATGTCTGTCGGAACGAACAGCATCGGAAAGCCGGTCTCGCGAATTGATGGCCCGGCAAAGGTCACGGGCCGGGCGACATACGCCGCTGAATTCAGCGCGCCCGACCTCGCATATGGCTTTGTGGTCTCAAGCGTGGTCGCCAAAGGCCGAATTCAAAGCATAGACCGAAGCGCGGCGCTCACTGTGCCTGGCGTGATCGAAGTGTTCGCGCACGACAACAGGCCCTCCCTCCCCTCTTCGCATGAAAAATATACGGACCAAGTCGCCGCGCCGGGCTCGCCCTTCCGGCCACTTTATAACGATGAGATTTTGTTTTCAGGACAACCGGTGGCGCTGGTGATTGCGGAGGAGCCCGAGATCGCGCGATTTGCCGCTGGTTTGGTTGAAATTAAATATGAGACTGAAACGACGATCACCGATCTTGATACGCAGATCGACAAAGCTTTTGAGCCGCCGGAGAAGCGAGCGCCGGACTGGGATCCGCCCGCCCGCGGAGATGTCGACAGCGCCTTGTCGCGAGCGCAAAACCTCATTCGGAAGGAATATCGCACGCCCGTCGAGCACCATAACCCGATGGAAACCTTCGGAAGCACGGCGGTTTGGGAGAACGACGGCCGCCTCACGATTTACGACAAAACGCAGGGCGCGCCCAATTGCCAGGAATATTTGTGCAGCGTGTTCGGCCTGGCCAAGGACAAAGTGCGGGTCTTGTCTCCTTATGTCGGAGGCGCCTTTGGCGTCGGTCTTAGGCCAAACTATCAGCTGTTCATGGCGGCGCTCGCCGCCATTGGCCTCAAGCGATCGGTCAGGGTCACGCTGACGCGCCAGCAGATGTTCACGCTTGGCTATCGTCCGCAAACAATCCAGACGCTAACACTGGGAGCGGAGAACGATGGACGATTGGTGGCCGTGAAGCATGATGCAATCGCCAATACGTCCCGCTTTGAAGACTATCAGGAGCCCACCATCGTTTGGTCTGGAGCGCTTTATCCATGCGATCACTCGACGGTCGCTTCAAGGCTCGCGCGGCTCGATCTATTCACGCCTTGTGACATGCGGGCGCCCGGCGGCGCTGTCGGCATGTATGCGCTTGAAAGCGCTATGGACGAACTCAGCTATGCGGTTGGAATCGATCCAATAGAACTTCGCCTCAAGAATTATTCCGAGAGGGATCAGAACCAAAACAGGCCTATTTCGAGCAAGGCGTTGAAGGACTGCTACCTTCAGGGCGCCGAGCGCTTCGGCTGGTCCAAGCGGAAGCCCGCACCGCGTTCGATGCGCGAGGGGCGCGAACTGATCGGCTACGGAATGGCGACGGGGATCTGGTCAGCGTTTTTTGTGCCGACGAGCGCCAGGGCGATTCTCGCGCCTGACGGGACCTTGGAAATCGCCTGCGCCACGGCCGACATTGGCACCGGGACCTACACGATTCTGGCCCAGATTGGCGCTGAGATGCTCGGCCTTCCGCTCGACAAAGTCATTGTCAAAATTGGCGATTCCGATTTGCCGAGCGCTCCTGTCGAAGGCGGATCCTGGACGGCCGGCTCCGCCGGCTCAGCGGTGATGGAGGCATGTAACGGCATACGCAAAGAACTTCTCAAGCACGCCGGCGCGATCAATAACTCACCACTCCAGGGTGTCGACGTTGCGGATGTGACGATGGTCGATGGTCAAATCCGAATGAAGAGCGATCCCTCTCGCGCCATGCCGCTGTCGGAAGTAGTGATGGGTCTCAAGGAGCCCATCAGGTCGGAAGTGTCGGCGGCGCCAGATGAGCGGGTCTTGCAGGATTATTCACATTATGCGCATTCGGCAGTGTTTGCCGAGGTGAGGCTCGATGAGGAGCTTGGCATGCTGCGCGTCGCGCGCGTGGTCAGCGCGGTCGCCGCGGGCCGAATTTTGAATCCCAAAACGGCCAGGAGTCAGATCCTTGGCGCCGTCGTCGGCGGCATTGGCATGGCGCTACACGAAGAGACGGTGATCGATCATCGCTACGGTCGGTTCATGAATCATAGTCTCGCCGAATACCATGTGCCGGTGCATGCCGACGTGCACGCCATCGACGTTATTTTTGTCGACGAGCAGGAGCATCGTTTAAACCCGCTCGGCGTGAAAGGCGTCGGCGAAATCGGCATCGTCGGCACGGCCGCCGCGATCGCCAATGCAGTCTTCCACGCCACCGGCGTGCGAGTCCGCGATCTTCCAATCACCATCGATAAGCTGCTCGAGCTGAGGCAGCCCACGAACGACCACGCGGCGTAAATGAATTATGTCCCAGACCCCTGCCAGCCGAGAGACGCACTCACCAGCGCCCGCAGATGGCTGGAGGAATTCGGACAAGCGGCGCTGGCGACCGTCGTCTCCACCTGGGGCTCGTCGCCCGTACCGGTCGGCGGCCAAATGGCTATCGGACCAGGCGAACAATTCGAGGGCTCGGTGTCCGGCGGTTGCGTCGAAGTGGACGTGATTACCGAAGCGGCGAACGTTCTGGCGCGCGACAGGCCGAAGCTGTTGGAGTTCGGAGTCGGAGAGGAACTGGCGTGGAGGGCCGGCCTGCCCTGCGGCGGCGCTATCAGCATCTACGTCGAGCCGCTGCGTCGTGAACGAGATTCAGCTTTTCTGGAGAGGGTGTTTTCAGCGCGCCGCGCGCGGACGTCGCTTGCCGTGCTCACGACGCTTGCGACCGGCAAGCGGCGCCTATTCGACGCCAGGGAGCCGATGCCGGCAGAGATCGCCCAATGCCTCAATTCGAATGAGAGCCGGCTTCTCTCGCTCGGCGATGCTCCAGTCTTCTTGCACGCGCTCACCCCGCCAGTTCGCGTGGTCATTGTCGGCGCCACGCATGTCGGCCAGGTGCTTGCTGATCTGGCGAACCGCATTGGTTACGACGTCGTCGTCGTCGACCCGCGCGCCGCATTTGCGAGCGTCGACCGCCTCGGCGATTTCAAAAGTCTGACCGACTGGCCTGAAATCTCGCTGAAGTCCTTGGGGCTCGACCCTAGGACCGCAGTCGTCACCCTGACCCACGCCGCCGCGATTGACGATGAAGCGCTCACCGAGGCGCTGCGCTCGCACTGCCTGTATATTGGCGCCCTGGGCTCGACACGAACACACGCCAAGCGCTTGCAGCGTCTCGCCGCCGCAGGCTTCAACGATGCGGCGCTGGCGCGAATCAGCGCCCCGGTCGGACTGCCGATTGGCGCGAAGGGACCGGCTGAGATCGCCGTCTCGATTCTCGCTGAAATCGTCAAGGTCGCGCGAGAAACGGGGCAAGGGTGAATATTGCAGCTGTGCTTTTGGCTGCTGGAGCCTCAAAGCGGTTCGGGGAGAACAACAAGCTTCTCTCTAACCTCGACGGAAAGCCGCTCATCCGCAGGGTGGCCGAAGCAATCGTCTGCAGCGGCGTTGAAGTTGTCGTTGTTACCGGCTGCGATCGCCCGCAGATCGAAAAAGCCCTCGAAGGGTTGCCGCTGCGATTTGCACACAATTTGAACTGGGAAAGCGGCATGGGATCGTCGATCGCCGTCGGCGTAATGGCGCTCGGCCAGCAAACACAAGGGGCGTTTGTGGTCCCGGGCGATCTGCCCTTTTTGACATCAGATCTGATCAAAGACCTGACGGCCGTCTTTATGGAGAGCCGGGGAGCTTTGATCACTTATCCAACCACGCGCATGGGCGAGCAACGCAACCCTGTTTTGTGGCCCAGACGATTCTTCCCTTCGCTGGCGGTGCTTTCTGGGTCGTCGGGCGCCAAGCAGTTGCTGCAGAACTGCGAGGATTCTCAAAAGCAGGCGGCGCACGTCCTCGACGAAGGCGCTTTTATCGACGTTGATTTGCCTACGGATTTGGAAGCTGCCCGTTCGCGATGGACAATCGCGAGTCCTTAAAGGGCTTTTGCGCCGCGCATTGGTCAAGCGAGCGGAACCCTCGAGAGAGCCCTTACGACCCGCAAAGGTCGCGTAATGCCTCTCATCCCGTCTTCGCTGCGGCTATCGCTGGCGCTACTCGGTCCCGAAGGCGTTTAGCGAAGTTTGCTTCTTGGATCGTCGTTAGCGTCCATGTATTCGAGGCCCAAGGGACCAATGGCCGTCACCTGCGTGACGTACTCGCCCGACTTTGCCCAATGAAAATGCGCCGTATCGCCGGGCAGAACGATGACGCTGCCTGGTGGATAGGCGCTGATCTTATCCCCGTCGAATTGATCGCCGAGGCCGATATAGAACACGCCTGACATGACCGTGTAGACTCGGTCCTCAGGATGTCTATGCGGCATGAGTTTCACGCCCGAAGGCACCCTTACCCTTATCAAGTACGGTCCTGCTTGTGTGGGATCTCCAACAAGCACGGCCAGTCGCGCCTCTGGAGGAAAAGCAGGAAAAGGCTTCCAGTCGATGTCTTCCGGTAGAATCGTTCTGAAATCGGCTTGGCCTGGCTGGTGGCTTCGAAACATCGCACCCTCCGGCCGCGAGGGAGCCACGCGACTGCGTCCGGGCTCCATGCACCTCAAGAGCTGCGCGACCTTGATGTGTGCGGCTCAAGGAATATGTTGCAGCGTAAGCGGCCATCAAGCGATCAACGTTCGAGACGACCTCCGGCGCGGGATGGTTCCGGCGCCGCCGAAACTGCAGGCCCAGTCATGCCCTATGAGCTCTATTATTGGCCCGGCATTCAAGGACGTGGAGAGTTCGTCAGGCTCGTGTTGGAAGAGGCTGGCGCCAGCTACATTGATATGGCGCGTGAGCCAAACGCCGAGGCGGCGCTTGTAGCTTTTCTCGAACGAACCGACCTCGCCCATCCGTCATTCGCACCGCCGTTCTTGAAAGACAGACATGTGATCGTCGGACAGACCGCCGCAATATTGCTTTATCTCGGCGATCGTCACGATCTCGCCCCGAGAGACGCGGCGCGCAGACTTTGGGTTCACCAAATTCAGTTGACGATCGCCGATTTGGTTGGCGAGGCTCACGACACACATCACCCGTTGGGAGGCGATTTGTACTACGAGGAGCAGAAGCCCGAGGCCTCACGCAGAGCGAAGTGGTTCCGTAGGGAACGGATACAAAAATATCTTGATTGGTTCGAAATGATTCTCGCACGCAATCCCGACGGCGACTCGCATCTTGTCGGCGATACCTTAAGCTACGCCGACCTTTCCCTGTTCCAGGTTCTCGAAGGCTTGCTCTATGCGTTTCCCAAGACAACGAAAGCCGTTCTCGCCGAGTCGCCGCGCGTGTCCGCTCTTCACGTGAAGGTCGCGCAACGCCCGCGCGTTCGCGCGTACCTCGATAGCGATCGCCGGGTGAAATTCAATGAGCAAGGTATATTTCGTCACTATGCTGAACTCGATGACTGATCAGCGAGATCCGTCCTTACACGGATCTTAGATTGATCGGCTCGCCCTATATGCTCATCTTGTCGGGCGTCGCAGTTCGGGTTCGGCTTGCTTCCTGGAGAGATATTTATGGGCGGATTAGCCTCGATCCTCGATACGCAGCTTTCGGCGAGCGCCCACAGCGCCTTGAGCGACCGTCTTTTTGAAACCCGCAGACTTTCCATCGAACTTGCGGCCCCACTCAGCGCCGAAGACATGGTCGTCCAAGCGATGGATGACGCCAGTCCGACCAAATGGCATCTCGCTCATACAACTTGGTTTTTCGAAACCTTTGTCCTGACGCCCTATCTGACTGGCTATCCGCTGTTCGACGAGGCGTTCAACTATTGCTTCAACTCCTACTATGAGCACCAGGGCCCCCGGCAACCTCGGCCGAAGCGCGGACTTCTCACCAGACCGTCGCTCGATCGAGTCTTCGCCTATCGGCAGCATGTCGACCTGGCGTTGGCGCAGCTCCTTGCCGATCAAACCGACCCGCCGCCAGCCTTGATCCATACGCTCGAAGTCGGAATTCATCACGAGCAGCAGCATCAGGAGCTGATGCTCACAGACATCCTCTCACTTTTCGCTGCAAATCCCCTCAGGCCAGCCTACCGCCCGACCCAGCCGCGCTCCGTTCCGGCGCCATGCGAACCGCCACGCTGGATTGATATTGCCGGCGGCGTCTACCAGATCGGACACGAGGGAAAAGATTTCGCTTGGGACAATGAGGAGCCCCGCCACGAAGCGCTCCTCCGCCCGTTTCGGCTTGCTGACCGCCTGGTCACAAACCGCGAGTGGTTGGCGTTCGTCGCCGACGGCGGCTACGCGACGGCGACCCTATGGCTGTCCGATGGCTGGGCCTTGATCATGCGCGAAAACTGGCATGCGCCACTTTATTGGGAGTCTCGTGACGGAGAGTGGTTGGAGATGTCGCTCGAAGGACTACAGCCGCTAAGCCTCGATGCGCCGGTTGCGCATGTGAGCTACTACGAAGCCGACGCTTTTGCGCGCTGGTCCGGCAAGCGGTTGCCGACCGAATTCGAATGGGAGGTCGCGGCGGCCAAAGCGCCAAAGCAGGGAAACTTCCTTGGAACGGCGGCATTGCGTCCGATGCCGGCTAAAGCCGAGCCCGAGGGATCGCCTCGTCAGATGTTCGGCGATGTCTGGGAATGGACTCAGAGCGCCTATCTGCCCTATCCGGGCTATCGCGCCCCTGAAGGAGCGCTCGGGGAATACAACGGCAAGTTCATGGTTGGTCAGCACGTGTTGCGCGGCGGCTCCTGCGTGACGCCGCGAGATCACATCCGCCCGAGCTACCGCAATTTCTTTTACCCCCATCAGCGTTGGCAATTTCTGGGCCTGCGCCTCGCCTCGGAGGTTGCCTAATGTCAAAGGCGACGGAACGCTCAGCGCCGCTCGTACGGCAAGCGGACGACTTCGCCGTTAGCGTGCTGGAGGGCCTGTCCCGGCCAAAGAAGAGTCTTCCCTGTCGCTTCTTTTATGACGCTAAAGGCAGCGCGCTTTTCGAAGAGATTACGCGCCAGCCCGAGTACTATCCCACAAGAGTCGAGCTTGGGATTCTCACAGCCAATGCGACGCAGATGCTCGAGGGAGCGCTCGGAGAGACGGTTCTCGTCGAGTTTGGCTCGGGTTCGAGCATCAAGACGGAAATCCTGCTCGGACACATGCGGCGTCTACACGCCTATGTGCCGATCGATATCTCGGAGAGCGCTCTTACAGATGCTCGAGAGCGGCTGACGGCTCGATTTTCCGGACTCAACATTCAGCTGCTCTTGGCTGATTTTTCGCATCCGATCGAGCTTCCTCCCGAACTTGCGCCACGGCCTAAGCTGGGATTTTTCCCTGGGTCGACGATCGGCAATTTCGTCCCCGCGGAGGCGACGCGGTTGCTACGAGCGATGCGAGAGACGCTTTCGCCGCGCGGAAAGCTGATCATCGGCGTCGATCTGAAAAAGGACGTTCGCCAGCTTGTTGCAGCTTACGATGATGCCAATGGCGTCACCGCCGCATTCAATCTCAATCTCCTGGCGCGCATCAATCGTGAACTCGATGCGACGTTCGATCTTCAAGCTTTTCGCCATGCGGCGACCTACGAGCCCTTCGAAGGACGCATTGAAATGCATCTCGTCAGTGTGAAGGATCAGGACGTCTGGGTGGCGGGAAGAAAAATTCGCTTCCGGGAAGCGGAGACGATTCATACCGAGAGCGCGTACAAATACACGATCGAGGAGTTCCATCTGATCGCGCAGGCGGCCGGGTGGACGCCTCTGCGCGTGTGGAAGGATGAGCTAAATCTGTTCAGCGTACATGAATTGGTCGCGCCTTAAACGGAAGGCGACACAGCCGGGACCAGCTGAATGACTGCCACGAAGGTGAGCGAAGCAGAGCGAGACGCGTGGCCAGCATTGCCTTACTTCGCTTGGCGAGAGACCTATACGACTCTGCATCTTTGGACTCAGATCGTCGGTAAGATCCGGTTGTCGCTGACTCCCTGGCAAAACCACTCCTGGCATGTTGCGCTGTATGTGACGACGCGTGGCCTCACCACGTCGCCCATCGCATATGACGCAAGAGCCTTCCAAATCGATTTCGATTTCATAGACCATGTGCTGCGTATAACGACGAGCTATGGCGGAGAACGCCAAATGCAGCTCCAATCTCAAACTGTCGCCGATTTTTTCGCGCATCTGTTCAGCACGCTCGAGGAGTTGAACATTTGTGTCCATATCAATGAGCATCCCAACGAGATGCCTGATGCGCTTCCCTTCTCCATGGACCGGATTCATTCGGCTTACGATCCTGTTTATGCAAACTGCTTTTGGAGATTGCTTGTGCAAGCCGACCGCGTATTCAAAATCTTTCGCACGGGCTTCATTGGCAAGGCCAGCCCTGTGCATTTTTTCTGGGGCAGTTTTGACTTGGCGGTGACGAGGTTTTCTGGTCGCCGTGCGCCGCGCCATCCTGGGGGCGTTCCAAATCTTGCAGACGCCGTTGTGCGCGAAGCTTATTCGCATGAGGTGAGCAGCGCCGGCTTCTGGCCTGGCGGCGGCTCGATCGATTTTCCCGCTTTTTATTCCTATGCCTATCCCGCGCGGCCTGGATTCGACCGCGCGCCGGTTGCGCCGGACGGCGCGTTTTTTAGCCAAGATCTCAAGGAATTCATCTTGCCCTATGACATCGTGCGCAAAGCCGAGCATCCAGACGCGACGCTACTTCGCTTTTTGCAGAGCACATATGAGGCGGCCGCCGACGCCGGCGGATGGGACCGCGCCGCGCTCGAATGTCCGTTAGGACATGTCGGCGTCCCGCGTCCAGTTCAAGGATAAGGTCTTCGAGCGCTGCTCTCTGTCCTTTCCCACTCGGATCTCGGAGCACGGCGCGGGCCCCGCTTGGCGACGCCGCGGCGACTCGGCCCTCGACAGACCAAGGCTTTGCGCTAGATTTTGCTTAATTCACAGATTCATTGGTTCACCGACTGATGGAGAACTTAAATGCGGCATTCTCTTACACGCAAGCTTCTGGCTGAATTTCTTGGGACTTTTTGGCTCGTGTTCGGCGGCTGCGGCAGCGCGGTGATTTCCGCCAGCTTTCCACAGCTCGGCATTGGCTTCCTGGGCGTGGCGCTAGCCTTCGGACTCACGGTGCTGACGGGCGCTTACGCATTCGGCCCCATTTCCGGCGGTCATTTCAATCCAGCGGTGACGCTCGGCGTCGCGACGGCCGGCCGCTTCTCCTGGAAGGAGGTCGGACCGTTTTGGGTGGTGCAGCTTCTCGGCGCGACTTTTGCGGCTTTCGTGCTGCTCAAGATCGCGCAGGGCAACATCGATTTTTCGCTCACGAGCGGCTTTGCCGCTAACGGCTATGACGAACATTCGCCCAATGGCTACACATGGCAGTCTGGCCTGCTTGCCGAAATCGTGCTGACGGCTTTTTTTCTGCTCGTCATCCTGGGAACGACCGAAGGCCGTGCGCCAGTCGGCTTCGCGCCGATCGCCATCGGATTGGCGCTGGCGCTGATCCATCTGGTCGACATCCCCATCACCAACGCTTCCGTGAACCCTGCGCGTTCGACAAGCCAGGCGCTCTTCGTCGGCGGCTGGGCCCTCGAACAACTTTGGCTGTTCTGGGTCGCGCCGCTAGTCGGCGCCGTCATCGGGGGGCTCATTCATCGCTTCACGCTCGCTGATGACTGAGTGACACGAACCGCCACGGTCGTTGCGTGAAAAGCAGCTGATTCTAGACGCATTCAGTGGACGCTCGGCTTCGCCGCAGCGTCCCTGACACACTTCTTCGTGAAGCTCGTCCGAGCTGCGCCTGCCAGTTTCTTTTCAGCCGCAGCGGCGTCGCAGGCGCTTGCAGCGGCGTCTCTGTCGCACTTTCTCATGAAACTTTTCAGCGCGGCGCCGCGCAGCTTCTTTTCCGTCGCCTGGGCGGCGCAGTCCGGGCCAGCTGGCGTTGTTTGAGCGAAAGCAGCAGCCGAAATCAAAACGCCAGCGACGCAAATCCCGGCGGTCAAAATTCTTACCGACATGCTGTCCTCGCAAAAATTCCCGTAGCTCGGCGAAGAGACTAAGGTAAGTTGGCACGATGGCGACGCGATCTGCTGACTTGACCTGAGCCATGACAGACGACCCTGGCGCCAACGATGTCAGCGCTCTATGAGCGCATGATCGGCGTCGCTGTCTTCGCGCGCTCGCGCTTCCGCTAAAAAGAACGGCCTGTCCATTTCCAGCCCCTCCAACAGATCGCGCAGCCGATCGGGGAGCGGCTCTCGAAGAACGTCGTCGTACGTTTGCCGTAGCAATTCGGCAATTTGGTCGCCGACCTTTTGGCCAGACATAGGGGACCGACGCATGTTACGCCTCCACTCGCCCACAGCGGACGTCAGAGCGTCGACATAGGTTGCGGCCATAATGTGAGCGACGCTCCCCGGCGGGCCGGCAAAGGACGATTTGTACGATTTATGGTAAATTAGACACATCCAATCTTCTCAGTCTCGCGACAACTCGTCTTGGGGTCACTGTCCGAGGCTACGCCGCGCCGCGCGTGTTTAGTGCGTTACTTCGTCCCGGACGCGTGATGTTATTGATTGGCGCCGCTCTCGTTCTGCCCGACGATCTGCGCGAAACGTTCCCAATCGGGGCGCCCACGGGCAACACTCAAGACACATTCGAGCAAAAAGCTCTACGCGCTCTTCTGCTACAAAGATTTCCGCCACTTACATGATGATCCGGTAGCGGACGCCCGCTCCCCGTCTTTGCCCGCTATGCTACCGACTTGAGGCGGGCCTTTCGAGGCTTGCCTCTTTTTCTTGCACGGATCCGGTCGACGACGTTGCAGTCCGATTTGAGGAATATAGATGCTTGAATTGCTCGGCTTCATATTCAGCGAGGACGATCCGCAGGCTACGCATTATCGTGATGGTCGAAGCTACTATTTCTGGGAAGCGCGGCGCGGAAGAGAGTTGATTCACGTTTATGTCCGTCGCGCGGCCTTGGAAGAACGGTTCGGGCGCGCGCCAGGCGAGCGATATCGCCAGTGCCTGCTGAGATCGCGCCGAGATATTCAGGACGCGGCGAGCAACAAGTGGCGTCCTGGAGACGGCGAGGTCTTTCTCGAAGAGAATGATTTTTGAGCGCTCACATACACAAAGGGCTCACATCTCTCGATGATTGATGGCTCTGGCGGCAAAAAATGCTACCATTAGCGAAGCGTTTTTGCTCATCGCGGAGGATCGCGCATGTGTCAGGCTTGTGGCTTTGCCGATATCGTTCATGGAAGCAAAATGCGCCGCAGAGCCTTTGTCTTTGGCGCCGCCACGGCGGGAGCGCTGACCGTCGTCGCAAACGCGCACGCGCAGGATCTCAAATCCCAGTCAAAACAAACCAAGCAGAGTAGTGCGCCGCCCAAGCCTGAGAACGTGATGACTCCAGACGACGCGTTGGCGCGCCTGATGGAAGGCAATAGACGATATCAGAAAGGCATCGCAAAACGGCACGACTTCGTCGCGGAACGCGAGGCGCTCGTCGGCGGACAAAATCCTTACGCCGCGATTCTCAGCTGCGCGGATTCGCGGATCGCGCCGGAATACGCGTTTGACAGTTCGCGCGGAGATCTCTTCGTCGTTCGCGTCGCCGGCAACTTCGCCAACCCAGACAATATTGCGAGCATGGAATATGCCGTCGAGGTCCTAAAGACGCCTCTCATTCTGGTGCTCTGTCACGAAGCCTGCGGCGCTGTAAAATCGGCGATTTCCTCAATCCAGGATCATACGACTTTGCCTGGCCACCTTCCTTCGCTCGTCGCCGCTCTTGCCCCGGCGGTCAAAGCCGCCGCTGGGCGTCCAGGCGATCAATTAGAAAACGCGACGATGGAAAATGCCCGGCTCGGCGTTGAGACGCTCAAGACCGCAACGCCTTTGCTGAACGCCGCGTTCAATGAAAAGCGCTTCAAAATCGCAAGCGGCATTTACCGGCTTGGCGACGGTCGGGTCGATCTTTTTGCGTGAGGCTGAGGAGCTGACGCTGGCTTGTCGGCGCGGTCATGAAACGTAACGTCGATCGCGGCGCAGGAACGTCAATCGAGCGCGAAAGGCCAAGCGCGCCTGCCATCAAGCGAGAATCCGCCGATCGATCTGCGCAACCGAAGTGACGCCCGTCAACGTCATCGCCACGCGCATTTCCTTGGCGAAGATCTCGAGCATATTCTCGACGCCCGCCTGTCCGGCCGCAGCCAGCGCATAGGCGGCCACCCGGCCGAGCAGGACGCCCTTTGCGCCGAGCGCCAGCATACGCACCACGTCCAGTCCGGATCGAACGCCTGAATCGACAAATACTTCAAGATCGCTTCCGACGGCGTCGGCGATTGGAGGCAAGGCTTTGACTGTCGACAGCGCCCCATCGAGCTGCCGTCCGCCGTGATTGGAAACGATGATCCCGTTCGCGCCGAAGCGCACGGCGTCCCGTGCGTCCTCGGGATCCAATATGCCCTTGAGGATCAAGGGCCCTTTCCAGAAATCGCGGATCCATTCCAGATCCGACCAGCTGATCGACGGGTCAATGTTTTTTCCAAGCCAGCCGATGTAATCCTGCAGTCCGGTCGCCTTGCCGAGATAATTTGAGATATTGCCCAGATCGTGCGGTCGTCCGCGGATCCCGACGTCAAAGGCCCAAGCGGGTTTTGTTATCGCCTGCAGTATGCGCCGCGGCGCGGCGTAGGGTCCTGACAGCCCGGAATGGGCGTCGCGGTAGCGCGATCCATGCACGGGAAGGTCTACCGTAAAGACAAGTTTTTTTACGCCTGCGCGCTGGGCGCGCTCCAACATCGACTGCATGAATCCACGGTCTTTGAGCACGTAGAGCTGGAACCAGATGGTTCCTGCGCTGCATTGCGACGTAACTTCTTCGAGCGAACAGACCGAGAGCGTCGATAACACGTAAGGAACGCCCTTCGTCGCCGCAGCATTGGCCGCCTGGACCTCGCCTCGACGGGCAAACATTCCGCTCAGCCCGACAGGCGCCAGGATCACGGGGAGCTCAGAAGCCTGACCGAACCACTCCGTCGCGAGACTGAGGTCGGAAACGTTCTTCAGCACGCGCTGTCTGAGATTCACCGCTCTCAAATCAGCGACATTGGCCTGCAGGGTGTCTTCAGCGTTCGCCCCGCCGTCGATATAATCAAAGAGGAAGCGCGGCAGCTTTCGCTGCGCGACCTTTCGATAATCCGAAGCTGACGAAACGATCATTCGATTCTCCAAAGAGAGGTTGGACGCCGAAACGCTCGGAGCGGGCGTCCGTGCATGAACGCTCGGGGCGCGCCTCAGGCGCTCGCCCCGCTCCTTTGATCGCAGCCGCGCGGCGCCTCGTCAAACCGATCTATCGTCTTGGGATGTTTGCCGCTTCGCCACAGCTCAAGAGCGCTTCGCCTGCGAGCTGGCCTGGCGCCGCGAATGAATGGATTAGCAACATGCGGCGCGCGGCGCGGCGGAGGCGGCGTGCCGCTGCGCGTGATCCATGAGAAGATTTTGGACAAAGCCCAGTTTGTCTTTTACGACCGGCGAAATCACGAAGGGATAGATATCTGGCTGCCCCATCGATCGGTTGATGTTGTTCAACGCGAACGAAATGTCCAGCCAACTATCGACCATCTCATTGATGTCGGGATAGCCGTAAGGATCGAAATCGACCCGCGCCGGGGAACCGTCTTCCCGCCGCACGACGAGCCCTGCGCTGCGACCCGTTTCGAGCGTGTCGACGATATGGAGATAATGCGCGAATGTTTCCGCAAAATCTTCCCACGCATGACAGGAGGCGTAGGCGCTTATGTGCTTTTGTCGCCAGTCGGCTGGAGGCCCCTCCTCGTAATGTCTCTTGAGGGCGGCGGCATAGTCTTGCCGCTCGTCCCCAAAGAGCTCACGAAACGGCCGAAGATGTTCGGAGTGCGGCACGATGCGATCCCAATAATAGTGGCCGATCTCATGCCTGAAATGCCCGAGCAACGTACGATAGGGTTCCCCCATCTCGTCGCGCAGTTTTTCCCGAACCGGATCGTCCGCTTCCTTCAAGGCGATCGTAATCAGGCCCGAGCTATGGCCGGTCAGGACAGGCTTTTGCGATGGCTCCTCCGCCAAAAAATCGAAGATGAGCGGTTCGCCGTCGTTCGCGGACGCCGTTGGCGCAGGAAGATTCAGCCTGATCAGGCTGTAAAATAGCCGCCGTTTAGCGGCTTCGACTTTTTGCCAGTCGGCGTGGCGCTTCTCGTCCGACAAGTCGGGCACGGTTCGATTGTGCTGGCAGGCGAGGCAATATTCCGAAGGGCCGCCCTTCTCCACCATCCAATTACATCCGTGCAGCTCCCAGTTCTTGCAGAAGCGATATTCGCGGGTTCCGTCTGCGAGCGCGCGCCATCCGTCACCGACGGGTTCGACAGCGGTCATCTCGCCATGCGTCGGCAAATAGCCGAGCGCGCGCCCGCAACTTTCGCATTTGGCGTTCTCGAAAAGTATGCTTTGGCGGCAAACCTGGCATCGAAAGGCTTTCATGGAGGATCTTTTCCGAACCGCGCTTGGCGCCTTAACTGCGCTGCAGGCGGAATGTTCCTGGTCAAGCAGAGCGGTGATCGCTGGGGAGCCTCGGTCTTCCGGAGCATCCTATACCGGCGCCAGTTGAATGCGCAGCCCCTATTCACCCGCTAGGCTTATTGCCGCAATTTCGGACAAAGCCGCCATTTTGGCTGCTCTTCAGATTGACACTGCGCGGCGCGGCCCCGCTAAACTCTCAGTCGTGGCCATGCGCCAATTCGTAAGAGAATGGCGCTGAAATGAGACGCTGATTAACGTGTCGATCCAGATCGCCCTTCACCATATCACCCACTACAAATACGACCGCCCGGTCGCGCTCGGTCCGCAGATCATCCGCCTGCGCCCCGCTCCACATTGCCGCACGAAAATCTTGAGCTACTCGCTCAAAATCGTACCTTCGGAAAATTTCATAAACTGGCAGCAGGACCCCCACGGCAATTGGCTGGCGCGTCTGGTGTTCCCCGATAGCGCGAGTGAATTTAAGATTGAGGTCGACCTGCTGGCGGATCTCGCCGTCTATAATCCATTCGATTTCTTCATCGAGCCTTATGCCGAAGAATTTTCGTTCGCTTATCCCGACGAACAGAAAATTGAGCTTGCCGCCTATCTTAAACCCGAAGACGTCGGGCCTCTGACGGAAGACTTCGTCCGAAGCCTTCCGCGGCAAAAAATGCGGACAATTGATTTTCTCGTCGAACTTAATGCGCGGCTGCACCGCGATATTCGCTACGTCATCCGGATGGAGCCTGGCGTGCAGGCGCCGGAAGAGACTCTCGCGCTGGGGACGGGATCGTGCCGCGATTCCGCTTGGCTTCTCGTGCAGATCTTGCGCAAGCTCGGTCTCGCGGCGCGTTTCGTCTCCGGCTACCTCATCCAGTTAAAGGCCGATGTCGATCCTATTGAAGGCCCGAAGGGAACCGATCACGACTTCACAGATCTGCACGCCTGGGCAGAAGTTTTTCTGCCCGGCGCTGGTTGGATCGGTCTTGACGCGACGTCGGGACTGTTCTGTGGCGAAGGTCATCTGCCGCTATGCAGCGCGCCGCACTATCGCTCCGCCGCGCCTCTGTCGGGCCTCGTAGAGCCCGCCCAAGTCGAATTCGGTTTCGAGATGCGTGTCGATCGCATCAATGAGGCGCCGCGCATCACAGCGCCTTTTTCGGACGACGCATGGCGCCGGCTCGATGCGCTAGGCGAAAAGGTCGACGCCGATCTCGGCGCGCTGGACGTTCGCCTCACCATGGGCGGCGAGCCGACGTTCGTCTCGATCGACGATTTCGAATCCCCCGAGTGGAATACGGCGGCGACCGGCCCGACCAAGCGCGACCGCGCCGACGATCTTATTCGCAGGCTGCGCGAGCGCTTTGCGCCAAACGGGTTTCTGCATTACGGCCAAGGCAAATGGTATCCCGGCGAAAGCCTGCCGCGCTGGGCGTTTGGGCTTTACTGGCGCCGCGACGGCAAGCCGATTTGGTCGCAGCCGCAATTGATCGCCGATATCGCGGAACCGAAGGGCGCGACCACGGCGGAAGCGGAAGTCTTTGTGCAGGATCTGGCCGAGCGTCTCGGGGTGGGCGCCGAACATGCGTTGCCGGCCTACGAAGATCCTGCGCATTGGATGGTCAAGGAGAGCGTCCTCCCGATCAATGTCGATCCCTCCGATCCCAAGATCGACGATGCGGAGGAACGCTCGCGCATGATGCGGGTGTTCGAGCGCGGCCTGAGCAAGCCGACGGGTTTCGTCCTGCCGATTCAGCGCTGGAACGCGCGCGCCGAGTCTCAGTCGCGCTGGACCTCGGAGAAGTGGACGCTGCGACGCGGAAAGCTGTTCTTGGCGCCGGGCGATTCGCCTATCGGACTGCGGCTCCCGGTCGCGTCCTTGCCCAAGCTGCCCGAAGGCGAATATCCGTTCATCTATCCGCAGGACCCGTTTGCGCCCCGCGAGCCGCTGCCGGAACCCGGACATTTTCGCCGCATTCAAGGCGGCGGGGCGACGTTCGGCGGTCACGCGCGCCAGGACGTGCATGAACAGTCCATTGTCGAAGGGGCCGTGCGCACCGCCTTCACCATAGAACCACGAGACGGCAATCTCTGCGTGTTCATGCCGCCGGTCGAAACGCTCGAGGATTATCTCGAGCTGCTCGAGGCGGTGGAAGAGAGCGCCAAAGCGACCGGGCTGCCGCTCTATATCGAAGGCTATCCGCCGCCCGACGATCCGCGCCTCGAAGTGATCAAGGTGACGCCTGATCCTGGCGTCATCGAAGTCAATATTCACCCGGCCGCAACATGGCGGGAGGCCGTCGAAACGACGACCGCACTCTATGAGGACGCGCGGCGGGCGCGGTTGACGACGGCCAAATTCATGATCGACGGACGGCAGATCGGCTCGGGCGGCGGCAATCACGTCGTGCTTGGGGGCAAAGCGCCAGCCGACTCGCCCTTTCTGCGCCGGCCCGACCTGCTGAAGAGCCTTGTGCTTTATTGGCAGCGGCATCCCTCGCTATCCTATCTGTTCTCCGGACTATTCATCGGTCCCACCAGCCAGTCGCCCCGCGTTGACGAGGCCCGGCACGACTCGCTTTATGAGCTGGAGATCGCGCTGGCGCAGGTGCCGTCTCCCGGCGAGGGCCATGTGCCCCCGTGGCTGGTCGATCGGCTGTTCCGCAATCTGCTGGTCGATGTCGGCGGCAACACCCATCGCGCCGAAATCTGCATCGACAAGCTCTATTCGCCCGACGGACCGACCGGGCGTCTCGGGCTGGTCGAATTCCGCGCTTTCGAAATGCCTCCCGACGCCCGCATGAGTCTGGCGCAGCAGCTGTTGCTGCGCGCGCTCGTCGCCTGGTTCTGGCGGGAGCCGCAGCACGGCGATCTGGTGCGCTGGGGGACGGCGCTGCACGACAAATTCATGCTGCCGCATTTCGTATGGCAGGACTTCCTCGGCGTTATCGATGATCTGCGCCGCGCCGGCTACGCCTTCGAGCCGGAATGGTTCGAGGCGCAGCGCGAGTTCCGCTTCCCGCTCGCCGGAAGCGTCGAGCACGGCGGCGTTCATTTGGAAATCCGCGGCGCGCTCGAACCCTGGCATGTGATGGGTGAAGAAGGCGCGAACGGCGCCACCGTGCGCTACGTTGACTCATCGCTTGAGCGCCTGCAGGTCAAAGCGAAGGGTCTCGTTCCGGGCCGACACGTCATCGCCTGCAACGGACGTCGGGTCCCGATGACCGGCGTCGGAGTTCCCGGCGAGGCGGTGGCGGGCGTGCGCTTCAAGGCCTGGCAGCCGCCCTCCGGCCTGCACCCAACGCTGCCGGTCCATGCGCCATTGACCTTCGACGTCATCGACTGCTGGAGCAAGCGTTCACTGGGCGGTTGCGTATATCACGCGACGCACCCCGGGGGCCGCAATTACGACGCCTTCCCCGTCAACAGTAACGAAGCTGAAGCGCGGCGCTTGGCGCGATTTCAGGATCATGGGCACACGCCCGGGCCTGTCGATCCGCCGCGCGAGGAGCCGGGCCAAGAGTTTCCGCTGACATTGGATCTTCGGAGGAGCATTGTCCGCTGAGCGCCCCATCGAAACGGACAAGGCGTCGCAGCGCGTTGCCGCCTGGATCGCTCAATATGCGCCGATGCGCGACGCGCCGGATGAGCTTCTCGACCCAGAAGGACGGCCGCGCGCGCACTGGCTCCAATTCCTCGAATCGCTCGCCGCATTCGGCGATATCGGCCTTGAGCAACGCTTCGCCGCAGCCGGCCGCCGCATCGACGACATGGGCATTTCCTACCGGGTTCACGGAGAAACCAAGGAGCGCAGCTGGCCGTTAGGGCGTTTGCCGCTTCTGATCCCCGAATCCGAGTGGCGCGATATCGCGGCGGGCGTTGCACAACGCGCCGAACTTCTCGATCAGATCCTGCATGACGTCTACGGCGAGGCGCGCCTTGTCGCTGGGGGCGTCCTGCCGGCTGCAGCCATCACCGGGTCGCCGGACTTCATCCGACCGATGCGCGGAGTCGCGCCGCCCGGCGGACGCTGGCTTCGCTTTTACGCCGCCGATATCGGGCGCGGGCCCGATGGCGCCTGGCGGGTGCTCGGCGATCGCGCGCAGGCGCCTTCGGGAGCTGGTTACGCCTTAGAAAATCGGATGATCCTGTCGCGCGCTCTGCCGAGTCTCTATCGAGACATGAACGTCGAGCGCCTGGCGCCGTTTTTCCGAGAATTCCGTGCGAGCATTTCCGGCGCCGCGCAACGCGCCGATCCGCGCATTTGCCTGCTGACGCCTGGCCCTTGGAGCGAGACCTATTCCGAACAGGTGAATCTCGCACGCTATCTCGGCCTTACGCTGGTCGAAGGCGAAGATCTCGTCATGAGCGACGGCAAGCTGCATGTGCGCACCATCGCTGGCTTGAAGCGCGCCGATGCGATTTGGCGTCGCGTCGACGCGGACTGGTGCGATCCGCTGGAGCAGAACGCCGCGTCGCGTCTGGGCGTCGCCGGCATGTTTGAAGCCATCCGTCGCGGCGCCGTTGTCGTCGCCAACATGCCCGGCGCCGGTCTCATCGAATCGCGCGCGCTGATGAGCTTCCTGCCGGAGCTGTCTGAACGCGTGCTCGGCGAGAGCCTCAAACTTCCCAATGTCGCGACATGGTGGTGCGGACGCGAAAGCGAACGCAGTCAGGTTGTCGAGGCCTTGAGCGACTACGCGATCAGCGGGGCGTTCAACGACATGGTCCCGGGATTTGGCGAACGTCGTGAGGCGCTCGGCCATGCGCTCTCCGGCGAGGAGCGCGCGCGGCTGATCGAGGCCATAAATCAGCGCGGCGTCGACTATGTCGCTCAGGAACCGACCAACCTCTCCACGACGCCGGCCTGGGCCGACGGCAGGCTGACGCCGAGACCTTTCGCCTTGCGCGTGTTCGCGGCCGCGACGGCTGACGGTTGGACGGTGATGCCCGGCGGGTTCTGCCGAGTCTCCAACCGGCTTAATGCGCGCGCCGTGTCGATGGACGCCGGCGCGCAATCGAGCGACGTCTGGGTGTTAACGAGCCGTCCGATCGAATGGTCGACGCTGTTGCCTTCCGATGAAAATCCGCCGATCGTGCGCGCGCTCGGCAATCTGCCGAGCCGCGCCGCCGATAATCTTTTCTGGATGGGACGCTATCTCGAGCGCGCCGAAGCGACGTTGCGCGTCGTACGTTCGCTCGGCGCACGGCTGGGCGAACTCCAGCACATTGATCTGCATGGGCGCCAGTCGATCGAACGGCTTGCGCGACTGCTGATCGCCTGGGGCGCCGCGCCCGAAGACGCGCCGGACATGGACCCGACGCAGATCGCATGGGCGGCGGCCGCAAGCGCCGACAATTACGGTTCAGCGCTCTCTGTCGTGCGCTATGCAAGACGCGCTGCCTCGATCGTGCGCGAGCGTTTGTCCCAAGATGTCTGGCACCTCGTCGGACGTATCGAGACGCGTCTGACGCGCGCCGGCGCCGGCGCGATAACGGAGCCCGAGGCGCTCGAGATTGTGGAGCGTTCGCTCCATACGCTGGCGGCTTTGTCCGGACTGATCGACGAAAACTTTAATCGCGTCGCCGGCTGGAGTTTTGTTGATCTTGGTCGGAGAATCGAACGCGCCATCGGAACGTGCCGCTTTGCCCGACAGTTCGCCGGCGACGATGCGACCGTCGAGACGTTGGACGCTCTGCTGGATCTGCTCGATTCGCAGATCACCTATCGCTCCCGCTACATCGCCGGCGCCGCGCTGGCGCCCGTCCTCGACATGGCCATGCTCGACCCGTTCAATCCGCGATCCGTCCTCTTCCAGGCGATGCGTATTGACGAACATCTCGCGGCGCTGCCGAATCTGCGCGACGATGGAGTCATGGAGCCGCCGCGGCGACTCTCCGTCAAGCTGCGCGCCGAGCTCGAGTCGGAGGATGCGCGCCGCTTGGACGCGGCGATCATTCTAGCGTTTGAACAACGCCTGATGTCTCTCGCCGACAAAATCGCCGAGCGCTATTTCACGCATGGCGCCGATGGCGCCGCAAACTCTCAGCCGTCGCGGATCGCGTGATTTACGATATCGCCCATCGCACGATCTACAAATATGACGCGCCGGTCGCTTCGGCGCGCTGCGCGATGCGCCTGATCCCGCGCAACGATCGTGGCCAAACACTGCTGTCCCATCGAATTGAGCTGTCGCCATCGGCCGAAATCCTCAATGAGAGGATTGACTTTCACGGAAATCGGGTCTGCGAAGCGCGCATTCTCAAGCCCCACACGAAGCTGCAGATCGCCCTCGCGGCGCGCGTCGCCGTCGAGCGGGCGCCGCCGCCTGCTCCGGCGCTGACGCCGGCTTGGGAAATCGTGAGGAACGCCGCCTATGCGTCCGACTCGCTCGCCGCGACCTCTCCCGCCCATTACATTTATGCAAGCCGCTTTGCGCCGCTGTTCGATGCGGCGACGCATTACGCGCGCGAAAGCTTTTCGCCGGGGCGGCCGATTCTCGAAGGCGCCCTCGAATTGACGCAGCGCATTCACGCCGACTTCGCCTATGATCCGGAGGCGACGCATATTGCGACGCCGATCGCGCAGGCGTTCGAACGCCGTCGCGGCGTCTGCCAGGATTTCGCGCATATCATGATCGCGGCTTTACGCGGTCTCGGATTGGCGGCGTCCTATGTCAGCGGCTATCTTCGAACCTTTGCCGCGCCAGGCCAGGCCCGGCTGGACGGCGCCGATTCGACCCATGCGTGGATTTCTGTTTGGTGCGGGTCGGAATTTGGCTTCTTCGACCTTGATCCGACGAACGCCATTGTCGTCGGAAACGACCATATCGCCATCGCCATCGGACGCGACTATGCGGATGTTTCGCCGATCGACGGCGTGATTATCGGCGCCGGCGACCAAGATTTGGATGTCAGCGTCGACGTCAAGGAAGCGGCGATTTAGGAAGAACTCCTTTGCCGCTGTCTTTACACAAGCGCCTGTTCCTTCACCGCCATCCGTTGCGCGCGAATCCAGTCGTAGAGCGTCTGCATGCCCGCGCCGGTCTTGGCGGAGACTTCAACGATTTCAGCATCCGGATTGACGCGGAGGACGTTCTCCCTGGCCCGCTCCATCGAGAAATCGAGATGCGGCAGAAGGTCGATCTTGTTGAAGATGACGAGCTTCGCGGCGCTGAACATATGCGGATATTTGAGCGGCTTGTCTTCGCCTTCCGTGGTCGAAAAGATTACCGCCTTGGCGTGTTCGCCGAGATCGAACAGCGCCGGACAGACGAGATTGCCAACGTTTTCGATGAATAGGAGCGAACCGACGCTCGGCTTGAGTTCAGAGAGGGCGCGCGCGATCATCTCCGCGTCGAGATGGCAGCCCGTGCCGGTGTTGACCTGAACCACCGGCGCGCCCGCCGCGCGAATGCGTTCGCCGTCATTCGACGTCGCCTGATCTCCCTCGATGACGAACAGCGGCAGTTCGCCCGAAAGATCCGCAATGGCGCGCTCCAGCAGCGCCGTCTTTCCGGCGCCGGGCGAGCTGACAAGATTGAGCGCCACGATTTCGCGACCCGCGAGCCAGGCGCGGCATTTGGCGGCGATCGCGTCGTTCTTCGCGAGAATGCGCGCTTCCAGGTCGACGCGCCGGTGTGAGTGAACGTCAGCATCCGTGTGATCATGGGCGTGAGCGTGAGCATGTTCGTGATGGCTATGATCGTGCTCATGCGCATGATGATCATGTCCATCACGATGATGCTCATCATCAGCATGATGCGCGCCATGAAAATGACCATGGCCGTGGTCCCCAAGCGAATGGCCCACGCCGTCTTGCTCGGGCAGCGCCGCGATCTCCGCGCGTGCGCCGGTCTGCAAATTGGTCATCGTGGTCCCCTGCCCTTGGCAGCCGCAACTCGTGCACATTACGCAGCCTCCTCGACTTCGATGCTTTTGATGTTCAGCTCTTCGCCGCGCAGGCGCTGGAATTGACGAGAGCCGCATGGGCATGCCGAGAGCATGTCGGGTGTGGGAAACTCAGCGCCGCAAACATCACAGCGCGCCTCGGCGTCGACTTCACGGATGTCCAGCGTCGCGTCTTCAACCGGCGTGCCTCGGGCGACTTCCGGGAAACAGAAGGCGACGGCGTCCGGCTCGACGCCCGACAATTTGCCGATCTCGATCGTTACGCGGCGCACGCTGCGCCCTTCTGCGGCCTGCGACGCCAATTCGACGATGCTGCAAACGATCGAGAGTTCGTGCACGTCGGCTCCTTTCAGCAGATGCGCGGCAATTGCTCGCCGACCAGCATGTCGATGATGCGGCGGCCGCCGAAGATCGTGCGCATGGTGACGCGACCCGGTTCGCCCGCGACGACATTGCCGATTATGGCCGCCTGTCCGCCCAGCGGATGCGCCCGCATGGCTTCGAGCGCCTGTTCGGCCTCATCGGGCGGGACAATCGCGACGATCTTGCCTTCATTGGCGAGATAGAGCGGATCGAGACCGAGAATTTCACAAAAGCCACGCACCTCGTCCCGAAGCGGCGTCGCCGCCTCGTCGATGTCGATGGCGATCTGAGCGGCTTCGGCGATTTCATTGAGCACGGTCGCCACTCCGCCGCGCGTCGGATCACGAAGAAAACGCGTGTTCGGCGCCGCATTGAGCAGGCTTGCGATAAGACCCTGCAGCGGCGCGCAGTCGCTCTCGATCGGCGACTGCAACGCCATGTCGCCGCGCGCGCCAAGAATTGCCGCGCCATGATCGCCGAGCAGTCCGTTGACGAGTATGGCGTCGCCCAGTCGCGCGCGATGCGCGCCAAGCTCGACGCCGGCGGCGACGACGCCAACGCCGGTCGTGGTGATGAACATCTGGTCACAGGCGCCCTTGTTCACGACCTTGGTGTCGCCGGTGACGATCTTCACTCCGGCCTCCTGCGCCGTCGCTGCCATAGACCTGGCAATCTGACGTAGAAAATCGACAGAGACGCCCTCCTCGACGATCACCGCGCAAGAGAGATAGAGGGGAAGCGCCCCGCCCACGGCGAGATCGTTCACCGTGCCGCAGACCGCAAGCTTGCCGATGTCGCCGCCGGGGAAGACCAATGGGTCGACGACGAATGAGTCGGTCGTGAAGGCAAGTCGGTCGCCATATTGGGCGAGGTCCAGAAGATCGATGCGCGCTTGATCATCGAGCGGCGCGAGCAGCGGATTGTCGAAAGCCGCGACAAACACGTCGTCGATCAAATCCTTCATTGCCTTGCCGCCGCCGCCATGCGCCAGCGTGACGGTCGGCACATGCACTTTGCCGAGCGGACGTCGGGGCGGAAAGGAGATCATGTTCATGCGGCGCTCGCCTCGTCGTCGCGGCCCCGTTTTATGCCGCCATATTGATAATAGGCCGCGCATGCGCCCTCGGACGACACCATCAACGCGCCGAGCGGCGTCTCGGGCGTGCAGGCGCGGCCAAATACTTTACATTGCCATGGCTTGATGACGCCCTTGAGGACCTCGCCGCACTGGCAGGATTTGGGGTCGGCTATTTTGGCATTGGGCACCGCGAATTTGCGCTCGGCGTCAAAGACCGCATAGGCGTCGCGCACTTTGACGCCAGAGTGATCAATGGAGCCGAGCCCGCGCCATTCAAAGAATTCGCGCAGTTCATACACCTGCGCGACCGCCTGCAGCGCGACGGCGTTGCCTCCTGCCGGCGCGACGCGCGCATATTGATTTTCTATCTCGCAGCGTCCTTCGTCGATTTGCCTCAGCAGCATCCAGATCGACTGCAGCATGTCGAGGGGTTCGAACCCCGCGATCACCATCGGCCTCTTGTAGTAGCGCGCGATAAATTCATAGGGCGCGTCGCCGATCACCATGGAAACATGGCCAGGTCCGAGAAATCCGTCGAGGCGCAGGTCCGGACTATCGAGAATCGCCTTGATCGTCGGGACGATGGTGATGTGATTGCAGAAGATCGAAAAGTTCTTGATCCCTTCGCGCTCCGCCTGCAGCACCGTCAACGCGGTCGACGGCATGGTCGTCTCGAAGCCGATGCCGAAGAAGACGACCTCGCGATCAGGATTCTGGCGCGCAAGCGCCAGCGCGTCCATCGGCGAATAGACCATGCGCACATCACAGCCGTCGGCCTTCGCCTGCAACAGGCTCTTGCGTGAGCCCGGCACGCGCATGGCGTCGCCGAAAGTGGTGAAGATCACCTTCGGATGCTCGGCGATGGCGACGCAATCGTCGACGCGTCCCATTGGCAGCACGCAAACGGGGCAGCCGGGCCCATGCACCAACTCGATGGATTTCGGCAGCATCCCTTCAACGCCGTAGCGGAAAATCGTATGCGTGTGCCCGCCGCAGACTTCCATGATCTGCAGCGGCCGACTTTCATCACGCCCAATTCGCGCGAGCACCCGCTCAATCTCCTTGATCAGAACATCGGCCTTCGCCCGATCACGAAATTCGTCGACATATTTCATGCCGCGACATCCTTGTTCATGGCCGATCCGCGATCGTCGGCGAGCAGCGTATGAACGAGATCCCACAGTATGTGATAGGCGGCGACGTGACACTCCTGGATGCGGTGGACAGACGTCGTCGGCACGACGAGGCAGTGATCGCAGACGTGCGCGGAGGCCATCTTGCCCCCGTCGCCGCCGCTAAGACCGATCGTCGTCAGGCCCATCTCCTTCGCCTTGGCGAAGGCGGCGATGAGATTCGCCGAATTGCCGCTGGTCGAGAGGCCGACGAGCGCGTCTCCCGATCGGGCGTGAGCGATAAGCTGGCGCACGTAGATATGCTCGAACCCTACGTCGTTCCCCACGGCCGACGTCATCGCCACATCGGCGGTGAGATTTATCGCTGCAAGCGCCGGCCGGCCGGCGGTGATCGGATGGAGGAACTCGACGGCGATATGCGAGGCGTCACAACTCGAGCCGCCATTGCCCATGGTGAACATCCGGCCGCCGCGTCGATAAACGCCGGCGAGCGCCTTCGCCGCGTCGAGCAGGACCGGCGCCTGCTCGGCGAAGAATCTCACGCTTGTCTCGCGCGACTCGCGCGCTTTCTCTTCGATGGAGTGCAATAACCCCGCATCGACGGCGGCAGGATCCTGTTCCTTGCCATGTAGGAACGGATAAAGGACCTCCAGTGCGCTCTTGCTGGTCATGATCCTTATTCCTCCGCAGCGACAGCATCGGTCAGCGCTTGCATCGTCTCAAGCTCGGCTTGAAGCTCGCCGAGCTCTTGAAGCAATCTTAGCGTTTCCGCCGCCTCCGCCTCGTTGATCCGGCTCATCGCAAAACCGACATGGACAAGAACCCAATCGCCCACGCATGACTCGACAGGATGCTCTTCATCCACGATGCAGCTGATATTGATCTGACGACGCACCCCGCTCACGTCGACGGTCGCGACGAGATCGTCGGCATTGTCTATGCGAACGATGCAGCCGGGAATGCCGAGACACATGCGCCGTCCTTTCCATCTCTTGTCATGTCGGTTCTCATCAGATGCGCGGCGCCGATGGCGGCCTGACCCAGCGAGAGCCCGCCATCATTGGCGGGCGCGTCAGCATGGGTGAGCACCACGAAGCCAGCTTCGCACAAACCGTCGTAGACGCTTTCGAAAAGCAGGCGATTTTGGAAGCAGCCGCCCGACAGCGCCACCGTTTCAAATCGTCGCGCAGCCGCCAGCCGCACGGCGACTTCAGTGATCGACTGAGCCAGACCAAGGTGAAACCGGCGCGCAATGGTCTGCGCTGAAACGCCGTGCCGGAGGTCATCAAGAATTGCGCGCCACATCGGCGCCGCATCGATGTCGATGAGCTCGGACTCGGTAATCCTAAGCGCGTAGCCGCGCGCGTCGTTTGGCGCCGTCGCCGCAAGCGCCTCAAGTCGCGCCGCGGCTTCGCCCTCGTAGGCCTGACGATCGGCGCAGACGCCGAGCGCGGCGGCGACCGCATCGAACAGCCGACCGCACGAGGAGGCTAATGGCGAATTGAGGCCTTGCGCGACCATCCGGTCGATCGTGGCAAGCGGTTTGCCGTTCAAGGCGCTCCAATCGCCGGACGCAGAAGGCGTCGCATCGAACGCGCCCGCGGCCTTAAGATGCGAATAGAGGTTTCGCCACGGTTCGCGCACCGCCTGTGCGCCGCCGGGCATGGCGACCGGCTTCAAACGCGCTAGCCGCTCGTAGCCAAGATAGTCGGCGAGCAGGAACTCGCCACCCCATATCGCGCCGTCATCGCCAAAACCGAGTCCATCGAGCACGATCCCGAGCGCCGGCGGCGCATGGGGCGGTCGGCCGTTCTCAGCAAGGCAGGCGGCGACATGGGCGTGATGGTGTTGAACCTCAATCAGCGGCGCGCCGTGGTTTTCGGCCTCGGCGCGGCCGCGCTTCGACGAGAGATATTCCGGATGCCGGTCGACGACGATCGCCGACGGCGCGTGATCGAACAGGCTCCGATAGAGCGCCAGATTCTTTTTGTAATCATCTAACGTCGCCGCGTTCTCGAGATCGCCCTGATGCTGTGACAGGATCGCCTGCCCATCCTTGAGCAGACAGAATGTGGCCTTGAGCTCTCCGCCCATCGCCAACAAGTCGGGCGCATTCTCGAAGCCGCTCGGCAACCGCAGCGGCGCGGGCGCATAGCCGCGGGCGCGGCGAAGAACGCGCGATCGCCCGGCCATGACCCGCACGACCGAGTCGTCAATGCGATTGGCGATGGCGCGATCATGCGTCAATGCGAAGGAGGCGATTTCGGCAAGCTGTCGGTACGCCTCCGCGTCGTCGACGACGGCGGGTTCGTCCGAAATATTGCCGCTCGTCATCACGAGCGGATGTTCGAACTGATTCATCAATAGCAGATGCAACGGCGTCGTCGGCAACATGAAGCCGAGCATGGCAAGTCCAGGCGCGACGGCCTCGGGCAGACGCTCCTGGCCTGTTGCGCGTAGCAGCACGATCGGCGCCTTCACGCTTGTGAGTTCGCGTTCCTCGACGGCGTCGATTGCACAGTAGCGCCGCATGACATCAAGATCGCGCGCCATCAGCGCGAAGGGCTTTGCGTCACGACGCTTCAATCCCCGCAGGCGCACGACGGCCTCAGGGCTGGCCGCGTCGCACGCGAGATGATAGCCGCCGAGTCCCTTGACCGCGATGATATCGCCCCGAGCTATAAGCTCAGCGGCAAGTTTGACCGCGTCGGCGGCGCCGTCGCGCGGCTCTCCCTCCCGCCCGAAGGCAACGAGCGATGCGGTCGGACCGCAGGACGGGCAGGCTATAGCTTCTGCGTGAAAACGGCGATCATTCGGATTGCGATATTCCGCCTCACACGCCGCGCACAAGGCGAAGGGCGCCATCGTCGTCGTCGCGCGGTCGTAGGGAATGGCCTTCGCGATGCTGAGGCGCGGTCCGCAATGGGTGCAATTCGTGAACGGATAGCGATAGCGGCGTTCGTCCGGATCGCGTAGCTCCGCTGCGCATGCGCCGCAAAGCGCCGCATCGGGCGCGACCTGGGTGCGGGCGGGTCCGCCGATGCTCTCGGCGATACGGAACTCCTGTGGGAGCCGGCCGCTGTAGCGCCGCCTTTCGATGCTGTCGATATGCCCGAGCGGCGGCGGGTCTCCTTCGATTCGTCGAAGCAGCGCAGCGATCCGCGACTGGTCGCCGCTGACGCGCACCAATACGCCCTCGCCGTCGTTGAGAACCTCGCCGGCAAGCCCAAGTTCGCGCGCCATACGCCAGACAGTCGGGCGAAAGCCGACGCCCTGAACGCGGCCGCGCACCCTAAATTCGAGCGCCTGCGATGGCTCTACCGCCGCAAAACTCATGATCGCTGTCAGCCTCACATGTTGCTGATCTTGATATAGCGCCAAAGATCCTTCGCATTGATGACCAGCAATATGAGGACGATAATCCCCAGGACGATTCCTGTAATCTCCCATCCGCTCATGACGTTTCTCCCTTTGCCGATACGCGGCGCTTGTGCGAATTGCGCCGTGTTACGCCGCCATCATTCCATCGATCAGCTCTTCTACCGTCTCGGCGGCGACAGCCACCGCCGCCGTGACAGGCTCACTCAAACCCATGACGCCTTCCTCGCCGCCAAGCGTCAGGGGTTCGCAGGCGACCAGGAGCACGCGCCGGCAAGTTCCGCCGAGCGCCGACACCAGACGAAGAACTTTCGCCGGATCGAGCTCATGCGGCGAAAGCGCCAGATCCTCGGGTGTGGGGCCTCCCGCCTCGATGAGGTCGGGCTCGACCACTGAGACGACGCCCGGCGCTTGCCCCCGCTGCGCCGCGTCGACGAGAATCACGGCGTCATAGCCATCCATCAGCGCATAAGTGAGATCGATTCCGCGAATGCCGAAATCGATCACTCGAACGCCGTCCGGGAGCGTGACCTGTGAGAGCCGGCGCGCCACCTCGACTCCGAAGGCGTCATCGCCATTAAAGATGTTGCCGACGCAGGCGACGAGGATCGAGGTCATGGCCCATCTCCCGCGGCAATCGGCTCGATCTCCTCCTGACTGAAAAAGAACCGGTGTCCGGGAAAGCCCGCCGCGCCGAGATCCCGGCCCGGATCGTCAATCAACGTCACCGCGACATGGATCCGGTCCTCGAAATCGCGCTCAATCGCCTCGACGACCGCGATCTTGTCTTTAAGCGCAATATCCATGATGTCGCCGCCCGATTTTGGACGTAGCCGCACGCGGGCGCCGACACATAGACTGCGTCCGCTGTCGAGCAACGAGACGAGGCGAGGCTTCTCTTGGTCCCTGCCCATCCGCGGCGGTTCAATTTGGCTGGCCTGAGAGGGGTGATCGCGCATGACGCCATGAAGCCGCGCCATGTCCTCGGCGGTCAATGCATGCGTGCGCTCCAGAAGCGCGCGCGCACGGGCGTCGACAGACGCCATCTCGCGTTTTTCGGCGTCGGTCATCGCGAGGATTCGAAGCGTCAAAATTTCATCGATCTCAGTGCCGTCAAAGAGATCGCCGGGACTTTCCGGCGCAATCGCCGGATGATCATAGAGGATGATCGGCGAAGCGAGCATGGCGCTGTTGTCTTGTCTCCCGACCAGCACCGGAAAGGCGCCGACATTTCGGCACTGCGCCGCAGCCTCACGCAGATCGTCCGGAGGATCGAGCAACGAAACGAACGCGCCATCTTGAACGGTGAGGATTGCATGGGTTGACGCAAAGGCGCGAATTTGTGCGGCGGCGCGCTCTTCACGATCCGAGCCAGTAAGCGGCGTGACGTTCTCGATTCCTATCGTGAGCTTCCATACATCCGGCGCGAGCTTCTGTGCCTTCGCATCGATGACGCCCTGAATCTTATGCGACGTACGAATGAGAACGGCGGCTATGCAGCCGTCCTGGGCGCTCACCGGCTCGATTTCGCGCGCGCCTTCGAAGCGGAACGGCAAGACAGTCGCAACCTCTTGAATATCTGCCGGCCGCAGCGGCCCTAAGGCGATCTCCCGTTCGATCGCCTCCTCCCACGCCAGCAACTCCCGACCGTCGACGTTGAGACTCGGAACGCGCGTCAGCGCCGGTTCGCCCTCTTCCGGAAGCTCTTGCGCCGGCGTCGCCAACTGTCCGACCTCGCGCGTCATGACCTGCAAGAATCGAAAATGGACGTTGAACGCCGCTTGCTCTCCGCCCCGCAAGAGAACCTGCGTCTCCATGCGCGAGGCGTCGCCCTGCTGATCGAACGCCTTCGGAAAGACGCCCCCGATCGTCCAGCGCTGACGATTCTTTATTGACGATGGCCGATAGGGATAAAGGATGTAGCCTTCGTAAAGAACGGCGTTGGCGATCGCTTTGATGGAGTCGAGTTTCATGTCGCCTCCGCCGCGTTGGCTTCGAGTAGCGCCTGCAAGGCGCGTTCAAATGTCGGAAGTCCTTGCCGGCGCCGGTAACGGTCCAGGTCCTCAAAAGCGTCGCGATGCAGGCAGAGCCACATGCTCTGCGGATAGTAATGCTCCATCATCGCGCGCCATACGCCTAATGGCAGGCGATACGCGCATTCCTTGCTCCACGCGACCTGCTCAATCTGCAACCTGCCTTCGCTGTCGCGGTAAAAAATCGAGCCGCTGAACAGAAAATTGAGCGGAACGTCGCCCTGCTGCAGGCCATGAAAATATTTCGTCGCGGCAATATTGAAATCATAACTGCAAGGCGCCGGCAGATCGACTGTGCGCTCAGAGTCGACGGCGGGAATGGAAACGCTCGCATGCGTCCAAAGGAAACTCCGCATCGTCTCGCCCCAGCGCGACGGCTGACCGAAGAGATCGGAGAGCCGATCGTGCTCATCGCCGTCATAGCGCCGCCGCGCAGGCTGGATGCGGATCTGGCAGTTCAACATCACGTTGAGAATGGGCAGATCAGGCGTCTTGTTTACGACATGCAACGCAAACAGCAGCAGCGGCGCCGCCGAATATTTCTCGACTTTGACGTCTTCGATGCGAAAGTCGAGATCAACCATGAACCCTGTCCTTCGTCTCGACGTCGTCTTGCAGGTTCGTAAAATAGTCGCGAACAGCCTCCCAGACCTCTGCGCCGCCCGACAATCCGCGCCAGTGCCTTCGGATCAACCCGACGAGCGCATAGCAGCGATCAATCGAAACGAGATAGTATTCCCGTGCGCCATTCACTCGATTGACGAGCAACGCCTCAACGTCCGGATCAAGATGCGCCAACATCGGATTGGCGGCGATCAGTCGCGACCAGCCATCGGCGGCAAAAGGAGACTCGATCGCTCCGGCCGGACCTGGATAGATCGCCATGGGCCCCTGGGCCGGCGTGCTGCGGAACACGAAGGCGAGATCAATTGGGATGTGAAAACCCTCCCATTCGTCGTCGCTCAGATCGAAGTCGTGCAGCGCATCGGCGCGCGCGCGCAAGGCGGCAAAACGCTCTCCTCCGCCCAAGAGGAACGCACATTGGGGACAAGCGCAAAAGAACTTTCGTGTCGCGCGCTCGACCAAATGCGCGTGCCGAGACTCGATTGTCTTCGAGCAGAACTCGCAATGCTCTTCTTCGGTCGCGCGCAGGAAGCGCCGCAGCCGAGACGCCCAATTCCCCGATTCTATTCTTTCCATGCTGTCGCGCCTCTTTAGGCTCTAGGCGGCGGTTTCGGCGTAAAGGGCTGTCATGTCCATTTCGATCAAAATATCGTCGAGGTCGGGCGCGGCGTCGGTGAGAGCGTTCTCGATCTCTAGCCGCAACTGGTCGGTGGGCTCAGCAACGCCATTCCTTTGCAGCTGAACCATTGCAAAGGCTTTACCCGCGCTCATGAGACTCACATGGAGGCCGCGCGCGCTCCATTGCGGCAGCATGCGCGCGATGACATCCTGTAGACGATCCTCCACGCTCTGCGGATGTAGCCCGTGGAGGAGCAATATTGCCCGAAGGTCCCGATCCTCGACGATCTTCTCGAGTAAGGCGGCGCCATCGTTCGATGCTGCAATGATTGTGCTCAGTCGCGCGAGCGAACGCGCGTGCAAATCGAGCACGAGCGCCAGCAACTCGCGCGCCGCCTCCCGCCCCGTTTCGTCGGCGATCCCCTCAAGCGCGGCCGTCAGCTTCTCCAGCCGGGCTAGAGACTGCTCCAGCGTCTCCGTCTCGCGCGCCTCACCACTCATGGCGACGGCTTTCGCGACGCGCCGAACATGGGCGAATGCGTGGTCTTAACGGTTTTGCCGCCGCCAACATACATATGCACGCCGCATGGCAGACAAGGATCGAAACTGCGCACCGCGCGCATGATGTCGATACCCTTAAACTTGTCCGGACCGTTCTCTTCGAAGATCGGGGTATTCTGAACCGCGTCCTCGTAAGGTCCAGGCGTTCCGAAATCATCTCGCGGCGTCGCGTTCCACGGCGTCGGCGGATAGGGATGATAATTGGCGATCTTCTTGTCTTTTATGACGAGATGGTGCGACAGCACGCCGCGCACCGCCTCGTGGAAGCCACAGCCGATCGCCTCATCCGGAACCTGGAACTCCGTCCAGGTCTTTGTGCGGCCCGCCTGAATTTCTGTGAAGGCCTGTTCCAGGAAGTAATACGCCGCGGCGGCGCAGTAGGCTTGAAAATAGGTGCGCGCCCGGTCGCGTTCGATCGCGTTGCTCCACTTTGGGACCTTCCACTCGAACTCCACTGCAGGCTTGAGCGCCGTCTTGGGGAGATTAATCTTCACACTGTCGCCCGTCGCTTTGACATAGCCGTTCATGTCAACCAGACCCGCCAGCGCTGTCGAGAACAGACGCGCAAAGGCGCCGCCGCCGGTGTCAAGCGGAAGATGATCTCCGCTGCTCTTGTCGAGCCAGCGCGGACACATCACCCAGGAATAATTCTTGTCAAAATCTCGCTTCTGCGGTCTTGGAATCGTCGTCTGATTCCATGGGTGCTTTTGGTCGACCGGATTGCCCAGCGGATCCGTCTTGACGAAGGTTTCACAATTGTCCCAGTCGTCGTAGTAGGACTGCCCGCGCAATATGCGAATCTGCAAATTGATGTCGACGAGGTCGGTCGTGACAAGCTTGCCGTCGACGACAACGCCTGGAGTAACGAACATTTTTCGACCCCAGTCGGTCATGTGCTTATAATTGTAATCGCAATGGTTCGGATCCTGAAACGCGCCCCAGCAACCCAGCAGAATTCGTCGACGTCCGACTTCCTCGTAACCCGGCAGCGCTTCGTAAAAGAAGTCGAACAAATCATCGTGCAGCGGCACGCATTTTTTCATGAATTCGGCGTAGCGCACGAGGCGTGTCAGATATTCTGTAAAGAGCTGGTTCGACGGCACGGTGCCGACTCCGCCCGGATAAAGGGTGGAGGGGTGCACATGGCGCCCCTCCATCAGGCTGAACATCTCACGCGTGTATCGGCTTACAATCAATGTCTCACGATAGAATTCGCCGGAAAATGGATTGAGCGCGGTCATGATCTCGGCGATCGTGCGATATCCATGAGCGTCCGCGTTCCGCGCCGGCGTCCGTTGCGCCTTGACCCAGACGCTTGGATTAGTTTCCTTGACCATCTGCTCGCAGAAATCGACCCCGACGAGATTGTCCTGAAAGATGTTGTGGTCGAACATATACTCCGCGGCTTCGCCGAGATTGATGATCCAATCGGCGAGCGGCGGCGGCTTAATTCCGTAGGCCATATTCTGCGCATAGACAGAGCACGTCGCGTGATTGTCGCCGCAGATTCCGCAGATGCGGCTGGTGATGAAGTGGGAATCACGAGGATCTTTGCCCTTCATGAAAATGCTGTAGCCGCGAAAGATCGACGACGTGCTGTAACATTCGGCAACCAGCCGGTTGTCGAAATCAATCTTGGTAAAAATTCCCAGACTGCCGACGATTCGGGTAATCGGATCCCAATTCATCTCGACGAGATTGGGCGACGCTTTATTGGCGCGCGGAGGCGTGGCAGGACGGGTTGCCAGATCGACCATGGTCGCGGATCCCTTAATTAGAGTGGATGAGTCTTGTTCGGCCGATCGGGCTCATAACCGGTTGTGTAGGTCGGCTCCTTGTTGCGCCACTTTGGCTCCTTGTTGAGCGTGTGATTGGTGATTTTCCGCAAATTGCGGATCAGCATGCCGTAAGGCTTGATGAGAACCGATGAGATGCGGGCGCCGGGCGGTTCGTCCATGAACGGCATGAACTTGTCGGGAAAGCCCGGCATGGTGCAGCCGATGCAGATGCCGCCGACATTTGGGCACCCTCCAAGACCCGCGATCCAACCGCGCTTGGGCACGTTGCATTGAACAACCGGGCCCCAGCATCCGATCTTCACCAGGCACTTCCGCGAGCCATACTCCTGCGCGAAATCGGCCTCTTCGTAGTATGCGGCGCGGTCGCATCCCTCATGAACGGTGGGGCCAAACAGCCAGCGTGGGCGGCCGTGTCCGTCGACGGGAATCATCGGCGCCAGACCGGCGAGCTGGCGCAGCAGATAGAGGAATGTCTCCATGAAATTGTCGGGCTGGACAGGACAGCCCGGGACATTGACGATTGGCAGACCGGCTTTTGATTTCCACTCGGCGCCCAGATAATCCTGAAGGCCCATGCAGCCGGTTGGATTGCCTTTCATCGCGTGGATGCCGCCAAATGTCGCGCATGTTCCGGCGCCAATTACGGCAAGCGCCTTTGGCGCTAATCGGTCGATCCATTCAGTGGTTCTGATCGGCTGACCCGTCGCCGCATCCGTGCCAACTGCCGCCCAATAGCCATCGCCGCTGAGCTTCTCGTTCGGGATGGAGCCTTCGACCACAAGCACGAAGTTTTCAAGTTCGCCCCGCGCGCCTTGATAAAAGGCCTTCATGAAGTCATCGCCCACTTCGTAGGAGAGCACTGCATTGTGCAAGCGCACCTTCGGTAGGCCGGGGATCGCTCCGAGAATGACGTCTTCTATGCTCGGTTCGCTGGCGGCGGTGATTGAGACCGAGTCGCCGTCGCAACTCAGTCCCGCCGTAAGCCAGAGCACATCAAGCTCTTCAATTGTGGAGGAAGGCCGTTCTTGTCCTTTTGGGGCTGGATCGGAATCTGGAGCCATCGGTCAATCCTTTCACCAAAAGACGTGGCGAGGGGCGACACAAAGTTTCAACCCGGGCCAGCTTGCTCAGCTTTTGCTTGGCGACGCGCGCGCAACCATCGCCGACACGCAGCGGCGGCGGACAGGCCCGTCAGAGGCTGAAGGAAAACTCTGGAACTTGAGAAATGTTCCTAGGTGGGAACAAAATGCACAGCTCGTGCGTCCTCACGACCGTGGGAGCGAATTTCATTGTTGGACGTGATGGTTCGATCGCCTATGTCCGCTACCGCCCAATGCCTCTCGAGGAATTCGTTACTTTATCGAGACTCTCGCAGCCAAGTCGCCATTTCAGATTTCTCTCATGACTTGAGCGTATGAGATTAACGCGAACAGCACGGTTCCGCCGATGATATTGCCCGCCAGGACGGGCATTATGAAACGCCCAACCAGCGGGCCAGTCCCAAGTTCGCCCCTCAGCACAAGAAGAAAGGCCTCGACGCTCCCCGCGACGATATGGGTGAAGCCGCCGACCGCGATGAGATAGGTCAACAGGCTAATCATGTGAAATCGGGCAGTGTCGGCGTTAGGAACAAGCCAGACCATCGCCGCGATGAGGAAACCGGAAGGAATAGCCCGGAAAAACATCTCGCTTGAGCTGTTCATCAGCATCTGACGGCTGATCTCCAAGGCGCCGTCACGTAGTTCCGCCGAGAGCGCGGGCGTGAATGCAAAGAACAGAGCGGCGACGAACGCGCCGAGCATGTTCGCCGCGAAGACGACGCTCCACAGTCGAATAACGCGGCCAAGGTTCAGAGCGGTGAAGCTCTTGAACAGCGGCAACACGGCTGTAATCGTGTTCTCGGTGAAGAGCTGCTGGCGAGAGAGAATGACCAGCAAAAAGCCAGCTGGGTAGCCGGCTGCGACGACTAAAGGAGTCCAACTCTTCTCAGGAAGATGCGTTTGAAGCACCGCCTGAGCGAGAAGCGAGAAACTTATCGAAAGACCTGCCGCAACGCCGGACCACCAGAGCGAGACTGCCGGGCGCGCAAGTTCTTCTTCGCCCGTGCGACGCACCACCTCGTAGATGACGGGCGTGCGCGGCTGCGCGCGCTCCTCAATATCGATGATTTCACGCTTCGTAATGCCCTTTATGTCGCCCGAATCTGCCGGCTCGCGCGGAGCGGCGTGGCCCGGAGGCAAAGGCTCCTCTTGGGAGGTCTGCAGTTGTTGTTCGGGCAGTGGCACGTGTCGACCTTTCAACCACGTTCGCCAACATTTTCTTCCAGCATGGCAGGCGCAGTGTTGAACCGTGCAGCTGCAATCGCAGTTCCCGGCCGAAGGAAATTGAAGCCGAGAGCGCGACTGAAGCGCCCACGCAAGCGCGCTTCAGAAATGCACTGACGTTGCCTTAACTGACGCAGCGCCTCGCACTCCAGTTTGAGCCTACTTTGCTTCTGCGACGCTGATGAGATCGAAGTGACGGTTGACGCCGGCATGGATCAGGTTGCCGTTGAAGCGGGTCGAACTTGTCGCGCCGTAAGCGTAAACGCCGGTCGATTGCGCCGCGTAATTGAACCCTTGAGCGGCCCCGAGATCGTAGCGAAGATAGTCGATCTTGACGCTCCAGTCGGGCGTGAACATCCATTCAGCGCCGCCGCCCGCCGTCCAGCCG
>NZ_JBPFEA010000007.1:0-53133 GCF_051061285.1 Methylocystis sp.
CCGATCCCGCCGACGCTCCGGCGCCGCGGACGGCCACCAAAAAACGGAGGCGCCGATCACGACATCGGTTGATCGCCATGCCCGCCAGACTGGGGAATTTTACTTCGGCGCTTCTGGGGAAATTAAAATCGGCATTTACACCACTGCGTGGGCTTGGAGCTCGCGCCTTATGGCGTGAGGTGCAATCTCGTTTCCCCTGGCTCCACGGACACCGCCATGCAGCGGTCTATGTGGCGTTCGGCAGACGCAGAGACGCAAGTGATCACCGGAGACCTTGGATCCTTCAAATTGGGAATTCCGCTGCGAAAGATCGCTGCCCCACAGGAGATCGCAAGCGCCGTCGTGTTTCTTGCGTCGGATCTCGCCAGCCACATCACGCTTCAGGACCTTGTCGTCGATGGCGGCGCGACGCTTGCAGCTTAACGGCTGATCGAAGCGCGCGCCGCCGAGCCTGCCGACATGCCTGCCGGGCGTCCGCCCGCCGTCATCCCCGTCCCCGGCCGAGGCAGGGCGGACGCAGAACCGACATCCGCGCCTCGGGGGTTGGTCTTTGGCGAGACCGTTTCGACAAGTTATAAATCGCCAAGCGCGTTGCGACACTCAAGCTTCAGAAAGCCAGCCCCGGCCGGAACGATGATCAAAATCAACTTCTTACTGTCCACGATCGTAGCTTGCTTCGCCATCGCTCTGTCCACGCCCTTATGCGCGGAAACCAGCTCCCCTCCAGCAAAAAAGATGCAGGTTGTGGTGTTGGAAAGTCCTCCGTTCGTAATGAAGACTGACCAGGGATTTACTGGATTTGCGATCGACCTGTGGGAGGAGAGCGCCAAACGCATGGGCTTGGATTACGAATACCGGGAAGCATCAACCCTCCAAGAGCTTCTCGATTCGGTAACCACGGGAAAATCCGACGTTGCGGTCACCGAGTTGACCATAAACGCCGAGCGGATGGAGCGAATGGATTTTTCCCAGCCCTGGTTCGATGCCGGCTTGCAGATGATGATTCATCAAGCGCCTCCGACTGGTTTTTGGAGTTTTTTCGAGCAGCTCGAGGAGAATGGCCATCTTAGAGTGTATCTTTGGATGGGGCTCGGCGTGATCGTCGCTTCCTTTCTCCTTACGGCGCTCGATCGACGCCTGGACCCCGAGTTTCCAGCGGAGTGGAAACAGGGCTTTTCCGAGAGTTTTTATCACGTCCTCTCGGTTCTGACGTCGGGAAAAACAAATCACAAGCTGGTGTTCGGAAGTTACGGGACGATGATTGCAGCTCTCTGGCTGGTCATGGGCGCGGGCGTTGTAGCTTACATAACGTCCTCGATCACCAGCGTGATGACTGTAAACTCTCTGGAACGGCGCATATGGGTCGCAGACAAAGACAGGATCGAGGATTTAACGGATCTCAAAGGCAAAACTGTTGGCACGCTCAGCGGGAGCGTAGCGAACATGTATGTCGCGAAGGCGGGACTGTCCGGCCGGGGATTCAGCACCCTTGGCAATCTCGTCAAGGCGCTCGCGGAAAATCGCGTGGATGCGATCGTCGGCGACCAGCCTTCCCTCGTATATCACCTACATCAGCGCCCCGATTTACCCGTGATTCCCGTAGGCAAGGTCATAAGACACGAGAAGTATGGGTTCGCCCTGAAGGCCGGGAGCCCGATCCGTCTGAAGCTCTCGAAACAGGTGATGCTCGCCTGGGAAACCGGCCTGATAGACCGTTTACGAAAAAAGTATTTTGGCGGCTGAGCGCGCACGAAACGCGTGGCGCAATTGCGAATTAGGAGATAGCGTGTCGCCGATAACTACAGGAGAAGTTATGGCACACTTTCGGATTTTGGTAACTGCGGCTACACTAGGTCTTGGTTTTGCTTTCGCGCCCACAGCATCGAACGCCATGCCGGCGGCCTCGGTGAATGCTGCGGTTCAGGCTCCGATCGAGAAAGTTTATGGGGGATGTGGCGTTTACGGACACCGTGGCCCCTATGGCGGTTGCCGGGCTGGCGGGCAGGCTAGTGGAAGGCGCTATCGCCGGTAAGCGATCTCTCTTTAGCCAATGCAAAGCACCCTGAGGACTTAGCTCCTCCGGGTGACCTGCTCGAGGCCTGGTTGGCGGTATTCAGACGGGCTCTCAAGAGTGAATTCTAAAGGAGGGCACAGGCTGCTGCGCCCTTAGCCCTTTGGGTTTTTTAGGAGTGGGCCTTGGGGCGCGACGATCAGAAACCCTCGTCGCCCAGAGTTTGGAGCCGCGTTATTTGCGGCGCAAGTAGAACGGCGCCTATCGACGCGGAAGCAATGTCGGCGTATCGAGGGGTTACGCACGACCGCTTCGAGGAATTTCCGTGACATCAAATACAGATCAGCCGAATACGACCGAGCTCGCCGCCGAAATCGTGGCGGCCTTCGTCTCTCGCAATTCGCTTCCCGTATCGGAGCTTCCCGCTCTGATTTTGTCCGTGGACGCGACGTTGCGTCGCCTCGCGACGGGCGCGCCGGCGACGATAGCTTCGCCAGCAGAGCAGCCCACGCCTGCCGTCTCCATCCGCAAGTCGGTTACGGCGGACCATCTGATCTGTCTGGATGATGGGAAGCGGTTCAAATCGCTCAAGCGGCATCTCGCGACGCTGGGGATGACGCCGGAGGAGTATCGCGCCAAGTGGGGCTTGCCCGCCGACTATCCCATGGTCGCGGCGAATTATGCGGCGCGGCGCTCGGATCTGGCGAAGAGCATGGGGCTCGGTCAATCGCGCGACAAGGCTGCCCCCCCTGCAAAGCGCGGGCGCAAGCCGAAGGCGGGCGCTTAAATCGGTGGAGCGGGTGGTGATCTGAGACGCATTCCCCGTCGCAAACGCTCAAGATCGACCTTAACCACCGAGACCCCTATGAAACCGCTTCTTCCGTGCAGCGGCATTTAGCGCATGGGTCTTTGCACCACGCGTCGCGAATCAGCCTTTTGGCTGCTTTGATCGCGAGGGCAGGGTCGCTTCGATGTAAATCGAGTTTGATATGGACGCGTAGGAAATCGGCCCAGCGAAATTCGGCGAAAGGCGCATGATCCTTCGGGCATCCGCAGTCCCGGCGCAGGCGGGCTATGAGGCTCCGGAAGGGATCGTCCGCCAAGTCCTGAAGCGCGCGCGGCAACTCCGAAAGGGTCTGCGGCGCGCCGCTAGAGCAAATTAAGCCGCGTTTCCGAAGCGCCATAAAAAACTGATGTGCATCGAGGCGGGACAGATCTTCGATCTGACGCACTGAAACCAAGTCGACTCTCTCCTGAAGAAGCGCGAGAGCCATGTGGTGACCATCAGTCAGGAAATATTGCGCGCCAGGTCCGTATACAGCAGGAAAAGGGTGAGACGCGAGAAAACGAAGTTTTTCTCCAGCCGACAAGGCTCGCCACTTCGAGCGCTTGGCGCCGACCGCCTCATATCCGACCGCTATCTGGGTCGGTCGCAGCTGTGCAAGCTTGACTGAAACAGTTTTCGCGGCCGCTTCCATGCTTGGCAACCATTCTGACGCCGTCCTTGACGTGGCCACGCCGGCTCCGCGCTCACAATGCGCTCGTTGGGGCAGGGGAAACGGTCTGGCCAACGCAAATCCCGCCGAAGAAAACGCCCAGACTGAGCGGGCGCGTTTTATCAGGAGTCCAGCTGATCCTGACGGAGGATCGCCGTCTGCTGCAATGCGGTCATTCGACGCGCGGATCAGCCTGGCGGTTTTCTTTCGGTTCAGCATGGAGAGCCTTGGCGAAGCTTTGGAAAGGGCGGGCCGATAAGGTCACTCTAACGAGGTGGCGGGTTTCGTCTGCGCCGACGCGCGAATCGGCGTCCAGCTCAAAAGACGTCGTTGCCGAGCCGCTTCGAGAGTCTCGCATTCGAAGCGAGATTCGGCCACGGGAAGCTTTTGTCGCGCGAGCGCGTCGAACAACGCAAGGCGCGCGACGGCGACCCTTACTCTTTGAATCGGATCGTCGAACAAAGCATAGGCCAGCGTCCCACACTCGGCGCAAAAATGGAACCGGACGCGTCCTGAAGCAAACGTCGTGACGCTCGTGCGGTCGTCGGCGCGAAAAGCGATCGACCCTTTTGGGTCCGAAATCCAAACGCCGTCATGCGCGCGACAAAATTGGCACGTTGGCGCATCCGATCGCGGTCTGAAGTCTCCGGGGGCAAGCTCGCTGCACAAGATCGCCTCGACCTGTCCGCACGGGCACTTTCCGCGATACTCGGTCATGAGACTCTCCGCGTAAGTTTCTTGAAATCTAACGTGCTGGATTTTCGGAGCTCTATTGGCGGCGCGGATTGACGCTTGCCGCATAACGCGTCCCACTCCAAACTCGGCGATTGATCAACGCTCCTCTGCTTTCACGCTGACGAACATGACGCCAATTGCGAAGGAGCCGTCGGACTCAATCTCAAAATGCGCTTTCGTTGTCCCTGAGGCAGCGAACTGCAGGGAGCGGATCGCCTGAACATTTTCTTCTGGCGTTCGCATCCGCGCCGTCCAAATGGGAAAGTCCATGCGCAGCTGCGACGTTTGAAGCCGATCGATCGCGAAGCCGGCGCAGGACAAGGCGGCGGCCCATTTGGCCAGTGTGTAGTTTCGCACATGAGAGGCGTCGCGGAGCAGCTCGACAGCTTGCAGATGCGTGTCGAAGAGCGGCGATGCGGGCGCATAGATGTCGACAAACACTGCTCGGCTTCCCTTTTTCAATACACGCCGGGCCTCGCGCAGGCCCGCGTCGAAGTGGCGCCAGTGATGCGCTGAGTAACGACATGCCAGAAAATCGAAGGCGCCGTCGGCGAAGGGCAAGGCCTCCACAGACGCTCTCACGGTCGTGATGTTCGACAGACCCTTTTCTCGCGCGATCGCCGAGACCGCGGCGAGCATCTCGCTCGACAGGTCGACCGCAGACGCCCGATCGGCAAAGCGCGCCACTCGATACGAGACGTGGCCGCCGCCGGCTCCAAGGTCGAGGGCGTTCTTGGGACGGATCGCCGCGACGATCTCTTCGAGGGCTTTCAGGTCCTCCCCGTCGGCGTGAACTGCGCTCTCGACATAGGCCTTGGCGCGGGGTCCGAACTGCGCTTCAACCACGTTTTCATGGGGTCTGTTCATCGGTCAGCTCCTTTCGCAAGGAGTGCAGGCTGAGGCCGAGAACAAAGGATTACAATGATGATCCTTATCCTATTATACATGCTTCCATGCTCGACGCGGACGAAAGACGACTTCTGGGAAACTTCATCCGCGCGCATCGGGAGCGGGCGCGGCCCGACATTGCGGGCGGCAGACGGCGCACGCCAGGCTTGCGGAGGGAGGAACTGGCTGCGCGGGCCGGCATCAGTGTGACTTGGTGCGCCTGGATCGAACAGGGGCGCGCCGTCCAGGCGTCGCCCGAGGCCCTCGTCCGTATCGCGCAAGCGCTCGCGTTGACGCCGGCGGAGCGCTCTTATTTGTTCGAGCTCGCTGGACGGCTGGATCCTGAGGCGGTCGCGCGGCCGCAAGAGCAGGCGCCTGCGTCGCTACGCGCCATAATTGGCGCCCTCGAACACCCGGCCTATGGCCTGGACTGCTGCTGGAGCGCGGTTTGCTGGAATGATTCTGCCGCGCGGCTCTTCCGGGGGTGGTTGGATGGAGACCATCAACGCAATCTGCTGCGCTTCGTTTTTCAGGAAAGCAGCGCGCGCGATCTTCTACCAAATTGGGAGGACCGAGCCCGGCGACTGCTCGCAGAATTTAGGGCGGACTATGGGCATATGTTTCGCGACGAACGGGTAAAGCGATTTGTGCACGCCCTACGACGTGACAGCGAATTCTTTTCGAGAGCATGGGACGAGCAGGGAGTTCGGTATCGCGAGGGAGGATTGCGAGCGTTCCGCCACCCGCAGCAGGAGCTACTGTTCGAGCAGCATTCCTACACCCCATCGGACGCTCCTTGTTACAAGCTCGTGGCGCTGCTCCCTGTGGGTTAGCGTCATTGCCGGCGCTCGCTTCCTCTTGCTCGCAACGGAACGGATCGGATAAAGTTGCGCTCACGCTGGCGCGCGGCTTCAGCGCAACTATCGCGGACGGTTTGATATGACGGCGCTTCTGACGCCCGTTTTTGTGCTTATCTCATTGACCTTCACATTGCTGTTCTGGTTGGGAGGATCGCGCTATTTGAGCCTCCGAAATCGGGAGGTGAGGACTTCGGATATTGCGCTGGGCCAGCCCGCATGGCCGCGTCGTCTCACTCAGATTGATCGCGCCTATCACAACCAGTTTGAGCTTCCCCTCCTATTTTATGCGCTCGTGTGCCTCGTCATCGTAACCGGCGCGCAACCCGCGGGCTTCCGATTTCTCGAGTGGCAATTCGTGATCCTGCGTCTTGCCCATGCCTATGTTCACGTGACATCGAACCAGCTGCGCGCAAGATTCTTGCTGTTTGCCGCCGGGGCGATGACGCTGCTCGCGATGTGGGTCCTGTTTGGCGTCCGCCTTTTGGGCAGCGGCGATTAGCTCGCGGCTTGCGGCGCCCCTGGAGCGATCGGCGGCCGTTGCAGGCTCGTGACCGGCGTCCGATTGCGATCGCCACGTTCCTTAAGGATCGTCATCAGACGTTGCGGATTGCGTTCGCTCCATCTTCGTGAGGCGCGCATCCGATCGTTCATTGCTGACATGATAGCGGCCCGGCGGCCATTGATCTGTCTCGTGTGATTGGCCTGGAGGCCAGAGCGCCTCCGCAGCAATCGCTACCGCGTTGAGCCGCCGTCGCGCCATTTCACATTCTTGGAAGTCCGGCGCCGCGGCAACTTTGTCGAGCTTCGCAATGCTGTCTGGGGAGAGTTCCAAAACCGTCGCCTTGAGATTGTCGCGAAAATGTTCGATCGACAATGCGCCGACGACAACCAAAATGTCGGGCGATCGCAAAGGCCGGAAGCCGCCAAGGCGGGACGACCGAAACGTAGGATTTCCACCGGTGTTGATTGGCCTGGTCGCGGCGAAGGAGGACTTCAGCAGTCGTGCAGATTAATCGTCGCTTGAGGAGCAGTTGTCATGATCCGCATCCGAGAAATTGACCATCTCGTGCTTCGCGTCGTGAACCTTGACGCAATGCTGAAGTTCTATTGCGATGTTCTGGGATGCACAATTGAGCGGCGACAAGAGGCGATTGGCCTAATACAGCTGAGAGCGGGCCGGTCGCTTCTGGATCTTGTGCCGGTCGATGGCGAACTCGGCAGCGCCGGAGGCGAGGCGCCGGGGAAGGGCGGGCGGAACCTAGATCATTTCTGTTTCCGTGTTGATCCCTTTGATGAGCCCGGCATCCGCAGACATCTTGAAGCCAACGGAATCGAAGCCGGCCCGACCCGTTTCCGTTACGGCGCCGAAGGCGACGGACCTTCTATCTATGTCACGGACCCCGAGCGAAATGTTGTCGAACTCAAGGGTCCCCAAGGACGCTAACTGTTCGGGGACACATCGACGAGCACGGGGCGGCTTATGATTGCTGTGCTTGGCGGGCCGGCGGAGGTCGAGCGTGATTTAATCCGCACGCGTAACGGCGAAGGGCGCGCCCGCGCTAAATTGCACGGTCAGCCTATGGGGCGACCGAGCGCGAGAGCCCAAGGATTTAGCGGCCCCAGATCTTAAATTCACCTCAAGTCCATCCGCGGACGGTTATGCGTGATCAGGGCTCTTGCATCGCCTCGATGAGGTCCGACAAGGCGCCGCGAAGCTTGTCCGACAAAGTCAGATCGAACTCGATCTCTTTCGCGTCATAAGGGACGGGTATTGGCCCCATCTCAATGAGTTTAGCTGACATGGTGATCTGGATTTCTCGAAGTTGTGCGTCTGCATGGAGTGCGCGCGGCGACGTATTGATCACCGCAACAGGCTTGCCGGGAAATTCGACGCTCCCGACGAGCCAATCAAGTGCGTTCTTTAGAGAGCCCGGAACGCCGTGCGCGTATTCTGGCGATGCGATCACGACGCCGTCGCTTTGACCAATACTTTTGCGTAGCGCGCAAACTTCACGGGGAGGAAGTTGAGACGCCTCGGCCCGATCGAGATCCGGATTGAAATGTGGCAGGCTTGCAAGCCCATCGTAGAGCACAAAGTCGACGAAAGGTGGCGCGAGCAAAGCCATCGCCCTTAGGGCCGCACTGTTCGAGGATGCAGTTCGTAAACTGCCGGAAATCCCCAATATGCGCATGGCTTCCTCTAAACGCCGTCGACGAAAGATCGAACTGTTGCTGTGGCTCCCACCTCCAGCGGCGTCGGGTCCGACCAAAAGCGCGACGAAAACTTTTGCGCATCGACACGGTAGGGGCGATCCCAAAGAAACCGCATCTCAGTCATTTCTCGCAATAAGGGGGAGCCCAGCCCAAGGACTGGAAGGGCTGCAAGCGGCAAGCCAAAAATACGTGGTGCGCGATCGAGCGCCTGGGCGCCAAGAGTTAGGATTTCACGCGGCGTGCGCGTCGGCGCGCAGGGGAGGTGCCAAGCGTGGCCGAAAGCGTCGTCCGGCGCGTCGAGCAGTGTGACGACCCCACGCGCGACGTCGGGAACATAGGCAAAATCATGCTGCGCGTCTGGTGGCGACAGCAACAAGGCGCGCTTGCTTTTGGCGATTGCGCCGAAGGCGTTCGCGCCCAAATGAGATAAGGTGACGCCGGGTCCATAAAAATCTGAGGCGCGTAGAGCCGTCGCCCGGATTCGTCCAGCTTCCGCCGCCGCCATCCAGATACGGCTCGCCTCGACGCGAACGGCCGGCTTCACGCCAAAAGGAACAAGGGGCATGTCCTCGCGCAAGGGCGCATTTTGCGGACCATACATGTAAAGATTATCGACAAACACCATGCGGGCGCGCGTCGCCTCGCAGGCGCTAACAAAATTCGTCATTGCGCGCGGCCAGGCGACGCGCCAGACGTCGCTCGCATAGGGAAATCCGACCGCTATGACGATTTGCCGCGCACCCTCAGTTGTCCGACGAACAGCCTCAGCGTCCAGGACGTCGCAGGCTATGAAATTCGCGCCTTGAGGTAAATCAGGCGGCGCGTGGCGCTGCGCGACGCGAACGGAGACGCCTTGCGCGAGAAGTCGCCGCGTCGTCTCCCTTCCCACCGGGCCGAAGCCGAAGACCGTAACATCAGTGCTCATCTGCCTCTGCTTCGAATCTCGTTAAATTTGCGAGCGGCCTCGCCAACCCTCATGCGGGCGAGGTCGCCTTGTGCGCATGAGCATATCGCGGCGCCTTGTATATATAAAATGCATTGTTATGATATCCACTATGCATAAAGCGCATTTATCTGGCGTTGATCTCAATCTCTTGCCGCCGCTCGACGCCTTGCTGCGGCGGCGCAATGTCACGCGCGCCGCCGAGGACGTCGGGCTGAGCCAGCCGGCCATGAGTCGCGCGCTCGCGCGGTTGCGGGATCTGCTTGGCGATCCACTCCTCGTTCGCACGCGCGAAGGCTTTGCGTTGACTCCGAAGGCGCAAACGCTGGCGCCGCAGGTCGTCGCTGCGCTCGATGGTCTCAAGCCGATATTTGCGCCGACGCCATTCGACCCCGCGAAGGAACGCCGAGTCTTGCGCGTCGCGGCGGCCGACGTTCAGTCGATTTTGCTCGGACCGCCAATCATGAGCCGTCTGTCGCGCGAGGCGCCGCTGGTCGATCTCCGCTTCGAACCCTATGGCGGCGACGTTCTTAGGCGATTGGAGAGCGGCGCGCTCGATCTTGCCTTCGCCTTGGCGACCACGCCTCTGCCGCCAGGGGCCGTGAGCGAGACGGTCGCCTGCGATGAGCTTGCGCTCATTCTGCGCCGAGGTCATCGGGCGGCGAAGCGCCGGTGGAAACTCGAGGATTACGGTCGCTTCGATCATGTCGGCGTCGCGCTGCTCGGCGATGGCGCATCCGAGATCGACGCCATGCTCGCGGCGTCAGGCGTGTCCCGCCGCATGGGCTTCATCGCCCCCCATTTTACGACCGCGCTCGCCTGCGTCGCGGCGACGGATATGGTGACGACGCTCTCGGCCACATTTGCGCGCCGCTTCGCGGAGCACTTCGGACTTATCTTGCTGAGGCCGCCTTTCCAGAATACTTCACTGCCGATGACCCTTGTTTCCTCCCGGGTTGGGGCCATGGACCCTTTGGTAAAATGGTTCTGCGCGCTCGTGCGAGACGAGGCGAAGAAAGTTTATGAAGGAGAAATCCCCTCTCGAAAGCGGTGGAAAACGCTCCGTTAAACGGGCCGGACCAACTCCGGTTCGTTCACGCCAAGTCAACGCCAAGACTGTCACGCCGTCGGCGGACGTCATCTCCGGTCGCATCAAGATCGCGGCACGGGGAGACGATTTCGCTGCAGAGTTCATCTGCGGCGCATTCGCAATGCGCGCGCCGCCGCTCAATCGGCGCTTCCGGTGCGACTGCCCAGAGTCGTCAAGCACGGTCGCAGGCAAGGCCGATGCAAGGAATTGCATGCCGCTCTTTGCCATCGCGCCGAACATGTCATCATTTCATGGCGCGACAGCGGAGCCTGAGCGCCTGCCTTTCCATTTGACGGGCGATTTACTTGAACGGCTTCTCGACGCCTGGCGGCAATGCGACGTGGAAACCCTGGTTGATCGCCGAAAACATCTGATAAAAACCGGACAGGACGACAAGTTCGATAAACCCTTCGACGCCGAACGCCTTGATGGCTTCGTCCTGAAGGTTCTGCGGAATATTTCGCCAGGACAATGTCGACGCCAGCACCTCGGCGACAAGATCATAGGGCGACGACGCGACGGCGCTTAAGTCTTCGCCTCTTTCCAGAGCGCTGATCAACGAGGATGGAACGCCCGCCGCTTCGGCGTGCTGAACATGATCAGCCCATTCGAAGGCGGCCCCGGTCCGACGCGCGACGAACAGCACAACGAACTGATAGACCTCGCGGGGCAGGTGGCCCTGGAACTTTAAATAATAGCCGAGGTCCTCGATCTTCTCGCAAAGCTGCGGATGGTTCATCAGCGCGGCGTAGGGGCCGCCGAAGCCCGCGCCTTGCGCCTTTCGCCGTTCGACCATGCGGTCGTAGCGTGCACGATCGGCCGGCGACAGCGTTGAAGGATCAAAAGGCAACTGAGCCATCGGCGCCTCCCCTTGTCACTCGTGGTAGGAATAGGCGGCAATGGCCTGGGCCCAGTCCTTCACCGGCGTCGTGAAGGCCTTGTCGGCTTTGACGTCGATGAGGCATGGGCCTTCTCCCTGCAACGCTCTCTCGAATGCGCCGGCAAGATCGCCCGGAGAACGCACGGTTTCGGCGCGAGAGCCCAGAGCCTGCGCGAACCCTGCCCAGTCGTGATCCGGCAACCGCGTCAATTCGTCGGGCGTTGGACCCAGTCCATGCGCGCGCAACCAAACATTGCCGAGCGCGGCATTGTTGATTACGACATAGATCACCGGCAGCTGGTAGCGCGCCGCGGTGGCGATTTCCATGCCGCCCATGCGCATGCATCCATCGCCTGTGACGACCGCCACGCGACGGCGCGGCTGTGCGCATTGCACGCCGATCGCAGCGCCGATCGCCCAGCCCATCGGGCCGAGATTTGTGGCCGACACATAGGTCTTGGGTTCATAAGCTTCCCAGTAATGGCCGGCGAAGGCGCGATGCGCGCCGGAATCCACCACCAGAATGCCGTCTCGCGGTAAGGCTTTTCTCAGTTCGCTGACGACGCGGGCTGGATGAATCGGAACCGCGTCGCTCTCGCAGTTTTCCGGATCCTGTAGACGCGGTTGGGAGCGGATCTCGGACATCCAAGCCGCGCGCGCGGAGAGCGTCGGCTCGAGAGCGCCGCGCAACTTATCGCTCTGATCGAGCAGATAGCGAAGATAGGCGCCGCAGCTGCCAACAATACCGCCGTCCTGGACATGCGTCCCGATTGCGGCGGGCAGTAAGTTCACGCAGATCGTCTTATTGGGTTTGACTTGGAGCGCCCAATGCATCGTGTCGCGTTCATTCAGTCCCGACCCCAGAATAACCAGCAGATCGAGCGAGGGATCCATCAGCGCGGCGCGGGAGTGATGCGTGCCCGCATAGCCGAACACGCCGAGCGAAAGCGGATGGTTCTCTGGGAAGACGCCTTTTCCGCGCAGCGTCGTCGCGACGGGGACGCGCCAAGTCTCGGCGAATTCCTTCAGCGCATTGGCGGCTTTCGAGTGCTCGATGCCCGCGCCGGCCAATATCGCGATCTTGACGGGTAGTTTGCCGCCAGAGCCGCCATGAAAATGTTGCAGCGACGACTCGGCGGCTGTCATCGACAGCGCGTTGTAATCGACCAAGGCCCGATCGATCGGCGTATGGCTGACGGAAATCTCTGCGGCCAGGCAGTCGCCAGGCAATGAGAGGTGCACCGGCGCGGCCGGACGGGTACGAAGCTGTAGCAGGGCGTGCCCAAACAGATGCGGCATATTCTTCGGATTGTCGATTGATGAGGAATAGCGCGTCAGCGGCTTCATGATCGCGACGTCATCCAGCGTCTGGGGGCTTGCGTCCTGAAATACGCCCAAGCCCTCGAGGACCGTCGCCACTTCGCCGCTCATCAGAAGAAGCGGCGAGCCATCGGATTGCGCGGTCGCCACGGCGGTGACGGTATTGGTAAGGCCCGGTCCGCCGATGCAGAGCGCGGCGCCGAAATTTCCGCTCGCCCGCGCGTAGCCGTCCGCCATATAGGCGGCGCCGCCTTCTTGCGCCGCCACGATCGGCGTCAGCGCTTCCTGTCGTCCGAAAGCGGGCAGAAAAGGATCGACGAGGCCGCCGGGCACCATGAACACATGGTCGAGTCCTTCGTGCGCCAGCGCCTCGAGGATAAAATCGACCCCTAGGTGCATTCCCAGCTCCCATTCACTATTGATGCGCCAGGCGCGTATGGAGAAAGCGCATGCGCCGGCGCTTCATATAGTCGAGCGCAAGCTTTAGGATCAATGGAGATTTTGACCGCGACAGGCGCAGCGGAGCAAGCGGCGCCTCGCGGCTCATCGCGAACTCGGCCGTCGCCGCCTGAAGTGACTCCGAGCGACCGAGTTCCTATTTATGCTGTCGGCGCTGCTTCAAGGGCCGTGCCGACGCGCTTTTCATATCTTCGGCGAGATGACCAAGGATCTGATCGTTCCCGCCGCGGAGGGCCTCTTCTGCCCTCGTGGGAAATTCCACATCGACCCCTGGCGCCCGGCGGCTCTGGCGGTGATTACGCACGGCCATTCTGATCACGCGCGATGGGGCAGCGGCGCCTATCTCTGTCACGAGGATTGCGCGCCGATCCTGCGCAGACGCCTCGGCGACGTTCGCATCGAGACGCTGCGTTATGGCGAGAGCCGAGACATCGGCGAGGTGCGGCTCTCGCTGCATCCGGCCGGCCATGTCATCGGCTCGGCGCAGGTGCGCATCGAGCACCGGGGCGAGGTCTGGGTCGCCTCCGGCGACTACAAGCTCGAAGCGGATGGCGTTAGCGCGCCCTTTGAGCCTGTCAGGTGCGATGTCTTCATCACCGAATCGACCTTCGGTCTGCCGATCTATCGCTGGCGCCCGCAAGCCGAAGTGATGGCCGACATCAATTCCTGGTGGGCGGAAAATGCGCGCGCGGGACGCGCCAGCGTCATGCAGGCCTACGGGTTCGGCAAGGCGCAACGTCTGCTCAAACATCTCGACACGAAGATCGGACCGATCGTCTGTCACGGCGCGATCGAACCGCTCAATCAGATTCATCGCGATCTCGGCGTAGCGCTGCCGCCGACGCTCAACGTCGGCGCGCTCGACAAGGCGGGGCTTTCGCGCAGCTTTGCGCTGGCGCCGCCCCATGCCGTGCAAAGCGGATGGATTCGACGTTTTGGCGATCATTCCGACGCTTTCGCCAGCGGATGGATGCGGCTGCGCGGCAATCGGCGACGCCGCGGCGTCGATCAAGGCTTCGCGCTTTCGGATCATGCCGACTGGCCGGGGCTCTTGCAGGCGATCGCCTCGACAGGCGCAGAGCGGATCTTTGTCACGCATGGAAGTGGGGAGGCGCTTTCGCGCTATTTGCGAGAGAGAGGATATGACGCGCGGCCGATGGCGACCGAATATGGCGATGAAGCTCTGGAGGGCGAGGCGGGGCCGAACGCCGGGGCCGACACAGACGGCGCATGAAAATCTTCGCCACGCTCTACCGGCGCATCGACGCTGCGACGTCGACTCAGCACAAGAGACAGGCGCTGGTCGACTATCTGCGCCTTGCGGTCGGCGATCCGGAGCAATATGCGAGCGCCGCGTGGACGGTCTACTTTCTCGCCGGCGGCAAGCCGCGCCAGATGATCTCGACCAAGCTCCTGCGCCAGCTCGCCTTGGAGGCGACGGATCTGCCCGAGTGGCTTCTCGACGAGTGCTATCACAGCGTCGGCGATCTCGCCGAGACTCTGGCGCTCTTGCTGCCGCCGCCGAGCCGCATGGAAGACGCGCCGCTCGATCTTTGGATGAACGAACGGCTGCTGCCCTTGCGCGAGCGTGATGACGCTGCGCGGCAAGCGGCGCTACGCGACTGGCTCGACGCCATGCCCTCCGACGACCGTTTGCCGTTCTTCAAGCTGGTCACCGGCGAATTGCGCATCGGCGTCTCAAAGCTGCAAATGACTCAAGCGATCGCCCAGGCGACGGAGCTTGACGCCAAGCTCGTCGCGCAGCGGATGATGGGCTACACGCAGGCGAACCGCGCGCCTCAGGCGCAGGATTTTGTCGCGCTCGTCGCGCCGGCGGAAGCGGGCGAAGACGGGCGGCCTCTGCGCGGCCAGCCTTATCCGTTCTTTCTCGCGCATCCGCTTCAGGCGCCGCTTTCGGCCTTTCCAGAACTGCTCGGCCCAGTCGACGACTGGCTCGTTGAATGGAAATTCGATGGCATACGCGCGCAGTTCATTCATCGCGCCGGAGAGTGGTGGCTGTGGTCGCGCGGCGAAGAGCTTGTCAGCGACAGCTTTCCGGAGCTTGCCGCGCTCGCCGACTTTCTCCCCGACGATATTGTCATCGACGGCGAGCTGATCGTCGTCGCGCCCCGTTCGGAGGCGCGTTCGGGGATGGATGATCTTAGCGACCTGCGCCCCTTTTCCGAATTGCAGCAGCGTCTCGGACGCAAGCTTCTCACGCCGAAAATGCTGCGCGACAGGCCAGTGGCGCTGATCGCTTATGACCTGCTTGAGAAGGACGGCCACGATCTGCGCGAAAAGCCGCAGCGGGAGCGCCGTGCGCTTCTCGAAAAGGTCGTCTCGCACGCGCATTCATCCGCGATGCAGGTCGGCGCCGATTTGCCTCTGCGACTGAGCCCAGCGCTGACGCAACCCGATTGGGAGTCCTTCGCTCAACAGCGTGAAGAGGCTCGGACGCGCGGCGCCGAAGGCATGATGCTGAAGGCGATGGGCGCGCCTTATGGCGTCGGCCGGCAGAAGAGCGGCGCCAATCTGTGGTGGAAATGGAAGCTCGATCCGATGAGCGTCGACGCCGTGCTGATCTACGCCGCGCGGGGACACGGGCGACGCTCCGGCGTTTACAGCGACTACACGTTCGGGGTATGGAGCGGCCCGCCGGAACAGACGGACCGCGCGCTGCTGCCCTTCGCCAAGGCCTATTCCGGGCTTTCGGACGAAGAGATGCGCAAGGTCGACGCGACGATCAGAAGGACGACGATCGAGAATTTCGGGCCGGTGCGCAGCGTGCGCCCGACGATGGTTTTCGAACTCGGCTTCGAGGGAATCGGCGCCAGCAACCGCCACAAAAGCGGCATAGCGGTTCGCTTTCCCCGCATGTTGCGCTGGCGACAGGACAAGCCCGTGGAGGACGCCGATACGATCGAGGCGCTACACGCGCTATTGCCGGGCGGCGGCGCATGAGCGGACGACGCGCCAAACAGTCCGCCGTGAACACCCTATTCGCGGCGATGACGATAATTCCGATACGTTTGCGCTTGCGCCAAAGTTGGATCGTTAAGCCTACGGCAAGCGCGAGAGCGGGCCAGCTAACTCTTGGCGTCGATCGCGCGCAGGTCTCCCGATGGGAGCGTATCGGCTTCGTCTTTGAGGTCGACGCCGGTCAGCTGGCGTCGGCGCGCCTCATGGCAAAGGTAAACCAGCTTGCGCGCGGCGTCGGCGTAGGAGAGGCCTTGCAGGCGGATATTCGAGAGGCAGTTGCGCTCGGCGTCGGTTCGGCCGACGCGCGGCGCAAATGTAAGATAGACGCCCATGCTATCGGGCGAGGAGAGGCCCGGCCGCTCGCCAATAAATACCGCCGCGAGTCTTGCCCCAAGCGTTTCGCCGATATCGTCGCCGAGGGCCACGCGCCCCTGTTCGGCGAGAACGATCGGCGCGACTTTCCACGATGTTCGATCGAGAGACTGCAGCGCTCTTTCGAGCACTGGAAGTGCGTGCCGGGCGATGGCGCGGGCGGAAAGTCCTTCGGCGATGACGAACGCAAGGTCGTAATTGCCCGCCAAAGGTTTGAGATGCTCGCGCGACGCGTCGTCGAGTTTTCGACCAAGGTCAGGACGCAGCAGAAAGCTGCGCCGATCGCGGGCGGCGCTCTTCACGCGAACGGCCGTCAGCCCGCGTGCGGTCAACTCATCGAAGAGCCGGTCGGCGTCGAGTCGCTCTTCCACCGCATCGCGCGCTTCGGCGTGCGCCAGCTGGAAATCCAGAGTGGCGCACGTCGTCAGCGCCGCTCCGGCGCGCGGCAGGAAAATTCTTGCCGGCGTCGCCGAACGCAGCATCGACATCTTATCGAGAGGCGTCGGGCGATCGTCGGCCATCTTCAAGCTCTTTCGAGAAGCGGCGCAAAGGATGCAGGCAGCGCCGGCGGCTGCAATTCGCCACGCGCGTCCGTCAAACCGACGTCCGCAAGCCATTGTGCAAACTCCGGCGCGGGCGCCAGATTCAGCATACGCCGAACGGCAAGCACGTCATGATAGGAGGTGCTCTGGTAATTCAGCATCACGTCGTCCGCGCCCGGCACGCCCATGACATAATTGACGCCGGCGACGGCGAGCAGCGTCAGCAGATCATCCATATCGTTCTGGTCGGCTTCGGCGTGGTTCGTGTAACACACGTCGCAGCCCATCGGCAGTCCAAGCAGCTTGCCGCAGAAATGGTCTTCGAGCGCCGCCCGCGTGATCTGCTTGCCGTCGAAGAGATATTCAGGGCCGATGAACCCGACGACGGTGTTGATCAGCAGAGGATCGAACATCCGCGCGACGCCATAGGCGCGGGCTTCCAGCGTCTGCTGATCGCAATTCCAATGGGCGTTGGCCGAAAGCGCGCTGCCCTGGCCGGTTTCGAAATACATGACATTGTCGCCGATCGTTCCGCGCCTGAGCGCCAGCGCCGCTTCGCGCGACTCGCGCAACACCGCGAGGTCGATCCCGAAGCTTGAATTGGCGGCCTGCGTGCCGGCGATCGATTGAAACACCAGATCGACCGGCGCACGTCGCTCCATCAGCTGCAGCGTCGTCGTGACATGCGCGAGCACGCAGGATTGCGTCGGAATGTTCAGCGTCTCGCGCAATTCATCGAGAAGGCTCAGGAGTTCGTAACACTGTTCCGGACTGTCGGACGCCGGATTGACGCCGATGACCGCGTCGCCATTGCCCAGCAGAAGCCCGTCGATGGCGCTTGCGAGAACGCCTCGCGCGTCGTCGGTCGGATGGTTTGGCTGAATGCGCGACGACAGCCGCCCGCGCAGGCCGAGCGTATTGCGAAAGTTCGTGACGACGCGCCGCTTTGCGGCGATCAGAATCAGGTCCTGGTTGCGGCAGATCTTCGAGACCGCCGCAGCCATTTCAGGCGTCAGTCCGAAGGTCAAGGCTGTGAGAGCGTCCTCATCGACGGCGTCGGAGAGAAGCCAGTCACGAAATTCGCCGACGGTCAGCGAGGCGATCGGCGCAAAGGCGTTTCGGTCGTGGCCGTCGAGGATCAGTCGCGTGACCTCGTCCTCTTCATAGGGAACGAGCGCTTCGTTCAAAAACACGCTCAAGGGCAGATCAGCGAGGGCCATCTGCGCAGCGACCCGCTCCGCGGCGCTGGCCGCCGCAATGCCGGCGAGGCAGTCGCCGGAACGCAATGGGGTCGCCTTCGCCATCAGCGCTTTAAGGTCTGGGAACCTGTAGCTCGTTCCACGTATCGTCGTCGCATACATGGCCAGACCTCGAAAGACCTTCTCACAGGCTATGGCGCCCCAGCGGACATGTCACCGTCCGCGCATAAGGTTTTCCCCAGGGCCCTTCATAGCCCATGGCCTTTGCGCGCCAGGCGCATATATTAGCTCAGTCAGAGTTTGTTATATTGCCCCGCCGGAGCCGATGTCAGCCCATACCGCAGATCCAGAAACTCTGATACGCGCGCTTCCGCTCTGGCGCGGCCCGATCGAGATCGCGCCGTTGCTCGGCGGCATCACCAACAAAAATTATATCGTCAGGGATGGCGATCGATCCGTCGTCGTTCGCCTTGGCGGCGACATCCCCGTTCATGGCGTCATGCGCTTTAACGAATTGGCGGCGAGCAGGGCCGCGGGCGCCGCCGGCATATCGCCGAAAGTTCTGTGTGCCGCGCCGATGGCGATGGCGCTCGAATATATCTCGGGCCGCACCTATGAGCCGGAAGACATGCGGGCGAACCGCAGACGCTGCGTCGATCTTGTCAGGCGCGTTCATCGCGAGATCGCACGGCATTTGCGCGGGCCGACGCTGGCGTTCAACGTCTTCCATATCATTCGCGACTACGCCCATACGCTTGTCGAGGATAAAAGCCGGATGTCGGCGAAATTGCCGCGCTTGCTCGCGGCGAGCGAGATTTTGGAAAAGGCGACGGGCGCGATCGACCTCGTCTTCGGTCATAATGATCTCCTTGCCGCGAATATCATCGACGACGGGCGTCGGCTTTGGCTTGTCGACTGGGATTATGCCGGATGGAATACGCCGCTGTTTGATCTGGGCGGACTCTCGTCGAACAATGGCTTTGACGCCGCGGATGACGACGCGATGCTCGAGGAATATTTCGAGGCGGCGCCGACCGATGCATTGCGGCGCCGCTTCAAGGCGATGCTTTGCGCCTCGCTGTTGCGCGAAGCGTTGTGGAGCCTTGTCTCGGAGAGTCGGTCGTCGATCGATTTCGATTACGTCGCGTACTCAGAACAAAATCTGACGCGCTTCGATGAGGCCTGGGCGGCGTTCCTGCAGATGGAAAGAGCATGACGGACCTGCCGCGAAGCGCCCAGATCGTCGTCGTCGGCGGCGGCATCGTTGGCTGCTCCGTCGCTTACCACCTCGCCAAGCGCGGCGTGGAGACGCTGCTGCTTGAACGACATCAACTGTCCTCGGGTTCGACCTGGCATGCGGCGGGACTGATCGGTCAGTTGCGGACCAACGCCAATATCACCAAGCTCCTCGGCTATTCGGTGGAGCTCTACGACCGGCTCGAAGCAGAGACGGGCTATGCGACCGGCTGGCGACGCAATGGCGGGTTGCGTCTTGCCTGCAACGCCGATCGATGGATAGAAGTCAAACGTCAGGCGACGTCCGCGCGGAGCTTCGGTCTGGAGATGCAGCTCCTGAGCGCCAAGGAGGCGCAGGCGCTCTGGCCGCTGATGAATGTCGACGACGTCATCGGCGCGGCTTTCCTGCCGACCGACGGACAAGCGAATCCTTCGGACATCACCCAGGCGCTGGCGAAAGGCGCGCGGCTTGCGGGCGCAAAGCTCGTCGAGGGCGTCGCCGTCACGGACTTCATCATCGAGAACGATCGCGTGCGCGGCGTCGTGACGAATCGCGGGGCCATCGCCTGCGAGAAGCTCGTGCTCTGCGCAGGCCTCTGGACTCAGCCGCTCGCGGCCCGCGCCGGCGTCGCCGTTCCGCTCTCGGCGGTGCATCACCAATATCTCGTGACCGAAAAGATCAACGGCGTGACGAGCGATCTGCCGACGCTGCGCGATCCGGATCGGCTGACCTATTACAAGGAGGAGGTCGGCGGACTTGTCATGGGCGGCTATGAGCCCAACCCCGTGCCCTGGTCATCGGGCGCCGTGCCAGAGGATTTCGCCTTTCGACTTCTCGAAGACGATTGGGATCATTTCGAGCCGATCATGGATCTCGCGCTCGGCCGCGTGCCGGCGCTCGCCGAGGCCGGCGTCAAGCAAATGATCAACGGCCTCGAAAGCTTCACGCCCGACGGCAATTGGATGATCGGCGAAGCGCCGGAGGTGCGCAATTTCTTCGTCGGCGCCGGCTTTAACGCTTTCGGCATCGCGTCGGCGGGCGGCGCCGGCATGGCGCTGGCGGAATGGGCGGCGGACGGCGAACAGCCGTTCGATCTCTGGCCGGTCGACATCCGCCGCTTCGGCGCGCCGCACAGGGACCCGTCCTGGGTGCGGGTGCGGACGCTCGAAGCCTATGCGCGCCACTACAGCATCGCCTGGCCCTTCGAAGAATTTACCTCTGGCCGGCCGCTGCGGCGTTCGCCGCTCTATGACCGCCTCAAAGCGAAAGGCGCGTGCTTAGGCGAAAAGATGGGCTTCGAACGGCCCAATTGGTTCGCGGATGTGAGCCTGGGCGAAGCGCCGCGGGATCGCTATTCATTCGGCAGGCCCGGCTGGTTCGATGCGGTCGGACGAGAGCATCGCGCCTGCCGGGAGGCGGCGGCGCTTTTCGATCAGACCAGCTTCGCCAAGGCGCTCATTGTCGGCAAAGACGCCGAAGCGGCGCTGTCCTGGATCGCCGCCAACAATGTCGCCAAGCCGCCGGGCGCCGTCACCTATACGCAGTTGTTGAACCACAAGGGCGGCATTGAATGCGATCTGACGATCACGCGATTGGCGAAGGACCGCTTCTATGTCGTGACGGGGACCGCCTTCGGCACGCACGACTTCGACTGGATCGGGCGATCGATTCCCGAGGGCATGGACGCGCGAGTCATCGACGTCACCTCGGGGAATTCCGTGCTGGCTCTGATGGGTCCGCGCGCGCGAGAGATTCTGCAATCGTGCTGCGACGACGATCTTTCGAATGCCGCATTCCCGTTCATGACTTCTCGCGAAATTCGCTTGGCCGGCGCGCCGGTGCTGGCGATCCGCGTCACTTATGTGGGCGAACTCGGCTGGGAGCTTCACATCCCTGTCGATTTCGCTGTCTCGGTCTATGACGCGTTGGTTGGCGCGGGCGCGCCGTTTGGCCTCGTCGACGCCGGCTATCGAGCGATCGAATCCCTGCGTTTGGAGAAGGGTTACCGCGCTTGGGGCTCGGATATCGGTCCGGATCACACGCCGCCGATGGCGGGTCTCGGCTGGGCCGTCAAGATGAAGTCCGGCGCGCCCTTTCAGGGAAGAGGCGCGCTCGTTGAGTCTGCGGGCGCGCCCTTGCCGCGTCTTCTCGCCGGCTTCGCCGTCGACGATCCTGAGATCGCGCTGCTCGGGCGCGAAACGATCTTTTGCAACGGCCTGCGCGTCGGATGGCTATCCAGTGGCGGCTATGGCTATTCGATCGGCAAGGCGATCGGTTATGGCTATGTTCGCAACCTCGACGGCGTCGATCCGGCTTTTGTGCTCTCTGGCGAATACCAACTCGAAATCGCCGGCGAGCGCCGGCCGGCGACCGTCTCGCTTTCGCCATTCTATGACCCGAAAGGCGAACGCCTACGCGCTTAGCCGCTGCGCCTACGCTTCAAGTGAATGGCCCACGTCGGCGGCGCCGCGGAGATTGCGCGGCGCGTGAAATTTCGAGATCGCTTCCTCGACGGCGTCGAGCGCGAGATCGAGGTCGTCTTGCGAAATGACGAAGGGCGGCGCCAAGCGCACGACCGTGTGATGCGTCGCGGTCGTCAGCACGCCCTTTTTGAGCAGGCCCTCGCAGATTTCTCGCGCGCTCGCGTAGCGCGGGTCTATTTCGACGCCGGCCCACAGGCCGCGCCCGCGAACTTCGCTGATCGCCGGGGCGCGCATCGCGTGCAGCCGTTGCAGCATTCTCGCGCCAAGCGCTTGGCTGCGTTCGACCAGCCGTTCGTCGCGAATGACATGCAGCGCTTCAAGACCGACGGCGGCGGCGAGAGCGTTGCCGCCGAAGGTCGATCCGTGCGAGCCCGGCGTGAAGACATCCATCACTCCGCGTTTCGCCACGAAGGCGGAGACGGGCAGCACGCCGCCGCCGAGCGCCTTTCCCAGCATCACGCCATCGGGAAGGACATTCTCATGCTCGAAGGCGAACCAGGCGCCGCTGCGCCCCAACCCCGATTGAATTTCGTCCAGCAGCAGCAAAACGCCGCGTTCGTCGCACAGTCGGCGCAGTCCCGTGAGCCAGCCGTCCGGCGGCACGATGATCCCCGCCTCGCCTTGGATCGGCTCGACGAGAATGGCGGCGGTCTGCGGGGTGATGGCGGCTTCGAAGGCGGCGAGATCGCCAAACGGCGCGGCGCGAAAGCCTGGCATGAACGGACCAAACCCGTCTCGATACTCGCGTTCCGAGGAGAAGCTGATGATCGTGGTGGTGCGGCCATGGAAATTGCCCGCGGCGACGATAATCTCGGGATTGGCGACGCCCTTCACGTGATTGGCCCAGCGGCGCGCCGCCTTAATCGCCGTCTCAACCGCCTCCGCGCCGGTGTTCATCGGCAGAGCGACGTCGAGCCCCGTCAGTTTGCAGAGTTCCTCGAGAAAGGGCGCGAGCTTGTCATTGTAAAAGGCGCGGGACGGCACCGCGAGCCGCTGCGCCTGCTCAGCGAGCTTTGCAAGGATTCGGGGATGCGCGTGACCCAGGCTGACAGCTGAATAGGCGCTCATCATGTCGATGTAGCGCCGGCCTTCCACATCCCACAGATATGCGCCCTGTCCCCGCGTGAGTACGACGGGCAGCGGGTCGTAGTTTCTGGCGACGTGCGGGTTTCTGAACTCCGAGTTGTCCATATCCGAGAGCTTTTGGCGCGCATTCGCATTGGATAAATGCGTGCGAACGTTCAATGTGCTGACTACATTACATGGGCACACGCTGGGCGCGGCGCCAGCCGCGCAGCCGCCGCGAACATGGGGAGTTGAAATGGAGGCGCGCGCTTTAGATCCTGGCCTCGCCGGGGAAGCCGCGGCCCACCTGCGCAAGCTCGGGGTCCAATCACAGATGTTTGAGCGCGGCTCGGTGACGGTCCGCTCGCCGATTACTGGCGAGATTATCGCGCGCGTTGACGGCGTGGAGTCGGCGGCCGCGCATGGCGCCATCGCCCGCGCCGCGAAGGCGTTTCGCATCTGGCGCAACGTCCCGGCGCCCCGCCGGGGCGAGTTCGTGCGACTGCTGGGCGAGGAGCTGAGGGCGGCCAAGACCGAGTTGGCGCATCTTGTCACGGTCGAGGCGGGCAAGATCACGACGGAGGGTCTCGGGGAAGTCCAGGAGATGATCGACATCTGCGACTTCGCAGTGGGCCTCTCGCGTCAGCTTCACGGCTTGACCATCGCCACCGAACGCCGCGGCCACCGGATGATGGAGACCTGGCGACCGCTCGGCGTCGTCGGAGTCATCACCAGCTTCAACTTTCCGGTCGCCGTTTGGGCCTGGAACGCGGCGCTTGCGCTGGTCTGCGGGAATTCGCTGGTTTGGAAGCCCTCTGAAAAGACTCCGCTTGTGGCGCTGGCGACCCAAGCGCTGTTCGAGCGCGCGGCCGCGCGTTTCGGCGATGCGCCGGAGGGGCTTTCAACCGTACTCGTCGGCGGGCGCGATGTCGGTGAAGCGCTTGTCGAAGACGCGCGGGTGCAACTCGTTTCCGCGACGGGTTCGACGGCGATGGGGCGCGCCATCGCGCCGCGCCTCGCGGGTCGTTTCGCGAAGTCTATTCTGGAACTCGGCGGCAACAACGCCGCCGTCGTTTGCGCCTCTGCGCCGCTTGATCTGACCGTTCGTGCAATCGCGTTCGCGGCCATGGGCACCGCGGGCCAGCGATGCACGACGCTGCGGCGGCTGATCGTGCATGAAGACGTCTATGACGAACTTCTCGGCCGCTTGCGGCGCGCCTACGCCACGGTTCCGGTCGGCGATCCCCGAGACGGCGCCGCGCTTGTCGGCCCGCTCATCGATCAGAACGCCTATGCGGCGATGCGCGCTGCGCTCGACGAAGCGCGCGCAGCAGGGGGCGCAATCCTTGGCGGAGAGCGCGTGCTGACGGAGACATTCCCCGAGGCGTTCTACGTGCGCCCGGCCCTCGTCGAAATGCCGGGGCAGACGGACGTCGTGCGGCGGGAAACATTCGCGCCGATCCTCTATGTGATGAAGTTCCGCAGCCTCGACGAAGCGATAGCGCTCAATAACGATGTCGCACATGGCCTTGCGTCATCGATCTTTACCGCGCGTCTGGACGAAGCCGAGCGCTTCATGGCCGCCGACGGGTCGGATTGCGGCATCGTAAATGTGAACATCGGACCTTCCGGCGCCGAAATCGGCGGAGCCTTCGGCGGGGAGAAGGACACCGGCGGCGGCCGCGAAGCGGGGTCGGACTGCTGGAAGTTCTACATGCGCCGCGCCACCAACACGATTAACTATTCAGGCGAACTGCCGCTAGCGCAGGGCGTCAAATTCGATCTGGACGTTTAGCGCATGACGCTACGCTCATGATTTCCGCCGCTGATGGATTAAATACCCGAGGAGCGAAGGTCACAAAAAAATGAATGACGCTTCCGCCGACTCGATTCGGACGATGTTCGCATCGGCGGTCTCGGACATGTATCAGGCCGAAGCGCCGCAGTATCGCGCGATGCAGGCGCTCGTCGCCGACGTAAACCGGCAGACGCTCGCCGACGAGCCGCAACTCAAGCGGCGCCTGGCGGAAAACGACGAACTCGAGCGACTCGACGTTGAGCGCCATGGCGCGATTCGCGTCGGAACCGCCGAGGAATTGTCGATGCTGCGCCGGCTCTTCGCGATCATGGGAATGGCGCCCGTCGGCTATTATGATCTGTCGATCGCCAGAATTCCGGTGCATTCGACGGCATTCCGTCCAATTGGCGAGAGCGCATTGCGGGCTAATCCCTTTCGCATCTTCACTTCGCTTCTCAGGCTTGATCTCATCCCTGACCGAGAAGCGCGCGAGATCGCCGCCAAGGTTCTGGCGCAGCGCGACATTTTTACGCCGCGCTGCCGAACGCTGATCGATCGCTTCGAAAGACGTGGGTTCGATGATGGAGAGGCGCGCGAATTTGTCCTGGAGGCCGCGAGGATTTTTCGCTGGAACGGGCAGGCGACGGTTTCATCGGCGGTCTATCGGACGCTGCATGCGACGCATCCGCTGCTCGCCGACATCGTCTGTTTCAAAGGGCCGCACATCAACCATCTCACCTTGCACGCGCTCGATATCGACGCGGCGCACAGCGCCATGGCGGCGCACGGGATGAATCCGAAGGCGATTATCGAGGGCCCCCCGCGTCGCCGCTGCCCGATCCTGTTGCGGCAGACGAGCTTCAAGGCGCGCCCCGAGCCTGTCGAATTCATCGAGGAAGACGGCCGGCGCGTGACGGGCGCCCATGCCGCGCGTTTTGGCGAGATCGAGCAGAGAGGCGCGGCGCTGACCCAGAAGGGCCGCGCGCTTTACGACAGGCTTCTCGCCGAAGCTCAGGTCGCGGTTCCGCTCGCGACAGACGGCGCCAATACGCGCGCCTTTAACGAAGAGCTGGCGCGGCGCTTCGCGGCGTTTCCCGACGATGATGAGACGCTGCGGCGCGAAAAGCTCGCCTTCTTCCGTTATTCGGTCGATCCAAGCGGGAGAGGAAGGGAGCCGATGTCTCCTCCCTCGTTGGATGATCTTCTGCGGACGGGAACTCTGCGCGCCGAACCGATCGTTTACGAGGATTTCCTGCCAGTCAGCGCCGCAGGGATCTTTCGCTCGAATCTTGGGGAGCAGGGAGAAGAGGAATTGATTGAGCGCGCCGACCGAGGCGCCTTCGAGGCCGCGCTCGGCGCGCCGGTTTTCAATGAGCTCGCGCTCTACGAGGAAGTGGAGATGCGCTCACTAGGCGCAAGCCTGCAGGCGCTTGGCGTCGATCGCGCCGCTTCGGTTCGACCGCCAAAAACGGGCGCCGCGCCTATTGGCGCAGCGGAAAGCAGCCATAACTGAGGAGTAGGGCGCCCGACGCATGGGCGGAGGCGCCGCGGTATCGGAGGCGCATGCGACGCATCCTGGTTACGGGCGCCCGCGGCCAGATCGGCGTTGAGCTGACGCTGGCGCTGCGAAAGCGATATGGCGCGGCGCGCGTCGTCGCCTCAGACCTCGCAGAGGCGCAGCCATTGGACGACCTTTATGAGCGCCTCGACTGTACGCAGGCGGAAGCGGTCGCCGATCTGATGCGGCGGCGCGACATCGACGTCGTCTACCACCTCGCAGCGCTGCTCTCGGCTGTCGCTGAGGACAGGCCGCAGGCCGCCTGGAGCGTCAATATGAGCGGCCTCTATAATGTGCTGGAGGCGGCGCGCCACTTCGGTTGCCAGGTGTTTTTCCCAAGCTCTATTGCGGCATTCGGTCCGTCAACGCCGCGCCGTGGCACGCCACAGGTCACGATTCAGCGGCCAACGACCATTTACGGCGTCACCAAGGTCGCCGGCGAATTGCTGTGCGATTATTACGCGACGCGCTTTGGCGTCGACGCGCGCGGATTGCGCCTGCCGGGTCTGGTTTCTTCCGCGGCGCCGCCGGGCGGCGGCACGACGGACTACGCCGTCGAAATGTTTCGCGCGGCTGTTCGGCGCAAGCGCTATTCATGCTTCCTCGCCGCAGAGACCCGTCTCGACATGATGTATATGCCGGACGCAACACGCGCGATCATGGAACTCATGGAGGCTGATCCCGGGCGCCTGCGGTTTCGCAATGCATATAACGTCACCGGCATGAGCGTCACGCCGGGCGAAATCGCCGCGGAAATTCGCAAACACGCGCCCTCCTTCGCCGTGGATTACCGCATTGACCCGATACGCCAAGCGATCGCCGACTCCTGGCCGCAGTCGCTTGACGCCAATGCGGCGCGCGAAGATTGGGGGTTTGCCCCGTGCTTCGATCTCGCCGCCATGACGCGGGATATGCTCGCGCGTCTTGGCGCGGCGACAGATCCATTTGACGATCCGAATTCTGACGAGGTCCCCAATGCCAATGCAGGGTTTGGCTAAGGCGCTCGCCGCGCAGCTCGGCGAGCTTTCGCAGGCCGGGCTGCTCAAGGCCGCGGAAAGCGTGCTCTGCGGCGTCATTGCGCCGCATGACGGCTACGGTCCGCGCTTTCTCATCGAAAGCGAAGGCGACAAGCCGTACCTGCGCATGAACGCCAACAATTATCTCGGCATGTCGCTGCGCGAAGAGGTCGTCGACGCCGAAGATGCGGCGGCGACGAACTATGGCGCCGGGCCCGGCGCGGTGCGCTTTATCAGCGGAACCTGGTCGCCTCATGTCGCCTTGGAGCGTCGGCTCGCCGCCTTTCATTCGCGGCCGTCGGCGATCATCTTTTCGTCGGCCTATGCGGCGATCATGGGCCTCATTCCGCTGCTCGTCAGCAAGAAGACCGCCGTCATTAGCGACGCGCTCAACCATAATTGCATCATCAACGCGATCTCTCTTGCGGCGCCAACGGAGAAGCGGATCTACAAACATCTCGATATGGGCGAACTCGAGCGATGTCTCGACGAGACCGCGAGATCATGCACCCGCGCCATCATCGTGACCGACGGCGTATTCAGCATGCGCGGCGATCACGCGCCGCTCGACCGCATCATGACGTTGGCGCGCAGCCGCGATAACGCCTTCGCGGAGGGCGCGATCGTCGTCGTCGACGATTCACATGGCGTCGGCGCGCTCGGCGCAACTGGTCGCGGCGCGGAGGAATATACGCGGTCCGCGCCGGTCGACATTCTCGTGGCGACGCTCGGCAAGGCCTTCGGCGTCAATGGCGGCTATGTCGTCGGCGACGAAATCCTCATCCGCTACCTGCGCGAGCGCTCGCCCTTTTACGTCTATTCGAATCCCATCACGCCGGCGGAAGCCGCCGCCGCGCATCAGGCGATCGACATCCTGGACAGTCCGAACGGCCTGTCGCTGCTCGAGCATTTGCGCGCCATGACCGCACGTTTCAAGGCGGGGCTCGTCCGGCTTGGCTTCGAGACGCTGCCCGGGGAGCATCCGGTCGCGCCGCTCGTGACCCGCGACAGCGCCCGCACCGTCGCGCTTGTCGAGCATCTGCGGCGGCGAGGCGTTCTGGTTACGGGACTGACCTATCCGGTCGTGCCGAGGGGCGACGAGGAGATTCGCTTTCAGATCAGCGCGGATCACACGGCCGCCGACATCGACGCGGCTTTGGAGGCGCTGGCCGAGATGGCGGAGTCCGAGGCTCCAGCGGCGCGAGCAAGTAAGCTTTAACGCACTATGTCTACCGTAGCGGCGTCGCCTGTTCAGCAGGCGACACTCGGGGAAATGACAATGGACAGCGCGCGTTATCATAAAGCGAGCATCGGAAACCGCTTGCTTCAGCCGGAAACGCTCATGCTGGGCTACGGCTACGATCCGACGCTGTCGGAAGGCGCGGTTAAGCCGCCGGTATTTCTGACGTCGACCTTCGTGTTTCGAACGGCCGAAGAGGGGCGCGACTTCTTCGACTATATGGCCGGCCGTCGTGCGCCGCCGGAAGGCGAAGAATCCGGACTGGTCTATTCACGGTTCAACCATCCCAATCTCGAGATCGTCGAGGACCGCCTGGCGATCTACGAGCACGCCGAATGCGGTCTCGTCTTTTCCTCCGGCATGTCGGCGATTGTCACCACGATTCTCGCCTTCGCGCGCCCAGGAGAAACGATCCTGCGCAGCCGTCCGCTCTATGGCGGCACGGAAGTTCTCATCGACAAGACGCTGGCGCCGTTCGGATTGACCGGCGTTGGCTTCACCAACGGGCTCGACGAAGACACTATCCGCGCCGCAGCCGTGCGCGCGATGGACGTCGGACGCATCGCGATGATCTTCATCGAGACGCCGTCCAATCCGATGAACAGCCTGGTTGATATCGCGCTGGTGCGACGTATCGCCGAAGATGTCGCGGAAACACAGGGCTCGAGGCCGGTCATTTGCTGCGACAACACGCTGCTCGGCCCGGTTTTCCAGTCGCCGCTCCGGCATGGCGCCGATTTGTCGCTCTATTCGCTGACGAAATATGTCGGCGGGCACAGCGATCTCATCGGCGGCGCGGTCGTCGGATCCTGCGCGCATCTGAAGACCATTCGCGCGATGCGCAGCGCCATCGGCACGCAGCTCGACGCGCATTCCTGCTGGATGCTTGGCCGCTCGCTCGAGACATTGTCTTTGCGCATGAATCGGGCGGCGGAGAACGCGGCGATCGTCGCGGATTTTCTCGCCGGTCATCCCAAGGTGGCTCGCGTTCACTATCCGCCGCTGCTGCCGGCTGATCATCCCGAGCGCTTGTTGATGGCGCGCCAGTCGAGTTCCGCCGGCTCCACCTTTTCCTTTGAGGTCGTGGGCGGACAAGCCGAAGCCTTCGCCTTCCTCAATCGGCTGCAGATCTTCAAGCTCGCCGTCAGCCTCGGCGGCACCGAATCGTTGATTTGTCATCCGACGACCACCGTGCATTCGGGGCTCACCGAAGAGGCCCGCCGCGAAATCGGCATTACGCCTTCGCTCGTTCGCGCATCGATCGGCATCGAACATCCGGACGATCTTATCGCCGATCTGGCGCAGGCGTTCGATTGATTAACCATCGTCGTAGCGTTCGCTGCCACAAGCTCAGCGCTAAGCCCTGTTAATCGGGCGCCGCAGACATATCTATTCCAAGAGGCCTTTGTGGCCATCAATCGAGCTGAGACTAGACAATGAGAGTAGCGAAGGAAGTGCGAGACGACCGAACCGTTCTGAGCGTCCAGGAGGATCGCATCGATGCGCACAACTCCGGCGAACTCAAGGACTTGGTGCTAAAGACGCTCGAAGGCGGCGCTCAAAACGTTGTTATCGATTTGGCGAGAGTGCAATTCATCGACAGCTCAGGGCTGGGGGCGCTGCTCTCCGGCTACAAGAATGCGAGTTTGCGCTCGAGCGGGTTCGCTTTGGCGGGTCTGCAGCCGCGCGTCAGGTCGATGTTCGAACTGACGCGACTGCACCGTGTTTTCGATATTTATCCAAGCTTGCAGCTGGCGCTGAGCGCGTGAGTCCGCGAATGGGGTGGGCGGGAATCGAGATGTGCGAGACAATCGTCAATCTGGACATCGTCGTTCCCAATCAGACACGATATCTGCGTTTCGTTGGCGCAATCGCCGAGCAGCTTGCGAAAGAGCTGGACGTTCCGGAGGAGACACGCGACACCCTAGCTTTTCACCTCAATCTTGCGCTAACCGAGGCCGTCGCCAACGCCATTCAATATAGCTCCGCGGCAAATTCGGCCGACTCCGTTCGGATCTCTTTTTCGGTGAAGGACGCTTACCTTTCCGTTCGGGTTTTCGATCACGGCACAGGTTTCGACCTTGCTGCTCTGCCGACGCCCGAGTTCGATGAACTTCGCGAACGCGGCCGGGGCATATTCTTCATTCGCTCTGTGATGGACTCTGTTCAATATCACAAGACGGATTCGGGCAATGTTCTCGAAATGCGCAAGAAGATCGCCTAGCTGATGGTTGCCCGTGCTTCGCTCTCCAGACACATTGACGTCTGAGACGCCCCGCGTCGGGGACTGGGATTCTGCGGTGCGGGATTTCCTCCGCCGCGCCGGTCGCCGTTCTGGGCTGAATCTTTCCGGCGAGGCGCTTGACGCGCTGCCCAAATCCTATCGCTATCTCGTGCCGGCGCGGCGCGCCGCGCGCGATCTCGCGCTGATTGCGGCCAATAACGAGCACGAGATCGTCGAATTGCGTCCGCTGCGCGGCTCTGGAGCCGATGTCGCCCGATACGAAGTTCGTCTGATTGGCGCCAAAGACCATGCGCTCGATGAACTTCTGCCGATGCTGCAGAACCTCGGACTGCGCGTCGCAGATCAAATTCAGTTCGCGCTCAATCTCAGCATCGGGCCGCGTTTCATTCGAAGCTTCATCGTCGAACCGTCCATGCGCAGCGGCGCGAGCGTCGCACGCTCGCACGGTCGACTGTTGGAGGCGCTCAAAGCTGTGCTCTCAGCCGAAGTTGAGAGCGACGCCTTGAACGGGCTGGTCTTGGTCACCGAGCTTGACTGGCGGCAGATCGATCTCTTTCGCGCCTATAGCAACTACTATCAGCAACTCGGCCTCCGGATCGAGCGCACCCGCATCTATCGCGCGCTTTTGCGCAGTCCGGCGGTCGTCCAACTCCTCTATCGTTACTTCGAAGCGCGGTTCGAACCGGATCGCGGCGGGCGCGACTCCTTTGAGATCGAGTTGGAGTCGCTCACGCCGATCAGGGCTCAGCTTGTCGACGTATTGGACAAGGTCACGGACGGTGGCGACGATCGCATTCTTCGCGACCTCTTCAATCTCATTGACGCGACGGTGCGCACCAACTTCTATTTTTGCGACGATTGGGCGCGGAAGTTCATTGCTCTAAAGATCAGCAGTCTCGGCGTGTTCAACATGCCCGCTCCAAAGCCTATGGCGGAGATCTACGTTCATTCACCTTCAATGGAAGGCGTCCATCTGCGGGGCGCGAAAGTCGCACGCGGCGGCATACGCTGGTCGGACCGGCCTGAGGACTTTCGCGGCGAAGTCCTGGCGCTGATGCAGACCCAGATGATCAAGAACGCCCTCATTGTGCCGCAGGGCGCCAAGGGCGGCTTTGTTCTGAAGCTTCCCTTTGAAGACGCCACGCAGCGGCAGCGCCTCGGGAAGGAGGCATATTCGCAGTTCCTGCGGGGGCTTCTCGATCTCACCGACAATCTAAAGGATTCACAGATCGTCCGGCCGCCGGCGCTCGTCGCTTATGACGGCCCCGACCCATATCTCGTCGTTGCAGCCGACAAAGGCACCGCCACCTGGGCTGACGTCGCGAATGAGATTTCGAAGTCCTACGGCTTCTGGCTCGGCGACGCCTTCGCGAGCGGCGGCGCACATGGCTATCATCATAAGCGACTGGGCATTACTGCGCGCGGCGCCTGGGTCTGTGTAAGACGGCACTTCCATGAACTCGGTCGCAACGTCGATGCGGAGCCGATTGCGGTCGTCGGAGTCGGCTCTATGGATGGCGACGTCTTCGGCAACGGCATGCTGCACACGCCGAACATTCGGCTGCTCGGCGCGTTCGACGGTCAGTACATCTTCATCGACCCCAACCCGGATCCGCTCATTTCCTTCGCCGAGCGACGCCGTCTGTTCCAACTGCCGCAGTCGACGTGGCGCGACTACGACCCGGCGCTGCTCTCACAAGGCGGAGGCGTCTATCGGCGCGACGCCAAGGATATCCCGCTAAGCCCGGAAGTGCGCGCATGGCTGGGCGTGCGGCATAGCGCGATCGACGGCGAAGCGCTGGTCCGCTGGCTCTTGATCGCGCCTGTGGATCTGTTGTGGATGGGCGGGGTCGGCACTTATGTCAAGGCGAGTTCGGAGACGAATGAGAGCGTCGGCGATCGCGTCAACGACGGCGCGCGCGTCGATGCGCTGCAGCTTCGCGCCAAGGTGGTTGGCGAAGGCGCCAACCTCGCCTTTACGCAGCGGGGGCGTATTGAATACGCCCTGAGAGGCGGCCGGATTAATACCGACGCGGTCGATAATTCGGCCGGCGTTGATCTCTCCGATCACGAAGTCAATTTGAAGACTCTGCTGCACATGCGGCCGGACCAAAACGCGCCAGACGTCGAAGATCCCAATCGCTTGCTCGAATCCCTCACCGACGAGGTTTGCGCGTCCGTATTGCAGGACAATGACCAACAGAGTCTTTGCCTGTCATTGGATCGGGCGCGGTGCCGCATCAATCTCGATCCCTTCATGGACCTCGCGGAGCAACTTGAAAACGCCGGCTATATCAATCCTGCGGCCGAGGCCTTCCCGACACGAAAGGATGTCTCCGCGCGCGAGACGAAAGAGCTGACGCGACCGGAGCTCGCCTTGCTGATGGCCAGTTCGAAGCTGGCGCTGAAGCAGAGGCTGCTGGAAGACGAGGCGTTTCTGCAGGGTTCCTGGTCGTATGAATTTCTGGCGAGCTATTTCCCAGAATATTTGCGGTCTCATTTTTCGGAGCGAATCAGGAGTCATTCACTCGCGCGGGAAATCGCCGTCACGATGATCTGCAACAAGGTCGTCGATCAGGCGGGAGTTTGCTTCCTGCTGCTGGGCGAGGGATTGGTCCCAACTCTGCTCAGCTATGCCGTCAAGCTCTATCTTTCCTTCGATCGAATCTTCGAGGGCGATCGATGGCGCGCCAGTTTTCGCGAAAGCCGCGAACTGGACGCCGCGCGTCAGTACGGGCTGATCCTCCAGCTCGAAGGGGCTTTGGCGTATATGTGCCACTGGGCCATGCGACGTGGGCGTCGGCTGAGCCCCGACGACGAAGACATCGAGCGCTGGCGTTCAGATCTGCGCGCCTATCGTGAACGCGTGGGTGTGAGCGACGCGCAGGATGACCAGTCTGTGGCGGCGCCCTATTTCGATCGGCTGCGGAATTTTCCTTTCCTCGTCGCGCTTACCCGCGAATCGGGAGAGGACATGCGGGTCGCCGGCGCGTATTTTGATAAGGCCGCCAATCTGTTTGGATTGCAGAAGCTTACCGCCCTTCTCGCGGAGGTGAAGCCAAGAGACCTCTGGGAGCAGCAGTTGCAGGCCGCGCTCGACGCGCGAATGCGGGATGCGTCCGCGCGCATCGCGTCCATGCAGTTGCTGAACGGAATCGCCGACGCGCGGGCCTTGTTTCGAAATGTCGGCCTGGAGTTTCGTCTCGCCGGGCTTGAGCGGCTGGCGTTCAAACTCGAGGCTTCGCTTTTAACGACGCTGACGCCCTTCGCAGCCTTCGTCGCCGAGCTGAACGCCCTGGTCGACGCGTGCGACGCCGCTTATCGCAGCCGCTCGGCAGGGGACGCGGACAGGGCGCGAAAGCCAAGCCGCGCGTCCTCGGAAGCAGGAGCTTCGTAGCGCATGGAAACGGTCGCGGCCGATCGCGCCATTCTCGACGCTTTCGATGAGGCTCTTTGTATCCTCGAGGGGTCAGGCGCCCTGCGATCGATGAACCGAGCCGCCGAACGTCTCACGGGCTATTGCGAAAGGGAGCTCCGCGGCCAGCCTTTCTTTCCGCGGCTTCTCGCGCCAGACGCCGATGATTGCGAGCCTCCGTCGCCGTCGCCGCGCGCCCGCGAGCGGCTGTCCCTGCGCATTCGGCGCAAGGATGGACGAACGCTTGACGTTCGCTGCGAGATCGACGCGCTTTCCGGCAATGGCGACGGCGGATCGTTGCTCAAACTTCGTTCTAAAGACGGCCCGAATGAGCCCGATGCGCTCGTCGAGACGACGAAAAAGCTTGAAACCATCTTCGGCGGCATGGTCGACGGTCTGGTCGTGATCAACGAGGCCGGCGACATATTGCTCTTCAGCAGAGGCGCGGAGAAGCTGTTCGGCTACCGCGCCGAGGAAGCGCTCGGAAGAAACGTCAAGCTGCTGATGCCTTCGCCTTATCGCGAGGCGCATGACGGCTATCTCTCCGCCTATAGGGAAACCGGCGTCAAGAAAATCATCGGCGTCGGCCGCGAGGTCGTCGGGCGGCGCAAGAACGGCACGACCTTCCCGATGTATCTCTCGATCGGCGAAATCTGGCTCGACGGCACGCGCTACTTCGTCGGCGTGACCCATGATCTGACCCGGCTGAAACGCGCCGAAGACCGGCTGCTGACGCTCTCCGCCGCCGTCGAACAAAGTCCGATCGCGGTGATGATCACCAATAATGATGGCGAAATTGAATATGTGAACAGCCGCTTCGCCAGCCTGACCGGCTATCCGCCGCATGAACTCATCGGCCGGAATCCGCGGATGCTTCAATCGAAGCGGACCGAGGGCGATCAATATCGGCGGCTTTGGGAGAGCATTCGCGCCGGCGTCGAATGGCGCGGACAGATCCAGGACAAGAGAAAGGACGGCAAGCTCTATTGGGCCTCCGAGATCATCACGCCGCTGCGCAACGCGAACGGCGAGATCACCCATTATCTCGCCATTCAGCAGGATATCACCGAACAGAAGCGCGACAAGGAGGCGCTGTTCGAGAGCGAACAGCGTTTCCGGCAGATCGCCGACATGGCCGGCGATTGGCTGTGGGAGCAGGACAAGGACGGCCGCTACACTTATAGCAGCAGCGCCGTCGAGGACGTGCTCGGCATGACGCCCGAAGAGGTAGTCGGCAAGACCTATGTCGATCTCTTCGCCAAGGAGAGCGCCGAAGACGTCGCTCTTAACACGGCGCCGAGTCCGATCGCGCTGCGCCGGGCCTTCCATCGCGTCGTCAATCACTATCGGCACAAGAACGACGGCGACGTCTTCACCGAGTCGACCGGCGCGCCGATCTTCGACGAAGCCGGCCGATTGGTAAAATGGCGCGGCGTCGATCACGACATCACCTCGCGCAAGACGTTCGAAGACGCGCTGCGCGTGCGCAATCGCGCCATCGAAGCGGTCCCGATCGGCATTGCGGTCTGGGACGCGCAGGCGCCCCGCGTTCCCAACATCTACGTCAATCCGGCGCTGAGCCGGATCACCGGCTTCACCCGCGAAGAGCTGCTCGGGCACAGCTTGCATCTGTTGCGCGGGCCGGAGACGGATCCTGCGGCGCTTGAAAAGATCCGCAACGCGATCGTGCATCGCACCAGCTGCCAGGTGGTGGTGAAATTCTACCGCAAGGACGGCGTCTCCTTCTGGGACGAGCTCTCCATCTCGCCGGTCGCCAATGAGGCGGGGCGCATCACCCATTTCGTCAGCGTTCACGCCGATATTTCCGACCGGCGGCGCGTCGAAGAGAATCGCCACGAACTCGAAATCGCCAAGCAGATCCAGCTGTCGCTGCTGCCGAACGCGCCGCTGCGCACCCCGCATATGGAGATCGCCGGAATCTGCGTGCCGGCGACGCATGTCGGCGGCGATTATTTCGACTATTTCGAAAATTCCGGCGTGATCGACATCGTCATCGCCGACGTTTCCGGCCATAGCGTCGGCGCCGCGCTGATCATGACCGAAGTGCGCAGCACGCTGCGCGCCGAAACGCGAAAGGCGACCAACGCTTTGAGCGGGCCGGCGGAGCTGTTGCGCGACCTCAATGAGCTCCTGCACGAGGACCTGACCGCTGCGGACCTCTTCATCACCATGTTCTATTGCCGCTTCCTGCCGCAGACGCGCACGCTGCAATACGCCAACGCCGGCCAAAATCCGCCGTTGCTGCTGCGCGCGGACGGCGCGGTGTGCGTGCAGCTCGACGCCGACGGCCTGGTGCTCGGCGTCATGCGCGCGGTCGATTTCAAGGAGGGGAGCCTCGAACTCGCTGCGGGCGACAAGCTGCTGTTCTACACCGATGGAATCACCGAGGCGCAAAACCGCCAGGGCGACTTCTTTGGACTCGAACGTCTGTCCGCCGCGTTCATGCAGCATCGCCGCCTTGCGCCGCGCGACCTCATCAAGGCGGTGCTCGCCGACGTGCGCGCCTTCCGGGGCGAGGCGCCCGCAACGGACGACGTCGCCATGGTGGTGGCGCAAGTGTGCTGATGCCGAAACGATGACCTCAAGGATCGACGGTCAGAATTTTCCCAGCCTTGTTCGCGGCGATCCACTTATTCAGTTCAGTGACGTGACTAAGCTCTTCCGCGACAAATTCCTTGGCCAGCGTCTTGATCTCGGGGTCGGACGTCGTGTCGAGAACGTGCTGGTAATATTTGAGGCCCGCGGTCTCGGCGTCGAGCGCGATCTCAAGCGCCTGTTCGCGTCCAATGAACGGATCTGCGGCCCAAATCGCCGCCATCTCTGGGCTCTCCAGTCCAGGCCAGACGAATTCATCCGGCTTCATCTTTGGCAATTCACGAAAGCCGCCGCGGGCCTGCGCCTCGGCCAAATGCAGTCGGGAATAGTCCGCCAATCGACGAAACAGTTTGCCGACTTCATAATTGCCGCCTGACTCCATGGCGTCGGCCAGTTGCCCGTAGCGGTTCGCCGCCTCGAATTCGAGATGGATTGCATAAGCGAGAAATTCCTCGACCGATTCCATGTCCCACCCTCAGCTCGCCGAGCTTAGATTTTAAAGCGAGCGGCGGCCAAAAAGGCCGCCACCGCCTCAAGCCGATTAGGCTCCTCGCTCAAGCGTTGACGCTTGGCGGGTTCTTTATGGTCCATTCTTCGCGCGTGATCCAGGCTTCAAGAATTTTGACATGCTCGGCCTCTTCCTTGACGAATTCCTTCGCCATCGCTTCGATCTCCGGCGACTTGGTTTTGGCGGCGACGGCCCGATAAAACTCATAGCCTCGGCGTTCGCCTTGCAGCGCGGCCTTCAATCCGTCGAGCCGCGACAGCGTTGGATCGGCGGCCCAAATTTCAGTGCGTTCCGGGGTCGCATGATTTGGCCACACGTAATCGGGCGGAATGACCGCGGTCAGATCGATCGATCCCGCGCGCTTCTTGGCCTCGGCGAGATGCAGGCGTGAAAAGCCGGCGAGCTGTCGAAACAATTTGGCGACTTCCGCGTTGCCGCAGCTTTCCATCATGCCGGCGAGTTCATCGAAATGTATCGCCGCGTCCTCTTCGACCTTCACGGCGTAACCCATGAATTCATACACCGTGGAAATCTCGATGCCGCCGGTGAAGCGTTTTGCGGCATGGGTGATATGGGCGCCTTGCGCGGGCAGCGTTTGATCGCCTTCGAATTTGACGAGGATGTCCTCGTTGCGCACGAAACATTGGCACGCCAGGCGATAGCGCGGCGGCATGTCGTTGACTTCGGCGGCCTCGATCTCGGCTTTGGTGATCTTGCCGAGCTGGCGCAACATCTCCTTTTCCTTCTCGGTCAGCGCGATTCCGTATTTGGGGTTGCGGCTGAGATGCGTGACCTCGACGAGGCAGGAGCCGCATTCGCCGTCCTGACAGTCGAAGGGAATGGGGATTTTATGGGCCTTGGCCACGGCCAGAATCGTGCCGCGGTCTCCGGCGATCGCATAGACAGTAATGTCGCGCGCAAGTACTGGTGATGAGAATGTCACATTAGCCACTGATTTTGCTCCTTTTGTCTGAACTCAGACATAGTTCGTCGTTTAAGGGGCAATCCGGACCATAATGTAAGCTCACCGGAGTTATTCTAAGCGGCGGCTGAGCCCGTTATCTTGCCAAAGACTTTGCAAAGCAGAAATCTCGCCATGAAATACGATGCGCCGTAGGGCGCATTGTCGCACGCGTGCGGTATTACTGATGCGAAGGCGACGAGGCCCGACAGGGAGACGATCGTTGCGCGGCGACATCGCCATGTCGCTGCTGAAAATGCGCTGATAAAGCGCGCCAAGCAGTGGGCGCGCGAAAATGTCCCGCCGCCGGTAAGGCGCGGGGGGGGCGAGCGGTCCGGGACGCCCCGGCCATCGCTGGCCGCAGCGCAAAGAAGTGTCTTCGACGGCCGGTTTCTCCCGGACACGGATCGCGTCGTCTCGCCGCCTCCGGGCTGAGGGAGCCGCTCCCCATCGTTCGGGTAACCGACGCCTGCGCCATCCTCGGATATTATGGTCCGGGCTTTCAAAGCCTGCACATGAGTTTCGGTAAGCTTGCGCTTATCGAAGTTCTCATGCGTCTCCGCGCAAAGGAGAGAAGCCCAGACCGGCGACGCGCCGCCGGACCAGGGAACGAGGGTCGTTCGTCCCGCCGGATCCGTCCCTCGCCGGCGCCGCTCGACCCTGAGCCGCGCCCTCGCTTGACGAAGGCGAGCGGAGGATAGGAATTTATTCCAGGGATGTCAAGAGGCAAGCCTGGGACCGGTCGCCTCTCGACATAGAATGGGGGGCGCTCCCGCCGCGCTTGAAAAGAGCGACGATAGACGAGTGGAGCCACATGAACTTAGATGGTCCTATGCCACCGATCCGCGCACATGAGTTGTAATAGTTCGTATGCAGTCGACCTTACGCCAAGCGTTTCAATAAGGAAATTAGACAATGACCGACCCGAACAACGAAACGTCGGGAAACAAAAGCAACACAGGGGATCTGTGGGCTTTTTTCTACCTGACGCTCGGAGTTCCCGCACTCATATTTATTTTTGCGCTGCCATTCTGGGAGGATGTCGGGCGTTGGCCGCCCCTGCTGAGGATCAACGAAATTTTAGCCCCGAAGATCGCTGCCACTGATTATCCATGGCGCAGATTCTTAATTGGGGCCGCATTTCTGAATTACGTGGCGATAATTACGATTTGCGCGCTGATGATGTTCTCATGCAACTTCCGAAAAGTCTCACTCGCATTGTATGATGCGCTCAAATTTTTTCGAGGGTGGGTCGCATCGATATTTTTTTTATCATTCGCTGCCTTCACGTGGGTTTCATTCTTTGTGACCGATGACTTCCTTTCAAATTCCGGGTCGTTTTCCCCCAGAAGCGCCTTGGGCAGAATTGTGTTCTTCGTTCCCGTGATCATACCTCTTGGAGTGTTCTTCGCCCTAACGCAGATCGTAGGCATAACACGCGATGCCTGGCGCAAACTTTGATCCATTCTGAAATTCGCGCTCACAAGAGCCCGCATTCACGGCTAAAGGGCCCAATTAACGCCACGCCCTTCCTACGGCTTCGACGCCGCAAGAGCCTCCAAATATTCCTCTTCGCTTGGCGCACCGTATGTGAAGGGTTTGCCGTGCTTTGTGCGTTGGGCGATCGTCTCCTTCCCGCCATGAGGTTCGTCGGCGAATAGATTGGCGCTCGCCGCTGTCATTCCCGACAGGCCGAAGGCCTGATCGGGAATCCAGAGCAAATTCGCGAATGTTCGGCATTTCTGGATTCCCGATCGCGCGCTGCGCGCGCGTCGGGAATGACATCAAAGGTTCGCAGGCGTTTTCTTATTCTGAGGAGTGTACGCGCCGCGGCGCATGCTTCGAGACGGCGCCTTCGGCGCCTCCTCAGCATGAGGGCGCGAGTTGGGACGGCACTCTCCAGTGTCATTTGCGACAGGCCGAAGGCCTGATCGAGAATCCAGAGCAAATTCGCGAATGATCGGTTTTTCTGGATTCCCGATCGCGCCCGATGCGCGCGTCGGGAATGACACCAAAAGTTCGGAGGCGTTTTCTTATTCTGAGGAGCGTACGCGCCGCCGCGCATGCTTCGAGACGGCGCCTTCGGCGCCTCCTCAGCATGAGGGAGCGAGTGGAGTGTACGCTTTCCAGCGTCATTCCCGACAGGCCGACTGATCGGGAATCCAGAGCAAATTCGCGAATGATCGGCATTTCTGGATTCCCGATCGCGCACTGCGCGCGCGTCGGGAATGACAATGCTTAGCCGCGCGTTGGAAATGACAGCTTTGCTCGCATGTTTCCAACCGACAGCGACGCTTTTGCTGCCCTCTTGACGCGCCGCTTGCGCAACCAATTTCACACAGATGCGCCCAGCGCGAGCGAGGGTAAGACAATGGCGATCTATCGCGTTCGTGAAGTCAAATTCATTGAGACCGAAGGCGGCCACGTCAAGTTGAAGCCGCTGCGTGAATATGAGCGGGAATCATCCGATGCGGCGAGCGTCATCGCCGAAGTCAGCCGCTTCTTCGAGATGGAGCTCTCCAGTCCCAAGGCGCTCGACGTCGTCGATTTCGACGAGGTGATCGTTCTTGACGACAAAGGCGCGGTCATTGCGCGCTTCGGCGTCGCCGACTTCTGGGAAAAGGAGTGGAACGCCGTCGCCGCCAAAAGCGACGCCGCGCCAATCGCGCGCCCGGCTTAAGGCGACGCTAAGACATAAGTGAGTCGGTCGCAGGCTCACATGATCGCGAAGCGCCCCGGTGGGCGCGTTTCATTCGCCGCGCTCGGCTTAAGCGGCATCGCCGCGAAACGCCGCTTCGAGCGCGGCGATGTCGATCTTCACCATGCCGAGCATCGCCTGAAAGGCGCGGCCGGCGGCGGCGCGATCTTCATCCATGAACATGCGCGGCAAGGCTTCCGGCACGATCTGCCAGCGCACGCCGAAGCGATCCTTCAGCCAGCTGCATTGGATCTCGGCGCCGCCGCCTTCGAGCAGCTTCTCCCATAGCGCGTCGGTCTCGCGCTGGTCCTTGGTCATCACCGAGATCGAAAAGTTTTCATTGTGGATCGTCTCGCGGCTCATGTTCAGCGCCTGATAGGGCGCGCCGGCGAGGGTGAAGGAGACGAGCAGCGCCGGCCCGTCCGGCTCGCGGCGGAAGGCGCCTTCGAAGACGGAATCGGGAATGATCGAGACATAGAAGCGCGCCGCTTCCTCCGCCTGATCCTTGAAGGCGATACAGGTTCTGACTTTCGACGGCATGGCTGCTCCTTGCTTCCTATCTGTCATTTCCAACGAGCGATCGGGTGAAGGTTTCCTCATCCTGAAGAACGTGCGGCGCACGCGTCTCGAACATTTCCTCATCCTAAAGGAGCGTGCGGCGCACGCGTCTCGAAGGACGAGGAAACCTTCATGCGCGCCTTATAGGCTCTCCCTCGTGCTTCGAGACGCGCCTTTCAGGCGCTTCTCAGCATGAGGGAGAGGGATGGACTTTCGAACTCATGGCTGCTCCTGGTTACGTTTTCACGAGACCACTGTGGGGACAGAAGTTTCCTCATCCTGAGGAGCCTGCGCAGCAGGCGTCTCGAAGGACGAGGAAATGTTCATGCGTCGCCTTCGTGAACTCGCCCTCGTGCTTCGAGACGCGGTTTGCGGGCGAACCTCCCAGGGGAAACCGTTTCCTCGTCCTTCGAGACGCGGCCTTCGGCCGCTCCTCAGGATGAGGCAATGGTTTACTGAAGCGCGCGACTCGACAATTGTCATAAATGTTGATATCAACATAATGACGCCATGTCAAAGAAGCTGCCGATCGAGGTCGTTCATGAGGTTCGCGACGCCTGTCTCTGCCTTGCGACGCAACGCGCGGCGCGCATGCTGGCGCGACGCTTCGATCGCGCCTTCGCGCCGCTGCGGCTCACCAATGGCCAGTTCTCGCTGATGATGATGCTCAATGCGCCGCAGGCGCCGACGCTGGGGCGACTCGCGCAGGCGCTCGCCATGGATCGCACGACGCTCACCGCCGCGCTGAAATCCTTGGAGCGGCGCGGGCTCGTGGAGACGCGACTTGACGAGAAGGACCGCCGCGCGCGCAGACTGTTCTTGACCGACGCCGGCGGCGAGCTTCTCGCGGCGGCGCTGCCGATTTGGCGGCGCGAACATGCCGCGCTCGACGCGCAATTTTCGCACGGCGAAGGACAAAAGCTTCGCAAAGCGCTGCGTAAGTTAGGGGCTGAAACGCATACTGAAGAAAGGGACCCACAGCATGAACGCCACTGTTGAGAATGATGGTCAACGCATGCGATCGATCACGCCGCATCTCATCTGCGCCGGCGCTTCCGACGCGATCGAATTTTACAAGAAGGCTTTCGGCGCGCAGGAGATGATGCGCCTGCCCGGTCCCGACGGAAGACTGATGCATGCGGCGGTGCGAATCGGCGACTCCACGCTGATGCTGGTCGACGAAATGCCGGAATGGGGCGCGCTGGGGCCCAAGGCCTTGAAGGGCTCGCCCGTCACCATTCATCTGATGGTCGACAATGTCGACGAGGTTTACGCGCGCGCCATCGCCGCCGGGGCCAGCGCGAAAATGCCGGTCGCCGACATGTTCTGGGGCGACCGCTATGGGAAGCTGGTCGACCCCTTCGGTCATGAATGGTCGATCGCGACGCATATGCGCGACCTGACGCCGGAAGAGATTCTCGAGGCGGGGCGCGCGGCGATGGCGAAGGGCTGCGCCGAGGCGTCGGCCTGAGGAACGGGTTTCCTCGTCCTTCGAGACGCGTGCTGCGCACGCTCCTCAGGATGAGGAAGCCCTTCGCCCGATCGCCTTGCCTTAAGAAGGAAGCGGGCCGGGACGCCGGCCCGCTCACGCCCGGCGCTTAGTCGCTATCGAGCCTGTAACAGGAAAAATCGCGATCGGTGAAGCCGGTGCGCCAGTCTTTCAGATCGTAGCGGTAGCCCGGCGGATAGGGGAATCGGCAGTCTCCGGCATAGGCGGGCGGCCGGGCCCTTCCATACCAGCCGGGCTGGCCTGGAGAATATCCTGGAGACTGCGCCAAGGCCGAGCCCGCCGTGGCGCCGATCAGCGTCAACACACATGCGCCGGCGAAGAGCTGTCGCGTCGTGGCTTGCATCGCGCGCCTCCCGTCGAATCATTCGACGCGAGAACAACCCGGCGTTTCACGGGATGTTCCGGCGGCGTCGCGAGCGCCGCCAAATTTACGGGCATTGCGTTCCTTCGCGCCACGCGCGCGGCAAGGGGCTCCGCCCGCTAGCCCTTTCGGCGTAACTCGTGTAGGCCATCCCGTGAATGAGCCAGGAATCCGAAGGTAAAAAGCGCGGCATGTTCTCCCGCCTGTTTGGCGGCGGCCAGAGCGCGCCCGCGCCTGAGGCGGCGCCCGAAGAGGCGGCCCAAGAGGCGACCCAAGCGCCGCCGGAGGAGGAAAAGCGCTCCTGGTGGTCGCGCCTGTCCGGCGGCCTCTCGCGCACCTCGCAGGCGATCACCCAGGGCGTCGCCGACGTTTTCACCAAGCGCAAGCTCGACGCGCTGACGCTCGAGGAGCTCGAAGACGTGCTGCTGCGCGCCGATCTGGGGGTCGGCGCCGCGACGCGGATCACCGAAGCGGTCGGCAAGGCGCGCTACGAGCGCGACATCGAGCCCGAGGAAGTGCGCGAAATCCTCGCCCGCGAAGTCGAGCGCGTGCTGGCGCCGGTCGCGCAGCCGCTCGTCGTCGACGACAGCAAAACGCCCTTCATCATCCTCGTCGTCGGCGTCAACGGTTCGGGCAAGACGACGACCATCGCCAAGCTCGCCGCAAGTTGGACGGGCGAGGGCAAGACGGTGGTGCTTGCGGCGGGCGACACCTTCCGCGCCGCGGCGGTCGAGCAGCTCAAGGTCTGGGGCGACCGGCTCGGCGCCGAAGTCGTTTCGGGCGCGGAAGGCGCCGATGCGGCGGCGCTCGCCTTCGACGCGATCAAGCGCGCCAAGGAGCAGGGCGCCGATATTTTGCTCATGGACACGGCCGGCCGACTGCAAAATCGCGCCGAGTTGATGGCCGAGCTTGAAAAAATCGTCCGGGTGATGAAAAAAGCCGAAGCCGAGGCGCCACATGCGGTGCTGCTCGTTCTCGACGCCACCGTCGGACAGAACGCGCTGCAGCAGGTGGATGTTTTCGAGCGGGTCGCCGGCGTCACCGGCCTGGTGATGACCAAGCTCGACGGCACCGCGCGGGGCGGCATTCTGGTCGCGATCGCCGAGACTTACGGCCTGCCGATCCACTTCATCGGGGTGGGCGAAAGCGCCGACGATCTGGAGCCGTTTGCGGCGCGCGACTTCGCACGGGCGATCGCGGGGCTTGAAGAAACGTCAGAGGCGGAAAGCTAAGAGAGATGACGCAGGAAACGGCCATCGCGGCAAAACGAAAGCTCAATCCCTGGCTGAAGCTGGCGCTGGAACTCGGACCGCTGCTGCTGTTCTTCGTCATCAACTCAAAATATGGGATTTTCGCCGCGACCGGCGTGCTGATGGCCGGCGTCGTCCTGACGCTTGCCGTCTCATGGGCGATCACCCGACATCTGCCGGCGATGCCGGTGGTCACCGCCGTGCTGGTGCTGGTGTTCGGCTCGCTGACCTATTTTCTGCATGATGAAACCTTCATCAAGCTGAAGGTGACGATCCTTTACACGCTGTTTGGCGCCGGCCTCATCGGCGCGCTCTATTTCGGCAAGCTGCTGCTGCCGATCGTCTTCGACATGGCGATCCACATTGACGACGCCGGCTGGCGCAAGCTGACCCTACGCTGGGGCCTGTTCTTTTTCGCGCTGGCTGGGCTCAATGAAGTCCTGCGCCGCATTCTGACGACCGACGACTGGGTGAATTTCAAGGTTTTCGGCATATTGCCGCTGACGCTGGTCTTCGCGCTGGCGCAGGCGCCGCTGATCATGCGCCACGAAATTCGCCCCGAGGACGAGGATAGCGAAACGCATTTCTGATTTCGGCGCGCGCCTCCTGAACTTGATCGCATCGCCGCGCGCGCATTTGCGCGCGAATCGCTCAGACGCGTTTCCGCTCCAACATGAACTTCTCTTCATGATCGGCCGCGCCTCTGCGCCGATGATTCCAAGCGCATCCGCGCTGTCCATCGCGCGCGGGTTGCAATCGAGGCGCGTTCGGGCGAAGAGAGTCTCCAGGTTTACCGGGGGCTGAGTCGAATCCTTGCCGAGTCTCATCCGCTTTCTGATCGTCGTCGGCGCCATCGTCGCGATCGTCTACGGCGTCATGGTCGCGCTCGTCGCTTATGTGACGCCGCAACCGCGCCAGATGACCTATACGATCCCGGCGCAGCGGTTGAACAAGTGAAGGCTGTCATTCGTGACGCCTGTGCGGAATGATGCTGGGGAGTTAAGCGCATGAAAGCCGGCGCAGCGCGCCAGCTCGACGCGTTTCTCGACATGCTCGCCGCCGAGCGCGGCGCGGCGCGCAATACGCAGGACGCCTATCGGCGCGATCTTTCCGATTACATCGCGCATCTTTCCGCAAACGGCCGCGATCCCGGCGTCGCCACGACCGAAGATATTCGCGCCTATCTCGCGTCATTGGAGCCGCGCGGCATGTCGGCGGCGACCGTGGCGCGGCGCATTTCGGCGATTCGCCAGTTCCACAAATTTCTCTACGTTGACCGCCATCGCGGCGACGACCCGGCCTCGGCGCTCGACGGGCCGCGGATGCGGCGCAGCGCGCCCGGCGTATTCTCCACGGCGGAAATCGATCGGCTGCTCACGGTTGCGGGCGAAGGGCTCGACGATGAGACGCGGCCAGTTCGCGAGCGGCTGCGGGCGGCGCGGCTCTATGCGCTGCTCGAAACGCTCTACGCCACCGGCCTGCGCGTCTCGGAACTTGTCTCGCTGCCTAAAACAGCCGCGCATTCGCGCGATCCTTTCATCGCCATCCGCGGCAAGGGCGGGCGCGAGCGCCTGGCGCCACTGACCGATCGGGCGCGCCGCGCGCTTCTTTCCTACCGCAAGCTGCTTGAGGAGATGGCGCTAGAGCGCGCCGGCTCGAGCTTTCTGTTCCCTGCCGACAGCGACAGCGGTCATCTGACGCGCCAGGCCTTCGCGCGCGATCTCAAGGCGCTGGCGAGCGCCGCCGGCCTGCCTGCCGCCGACATGCATCCGCATGCGCTGCGCCACGCCTTTGCGAGCCATCTGCTGCAGAACGGCGCCGATCTGCGCGTGGTGCAGGAACTGCTCGGCCACGCGGACATCTCGACGACTCAGATCTATACGCATGTGCTCGACGAGCGCATGCGGGCGATGGTGCGCGATCTGCATCCGCTGTCGGAGACGACCGACAAGCCGCGCTGAGCCGCCCTGGGCGCTTTTTCCGTTGAATGTTGAGACGCGCTCAACGTAAGCTTTTCCGAGCATTTGAGCGACCGAGGAGCTTGGCGATGGCGAAGAACGCGATGGACTTTCGGCCCGAGGAAGAGAATGTCGCCTATATCGGCGCCGGCGTGACGCTCAAGGGCGAAATCTCCGCCTCCGATCTCATCATCGTCGACGGCGCGATCGAGGGCGACGTCTCCGCGCGCGTCATTCAGGTCGGGCAGGGCGGCGTCATCCGCGGCAACGTCAGCGCCACGGAAGCCGACGTCAGCGGCTGGATTTCCGATCATATCGAGATCAAGCAGCTGCTCGTCGTGCGCGCCAGCGGACGCGTCGAGGGTAAGATCACCTATGGCGAGATCGAATTGGAGAAGGGCGCCGTCATCGCCGGCGAACTGACCGCGATCGAGGATTATCGCGCCGCGAAGCCGGCGCCGGCGGCGAAGCCCGCCGCCGAACGCCTGGAGGTCGCCGGCGCGCCGCCGAAGCCCTCTTCCATCGATCGCATCAATGAGGCGGTGCGCGGCGCCAAAGGCGGCAAGGGCGCTCTCTATCTCGCCGCCGAGGGCGAGGCGAAGCGTGTCGCGACGCGGACGCTGCTCGGCCGCAAAACTTCGGCGGGCGGGTGAGGCGACAGCTTGCTCGGCGGGCGTCGGCGGTCTATAGAACGCTCCTTCCCGCTCCCTTCGTCTAGCGGTCTAGGACGCGGCCCTCTCAAGGCTGAAACAGGGGTTCGATTCCCCTAGGGAGCGCCAGCAGCCTGCATTCAAGTTTCATCGGTTTTACTCCGAACGGTCGCCCCGGCTGTTTGCGTGGAACATCCACGCGCTGGCGCAAGGACAGCGGCACCTTCCGGGTTGCCGGGCGAGGCTGTGGCTGCCTTGCGCCATCTTGGGACCCATTCGGTTCGATTTTCATATTTACCCATTGGCCTGAATGCGTATTTCAGCTTACTTCAAGTGCGCGCTTGAGCTGGGCTCCTGATGATAACGGGGCCTGATGGATTTGCGGCGCCGGCATTCCAATCCGTTCCATGGGGCTCGATGACTCAGTCTGAAGAACGCGTCCCATGGGATGAAAGTGCGCGGCTGGCGGCGCTCGATAGCTACAGCATCCTCGATACGCCGACAGAAGCCGATTTCGACGATATCGTCAGACTGGCCGCCGATACATTTGATGCGCCGATAGCGGTGGTCAATTTGATTGCGAAGGGACGCCAGTGGTTCAAGGCTGAAGTCGGTATTGGTGCGCGCGAACTGCCGCTGGACGTATCGATCTGCGCTCATGCCATCCTTCAAGAGAATACAATGGTCGTACCTGATACGACCAAGGACGTGCGGTTCGCCAATAATCCCCTTGTGACGGCGGCCGATGGTTTGCGCTTTTATGCCGGAGCGCTTCTGAAAACGCCGGATGGCTTGCCGCTCGGGACGGTGTGTGTCCTCGACCGCAAGCCGCGCATCCAGGGTATCACGCCTCATCAGAGACTCACGCTGGAGGTGCTTGCCAAGCAAGTTATGACTCAGCTCGAGTATCGGCGTGTTATCGCAGTTCAAGAGAGGCAGTCTCAGGAACTGCACGCCGAAATCTCCGAGCGTAGAGCCGCTCAGGAAGCGCAGCGAGACAGCGCGAACAGATATCAATTGCTTTTCAATTCGCTCGATGCAGGGTTCTGTGTTGTTGAACTTGCCTTCGATCATTCAGGCAAGCCGACCGATTATAAATTCGTCGAGGTCAACAAGGCTTTCGCAGTTCAAACCGGCATTTCTGACGCAACCGGAAAGTGGATGCGGGACATTGCCCGAGACCACGAGGAATACTGGTTCGAAATCTACGGCAAAGTTGCCCTGACGGGTGAGGCGGCCCGATTTGAGCACCGCGCCGAGTCTCTTGATGGCCGCTGGTTCGACGTCCACGCGTTCCGTATCGGCGCGCTCGGCAAGCATCAGGTCGCGATCCTGTTTCAGGATATCAGCGACCAGAAAAAGGCCGCGCAACTGCTCCAGCTCATGAACGACGAATTGGGGCACCGGATCAAGAACTCGATGTCTTTGGTGCAGGCAATCGCTTCGCAGACACTGCGCAATGTGACGGACAAGACCGCTGTCACGTCATTCAATCAGAGAATCGTTGCCTTAAGTCAGGCGCACGATGTTCTTTTGCAGCAAAGCTGGTCGTCCGCCGGTATGCGCGAGGTTGTCGTGGGTGCCCTTGGAGCCCACAGCCAGGTTGAGCGGTTCAAGATATCGGGACCTGTCGTAGACCTCGATCCGAAAGCAGCGCTCTCGCTGTCCATGCTGCTGCACGAGTTGGCAACCAACGCGGTCAAGTACGGTTCATTGAGTGGGAGGGCAGGAACGGTTGAAATTGCATGGTCCAGCGCGGATTCTCATCTCACTCTTAAATGGGAAGAGCACGGCGGTCCTCCCGCAACTGAACCCGTTCGTACGGGCCTGGGAACTCGTCTGATCAATTTGGGCCTTGTTGGAACGGGCCATGTTACCAAGAGTTACACCGATGCTGGCTTTGCGGTCGAATTTCGAGCGCCGCTCAATTTGATCCAGCAAGCGGGTAGACCAAATGCAAACTGACACCTACGTGCTTGTTGTCGAGAATGAGCCTTTGCTTCTCCTGATGGCGGGTGATCTGGTCGAGCAGGCGGGATTTTTGCCGATCTACGCAAAGAATGCGGCAGAGGCGGTCGATATTCTGGAACGTCGCAGCGACGTTTGCATCGTATTTACCGACGTCGATATGCCCGGCGGAATGAACGGGATAGAGTTGGCGGCTTTAGTCAGGGGCCGGTGGCCGCCAATACAATTCATTGTCGTATCCGGGCACCTGAATGTTATGTCCGACGACCTGCCGGGTCAGAGCCGCTTCTTTCGCAAACCTTACGATTCATCACGGATCGTGGATGCCTTGATCGAGCTTGCTGCATAAGCCGGAAATTCCTGGCACGCTCATCGCCCGGGCTGATCGACTCCTATGCACCGGGCGTCGGAGTCACAAGCCGCGGTGGCATGATCCGGAGCGCCAGTCCCACGCAAGGCATACGCGTGCGCTGCAATCGCCGTGGCGAGCGCCCAGACAAGACCTTCCATTATACTTTGATCGGGGCTTTGCCCCGCACTGCGCATTGATCGCGCAGCGGGCAGATGATTACATCGGCGGCGCTGGGGCGCGGCTTGCCAAGCCCATTCGAGAAGGAAGCTCAATCACGCGAACGATCATTTGAAAAATATTGGCCGATCAACGGCCAATACATCAGGGAGGAGATGACTATGACCGAGTTTACGCCGGATCGACGATCTCTGCTCAAAGGAAGTGCCGCGGCATTGGCTGCGACGGCGACCATGTCAGCCGACCAGATGCTTGGCTATGCCAAGGCCTGGGCGCAAACCGCCCATTGGAAGCCGGAAGCCGGCGCCACCATCAACATGCTGCGATGGAAACGATTTGTGGAGGCTGAGGACGTCGCCTTCATGAAAATCGTGGACGCCTTCCAGAAAGCGACCGGCGTCAAGATCAACGTCTCCAACGAATCCTTCGACGACATTCAGCCCAAGGCGTCGGTCGCGGCCAATACCGGGCAGGGCCTCGATATGGTGTGGGGCCTCTATTCGTTGCCGCATCTGTTTCCCGAAAAATGCACCGACGTGACCGATGTTGCCGACTATCTCGGCAAGAAATACGGCGGCTGGGCGCCATCCGGCGTGGCCTACGGCAAGAAGGGCAATAAGTGGCTCGGTATTCCGGTCGCGGCCAGCGGCGGGCTTGTGAACTATCGTGTCGCGGCCATGCAGAAGGCCGGCTTCAAGGAGTTTCCCAAAGACCTCGGCGGATTCCAGGAACTGGGCAAAGGCCTCAACAAGAACGGCACGCCTGCGGGCATGGCGCTCGGCCATGCAACGGGCGACGCCAACGGATGGCTCGCCTGGGCGATGTGGGCGCACAACGCCTATACCGTCGACAAGAACAACAAGGTGATCGTCAATTCGCCGGAGACGGCGAAGGCCTTGGAATACGTCAAATCGCTCTACGCGAATTTCATTCCCGGCGTTGTCTCCTGGAACGACAGCTCCAACAACAAGGCGTTTCTGGCCGGCCAGCTTCATCTGACGACAAACGGCATTTCGATCTATGTCGCGGCGAAGAAGGAAAATCCCGCCATCGCGCAGGACATGGATCACGCACATCTGCCGGTTGGAATCAGCGGTCAGGTGCGCGAGCAGCATCTCGGCTTCCCGATCCTGATTTTCAACTTCACCAAGTATCCGCAAGCCTGCAAGGCGTTCACGGCATTCCTGATGGAGGGGCCGCAGTTCAATCCGTGGATCGAGGCGGCGCAGGGATATCTGTCGCACTTCCTGCTTGCCTATGATGCGAATCCGATCTGGACCGCCGATCCCAAGAACACGCCGTATCGCGATGTCGCAAAACTGGCATCGACACCGGCTGGCATCGGCACCCTGAACGAAAGTGCTGCTGCGGCGATCTCGGACTTTGTCGTCGTCGATATGTTTGCGAACTACTGCACCGGACGCGAAGACCTCAAGGGCGCGATGGCGTCGGCGGAACGGCAGTTCAAGCGGATCTATCGGGCGTGATGCAGAATTGATGGTTCCCGCGCGCGGCGATCACATTGTCGCGCGCGGGACTGTGTTGCCGCACGATTGAGCAGCGCGGCTCTTATCAGCGCCTGCCATGCAGTCATAAAAAACAGCACTGCATATTATCATTTCGACTCATTCATCGGGCACACTAGACTGACCATCCCAAGGGTTGGTCTAAAGGGTCGCTCTCGAAGGGTCGGCCTGTTGCCGCCGGTCGCCTCCACCCCTTTCCGTGCCCGCAGTTTCCGCCGGGAGCGGTCCTTAGCGGAACACTCGCAATCGATGAGGTCATGATGCTCACGTCGCAGCAGTTGAAGGAATTATTCCCCGAAGAAAGCGCTCTGAAGGATTGCGGCGTCCCGCCGCCGGTTCATCAGCGCGAGACTCTGGTGAACGGCAAGCTGATGCCGTGGACCGGGCCGGTGGAGACCGTCCGTTCGGCGATCTGCGTGCGCAAGGCCGACGGCTCGCTGGCGCAGGTCGAACTCGGCAGTCATCCGATCGGCGGCATCCCGGAAGCAAAGGTCGCGCTCGATGCGGCTGTCGCGGCCTACGACAACGGGCGCGGCGAATGGCCGACCATGACGGTGGCGCAGCGCATCGGCTGTATGCAGGATTTCACCAAACAGATGGTGGCCCGCCGCGAGCAGATCGTGTCCCTGATCATGTGGGAGATCGGCAAGACGGTTGGCGACTCGCAAAAGGAATTCGACCGCACCGTCGAATACATGAAAGCGACCATCGAGGCGCTGAAGCATCTCGATAACGACAACTCGCGCTTCACCATCGTCGACGGCACCATCGGGCAGATCCGCCGCACGCCGCTCGGCGTGGTGCTCTGCATGGGGCCGTACAACTATCCGCTCAACGAGACTTTCGCGACGCTGATCCCGGCGCTGATCATGGGCAACACCATGGTGTTCAAGCCGCCGAAATTCGGCGTGCTGCTGTTTCAGCCGCTGCTCGAAGCCTTCCGCAGCGCGTTTCCGAAGGGCGTCATCAACACGGTCTACGGCAAGGGCTCGGAGGTGGTGCCGATGCTGCTCGAATCCGGCAAGGTCAATGTGCTGACGCTGATCGGATCAAGCCGCGTCGCCGACCATCTCAAGAAGATGCATCCGAAGGTCAACCGGCTGCGCGCCATTCTGGGACTGGATGCCAAGAATGCCGCCATCGTGCTGCCGGATGCGAATGTCGAACTCGCGGTGAAGGAGTGTCTGCTCGGCTCGTTGTCCTTCAACGGCCAGCGCTGCACGGCGCTGAAAATGCTGATCGTTCATCGTTCGATCGTCGACAAATTTCTCGCGCGGTTCACCGAAGAGCTGGCCAAGCTGAAAGCCGGGATGCCGTGGGACAACGGTGTTGCGCTGACGCCGCTGCCGGAGTTCGGCAAGGTCGAGCATATGACGCGGCTGGTGGCCGATGCTGTGGAGAAAGGCGCAAAGGTCATCAATGAAGGCGGCGGCACCAGCAGCGGCACGCTGTTCTATCCCGCCGTGGTCTATCCGGTGAAGGAAGGCATGATGCTCTATCGCGAGGAGCAGTTCGGTCCGATTGTCCCGGTGATGGCGTTCGACGACATCGACACGGCGCTGGATTACGTCATCACGTCCGAACACGGCCAGCAGGTCTCGATCTTCAGCGAAGATCCCGAGACCATCGGGCGGCTGGTCGATCCGTTGGTCAATCAGGTCTGCCGGGTGAACATCAACTGCCAGTGTCAGCGCGGGCCGGACGTGTTTCCGTTCACCGGGCGCAAGGATTCGGCGGAAGGCACGCTCTCGGTCACCGATGCGCTGCGCTCGTTCTCGATCCGCTCGATGATCGCTGCCAAGCAGACCGAGGATTCCAAGCGGCTGCTCGACGAGATCGTGCGCGACCACAAATCGAACTTCATAAATACTGGGTTCATTTTGTAATTGATACAAACTCACGGATGGCGCGCGTTGCCGCCGTGAGTTTTCGCTGCGATCTCACTGCCGAAACGAAGCGCTATCTTGGTCTTCGGCATGATCTTGTCCGAAAACC
>NZ_JBPFEA010000008.1:0-59139 GCF_051061285.1 Methylocystis sp.
GATCGAAATGATGTTCGCCAAGCTCAAAGCCTTGCTACGAAAGGCCAAGGAGAGAACCATCGACAAATTATGGGACCGCATCGGCGCCCTGCTCGACGAGTTCTCCTCAAAGGAATGCGCAAATTACTTCGCTCACGACGGTTATGCGTCATGTAAAACGGGGAACGCTCTAAGTTGGCGGTCGAGTGAGATGATTGTCTTCCGGGTTGTTTTCGGGGGGAACGGCGATCCCGCCCGCGGGAAGCGGCGTGGACAGATATTGATATTGGAGCGGACCGAAAGGTTGGATTTCGCTGTCCGCCGGCAGTTCTCCGCGATTCCATCCGCCGCCCAAGGCGCGAACGAGCTCGACAGATGACGTAATCAGGCGCGTCTTCACTTTGATGGCGTCGATACGCGCGGTGAGCGTCGCCACTTGCGCGTAGATGAGATCGAGGCTGGAGCCAAGGCCGCCACGGTAGAGATCCATCGTCAGATTTTGAGTCTGGAGATTCGCGGCGACTGTTTCGTCGAGCTTCTTTGCCGCCGCATTCAGGCGTCTGGTCAAACTCAGACCGTTCTCGACTTCTCTGAAGGCGTTGAGCACCGTCGAGCGGTATCGATCCTCTTTTTCGCGATAGGCGGACCAAGACTGCTGCAATTGCGCGCGGCGCAGGCCCCCCTCGAAAACAGGAAGCGAAATGGCCGATCCATAGGACCAAAAGCTGTTGGCCAGTTTGAGGAGGTTCATGCCGTGATCCTCAAAGCCGCCGTCAAGTCGGAATGCGACCTTTGGAAAAAACGCCGCGCGGGAGATGCCGATTTCCCGGTTCGCTTGCGCCATTTCGCGCTCAGCTGCGGCGATGTCGGGCCGTCGCTCAAGCAGCGTCGACGGAAACTTCTGCGGGATTCTCAAGGGCATAATTTTGAAGGCGCCGGCGGTCCCGACCTTGAAACTTGCCGGCGCGGTGTTGACGAGGATGGCGAGCGCATGTTCGACGACTTCACGTTCGCCCTGAATCTCGAGGAGCTTCGCTTCGGTGCCGGTCAGAAGCGCCTTGGCGCGCGCCACATCCAGCTCCGACGTGATCTTGCCCTCGAACTGTTCGTTCACGATCGTCAGTGATTGTTTGTAATAGTCGATAGATTGCTTGTAGGTCGCGACCTGAGCATCATAGCCGCGCAGCGTAAAATAGTCTGACGCGATTTCCGCCTGGAGACTTAAGCGCGCAAGAGCGAATTCCGCGGCGCGCCTCTCAGCCCGATACGTCTGGGCCAGCGTTTCATTTCGAATGGCGTACCAAAAGTCCGGCTCCCATGACGCGATGCCCACATCCGAAACCGAGGTGTCATAGATCGGCGAATCGGGCGCGCGAAACAATGCGTTTACCGACTGTTTGTTGTCGGAGGCGCCAAACCCCAGTCCGAGCCGCGGAAAAAGTCGCGACTTCGCCTTCATCATGATGTCGCGCGCCTGCACGAAGCGTTCAGCCGCCGCCTGCAAGTCCGGATTGGCCGCCATCGCCTGCATTTCGAGCCTGTCGAGGACCGGCTCGCGAAACAGCTTCCACCAATCGGTGCGTATCTCCGCATCCGACGGACGCGCCTCGACAAACGGGCTGGAGCCATGCCAGGACGCAGGCACGACAAGTTCCGGCGGCTCATACGCCGGTGCGAGATCGACGCCGGGCAGGGCGTTGCAGCCGGACAGGATCGAAGCGGAAACAAGCGAAACATAGCGCCCGAACTCTTTTCTCGATCTACTACCCATGCAATCCCTCGTTCGAGACGTTGGTCCCTCAATGCCGAAGACCGGCGCCGAGGCCCCCAAAATCCTGGCCAGTCTCTGTCATCAGCAGCGCGGATGTCCATTTCAGCCTTTCGCGTTCGGCGACGACCGATCAGTTAAGATCCTCCGGATTGATCTCGTAGCCGTTCGCGGGTTGAACGACGCGCACCTTGTCGCCCTCGAGCAAGGCGGCGCTGGGATTGCTGATCAATCGGTCCGTTTTCGACATCCCTGCCGAAATCTCGATCCTGCCGTCGAGCACTCTGATGATCTTGATCGGCTTAAAGTGAACGCGTTCGTCTTCGCCAACGACCGCCACCTGCGCGCCATGCTCTTGGAAGACAAGCGCACTTGATGGAATGGTAAGATTATTGGCGTCGATTGGAACGGTAAGCGTAACGGATGCATAGGACCCAGGCCAGAGCGACTTGTCTTCATTGTCGATCGTGAACTCGGTGACCGCCGTGCGCGTGTTCGGATCGAAGCCGCCGGCCACCGTGAGAAATTCGGCCTTGAAATGCCGATTGGCGAATTGCGGAACGGTGACGTCCGCCGTCAGGCCGGCCCTCAGGAAATGACCGAAGGCTTCCGGAACGGAAACGAAGAGGCGCATCTTGTGGATGTCCGCGACCGAAAACAGATTCGTCACGGCGCTGCGGTCGCTGATGTTTCCTTCCTTGTTGATATAGTCGCCGACATTGATGTTGCGCGACGTGACAACCCCATCGTATGGAGCGACGATGGTCTTGAATTGGAGTTGCGCGACAAAATTATTCACGTTGTGCTCGGCGGCCTCGAGATCGGCCTTGGCCTTTTTCTCATTCGCCTCCTGGACCGAGATCGACTGTTCAGAAACCGCATGCGATTTCCGCAACGCCACCCAGCGCTGCGCGGAAACAACGGCCAGATTGTATTGGGCGCGCTCCGCTTCCAATGAAGCCTTGGCCTGAGAATATTGCGCGTCAAGCGTCGGCGTATTGATTTCGGCGAGAATGTCGCCCTTCTTCACCTTCGCTCCGTAATCCTTATACCACATCTTCACATAGCCTGAGACCTGCGCGTAAATCGGCGCCTGGAACCAGGCTTCTATGTTTCCGGGAAGGACGATCGTCTCGGTCGGCGATCCAGGCTTTGGATACGTCACCGCGACCGTCGCGATCGCGTTGTCGAGCGTCTCCTGTTGCAGGAGATTCGACGCATGTCGACGCGCGTAGAATTCATAAGCGACGAAGAGCGCGAAAACCAACAGCGCAGCCCAAACCGCCGGTCTTCCTCGCACGTTCGTCTTCACATTCGCGATACGCAGAAGATCCGTTTTCATCAGAGGCTCTCGTCAGATTTGCGGTGATACACCATCGCGTAAACGCAGGGGACGAAGAAGAGAGTCGCGAAGGTCGCGACGGTGAGGCCGCCAATCACGGCGCGCCCGAGCGGCGCGTTTTGTGAGTTCGCCATCGCCATCGGCAACATGCCGATAATCATGGCCGCAGCCGTCATGATAACCGGACGAATGCGCGCATAGCCGCTTTCTAATGCTGCAAGTAGCGCGTCGCCATGCAGTTCCAGTCGCTCGCGGGCATAGGACACGACCAGAATCGAATTCGCCGTCGCCGTGCCCATGCACATGATCGCTCCCGTCAAGGCCGGCACCGAAATATTGGTGTGCGTCAAAAAAAGCGACCACGCTATTCCGGCAAGCGCGCCGGGCAGGGCGGTGATTATGATAAACGGGTCGAGCCACGACTGAAAATTTACGACGATCAGCAGATAGATCAACACGACCGATGCGAGGAGGCCGCCGATGAGTTCTATGTAGGCGGAATGCATCGTTTCCGCTTGGCCGTGAATCTCGAGAGCGGCCCCCCGCGGCAGTTCCTTCTCCATTTCCTCCGAGATTTTCTTCACGTCGGAAAGCACGCCGCCCAGGTCACGGGTTTCGGCGGACACGTAGATATTGAAGAGCGGCATGATGTTGGCGTGGGAGACGACGCCAGGCGTCCCTTTTACTGACAGGGACGCGGCGCTGCCAAGGAGTTGCAGGTTTGCTCCGGAGGGATCGAGCTCTCCCTTGTCCACCGGAATCGTCAGCAAATTCTGGACTTTGGTCAGCTGATATTGCGGCGTATAGACGTTGATCTGATATGAATTGCCGCTTTTTTGATCCAACCAAAACACTTGGTCGACTTGTTGGCTGCCTGAAAGCGTCATCAGCAGATTGTCGGCGATGTCTTTCTCCGTCAGCTGAATGCCGAGCCCGAGACTCCGGTTGCCTTCGACGAGCAGCGTCGGCGTTCGCATGGTTTGCTGGATGACGACGTCCACGGCGCCATTGATCTGGCGGATCTTGCTCGCCAGTTTTCGAGCAAACTCATAGCTCTCCAGGGGATCGCCCCCATTGATTTGCGCATCGATCGGCGAAGGCGACCCGAAATTGAGAATTTTTGCGGTCAGATCCGCCGGCTGGAACGTAAATTCCGTCCCCGGATAGCGTTCTTTCAGACCTTTCCGAAGTATGCGTCGGAAATCCCATACCGGCGACACCTCGTCCTTTAGAGTGATGGTCATGTCGCAATCCTGCGGGCCGATCGTTGGCGTTGGGATAAACGCCAGATTATGTGGACCTACCGGAAGGCCGCAGTTGCTGACGATGTCCTCGACCTGGTCCGGCAGGAGCCGTTCGATGTCCTCCGAAATCAATGACGCGACGCGCCCGGTTACTTCGATGCGCGTTCCGAGAGGCAGGCGCACATGCATCTGAAGCGTGCCGGATTTGATCTCCGGAAAAAACTCCTGGCCATTGGTGAAGAACAATGCAGTCGACGCCACCGCGCCGACGAGAAATATTGTCACAAACCGTCGGCGATTGTGGAGCGTGCTCCGAAGGAGCTCGGAGTAACGCTCGCGCATTGTTTGGAATCCGCGCTCGAAACCCTCTTGAATTCCACCTAGGAACCCTTTCCGCTCATGCAACCGCTGATCCACCTCTGGGAGGGGCACTGCGAAGTGCGACAACCCCCCATCCCCCGCCAAAGCGCTGCGTTCCGCGTCACTGTTCGCGAGAGCTTCGATCTCGTCTGCGGTCGGGAATTTTCGTAGACCAGCAAGCCCCAAAGTGGGCTCATCATTTTTCGCAGGGTCAGTCTCGGCGGCATGTGGGGAGCCATGGTCGACAAGAAGGTATTTCGCCATCGTCGGCACCAATGTGCGCGACAGAATGAAGGAGGCGATCATCGCGAACATCACCGCTTCGGCCATGGGCGTGAATAGCCAGCCCGATACGCCGGTCAGTTCAAACAACGGAAACCAGACGATGATGATGCAGGCTGTCGACACGAAGGTGGGGATCACGATCTGGTTGGCCGCATCGATAATCGCCGTTTCCAACGGCTTTCCCATTTCGATATGTGTGTCGATGTTCTCGATCATAACCGTGGCGTCGTCGACCAAGATGCCGACGGCGAGGGCCAGTCCGCCGAGGGTCATGACGTTGATCGTCTGACCAATCCAATGAAGGCCAATGATTGCGCTCAAAATCGAGAGCGGAATTGACGTCGCGATGATGACTGTGGCGCGCCAGGACCCGAGAAACAACAAGACGACCAGACCGGTAAGCGCGGAAGCGAGCGCCATTTCGCGCAAGACGTCCTTGATCGAATCTTTGACGAAGACCGACGCGTCATTGAGGAGTTCGACCTTGACGCCAGGGGGCGCGATTTCCTCGATGCGCGGAATCGCCTTCCTGACCCCATCGACGACATCAAGCGTAGAAGCCTCGCCGCTCTTCATGACGACAATCAGCACAGACTGTTTGCCGTCCACCAAGACCGCATTGATTTGCGGCGGCCCGCCCAGGCGCACGTCGGCGACATCGCGCATGTAGACGGTGGCGTTTCCTATGCGTTTGATCGGGATGTTGTTGAAATCCTCCACCTGCATCGGCGTCGCGTTGGTCTGCACCAGCCAATCTGTCGCGTGCAGCTTCATGTCCCCCGCCGGCAGCACGATGCTCTGATGGCCGAGAGCATTATGCACGTCGGTAGCGGTCAAATGCCGCGCGAGGAGCTTTTGTTGATCGAGAGACACCAGCAACTGCTTGTCCTGACCGCCGTATGGATGCGGCAGGATCGCGCCCGGTATCATAACCAGGAACGGCCGAATTTTGTTTTTCGCCAAATTGTATAGATCGGCCGGCGTGAGATTTTCGGCGGTGACTTTCAACATTGCGACCGGAACCGACGACGCCTCCAGCCTCATGACCATCGGCGGCGAAATGTCCGGCGGCAGCGCCTTTGTCACCGTCTGGGAAATCGAGTCGATATCGGCCTCCGCTGCGGCGAGGTCGATGCCCGGCTGTAGAAAAATCTTGGTGATGCTGCTGCCGTAATAGGACTGGCTTTCGATATGTTCGATGCCTTCGACGTTCGTCGTTAAGGCCCGCTCATAGTAATAGGTAATACGACCCGACACCTCCTTGGGGAGGAGTCCGGCATAGGACCAAACAACGGCCACAACCGGAATCTTGATATTCGGGAACACGTCGGTCGGCGTCTTAAATATCGCCATTATGCCGAAAAGAAGAATGCAGATCGAAAGAACCACAAACGTATAAGGACGTCTCAAGGCGATAACGACGACACTATTCACTGTGCAACTCCGTCACGCGTCAAGCGGTTCAATATATTGAGATTGCAATATCCTATAAATTGGAAATCGGTGTTGCTGGATTTTGAATGCTCGGAAACATTTTTCGTCATTCGCAATTCGCCAATCTCGGAGAAAGCTGGCCGACGAACCGCTTTGTCGTGCAATTGCCAGCGCATCGAGCCCTGCTGCGTCAAGATGGTTCTCCATGTCACGATGGTTCTCGATGGGTTGTGCAACTCGAGTCGCGTGGCGAGAACCCTCGCGCATTAGCGTTCGCCGAGTCGCGCTTCATGCGTCGACGCAATTTTGCCATGTCGCCGAACCCATCAAAGTATTATGCGGGAATCCGGGCGCAGACCGCCGGATGACCCGCTTGCATGTAGGTCCGCTTCAGGATCTGGATGGCGATCGTTTCACGCGTCCGCCTAGCTGGCCGGACAGGGCGGCCGAAATCCTTCGATCAAGACCGCAGCGTTGAGTTGCCGGCGCTCAGCTCGGCCGAACCGGAACAGCCGGGAACTGCCTGCACTCCGCCGAAATTTTTACATTCGAGCCGTATCGCGTGGTAACAGGCGTTTTTTCGGCGAGAGCCCTTTGCTTCGTTATTTTACACTCGTCCATATTGGCCGCATCGAGAGTCTCCGTGTCGATGACCTGACCACTCAACAAATAGGCAATGACCAACACTGTTTTCATGCTCTCATCTCCGGCCGGGCAAAAGTCCGATTGCTAACTTTACTCTTGGGATAATGGCTCTGCTGCGGCGCAGTATGACTGTATCTTTTCTGGTTTGTTGATCCAGGAAACGAAGAGCGCGCCATCGCGGCCAAGACGGCGCTTCTGCTGACGCAGTTCCGCCTGATGCTCCACATGTTTGCGCGCCGATTCCTTGCCGGCCAGATATGTCAACCAGCGATCGAACATGCCCTTCGTCAGACGATGCTGACGACAATATTCCGTTGGTGTCAGACCGCTGCGACGCCACGAGCGTCTGACCGACGAACTTGGCGAGCGGCTCAGCCTCGTCGTCGATGGTGTCGACGGGCGCGTCCACCACGTCATGGCGGAGGCGGGCCGGGTCTGCGTTCCGGGCGGCGACTATGGCGCCTACGTCGAAAGCCATGTGCGGCGGCTGGAGGCCCTGCGCCGGGCGGGGATCGTGGAGCGCATCGACGCCGCCCATTGGCGTCTCCCCGCCGAGTTCGAGGCGCGAACCGCAGACTATGACGCCCAGCGGGGCGGACGGGTGACGCTGCGCGTTCTTTCCACTCTCGATCTCGAATCCCTGATCGACGCCAATGGCGCAACTTGGCTCGACCGGGAGATACGTCGTCCAGTCGCACGCAAATCATAGGCGCCAGGTTTGGCGCCGAGGTCGACAGGGCGATGAGACAGCGCAGAGAGACACTCGTCGAAATGGGTCGCGCCAGACGCACGCCGGATAACGTCGTCCACGCGCCGGGAGCCGGATCAAGTCGAGAGCTTCGGCGCTTTCATGCGGGAGCGCATAACCACCGGCGAAACCACCTTCCGGAAGGCCTATCTGCGTTCGATCGTCGACGCCATCGAGGTCGACGACAAAGTCTTCCGCATTCACGGCTCAAAGGCCGGTCTGGAACAGGCCGTTATCGCGGGAGAACAAATCGGCAAGGGTATTCGCAGTTTTATACGCAAATGGCGCGCCCGAAAGGATTCGAACCTTTGCCCCCAGATGCGTAAATTCTGATTTTTTTGAAACGACCAACTTGCTGGTCACCATTTGGTCACCAAGAAGATTTTAGCGCGATCTTGTTTTTAGTAAGACATTGTTTCTATTGGTGCCGGTTGCAGGATTCGAACCCGCGACCTACTGATTACAAATCAGTTGCTCTACCAGCTGAGCTAAACCGGCCCGTGGCGTCATCGAGGCGCATCGCGCGACATCTCTATGCGTCCAAGCCGGCGGAGAGGTCAATCCCGCGTCGGCGCTCACCCGAGCCTCATCCCCAGCCCCACGCTCACCCGAGCCGCGTCGTCACGACGCTCAACGCTGCGGCGCAGGCGTTCGACACATTGAGGCTCTTGATCGGCCCGGGAAGATCGAGCCGCGCGACGGCGTCGCAGCGTTCGCGCGTGAGCCGTCGCAATCCCTTGCCCTCGGCGCCGAGCGCGAGCGCCAGCGGCTTCGACAGCGGAATGGTCGTGAGCGATTCGGCGCCGTCCGAATCCAGTCCGATGCGCGCATAGCCGCGCTCGGCGAGTTCGTCGAGGGCGCGCGCGAGATTGACGACGGAGACGATCGTCGTGAATTCCAGCGCGCCCGAGGCCGCTTTGGCGAGGATGCCGGAAAACTCCGGACTGTGCCGTTCGGTGACAATCACCGCGTCGACGTTGAAGGCGCAGGCCGTGCGCAGGATCGCGCCGACATTATGCGGATCGGTGATCTGGTCGAGCGCGAGCACGATTCCGCTGACGCTGACGATGTCGGAAATGTCCGCCTCCGGCAGCGGCCGCGCTTCGAGCAGCAAGCCCTGATGCACGGCGTCTGGACCGAGCCGCCGCTCGAGATCGCGCGCGTCGATGAGCCGCGGCTCGAGTCCCGCCGCCCGCGCGAGCTCATTGATGCGCGGCAGCGCGGTTTCGGTTGCGTAAAGCGTCAGCAGCTTGCGCTTGCGCGCGGTCAGCGCGGCGCGCACCGGATGCGCGCCGTAAAGCGTGACGAGGTCGGGCGAGGCGGAGCGGAACGGGCTGCGCGTCTCGGACTGAGCGATGGGCCCGCGCCGGCCCCTCTCATGCGCGCTGCGGTCCTTGGGCGGCGGCCGGCGGGTCATCTCAGCACGGCCGTCTTGACCCACCATCCCGGATGCTGGGCGCGAATGACGCTGGCGGCGCGCACAGCCTCGCGCCGGGTCGAAAACAGCGCGAAGCATGTCGCGCCCGAGCCGGACATGCGCGCGAGCCTGCAGCCGCGGGCGCCGCGTAACAGGGCGAGCGCGTGGACGATCACGGGCGCCTGCAGACAGGCGGCGTCTTCGAGGTCATTGCGCCCCTTCGCCAGCGCCGCAAGGAGTTCTCCAGCGCTTGGCCGGGCGGCGATCTCGGCATGCGCGGCGCCTTCGCGCAACGCGCCCGGTCGCAGTCCCAGCGCGGCGAAGACCGGTCCCGTTGCGACCGGCGCCCCGGGGTTGATCAGCACGGCCGGCAGGAGCGGAAGGCGAATCGGTTCGCCGAGCGTTTCGCCGGCGCCGCGCATCATCCGCGCTCGCGGGTTGAGGCAGACCGGCACGTCCGAGCCAACGGCGCGCGCGACCTCGATGATGCGCGGGTCGTCCGGCGCGAGATGATTCGCCTTGGCCAAAAGGCGCAGCGCCGCGGCGGCGTCCGACGAGCCGCCGCCAACGCCAGCCGCGACGGGCAGGCGCTTCTCGAGTCGAAACCGGCCGAGTCGCAGGCCTTTTATCTCTTCGGCGAGCCGTCGCGCGGCGCGCAGCACGAGATTGTCGTCGCCGGCGCCCGCGGCCGAGGAGGTGGGGCCCGAAATATCGAGCGACAGCGCGTCGCCCGGCGTAAAGGACAATGTGTCTCCCGCGCCGGAAAAGGCCACGAGGCTTTCGAGCGCGTGATAGCCGTCTTCCCGACGGCCGAGGACATGCAGCGTAAGATTGATTTTCGCGGGGGCGCGCGTCGTCAGCATCTAACCCCGGTCTCCGCAGTGGGGGCGAATTCGCGGAGCGCGTTGAATTGGAGCGGGCGAAGGGATTCGAACCCTCGACCCCAACCTTGGCAAGGTTGTGCTCTACCCCTGAGCTACACCCGCATCCGTCGCGCCGGTCATGCGTAACGCCGAACCGTCGCGGCGTCGTTATGCCGGAAACGAATTTGCTTTGCAACTGGCGCGACGCGCCTGCGTCGACGCTCCGGAAGGGACGGCTCCCGGAGCGTCGCGACGTCACTCGATCATGCGCGCCGTGTTGCCGGTGTTTCCGGTGATGTTGGCGCTGTCAGGCGAGATCCAATGCGGAACCCAGGTAAGAGCGACGATGACGAAAGCGGTGAAGCCGATCAGATACACGAGGATCTTGCCGACTTCGCCGTCGTGAACATTAACGGCCATTTGCCTCTCCCATTTTGTGTTGTTCGGCTTTCGCCGGAAGGACAGGGACGGCGACGGATGATGCAGCGATGAAAACCGCCGCCGTCCACCAGGACAGCTACAGGGGGACTGCCATGGCTGGGCGTAGTCTGCGGAAACGGCGCACGGAAACAAGGACCACAGACAGTATTTCTGTTGGTCAAATACTTGGTATCATGAATTTTATACTTGGTGGTCCTAGGCGGCGCCCGATGCGCCGGAATGCCTGCCGTTCGGCCTGCCCACGTGTTATCGAATTCTCCGCCGTCGCCGTCGGCTCAAACTGAAGGGTCCGCCATGTCCGAAGCTCTGAGCTATGAAGACATCGTCGATCTGCTCGCGTTGGAGCCCAACGCGACGTGCGGCTTCGTCCGCATCACCTATACGAGCAAGCTGTCCTTTGGCGCGGACGCCTTGCCGCCGCCCTTCACGCGCAGCGGGCCAGTGGGTTCAGCGCTCTACTTTCTGGTGACGCCGCACGCGCCGGTTCGGCTGCACCGAATCCGCAACGATCAACTCTATCATTATTATCTGGGCGATCCGCTGGAGCTGTTCATGCTGCATGGCGACGGCTCAACCGAGCGCGTGGTGGTCGGACCGGATCTGCGCGCCGGCCAGCGCGTTCAGCTGCTGATTCCCGGCGACACTTTTCACACAGCGCGGCTTCTGGGCGGCGGACGCTGGTTTTTCGGCGCCAGCACCGAATGGCCGGGCGTCACGCCGCAGGACGTTGAAATCGGCGATCTCGATCAACTGGCGTCGAAATATCCTAGCGTGGCCTCCGAGGTCCGCTCAATCGCGGCGTCGGTCAAGAACGTTCCGATAACGGCAGTCCGGCCGCGGTAGGAGCTACTTGCACTCCTGCACGGCGCGGGCGAGCGCGTCCGACAATCCCTTGAGCGAATAGCTGTCGGTGGTGCTTGTCCCTTTAGACGAAGCGGCCTTGACGATGAGCTTGGCGCCGCCGCGCATCGCGCCGACGAATTCGCGCTCCCGCGACTGATCCTTCACCCAGGCGTTCGTTCCCTTGGTGATCAGTTCGTAGCTGTCGCCGTCGATGTCGGCGATCGCTGCGGAGCCGTCCTTGGTCGGATAGCCCAGATTGATCGCGACCTCATTGTGGATATTTTCCGCCGGCCGCGTCGAGATAAAAATATAGGCGGAGGTGTCTTTGAGCTTCGCTTTCGGCGTCCGCTCTTTCGGCTGCCCGAGCGCATAGCAGGTCCTGATGCGCCCGCTCTGGGCGGCGTAGGCGCCCCATTCCCCATAGCTGCCGAGCTGCTCCGGCTTGTCGGAGCCTTTGTCGGCCGGTTTCTCGGCTTTGTCGTTTTTGGTCGGCTTTCGCTTGTTGGCTTTGCCGCTTGCGTCCTCGGCCGGGGCGTCCTCGGCGCCCGGCTTGGGCTTCGCTTCGGCAGCGTTAAAAGCGAAGGCGATCGCCAGTCCGATGGCGGCGACAGCGACGAGAAGACGGGAGCGCGTGCGAGAATCTCTAAGCATAGGCTCAGATTTTACCGGCGACGGCGGGCGCGAACAAGAGCTTCAGCGCGTTCTCGCTCCTCGGCCGCCCCGAGCCTAGCCTTCCTTTCGAGCCGCCATCAAGTAATTGACGTCCGTATCGTGGCTTTTTCGCCAGCTTCTGGTCAGCGGCTGGAAGCTCATCCCGACACGGTCGATCTCCCGCATGCCGCCCTGACGGACCCATGACGAGAGTTCGTCCGGTCGGATGAATTTGTCGTGGTTATGGGTGCCTTTCGGCACCCAGCCGAGCACATATTCGGCGGCGACGATGGCCAGCAGATAGCTTTTCGTCGTCCGGTCGATCGTCGCCAGAAAGAGTAGCCCGCCGGGCTTCAGCAGCCGGCCCAGCATGGAGATGAATTCCCGTGGCCCTTCCACATGCTCGATGACTTCGAGCGCCGCCACCGCGTCGAACTTCTCGCCGGCCGCGGCGAGGTCTTCGGCGGTGATATTGCGATAATCGACGTTCAGCCCGGACGTTTCGGCATGCCGTTTCGCGATGGCGATGTTGTTGGTCGCAGGGTCGACCCCGGTCACATGCGCGCCGAGCTGAGCCAGCGACTCGCTCAATATGCCGCCGCCGCAGCCGATATCGGCGATGCGCACGCCCTCCAGCGGTCGGTCTCCGGGCGCGTTTAAGGCGCTGGCGTCATGTCGGATGAACCGGCGCACGTGATCGCGGATATAGGCGACCCGAATGGGGTTGATCTCATGGAGAATCCCCATCTTGCCGCTTCTGTCCCACCAGAGCTCGGCCAATCGGTTGAAGCGCGCGACGTCTTCGGGATCGACGCTGGCGGAATGAGGAGAGGACTGATGCGGCAAGAGAAACCTCGCGAAGATGCCGAGAATTATGCGCAAGCTCCTCATCCCTGAGGAGCGCGCGAAGCGCGCGTCTCGAAGGACGAGGAGCTTGCGCATAATACCCTTGGCGGAGCGCTGCCGTTGACAGGTCCGCCGACGCGGACACATATAACGCCGCTTCCCGTGGGACGCGAGCGCCTCGCCCATTTTCGGTCTTCATGTCACGCCTGGTTATGAAATTCGGCGGCACCTCGGTCGCCACCGTCGAACGCATCCACAATGTCGCGCGCCATGTGAAGCGCGAGGTGGATGCTGGGCGTGAGGTCGCTGTGGTGGTCTCGGCGATGGCCGGCAAGACCAATGAGCTTGTCGGCTGGTGCAAGGAGGCGGCGCCGCTTTGCGACCGGCGCGAATATGACGCCGTCGTCGCCTCGGGAGAACAAGTGACGGCCGGGCTTCTCGCGATGGCGTTGCAGAAGGCGGGGATGCCCGCGCGCTCCTGGCTCGGCTGGCAGGCGCCGATCTACACCAACTCCACGCATGGCGCGGCGCGGATCGAATCGATCGACGGCTCGGGCATCATCGAAGGCTTCAGCCGCGGTGAAGTCGCCGTCATCGCGGGCTTTCAGGGCGTGCACCGTGAAACCGGACGAATCACGACCCTCGGACGTGGCGGCTCGGACACGAGCGCCGTCGCCATCGCGGCGGCGATCAAGGCCAAGCGCTGCGACATCTACACGGACGTTGACGGCGTTTACACCACCGATCCGCGCGTCGTGCCGAAGGCGCGGCGCATGGACAAAATCGCTTTTGAAGAGATGCTGGAAATGGCGTCGCTTGGCGCGAAGGTCCTACAGGTGCGCTCGGTCGAGGTCGCGATGGTGCACGGCGTGCAAACCTATGTGCGCTCGTCCTTCGACGATCCGGAAAATCCGGGGCAGGGGACGCTGATCTGCAACGAGGAGGACATTGTGGAAGCCCAGGTCGTCACAGGCATCGCCTTCTCGCGCGACGAAGCGCAGATCACGCTTCGGGGGGTCGCCGACAAGCCGGGCGTCGCGGCGGCGGTGTTCATGCCCTTGGCCGAGGCGGGAATCAACGTCGACATGATTGTGCAGGTCGTCTCCGAGGAGGGCATGACCGACATGACCTTCACCGTGGGAACGGCTGATTACGAGCGCGCTTTTGCACTCGTCGAAAAGGTCAAGGACGCGATCGGCTTCGCGAGCATAACGGGCGAAAAGGACGTCGCCAAGATTTCCGCGATCGGGATCGGCATGCGCAGCCACGCCGGCGTCGCCGCTGAGGCGTTTCGCGCTCTGTCACAGAAGGGCGTCAATATCCGCGCCATCACCACGTCGGAGATCAAATTTTCCGTGTTGATCGACGAGGCGTATACCGAACTCGCCGTTCGCACGCTGCACTCGCTCTACGGCCTCGACGCCGCTTAGTTGGGCGGCATAGCCACGCTTGAAGGTCAGCGTCGCCGCGACATCTACCGCAACCACAATGGTTCGCGTGGAGGATGTCCCATGGAAGAGCTTACCAGTAACGTCGTCTCCGAGACGAAACTTGATCCGACGGTCGCCAAAGCGGCGCTCGGCCTCGTCCTCGGTTTTCTTCGCGACGAGGACACGACCGGCAATATGCAGATAATGATCGCCAAGATGCCGCGCGCGCAGCAAGACATCGAAGCGGCGCAGTCGGTTGGCGACGGCGGCGTCACACAGGTCATCGAAGGCATGACGAGCTTTATCGGCCACGGCCGCGCCGATGTGAACATTCTTGCCGGACAGCTTGAAAAGCTCGGAATCAGCGAAGCTCAGACCGATGCTTTGGTGCGTGAAGTCCTGAAACGCGCCGAAAATATCCTTGGCGCCGAGGGCGCCGAGAAGATCAGGAATATTCTGCCGGCCCTGCGTGAGCGTACCGACTCTCCGACGGATCTGCGCAAACGGGCGTAACGGTCGGGCTGACGCGCGTCGCGCGCGCGTCAGCCCTCCGGCGGGCATATAAGCGCAATCGAAACGCGCTTGATTTTCCTTCCTGTCGCGGCGACAGTCCGGCGTCTTTCGGTTTGCGAAGGGGAGGCCTGCAATGGATGAACTGGTGGCGCGCGTCTCGGCGGCCCTTGGCGTTGACGCAGAGGTCGCCAGGACCGCGGTAGGTCTTGTTTTGGGATTTCTTCAAAAGGAATCGCGTGACGGCGCCGTATCGGAATTACTCGCTCAGCTTCCCGGCGCCCCTGAGGCGATCCAGTCCGCCGAATCCGCGGGCGGCGGAAGCGGGCTTGCGGGCTTGATGGGGGGCATGGGCGGGCTGATGGGTCTTGCCGCCAAGCTGAACGGCGCCGGCATCGACATGAGCCAGATTCCAAAACTGGGTCATGAGATTTTCGGCTATGCCGAAGAGAAAGTCGGGCCGGAAAAACTGCGGGAGATCGTCGATTCGATCCCAGGCATAGCGCAGTTCGTTTGATCCCTATCGTCTGAGGCTTGCGATCGTCACGCCGCTCGCGCGCAGCGCCCCGAGAAGGGCGCCCGCGTAGACGAGCGCGCCGACGACGGCGAGCGCGGTGAGTGCGACGAGGTTGGCGAGCGCGCCGAAATGCGCGCCAAGCGCCAAGGCGGATGAACGCCCGAAAATGGCGACAGCGGCGAGAAAGGCGCTGGCGACAAACGTCGCGCCGAGCGTCTTCACGAATATGGCGTCGAATCGCATTCCTTCCTGGGCGAGCGCGAGTCCGACGAGCGCGGCGAGGTTGATCCACAATCCGACGGACGTCGCCGTCGCGAGCCCGACCGCGCCGAGCGGTCCAAACAGCACGACCTTCAACGCGACATTCGCGGCCAGCGCCGCCAGCGCGATGAGCATCGGCGTTCTTGTGTCGCCGCGCGCCTGAAAACTCGCGCGCGCCGAGGCGATCAGCACGAGCGCCATCAGACCGGCGCCATAGGCGGCGAGCACGTCCCCGGCGGCATAGGCGTCGGCCGCCGAGAATTTGCCGCGCTGGAAGAGCCCCGCGACGATCAGTTCGGGAATCGTGTCGAAGGCGATGAAGAACGGCGCCGTGGCCGCGACGGTGAGCGCCATGGTTCGGCTCTGCGCGTGAAGCGCGCCCGCCTCATCGCCGGCGGCGAGCCGGCGGCTCATTTCGGGCAGCAGCACAGTCCCGGCGGCGATGCCGATGACTCCGACGGGAAGCTGGTACAGCCGCTCCGCGTAAGAAATCGACGACACGCCGCCGTCGGGAAGCATAGATGAAAGAATTGTGTCGGCGAGCACGGCGATCTGCGGACTGGCCGAACCGATGATCGCCGGCGCCAGTCGGATGAAGAAATCACGCACGCGCGACCAATGCGGCCTGCGCAAGCGCTGCAGGACGCCGATGCGCCGCGCCTGCCACATCAACAGTGCGAGTTCCAGAACGCCCGAGACGGTGACGCCCCAACTCGCCGCATATCCGGCATTTGGAAAAAGGAAGGCGACGGCCAGCGCCGCCATCACCGTAAGATTCATCAAATTTTGCGCGAAGGCCGGAAGCGCGAAACGCCCATGAGCGTTCAACGCGCCTTGGTGCAAGACGAAAAGGGTGATGAAGAGCAGATAGGGAAAGGTTATGCGGGTGAGATTGACGGCCAGCGCGAATTTTTCCGGACGGTCGTCGAGGCCCGGCGCGATCAGCGAGACGAATTGTGGGGTCAACGCCCAGACGATCGCGAGCAATATGATCTGCGACGCGAGCAGCAGCGTGTAGACTTCGCCGGCGAATTCCTCGGCCGCCGCGTCGCTTTCCTTCTCGATCGCCATTAAATAGGTCGGGACGAAGGCCACACTGAACGCGCCTTCGCCGAAGATCGCGCGAAAGCTGTTGGGCAGGCGCTGGGCGATGAAGAAGGCGTCCGAGACGGCGCCCGCGCCCATGATCGCCGACTGCATGGCGAGCGACAGAAATCCCGTCACGCGCGAGAGCAGGGTGAAGCCGCCGACCGAGAGCAGATTGCGAATCATCGCAATCGTCCTAGCAGGATTTGGTCAAGCCTGCGCTCCCATCAGTGCTGCGGGCAGTGCAGGGAGTATCCGCCAGTGATCGTGGCAAGCTCGTCGCCCTCGCCCCGAGACCAGTGGATGTTGGCGCTGCGTCGGCATTTGTCGGAAATGTCGGCCCGGCGTTCGTATGTGGCGATATCCTTATCCTCATCCACCGTGAATCCGTCGTCGCGCAGTTCGCCGATGAGATCTTCGACTTCCGTGGAGCCGGGATGGAAGCGCTGCGTGAGTCGCGCCTGGAAGAGCCGCTGGTCGGCCTCGGTTTTCGATTCGGGCAGGCCCTCGAGCAGGGTCGGCAGCGCGGGGGGCGCCACGAAGCGCCACATGCGGACGCCGAATGCGCCGAATAGCGCAATCAAGGCCGCGGCGATGATGATGTTCCTGCCGCGCAGTAGCGAACGGCCTGCATCGGTGCTCATGGATTCACGCCTCGTCCCCAGTGTGCAGTTGCAGCGCGTGACGCATCTCGAAAGCCCGCCCGCTTTCAGTTTGTCGACGCCCTAGTCGCCCGCTTTGCCGTTGGTTGCTTCGTTCTCGCCCAGCCTCTCGGCGACGAGATAGAGCGGCCTTCCCTTTACCTCATTGAAGATGCGCGCGACATATTCGCCGAGCACGCCGAGCGAAATCAGCTGAACGCCGGAGAAGAAGGCGATCGAGACCACCAGAGTGGGAAAGCCCGGCGTATCCACGCCAAAAACCATGGTGCGGGCCCAATAGTAGCCGGCCATGGCGATCGCGAAGGCGGAGATCGCTAAACCGACATAGGTCCACACCTTGAGCGGAATCGACGAGAACGACATCAGCCCGTCGAGCGCAAATCGCGCAAGCTGAACGAAATTGAATTTCGACGTTCCGCCGGCGCGGCTTTCTACGTCGAAGGGCACGCCGATCGATTTGAAGCCGATCCAGGCGAAGAGGCCCTTATTGAAGCGCGCACGCTCGCGCATCGTCAGCAGCGCGTCGACCGCCTGCCGGTCGAGCAGGCGGAAGTCGCCGGCGCCCGGCGGCAGGCGCACGTCGCCAAAGTTCTCCAGCAAACGGTAAAAAACATGTGTGAACGCAATGCGCAGCTTGGGATCGGTCGCTCTGTCGATGCGCTGGCCGTAGACGTTCTTATAGCCTTCCCGCCACTTCTCGATGAATTGCGGGATGACTTCCGGCGGGTGCTGCAGGTCGGCGTCCATGATGACGACCGCGCGTCCCAGCGTGTCGTCGAGCCCGGCGACGATCGCCACCTCCTTGCCGAAGTTGCGGGAAAGCGACAGGGCGCGAAAGCGTGGCTCCTCGGCGCAGAGGTCGCGTATTATCTCCAGGCTCTCGTCGCGGGAGCCGTCGTCGACGAAGATTGCTTCATAGGAGACGTCACATGCGTCAACAGCCGAGGCGAGTCTGGCCGCTAGCGAGCGAAGATTTTGCGCTTCGTTGAAGACGGGGATCACTAACGATAGATCGGGCCTGTTCATGGCGGCGTTTAAACCAATATTTATAGGCGGAGCATAGGATTAACAGGCGCAGCATAGGCGAAGTCGCCTGGGCGGCGCAAAGGAGCGGGCGATGGTTGATAACCAGATTGTTGCGGTATGCGCGGACGATTACAGCCTGTCTTATGGGGTTAGCGCCGGCATTTTGGAAGCGCTCGACGCGGGGAGGCTCACTGCGGTTTCGGCTTTGGTGAATGGTCCCCGCTGGCCCGCCATGGGGCTAGAGCTGTCTCGCCGCAGTCGAAATGCGGACGTCGGCCTGCATTTCAATCTCACCCTGGGGCGGCCTCTTACGTCGATGCCGAAGTTCGCGCCGAATGGAGAGTTTCCTCCGCTTGCCAAAGTTGTTCAGATGGCTTTCGGCCGGCGTTTGCCAATGGACGAGATCCGCGCTGAGATCGATCGGCAGTTGGACCGGTTCGAAGCGGTGATGGACCGCCCCCCGGACCATGTCGACGGCCACCAGCACATTCACGTCCTACCTGGGATCAGGACGGCGCTGCTTGACGCGATGGAGGCGCGAAAGCTCGGCGGCCGGGCCTGGGTTCGCGACGCCGGGGATGGCTTACATCGCATTCTCGCGCGCTTCGCCAACGCGCGCAAAGCGCTCTCCGCTCTGTCGCTGGCTGGCGGCTTTCGCCGGGAAGCGCGCCAGCGCGGCTTCGACGTCAACGACGGCTTCGCGGGATTCTCGGATTTTCACCCGAGCTTTGACTATGCGAGAATCTTTCAAAGCTATCTTCGAGCGCCTGGCCGCAGACATCTCATCATGTGCCATCCAGGCCATGTCGACGAAGAGCTGTGCAAGCTCGATCCGGTGACGATCACGCGTGAGCAGGAGCTTGCTTTCCTGCTGTCGACGCGACTGCCGGAGATGCTGGAGAAGCGCGGCCTGCGTTTGGGTCGTCTATCGCAGGCGGACCGGAACCTAAGCGCCGCGCAAGCGGCGCCTCAGTAGATCCCTTCGAAGGAGATCGGCGCCCGTTTCTTGCCGTCCTCCAAATAGATGTCTTTCAAAAACGACGCGCGTCGGCGGTTGAAGGCCTGCAGCCACCAGCCGTCGCCCAGCGGATCGAAGACCGGCGCGTCGGTTCGGCGGAAGATCGCGGTCGAGCCGATAAACTCCACCTTTTCGAACATCTGATCTTCGCTCAGGAAGTCCGCGAGCCGGCTGATGGTTGGAATATGAATGTCGTCGATGACGAGCAGTCCGTCCGTCTTCAGGTGCGGATAGAAGTAATAATATTCGAGCTCGGGGAACGGAAAGCCGTGCGGACCGTCGATCAGGACGAGGTCGTAGCGACAATGGTCTTCGTGTCGCGGCAGCGTGAGCTGAGTTGGCCCAAAGACAAGGTCGAGGCGGTCCGGACGCGTCGCGGGACAGTTCAAGAAATAGTCGACGCTGGACGCTTTCTGTCCGCGATCGTCAAAGCAGAAAACCTTGTGCCGTTCGGCGATGCGCGAAAGAAAGATCGTGGATTTTCCGCAGCCCGTTTCTGCCGAGAAGATCTCGGATCCGGTCAGCAACCGCTCGATGCGCAGCAAGGTGCGCAGGGGCATCGAGCCCGCGCTGTGGGCGAAGCCGTAGGCGCGCTCATAGTCGCCGATTTCGGCGGCAATATTTTTGTCGCGCGTCGCCTGGGCGCGCAGGGGCGACGGCATTGACGAGAGGGGAGAGCTCCAAAGCCTTCGCCGCACTCGATTGATCAGCTTGCGGGCGAAGAATGAGGGCATGGCTCCGGATGTTTCTCGAGAGTCCGCGGAAGGGTTGACGGCTTATAGCAGCGCGCGCCTCGACAAGGAAGCGATCGGCCGCGGCCAGCTGCTTTAGTCCCGACGCCGAATACTTTCAAACGAATTCAATATCTAAACCGAAATCGAAGACCGGCGCGGAGTGCGTCAGCGCGCCAACAGAAATAAAGTCGACGCCGGTTTTCGCGATTTCCGTCACGCTGGCGAGCGTGACGCCGCCGGAGGCTTCACAGATCATCCGGCCGCCGACGAGCGCCACGGCGCGGCGCAGATCGTCGAGCGCCATATTGTCGAGCAGCACGGCGTCCGCCCCCTCGTCGAGGACCTCGCGCAGCTGGTCGAGCGTATCGACTTCGACCTCGATTTTGACGAGATGGCCAATATTCCGCTTGGCGGCTCTGAGCGCCGGGATGACGCCGCCAGCAACGGCGACGTGGTTATCCTTGATGAGCACGGCGTCGTCGAGGCCGAAGCGGTGATTGACGCCGCCGCCGCATCGCACGGCGTATTTCTCCAAGGCGCGCAACAAGGGCGTCGTTTTGCGCGTGTCGCAGATTCGCGCCGATGTGCCGGCGACGGCGCTGACGTAGCGCGCCGTGAGCGTGGCGACGCCCGACAGCCGGCCAAGAAAATTGAGCGCAACTCGCTCGGCGGAGAGAATGGGCCGGGCCGGGCCGGAAATGATAGCTGCGAGCGTTCCCGGCTCGACGCGGGCGCCATCGGCCGCCTGCGCTTCGAAGGTGATCTGACGATCCATCAGCGCGAAGGCGGCGCGCGCCGCCTGAAGTCCGGCGGCCACGCCCGAGTCGCGCGCAACAATCCCCGCCCGGGCCTGCGCGCGCCGGGGGATGGTCGCCTGCGTCGTGACGTCGCCGGCGTGGCCCAAATCTTCGGCGAGCGCGGCGCGAACCGACTCCTCGATCAGCATCGGGGGCAAATCGGGGATCATGATTCAACCTCGTCGGCGATGCGCAGGACGGCGTCGAGCGTCGTGAGCGAGCGGCGCGCGAGCGCGGGGTCCGGCTGCGGAAAGTCGGAGCGGAAATGCGCGCCGCGGCTCTCGCGCCGCTGGAGCGCGGCCGCCGCGATGAACAGACCTGTCGTCAACATATTGCGCGCTTCAATATCGCTCGTTCGCGAGATCATGCGCCGGATCGACCGCACCGCGACCGCGAGCCCGGCGCCGTTGCGGATGACGCCGACATTCGCCGACATCAGATCGCGCAACTCTTCGACGACCGCGAAATCACGATCGCGCGGCACTGGCTCGAGGCGCTCCGCCTTCGGGCGCCATTCGACCGGCGAGAGCGGCGTCGCGAGCACGTCCGCAGCGACGCGGGCGCCAAAAACGATCGCCTCGAGAAGAGAATTGGAGGCGAGCCGGTTCGCGCCGTGAACGCCGGTCGAAGCGACTTCGCCGACCGCCCAGAGGCCATCGAGCTTCGTGCGCCCGCGGTCGTCGGTCCAAACGCCGCCCATATGGTAATGCGCTGCGGGCGCGATCGGGATAAGTTCGCGCGAAGGATCGATCCCGGCGCTCATGCAACTTGCGTAAACGGTCGGAAAGCGCGTTGGGAATTCGACGCCGATGGCCGAACGGGCGTCGAGAAACGCGCCCTTTCCTGCCTTGACGCTGGCGAAAACGCCGCGGGCGACAATGTCGCGCGGCGCAAGCTCCCCATTGGGATCGATGTCGAGCATGAAGCGTCGGCCATCCCGATCCACGATCGTCGCGCCCTCGCCGCGCAGAGCCTCGGTCGCCAGCGGCGCCGGATCGGCGTCAATGTCGATCGCCGTCGGGTGAAATTGAACAAACTCCGCGTCAGCGATCAGCGCGCCCGCCCGCGCCGCCATGGCGACGCCGATGCCGCGCGCCTCCAACGGGTTGGTCGTGACCCGGTACAGATGGCCAACTCCGCCCGTCGCGAGAATGAGCGCCGCACAGGGCGTCTCGTGGATCATGCCGGCGTTGTCGCGGGCGCGCACGCCAACCGCGCGACCGCCGCGCACCACGATCTCCTGCGCGGAATAGCCTTCGACGATGTGGATCGATGGGGTTCTGGCGACTTCCTTGGCCAGAATGTCCATGATCGCCCGCCCGGCGACATCGCCTTGGACACGCACGATGCGCCGACGCGAATGCGCCGCCTCCTGGGATGGGAGAAAGCCGCCGAGCGCCGACCGATCGAAGGGCGTTCCCATCGCCGCGAGGTCTTCGACGCGCGCGCGCGCTTCCTGCGCCATGCCGAGCGCGATGTCGAGGTCGACGAGGCCGCCGCCCGCCGCCACCGTGTCGTCGGCGTGGCTTTCCGGCGTGTCGCCTTCTTCGACGGCCGCGGCGATGCCGCCCTGCGCCCAAAAGGACGAGCCGCTGTATCCGACGGGCGTCGGCGCGAAGATCGCCACGGGCGTCGGCGCCAGTTTCAGCGCGCAGAACACGCCTGCGAGCCCGCCGCCGACGATGAGGATGGGAGGCAAATTCTCGCGCATCGACGCCTAGTCGACCGCGACTGCGGCGAGCCGCGCGAGCGCGGCGGCCTCACGGGCGATCGCCGCGTCGACCAGGCTGCGCGCGCGCGGCGGCAAGGGCAGGGCGAGGGCCGCCGCATGACCCTTGGGCGACATTTTGCACAATGTCTTGCCGAGAATGTCGACGAGCTTGTCGTCGGCATAATCCCGGTGCTTTTCGAGAAATTCGTCGAAGTAATGCTCGAGAAAGACAATCGCGGCGATGTTTTCGAGCGCCTGCGACTCCGGGTCTTTCTTGAGCTGTTCCTTACGGATCAGCGCGCCGACATGCGCGATCGCCGTTTCGTCGTAGCCATGAGCGCGCATGATCTCCGCAACCAGATTGGCGTGGTGGATGCGGCAGGCGCGCCGCCAATCGTTGTAGCCGCGACGGCCTTCCGCATAAGTCGCGCGCGCGATCTCCCAGCGCCGCAGATGTTGCGCGCGCGTCGCAATCTTCAGCAGATCGGAGGCGTCGGGGTAGAGCGCGGCAAGCCGCGCGCTCATGCGCTCGGCGTAAACCAGCTCAAAGGCTCGGTCCTCGACGCGGCGCGGATCGTCGGCATTGGCGGCGTCGATGGCCGCAATCGTCGCATCGAGCGCCAGCATTGTCCGCCCTGTTCAAGTCAGGCCAAGCGGCCCACAGTCTAGCCCAGATCAATCATGCGTTGCACGCTGCGGCGCGCGCGCTCGGCCACTGCGGGGTCAACGGTCACTTCTTCGCGGACGTAAAGCAGGCTGTCGAGGATTTTCGGCAGCGTGATGCGCTTCATATGCGGGCAGAAGTTGCACGGCCGCACGAATTCGACGTCCGGCGTTTCGGCGGCGACATTGTCGGCCATCGAGCATTCGGTGACGAGCAGCACGCGGGCCGGTTTCCTGCTGCGCACAAAATCGATCATCGCCGCCGTCGAGCCGGCGAAATCGGCGACTTCCACAACTTCTCGCGGACATTCCGGATGCGCGAGCACCTGCACGCCAGGATGATCGGCGCGATAGTTCTCGATCTCTTCGGCGGTGAAGCGCTCATGCACCTCGCAGGCGCCGCTCCAGGCGATGATTTCCACCTTCGTCTGCGCGGCGACGTTCTGCGCCAGATAGCGGTCGGGAACCATGATCACGCGCGCGGCGCCGAGGCTCTCGACGACTTTCACCGCGTTCGACGAGGTGCAGCAGATGTCGACTTCGGCCTTCACGTCGGCTGAGGTGTTGACATAGGCGACGATGGGAACGCCAGGATATTGCTTGCGCAGGGCCCGCACGTCGGCGCCGGTGATCGACTCGGCGAGCGAGCAGCCCGCCTTCATGTCCGGAGTGAGCACGACCTTGTTCGGATTGAGCAGCTTCGACGTTTCGGCCATGAAATGCACGCCGCCCTGAACGATGATGTCGGCGTCGGATTTCGCGGCAAGCTTGGCGAGCTGCAGGCTGTCGCCGATGTGATCGGCGACGCAATGGTAGATCTCCGGCGTCATGTAGTTATGCGCAAGAATGGTGGCGTTGCGCACATGTTTGAGATCGTTGATCGCCTTCACGTAAGGCGCGTGGAACGGCCACTCGACGGGCGGAATGACTCTCGCCACGCGTTCGTAAAGATGCGCGGTCGCGGCCTGGACTTCTGACGTCCATTCCAGAGCAGGGCGAGGCAGGGCCGGAAAGCGGCTCGAGGGGCGGACGCCAAGGGCGTTTCCGGGGCGCTCGCGTCTTACGCTCGGCGCGCTTCGGACGTCGCTGGTCAGGAGTGTCATCGTTTGGCGCCTCTCGCTTATACTCAGAATGAGTATAAGTAGCCCCCATAAAATCTCCGAGAGGGATACCGCTCGGAGCGCTCAAGCTTCCAAGACTAAGCCGCGGACGAGGATCTCGCAACTTCGTCGCGCAAGACATGTGCTCGGCCCGAGTATATGTCAAGGGAAGGACGGGCGAGGGACGGCTCTGCGCTTCCGCGGATGACGCTTTCGGCGCTGGTCAAAGCTGCTATAGACGGCGCATGCAATCAGGGGCGCCGCCAGCTTCTTTCCCGCACCGCCACCTTCTCGGCATTGAAGGATTGACCCGTCCTGACATCGTCACCCTTCTCGACATGGCCGAGGAGGCGATCGAAGTGTCGCGGCGGGTCGACAAGAAGCGTTCGAGTTTGCGCGGGCGGACGCAAATCAATCTGTTTTACGAATCGTCAACGCGCACGCAGGCGTCCTTCGAGATCGCCGGCAAGCGTCTGGGCGCGGACGTGATGAACATGTCGGTCGCGCGCTCCTCGGAGTCGAAAGGCGAGACGCTGATCGACACGGCGGTGACGCTGAACGCGATGCGGCCGGATATCATCGTCGTTCGCCATGCGCATGCAGGCGCGGCGCATCTTCTGGCGCGCAAGGTCGACTGTTCCGTCGTCAACGCCGGCGATGGCGCCCATGAACATCCCACTCAGGCGCTGCTCGACGCGCTGACGATCAGGCGGAACAAGGGCCGCATCGAGGGGCTGACGATCGCGATTTGCGGCGACATTCTCCATTCGCGCGTCGCCCGCTCAAACATTCTGCTGCTTGGCGCGCTTGGCGCCCGGGTGCGCGTCGTCGGGCCTTCGACGCTTGCGCCGGACAGTCTTTCGCGGCTGGGCGTCGAGGTGTTTCACGACATGAGGCGCGGCCTTGACGGCGCTGACATCGTCATGATGCTGCGCCTTCAGCGCGAGCGCATGGCCGGCGCGCTGACGCCGAGCGCCCGCGAATATTTTCATTTCTTCGGGCTGGATGAAGAGAAGCTCGCCTACGCGGCGCCGGACGCGCTGGTCATGCATCCGGGGCCGATGAACCGCGGCGTAGAAATCGACACCGCCGTCGCCGACAGCGCGCGCTCGCTTATTCGCGAACAGGTCGAGATGGGCGTTGCGGTGCGCATGGCGGTGCTCGAAGCGCTCGCGCAGCACCTGCCAAATGTGTAAGCTTCTCCAAAATCAATGATCGTAGGGGAGTAGAAATGATCAAGCTCATCCGCTTTGTTGGGCTCATCATGCAGTCAATCTTGATCGAGTTTTTACACGTCTTCGGCCTCGTGGCGTTTCTTCTCGCCGCGGCGCTCGGCTATTTTCGGCTGCCGTCCTGGCTCGTGCCAATCGTCGGCATTATCTGTGGAATCATCGCCGACAAATTTATCGACCAGACCGAAGTCATCGCCCTTCTCGAACGGGCGGCGTCCGCCAATCAGCGCGGCGGCTTCCTGGTGATCGTCTACATCGTGATCGTCGCCGTCGGCTATGTCACAGGCGCTTATGCGCGCGCGGCGGTGCATCGCCGCAAGATCGCGCAGGCGACGCCGCGTCAGGCGACTCAGCAGCCGCAGGCGGCCAAGCAGCCGCAAAAGCGCAACAAAAGCGGATCGTCGAAGCCCTGAGAAATGCGCGCCGACTTTCGGCGCGCTTCCGTTCCAGCCCTTCGAACAGCTCCGTGGAAAGATAGCGTTCGGCAAAGAGGGAAGCTTGCGGCGTCGACGCCTCGCTTTGTAAGCTGTCGTCGACGCCGACCCTGACGCGCTCAATCGTCGTTTGGCCTGCGCGTCGGACGTTTTGGGCGGCGCCATGACGTATTTTTATAGAGCTTCCGTTATTCTCCTCGTGTTGCTGGCTGCGCCCTCGGCGCGCGCCTGCTCCTGCCCGTCGCCGATCGTGAAGGACTGGGCGGGGAATCTGCGCCAAGCGGATGTCGTCGTTGATTACCTCGTCGAGAAGCAGCGGCCGGGGTCCGACCGTTCCTATAAAATCGCGACCGTCAGGGTTACTCGGGGATGGAAAGGCGCGAAGACCGGCGCGCGCCTTGATGTCGAATTCGGTGGCGACAGCACCTGCGCGATTAGCATTCCTGAAATTGGCGCGACGGCGCAAAAAAAGCCTTTAATTCTGCTCAAACGCGCGCGTGCGGTTCTCTATTGGTCGCCGTTCTGTCTCGGCGGCGTGTCGGCGTCCGTGGTCGAGAAATTCGCCGCCGAGCGTGAAGCTCTGGAGGCGAAAGCGCGCGCCGCGCCGGACGACGCCGACGCGCAGCTCGCGCTGCTCGCCCATTTTCTCTATTGGCAGGAACCTGCGCTCGCCCTTCCGCTCGCGAAGGAGGTCGCGCGCCGCTGGCCCGATAATCCGTTGGCGCAGCTGCGTCTCGCGGAAGCACTCACGGCGGCTGGAAAGCCCAAGGAAGCCCACGCCTCGTTAAACGCGGCGTGGAAGTCGCGCGAGCTGCGCGCGCGTGCGACATTGCTCGAAATAAAAATGAGGCGGGCGACTAAGAAGACGTCTGAAGGCGGCAGAACCGGGTATTTCTCGTCCGACGGCCGCAACGATTTCAGTCGCTCCGACCTGTCGAATAGCATTTTGAGCCAGGTCGTCTTTTATCTAAATTTCGATGGGCGCGGGTCGGATTTCACCGGCTCCCGCTTCGCCAATATCAGCTTTGAAGGGGGCGATTTCGTCGGCGCCCGATTGAACAACGCTTTTTTTCATTCGGTCGAATTCAACGCCGCCGATCTGTCGGGCGTCGAAGCCCGAGAGTTCACTTGTGTTTCATGCGCCTTCGCCGGCGCCGACCTTCGCGGTTTCGTCGCGCCGCAGGCGTCCCTCTTCCGCGCCGAGCTCGCGCGCGCCGATCTCTCCCGAGCCAATTTGGAAGAGGCGGATCTGCGCCATGCCGACCTGCGCGCCGCGCGGCTGGTTGGGACGAAACTCGATGGAGCCAATCTTTCCGAAGCAAATTTGCGGGAGGCGACGTTCGACGGAACGTCGCTTCGCGGCGCCAATCTCCGCAATTCCGATTTGCGCAACGTCGATTTGCGCGGCGCCAATCTGTCGAGCGCGGACCTGTCCGGCGCGAATTTGAAAAACGCGTCGGTTGATTGCGCGACAAAGTTTCCCGAGGGGTTCGACGGCTCGAGGTTTGCGCTCATTCGCACGCAAGAATGCCGATAAGAAAAGCCGCTCATCGCCAGAGTGCGCGTAGCGGTCGCAATCCTCGACTTCGCTTTTGCGCGAAAGCTCGCCTCGCTCGGCGCCTCGAACAAAATCGAGGATCAGTGCGCCAATGCGATCGGGATTTATCTCTCCGACTCTTGCAAGGTCGGCAGGGCGAAGGCGGGCTTCGCCTATGAATGCCCGCCCGCGCCGTGACTGTCACAGCCCTTCGAATAGCGCCGTGGACAGATAGCGCTCGGCGAAGGACGGGATGATCAGAACGATATTCTTGCCCTCGGCCTCGGGGCGGCCCGCGATCTCCAAGGCGGCGGCGACGGCGGCGCCCGACGAGATGCCCACCGGAATCCCCTCCACGCGAGCGAGCAGCCGCGCCGTCTCGAACGCCGTCTGATTGCCGATGGTGATGATCTCGTCGATGACGCTGCGATCGAGAATCGGCGGCACGAAGCCCGCGCCGATGCCCTGAATCTTGTGCGGACCGGGCGGTCGTCCCGAAAGCACGGCCGAATCTTCCGGCTCCACGGCCACGACGCGCACGCCGGGCCGGCGCGCCTTGAGCGCTTGGCCGACGCCGGTGATCGTGCCGCCAGTGCCCACGCCCGACACGAAATAGTCGACCTCGCCATTCGTGTCGTTCCAGATTTCCTCAGCCGTCGTTGCGCGGTGAATCTCGGGGTTGGCGGGATTCTCGAACTGCTGGGGAATGACGGCGCCGGGATTCTCGGCGGCAAGTTCCGTGGCCTTGGCGAGCGCGCCCTTCATGCCCTGCGACGCCGGGGTGAGCACCAGCTCGGCGCCGAGCAGAGCCAGCATCTTGCGCCGCTCGATCGACATGGATTCCGGCATGACAAGAATAAGTCGATAGCCGCGTGCGGCGGCGACGAAGGCCAGCGCGATGCCGGTATTGCCGGAGGTCGGCTCGATCAGAACTGATTTCCCAGGCGTTATCGTGCCGCTCTTTTCGAGCGCCTCGATCATGCTCACGCCGATTCGGTCCTTGACGCTCGCGATCGGGTTGAAGAATTCAAGTTTGGCGAGGAGATTCGCCTTTACGCCGCGCTCCCGCGCAAACCGATCGAGCCGGACGAGCGGCGTATCGCCGATCGTCTGTGTGATGGAATCATAGATTCGGCCTCGGCCAGGTTTGGCCGGCGGCGTGAAGCTCGGTGCTGCCTGCGACATGTTTCGCCCCCAGGGAAAGAAGAATGAGGTCTAGATTGAGAGTTTGATTCCGACCAGAGCCATGACGCTCGCAAGAGCCGGCCGCAAATAGCGGTCGGGAACCCGAGTAGCGAAATGGGCGCCAATGGCGATGCCTGGAAGAGACCCGATGAGGAGCGAAAGAAGCAGCAACCAGTCGACGCCGCCCATCAGCCAGTGCCCGAAGCCGGCAATCAGCGTCAGCGGCACGGCGTGGGCGATATCGGAGCCGATAAGACGCGCCGTCGGCGTGTGCGAATACAGCGCCAGAAGGACGGTCATGCCGATCGCCCCGGCGCCGACCGAAGAGATCGAGACCAGCACGCCGAGAAGAACGCCGAGAATCGCCGTCAGCCACAGCAGGCGCCGATCGCTCATGTCATTCGTGTGTTTCGCGATGTGATCGAGGATCCACCGCCGGAAAAGAATCGAGAAGGCGGTCAGCAGCAGCGCGAATCCAAGCGCCGAGGTGATGAGCCCATTGGCCGCATGGCCGCCGGTCTTGCCGAGCCAAGAGAGGACGAGAAGACTCGCGATGCTCGCAGGCACGCTGCCATAGGCCAGCCGGCGGGTGATGCGCCAGTCGACGGTGCCGTGCAGGGCGTGAACGAGCGTGCCATTCGTCTTGGTTACGGCGGCGTAAAGCAGGTCGGTGCCAACGGCGGTCGTGGGGGGCACGCCGAAAACCAGCATCAGGATCGGCGTCATCAGCGAGCCCCCGCCGACGCCGGTGAATCCGACAAGCGCGCCTACGAAGAAGCCAGAAGCGGAGTAGAGGAGATTGATCGCGCTGAGCGCGTCCAACAAGGCGGGCATTTCTTTCTTTCGTCGGCGGTGCTAATTTTACTCTATAAATCTTGTCAACTTTGTCAATTCTGCCGCGCGGCAGATTTTGGGAAAAGGTGAACATGCCGGTCGACTGCAGTAGTATGCCGGCGCAAAAGGGCGTCCGGTTCGGACCTGGGCCCTAAAGGTCATAACGGGAATGCTGACAAAAAAAGCTAAGTATGGCCTCAAGGCCATGGTTCATCTGGCGGGGGTGCGGCCGGGAGAAACCGCATTGGTCGCGGATATCGCCGCCTCGAATCAGATTCCAAAGAAGTTTCTCGACGCAATTTTGGGCGAGCTGCGCAACGCTGGCTTCGTTCATTCGAAAAAAGGCAAGGGCGGCGGCTATATGTTGGCGCGGCCGCCTTCAGACATAGGCGTCGGCAATATTGTGCGCGCGCTCGACGGACCGCTGGCGCCTATCCAATGCGCAAGCAAAACCGTCTACCGTCGTTGCGACGACTGCACGGACGAGACGCGATGCGCGGTTCGCCTGGTCATGCTGCGGGCGCGAGAGGCGATCGCCGAAGTGCTCGACAAGACGTCGCTTGAGCAGATGCGCGGATTGGGCGAGAGCGGCGACGGCGTCCGCTTGCTCGTCGGCGGGAAAGCTGCGCGCCAAGCCATGGACATGGCGTGAGCCGGCGCCTATAAACGCCGGCGCGGTTCCGCGCCGCAGCATCTCCTCCAAGGGGCCGGCTAAGGCCGGAAAGCGAATGTTGGACAGGGTGGCGCAAGTGACGAAGACGGGCGAGGCGACAGCGACTTTGCGCCACACCATGGTCGAGCGCCAGCTTCGTCCGTTTGATGTGACCGATGTGCCGTTGCTTGAGCGCTTCCTTGAGACGCCGCGCGAGATTTTCCTGCCGGACTCGCTCGCCTCGCTCGCCTATTCGGATCTGGCGATCTCCGTGAAGGGCGCCAGCGGACGCAAACGCAACCTGCTGCCGCCGCTCGTGCTGGCGCGGATGCTTCAAAGCGCCGACGTCAGAGCGAAGGATAGAGTGCTCGATATTGGCGGCGTGGGGTATTCGTCCGCACTGCTCTCTGGCCTCGCCGACAAGGTTGTCGCGCTGGAATGCGATTCCGGTCTTGCCGCCTGCGCCAAGGCTGGCCTCGCAGCTATGGGCTGCGACAACGTGCAATTCGAGCTGGGGCCTTTGGAAAAGGGCTTTGCAGGCGGCGCCCCTTACGACGTCATCATCGTTCAGGGCCGCGTTCAGGCAGGACTCGAGGCGTTGTTCGAACAGCTGACGCCCGATGGTCGGCTGCTGGCGATCGTCACGCCGGAGCCGCGCGCCGGCCAGCAGGTCGTGCGCTTCGAGCGCCAGGACGGCCGCGCGGCGGGCGAACTGCCGTTGTTCTCGGCGACGGCGCCGGTGCTCGACGGCTTCGAACAGGCGCCCGCCTTCAACCTCTAGCGCCGCCATTTCGCCTCAATCGCGTTCCTAGCGTTGCGTTCGGGTGTCATCGTTGAGACTGATCGCTGCCGCAGAGTGGCGCGCATGTCGACGCGCGAGGATAGGTTGAGAACAATGAGAAGTGACGGGTTTGGCCTCGGGTGGCGGCGGTCGGCCAACGTCCTGTCCTGCGCGTCCGCCGCACTGGCGCTTGCAGCGGTCGCTCTTTCGCCGGGCCGGGCCTCTGCGGAGAGCCTTCTGTCGGCTCTGGCGCGGGCCTATTACGGCAACCCGGATCTCAACCAGAGCCGCGCCAATGTGCGGGTGCGCGACGAAGACGCGCCGAAAGCAAAGGCGGGGCTTCGGCCGAAGGCCAGCATCACGGCTCAGTACGGCGCGCAATACGCCGCGATCAAGATTCCATTTGGCGGCAGCCGCAGCCAACAGTCCGGCGCCGCGGCCGGCGGGAGCGGCGATTTTCAGGACACCTACGTGGGCTACCCACGCGGCGCGACTCTGAACATGTCGCAGACGATTTTCGACGGCTTTCGCACGGAAAATTCCGTGCGTCAGGCGGAATCGGGGGTCTTCGCGGCGCGCTCGACGATGCGCCTGACCGAGCAGGCGACCCTTCAGAACGGCGCAACCGCCTACATGAACGTGCTGCGCGACACGGCGGTGGTGTCGCTGCGCAAAAACAATATTTCGGTGCTTGAGGAACAGCTCAAGCAAAGCCGCGACCGTTTCCAAGTCGGCGAAGTGACTCGAACCGACGTCTCCCAGGCGGAAGCCTCGGTCGCGCTGGCGCGTTCGGAATTCTATGCCGCGCAGGCGCAGCTCAAGAACAGCATGGCGAACTACCGCCAGATCATCGGCGCTGAGCCAAAACACCTAGAGCCGGGGCGCAGCCTTGAGCCGTTATTGCCCAAGTCGCTGGAGCAGGCGATCGCCATCGCATTGGTGGAGCATCCCGGCGTGACCGCGGCCTTTCACCAGGTGGATGCGGCGGCGCTCGCGGTCAAGGTCGCGGAAAGCGCGCTGGCGCCCAATCTCTCGGTCAACGGCCAAGTGTCAAATCAATATGACTCTTTTCTCGGATTGCCGGGATCGAGGCAGTTCACTGCATCAGCGATAGCGCAGTTGAATGTCCCGCTCTATCAGGGCGGCGCCGAATATGCCTCAATTCGTCAAGCCAAGGAGCAACTCGGCCAGGCGCGGCTGAATGCCGATGTTCAGCGCGAGAGCGTCCGCGCAAGCGTCGTTTCGAGCTACGGACTCCTGGACACCGCCAAGGCGTCGATTATCTCTGGACAGGCTGCGGTGAAGGCGGCGGAGACCGCGCTCGCCGGGGTGCGCGAAGAGGCCAAGGTCGGGCAACGCACGACCCTGGATGTGCTGAATGCGCAGCAGTCTCTGCTCAACGCCCGGGTCAACCTCGTGACGTCGCAGCGCGATCGCGTCGTAGCCTCTTATGCGGCGCTGGGGTCGATCGGACGCTTGTCGGCGCAAGAACTCAACCTCGCGGTCGCGCTCTATGATCCGAGCGTTCATCTCAATCAGGTGCATGACCTGTGGTTCGGTCTCGACACGCCCGACGGCCGATAAGAATTTCGCGAATGCGGGTGACTTCATAGCGCGAAAAGTGTGGAATTCATTCGGACCGAGTTGATTCGGGAGTTTAGCGCGGTCAGAGATCCGGTCCACCCTCATGCGCGGCCTTTCCGCGCAAAGCGGCAGAACTCCATGAGCGCAGCGAACGCATCCGCCCCGTCGCATTCGTTGCAGGACGAAGCGCGCGCAAACGAGCCGTCTATGGAGGAAATTCTCGCTTCCATCCGTCGCATCATCGCCGATGACGAAAGCCTGCCGGGCGCGCGTCGCGATGATCGCCGGCGTGCGCGCGATATCGACGCGGCGCGCAGCGCCTATCCGGCGCCGGTGCTCGAGCGACGCGAGGACGAACCGCCATTGTCGCTCATTGACGACGACCTCGACGGGATCGAGGACGCAAGGGACGTTCGGCTGGTGTATGTCGCCGGCGACGCTCCTCAGGAGACGGGACCCGAACGGACGCAAGCCGAAGAGTCATTGGAGATTGAACGCGTGGTTGAACGACAGGAGCCGGGCATAGAGATCTGCGATGTTGCGCCGGTCAGGGATAGGGCGTTGCTTTCGGATCAGTCCGCTGCGACCGTCGCGTCGAAATTTCAAGCGCTCGCCGCTGGCGTGGCGTTCAGCGAGAGCGACATTCTCGACCGATGCGCAAAAGAGATGCTGCAGCCGATGCTGCAGCAATGGCTCGAGGCGAATTTGCCTGCGCTCGTGGAGCAGCTGGTGCGCGCCGAAATCGAGCGGCTGGCGCGGCCTGCAAATCGCCTGGCCGCCTCGGCGCGCAAATCGAGTCAGCCTTAACGACGCTTTAAACGGGTCGAAGCTATCCTCGCGGTCATGCATCGGCTCCGAGTCCTGATTCATTCGCTCGTGCTCCCGCTCAGCCTCTATACAGTGGCTGGCGTCATGGCCGCTTATTTCATCTGGCACGGCGTCAACGGTCAGCGCGGGCTGAAGATCGGCGAAGAATACGAGCAGAAGCTCGAGCAGTTGCGTTTCGAGCGCAACCTGCTCAAGCTTCAACGCATGCACTGGGAAAGCCGCCTGGCGCTCATCAAGGGTGAAACCGTGGACGCCGACATCCTCGAGGAGGAGGCGCGCAAGCGACTGGGGCGGGCGCACAAGAACGACGTCGTGATCTTTTTGACGGCGCCGGGCGCGCCCTAACTTCGGCGCGGCGAGAAACGCGCCTGCAAGACGGGCTGTCCCGCGCAGTCGACAAGGCCGCGCGAGATCAGATCTTCGAGATGGGCGAGGGCGGTCATTGCCGCAGCGAGGTGGAGACGTTTGTCGACGCCCTCGTAAATGTGCGCGACGATCTCAGCGATCGTTTCGTCCCCCAATTCGAGACGCTGAAGAATGGCGGCTTCGCGCGCGCGCCGGTGATGAAGCAAGGCGCGCAGAAATCGCTGGGGATCATGCACCGGTTCGCCGTGCCCCGGCCAGTAGATGCGGTCACCGCGCCCGCGCAGCTGTTCGACCGACGCCATATAGGCGCCCATGGAGCCGTCCGGCGGCGCGATCACGGTGGTCGCCCAGGCCATCACATGGTCGCCGGTGAAGAGCGCCTGCTCCTTCGCGAGCCCGAAGCAGAGATGGTTCGCCGTATGACCCGGCGTCGCCAGGGCCACAAGCGACGCGTCGCCGATTTCGAGCGTGTCGCCGTGCCTCAGCACGATATCCGGCGCGTAGGCCGGATCGTGGGCTGCGTCAAAGTTCGGGGCGCCGAGGCGTTGCGACTCGCTGGGCATGTAGGGAGCGCAGCCGGCGATGATTGCGCCCGTCGCCTCCTTCAAGGCGCGCGCCGCCGGCGAGTGATCGCGATGCGTATGGGTCACCAGCACGTAACGCAGTCTTTCGCCCCCAACGCTTGCAAGCAGCGCCTCGACATGACGCGGGTCGTCAGGTCCGGGGTCGATGATCGCCACATCGCCATTTCCGACGATATAGCTGCATGTTCCCGTGTAGGTGAACGGTCCGGGATTTGGCGCGACCGCGCGTCGCGTCAACGGCGAGACGCGCGCCGAAACGGCTTTGTGTGTTCCGGCTTGAATGACGGCGCCCTCATAGCGACCGAGGGGGGCCGCACGGCATCATAAGGCTTCGGAGGCGCGCTCGAAAGAGCGGCGCGGCGGTGGGACATTCCAGCGCCACGCCACGCCGACTACATCGGGAAAAGGGAGTCCTGACGCTGCAGCTCGGATTGCAGAGCGTAGCCCTTTTTGCCGCCGTAGTTCACCTTGCACCAGGTCGTCTCGCCCCAGCCATAAACGCAGGAGCCGATGTTGACGGTCGTGTTTTCGGGGATGCTGCCGAGGATCTTGTAGTTGACCCCCGGGCCTTTGTAGATGGCGACGTCGTTGTTGGTGGTCACCGGCGCGATGTCGACGTTGTTGCCCTGCGTGCCGAGCACGCCCGCAGCCACGAAGCCTTTCACGTTCCCCGCCTGAATCTGGCACCAGTCGCGTTTCCAGCCACCGCCACAATCGAGCACTGTGACGTCCACGCCGGCGGGCAGCTGGCCGATGACGGGCCACTTCGGGCTAGGGCCGGACCGGACGTTCGCGGCGCTGGTCAGCGGGCTGGCGAAAGCGGAAGCGCCGAACAGAACGGCGGCCGCTGCAGCGAATCCGATAATTTTCTTCATCTCTATCCTCCCCAGATAAAAACTGGGCCGACAGCAAGGCCCGGTTCCGAAGACTAACGAAACCGGAGCGAAACGGTTCCGCCCAAGGCCGCAGTCCTCGAAATCACTCATATTCCTACGCCTGGCTTTAGCAAAGCGAAAGGCCGAGCCGGCTGCCGATCAAATTCCATTAGAGTTATCAAGAACGTTCGGGGCAGGGGCAAAAGCCGGCGCGCGAAAAAGAAGCGGCTTCGCCTGCCGGTTAAGGGAGACTCAGCCGCCAAGTTTTTCACGCGCGAACTCGAAACGCACGCTTCCGTGCCGGACGCGCGTGCGCGCGACGCCCGGCGCGAAATTCTGTTCAGTCGAACACCGCGCCCAGCGCGACGCCAAGCAGGCCGATGACGACCGCCGCCGGCAGGATGGCGTAGCCGCCCATCAACAGCGCGCCGATCGTGCCGCCGATCGCCGCGGCGATTGCGCCGCCGACGATCTTGCCGGTGTAGCTCTCAGGTTTTTCCGTCGCCGAACCGCCGGCGTTCTGCATCGCCTCTTTCGACATGGCATCCTCGCGAGACATTACTGATCGCCGCATCGCCGCGTCGGTAGCAAAATCATGTGAGCGCGTGATGAGAGTTTCGTGAAGGCCGCGTCACCGAGGCGCCATTTTAGGTTCACATCGCGCGAGGCTTCGCCGCGATCGTGAATGGCGAATCCAAACCAGCGCTGCGGAGCTATAGAGGACTTACGGCGCCATGCCGCGCACCACCAGCACCGAACATTGCGCGTGATTGACGATGGTCGTTGCGTTGGAGCCGATGAGAAAACGGTCCATGCCTGGCCGATGCGAGCACAGCACGATAAGATCGGCTCCCCATTCCTCGGCCTCGGCCAAGACTCTCTGATAGACCGGACCAAACAGCAGCGTCGTGGACACGCGTTCCGGCGCGCGGTCGATCTTGGCGGCGACCGCCGCTATTTCCTTCTCCAAGCCGCGACGAACCTGAACGGTGAAATTTTCAGGCACGTAGTCGAGAAATGAGATGGGCAGGAGCGATTGCACGTTGACGACGCGCATATCGCTGTCGAAAGCCTTCGCCAATTCCTGTGCGACGGAGATCGCCCGGTCGGTCATCTCAGGTTCGGTGATATCGATCGGCAGGAGAATTTTGCGATACATCGGCGCGCTCCGGGAAATTCTCTCACCGGATATGGCGCGGGACCCGCTCAAGACAATGAGGCGGCCGAGCACCGTGCGTCTCGCGGATGACGATGGCCTTGCGCGGCAAGAGCGAGCCCTTCGCATGGCTTTGAGCGGCTGGTGGAGCTGCGGGGAATCGAACCCCGGACCTCTGCAGTGCGATTGCAGCGCTCTCCCATCTGAGCTACAGCCCCGCTCCGGCGCGTGGGGTACACGGGGGGCGATATCCTGTCAATCGGGTTGGCGCGCTGGCGCGCCGCCAAGCGCTCGCCCTCGCGATTTCTTGTTGCATGAGGGGGACGGCCAAGGATTGCCGCGGCGCGGCAGGGAGGCTAGACAGGGCGGAACCTCATCCGCTGGAAGCCGGTCATGTCCTACGCAATGGTCAAACTTCTTCTCACGATCATCGATATTTATTGGTGGATTCTGCTCGCCACGGTGATCGTGTCCTGGCTCACCGCCTTCGACGTCATCAATATGCGCTCGAACGTCGCCTATTCGATCTGGAAATGGCTGAACGCCATGACCGAGCCGCTGCTTGGCCCAATCCGCTCGGTGCTGCCCAGCGTTGGCGGCCTCGACATCTCTCCGCTCATTCTGCTGCTGCTCATGCAGTTCCTGCGCGATCTCATCGCCAACAGCGCCAGCGCCTACGCGCTTGGGTGAAGGAGGCGCGGAGAAAGCGTCCTCCGCCTGGGCGATCGAATCGGGGGGCGTCGCGCTTTACGTGCGCCTGACGCCAAAGGGCGGACGCGACGCCGTCGAAGGCGTGGAGACTCTCGCCGACGGCCGCAGCGTCCTGAAGGCGCGGGTGCGCGCCGCGCCGGAGAACGGCCGGGCGAATGCGGCGCTGATCGCGCTGATCGCCGCGACGCTAAGAACCCCTAAAAGCGCGGTTTCGATCCGCACCGGCGCGACCGGCCGCGTCAAAACAGTTTTCGTTGCGGGCGCGCCCGCGCTTTATCTCGACGCGCTGGCGAAGCTGGCGCCAACAAACGGTTAGGACATGAGCAAGTCGAAGATCAACGTCGGCAATTTCTTCGAGGACTTCAAAATCGGCCAGGTCATTCGCCACGCGGCGCCGCGTACGGTCACGGTCGGCGAGGTCGCTCTATATACGGCGCTGTATTTGCCGCGCTTCGCCGTGCAGTCCTCGACCGCCTTCGCGCAGGCGATCGGCTATGAGCGCGCGCCGATCGACGATCTGCTCGTCTTTCATCTCGTGCTCGGCAAGACCGTGCCCGACGTCTCGCTCAACGCCATCGCCAATCTCGGCTACGCCGATTTCAAATTTCTGATCCCCGTCTATCCGGGCGACACGCTATCGGCGACCTCAGAGGTCATCGGCCTCAAGGAGAATTCCAACAAGGAAACCGGCGTCGTCTATGTGCGCACGAGGGGCGCCAATCAACGCGGCGAGACCGTGCTGAGCTATGCGCGCTGGGTGATGGTGAAAAAGCGCGACAGGGACGCCCCTGTGGGACCGGAGGTCGTGCCCGATCTGCCGAAGTCCGTCGCCCCTTCCGAACTTGGCAAGGCGGCGCCGGCGATCAATGTCGCCGCCTATGACAAGGCGCTTGCCGGCTCCCGCTATATTTGGGGGGATTACCAACAGGGCGAGAAAATCGACCATATCGACGGCATGACGGTCGAGGAGGCCGAGCACCAACTCGCGACCCGGCTCTACCAGAACAACTCGAAAGTCCATTTCAATCAATACTATGAGGCGCAGGGCCGGTTCGGCAAGCGCATCATCTACGGCGGCCACGTGATTTCCCTTGCCCGGGCGTTGTCCTTCAACGGCCTGGAGAACGTCTTCCATATCTCGGCCGTGAACGGCGGACGCCACGTCAACCCGCTGTTCGCCGGGGGCACGGTCTTCGCCTGGTCAGAGGTTCTGGAGAAGGCGGAGATTCCCGGGCGTCACGATATCGGCGCTTTGCGCCTGCGGCTTGTCGCGACTAAGGACAAGCCCTGCGCCGATTTTCCGCTCCACGGCGCTGACGGCAAGCCGGATCCGGCGGTGCTGCTTGATCTTGATTATTGGGGCGTGCTGCCGCGATGAATCAGCTATGATCGCGGTCGTATCAGGGATGTTGGGGAGATTGGTCGAATGAACAGAACTTTGCTTGTTGCGCTCTCATTCTGCATGGCCATCGCCGTCGCCCATCCTGTCCGCGCGGAAACCGCGGCGCCGGACAGCAAGGTCGTCGTGCCTCTGGAATCGTTGCCGCGTTATGGCTCGCTGGTTTCCGCTTGGTACAAAAAGCCGGTCTACGATTTGAACGATAAGAAGGTCGGCGTGATCACCGACATGCTGTTTTCAGGCGGCGAGATCAACGCCGTCATGCTCGACGTCGGCGGCTTTCTCGGCATCGGCGCGAAGCACGTCGCCATTCCGGCCAACGACATCACGGTCACAGAAAAGAACAACAAGACTTGGCTGACCATCAACACGACGAAGGACATCGTGAAGAAGGCGACCGGCTACAAATACGATGCGGCCGAACACGCCTGGAAGGCGATGTAGCAAGGGCGCCGCGCCGTGAGAATTTCGCGCAGCGCGCAGTCCGGCTGCCGCTCGTTCCAAAAGGGATTCTTTTCTATGCTGAAACGCGTCATCGTCGCAGCCTCGCTCGCTCTTGCCGCTTTCGCGCCGCTGCCGGCTGGCGCGCAGGGGGCTCAAACCGAAACCGATGTGGTCGTGCCGCTCGAAAGGCTGCCGGTCTATGGTTCGGTGGTCTCCGCCTGGTACAAGCAGCCGGTCTATGATCCCAATGAAAAGAAGCTCGGCTCGATTGCGGACATGCTGTTTTCCGCCGACGGCTCCATAAACGCCGTGATGCTGAACGTCGGCGGTTTTCTCGGCATCGGCGTGAAGCATATTGCGATTCCTGTATCCGCGATCACCATCACTCAGAAGAACAACAAGACCTGGCTCACGCTCAATACGACGAAGGAGCTGCTGAAGAAGGCCCTCGCGTATAAGTTCGACAAGGCCACCGGTCTGTGGGACCCGATTTGATCGGCTGAACCGTTCGGACGCGCGTGGCGGCCGGTCGTCCGTTGGATATCTGCCGCGAAGCTTGGAACATCGGTCTCCGATGCCTGTTCTAGGCGCACACGAACGGCCGTTCGTTGTGCGCTAACAACATGTACGGAGACAGCCATGCTCAAGTCCTACGTCCTCGCCGGCGCGCTTATCGCGACGCTGTCAGGCGCGGCTTTGGCCGAAAAGATGATGAATCGCACGACGGACCGCCCGTCCGGCGCCATGGACCGCTCGACCACGGAAACGACTGGCGCGCCGCAATTTCTGACCGCGCTTCCGCAGAACGCGCTGCTCGTCTCGAACATCCACGAGCAGAACATTTACGATCCGCAGGAGAACAAGATCGGCGAAGTCAAGGATCTGGTGGTGGATCGCAGCGGTAAGATCAGCGCCGCCATCATTTCGGTGGGTGGTTTCCTTGGCATTGGCCAAAAGGACGTTGCGGTCGCCTTCAGCGACATCAAGGCCGCTGAGCGCAACAACAAATGGTGGCTGACCATGAACGCCACCAAGGACGACCTGAAGAGCGCGACGGGCTTCCGGTTCGATAAGAACAAGGGGCTTTGGACCCTCGGCAGCAAGTAAACGCCGTCGATCTGTTTTGACGCTAAAGCCGGTTCCGAAAAAGTTGACAGACTTTTTCGATGAGAACCTGTCGCGCGGTAGGCCTCGCCGCATGGCGGCGAGGCCTACATACGCGCTGGCAGCTTGTCTTCGTCCGCAAGATTCGAAAAGCGCGTCACTTCAGCCTCGAAGGCGAGCTGCACCGTTCCCGTCGGACCGTGACGCTGCTTACCGATGATCGCTTCGGCGCGTCCATGCGCGCGCTCCATCTCGGCCATCCATTGGATGTGTTCTTCGGTGCCTTCGCGCGGCTCACGATTGCGCAGATAATATTCTTCGCGGTACACGAAGATGACGACGTCGGCGTCCTGCTCGATCGAGCCTGACTCGCGCAGATCGGAAAGCTGCGGCCGCTTGTCGTCGCGGTTCTCCACTTGGCGGGAGAGCTGCGACAGCGCGATGATCGGCACATTGAGCTCTTTGGAAAGAGCCTTGAGGCCGGTCGTGATTTCGGTGAGCTCCTGCACGCGATTTTCACTGCGGGAACGCGAACCGGCGAGCAATTGCAGATAGTCCACGACGAGCAGGTCCAGACCTCTCTGCCGTTTGAGGCGCCGCGCCCGCGCGGTGAGCTGCGCGATCGAGATGCCGCCGCTCTGATCGATATAGAAGGGAATGCTTTGCATTTCCCGCGCGGCGTCGGCGATGCGGCGAAAATCGTCCTCATTGATGTCGCCGCGGCGAATCTTATAGCTCGGCACGCCAGACTGCTCGGCGATGACGCGCGTCGCCAATTGTTCGGCCGACATTTCCAAAGAGAAGAAGCCGACGATGCCGCCGTTGATCGTCTTATGCGTTCCGTCGGGCTCAGCTTCGAATTGATAGGCGCGCGCGACATTGAAGGCGATGTTCGTGGCGAGAGCGGTCTTGCCCATGCCCGGCCGCCCGGCGACGATGATGAGATCGGATTTTTGCAGACCGCCCATCTTTTCGTCGAGGTCGAGCAGGCCCGTGGCGACGCCGGACAGATGCCCGTCGCGCATATAGGCGCTGCTCGCCATATCGAGCGCAGTGGTGAGCGCTTCGGCGAATCGCTGAAAGCCGCCGTCGTAGCGTCCCGTCTCGGCGATCGTATAGAGCTGCCGTTCGGCTTCTTCGATCTGCGCGCGCGGCGGCGAATCGATCGGCGAATCATAGGCCGTGTTGACGATATCCTGCCCGATGACGATGAGATCCCGGCGAACCGCGAGATCGTGAACGGTGCGGCCATAGTCTTCGGCGTTGATGATCGTCGTCGCCTCGGCGGCGAGTCGGGCCAGATAGGCCTGGATCGTCACGCCGGCCGGCAGTTCGATGTCGGCGAGAAACGTCTTCAGCGTCACGACGGTCGCGAGCTTGCCGGCGCGAATGAGCTGCGCCGCAATTTCAAAGATGCGCCGGTGCAAGTCCTCGGAAAAATGCTCGGGCTTCAGGAAGTCCGAGACTCTGTCGAACGCGTCATTGTTGACCAGAATCGCGCCGAGCAGCGCTTGCTCGGCCTCGATATTGTGCGGCGGCGCGCGATAGGCAGGCGCGTCCGGCTGCGCGACCTGAAACGCGCGCCGGCCCGCCAATTGTTCGATTGGTGGCATCGATGATCGGACTTGTTTGAGACCGTTCCGGGCTGCAAACGCGACGCGCGAGCCTGAGACGCCGTTAACAATACATTAACGCCTCGGCGCCGCCATAGCCTTTTGTCCGCCGCAGCGAGAAGCGAGTCTTTTCCACATGGTGAAAAAGATTCGTTCAGCGCCTGTCCGACTCTTCTTGCATTTAAAGAGAATCAGAGATGGGCCCGGGAAAACGAAACCGGCGGCCGAAGGGCCGCCGGCGATGGACGCGTGCGCGCTTACGGGAGCTTACATCTCGACGTCGCCGGCTTCCGCCAGAGCCGCGCCGACTTCCAGGCCGAGATCGTCCATCGACGTCTCTTCCCTGATCGTAGCGCTTTCGCCGCGCGCCTGCCGCTCGGCCTCTTCTTCCGAACGGGCCACGTTGATCGTGATCTTCACATCGACTTCCGGATGCAGATGCACTGGCGTCTCATGAAGGCCGAGAGTTTTGATGGGGTGCACCAGGACGATCTGATCGCGATTGACCGAGAAGCCGCCCGCGGTCGCCGCCTCGGCGATATCTCGCGCCGAAACCGAGCCATAGAGCTGGCCGCTCTCGCCCGCCTGGCGAATGATGTTGAAGCTTTGTCCGTTGAGCTTTTCGGCGACGGCTTCGGCTTCTTTCTTAGCCTCGAGATTGCGCGCCTCGATCTGCGCCCGCTGCGTCTCGAAATGCTTCTTGTTGTTTTCAGTCGCGCGCAGCGCCTTGCCGCGCGCCAGCAGGAAATTGCGGGCGTAGCCGTCGCGCACGCGCACGGTCTCGCCCATCTGGCCGAGCTTGGCCACGCGTTCCAGCAGAATGACGTCCATCTTTGCTACTTCTCCGAGATTGCGGGCTATGTCGAGAAAAACCGGGCGAAAGTCAATCCGGTTTTTGCATCGCGGTGGGCCCGGCGTCCGTCTTTCGGACGCGATAGTTGAAGATCAGGTCGGCGACGCCGAGTGCGGCGAAAAACAGGAGGGGCCACCCCAAAAGTCCGAGCGTGAAATAGATGATCGCCAGCACCAGGGCGCTCGATCGCGAACCGCGCAGGTAGATATGCGCGACGGCGAGCCCCTGGAACGCAAGCAGCAGCCCCATGGTCGTCGCCAGCACCAGTCCAATCGCGCCGGCGAGTCCCTGGAAGAAGGCCAGCGCGATTCCGCTGAGGAATAGGCCGCCCACCGGCTTTGGCAGGCGGAATTCATTGGCGATGTCCGGCCAGGGGCGGCCGAGCAGCTTGGACGCTTGCGCAATCCTTGCGGCGAGCCACAAATTGATGACGTGGATCAGCAGACCATAGCCGGCGAGAAAGGCGGGGACGGCGCGCGCGACGGACCCGGAAAGCGTCGTCGGATCGATCTTATCGCCAAGGTCGCGCTCTTTCACCATAATGTCGAGCAGGATGAAGGCGCGCGCCCGGATCGGATTCAGCGCTTCGTCGAGCGATCCGAAGGCGAGGGTGGCGACGATCAGCCAGAGAATGATCGCTGTCGCCAGAAAGGTCGCAGGCGCGAGCGCCGCCCAGCCCGGCAAATTGCGCGTCAGCCTGTCCCGGCCGCCGCGGGGCGCGCCGAGCGCCGCATAGACAGCGGACCAGGCCGGCGCCGCGATCAGCAGAGCATATCCCATGCCGATCACCGGATGCGGCCAGAAGGTCAGGATGATCGTTGCGAGTATCGCCGCCGTCGCCCCATGGATCAGGCCAAAGGAGAAGGCGACGATCATGATCGGCAGGGGCGCAAGATGCGCTAAGAGGAGCCCGCCGAAGCCGCCGCGCGCCACGACGGCGAAGATCACGGCCGCTGCGACGCCGCCGAGAATCGACACCGCGAAATTCGGCCAGGAGAGGGCGTTCTTGTCGGCCAAGATTGGGTTCCGCTGACGGCGCGTCGCGCATTTTGGCGCATGACGCAAAAGGCGCCGCCCGGCGGGCCGTCGACGCTCATGCGTTTTAGGAGGTCGCAGCCCAAAGGGCAAGGCGGCGAAGCCTTTGGCGAATTTTGCGCAAATTTCCTGTCGTCGCGCCGCGCCTCTCGCGTGCGCTTGCGCTCGAACAAATCGCGCGTCGGAAAGTTAATTCTCCAGACATCAAGGCGGGCGGCGGTTGGCCGGTCGGGAGAAAGACAAATGAAGCTCATCAGATGCGCTTGGGCGGCGGTTCTCGCCGCGGGGCTGGGCTTTTGCTCCGCGACGGCCGGGCTGGCTCATCATCAGTTCCTCGTCGAGTCGTTCCCTGCATCGAGACAGCGGGTCGTTGAGCCTGTGCGTCAGATTAGGCTGGTGTTTGAGGGAAAGGCTGACGCCGTCATCTCAACGATAACGCTCAAGAGCAGAAACGGCTTGGTGATCGCCAAAGCGACCCAGAAACAGGCCTCCAAAGAGTTGATCCTCGACACGCCGGTTCTGCAGCCCGGACTTTATGAGGTCGACTACCGTGTTCTGGCGACGGATGGCGCGATCGTCGAGGGCGCGTATCCCTTTATCGTCGAGCCTTCGCTCTCCGCCTGAGCAGGTTCCGAAAAAGTTGACAGACTTTTTCGATGAGAACCTGCTCCAACGTTTTGAATTTGAGCGATTCCTTATCGATCACATGATTTCATGTGATCGGGACGCGCTCTAAGGCTGGCGCAACTCCGGTCCGGGACGTCTGGAGAGCGCCCGCCAGGCGCCGGCGAGGCCGAGGGCGATGGTGACGGCGAGAGTGGCGAGCGAGATCAGCGCCGTGGTCCAGGGCAGGAAGGCGAAATCGATCTTCATGAGGATCGTCGTCATGGCGTAGGCGGCGGCGGATCCGGCGCCGACCGCGATCAGGGAGGCGGCGAGGCCGACCAGTCCAAATTCCAGAGCATAGGCTGTGGCCAGCCAGAGGCGGGTCGCGCCGAGAGTCTTCAACACCACCGAATCGTGCAGCCTTGCGCGCTGGCCGCTGGCAAGCGCGCTCGCAAGCGCCAGCACCGCCGTGACAATGGCGAGACCCGCCGCGGCGCGCGCGGCCAGCGCCAACTGTCCGGCGATCTTGTCGATCGCCGCCAGCGCGTCCTTGACCCGCACGGAAACGATGCTCGGAAAGCGTTTCGCCGTCTCGCGCGCGAGCCGCGCATCCCTGGCGTCGCGCGCCGCGACCGATGGCGCGCCGTACGCCACGGTGAAGAGCTCGGTGTAGGGCGCCCCGGCAAAAACATTCGGCGAAAACACCATGATGAAGTTGATGGCGTAACTGCGCCAATCCACCCGGCGCAGATTGGCGACCTGCGCTGTCACCTCCCTGCCGAGCACATTGACTCGGATCGAGTCGCCGATGGTCAGGCCCAATCCTTCGGCGACCTTCTGCTCAAGCGACACGAGCGGCGGACCGACGTAATTCGCCGGCCACCATTCGCCTTCGGCGAGCGTGGAGTTCGTCGGAATTGTGGGGGAAAAGGTCACGCCGCGGTCGCCCTCGAGCGCCCATTTGGCGTCGTCGGCCACGGCGGTCTTGTCGATAGCCGCGTCTTTCACGGCGACGATGCGCCCCCGCATCATCGGCACGTGTTCGATGCGCGCGCCGGGCGCCTCGGCAGAGAGAAAACCGACAAAAGCCTCAGTTTGCGCCTTCGGCACGTCGATGAAGAAGAAGTTGGGAATCTCGCCGGCGTCGGCCCGCGCCAACTCGTTGTGAATCGCGCCTTCCACCAGCACGAGCGAAATGAGCAGCGTTTGCGTCAGGCCGATGGAGATCATCAGCGCCGGCGTCAGGCTTTTCGGCCGCCAGATATTGGCGAGCGCGAACCGCAGCCGCGCGTCGCGCAGACGCGGAAGGCCGCGGGCCAGCCGCATGGCGACCCATGCCGCGCCGCGCAGCAGGGCGAAGGCCGCGACAGCGGCGGCGACATAGGCCGCGCCGAGCTTCACGTCAAAAGACGTGGCCATGACGAGGGCGGCGAGCGCAATCGCCGCGGCCGCTGCGCCGGCGCGGTAGCGGCCGAGAGTTGCGCCCCGCGGGTCGTCGCGCAGCAGCGCCGCTACGGGAACTTCATGCGCGCGGCCCAGAGGAACGAGTGCAAAGATCAGGACGACGAGCAGCCCGTACAGAGCCCCATAGAGCGCGCCTTGCGCGTCGAGCGACGCCGATACGGGGAGATCGGCGAGATCGCGCAGCGCTTGCGCCGCGCCCCAGGGAATCGCCGCGCCGGCGACGAGCCCCAGCAGGATGGCGAAGGACGCCGCCGCCAGAACCTGGGCGAGGGCGATCCTGAAGACCCGCGAGCCCTCGGCCCCGAGCGCCTTGAGAATGGCGAATTGCGCGCGCTTGCGCTCGACGAAGCCCTGCACCGCGTTCGCGACGCCGGCGCCGCCGGCGACAAGGGCGGTGAGCGCGACGAGGGTGAGCAGCTGGGCGAACCGGTCGAGATTGCGCGAGAACTGCGGCGAGACGGCGTCCCGCGTGCGCGACTCCCATCCGGCTTGCGGAAAGGCGTTCGCGGCGTCGGCGGCGAACGCCTTGAGATCGGCGTCCGCGCCCTCGCGAAGCGTGACGCGGATGACATGCCGGACGATCGAGCCCGGCGTCGCCAGTTCCGCGCCCGAGAGCGCGGCGCGCGTCATCATGACGCGCGGCCCGAAGCCAATGCCGCCCGCGAGCTTGTCGGGTTCGCTGCGCAGAATTGCGCGCAGCGTGAAACGCGAAACGCCGATCATCACAGTGTCGCCGAGCTTGGCGTCGAGGCGCGCGAGCAGCATCGGATCGACCGCGACGCCCGGCAGCCCGTTTCGTTCCTGCAGCGCCTCGGCCAAGGGCATGTCGGGATCGAGCGCGACCGCGCCAAAAGTTGGATAAGTCGCCGGATCGACGGCTTTGATCTCCACCAGCGCGGCCTCGCCGTCGTCGCGCCGGGCCATCGCCCGCATCAGCGAAATTTCGGAAAGCCGCCCGCGCGCCTCGAAGAAGGCGCGTTGCTCCGGCGAAAACTCCCGCGAGACGAGGCTGAAGGAGGCGTCGCCGCCCAAGATCGTTCGGCCTTCCCGCGCGAGCCCCTGCGCCAGCGAGCGTGAAAGGCCGGAGACGCCGGAGATCGCGGCGACGCCAATCACGATGCAGGCGATGAAGACGCCAAAGCCGCGCGGGTCGCCGAGCAGGTCGCGCAGGGCGAAGCGCAATGCGAAGGGCAGGGCGACGAAGCGCATCGGCTTCATGACGCCGCCCGCTCGCTCGCCTCGATGCGGCCCGAGCGCAGCAGAACGCGTCGGCTGCAGCGTGCGGCGAGCACGGGATCATGGGTGACGAGCACAAGCGTCGCCCCGCGGCGCCGTTGTTGCGCGAAAATGAGTTCGATCACCGCGGCGCCGGTTTCCGAATCGAGATTGCCCGTGGGCTCGTCCGCCGCGAGAATCAGCGGGTCGGGCGCGAGCGCGCGGGCGAGCGCCACCCTCTGCTGCTCGCCTCCCGAAAGCTGAGCCGGATAGTGGGCCAGGCGCTCAGCGAGCCCGACCGCCGCAAGCTCGGCCTCGGCGCGTGCGAAAGCGTCTGATTTCCCGGCGAGTTCCAGTGGAATGGCGACATTCTCCAGCGCCGTCATGGTGGGGATCAGCTGGAAAGACTGGAAGACGATCCCTATGTTTTCTCCGCGGAAACGCGCCAGCGCGTCTTCCGAAAGGGCGCCAAGATCGCGCCCGTCAATCCTGACGCTTCCGGCGTCCGGTCGCTCCAGTCCGGCGAGGGTCATGAGCAACGTCGATTTGCCCGAGCCGGAGGGTCCCAGAAGAGCGACAGTTTCGCCCCGCGCGACGCTCAGGCTGACAGTCTTGAGCACATGCACGCGGGCGGCGCCTTCGCCGAGCGTGAGATCAACCCCTTCAACTTCGATGACTTGTCGCAGCACGGAGCAAAACCTTGATAGATGCGCCGCATTCGACGCCCGCAGTCCAGTCGCCTTATTGCGCTTTCCGCCGTCCACTCCAAGCCGCGGCTCTCGCGTCCTTGGCCTTGTTGACCATCGCGCTGACCTCCGCGCATGCCGAACCCGTGCGAATCCTGGCGTTTGGCGACAGCCTGACGGCGGGACCCGGCATCGACGCCACAGATTCGCTTCCGGCGCAGCTCAAGAGACGCCTGAGCGAGGACGGATATAATGTCGAGGTCGTCCAAGGGGGCGTTTCCGGCGACACGACGACGACCGGGCTCGCGCGCCTCGACTATACCCTTGGCGCCGGGCCGTTCGACATCGCCGTCGTCGAGCTCGGCGCGAATGACATGTTGAACGGGCATGATCCGAAGATAACGCGCGCCAATCTCGATCGGATTCTTGCGACGTTAAAGCAGAAAGGCGTTCGCCCGGTGCTGACGGCGATGGTCTCGAGCGCGAATCACGGGCAAGCTTACAAGAAGGAATTCGATTCGGTTTATCCGGATCTTGCCGCCAAACATGAGGCGCCGCTTGTGCCCTTTATCTTGGAAGGCGTCTGGGGCTCGCCCGCGCTCCTCATCTCGGACGGCATTCATCCCAACGCCGCCGGCGTGGCGAAGATCGTCAAAAAAATCGCGCCCTTTGTTGAAAGAACGCTCGTTTCCATGGGGGCGCGTAGGACCTCGCGCGCGCAATGAGGCTGCGCGATCCCGCTTGGGGAGGATGTCATGCCCAGACTGTTTACGGCCCTGGAGATTCCCCGCTCAATCGCCGAGAGCCTCGCGCGCCTGCGCGGCGGAATCCCCGGCGGCCGCTGGATCGACGTTGAGAATTATCATGTCACCTTGCGCTTCATCGGCGACGTCGACGACGCTTTCGCGCGCGACGCGGCGAATGCACTCTCCTTCATCCGCCGTCCGGAAGTCACCGTCACCTTCGACCAGCTGACGTCGTTTGGCGGCGACAAGCCCCGCGCCATCGTCGCGCGCGCGCGGCCGGAGCCGAGTCTCATGGACATGCAGGCGGAGCAGGAGCGGCTATTGCGCCGGCTCGGCGCGCCGCCCGAGCCGCGCAAATTCATCCCGCATGTCACGCTCGCGCGTCTGCGCGGCGCCAGCGCCGGCGCTGTCGCCGCCTATCTCGGCGCGCGCGGCTATTTCCCGCCATTGCGCTTCACGGCGGAGCGCTTCGTGCTCTATTCGTCGCGGGATTCCGTGGGGGGCGGCCCCTACATCGTCGAGGCGGAATATCCGCTGCTTGTGGCGCCGCAAGCGCTGACGGGAGCGGCGCGAGGTTAGTGCGCGCGGAAGCGGGTAAATAATTGCAGGAGTTGAAAAGACCCGCTTAATATGCCGGCGAAGGAAAGGTGGCCGATTTGGCCGAGGCGCCCGAAAGTCTGATCCTGCAGCTGCTTCGCGACATGCGCGCGGAAATGGCGACCAAGAATGACCGGGCGGAGATAGTTGCCGAGTTGCGCGCCGATGTCGCGTCGGATCTGTTGTCGCTCGACGCCAAAATCGATGCAACGCGCACGGACCTAAGCGAGCAGATCGTCGGATTGCGCCGAGCGGTGATCGAATATCATACGTCGGCGATCGGCCACGGCGTCCTTATCAGCGAACTTGAAGCGCGTCTTCGGCGGGTCGAGCAGCATCTCAACCTTGAACAGGACACTCTTTAGATTCGGCCGGAGGATGCGACGTTCTTCATTCCTGCGCCGGCGCCATAGGTTGGGCGTTTGCACGGCCCTTCTCGACGATTTCCGCCAAGGACGGGTCTTTCGTCAGCGCTTCGGCGATCAATCGGTCGGACGCGGCCTCGATCTCCGTCGAGAGCTTGTCGAAAAAAGCGCGCGGCTCCATGCCCGGCGCGATCAGCGGCAGGAACTCGATCACGACGGTTCCCGGCCGGATGAGGAACGAGCGGCGCGGCCAAAACAGCCCGGAATTCACGGCGACGGGAAGCACCGGCGTTTCGGTCGCCGCGTAAAGATGCGCGATGCCGAACTTATATTGCGGCGGGGCGCCGGCCGGGCGGCGCGTGCCTTCGGGAAATATGAAGAGCTGCCGTCCCTGGGCGAAAATCTTCTTCGATTTGGCGATCAGCTGCGGCAGCAGCTTGCCGCCCTTGGCGCGATCGATGGCGATCTGCTCGGCCGCCAGCAGGTACCAGCCGAAAAAAGGCAGCCAGATCAGTTCGTGCTTCAGAATATAGCTGAAGTCGGGAAACCTGATCGGCAGAACGAAGGTCTCCCAGATCGACTGATGTTTGCAGGCGACGATCACTGCGCCTTTGGGGATATTCTCAAGACCTCGCCAGTCGATCTTCGCGCCGCAGATCTTGTCGAGCAGCCAGAGCGTCGTGCGCCCCCAGGTGCGACCAAGCTCCTGGTTGATCTGGCGCCGCATCAACAGGCCCGGCAGCCAGACGATCATGAGCGTGAACATGTTCAGGAAGAACATGATCTGGAAAATGAGGGAGCGCAGGAGGAGCATTGGCGAGATCTGGGCGAAGGGGCGTGGCGCGCTTTTACGGCGCCAAGAGGCGTTGAAACAAGATTTCAATCAGATGCGACGCTGTGGCGGAGCTGCGGGAGAGGCTCCGACTCCTCGTATTCCTTGAAAAGCTTGGTGCGCAGCAGCGATCCTACGTATTTCATATATTCCTTTCCGACAAAACGGGCGACGCGCAGATCGCTGATCCAGTCGGCGACGTCGATATGTTCGCTGACGACCGGAAACGGATAGAGCTCGACCTTCGGCAAGGCGGCTGAGATTTCGACCAGCGCACGCGGCATGTGGTAGTTCGACGTGACGATAATGAGCGACCGGGTGATATTGTGCTCACGCGCCCAATCGCGCGTCTCTTTGGCGTTGCCGGCGGTGTCGAGCGCCTGGTAGCCGAGGTCGACGCAGCAATCGAAGAGTTCGCGCGACATGGGCAGTATTTTCGCCAGCAAGGAGCTGCGGGTGGAGGGATTGACGCCGGTGATCAGCATGCGTCGCGCCTGGCCGCTGGCGAGAAGGGTCGCCGCGTCGAGCACGCGATCCGAGCCGCCGGTCAGCGCGACGACGCCTTCCGCCTGCACCGGAATGGAGAATTCCTCTCGCGGCAGCGACAGGGCGAAGCCGACAAAACCCAACAGGAGCGCCGCGGCGAGAAAAGCGCCGCCAGCGAGGATCGCGCAGGCGGCCTTGCGGACGGCGCTACCCATTCGTCACTCCCTGGCGTGCGGGGGTCGTCAATCGTGGAGTCCTTCGCCCATGCTTTCTGACCAGAACGCGCGAGGCGCGATTCTGACACGACTATAGGGGTATTTCCGCGCCGATGTTATCGGGGCGGCCGATTTGGGCGAATGCGCTTAACCGAGCCGCTGCAGATGGCGCAGCACAATGAACTGCGAGAGATAGCCGGTCAGCGCGGCGACTCCGCCAGCGAGCAGAACGATGACGACAAAGCCGCTCGCGCCAATTGTGAAATCGCCGAACATGGCCTCCATCTGATCGCCGCCGCCGGTCGCGCGCCACCGCTGCGCGAAGAACTGCGCCAGGGCGAAAAAGGTGATGGCGCCGCCGCCGCCGATCAGCGCGCCGCGAAAGCCGAGCGCCATGAAGCGACGCTGAAATTCGCGCGCGATGAACGAGTCGGCCGCGCCGACGATATGGAGCACTTCCACGATTTCGCGGTTTGTCGCGACGGCGGCGCGGGTGGCCGAGGCCACGGCGACGGCCATGGCCGCGAGGATAAAAACGAAGATGAGGGCGGCGATGGCCACGGCGGCGCGCGCCATATCGCCGAGACGCTCGATGAAGACATGATGATCGTCGAGCACGGCGTTAGGAACGGCGCGCTCGAGTTCCATGCGCAACTTGTCGAGATCCGCCCGATTTTCGGCATCGAGCTTCAGCACGATCATGCGGGGGGTGGGCAGTTCGGAGAGATTCAGGCCCTCGCCGAGCCACGGCGTCAGCAACGCCTCTGATTCCGACTTGGCGTAGACTCGCACTTCCCGCACGCCGGGCGTTCGTCGCATCGCCTCCGCCGCGTCCCTAACATCGGCTTCGACGTTGCGGCCAGGGACCGGACGCACTTGCACGGTCGCTTCGCGCGCGACGTCGCTGCGCCATTCGACGCTGGCGTCGGCGACGAGAATGGCGACGTTAGCGGCGAGCGCGGCGAGGAACGTCATGATCGCGATGACGATGACGAGCGAGCGGCCGGCGACGGAATCGGCGGGCACCAGCGCGCTTTGCGACGGAATCTCTTCGGCGTCTTCATCGACGTCAGACGCGGCCGGGCGAATCGAGGACCAAAATCGCATCAGGGCCATCGTCTGCTCATTCGAAGATGTGAAGCCGGCCGTCGGCAAGCACAAGACGCCGCGCATCTTCATACTGGTCCATGAGGCTCAAGTCATGAGTGGCGATAATGACGGCGGTTCCGGATCGGTGGAGCTCGATGAAGAGGCGCAGGATCCGGCGCGCGAGAGTCGGGTCGACATTGCCCGTCGGTTCGTCGGCCAGCAGCAGCTTGGGTTGCGAAATCAGCGCGCGGGCGATCGCCGCGCGCTGCTTCTCGCCGCCCGAAAGGATGGTTGGAAACGCATGCGCGCGCTCGCCGAGGCCCACCCAGCGCAACAGTTCGACCACCTCAGCGCGATAAGTCGACTCCTCGCGGCCGAGCACGCGTAAGGGCAGGGCGACGTTTTCGTAAAGCGTCAGATGATCCAGAAGACGGAAGTCCTGGAAGACGACGCCGATTTTGCGGCGCGTCTCGGCGACGTCCTCATTGTTGAGCGCCGCCGTATCCTTACCGAAGATATTGATCAACCCGCGCGTCGGCCGCAGCGCCATAATGATCAATCGCATCAAGGTGGTCTTGCCTGCGCCTGACGGGCCGGTCAGGAACTGGAAAGAACGCGGTTCGATCTGGAAATTCACGTCTCGGAGCGTTTCGGCGCCGACGCCATAGCGCAAGCCGACATTCTCGAAGGTCAACACGAAGCCGTCTCTCCCTAAAGATGGCCCCAACGGCGGGGGTTCGAATGACGCTCGGGACGGGTGCGCGACGCGCGACAATAGCAGTTCATCCCTGCTTAACCATAATGACTCCTAACGATCTCTTGTTTTTCGGAACGGCCCTGGAGCTTTTTTGCGCGGCTAGGCTGGCGCTGCGTGCTGACTGCGCCAGCGCTGGCTCCGCCTGACCGGCCGGTCAGCGATCTTCCAGAGGCAATACGAAGCTGAAGATGGTCCCGCCCCCGGGGTTGGGCGCCGCCCAGATCTTCCCATTATGCGCTTCGACGATCGAGCGCGAAATGGAGAGGCCGACGCCCAGACCGTGCGGCTTCGTCGTCGTGAACTGCTCGAAGAGCCTGTCTTTGATCTCCTCGGGCAATCCAGGACCGGTGTCCGCGACATCGGCGCGAATGAGGTTGCCTTCAACCAGGCGAGTCGACACCCTCATCTCGCGTCGCTCGCAGTTCTGCATCGCCTCGACGGCGTTGCGCTTAAGATTGACGACGACCTGCTGAATCTGAACTTTGTTGATCACCACCGTATCCGGCGACGCTTCAAGGTCGATCGCGGTTTTGACATGATGTTCCTTGGCGAGCGCATCGGTGAATTCGCAGGCGGTTCGGATGACGGCGTTCAGACTTTGGGGAGCTTTCGAGGTCTCTCCGCGCGCGATGAACTGGCGAAGATTGTCCATGATTTCCGCGACGCGGAAGACTTGCGCATCGGCGTTGTCCAACATCTCCTCGACCTTCTCGATCGAGAGGACTTTTTCGTTCAGACGCCGACGCGCGAAATTGAGATAGGCGCCGATCGCCGTCAAAGGCTGTTTGAGCTCATGCGCCAATCCGGTCGCCATATTCTCAATCACCTCAAGGCGGTTCGCCTGAAGCTCCTGAACCCCCTGCTCAAAGCTGCGCCTGGAGCTGAGATCGCGGACCAAAGCGATAAAAAGCCTTTCTCCGTCGCAGGCGACTTCACTGACGACAAGCTCCACGGGAAAGACGGAGCCGTCCTCTCGCAGGCCCTCGATCCGTCGGCGAATGCTTGGCGTTCCCCGCCGCAGATCGTCGCGGCGGCGTTGGTTCGCCTTCGGCGTCAGCATGCCAAAATCCCGTCCGATGACGTCGCCAGGCGCATAGCCGAAGAGCGACGCCGCCTCCGCGCTGATCGACCGCACCGCGCCGTGCTCGTCGAGCGCTATGATTCCGTCGAAGGCGGCGTTCATCATCGCCGGGAGATCAGGGCGTCCTTCGCCTTCCGCCACGCTTGGCGCGAGTGCAGATTCTGGAGGGCTGAGGGAACGCATACGTTCTCCCAGGGGCGCGCGCGCCGCTCGCAGCCCCAACTCGCGGTAGCTAGGCGCTGGCGAGACGAGTTCAAGCCCAATATCCCCTGACCCAGGCGCATTTTCAACGTCCGAGAAATGGCCTAAGCAGACGCCATGTCGCCGCCACAAGCTCCAGCGCCGCTGTTCCTTCTCAACGCACGGCTGATCGATCCGGGCTCGGGTCGCGAAACGCGCGGCGGTCTGGCGACGATGGACGGCGTCATCGCCGAGCTCGGCGAATCCGTTCGACAGGGCGACGCTCCCGAAGGGGCGCGCGTCATCGATTGCGCCGGCGACATCGTCGCGCCGGGCCTCATCGACATGCAGGCCTTCGTCGGCGAGCCGGGGGCGGAACATCGCGAAACCATCGCCAGCGCGACTCTCGCGGCCGCGGCGGGCGGCGTGACGACAATCGTATCGACCGCGGCGACGGCGCCGCCCGTCGACGATCCCGCGGTGGTCGATTTCGTTCTGCGCCGTGCGCGCGACACCGGGCGCGTCCGCGTCGCCCCGATGGCGGCGCTGACCAGAGGCCGCGAGGGCAGGGAGATCGCCGAGCTGGGGCTGCTGCAGCAGGCCGGCGCGGTCGCCTTCTGCGACGGCGCGCGCTCGGTGCGAAGCGCGCTCGTCATGCGACGCGCGCTCACCTATGCGCGCGATTTTGATGCGCTCGTCATTCATTTCGCCGAAGACCCCGACCTTTCCGTCGGCGTCATGAACGAAGGCGAATTTGCGCATCGGCTCGGCCTATCCGGCGCGCCGCGTGAAGCAGAGGCGATCATGCTCGATCGCGACTTGCGGCTCGTCGCGCTGACCGGCGCGCGCTATCACTCGGCGATCGTGACGACGACGCTTGCGTTGGACGCGTTGCGCAGAGCCAAGGACGAAGGCTTGGCCGTCACCTGCGGGACCTCGATCAATCATCTGACGCTGAATGAGAACGACATCGGCGATTATCGCACCTTCCTCAAGCTCAGACCGCCGTTGCGCCATGAGGATGAACGTAAGGCGCTCGTTGGCGCCCTCGGCGAAGGGCTGATCGACGTCATCGTGTCCGACCATGATCCGCAGGACGTCGAAACCAAACGGCTGCCCTTCGCCGAAGCCGAATATGGGGCGATCGGCGTCGAGACGATGCTTGCGGCGGGGCTTCGGCTCGTGCATTCGGGCGACGTCACGCTGACGCGCCTGCTCGAGGCGATGACGTCGCGCCCGGCTGAAATTCTGGGACTGCCGCAGGGCAGGCTGCAAAAAGGCGCCCCGGCGGACATCGTCCGCTTCGATCCGGACGCGCCTTTCGTCGTCGATCCCGCCGCGCTTCACTCGCGCTCCAAGAACACCCCGTTCGATGGGGCGCTGCTGCAGGGCGTGGTCAAGACGACGGTCGTCGGAGGCGCAGTCGTCTACGAAGAATAGGCTCCAGGCGGGGACGGTGATCGATCGAGGTTCCGTCGGGCGCTTTTTCGCCGGTCGCTTGCGCCTCATCCCAGTCCGAGGGCGAACTTATGTCGCGCCTTGAGCGCCTGGGTGCTGAGCCAGACCGCAGCTCCAGCCCCAATGAAATGAGCAAGAAGCAAGTTAAAGTTCGCCATTAAGATGAAGACGTCTAGCGCGCGCACGATCCTGTCCGGATCGGTAATGGCGATCCCCGGCGGCTGCGACACGGTCTTGGCGACGAGCAGGGCGATGCTCAAGCCGACGCCGATGAACGAGACCATAGAGCCGAGCACATTGACAATCGAACCTGCGCCGAGAAACCACAACGCCGCTGGCTGATCGGCGGCGAGCATGCTCGCCGGGTCGCGCATCAGCCTGCCGGATGCGATCGTCGAAAAGAGATCCAGGAACAGCGAAGCTAATAGGAGTCCCAGTCCGAAATACCCCCAATGGATCGGATCGCTCACCCAAACGGTGGAGCTGATCGATTGGCCAACTGCGCCAAAGGCGAGGAGCGGGGCGGTCAGGAACGCCAGGATGAAATCCAGCCAGAATCCGATCCAACCCATGAGGCGGATGCGACGGCCAAGATCCTGCCCGACCAGAGTCGATTCCGGCGAGAGCGCCAACGCCCTCCTTTGCGGCACGGTGGCGACAAGCGCCGTGGACGTCGCGCGCCGCGCCGGTCCGGCCAATGCGACGAAGCCCAGATATGCGACCAATCCGGCCGGGAGCGCGAAGGCGGCGATCTGGTTCATCGCACGTGCGACGTCGGCGAAGTCCGGATCCGCCAGACCCCGCGATCCGGCCGAGAACCCCACGACGTCAAACGAAGCGCCGCTGAAAATTGCTTCGAATCCGCTGCTGACGACGAGCAGGGACGCGGCCGCATAGACGAATTGGCGCAGCGGATAGGCGGCGAACCGCCTCCACGCCGGGCCGACGCCGAAAGGGTAATTCGGAAACCAGGCGCGCCACAGATATTGAACGGCGAGCAGGACGACGATCAGCGCGGCGAAGTTCAGCGCCAGATTTGTGAGCGGACCGCCGATCGACGGCTCCCAGAGCCGCAATCCCCACGCGGCGAGGGCGAGCAAGGCGAAGAGGGCGGCGAACGCCCAGTCGACCGGATCATCGAAGAAATCGTAGCGCAATTTTTAAAGCCGCATTTACGCCCCGCCACACAACCAGTTGGCGCGCGCGGCGGCGATTTCAACGCGCAGCGCTTTAGTCGCGGGCCTCGGCATCGGCCGGCGTAGGCGAGGGCTGCCGCCCGTTATGCTCCTGGAACTTTAGCCCGCCGCTCTTGAGGAACGCGTGGGCCGCCTTAATGAACATACGACTGCTTTTAAGAATTAGGAGTGAACCTATGAAAGCGCTTTTCTCCGCGACCGCCGTTTTTATTGCGCTGTCCCTATCTTCAAGCGCGCTCGCGCAGGTCCCGAGTTTCCCCAAGGACGAGCCTTATGCGAAGGCGCGCAAGGCTCTCCTCAAAAAAGGTTGGAGGCCTGTCCACGCGCCCGAAGCGGGATTCGTCTGTCAAACGGGCGATCCTCGCTGCAAGGGACGACCCGAGACCGTCGCTTGCGCCGGTACAGGGAACGCCAATTGCATTTTTCGCTGGAAGCGCAAGGACGTCGTGATTGACGTCAATACGGTGGGCGAAACGACGCCGGTGATTACGGAAGTGACCTGTCATTCCGGATGTCGTTGATCTCTCGGCCGCAAACGACACTTCGCGCTGCGATGAGATGAACAACGCGACGGGAAATCGCGCAGGCGCTGTTTCGATCGGGCCTGCGAGAGTGGCGCAAGGCCGGACATCCGGCGTCGGGCCAGTTATCGGCGGAACGATTTCACGCGTTCGCACGTTAGCCTAAGCGAACGGATGAGAGGTCTATTTTGGGCGCCCGATAATCTCGGCGCCAAAGGCAATTGGGGCTGGGCAGGGCGACAGGAACAGATATTTCGCAAACCCATTTTTCGTGGAGTGCGGATTATGAAACGCGCACATCATGCTTTCAACAGCGCCCTCCTCGCACTGAGCCTTGCTTGCGCTGGAATTCCCGCGAGTTCACGCGCGCAGGCGGTGAAAACCAACGAAACCCTAAAGACCGAATATCAATATGCCGCCAAGGTCGTCTGTTCGCTGCTGCTTCCACATCAGGACGGGACTTTGGCGAAGGGCGTCTATCGGACAATCGTCAACATCCATAATCCGACCAGGAAGCGCTTCACCATCGCCGCGAAAGTGGCGCTCGCGACGGAATTCGGGTCGGACCCTGGTCCGTTCAGCGTCACGCCGTTCAAGAAGGCGGAACTTCAGGCCGACGGCGCGACGGAACTGAATTGTTTCGACATCGCGGGCTATTTCTGCCCGATCAACGGCGTGTGCGTCGATTTCGCATTTCTTGAGGGGTTCGTGGTGATCAAGAGTCCCGAGCCTTTGGACGTGGTCGGCGTTTACACCGCCCGCCACTCTAATGGCGAAGTGGAGACCATGGACGTCGAATCGGTTCGCGAGCGGCAGATCCGCGAAGCGGTCGAGTTGACTGCGCCGGAGCCCAAATCCGAGATCAAAAGACACATGGACTTCCCGCCCAAAGGAAGCCCTGCGTTCCGCGGCAAGGAACAGCCGAAATAGAGGCAGGCGGTATAGCATTGTTATGCGCGGGGCGTGGGCCGCCGGTTGCGAAGCGCTGGAAGGCGCGCCATTATCTCCCCATGGCAAAAGGCTCCAAGAAAACCCTCGGCCCTAGCGAAACCCGCAAACTTGCCGCCAGCGCGCTCACGAACACCCCCAAGGTTCTCGGCGTGACGAAAGACGGCGTGCGCATTTTGAAGCCGAAAGGCGAGGCGACGCACTTCTCGGCAAAGGAAATCCGCGACGCCATCGCCACGGTACGTGCCGCCAAGCGGGCTGGATGAAGGATAAGGACGTTTTTATCAATTGTCCGTTTTCGCCGGACTATGAAGAGTTTTTCCAGGCCATCGTCTTCACTGTCGTGAGATCCGGCTATACGCCGCGTTGCGCTAGAGAAAACGACGATGGCGGCGAGGCGCGGATCGAGAAAATATGCCGTATTATTCGCGAATGCCGATATGGCGTCCACGATATTTCCAACACTGAACTGGACGCGGCGTCGGGTTTGCCGCGCTTCAACATGCCCCTTGAACTGGGCCTTTTCCTTGGCGCGCGCAATTTCGGTCCTAAACGTTCGGGTAAGAAAGCGCTCATCTTCGACCGACAGAAATATCGATATCAGCAATTCATCTCGGACATCGCCGGGCAGGATATTCATGCGCACGAGGGGAAAATCGACCGGCTTGTCGAGGAGATCGCCACTTGGTTTCGGGACGAGGCTGGGGATGCGCGCGTGCCCGGGGGTCGAGCGATAGCGGCCGAATTCAAAAGATTTCAAGCGGATTTGCCGGACATATTGCGGGTCCGGAAGCTGGAGCCGCAGGAGTTGACGTTCAAGGACTTTCATATGCTCGCGGCGAACTGGATCGTGGCGGACAGCGGCGATCCGTGACCGGAGAGCCGCGACCCCTTGCCCTCCGCCGTCATTGCCCTTAAAGCCTCGCCGCGCGCGAGCGACGGGCTCGTGACCACTCGGAACGAGGATCATGGCCAAGGAAAAGTTTTCACGCACGAAGCCGCACTGCAACATTGGGACGATTGGGCACGTCGACCATGGCAAGACGTCATTGACGGCGGCGATCACCAAGGTTCTGGCGGAGACGGGCGGCGCGACCTTTACGGCCTAT
>NZ_JBPFEA010000009.1:0-19414 GCF_051061285.1 Methylocystis sp.
TGCCGAGGCTCTTCGCCGACCTCGCGGTCGCTCATGGCGACGCCCGCTACAGCCGGCTGCTGCGCTCCATCGCCCGCGCCAAGCTTTTGATCCTCGACGACTGGGGGCCGGAAGCGCTCAATGCCGACCAGGCGCGCGACCTCTTGGAAATTGTCGAGGACCGCTACGACGCGGGCTCCCTCGTCATCACCAGCCAGGTTCCCGTCGATCGCTGGCACGACATGATCGGCGTGCCGACAATCGCCGACGCCATCCTCGACCGCGTCATCCACAACGCCTATCGAATAGAACTCTCCGGCGAGAGCCTGCGCAAACGGCGCTCGGCCGCGACGAAAAACGAACCCGCTTGACCGCGTTCAAAACGCGAAACATCATTCAAACCGATCTGCAGCAGAGCAACGCCGGTGGCCGACATCAAATCGGAACGCCGGCCGGCTTCGGATTGGAATAGGTGACCGGCTTCATATTGGAATGCATGGCCGGCTTCGTCGGTATCCGCATGCCGGTCTCTTCCGATTGTGAGAATATGCAAAATGAGCTCGCGAAGCAGCGGCCTGACCTCCCATACATGAGGAGCATTTGGCAGGGGCGCTACGCGCGGAGCATCGATATAGAGGGTTCGCATGGCGACGTCGCCCTGCACGTCGATGCCGTGCGGGATCCCTGGCCAGATCGTTCGCGTCGGCGGGATGATCCAAGCGGCGCCATCCGTCATGACGCGCATCACGCCTGAAGCCCCAAGACGAGCTGGCCCCCGCGATGGCGATGGGCTGAAAGCCTTATCCCGGAATGATAGATCGCCGCCAGCGTCCGGATATCGAAGCCGTCGCCGCTGGCGCTCAATCCAACACTCCAGGATCACGCGCATTGCGTCGATTAATGTCCGTTCCGCCCGAAGGCGGCACCACGACCTTGTGGTCAAGATTTCGCTAGCTGAGTCCTTAGCCCGATACCAATGGGCCTAAAGCGCGTAAGAGGCGTGCTTCGTTAAAAATTTTGCAGCGCCTCCTGCTGCCACAGATATTCTGTCCTTCAAACTCTCGTTGACGATTTGGTAGTTTTCAAAATCGCGATCACTGGCGAAAACCCCGACAGGCAAAGTTAAAGCCTGAAAAAAACTAAATAGCGGTCGAAGTTGATGCTCCAGGACCAGAGCATGCCTCTCGCTGCCGCCGGTGGCAGCGAGAAGGATGGGTTTATCGATCAATGCTTCATAATGCACGAGATCGAAGAGATGTTTGAACAAGCCCGTATAGGATGCCCGATAGACGGGAGTTGACACCACGAGGGCATCAGCCGTTTCGATCGCTTGGATTGCTTTGATGACGGCGCTGGGCGCATGGGAGGCGGACGAAACAGCTGGCAGATCGGCGAGGAGACTGGAGACTTCTATGTAGGTCGTCTCCACGGGAACTATTCGTGCGATCTGATCGACAATCGCTGAGGCTAACACCGCCGACTTAGATGGCTTCGAGAGACCGCCAGACACGGCGACAACGTTTAGCTTACTCATATCTCGCTCCTCGGGACTATGCAGTTGCGTGGCAGAACGTGCTCTACGGCATGACGGCTTCAAAGGTCCGCGAAGCGTCGAGGTGATCGATTTGATGCCCCATCCTGCTGCGTTTCGCTTCTAAATATCTTATGTTCTCTCCGTTCGGCGCAGTATGGAGCGCGACGATTTCTTCTATCGAGACGCCTAGACGCGCCAATTCGGTCGCCTTGTGGGGGTTGTTGCTCATCAACCTTATTCCTCTCACGCCGAGCTGCGACAGAATGGCGCCTGCGGCGTGGTAGTTTCTGGCGTCGACAGGCAACCCCAGGCGCAGATTGGCGTCGACTGTGTCGGCGCCTTGGTCCTGAAGCTCATAGGCGCGGAGCTTCTGCGTCAATCCAACGCCTCGCCCCTCGTGACCACGTAGATAAATCAGGATGCCGCGTCTTTCCTGCGCAATGCGGCGCAGCGCAAGATCGAGCTGCCCGCCGCAATCGCACCTTAGCGAACCCAAAAGATCGCCTGTGAGACATTCCGAATGCACGCGCGTGAGCACATTTTTCGCGCCGCGGAGGTCGCCCATCACAAAGGCGACGTGTTCGGCGCCGTCGTTCGCGCGGAAAACGTGGGCGGCGAATTCGCCGTGTCGCGTCGGCAGGCGAGATTTCGCAAGGAGCGTCAAGGGGTCGGCGCGGCGTTGAGCGTAGTCCACGAGATCGGCGATCTGCACAATTGGCAGGTCATGCGTCTGCGCAAATGCGAAAAGGTCATCGCGACGCGCCATTTCGCCATCTTCGCGTACGATCTCGCACAGCACGCCGACGGGCGCGCAACCGGCGCGCGCTGCAAGTTCGGACGCTGCTTCGGTGTGGCCGCGTCGTCCCAAAATTCCACGCCAATGGCGCCGCAGGGGAAATATATGGCCTGGTCTCACAAAGTCGTCAGCGCTGGATTTCGAGTCCGCCAGGGCGCGCGCCGTTGCGCTTCGTTCCCGTGCGGAGATGCCTGTCGTGAGCCCATGGCGGCAGTCCACCGTGACCGTGAAAGCGGTTCCCTGAGCGTCGCCTCCATGCGGGGCCATTAGCGGTAAGGACAGGCGATCTGCAATATCATCGGGAAGGGCGACGCAAACAACGCCGCTTGTATGCCGCACCATGAAGGCCATCGCCTCCGGCGTCATCTTTTCGGCGGGCAAGATAAGATCGCCCTCATTTTCACGGCATTCGTCATCGACGACGATAACAAACCCGCCACGTTGCTGAGCAGCGACAGCTTCGTCAATGGTGGAAAAGTTCATTTAGAGAGCTTTCGATATGTCAAGAGTAAAAGGACGGCTGTGGATAGACGCCGTTTATCGCCCAGTCTCCAATCTCGCGGAGCTTCTCATCGAGTGGATCGTGCAGCGTGTGCGTCCGTGCGTTCCGCCAGAAGCGGTCGAGACGAAAATGCGCCGCCGTTGCGCGCGCGCCCATCACATCAAAAATTCGTGAGCTGGCCTCGAGCGCGGCGCGTACGCTGATCGCCTTGGCGCTCGCAATGTTGATGGCCAACGCTCCTCTTTGCTCCGGAGTGATGTCGTCCCCGAGCCGCCAAGCGTCATCGAACTGGCGCGCAACATTCTCGACAATCGCATTCGCTGCGGCGCTTTGCGCCCAAAGCTCGCCGACCGTGCGTAATCTGAACGGATCTGAGCGAATGCGTTTCGACTCTTCGACGGGCAACGCCGACACATAGGCCCGCGCCTCTTCCACCGCGCCCTGGGCAAGCCCGGCATAGATGTTGACGAGGATCAGCTGCGCGAGGCAAGGGCGAAGCGTGGCAAAGGGCGAGCCAAGCGGACCAGGAGAAACGAGTAACTCGTCTTGACTGACGAGAACTTCAGAAAATGACACGGTCCCGCTATCCGTCTGCCTTTGGCCCATATTGTCCCAGTCGTCGTGAATACATATGCCCGCGCGCCGGGTCGGTATCGCGGCGATTATGAGTTTGTCTGCGTGGTCGACCGCCGAGACCACCAGCATGTCGGAGTCGCTGGCGCCTGAACAGAAGCTCTTTTCTCCATCAAGCCGAAAGGCGTCGCCAGCCGCTTTGATGCGTAGGCGCCGGTCCTTCGGGTTGAGCGCATTGCCCCAAAACCAGCGTTGGACAGCGCTACGCGCTATTAGCTCAAATGCCTGCTGTCTCGGTCCGAAGAACTGCAGCGTTGCGATCATAAGATGATGAAACGCAAAAAGATGCGCGAGAGAGCTGTCGACGGCCGCGATTTTCCGAATGACCCCGAAAATCTCAATCCAGTTGCCGTCGACGCCGCCCAGCTCCTTCGGCGTTGATAAAAGCAGCAAGCCGCTCGCGCGAATCAAATCGCGTTCTCTTTTTGCCGTGCCGCCTTGCCGATCGCGTTCCGGCGCTGTCACCGCAAGCAAAGCAAGAAGTTGTTCGAGTGACGGCGCGCCCGTTGGCGCAGGGGAAGTGGGAAGCGGAGTAATGGCGCTCATTGCCTCAGCTCAGGACGCTGCCGAAGGACTTGAAGATGCGGGCATCACCGCAACGCTGCCGAAAGGCCCTGTTATCTTTTCTCCTGGCAGGACGCCATGGCCGTCAATTCCAAGGCGCGGAAACATCAATTCTGCAAAGCGATATGCTTCTTCCAGATGTGGGTAGCCCGAAAGGACAAAACTGTCCGCGCCAAGCGCCTCGTATTCCCTGATGCGCGCCTCGATCTGATTCGGATCGCCGACGAGCGCAGTTCCCGCGCCCCCACGCGTCAGGCCAACGCCGGTCCAAAGATTGGGACTTACTTCTAGATCGTCGCGGCTGCGCCCGTTGCCCTTTCTGAGGCTGATCATGCGCTGCTGGCCGATTGAATCCATTTTCGAGAAAGTCGCCTGCGCATTTTCGATCATCCGATCGTCAAGGCGACTTATGAGGCTTTCCGCAGCGATCCAGGCCGCCTTTTCCGTAGGACGGACGATGACATGCAGGCGAACACCGAGGCGGACGTTACGACCGCAACGCGCAGCGCGTGCTTTGATGTCAGCGAATTTTTCGCCGACCGCAGAGGGTGGTTCGCCCCAGGTCAGATACGTGTCAACTGCGCGCGCCGCAAGATCGTGCGCTGCGTCAGAGGAGCCGCCGAAATAAAGCGGCGGGCGCGGCGACTGGAACGGCGGGAACAGCAGCTTGCCGCCGGAAAGACGAAAATGGCGCCCCTCATAGTCAACGGCTGCGCCGCTTCGACTAGCGCGCAACAATGCCTCCCAGACATGCACGAATTCTTCAGAAACGGCGTAGCGCGCCGAATGATCCAAAAAGACGCCGTCGCCGGCGAGCTCTTGCGCATCGCCGCCCGCGACAAGGTTAATGAGAAGTCGCCCTTCCGACAGGCGGTCGAGCGTCGCCGTCATGCGGGCGGCGAGCGCCGGCTGAGTAAGGCCTGGTCGCAGCGCAACAAGGAAGCGTAGCCGCTTTGTCGAGTTGATCAGACTTGCGGCGACGATCCACGGATCTTCGCAGGACCGGCCTGTTGGGATCAGAACGCCATGATAGCCGAGACTATCAGCCGCGATTCCGATTTGTTGAATATAGTCGAAATTCGCGACACGGGCGCCTTCTTCCGCTCCCAGATAGCGTGAGTCGCCATGCGTAGGGATATACCAAAAAATATCCATTGCCGCAGTCCATTCGATTGTGACCACTTTCGTTTGAACGAGCGCAAGTCCCGGGCCAGCATTTTCTGGCCGGAAATGCTGGTGACACTCGGGCCTGGGTGTTGCATTTGCAGCATCTGATTGACGTACTGTGGCCTCTGCAGCAGCGTCAGTTTAGGTTTATGTGTAACAAACGCGCGGCGTTCCGCCATGCAACGTTTTCGAGGGCGTCGTCATCGAGCTCGAGGGCAACAAAATCTTTGACGCTCTGTAGAATGGGGCGAAACGGATAGGATGTGCCAAAGAGCAGTTGGGTGGAAAGGAATCCCTTAGCTGCCGCCGCGTAACGCTCGCCGCCCGGCGCAAAGAGATACATGTCCGGTGAGACGAAGACATTTTCGTTGCGGAAGGCCACACCAATCATGTCATCTATCCTGGGATAGAATCCATGACAGCAGACGATTCGTAGTGAAGGAAAGCGCTTGGCGACACGGTCGACCGCCAGCGGGTCATTGTGCCTAAGGTCAGGGGTGGTGGGGCCGGACATAAGGAACACGGGTTTGTTGGCCGCGTTGCACGCAGCGTAAATGGGCGTTAAAGACTCGTGGTCGTGCGAAATGGGTTCGTTATAGAAACCCGGATCGACGTTAACGCCGGCAAGCTTGAGGTCTGACAGGCAGCGATAGGCCTCGACTTCAGCCGCAACCCCCGCGAAAAGCTGTGGATCGACCGAGCCGACGCCGAGCAGCCGACCCTCTGAAGCGCCTACGAGAGCTGCAAGTTCATCATTCGATATGCGTACGGCTGGGGTGCTTCTACCGACCATCACGGCGACGTCAATGTGAGCGGCAGCAAGTTCATCGACCAATCCTGTTAGATCCTTGGCTCGAGTGAAATGATCGACATCTCTCGCGCCGAGACGACGGTTGATCCACCGCACCGTCTCATAGTCATCTGACTGGCAGTCGGCGCCGAAAAAGGAATGCAAGAAGGATGGGCGCGCGCGCATATCGATAATATGCTTCGCTTTACGTTCGGTCATCGTCGCTCCATGTGATGCAAGGACTGTGCGTCAGCCTGCTCGCAAAGCGCGGACCGACTTTTTTAAGAAACGGCGAGCGATCGGTGAGCATGCTGCATATGCAGCACCGCGTGGCTCGCCATTGCTTCATTTGCAAAGGCGTTGGCGTGGCGCTGCGCTGATCCCCTTGATTCTATGAAAAAAATGAATTGGCAAAGTGCTTGCTCCGGGGAGGCCCGAGCCATCGGTGCGTTGGTTGCGCCTGCATTCGGGCGTGGTCGACGTGACAAGGGAGTTCAGGATGAGCGGCGCTAATTCGCCTGTTGAGCGCAATCGCAACGAGCCGATCAAATTCGCCTACTGGGTGCCAAACGTTTCCGGCGGACTCGTGATCAGCAAAATTCCGCAGCGAACGAGCTGGGATCTCGAATATAATGTGAAGCTCGCGCAGATCGCCGAAGCGTCAGGATTTGAATATGCGCTGACGCAAATCCGATTTGCTGCGGGTTATGGCGCAGAATATCAACATGAATCAGTCAGCTTTTCGCACGCGCTTCTCGCCGCGACGCAGAAGCTCAATGTAATTGCCGCGGTTCTTCCGGGCCCATGGACGCCGGCGCTTTTAGCGAAGCAAGTTGCGTCGATCAGCCATTACACGAGAGGACGAATCGCCGTTAACATTGTGTCCGGATGGTTCAGAGGCGAGTTTCACGCCATCGGCGAACCCTGGCTCGACCATGACGAACGTTACCGTCGCTCCGAAGAATTCATTCGATCTCTTCGCGGCATTTGGTCGGAGGACAATTTCAGTTTCTCCGGCGACTTCTATCGCTTCCATGACTACACGCTGAAACCGAAGCCGATCGCGCCTCCGGAAATCTTCCAGGGCGGAAGCTCGCGCGCCGCGCGTGACATGGCGGCGACCGTGTCGGACTGGTATTTTACCAATGGCAATACGCCAGACGGCATAAAGAAGCAGATCGACGACATCAACGCCAAAGCGGCGCACGCCGGCCGCAAGGTGAAGATCGGCATTAATGCTTTTGCGATTGTCCGCGCCGCTCACGATGACGCAAAAAAAGAGCTCGACGAAATCCTCGCGCATGCAGATCCAGCGGCGGTCCGCAGCTTCCATCAAGAAGTTCAGAACGCGGGTAACGCTTCGCCCGAGCACGAAGGCAATTGGGCGAAGTCGAGCTTCGAGGATCTCGTCCAATACAATGATGGCTTCAAGACAAATCTGATCGGTACGCCCGAAGAAGTTGCGCGCCGCATCATCGATCTTAAGCGCGTAGGCGTCGATCTCGTGCTCCTCGGCTTCCTGCACTTTCAGGAAGAGGTGGAGTTTTTTGGAAAGCACGTGATCCCGTTGGTGCGCGCTTACGAAGCTGAGGAAGCCGAACGCGCGGCGGCCTAGGTTATCACCTTTGATTCAATTTCGGGTGCAACTCCCGAAGCTCAGGGCGTAGAAAATGTCGACTCAGAACGAAAATGAAGCTTTCAAAGAACTAGACGACGTGATCGAAAAGATCGTCGCTGCGAATGCAGAGCGTAACGACGAGCAGTCTATTTTTCCGCGTGAAAATCTCGAAGCGCTTGCGGCGGAGGGCTGGACGCGCGTTCTGATACCGCACGACTATGGCGGCCTGGGTCTCGATCACGTCGCCTTTGCGGAAGCGTCCTATCGCATCGGCCAGAAAGACGCTTCGACTGGCCTTGTCTACGTCATGCATGTCGGCGCCGCGCAGACCGTCAATCTCTATGGCACGCACGATCAGAAGGAACGTTGGCTGAGGCCGAATGGCAAATATCTGCTTGGAACCTATTCAACGAGCGAACGCGCGTCAGGCGGCCATTGGTGGTACAACTTTTCAGAAGCGTCGCGCGATGGCGAAGATTATATCGTAAACGCCGAAAAGTCATTTACGACGTCGGCAGGCAAAGCGGATTACTACATTACGCAAACGCGTACGCCTGGCGCCCGCGACCAATCGGACATCTCGTTCTTTATCGTCGACGGCGGTTCACCTGGCATCACGCCCGGACCGTGGAACGCGCTCGGGGTGCGCGGCAATCACTCGGGACCCATTCGTTATGATGGCGTCAAGGTTCCGAAGCGTGATCGTCTCGGCGAGGAAAATCAGGGTAAGGAAATTATCTATAACGGCGTGTCCCCGATCTATCTGATCGGGCTTGGCGCCGTGTGGGAAGGTGTGGCCCGAGGCGTATATGATACCGCCGTTAATCACATCAAGAACTCCTTTCATCAGGACACGAACAAGCGGCTCGCCGATTATCAGGCAATTCGTCAGGAATTGGCGAAAGCCAAGGTCCACATCGAGTCGCTCGGCGCGTGGCGGCGCGAATTGGCGTCTCGTCTCGACACGTTGTGGCGCTCGAATTCGCCGCAGGCGGAGCTGCTCATCGCTCTGACTGAATTCAAAGTGCACGCCTCCGAAACCGCAAATGTCGCCGCAGCTGCGGCGCTCACCGTCACGGGGGGCTACGGCTACAAGAAAGGCGCGCTGGAGCGCTATTTTCGCGACGCCCGAGCGGGCATCGGAATGGGGCCGTCGAATATCATTGCACGCGACTGGATCGGCAAGACGTCTGTCGGTTTGCCGCTCGAACTCTTCTACGAGGGCGGCGAATAGGTTCGCCGTCTCCCGCCGCAATTCACGCCCCGCAAGGAGCAATCCTCATGAAGCCGACATCCTCTCCTGTGAAACTGAAACGTTTAGCAACCACGAGCATATTGGCGCTGAGCGCTGGGACGGCCCTCGCTGCGGATCTACCGCCCAATCGCTTGGTGCCGCCGCCCGCCTTTGCTGTTGTGGAGGACTATCAACCCTTCCAGGTCCGGTTGCGTGCGACGGCCATCGTCCCCGACGGGCATTTTTCCATCTACGATCGCTTTGGAGCGGTTGGCTCGGTGAGCGGGCTAACAACCGGTTTGCCGGGGAGCCAGATTTTCGGCGCGGGCGTCAATGTCTCGAATTCGGTTATTCCCGAGATCGATCTCGCATATTATTTTACCCGTAACTTCGCGGTAGAAACTATCGCCGGATATACGCGCCACAAGCTCACGGCGACAGGCACGCTTTCGGAGATTCCGGTCGGGTCGACCAACCTGTTACCGGTTTCGCTGCTCGCGCAATATCACTTCACGAATTTCGGCGCATTTCAGCCTTACATTGGCGTTGGCGTCACTTGGGCCGTTCCTTATGCGTACACGCCAGGAAACAGCTGGACGCCGCTGATAACGGCGCTGGGGGTCACGGGTCTCAATTCCGTACGCGAACTGCATGTCGGCCAGTCGGTCGGCGTGGCGGGGCAAGTGGGGTTCGACTACATGTTCACGCCAAATTTTGGTGTAAACGTTGATCTCAAGCGCATCATGGCGGAACCTACGTCCTACGCCACGATCTATAATTCCGCGCTCAACAAAAACATATACGTTCGCGTCAGTTCGAATATCGATCCGTGGCTCGCGAGCGTTGGCGTGACGTTCCGGTTTGGAGCGGACGTGATCGCGCCCGTTCTCGCCAGGTTTTAAATAGACCTCAGGAGCTGCGCCATACGGCGGAAGAAACCAGCACGCGGCTCGGCAAATGCCGCGCGCTGAAATAAGCATCGGCAATTTCCTGTTGTTCCGATATGACGTTTTCGTCCATCGCGCGAGGCTGAAACTCGAGACTATCAAAATAGCGCTGCGCAGCGGCTGGATCCAAATTCAGCCCACGGGTTTCAGCTACTCGCGGGGCAAGGGAAACAGGGCGCCGGTCCCGAACCGACTCCACCTCACTTAGGAGGGCGTCGACGACGTTCGGGTGGCCAATCGCAAAGGCGCGCCGCGCGACGTAGAATTGACGATTTTGGACTCGACCAACGCCGTCAACTAAGAGCCGCGCGCCATGCCGGGCGCCTGCGATGCTGAGCATGGGGGCCCATATCGCCCACGCATCGATCACGCCTTTTTCGAGTTCAGCGACAAGGTCCAGACTGGGCGAAATGTAAACCGGCTCAATATCGGTCGGCGATAAGCCACGACTTTTCAAAAGCGACATTAGCAAATGGTCGGCATTCGACCATTTGCTAAACGCAACTCGCTTTCCGCGGAGATCATCGACCGATACGATCGTGCGGTTCGTCACGACGATTCCCACGTCGCAGGGCGCAGGCGGCTCGTGTCCGATGTAATAAAAAGGAACGCCGGTGCCTAACGCAAAAACTGTGGCGGCCTCGCCCGTGACTCCAAAATCAATTTCGCCTTTACCAATGGCGTCAAGAATTGCTGGGCCAGAGCCGAATTCGCTCCATCTCGAACGAAATCCGAGCGGGCGAAGTCGCTCGTCCAAAGATCCAAGCACGTGGAGCGCCGCAAGCGTCCCAAAATGCTGATAGCCGACACGCACGACTCCGAGGCCGGTCGCTCCGCGCAGTTCCGTCGTCGTTTTCTGTGGAGAGGCCGCGGTTTTGCGTTGGGCAATCAGGCCCATATGCGAAAGATGCGTTCGAAATTCATTGCGAGTTACGCCAAGCGCCTCGGCTGCGCGCACCTGGTTGGCCTTTTCGCGTTCGAAGGCGCATACTATCGCGCATTGCGTCACGCGCTTCAAAACGTCTCGCTCATTGCGGGCCAAAGCTTCGTTGATAGTTTGACGCAAATTTGCTTCGAAATCGATCGTATCGTCCTCGTGCTCGATCGTCTCGACAAGCGGGACGTCCGTGACCTCCGCGTCCTGCGCGAGCAACAGCGCATTGTGTATGACATTCTGCAGCTCGCGGATGTTCCCGGGCCAGCTATAGTCCAGCAGTTTCCTCATGGCCCTCTCAGAAAGCGACGCATCGGGCCAGCCGAAACGCGCGCCATAATGATTCAAGAAAAATTCCGCAAGTGGCGCGATGTCTCCCTTGCGCTTGCGCAGCGGCGCCAGCTTCACCGTCAAGACGTTGAGACGATATAGAAGATCCTGGCGGAACGTCTTGGCTTCGACCGCGCGTTCAAGATTTACATTCGTCGCCGCGATCAGCCGAATATCAATCGGGCGGGCCTGCCTCGATCCGACGCGCACAACCTCTCGTTCTTGAAGGACCCGAAGCAGCTTCACTTGAGCCCGTTGCGGAAGGTCGCCGATTTCATCAAGTAACAGCGTGCCGCCATTGGCGGCCTCGAACCACCCTGCTTCACTTGTGATCGCGCCCGTAAAAGCTCCCCTTTCGTGCCCGAAGAGTTCTGCGTCGACTAGGCTTTCGCTGAGAGCCCCGCAGTTTACGGCGAGGAATGGTCCCGTTCGTCGCGCGCTATTCAAGTGCACGTATCGAGCGGCTATTTCCTTACCCGTGCCTGTTTCACCCGTTATCAGGACGGGAGCGTCGGTGCGGGCGATTGTATCAAGCTCGTCTTTCAGTTTCCGCGATATGGGATCGACAAACACCATTGCTGTCGCGCGCGCGGTGGTCGGCTGCGCGATCGTCTTCGCGGGAGCGACGCTGGAACTATTTCGCGGAACTCTTGTCCAATTCATGGCCTCAATCTCGCTCGCTGATGGCTCCGACCTATTCGAAGAAACCTGCGACTTTGGAATGAAGCGCATGGACAGAACGCCTTTGAGCGTGCGAATGCGCTGCAGAATTTGAGCGCGATGTCAGCGTTTCGGTCAACAAGTGTGAAGGCATATCGAAGAGGATCGCCAATGAAGCGGGTCCGCGGCCCAGTCCACTTGCCCCCGATGGGATCGGCGGGAGGGCAGTGACCGATGGCGAGAACGACCGCGTCCGCGCGGACGGACGGCCCTCCCTCCAAATGGAGCATCCATCCGCCTGCCGGGTGCCTGGCGACACGACGGACCTCGTCGAAAACGACGGAGAGGTTCGCCGATCCGCCGATGTCAGCCGCCGAGGCGAGCAATGTGTCGCGAACATATTCCCCGTACCACTGGCGCGGGAGGAAATCGCTGGGATGGACGTTTCCATGTCGTCGCCGAGCCCATTCCACGAAATCGTCAGGGCGGTCTGGCCAAGCGCTCATTCGTCCTGCCGGCACGTTGAGCAAGTGCATCGGTTCGCGCGTGGCGTAGGCGACACCCTCGCCAACGGCGCCCCGCCGCTCGACCAGTACGACGCGGAGCGGGGCGTCAGCGCGCCGCAGAATTTGCGCCGCTGTCTTCGAACCGCTGAAGCCGCCACCAACAATGACGACCGTGGGCGCGTCATCGCTCGTTGGGCGGCGTTTGCCCGCCGGTTCAGACGGCCGAGGGACGAACCGCCGGAAATCCCTCAGTGGGGGCGCATAGGCGTGTACGGTCACCAGGGTTTCGCCGATTTGGGAAGCGCTGCGGACAGTATGGACGCCGGCATCCCCGAAAGCCGTCACCTCTCCGGTTCGGACCGTTTCCTCATATTCCAAGTCTACGAATCCGTCCGTCGCGATCCGGTAGCAACCCTCCGCCGCCTCGCCCTGGACGACCTGCAAGACGCAAATAGATCCGTCGTGGTCATGGGGAATGCTCGCTTGACCGGGCAGCCAAGTCATCACCAGCAGCTCATAATGTTTTCGCACAACCACGGGGGCGCGATTGTCGCTTTGCGGATTCGTTCGCACAAAGGGAGCAACGTCGGCCGTTGTTAGTTGCGACGCCTTCATCGTGTGCGCGAGGTCGGTCAGTGAAGGGGAGGGGCCCAGCGCATCGAGTTTGCGCACCAGTTCGAGAAGTCCGCCGTGCAAGGCGAGGATCGGCGGAAGCGGCTCTTCGTTGATATTGCCGAAGTCGGCGCGACAGCGGGGTTTCGACATCATGCTGTGCCTTTCGGTTTGTTCGCCGGCGAACGAGAGGCAGTGCCTTTCGCATACAGTCAGCCGATTCATGCATCCTGACCGAGCGGCGAAGCGAACAGCCGCGCCCCGACAGTGATCCGTTCCATCGCCATGCCGGCTACCATCGAGAGCACGAAGACGAGCGCATGCGGGTCGAGAAAACCGACGTCGACGATGCCGGGCCCCGGGCAGATGCCGGAAAGACCCCAACCAATTCCGAAGATGAGGCTCCCCGTGACGAGCGACCCGTCAATCTTGCTCGCTCGCGGTAGATGCAAAGCGTCGCTGAGAAGCTTCCGGTTGCGCCGTTTCGCGACCTGAAAAGCGACGAACCCGACGGCCACTGCGCCGCCCATGACAAAGGCGAGTGAGGGATCCCAAAGCCCGGCGAAGTCGAGAAACCCTTGAACTTTGCTGGGCTGGGTCATGCCGGAAATGTAAAGACCAACGCCAAATACCAGGCCTGTGGTGAAGGAGAGGAAAAGGCGCATCATCGCTTTCTTCAGCCCGCGAGATGACGCAGCGCGAATACCGTAGCGGCGCCGGCAGAGACGAAAGTCAGGGTCGCGACAAAGGAGCGCGGCGATAAACGCGAAAGTCCGCAGATCCCGTGACCGCTCGTGCAGCCGGAGCCCAGGCGAGCGCCAAATCCGACGAGCAAGCCGGCAACCGCCAGCCGCGTCCAGGAAATATCGATAGCTGGCGGCGTAGGCGCCAAGACGAGCGTCAGTGCGGCAGGCGCGGCGAGCAATCCGAGCAAAAACGCCAATCGCCAGCCGAATTCACGGCCGCGGTGCACGAGCGCTCCGTCGACGATTCCGCTCACGCCCAGAGTTCGCCCGCCGAACAAGAGGAGGGCGGCGGCGGCCAGTCCAACAAGCACGCCACCCGCCAGGGAAGGCCAGGGCGTGAAATGTAGCCAATCGATCTGCATGTCGTTCCCCACCGAATTTGCGGCTAACCGTGAGCTTGACATTTATTTAGACTACATTATCGATAGACTAAATTATTTGAATGATCAATCCAGATGGAGAAAAGGGATGGACAGGCAAAAAAGCGCGGCCGCTGCGGTTCTGATTCTCGGCGCACTTTTGGTGAGCACCCGGTTGGCGCAAGCGACGGAAGGCTATTTCCTTGAAGGGTATGGCGCGCGCGAGAAAGGCGTCGGCGGCGCTGGTGCAGCGGACTCCCGCGATCCCCTGGCGCTGTCGATCAATCCGGCGGGCCTCGTCGACGTCGGCCATCAATATACCCTGGGTCTCACCGCCTTCTCGCCCGATCGCGGCTACTGGACCTCGGGACCGGGCTTTGTGGCGCCGGGCCACGTCGAGAGCGGACGCAATCTCTTTCCCATTCCCTATGGCGGCTATACCCGGCCGATCGACCAGCAATCCGCCTGGGGCGTGGCCTTCTATGGCAATGGCGGCATGAACACGACCTATTCGCCCAACTACACAAGTCAGTTTTTCGTCAGTCCGTTCTGTCCGCAAACGGGCGTCTTCTGCGGCCGCAATGCGGGCGTCGACCTTAACCAGGCGTTCATCACAGCCGGCTACGCCCAGCGCTTCGGCAATCTCTCGATCGGTTTCGCGCCGGTGCTCGCCGTTCAGATCTTTAAGGCGCGTGGACTAGCAATCTTCGGGCCCTTTTCCTCGGCGCCCGGGCAGCTTACCGATCACAGCTACAACTGGTCGGTCGGCGCGGGCGTTCGCGCTGGTCTGCAATATCGCGTGACCGACAAGTTCCGCATCGGCGTCGCGGGTTCGTCGCCGATCTGGATGTCGCCTTTCGAGAACTACAAGGGACTGTTTGCCAACCAGGGCGACTTCGACATACCCGCCAATATTACGGCGGGCGTGGCCTATGACGCACTGCCGACGCTCACCCTGCTCGCCGACTGGAAGCATATTTTCTATTCGCAGGTTCCGTCTGTCGGCAATCCGACGACGCAGCCCTTTCAGCTCGGCGTAATGAACGGACCCGGCTTCGGTTGGCGCGATATCGATGTGATCAAGCTCGGAGCCGAATATCGGGGTTTCGAGAAGCTGACGCTGCGCGCCGGCTACAGCTACAACAGCAGTCCGATCCGATCGCGCGACGTGACGCTCAACATTCTCGCGCCGGCCGTGACGCAGCACCATATCAGCGGCGGCCTGAGCTACAATCTGACGCCGTCGTCCTCGATCGACATCGCCGCCGTCGTCTCGCCGCAGGGTACGGTCTCGGGCATCGAACGCACGCCGCTGGGCCCCAATCCGCTGCGCACGATCACGCTCTATCTCAACACGTTCGAGATTACCGCCGGTTGGACGCACCGCTTCGACGCGGCGCCGGCGCCGGCGATCGCGGCGAAGTACTGATCGCCGCCAGGCTTTCTCGCAGACCGAACCGCCTTTTCGTCCGATGTCAGCCTTTGCGCAATTCGACGAAAACATGACTTGAGATTGGAGAACGTCCATGCCCGTCGCCGAGTTCGTCAATGCCGCCAAACTGGCCCTCTCGTCTGATCCGACTCAAGCCCAGGCCAGGTTCAGAGCGCATCATGACCTCACAGGTCGAACCGAGGTAACCGTCAAGGTCGGATCGGGGCACCGTTTTACGGTCGATGAGCCGGCGGCCTTGGGCGGCGGCGACACCGCAGCGAATCCTGTCGAGTACGCCTTGGCTTCGCTCGGTTCATGCCAAGCCATCAGCTATCGGGTATGGGCGGCTCAACTCGGAGTGGAGCTCGATAGGGTCGAGGTGGAAATCGAAGGCGATATCGACTTGCGTGGGTTCTTTGGCGTCGATGATCGGATTCGCCCCGGGTTCAATGCAGTGCGAATTCGAGTCCGCTTGATCGGGCCCGAATCCGCTGCTCGCTATGAGGAACTCGCCGCGGCCGTGGACGCTCACTGCCCGGTGCTCGACCTCTTCCGCAATTCAGTTCCGGTCGAGCGAGAACTGACGCCGCCTCACTGATCCAATCGCTGGCCGAGCGGACTGCCGCCAAGCGGACGTTACTACCGGCATTTCCCGATCGCAAAAGGAGAACAGCATGCCTCTCGATTCGAAAAAGCCCGAGACGATCGCCCTCCATGGCGGATGGCGCGCCGACACCACGACTGGAGCTGTCGCCGTGCCGATCTATCAAACGACCTCTTATCAGTTCAACGACACTGAACACGCGGCCAACCTGTTCGCGCTGAAAGAGTTCGGCAACATCTACACGCGGATCGGCAATCCGACGAACGCGGTCCTGGAGGCGCGCGTCGCAGCGCTCGAAGGCGGCGCCGCGGCTCTGGCGCTGGCGTCCGGCCAAGCGGCCTCCGCCTTCGCCTTGCAAAATCTCGCCAGAGTCGGCGACAATGTCGTGTCCTCGACAGATTTATACGGAGGAACCTGGAATCTCTTCACCAACACGCTGAGGGACCAAGGGATCGAAGTGCGTTTTGTCGACCCCATCGATCCGGAAAATTTCCGCCGCGCCACTGACGATCGCACGCGGGCCTATTATGCGGAGACATTGCCAAACCCAAAGCTCAACGTCTTCCCGATCGCGGAAGTCGCAGCGATCGGCCGTGAATATGGGATCCCGCTCATCGTCGACAACACGGCAGCGCCGATTCTTGCGAAGCCCCTCGATCACGGCGCAGCGATCGTTGTGTATTCGACCACCAAGTATCTCGGCGGTCACGGGACCTCGATCGGCGGCGTGATTGTCGACGGCGGCAATTTCGATTGGGAGAGACATCCGGAACGTCAGCCCGCCCTTAACACGCCGGACCCAAGCTATCATGGCGCCGTATGGGTCGATGCGGTCAAGCCTCTCGGTCCGATTGCTTACATCGTCAAGGCGCGCACGACGCTTCTGCGTGACCTAGGCGCAGCGCTCTCGCCCTTCAACGCATTTCTGACGCTGCAGGGGATCGAGACGCTCGCTCTTCGCATCGAACGCCACACCAAGAACGCCCAAGCGGTGGCGGACTTCCTCAGTCGCCGGCCGGAGGTGACCAAGGTCATTCATCCATCGCGGCAGACCGGCGTCGCGCGAGAGCGCGCCGAGAAATATCTGAACGACGGCTACGGCGGCCTCGTTGGATTCGAACTCGCAGGCGGAATCGGAGCCGGACGCCGGTTCATCGACAGCTTGGATTTATTCTATCATCTCGCCAATATCGGAGATGCACGCAGTCTCGCGATCCACCCCGCATCGACAACGCATTCGCAACTCTCGCCAGAGGATCAACTTGCGACCGGCGTGACAGAGGGCTACGTGCGTCTGTCTGTTGGTTTAGAGCACATCGACGACATTCTCGCGGACTTGGATAAAGGACTCACGGCCGCTGGTGTGATTGCAAAGGCCGCGTGAACATTCGACTATCCCTGAATATGGATTGCGGCTGAATGCTTCGCTTTGGGCGCCGGATTGCGCGGCGCATCGTCGAGCCGAGGGACCAGCGCCTAGCGGAGTTGCAAATCGGCTATCGACGCGCCGTTCACGCGGGCGAGTAGAACCGGGGAGGCCTTGAAGGTCACGACCTTGCGCGCACAGATCGAAGCTTCCGTTCCGGTCTTGGGGTTACGGCCAACGCGCTCGCGCGAGAGCATTTGAGCCGCGACACCGGCGCCGACTCCGAAATCCGACAGCGTCGGGGTTTTCTATTCCGGCGCAGCCTACGGATAGTGATTTGGTGAAAAAAGACCCGGATCATTCCTTCGATCCGGGCCGAATGCCGAGCCGCGAGTTTGTGGGCGGAATGCGAGCTCGTGATTCGGAAGCGTAGGTGTTGGGCGCGCAAGGTTCAAGGCCGGCTGGCGACTTTCCCCGGGTGTCTTTTCAAAAAGCCGCCGCGTTCCTATCTCGGCGCGAGCGGCGTCGGGTCGGTCTACCTCGGATGGACAGGCGGCCGTCTTTTGCTTTGGGCCGCGCTCAAAAAACAAAGACGCCCGCCTCTGTTAGGAGTGCGGGCGTCTGTCAGAGCTTAATGGAATATGAGCCGCTTTCAGCTTCTATGGCCGGTTTGTGGCGTTCCCTCCCCGTCAGCTTCGGCTCCCTCCCGCAATGCCGACACTCTGCGCCGATCCGCTTAACGCGGCTTCGGTTTGGCTTCAATAGAAAACGAGAGCGTTCAAGGCCACGACCTGTCCATACCCGGCGCGCGATACTCGCGCCAGTTTGGGCGAACATCGTTCGGATGCGCTCCGCACGCCGAGCGTTGAGACGGCGCCAGCGACGGAACCTCAATCGCGCCGGGCAGGCTTTCGATGTCGACGATCACGTGACGGCCGCACTCGCAACCGGCTTCGACGGATCGAACGCCAATCGAGCGCATGTTCTCAAGCGTCATCGCCGGGCCGGTGTAGCGGGCGGGCGTCGCGCTCGCCTATGTCTATTTCGAAGACGAGCCCACTCGACGCGGGCTGGTCAATCGTCTCTCAGGCGCGACGCCAAGGCGGTCGCGCAGATGATCGGGCGGGCGCTGACGGCGAAAGCTGAGGGCCGGGTTCATGCGTCGGGGAACTGAGTATGGGGGCTTCGCGTTGTCCTTAACCGCCCGCTTAGAGGCGGAGACAAGGGAGGATGATGCCAAAAGCGTGAATCGTTCCTCATCATTTTGGGTTTTGTCTGCGTCGGCGCTTTCTCCGCGCTACTCGGTTAGGAGAAGGTCTTAATCCTGACCATCCGCCGCATGCGCATTTGACCGTCACCTTAAGGAAAACGCCTCGCTGTGGATTTGCGCGCCCATGTCGAGAGACGGGCCGCCGTTCCCAAGGTCGGGCAATGTCCGAGCGGCTGGACGCAAAGCGGCAATTACTGCGTCGAGATGCGGACGCGGTAAGCTCGCAGTCGGCGTTCCCGCGCGCCGGCTGCCAGGTAGCCCAGGGCCGGCCCTGTCAGCTTTGGCTTAGAAACCGGGGGTTTCGCAGGTAGCGGAAAAAGCCGCAGGCTCAAATTGCCTGCCTGATGGGATAGAAGAACCTACCCGTTTGTTACATTGACTTTGACAGATGTGGACAACATATTCCGCCCTGTAAAGTCGTCCCGCCCTGCCGAATTGTCGCCGGATGGCGCGCGTGCTCGGCAATCGTCGAGCTAGGCGGGCGGGGCCGCATCCCTTACCTGAATTCCCAAACGTCTTCGATTTTCGGGCCGAGCATGTCGCGCCAGCGGCGCGCATCGGAACGCTCGCGCTTATAGGAACGCGCAATCGCGCCAGCGCACATATCGACCAATTGAATCAGCCGATCATTCGAAGAATTCGCAAATCGAATATCCTTGATGGCGCCCGACGCGCAGTGGCGGTGCAGATAGGGGTCAGAACAAGAGCTGCTCAAAATCGTACGCTTCCGTAATGGCCCCTTCAGCGTCAAGTCCCTCGTATCAACTTCACCAATCTTTGGCGCGCCGCGCGAGCGCGCCCATCATAGCGCCGTAGCGAGCGCGGCGCCTG
>NZ_JBPFEA010000010.1:0-156066 GCF_051061285.1 Methylocystis sp.
GGAAGTCGAGATCGTCGGCATCCGTCCGACGACGAAGTCGACGGTGACGGGCGTCGAGATGTTCCGCAAGCTGCTCGACCAGGGCGAGGCGGGCGACAATGTCGGCTGCCTGCTGCGCGGCACGAAGCGCGAGGACGTCGAACGTGGCCAGGTGCTGTGCAAGCCGGGCTCGGTGAAGCCGCATACGAAGTTCAAGGCTGAGGCGTATATCCTCACCAAGGAAGAGGGCGGCCGTCATACGCCGTTCTTCACCAATTATCGTCCGCAATTCTACTTCCGCACGACGGACGTGACCGGCATCGTCACATTGCCTGAGGGCGTGGAGATGGTGATGCCGGGCGACAATGTGACGATGGAAGTCGCGCTGATCGTGCCGATCGCCATGGAGGACAAGCTGCGCTTCGCCATCCGCGAAGGCGGCCGAACGGTTGGAGCTGGAGTGGTCGCATCGATCATTGAATGATCGAGGCAACGACGGAATGCGATCAACCGGATTCCGATGCGGCGCCGGCATCGAATGACCGCTGACGCGCGCTAAGAAAATCCGTAAAGGGGCAGGAGCCGCGCTCTTGCCCCTTTATTTTTGGGTCTATCCGATTTCTGATGCGGCCAGCGATTGAGCTCCGCCATGAAGCCTTCCGTCATCAAACTCGAACGCACGCACCAGCGCTGGGCGACGATGTCGATCGCGACCATCCGCATGCCGGACGGAAGGACCGTCCTGCGCGACGTCGAGGACCATGGCTGCGCGGCCGCCGTGCTGCCATACGATCCCGCGCGCAGGACGGCGCTGCTCGTGGAGCAGCTGCGCGCCCCGGCGCTGATCGCCGTCGGCGCGACGCAATCGCTCGAAGCGATCGCCGGTCTCGTCGAGGGTGAGGATGATGCGGTCGCAACGGCAAAACGCGAGGCGCTCGAAGAAGGCGGATTGCGGCTCGGCGCGCTCGAACATGTCGCGAGCGCCTGGTCGATGCCGGGCGTCTCGACCGAGCGCATGGCGCTATATCTCGCCGAATACCGGGCCGAGGATCGCGTCGGCGAGGGCGGCGGGGTCGCGCATGAAGAGGAAGAGGTTCGCGTCGTCGAACTGGGCCTCAAGGAACTCGCCGCGTTGATGGCGGCGGACGGCTTCGTCGACATGAAAACGCTCGCGCTCGTTCAGGCGCTGCAGCTTCGCCGTCCTGAACTCTTCGACTGACGCACGTCGACTGGGCGGGCCGACGTAAGCCGACACACGCGAATGACGGTGGACACTAGCAGCCTCCGCCGCTGACCCCCGGCGCAAGCCGCAGCGCGTCGCAGAGATTGCGCGACTGGAAGTCGTCCATCATTTTTCGGGTGATGACGCTCGTGGAGCCCGGCACTTGCATGACGGGGGTTGGAGCCCCCGTCGGTCCGGTCACATAGTCCGAGAAATAGCCGTCATCAGTATATGGCGGCGGCGGCGCGACGCGATGAACCCGGGCGTGCGCGCCGCGCACGCGTACGTCAGCAGCGGCGGCGGTTGTCAGACCAACCGTGGCGACGACGATGAGCAGGAATAGGGCGACAGCCTTGCGCATGGCGTTGTCCTCCTGCCCGAAGCATATAGGGGCCCGGGGTCACAAGGAAGCAGGCCGGCGAACCGCGGCCGTAAAAGGCCGTGTAAAGGTGGCCGCCCTGCTTGGCCCCAGCTCAGGCGGCGAGTTCGTCGCCCAGAAGCATCGCGGGCGGGCGGTGGTCGTCGAGGCGGGCGACCGCCGCCGTCTCATGTTGAGCGAACTGCTCCACCTCCAGCGCCGCGGCGACGGCGGAAATGCCGATCTCGCGGTAAAGCCGCGCGAGAAGGTCATGGGGATGGCCGCCGGATTGGGGCTCGTTAAACTCGACGGAATACTTGTCGGACATGGGCGGGCTCGACGACAGGAGGGGAACTCAAGGGACGTTTTCCTAGGATTGTCCTCGGCAAGTTAACGCGCCGCTAAGGAACCGGCGCGGAGGCGGCGCCCGCCCGACTTTTTTTCAAATGCGCGAGAGCCGTTGCATTCGCCGTGAAATTGCGAAAAATGCGCCGGAGCCGCCCGGTGGCGGCGGTCACGCGAGTCTTTGAACCGATGCGACGTCATCTTCCGCCCGAGCCCTGGTCGAAAGTCGCGCTTTGGAGCCGACGGTTCGCGATTTTCGCCGCGACTGTGGCGATTTTGGCGATCCTTCTGGGGCGACTTGGCGCCCTTGACCCGGCGTCGGCGCTCGCCTCGCTAGGCGGCGCCATGGCCTTGGCGCTGATCGCGCTGCTTTTATTTTGCGCCGCTTGCAGCGTGATTTGGCGGACAGGACGGCGCGGAGCCGGCGCGGCGGCGACCGCGTTCGTCATCGCGGCCCTGACGCTGGGCTACCCGGCTTATCTGGCGTTCGAGGCGGTGCGTCTGCCGGTGCTTTCCGACATTTCGACGGACGTCGCCGATCCGCCCTTTTTCTCCTTCTCCAAAGCCGCCTTCGAGGCGCGCAGCGGCTTCCAGCCTCCCGGCCTCCCGTCCCGCGCGCGGGAGACGCAGCGACCGGCCTATCCCGACGTCGAACCGATCGTCGTCGATCTGGACACGGACGAGGCCTTTGCTTTGGTGCTGAAAACGGCCAAAGCCCGCGGATGGACGCTTGTCGACAAGCGGCCGCCGGGCGGACGTAGCGGCGACGCTCATATCGACTTCATCGACAAAACGCTCGTCATGGGATTTGACGACGACATCACAGTCCGCTTCAAGCCGCTGCCCGGCCAGACGCGCATCGATTTGCGCTCGGCGTCGCGTTACGGACGCCATGACTTTGGCGTGAACGCCAAAAGAATCACCGCTTTCGCCGAGGAACTGCAGTCGCAGCTCGACGCGCGCTAGCGCGCTCCCCAAATTGAAAGGCAGGCGAGACGCTCGTTTTCGGCGGCGTCTTGGATTACTCTGCACAGTAAAGCTTAGCGACGGGAGCGGTGAAATGGTCGAGGAAAGCGGCGGCGGCGCGGCGGGCGCGTCAACAGTCCCGCCTTTCACTCGCGAACAAGAACTCACCGCCTTTCGCGACATGCTGCTCATCCGGCGATTCGAGGAGAAGGCCGGACAGCTTTACGGCATGGGCGTCATCGGCGGATTCTGCCACCTCTACATCGGCCAGGAAGCCGTGGTCGTCGGCGTCAAGATGGCGGCCCGCGACGGCGAGCAATTCACCACGAGCTACCGCGACCACGGACATATGCTCGCCTCAGGAATGGAGCCCAGGCGCGTCATGGCGGAACTCGCCGGAAAGCGCGGCGGCTATTCCAAGGGCAAGGGCGGCTCGATGCATATGTTTTCGCGCGAAGCGAATTTCTACGGCGGGCACGGCATTGTCGGCGCGCCGGCGCCGATCGGCGCGGGGGTGGCCTTCGCCAACGCCTATCGCGGCGACGGGCGCGTATCCCTGACGTTTTTCGGCGAAGGCGCCTCGAATCAGGGCCAGGTCTATGAGGCCTTCAACATGGCGGCGCTGTGGAAGCTGCCGGTCGTCTTCATCGTCGAGAACAACCGCTATGCGATGGGCACCGAGATCCATCGCGCCTCCGCGCAGATCGACTTCTCCAAACGCGGCGCGGCGTTCGCGATCCCCGGCCAGCAGATCGACGGCATGGACGTGCGAATCGTCAAGGCTGCGGCGGACGAGGCGATCGAATGGTGCCGCGCCGGCAAGGGCCCCTATCTCATAGAGGCGCAGACCTACCGCTATCGCGGCCACTCGATGTCCGATCCCGCGAAATATCGCTCCAAGGAAGAAGTCCAGAAGATGCGCGAGGAGCATGATCCGATCGAGCAAGTCCGCGCGCGGCTGATCGCCGACGGCGTCAGCGAGGACGAGCTCAAGAAGATCGACGCCAATGCGCGCAAGATCGTCGCCGAAGCCGCCGATTTCGCCACTGCGGACAAGGAGCCGGATCCAAGCGAGTTGTGGACGGACGTGCTGGCGTGAGAGATTGAGTCAATGACCGTCAATGTCCTCATGCCCGCGCTGTCTCCAACGATGGAGCAGGGCAAGCTCGCCAAATGGCTCAAGAACGAAGGCGACGCGGTGAAAGCCGGCGACGTCATCGCCGAGATCGAGACCGATAAGGCGACGATGGAGGTCGAGGCCGTCGACGAGGGCGTGCTTGCGCGCATCCTCGTTCCCGGCGGCACCGAGAATGTCGCCGTCAACACGCCGATCGCGGTGATCGCCGAGGAGGGCGAGGAGGTCGCCGACACCGCCGACCATGCGCCGGCCGATCGCGTTGGCGAAGAGGACAAAGCGCAAAAGCAGGCCGAAGCCGCCCCGCCGGTTCCAGGCCAGACCGCGCCGCAGGACGAACCTGGCGAAGCCAACAGGGCCGCGACGAAAGCCGCGGTCGAGGCTGCGACGCCGACGCCCAAGGCCACGAGCGTCGCCAAGGAACCATCAGCGACGGTCGCCCCTGAGGTGCCCGAAGGCACGACGATGGTGTCGATGACCATGCGCGAAGCGCTTCGCGACGCCATGGCAGAGGAGATGCGGCGCGATCCGAACGTCTTCGTGATGGGAGAAGAGGTCGCCGAATATCAGGGCGCCTACAAGATTACGCAGGGCCTTTTGCAGGAATTCGGCGCGAAGCGCGTCGTCGATACGCCGATCACCGAATATGGCTTCGCCGGCGTCGCCGTCGGCGCGGCCTTCGCCGGGCTGCGGCCGATCCTCGAATTCATGACCTTCAATTTTTCGATGCAGGCGATCGACCACATCGTCAATTCGGCGGCGAAGACGCTTTACATGTCCGGCGGACAGATCAACTGTCCGATCGTTTTCCGCGGACCGAACGGCGCCGCGGCGCGCGTCGCCGCGCAGCACAGCCAGGATTATTCCGCCTGGTATTCGCAGGTGCCGGGGCTGATCGTGATTGCGCCGTCAAACGCCAGCGATGCGAAAGGCCTGCTGAAGGCCGCGATCCGCAACGACAATCCGGTCGTGTTTCTTGAAAATGAGATTCTCTACGGCAAGACGTCGGAAGTGCCGGCGCTGGAAGATTTCGTTCTGCCGATCGGCAAGGCGCGCATCGCAAGGCCCGGCAAGGACGTGACGCTCGTCTCCTTCTCGATCGGCATGACCTATGCGCTGCAGGCCGCCGAACAACTCGCCAAGGAGGGGATCGACGCCGAGGTGATCGATCTGCGCACGCTGCGGCCGATGGACACGGCGACGGTGATCGAGTCCGTCAAGAAGACCGGCCGCTGCGTCGCGATCGAAGAAGGCTGGCCGCAATGCGGCGTTAGCGCCGAAATCGCGATGCGCGTGCAGATGGAAGCCTTCGACTATCTCGACGCGCCAGTGCTGCGCGTCACCGGCAAGGACACGCCGATGCCCTACGCCGCCAATCTCGAAAAGCTCGCTTTGCCGAGCGTGGCGGAGGTCGTCACGGCGGCGAAGGCGGTGATGTATCGGTGATCGGATGCGCCAAGAGGGAAGCCGTGCGCGTAGTGATAGGGAAGTGATGCGGGCAGCGCCATATTCCCGCAAGGCGCGCCGGGGCTAGGTGGCGTCGCGGGCATCGTGCGTGTTGATGCGACTGCCGAACCTCCGTCACTATCGGCTCGTTTCCGGCCACTGTCCGATAGAGATGGTGGTCTTTAATGAGTGTGCCTTATAACCTTACGGACTCATTCTATAAGGTTCCTCAACTGCGCATCGAGGAGAAATTGTAATGGAAAGTATTGTGAAGACACTTCAGTCGGTTTTTCCGTTATTGATTTTCTATCCAAATTGGGCCCAAGCGCTATTTCTCGTAACATTTCTTCTAACGCTATTATCGTTTGCGGTGTTCGTCGTTACTTATAATCAGGCAAGCGAGGCCCAAAAGCAGGCAGAGGGGACGAAGTTTGCCGACATTAGATTGGCAAGCCCTCCTCCCTCTTCAGCTCAGAGACAGGAGCCAACGGTTGGGCCGGCAGAAGAAATGGAATCGCCTAACGCGTTCAGAAGTTCGGAGTTCGCAAACGAGTTTCCAGTAATTGATCTCAAATTCCAAAATCCTGGAAAAATTTCTGAGATGATTACTAGGCTAAAACTCTTGGTTCGTGACGTGAATGTCAACATAACTCCATCAATTGAGTACTCATTAGTAGTTGCGGATGGCGACTTGTTTCTAGAACTTCGTAATTTCGGATGGGGGAGCGCCCGCGAGGTCTCAGTAGAGGTTGATTTATCGCCATTTGGGTCGGCGCTACTAACAGGAAAAGTGCGGAAGATTGAATTAGCCGAATTACCACCTGCGGTTGCCGACGCTAACGGTGTATTTTCCGCGACAAAATTCACGGTACTAAAGAAAGATCAACTAAAGTTAACCAACGTTCCGCAAACTCTTCGGGTTCAACAAACCAATGAGGTAGCGAAAGCGAATGAAAAATCCTTCTGGGCGCTTCAACACAAGATTGAGTCGAATGGGCTGCACGGCCTAAATGCGCATGTAACGTACAGCGATCAGTATGGAAAGAATTATTCAGAAACTGTTACGATTCAGCGTATTGAGCGAAGCGTATATGATAACAAGAACATTTATTATGGACCCAGAGGTTTTATGTACGTGGAATATGACAGGGGAATACGATATTCCTTAATCGCTCCCAGTGCGAGCTATAACTTCCTAGTCGATGTCGAAAAGCCGCATGAAATCTCTGAACTTTCTGTAGCCCACGAGGTACCCGCTGGAGGCTTTGATCGTCTGGCGGTCACCGTTGGAGCAACAAAATCCAGCCTGTTGCGTTTCCAATTCGAGTTCGTCACAAACACCGGCCGCACTGTATTAAGTCCCCACATGTCGATAGAAATATGGAACCCACGGAACACGTTCGTAAACGTCGAGGGAGGGAAGAGAGTTAACAATTTGCTACCAAGTAAGAACGCCAGAGAAGAGCCTTACGACGTTAACGCCCTCAAGGCCTCGCGTTCAAGGAGCTGGGGCTACTAGCCTATCCCAAACGTCTCTTTCGCCGCGCGCCGCATGTCACCCCTGCGCACGCCGCATCATTCCTCTGGCCAGAAATCCTCGTCCATCATCTCTTCGAACGTCCAGGGGCACTGCGCGTGGAACAGAGCGGCGTCGAGGTCAGTTTCGCGCTGCACGCCGATCCGCCGCCTGACGATAGGCGAGCGCCGTCGCGTCAGCGATGACGCTCTTGAGGCTGGGATTGTCGGAAAGATGCGCGTCAATCGCGATTTGCTGCTCGTCGACGCTCAGCTTCCAGCTGCGCCCGCGCAGGCTCGGCTGAAAGCGCCATTTCAGCAAGTGAACCATCAGGACGATGAGGCGGCTGACGAGATCGCGCTTTTCTGTCCTGCCCAAGCTCTCCACCTCTTCGGCGATATGCTCGATATCCGCCTCGCTGAGCTTGCCGGCGCGTAGAAGCGCCGCCTGCTCATTGGCCCAGGCGTAGAAATCTTGGTCATAAAGCTGGCTCGCGGCCGTTTTTCCTCGGCCGATTTATCTACTCGGCGACACGTTCATCAGGCCGATCGGGTCAAGGGCTTCCTCATCCTGAGGAGCGTGCGAAGCACGCGTCTCGAAGGACGAGGAAGCCCGATTTCGCGTATTTTTCCTCACCCTCGTCCTTCGAGACGCCGCCTTCGATCTCGGGCTTGCCCGAGATCGACGTTAAATTCGCAAGTCGGGTAAACCCGACTTGCGGGCGGCTCCTCAGGATGAGGGTGAGGAAAAACGATTCGCCCAATTCCCTGGCGCATTCATGGACTGCTCTCGGCAAGGCCTCTAATATATAGCGAACTTTCCGCCGCCAAAGGCGATTCCGCACGATGAACGCTCCCGCTCAATTCGCCCCCGGCGCCCGCATCTTCGCTTCGCCTCTCGCGCGCCGACTGGCGAAGGAAGGCGGCCTCGATCTCTCCGCGCTGCAAGGCTCAGGGCCGCATGGCCGGATCATCGAGCGCGATGTGCAATCGGCGCTCGCGCGCGGAGAGACGCCGAAGGCGGCGTCGCTCGCATCCGCTCCCTCCGCCGACGCGACGCGCAAATTCTTCGAAGCCGGCTCTTACGAGGAAATCCCGCACGACAATGTGCGCAAGGCGATCGCCCGGCGGCTGACGGAATCGATCCAGACCATTCCGCATTTCTATCTCAACGTCGATTGCGAGATCGACGCGCTGCTGCGCCTGCGCGAGGATTTCAACGCCGCCGCGCCGCTCGGCTCTGACGGCAAACCGACATGGAAGACGTCCGTCAATGATTACGTGGTCAAGGCGCTCGCCATCGCGCTGCAGCGCAAGCCGGAAGCCAATGTCACCTATACGCCGGACGCGCTGCTGCGCCACAAATCCTCCGATATCGGCGTCGCCGTGTCGATCCCCGGCGGGCTCGTGACGCCGATCATCCGTAGCGCCGAGGCGAAATCGGTTCGCGAGATTTCCGAGGAGATCAAGGAGCTTGCCGGGCGCGCCCGCGCGCGCAAGCTGAAGCCGCATGAATATGAAGGCGGCGTGTCGGCCGTGTCCAATCTCGGCATGTATGGCGTGCAGAGCTTCACGGCGGTGATCAATCCGCCGCAGTCGACGATCCTGGCGGTCGGGCAGGGCGAGCAGCGCATGATCGTGAAGAACGGCGCGCCCGTTGTGGCGACGATGATGAGCGTGACGCTGTCCTGCGATCATCGCGCCGTCGACGGCGCGCTCGGCGCCGAGCTTTTGGCGGAATTCAAACATGTCATCGAACATCCGGCGATGATGTTCGCATGAGAGAGATTTGAAATTCGTCAGAATGATTGCAGAGCGTCGGGCTGACCGGGCATGAGCATGAACTACTCAGTTTCAATCGACGTTCCGCGGCTTGAAGACGGCCTGCGATTTTATCGCGACGCCTTGGGACTTCCCGAGATCGCTCGACCTGTTCCCACATATGTCCTGCTCAAATGTGGAAACTCCCAAATCGGACTGATCGAGAAATCGGCTGGAAGCAAACCGGCCCAGGGAACAGACGAGGTTCGTCGATATGAGCGACACTGGACGCCTGTTCATATCGACTTTCACGTCGACGATTTTGAAGCCTTTTTGACAAATGCAGTAAACGCTGGCGCGAAATGTGAGCAGAAATTCGAAGGCGGCGCCCGCCCGCCCATAGCATTTTGCGCCGACCCATTCGGCAATGGATTCTGCGTGATAGGAACAGCCGCCTGATCAAATTCGGATCAGGCGCACAAAGAGGCGGATTTGCAGCTCCAATCGACTCTCGCCTGTCCGCACTGCGCGCGCGCGGAAACGCTCGATATGCCGCAGGACGCCTGCGTCGTCGTGCATGTCTGCGTCTCCTGCGGCGCGCGGCTGAGGCCAAAGGCGGGAGACTGCTGTGTGTTCTGCTCTTATGGCGACGTTCCATGCCCGCCCGTGCAGAAGGAGGGCGATTGTTGCGGCGCGCCGATGGACGGGGGGCGCTAATCGCGGCATATGGCTTGCCTGGAACAGCTCTAAACAGGCAAGGAGCGGGCGCGTGGCGACGGAAGCTGACATTTTGAAGGCTCTGGAAGGGCTCTACGGGCCGGGCGGCGCGCCGCTCGCCGGCGCGGTAAGCGGCGTCAACCTATCGGGCGCCAAAGCCTTCGTTTCGCTGGCCGGCGATCCGAGCCAGACGCAGGCCTGGGAGGCGGCGCGAGTCGCGGCCGAGCGCGCGATCAAGGCGGCGCCCGGCGTCGAGCAGGCTGTGGTGACCTTGACGGCCGAGCGCGCCTCGCGCCCCGAGGCTCCGCAGCCTCGGGCTCAAGCCCAAGCTCAAGGCCATGCCCATGCCCAAGCCCATGCGCATGGGGCCGGCGCGCCGCCGCCTCAGCAAAAAGGCGGTATCCCGGCGCTGGAAAAAATCCGTTTCATTGTCGCCGTCGCCTCGGGCAAGGGCGGCGTCGGCAAGTCGACGACGTCGGCCAATCTGGCGCTCGGCCTCGCCGCTCAGGGTTGGCGCGTCGGCCTGCTTGACGCCGACGTCTATGGCCCCTCGATGCCGCGGCTGTTCGGCTTGACTGACAAACCCAAGGTCGAAGGCGGCAAGCTGGCGCCGCTCGAAGCCTATGGCGTGAAGATCATGTCGATGGGCTTTCTCGTCGACGAGAACGTGCCGATGGTCTGGCGCGGTCCGATGGTGTCGCAGGCGATTTCGCAAATGCTTGGCGAAGTCGCCTGGGGAGAGCTCGACGCGCTGGTGATCGATATGCCGCCGGGGACGGGCGACGTTCAGCTCACCATCGCGCAGCAGGTCCCGCTCGCCGGCGCGGTGATCGTCTCGACGCCGCAGGATTTGGCGCTGATCGACGCGCGGCGCGCCGTGTCGATGTTCCAGAAAGTCGAGGCGCCGATCCTCGGCGTCATTGAAAATATGAGCTACTTCCTGTGCCCCCACTGCGGCGGTCGCTCGGAGATCTTCGCACATGGCGGCGCGCGCCATGACGCTGAGCAGATGGGCGTGCCTTTTCTTGGCGAGGCCCCGCTCGACATCAAGATCCGTCAAACCTCGGACGCCGGGACTCCCGTCGTGGGCGCCGAGCCCGACAGCCCGCAGGCCGCCGTCTATCTCAATCTCGCGGCGAAAGTGAAGACGCTGCTCGAAACGCAAAAACAGCGCGCTGCGCCAAAGATCGTCGTCGGCTGAGTCGAGGGCGCAAAAAAGACGCGCCTCCGTTCAGGAGGCGCGCCAGGCGGGCCGATCGCTGCGGCCGTCAGGGAGCGCTAATGTTCAGAAATGACTGGGGATCCAGGACGTATCGCCTGCATCCCATTTATAGTTGTAGCCGACCGTGAACTGGGTGGCGCGTCCCCAGGCCGTGATCGTGGCGTTTGGATTGTAGTGAGGAAGAACATTCAGTGGAATTGAAGGAAAGAACGCCCTGCCGACAAATGGAACGTCTTCCGCGTAGCTGACCGAATTTTTGAAGTCGTAAATGGCCGCGAAGTCGATCGACGAATTCTTCGTCAACTGATAGCCAAAGCCGCCGGTGACGGAGTGAGCGGCGACCGCTGGCGCCAGCGCCGCAAGCGTGGCGGCGCGGTTTCTCATCGCAAGGGTTGAGTAGTGGTAACCAGCACGCAAGGTTAGTTTTGGCGTGGCCCGCCATTCGGCGCCCAATGATGCGGAGTCCGTGTCGCGCCAATCAAAGCCAGTGCCGCCGGATGAGCCGAAGGACCCGAACCAAATGGGATAGCTCGAATAACCGGCGGTCGTCGCGGAGTAAAAGATGTGTCTCCAGTCAGCCATCAGCGTGAGGTTGGGCAGCACGTCATAGGCTACGCCCGCGGTCACGTTCGCCGGAATGTCGAAACTGCCCTGGTCCGCGATAAGTCCTCTGTATTTCAGAAATCTGGACATGAACATCGGCGTTGCGCCGGCGAGTCCAAAGCGCAGCTCATTTGTCGCGCGCCACTCGAAACCCACCCGCACGCCCCCTCCGGCTGACCAATCGTAGGCCATATCGGTAAAGTTGTACATGTTGGAGGAGTAGGGAGAGAGAATTTTCAGTCCTTGCGCGTTGAACATCTGGATCGCCAAAGTGGGTGAGACGCCCACGCTGAACGAACCGAATTTTCTGGCGTAGGTGGCGCTGATAAAGGACTGCTGGAGGTCGAGTCCGGCCGCGCCGCCGCCGAGGACGCCGCCAAACGACGGAGAGACAGTGATAATGCCTCCCGGGCCAGCTTTGACCGGCGGCTTGAAGTGCCCGATGTCGTAGGAGGTGTTGAGGCCGCCGTTGCCGTATGTGGCGAGGCCCCAAGCAGACTCCGCGTCAATCGGGTGGACATAAGCGCCGTTGGGCACCGGAAAGATGGGCCGACCGCTCCTCACATCGCCAGGCGCCAGGACCACTGGTTGCCCTACGGTCGAGTACCCCCGCTCGGGCAGGCTCACGCCGAGTCCGACTTGAAACATCCGTTCGAGTCCGACAATGCCAGCCGGGTTGATCGACATGGCCATTGCGTCTCGCGAGTCCGCGACGCCAGCGCCACCCAAGGCTCTCTGACGCGGACCAAAGCCTGTAAGGAAATAGCCGTCGGCGCCGAAGGAGACGGACGGCGCAAGCGCTGCGATTGCGGTCAGCGAGAAGAGCAAGCTGCGCGAATTCGATTTTTTCATTGTCGGCGAGTCCCGAAGCGAACCGTCTCTCAAGCCTCGCCACTGGCGGGCATTCGCCTGTCGCGCCGAAGGTCGACGCATGTTTACAGTATATTAGACAATACAAGAGCCGCTCGACTTTAGGCGCGAATTCGCCTTCACACGCAAAGATTTCTCCTCTCTGTAACGTCTTTGCAACACATATGCTGTCTGCGCATTGTGCGCCTGAGCGCAAATCGACAAAAGGACCGCGTCTTCTCGCGGTGCGCGCGGCAGTAGAGCCCTCGCTTTCGTCGTGGCGCTCGAAAAGGTCGTTGGCGTCAGCCATCGGCGCAATGAGCAGAGTCCCGATCAGCCATCCTGATGGGCGTCGTTCGCCGCCTTGCGGTGCGGTGGCGAACGGACTAGTTTTCACCTAATGGCGAGGGGCGCCGCAAGCGCGGCTGAGAAGCACCCGTCGAACCTGATCCGGGTCATGCCGGCGTAGGGAAGGCCAGCGAAAGAGCGAACGGCGCGCCTCGCGTCGTCGCAATGATAGCGCATCCTCCTTCGTCTTCCTGACTCAGCGTCCGCTTCCCTTGACGAAGCGCGATGAAGGAGCGCGATCATGAACATCCACGACAAGCGCATGCCGGCAAGTGTCACCACCGGGCCGGTCGGAAAATCGCGCAAGGTCTATTCCTCGCCGAAGGAACGCGACGACATTCGCGTTCCCTATCGCGAGATCGCGCTCGACCCGTCCTCGGGCGAGCCGCCGCTTCGGGTCTACGACCCGTCAGGACCCTATACCTGCGCATCCTTCACGCCCGACCTTTCGGCGGGATTGCCCTCGGCGCGTCCCTGGCTCGCGACGCGCGCAGGACTCGAGCCCTATCAAGGACGTGGCGTCAAGCCAGAGGACAACGGCTTCGCTGAAGGCGAGCGGCTCGTGCCGCCTTGCCCCGCCGCGCGCGGGCTTTATCGGGCGGCCGGCGCGCAGCCCGTCACTCAGCTTGAGTTCGCCCGCGCCGGGATGGTGACGGAGGAGATGATCTATGTCGCGCATCGCGAGAACCTCTGCCGCGAGCGCGCGCTTGACGTCGCGAGAGAACGCATCGCCGACGGCGAGAGCTTTGGCGCCGCCATTCCCGAATTCGTCACGCCCGAATTCGTGCGCGAGGAAGTCGCGCGCGGCCGCGCCATCATTCCGGCGAATGTCAATCACTCGGAGCTGGAGCCGGTCATCATCGGCCGCAACTTCCTGGTGAAGGTCAACGCTAACATCGGCAATTCGGCCGTCACTTCTTCCGTTGCGGATGAGGTGGAAAAGATGGTGTGGGCGATCCGCTGGGGCGCCGACACAGTGATGGACCTCTCCACCGGCCGCAACATTCACAACATCCGCGACTGGATCATCCGCAACGCCTCCGTGCCGATCGGCACCGTGCCGATCTATCAGGCTCTCGAAAAGGTGGGCGGCGATGCGCTCAAGCTCGACTGGGAAGTTTTTAAAGACACGCTGATCGAGCAGGCGGAGCAGGGCGTGGATTACTTCACCATCCATGCCGGCGTGCGCCTCGCCTATGTGCCGCTGACCGCCAATCGCGTCACCGGCATCGTCTCGCGCGGCGGCTCGATCATGGCGCGCTGGTGTCTCTCGAAGCACAAGGAGAGCTTCCTTTACGAACGCTTCGACGAGATCTGCGACATCATGCGCAAATATGACGTGTCCTTCTCGCTGGGCGACGGTCTACGCCCCGGCTGCAACGCCGACGCCAATGACGCCGCGCAATTCGCCGAGCTGGAGACGCTGGGCGAATTGACGAAGATCGCCTGGGACAAGGGCTGCCAGGTCATGATCGAGGGCCCCGGCCATGTGCCGATGCACAAGATCAAAGCCAATATGGACAAGCAGCTGAAAGTCTGCGGCGAGGCGCCCTTCTATACGCTTGGCCCGCTCGTCACCGACATCGCGCCGGGCTACGATCACATCACGTCGGGCATCGGCGCCGCGATGATCGGCTGGTTCGGCACCGCTATGCTGTGTTACGTCACGCCTAAAGAACATCTCGGCCTGCCGGATCGCGACGACGTCAAGACCGGCGTCATCACCTATCGCATCGCCGCGCACGCCGCCGATCTCGCCAAAGGCCACCCGGCGGCGCGCGAACGCGATGACGCGATGAGCCGGGCGCGTTTCGACTTCCGCTGGGAGGATCAGTTCGAGATCGGTTTAGATCCCGACACGGCGCGCGAATTTCACGACGAGACGCTGCCGAAAGAGGCGCACAAGGTCGCGCATTTCTGCTCGATGTGCGGACCGAAATTCTGCTCGATGCAGATCACCCGCGACCTGCGCGAAGAGGCGAAAGAGATCGAACGCCAGAAGGGCATGGCCGAAAAGAGCGCCGAGTTTTTGGAAAAGGGCGCGCAGATTTATGTGAAGGAAACCCCTCTCCCATAGCGCGCGCGTAACCCTCTCCCTGTGGGAGAGGGTGGACGCCCCCAACCCTCCCCCGCTGCCGCGGGAGAGGGAGGAGATTGCGCCCTTGAAGCGGATATCTCGGTGAAGCGCGCCGCCAACTCCCTCTCCCGCAAGCGAAGCGCGGCGGGCGAGGGTTGGGGAGGGGCGCAGATTTATGTGAGGGAAACCCCTCACCCCGGACCTCCGGTCCGACCCTCTCCCGATGGGAGAGGGTTGCGCGCGATGTTCTTAGCTCTTTCCGATCACCTCGACGCGCACCTGTCCGGTGCCGCGTTCGATGAGGCCGAGCTGGGTCGCCGCGCCGCGCGACACGTCGAGGCTGCGCCCCGTCCAGACCGCCGGTCCGCGGTCATTAATACGCACCACCACCGAACGCCCGGCGTAGGTCAGGCGCAGACGCGTGCCCATCGGCAGCGTGCGGTGGGCGGCCGTCATGTCCCACATGTTGAAGAGTTCGCCGTTGGCGGTGTGGCTGTTGGGTTCGTAGCGGCGCGGGCCGCCGCCGTAGAATGACGCGTTGGCGGTGAAGCCCTGCGAAGCCTCGGCGTGGCGCGAGGCATTGTGGGAGGAATGGTGGGAGGAATGGCGGGAGGCGTGATGGTGATGCGCCAGAGCCGGCGCGGTCGTCAGTGCAAGGATCGTCAGTACGCCACAGATACGATTCATTCAGGATTGCTCCGTTTACGCACAATGCGTGAAGGATGCTGACGAGCGCGTTCGCTTCGTCAAGCGCACAGTTTCCATCCGTCTGAATGGAGGCGAAGACAAATTAGTTAATTGTGAAATGTGGCAAAATATGTGCTGCCAATATCATGGCGTATATGTTCGTCGCGCCGTACAATATTCTCGATATTGAGTCGATTTATTCAATTTCTTGTCGCTATATGTCTTTGCATAGTTGCCTTTTGCGCGATATCTGTGCAATCTATACTAGCTTAAGCGCTGCGGCGTGGGGGAGTGACAAGAGCGAGCTGAGGCGGCAAACATGCGCGCCGGAGGACTCGCCAATGACAGACGAAAAGCGCGCCGCGATCATCGGCGTCGTCACCGCCTCCGACCGCGCGAGCGCCGGCGTCTATGAAGATGAGAGCGGTCCGGCGATCGAGGCCTATCTGCGCGCAGCACTGACGACGCCCTTCCGCATCGAGCGGCGGATCATTCCTGATGGGCTTGAAAGCGTGCGCGACACGCTGATCGACCTGGCCGACGCTGTCGGTTGCGACCTCATCGTTACGACCGGCGGCACAGGCCCGAGCCCCCGCGATCTGACGCCCGAAGCGACGCTCGCAGCCTGCCCGCGCGAGCTGCCCGGCTTTGGCGAGCGGATGCGACAGGTCTCGTTGGCGCAGACGCCAACTGCGATCCTGTCGCGGCAATTGGCCGCGCATCGCGGCAAGTGTCTGGTGATCAATCTGCCGGGCAAGCCAAGGGCGATCGAACTCTGTCTCGACGCCGTCATGCCCGCGGTGCCGTACTGCCTCGATCTCATCGGCGCGGCCTATATCGAAACCGATCCGGCGCTTGTCAAAAGCTTTCGCCCTAACGCCAAATAACCGCCCGTTCGGGCAGTGTCCGACGCCGGGCGCAAGCTGCGCGCTTCTCATCGCGGCGCCTCGCCTGTATAGGAAAATGGCGCGTCACGAAAAGCGAATCGAAGCCGCTAAGCTGCGGGAGGCGAGGGCGACTGAACATGAACGAACTGCGTTTGGTGGTAGTCGGCGCGGCGGGCCGCATGGGCCGGATGCTGACCCAGATCATCCCCGATACTTTGGGCGTCCGATTGACTGCCGCTCTGGAGCGTCCCGGCTCCGCGGCGCTCGGCGCCGACAGCGGCGGCGCCGCGCCGAACGGCGTGCCGATCACGAGCGACCTCGGCGCCGCCCTCGGCGACGCTGACGCGATCGTCGACTTTTCGTCTCCGAGCGCCAGCGTGGAAATGGCTCGGGCGGCCGCGCGGGCCCGGGTGGCGCACATTATCGGCACGACCGGACTGTCTCAGGAAGATCTCGCCGCCATCGCCGAATGCGCGCGGGAAACGGCGATCGTGCGCTCCGGCAATATGAGCCTCGGCGTCAATCTCCTCGCCGTGCTTATCGAACGCGCGGCGCGCGCGCTTGGACCGGCTTGGGACGCCGAGATCATCGAGATGCATCACCGCCTCAAAGTCGATGCGCCATCAGGAACGGCGCTGCTGCTCGGCGAGGCGGTCGCGCACGGTCGCGGAATCGATCTTGACGAAAACAGCGCGCGCGGACGCGATGGTTTGACAGGTCCGCGGCGGATCGGCGAGATCGGATTTGCGAGCCTGCGCGGCGGCACGGTCGTCGGCGATCACACGGTCGTCTTCGCCGGAGCCGGCGAGCGCATCGAATTCTCGCACCGCGCCGAGGATCGGGGCGTGTTCGCCCGCGGCGCCCTGGCCGCGGCGCTGTGGACGCGCGAGAAGGCCCCGGGGCTCTACTCGATGGCCGACGTGCTTGGCCTTTCCGGCGCCTGATATCGACGAGAATTTATGAGCATGAATCGCACTCTCGTTCTGGTACGCCACGGTCAAAGCGAGTGGAACGCCAAAAACCTTTTCACGGGTTGGAAAAACCCCGATTTGACGCCGCTCGGCATCGAAGAGGCGCGCCGCGCCGGCCGCGAGCTGAAGAAGCGGGACATTCTATTCAGCGTCGGCTTCACCTCCGCTTTGCTGCGCGCGCAACACACGATCGATCTCATTTTCGAGGAGCTGGGCCAGACGAACGTCCCGACCATCAAGGACCGCGCGTTGAACGAGCGCCATTACGGCGATCTTTCGGGGCTCAACAAGGATGAGGCGCGCGACAAATGGGGCGAGGAGCAGGTGCACCTTTGGCGACGGTCTTATGACGTGCCGCCCCCAGGCGGCGAGAGCCTGAAGGACACGGTCGCGCGGGTGGTGCCCTTCTATGTCCAGCGCATTCTGCCGCCGGTGATGCGCGGCGAACGGGCGCTGGTCGCGGCGCATGGCAATTCGCTGCGCGCGCTCTGCATGGTGCTGGAGCAGATGACGCCCGAGTCGGTGACGACGCTGGAACTTACGACCGGCGTTCCGATCATATACCAGCTCAACGCCGATTCGACGGTGGCGACGAAGACTGTGTTGCTTTAGCCTCGTTCTGCGCAGCCGCGCTCTGTTCTCGCTGGCGTTCGCAGGCGGCGTCCCGACAGTGATGGACGAAACGCCCGTTCGGCGCCACATGTCGCTTCATGCCTGAAATCGCGCCCGGCGCGTTCCACTATCCGAGCTTTCTCGACGCAGCGGCGCAAACGGCTCTGGCTGAAGAGATCGCCGAGGTCATCGCGGCCGCGCCGCTCTATGTCTCGACCATGCCCAAGACCGGCGTCCCAATGTCGGTGCGTATGACCAATTGCGGCGCGCTCGGCTGGGTCAGCGATAAGGAAGGGGGCTACCGCTACGAGCCGCGCCATCCTCAGACGGGGAATCCCTGGCCGGCGATGCCGCAAAGGCTTCTCGAATTATGGAACGAACTCGCGCGTTACGACAAGCCGCCGGAAGCCTGTCTGGTGAACGTCTATGGCGAAACGGCGCGCATGGGCCTTCATCAGGATAAGGATGAATCCGATTTCGCCGCGCCGATTCTCTCTTTGTCGCTTGGCGCAGACTGCCGCTTTAAGCTTGGCGGAACGCGGCGCGGCGATCGCGCGAAGGCGTTCGCGTTGTCTTCCGGAGATGCGCTCGTGCTCTCTGGACCCGCGAGGATGCGCTATCACGGCGTGGACAGGATTCTGCCGACGATCAGCGCGCCTTTGTCGGACGCGCTGGCCGCGCTCGGCGCTCGCGTCAATTTGACGCTTCGGCGTGTCACTTAAGCCTTGGGTTCAGCGGGCGTTCACAGCTTCCGGGATAATGTCCCGAGCAGGGAACGTAACCTCTTGCGTAGTTGTCTTGAAAGCCGGCTTCGTTGTAGTTTGCAACCCGTCTAAAGAGCGTCGGCGAGGCGCCAATATTTGGCCGGGCGCATTTTAAAAAGGGCGGGCGCGTCGCGAACGCCAGGATGAGGAAAGGAACAAGGATGAAGACTATTTCCCTGCTGACGTTCGCCGCGAGCGTCGCTTTCGCCGCATCCGCCGGCCAGGCTCTCGCCGCTGGCGATCCAGCTGCGGGCGAAAAGACCTTTGCAAAGTGCAAGGCCTGCCATCAGGTCGGTGAAACCGCCAAGAACGCCGTCGCGCCTGAACTCAACGGAATTGACGGACGCAAGGCCGGCTCCGTCGAGGGCTACAACTATTCAGAGCCGATGAAGAGCTCCGGCATCGTCTGGGACGCGGCCAATTTCAAGGAGTTCATCAAGAGTCCCAAAGCGAAGGTTCCTGGCACCAAGATGATCTTCCAGGGCCTGCCCAGCGAGAGCGACGAAGAGAACGTGTGGGCCTATCTCGTTCAGTTCGGCCCCGACGGCAAGAAGAAGTAAGCGGCGCTTCATCGCACGTAACGTTGTGGCGGTCCTGTTCTCAGGACCGCCTTTTTATGAGCGAACCGGCGTGGCGAGCGCGGAGCGCTCTGGCCCGCGCAGCGCGCTGCGGAGAACCCCCGCTCTCCGGCCGAGACGAGCGGCGCCCGGTCTTGAGGCTCGCCGATCGGCGCGGAATGGACTATGGCTGCGGCGCAAATCCTCTCCTTGCTTATAAAGCGCGTCCGCCGTCGAAAGCCGGAGGGTTAAAGCTCTTGCGCCGCGCCCGCTGGTCCTGCACCTAGGACGCCGTGACCCGCAAACCCGATGAAGTATCCGCAGATCTGATGCAGCCGCTGGCGACTCTTCCGGTGTTCTACACGCTTGCCGGGCGGCGCGTGCTGGTCATCGGCGGCGGCGAAGCAGCGGCCTGGAAGGTCGATTTGGCGGCCGCGACCGGCGCGCAGGTCGACGTTTTTGCGCCTGCGCCCTGTGACAAGCTTCGCGAGATCGGCGCGGCGCGCGACAACGTCGCCATTCACAAGCGCGCCGTCGAGCCCGACGATTTCGCCGGCGCCGCGATGGCGCTTGGCGCGATCGAAGACGACGGGCTCGCGCGTCGGGTTCACGAGTGGGCGCGCGCGGCCGGCGTGCCGCTCAATCTCGCCGATCGGCCTGCGCTCAGCGATTTTATCATGGGCGCCATCGTCAATCGCTCGCCGCTGGTGATCGGCGTTTCGACCGGCGGCGCATCGCCGGTTTTCGCCCAGGCGGTGCGCGGCCGAATCGAGACGCTGGTGCCTGCGACGTTCCAGGCCTGGACGCGCGCAGCGCAGGCCTGGCGGCCGCTCGTGCGCGCGTCCGGACTCGACTTTCTGGCGCGGCGCGATTTCTGGCGCCGCTTCACGCGGCTCGCCTTCCGCGACATCGAGCGCGCGCCGCAAGAGGACGACCGCGCGGCGCTGATCGAAGAGGCGCGCGCCGGCGCCGAGGCCACGGCGCGCGGCCGCGTCACGCTCGTCGGGGCAGGGCCCGGCGATCCAGAGCTGCTGACGCTGAAGGGCATGCGCGCGCTCGCCGGCGCCGACGTCGTGCTCTTCGACGATCTCGTTCCGGCGAGCATTCTCGATCTCGCTCGCCGCGAAGCGACCCGCATCAACGTCGGCAAGCGCGGCTATGCGCCGTCGGTGCGCCAAGAGGAAATCAGCGCTCTGCTCGTAGAACTCGCGCGCGAGGGCAGGAACGTCGTGCGGCTGAAAGGCGGCGACCCGCTCATTTTCGGCCGCGCCAATGAGGAAATCGCCGCGTTGCGCGAAGCAGGCTTCTCCATAGAGATCGTGCCCGGCGTGACCGCCGCCTGCGCCGGCGGCGCTGCGATCGGCAAGTCGCTGACGAGCCGAGAGACGGCCCGGCGACTGCAATTCATTACCGCGCACACGAAGGACGGCGAATTTCCCGAGGACTTCGATTGGGGCGCGCTCGCCGACGAACGCGCCACGACGGCCGTCTATATGGGCAACCGCACGCTGCCGGAATTGTCGCGTCGTTTGCTGCAGGAGGGCATGTCGCATGATACGCCCGCCTTCCTCATTGAACGCGCGTCCACGCCGCACGAGCGGGTGGTCAAGGGCACGATCGCGGATTTGCCGTCAAAAGCGGCGGAACAGACCATCGTCGGGCCGGTGATGGTGCTGATCGGCTGGGCGCTGGCGGAGAATTGATTCAGCGCTATTGTTGGGCAAGAAGCGCGAGCGGAGTGCCAATATGCCTTTCACGAGACGGTCCGCTCTGATTGCGTCTGGGTTCGGCTTGCTGTCTCCCAAAGCGCTCGCCAAGGAAAATTCCAAACCGTCGCTCGTTCGCGAGCCAACCCAAAAACATCTGAACGAACTCAACGGGCTCGTCGTCGATGTCATGAAAAAAACCGGCGTGCCGGGGATGTCGGTCGCCGTCGTTTCGCCCGATCGCGTGCTCTATTTGAAAGGATTCGGCGTGCGCCGCGCCGGCGCGGCCGAACGCGTCGACCCCGACACGGTCTTCCAGCTCGCGTCGCTTTCCAAACCGCTCTCCACGACCGCTGTCGCGAGCCTCGTCGGAGACGGCGTCGTCTCGTGGGATCATCCGATCGTGCGAAGCCTGCCGGAATTCGCGATGAGCGATCCGTGGGTCACGCGCGAGATCACGCTGCGCGACATGTTCTGCCATCGCAGCGGACTTCCCGACCATGCCGGCGATCTTGTCGAAGACATCGGCTACGACCGCAACGAAATCATTCGCCGGCTGCGCTACATCAAACCGGACACGAGCTTTCGCACGCATTACGCATACAATAATATAGGGTTTTCGGCGGCGGGTTTCGCGGCGGCGAAAGCTGCAGGCAAGTCCTGGGAAGATGTTTGCGACGAACATCTGTACAGGCCGCTTGGAATGGCGAACGCCAGTTCGCGCCACGCCGATTTCGTCGCGCGTAGGAACCACGCATTCGGCCATGTGCGCCGCGGCGACAGATGGGTGGTCGGCGAACCGCGAAATCCCGACGCGCAGGCGCCGGCGGGCGGCGCGTCTGCGTCGGCGCGCGACATGGCGACATGGGTAAGGATGCAACTCGGACGCGGCGCGCTCGACGGCCGCGAGATCATCAAGCCGGAGGCGCTCGCAGATACGCATTTCCCGCAGATCGCCACGGGACCCGCCCATGACCCGATGCGCGGGCCGACCTTTTATGGGCTTGGCTGGGACATCGACTATGGCGGTCCGGCGCGCGTGCGCTGGAGCCATTCGGGCGCCTTCTCTCTTGGCGCCTCGACGTGCGTTTATGTCATGCCGGCGGAGCGATTCGGCATTGTCGTGCTCAGCAATTCCGCGCCGGTCGGCGCGCCAGAAACCATCTGCCGCAGCTTCCTCGATATCGTCCTGACGGGGAAGATCGAACGGGACTGGCTCGCGCTCTTTGGCGAGGCTTTTGCGCAGATGGCGGTCCCCGCATACGGTCGGGACGCCGATTACGCCAAGCCGCTCGCCAGCGCGCCGGCGCGCGCGTCGCGCGCGACATATGCTGGCGCCTACCGCAATGAGCTTTACGGTCCCATCGGCGTTGTCGAAACGGCCGAAGGGCTCTCGCTGACGCTCGGCCCGACGCCCACGCCCTATCCGCTGCGTCATTATTCAGGCGACATTTTCACCTTTCAGCCTCCAGGAGAAAACGCCAGCGGGGTCAGTCCGGTCAGGTTTTCTCGAAGCGGCGGCGAGAAGGCGAGCGCCGTCGCCATCGACTATTTCAACGCGAACGGTCAGGGCGTTTTCGTGCGCAGCTGATTCGAGAGAAGAGAGAGCAGATGTTCTTCGTCCGGCTTTGCCGCGACGAGCGTCTCCAAGCCGAAGTGTCGAAGCGGCGCCGCGACATGTTCCGACAGCGCGACATGCGTCATGTCGCGCAACGCATCGGCGACGCCGGCGACCTGCGCGAGCTGCAGGAAGATTTCCGCGCTGCGCCGGGAATAGTGCAGGGCGGCGGTGACGCGCCGCGCGGCGATGGCGGCTAAGGCCTCGGCGGTCAGCGATTGAGCCGCGCGCGCTTCATAGACCTCCACCGTATGGACTTCGTGGCCTGCGCCGCGCAGACCCGCTTCCAGAACGGGCCGTCGATCGCGCCCGGCCGGATAAAGGAAATGCGCCACTCTTTGATAGCGTTCGAGAAGAAGCGGAAGCATCGCTTCGGCGTTCCCGGCGACGATATCTGGGTGGAAGCCACGCGCGCGCGCCGCTTCGGCGGTTTTCTCGCCGACGGCGTGCAGCGGCGCCGCTCTGAGCTGGCGCGCATCGCCGGCGAACTCGACGCCCTTCGCGCTCGTCACGATGACGGCGTCATACGCACCGCAGGGAATGATCGCGTCCGTGGCGGCGAATTCCAGCACAGGCGAGATTACGGCGACGCAATCCAGCGCCTGCAGCTTTCCCGCCGTGCGCGCGGCGTCTTCAGCCGCGCGCAGCACCAGAATGGACTTCACATAAGCCCCGCGACGCCATGCGGCAGGCGCAGCAGGATTTCCTTGCCGGCGTCCGCGCCGATCAGCGCGGCGTCAATCGCGAGGCCGTGGCGGCGCACGACATAGGCTTCCGCGCCGTCGGCTCTGAGCACTTCGCCGACGAAGGACAGTTCGGCGCCGTGAACCTGCGCATGGCCGGCGATTGGCGTGCGGCAGGACCCATCGAGCGCCGTAAGGAAGGCGCGTTCGGCGGCGAGCGCGAAGCCGGTCGCTTCGTCGAAGAGCGGCGCGAGCAGATCGCGCGTGGCGTCGTCGCCGGCGCGCCGCGTGAGGCCAATCGCGCCCTGTCCGCAAGCGGGCGGAAACTCTTCCAAGGAAAGCAGCGCCGTCGCGCGATCGGCGAGACCCAGCCGCTTCAATCCCGCGAGCGCGAGGAGGGTCGCGTCGATCTCTCCGTTCTCAACTTTCTTCAGACGAGTCTCGACGTTGCCGCGAAGCAGCGTCGTCACAAGGTCGGGTCGCCGGCGCTTCACCTGCGCGGCGCGGCGCAGCGAGGCGGTTCCGACGACGGCGCCGGCGGGAAGCGCGTCGAGCGCGAGACCGCCGCGCGATATCCAGGCGTCGCGCGCATCCTCTCGCGGCAGATAGCCGGCGATGACGATCTCGCTTGGCAAATGCGTCGGCAGATCCTTCGAGGAATGCACGGCGAGATCGATCGCGCTGGCGATGAGCGCTGAATCGAGCTCTTTGGTGAAAAGCCCCTTGCCCCCTGATTCAGAGAGAGGCCGATCCTGGATCTGGTCGCCTGTCGTGCGGATGATCTCGATCGGAAAGTCCGCTTCGCTTCCGCCATGCGCGCGCGCCAACGCCGCGCGGACCATATGGGTCTGGGCGAGGGCGAGCGGACTGCCGCGCGTTCCAATGCGAAGGGAAGGGAGAGATGTCATGATCCGCCAGCCGTTACCCGCGCGACTATAGGCGGGAGCCCGCGAAGGGCAAGCGGAAGCAGCGTGGCGACGGCGTTCCTCGAAAAGCGAACGTCCGCTCCGTCGGAGCGGACGTTCTTTTTAGCTCCGCAAGCGTACTCTACGCGGCTCGCGGAATGCTTACTGATCACCACCAGCCAAACAGGCCGCTCCCGATGCCCGCGCCGATACCTGCGCCCAGGCCGAGTCCCGCGCCAAGCAGGCCGCCGCCATAGCCGTAATAGCCCGGGGCGCCGCCATAGCCGTAGTAGCCGCCGTAGGGCCAGTTCGCTCCATACCAGCCGGCGCCGGCATAGCCATAATAGCCAGGCCGATAGCAGCGGGAGTAGCGAATCGGACGATACGCCGATCCCCAATAGGTGGGCCGCACAGCGGAGCCCCAATAGGTTCTGCAGGGGCGCCGCGCGTAACCCCAATAGGTTCCGCCGCAGTGCCGATGCCAGCCGTAATGAGCACGGCAGTAGCGCGCTTCGGCCAGACTCGTGGAGCCGATCACGGCGGCCATCGCAATCGTGGACGTTAACGCCAAGGCTTTAATTTTGTTCGACGCCATTTTCACCTCCATACAGTTTAGACCGAGAGCAACCTCAACCGTGACGCTAATTACCTCTTCGCCTTAGCCATAATTCTACTCAGCTCAAGATATGTGCGTCGTTGGGGGAGCAACGATCTGCTGACCCAACTTGTATTAATCGAGATCGTGTCAAGAGGGACGTCAACGAATTCTAGGAAATTTAATGTAGCTATCTTTAGCGCTGCATTAGTATACGTCGATATTCACGACAGCTAAGAATTATGGGCGTAAATCCTTTACCAACCACAATTTTCCAACTTCCCGCCGTATGGCGGTATAAGGCTTCGTTCCGCCGGTGAGGCGGCGCGGCTTTTCTGCGCAGGGAGTTCGCATGCGCGTTTTGGGCATTGAAACCACTTGCGATGAAACCGCGGTCGCGGTCGTGTCCGAGCGGCTGGGCGGCGAAGGTGGAGAGATCCTTTCCAATGAGGTGTTGAGCCAAATCGCCCGCCACGCCGCCTATGGCGGCGTCGTTCCGGAAATCGCCGCGCGGGCCCATATCGATGTCCTCGACCGGCTGATCAGGCGCGCGCTGGAGCGCGCCAAGACCGAGGCGAAGGACCTCGATGCGGTCGCCGCAGCGGCTGGTCCGGGACTGATCGGCGGCGTTCTCGTCGGGCTCACGGCGGGCAAGGCCATGGCGCTTGCGTTGGGCAAACCATTCATCGCCGTTAATCATCTGGAAGCCCACGCGCTGACCGCACGGCTCACGGACCGCCTGGACTTTCCCTTTCTGGCGCTCCTCATCTCCGGCGGGCATACGCAGATCGTCGCGGTGAAGGCCGTCGGCGACTACCGCCGGCTTGGATCCACCGTCGACGACGCCGCCGGCGAGGCCTTCGACAAAGTCGCCAAAATGCTGGAGCTGCCCTATCCCGGGGGGCCGCAAATCGAGAAACTCGCGCTTGAAGGCGACGCGCGACGATTCGACTTTCCGCGGCCGATGCTTGGCCGCGAAGGAGCCGACTTTTCCCTCTCTGGCCTCAAGACTGCGGTGCGGCAGGAAATCCTCAGATTGCAGACGCTGAGCGAAAAGGACGTCAGGGATCTTGCAGCCTCTTTCCAGGCTGCGATCGTGGACGTGATCGTGGATCGGGTGCGCGCCGGCGTGCGCCTCTTTACGGCAGGCGAGGGTCGAGCCCCGCAAGGCCTTGTGATCGGCGGCGGGGTCGCGGCCAATGGCGCCATTCGCCGCGCGCTCATGCGGCTTTGCGCCGAAAGCGGGCTGCGGTTCATTTCGCCGCCGGCGGCGCTGTGCGCCGACAATGGCGCGATCATCGCCTGGACCGGTCTCGAGCGCTTAAAACGCGGATTGACCGATGACCTCGACTTTGCGCCGCGGCCGCGATGGCCGCTCGACGCCGCGCCGAGCCGATCACACCACGGCAAGGCCTAGGGCGGTTTGATGCGGCTCCTTTTTTCAGCGGCGCTTGCGGCCATGACGCTTGCGCCAACGCCGCAGCCGGCCGGACTGCTCGCAGAAGAGCCGACCTTCGCGGGCGTGCGCGTGTTCTACGGGCCCGGCGACGGTTTCGGCGCGGTCGACGGGCGGCTGATCAACGACGCGCGCCGCTCGATCGACATGGCCGCCTATGTTCTGACCGACCGCTCTCTGACGACGGCGCTCGGCCGCGCGGCCATGCGCGGCGTCAAGGTGCGGATCTATCTCGACGGCGAGGAAATGCGGCGCGGCGCGTCCGTGATCGACGAAATCGCCGACGCCCCGAACGTCGAAGTGCGCCGCAAAGGCCGCTCGCGCGATCTGATGCATCTGAAATCATATCAGGTGGACGGTCGCGTCCTGCGCAGCGGCTCCGCGAATTTCAGCGTCTCCGGCGAAGTCTATCAGGACAATGATTTGATCGTGATCGAGAGCCCACAGGCCGCGGCGCGGTTTCATCAAACTTTTGAAAGGCTGTGGTCGCGTCCGGACAATCAGCGGATCGGCATGCGATGACGCGCGCGACTGTCGCTGTTCTCGGCGCCGGCGCTTGGGGCGTCGCCCTCGCCAACGTCGCCGCGCAAGGCCGCGCGCGCGTGCCCTTGTGGGCGCACGATCCTCAGGCCGCCGAAGCCCTGGCGCGCGACCGCGAGAACACGCGCCGATTGCCGGGTCTGCCGCTTGCCGCCGCGGTCGCCCCGACGAGCGACATTTCCGTCGTACGTGAGGCGGACATCGTACTCGCCGTCACCCCCGCACAAGCGATCCGCATGACCGCGCGCGCCGCGCGGCCGCATATGCGCGAGCGCGCCGCCTTTGTGATTTGCGCCAAGGGGATCGAACGCGACCGGCGCAAGTTCCTGAGCGAAGTCGCGAAGGAAGAACTGCCCCACGCCGACGTCGCCGTGCTCTCGGGACCAAGCTTCGCGGCGGACGTATGCAGAGGATTGCCGACGGCGGTGACTCTCGCGGCGCATGACGAAGCGCTGGCCCGACGCTTGAGTGAAGAGCTTTCGACGAAGACGTTTCGGCTTTATCGCTCGACCGACGTGCGCGGCGCCGAGATCGGCGGCGCCGCGAAAAACGTTCTCGCCATCGCCGCAGGTATGAGCCACGGCCGTGGGCTCGGCGCGAGCGCGCAGGCGGCGCTCATCGCACGCGGATTTGCCGAGCTGATGCGGCTCGGGCGCGCGTTGGGCGCGCGTCAGGAAACATTGATGGGGCTTTCCGGATTGGGCGATCTCGTGCTCACCTGCGGATCGGCGCAGTCGCGCAACTTTGCGCTTGGCGAAGCGCTGGGGCAGGGAAAGTCGGTGGAAGACGCCACGCATGGCAAGCTTGCGGAGGGCGCCTTTACAGCGCGCGTCATGGTGGAAATGGCGCGCGCGCATGATGTCGAGCTGCCGATCGCCGAGGCCGTTGACGCCATTCTTTCCGCGCGGCTAAGCGTCGACGGCGCCATCGAAGCGCTGCTGATGCGTCCACTCAAAGCCGAAGACTGATCGCAGGCTATCTCGAATCCAGGATCTCCCGCATCTTGACCGCAAGCTGCTCCAAGGTGAACGGTTTGGTGAGCAGCTTGACGTCCTTGTCGAGAACGCCGTTGTGCACGATGGCGTTGCGCGTATAGCCGGTGATAAACAGAACGCGCAGGCTGTGGCGGCGAAACACCGCCTCGCGCGCGAGGCGGGCGCCGTCCATATCAGGCATAACCACATCGGTGACCATCAGCGCGATGTCGGCGCGACGACGAATAATGTCGATCGCCGCGCGTCCGTTCTCGGCCTCCAGAACCGAATAGCCCAATTCTCGCACGCCCTGCGCGGTCACCCGGCGCGCCGTGTCGTCATCTTCGACGATGAGCACAAGTTCTTCCGGCCTTCCAAGCGGAAGTTCGAGGGGTCTAGGACGCGGTAGGGGCAGTTCGGCGGGCGCTTCGACGTGATTGAAGCGCGGCAGATAGAGCTTGATGCATGTTCCGCGCCCGGGTTCGGAATAGATTTTGACGTGGCCGCCAGATTGTTTGACAAATCCATGCACCTGCGAGAGGCCGAGTCCCGTACCCTTGCCTGTGGGCTTGGTGGTGAAGAACGGATCGAACGCCTGCGACAAGACCTCGGGCGGCATGCCTTGACCCGTGTCGGTCACGGCGATCATCACATATTGGCCAGGGTTCACTTCCATGTTTTCGGTGGCGTAGGCGTCATCGAGAAAGCAGTTGGCCGTCTCGATCGTCAGCTTGCCCCCATTCGGCATGGCGTCGCGCGCATTGACCGCGAGATTGACGATGGCGCTTTCCAATTCGTGCTGATCGACTTTTGTCGCCCATAGGCCGCCGGCGAGCACGGTTTCGAGCTCGATCTTCTCGCCAAGCGCCCGACGCACCATGTCCGAGACGGCGGAGACAAACTTGTTCGGATCGAGCGGGCGCGGCGACAAAGGCTGGCGGCGCGAGAATGCGAGGAGCCTGCGCACCATGGCGGCGGCGCGATCGGCGCCGTCCATCGCTGAATCGATCAGTTGAACATAATCTCCGTTCGAATCCCCAAGCTTCCGCCGCAGCAGATGCAGACTCGCGACGATGACGCCGAGCATATTATTGAAGTCATGCGCGATGCCGCCCGTCAGGTGGCCGAGCGCTTCGAGTTTTTGCGACTGCCGCAACTGCGACTCGAGCGCTTCGCGGCGCGTCGTTTCCCCAATCAATTGGTCGTAGGCGGTCTTTAACGAGTCGCGCGACATTTGCAGCGCGTGCATCTGCTTTTGCGCATTGAGAAGCGCAAATGCGCCAAGCGCGAAGATTATGCCGCCGAGCGCCCAAACGGCCGCGTCAAACTCGCCGCCGGCCGCGTTGAGTTCGCGCTCGCGCTCCTCGCTGAGATTGCTCTCATTTTCAGTCATAGTGTCGATGATGGCGTGGAGCCGGTCCATCAGCGCCTTTCCGCGCCCGGACTTGACGAGTTGCACGGCCTTGTCGACCCGGAGCGCGCGCATATCGGCGATCGCCTCATCGATGATCTCGACCCTTGCGCCAAGCAGCGGCCGCATTTCCGCGACAGCCTCGAGCTGCTTGGGATTGTCTCTTACGCTCTCGGAAAGGCGATCGACGACGACGGGCAGTTTGCGCACCGCTTCGGCGCAGGCGTCGAGATAGCGTTCGTCTTGAGTGATGATAAAACCGCGCTGACCGCTCTCGGCGGCCTGCAGCAGTCCATAAAGCTGATAAAGATCGCTTTGCACATGAATAGTGTGGCGCAGCCATGCGCCAGCTGTACGGCGCTGGAATTCAGCGCGCACGGCCACATAGCTGGCGAGCGCAAGCACCGCGAATCCTAACGCGATGCCAAATAGTCCCGAAGCGACGAATTTACGTGTCGGAGACATTTTGTTCCGGCGACTGGATGGACGCGCGCCACTCTACGACGCACGTCCTAAATGCGAAAGGTTCAGGGGACCTGTCGCACTGCGCCTTTGGCCGCGCTCGTCGTCATCGAGGCGTAGGCGCGCAGCGCCGTCGTGATTTTTCGAGGCCGCGCCTTGGCCGGAGCGAAGCCTTTCGCGGACTGTTCGGCGCGCCGCGTCGCCAGTTCGTCTTCGCTGACAGCCAGCGCGATCCGGCGCGCCGGAATGTCGATTTCAATCCTGTCGCCGTCCCGGACCAAGGCGATCGCGCCGCCCTCGGCGGCTTCGGGAGAGACGTGGCCGATCGAAAGCCCGGCCGTGCCGCCGGAAAATCTTCCGTCCGTCACCAGCGCGCAGGCCTTGCCGAGTCCCTTCGATTTCAAATAGCTCGTCGGATAGAGCATTTCCTGCATGCCGGGTCCGCCGCGCGGGCCTTCGTAGCGGATGACGACCACCTCGCCAGCCTTTACGTCGCCCGTCAGAATTCCCGACACCGCCGCGTCCTGACTCTCATAGACCTTGGCGGGGCCGGCGAATTTCAAGATCGAATCGTCAACGCCGGCCGTTTTCACGATGCAGCCGTCGATGGCGAGATTGCCGGTAAGCACGGCGAGGCCGCCATCCTTGGAGAAGGCGTGCGCCGCGTCGCGTATCGCGCCTTTTTCGCGGTCGGCGTCGAGCTCCCGATATCGGCAGTCCTGGCTGAACGCGACTTGCGTCGCAACCCCGCCCGGAGCGGCGCGAAAGAACGTGCGCGCGGTTTCGCTCTGCGTGACGGCGATGTCCCAGCGCGCCACGGCGTCGCTGACCGAAGGACTGTGAACGGTCGGAAGCTCGCCGTGCAGCAGACCGGCGCGCAGCAACTCGCCGAGAATCGCGATCACGCCGCCGGCGCGATGCACGTCCTCAAGATGCACGTCGGGGGCCGAGGGCGCGACCTTGCAGAGCACCGGCACCCGCCGCGACAGGCGGTCGATGTCGGCCATAGTGAAATCGACCTGCGCCTCGTGCGCCGCCGCGAGAAGATGCAGCACGGTGTTGGTCGAGCCGCCCATGGCGATGTCGAGCGTAATGGCGTTCTCGAAGGCTTCAAAACTCGCGATCGAACGCGGCAGCACGGTTTCGTCGTCCTGCTCATAGTAGCGGCGCGCGAGATCGACGATGAGATGGCCGGCTTCGACGAACAGGCGCCGGCGATCGACATGGGTCGCGAGAATCGAACCATTGCCGGGAAGCGACAGCCCCAGCGCCTCGGTCAGGCAGTTCATGCTGTTCGCCGTGAACATGCCCGAGCATGATCCGCAGGTCGGACAGGCCGAGCGCTCGATCGTGGCGACGTCCGCTTCGCTGACCGTGTCGTCCACGCCGGCGACGATCGCATCGACAAGATCGAGCGCGTGCTCCTTGCCGGCGAGCACGACCTTGCCGGCCTCCATCGGGCCGCCGGAAACGAACACCGTCGGAATGTTGAGGCGCAGCGCCGCCATCAGCATGCCCGGCGTGATCTTGTCGCAATTCGAGATGCAGACCAGCGCGTCGGCGCAATGCGCATTGACCATGAATTCGACGCTGTCGGCGATGAGATCGCGCGAGGGCAGCGAATAGAGCATCCCGTCGTGGCCCATGGCGATCCCGTCATCGATCGCGATGGTGTTGAATTCCTTCGCGACGCCGCCGGCCTTTTCGATTTCGGCGGCGACGAGCTGGCCGAGATCCTTCAAATGCACATGGCCCGGAACGAATTGGGTGAAGGAATTGGCGACCGCGATGATCGGCTTGCCGAAGTCCTCCTCCTTCATGCCTGTCGCGCGCCAGAGGCCGCGCGCGCCGGCCATGTTGCGGCCGTGGGTCGTCGTGCGTGAACGATAAGGAGGCATTGAACTCTCGCCGTCGCGAAGGCTCGTCGTTCGAGCCTTTCCAAAGACGACTATCGCAGCCAACGAACCGCCGCAACTGCGGTTGGAGCAGCCGAAGCCGGAGCTTTCGCAGCGTTTAGCCCTGCGCATGCGCCGAGCAGGACAAGGTCAGCGTGGGCGCGAGCTGTTACGCCCTGCATGACCTGAAGCGAGCGCTGCTTAAGCGGCGCGGCGCTCCGCCGACGGCGCCAATTTGCTGACGCAGTCTCGAATGGCGTCAAGCGAAGCGAAGCTTTGCCGCTGGAGCATGGAGACTGGGAATTCCACGTCGAAGGCTTCTTCCAGCGCGAGCATCGTGCGGATGGCGGCAAAAGGCGTCAGCCCTGCGCTGTAGAGATCGTCCGAATCAGACAGATGTTCCACCGGGATATGCAGACGGCCGTGCTCTTGCAGCAAACCGCGTATCTTATCAATCATCGATCCAACTCCATGAGCTCCGCGGTTGAAGCGGGCTGCAGCGTTGTTGTCGCGATAAGCGCGAGGGTTTCCTAACAACCTGAACTAGCGCGCCAAGGATTCGGGCGCCTCGCCTGAACGCAGGATGAATTCGCCGCGCGTGGTCCAGTCGTGGCTTACAAATGGTTAATCTAATTCTCGGCTCTGTGGCCGTTTCTGTTGACCTGCGCTATGTTAGCGGCAATGCGAACGCCGCTGCTTCTTCCGCTGACGATCGTGATCTTTCTTGGAGCCCTGCCGGCCGGATTCGCGCTGGCGCTGGCTTCGGAGACGCCGTCGATCGAATCATTTGGCGAGGAAGAGGGCGAGTTCCTTTTCATCCCTGGGATTGGAAGGATTCCACTGCCCCCGGGGACCCGCGCGCTCGGCCCCGGACAAGGCGGGCGCGATCTTGATCCAGAGCGGCGCGCGCCGGCCGCGGCAGCGCCGCCCCCGCCGCCCAAGGACCCCGACCAGCAGCGGGCCGAAGAGATGGCGCGGCTTTATCTTCGCCTGGAGCGGGCCGAAGACGAGCGGGAGGCGAAGGGCGTTTCGGCGGCGATCGTCAGCCGCTGGGCGCGTTCGGAGTCGGACACGATCAACCTGCTTGCGGCGCGCGCCCTCGCGGCGGACGCGGCCGGCGCGCCGCCTCTTGCCCTGAAGCTTCTCGACTATGTGGTCGCGCTCTCGCCGAAGTGGGCGGAAGGCTATGTTCAACGCGCTAAGGTGCGGGCGGAGCAGGGGGACGACAGCGGCGCGATCGCCGACCTCGAGACCGCGGCGACGCTTGAGCCGAAGCGTTTTGACGCGCTCGCCGCTCTTGGCGCGCTCAAGGAGAAGACCGGCGACAAGAGGGGCGCGCTCGCGGCCTATCGGAAGTCGCTGGCGATCTCGCCCCAGCAGGAGTCGCTCCGCAAAGTCGAGGAGCGCCTGCATATTGACGTCGAGGGGCGCGACATCTGAACGCTGCGGGGAATGCGATGACGACGACCGACAGGCAGGCGGCGGGTCCGGTTGCGCCCGAAGCGCTGGAGCAGCTCTTTACGGGAGCGCGGACCCACAATGGCTGGCTCCCCAAAGACGTGCCGGACAGCCTGCTCGAACTCGCCGTTGACTACGCGAAATGGGGCCCGACAAGCGCCAACTGCTCGCCGATGCGCATCGTCTTCGTGCGCTCGCCGGAGGCGAAGGCCAGGCTCGCGCCGGCGATGTCGGACGCCAATCGTCCGAAGACCATGGCCGCGCCCGCCACGGCGATCGTCGGCTATGATCTCGATTTCCCGGAGAGTCTTCCACACCTTTATCCGGCGACGGACGCGCGCTCCTGGTTCGTCGGCAATGAGACGCTGATCGAGGAGACGGCCTTTCGCAACGGGTCGCTGCAGGGCGCCTATCTTCTTCTCGCGCTGCGCGCGGTGGGTCTCGATTGCGGACCGATGAGCGGTTTCGACAGGGCGAAGGTCGACGCGGAATTCTTCCAAGGAACGCGGATAAAGTCGAATTTTCTGATTAACATCGGATACGGTGATCCCGCAAAGCTCTACCCTCGCGGCCCGCGGCTCGCTTGTGAGGAAATCGCGACGATTCTTTAGGAGGCCAAGTCCATGACTCTGCGGATTATTCCCCAACGCTTCGCCCCGCACGCGCAGGGACTGCTGCGCATCGCCGCCGCTTTGCTGTTCATGCAGCACGGCGCGGCCAAGCTTTTCGGCGTCCCACATGTCGCGATGTTCGACAATTTGAAGCTGTTCTCGCTCTTGGGCGCGGCTGGAGTCCTTGAGCTTGTCGGCGGACTGCTGCTGCTGCTCGGCCTCTTCACGCGGCCCGTCGCCTTTATTCTTTCGGGCCAGATGGCGGTCGCTTATTTCTTTTTCCACGCCGGCCAGAATCTGTGGCCGCTCCAAAACAAGGGCGAGCTCGCCGCGCTCTACTGCTTCGTATTTCTGTTCTTTGCGGCGGCAGGGCCCGGCGCCTTCGCGCTCGACCGCGAGTGACTTCGCATTTCACAAGCGATTCCCGGCGGCGACGCAGGCCCGTCGTCCTTCGAGACGCGTGCTGCGCACGCTCTTCAGGATGAGGCAGCCCTTCACCGATCGCCCCGGACGGCGACGCCCTTTCTATTGACATTGGGGACGGGGGACATATTCCCTTGCGGTATGTCCCAGACGGCCCTCACCGCCAAGCGTCGGTCTCAAGCCTTGGCGCTGCCTAATCTGCTGACCTATGGCCGCATGGCCGCCGTCCCGGTGGTGGCGGGGCTGCTCCTGGGCTTTACGGAGCACTGGGCGCGCTGGGCCGCGCTCGGCATTTTCATCGCCGCCGGGGTGACGGACTTTCTCGACGGCTATTTCGCCAGAATCTGGCAGCAGCAGTCGCCGCTCGGGCGGATGCTGGACCCCATCGCGGACAAGTTGCTCGTCGCGACGACCCTGATGGCGCTTGTCGCCGATCGAACGGTCGCCGGCTGGACGATTTGGGCGGCGATCATCATTCTGTGTCGCGAAATCCTGGTGTCCGGTTTGCGGGAACACTTGGCCGAGCTCAAGGTGCGCTTGCCCGTCTCCGCGATCGCCAAATGGAAAACCGCGGCGCAGCTCGTGGCGCTCGGCTTCCTGATCGCCGGACCGGCCGGCGAAGTCGTTCTCTCCGGCACGGTCAAGATCGGCGCGGCGCTCTTGTGGGCCGCGGCGATTCTGACGCTTTATACCGGGTTCGACTACCTGCAGTCGGCGTGGAACCATTTCGGAGAAGACGAGGCGACATGAAGGCGCTGTATTTCGCTTGGGTGCGCGAGCGCATCGGTCTGGCGGAAGAGGAGATCGCGCCGCCGCGTGAAGTGGTCACGGTCCGTGAGCTGATCGAATGGCTGTCCGCGCGGGACGAGGGATATGCCGCCGCTTTCGCCAATCCGGCGACGATCCGCGCGGCCCTCGACAAGACGCATGCGGCGCCTGACGCGCCAATCGGCGCGGCAAGGGAGATCGCCTTCTTCCCGCCGATGACGGGCGGCTGAGATGGCGCCGCGGCCGACCCCGGCGGTGCGCGTGCAAGCGGAAGATTTCGATCTTGGGCGGGAGCAGGCGCTGCTGACGGGCGGGCGGCGAGACGTCGGCGCGCTCGTCAGCTTCCTGGGCCTCTGCAGGGACGAGGACGGCGCGCTCGAGGCTTTGGAGCTCGAGCATTATCCCGGAATGGCCGAGGCCGAGATCCGTCGCGTCGCCGACGAAGCGCTCGAACGATGGCCTTTGCAGGGATTGACCGTCATTCACCGCTTCGGCCGCATCCGACCAGGCGAACAGATCGTGCTCGTGCTCGCGGCGGCGCGCCACCGCGCTGACGCTTTCGCCGCCGCGGCGTTTCTGATGGATTTTCTTAAAACCCGCGCGCCCTTCTGGAAAAAGGAGCGCCGCGCGGATGGCGCGTCGGGCGACTGGGTCAGCGCGACATCCGAGGACGAAGCGGCCGCGGAGCGTTGGCGCTAGATCAGCTGCTGCGGCGCGATGAGATGCACCAGCCAGCCGTGCAGCGCGACGGTCGCGACGACGAGAAACAGCGTCGCGAGGGTGAAGACGTCGAGATTTTCTCTGGGCACGCGCATCATGGGCGGCAGACCGACGGAGAAAACATAAATTCCATAGAAGCCGAGCACGTCGAGCCATCGAAGACCCGGAATCAGGCCAAACAGCGAGGCGAGCCAGACCGGCGTGTAGGAATAGGCGGTCAGCAACAGGGCGCGGCGATCGTCGGTCTTCCCTTCGAAATGCGGCGCAATGGCCGATATGACGAAGGCGACGATAAAAATCGCCGGCAGGCTCAGCAGATACTGAACGAAGGCGCGATAAAGCCCGGCCGCGAACGTCGGGTGCATGATTCCTTGCGAGCCGTAGGAAAAGCCGAAAAGCCACGAGCCGAAGAAGCTCGCGAACGGCGGAAGCAGCGCCAATATCGCAATATAATTGCGGTAGAGATCGAAGACGGACGTCTCCTCTTCCGAGATCTTTGCCCATTCGGTCTGCGGGGCCAGGATTAAGCCCTTGATCCGCGATAGCAGTTGCATTTCGCCCTCCACTGATTCGCCGCAAGCGCTCATTACCGAGGCGGTCATGGAGCGGGGCTTGCGGGCGCCGGGTCCTCCATGCGAGGGAGAGTGCGGCCAGCTGCGGCCGGTTCGATGATCGACGGTGAAATCTAACGCGACGGGCCGCATGAGAAAACTGCTGGAATATTTTTGGCCGGCCGTCGGCCTCGTCGCGGTCGTCGCCTCATTCTTCCTCCTCTATCACGAATTCAAAGGAGAGTCGGTCGGCGCCGAGGTTTGGGCCAATCTCCAGGCCATTCCGACAAACCGCTATCTGCTCGCTGGGCTGTCGACGCTTGTCGCCTATGCGGCGCTCGCCTGGTACGATCGCATCGCGCTGCTGCACTTAGGCGTCAAACACATCAACTGGCTGTTTATTTCGGTCTGTTCGTTCACGACCTACGCCTTGTCGCACAACATTGGCGCAAGCGTTTTCTCGGGCGCCATGGTGCGATATCGCGCCTATTCCACCAAGGGGCTGACAGCGACGCAGGTCGCCACGCTGGTGGTGTTGTGCTCCTACACGTTCGGCTTCGGCAATGTGCTGCTCGCCGGCCTTTTGCTGACCTATGACCCCGCGCTCATGCAAAGACTGTCGGGCTTCCTTCCGGACATACTTACAAACCCGAACACAGCGCTCGTCGTCGGTTTGTCCTGCCTGGCCTTCGTCGTTCTATACATTCTCGGATCGCTCATGCATTTTCGCGCGATCCGGCTGTTCGGGCGTTTCGAAATTCTCTATCCGCGCCCCGGCATCATGCTTCGCCAGCTCTTCGCGGCTCCCTTGGAGTTGGTCGGCGCCGCCGGCATCATCTATTTCGCGCTGCCGGAGCAGGGCAATCCCGGCTTTCTCGTCGTGCTCGGCGCGTTTCTCTTGTCCTTTTCAGCGGCTTTGGTGTCCCATGCGCCGGGCGGGCTCGGCATCTTCGAGCTGCTGTTCATCAATGTCATGCCGGATGTGCCGCGGCTGAAGGTCCTGGCTGCGCTGCTCGTCTGGCGACTCTTCTATCTCATCGTCCCGCTGCTGATCGCGCTCGTCGTTGTCGCGCTCTTCGAACGCAAGAAACTCGTCGAGCGCTGGCGCCGGATAGAGGAACAGCCTCAAAAATAAAAACGCCGGCCATCGCGGACCGGCGTTTCGAATGTCTCGGCGTCTGTCGCCGCCGCGCTCACATGCGATATTGCTGAAGGCGCGTGGTCCGCAGTCCGGCGAGGCCGTGCTGGTCGATCGACATCTGCCAGCTGAGGAATTCGTCCACGGTCAGCGTGTAGCGACTGCAGGCCTCGTCGAGCGAGAGCAGGCCGCCGCGCACCGCCGCCACCACTTCCGCTTTACGCCGTATCACCCAGCGTTTGGTCGAAGCGGGGGGTAGATCCGCAATGGTCAGCGGACTGCCATCGGGACCGATGACATATTTGACACGGGGACGGTGCGTCTCGGTCATCTCACTCACTCGCTACTCAAACAGCCACGTTGTAGCGTCTTTATAGAGGCGCCGCTTTAAGAATTGCCTAAACGGGTAGCCTCTATAAGCAATGGAAAATAAACTAAATTTTAGGAATATGCGGCGTTCGGAGACTTGGCGCGCCGACCGCGCAACCGCCAATACCAGAGCGGCGTCTGCTTTTGCCTGGGTTTGCTTGCATCGAGCGTCTTGCGCTGACCCGGCAAGGTTAGCATCTCGAGCTTCGACCGTATTGATTTGGCGAAGCGCTAAAAACGCGTCGTTAACTGCGTCAACCATTCTGGCGAAGCCGTGACAAGCGCCGTCTCCAACGTCTTGTCGTAGCCTGACACGATCAACACGCCAATCAGCACGAGCGATGCGCCGAGCGCTTGCTTCGCCTGTTGTCCAACGGTCAGCAGCCGGCCCCGCCAACGCGCCATCGCTTGCCGCGACAGGGCTCCAAGCAACATCAGCGGCGCAGCCGCGCCGAGACCGAACGCGGCCATTGTCGCTGCGACGGCGCTCAGGTCTTCGCCGCGCGACGCGAGCACCGATGCGGCGCCGAGCGTCGGACCCACGCACGGGCTCCAGACGGCGCCGAGCAGCAGACCGACGCCAAACTGACCGAAGATTCCGCCGCGAGCCCCGTCGCCAAAGGCCGCGTTCAACCTGTCGCTGATCGGGCCCCCGGCGGCGGCGACGCGCGCCTGCAGCTCAGGCGCGAGCAGGATCACGCCCAGCCCGATCAGCAAAGCCGCCGCGACGAGCCGCAGCGAATCTCCGTCGAGCCCGACGGCGAAGCCGATCGTCGCCATGAAAAGGCCGATGGCGACGAAGGACAGGGCGACGCCCAGCGCCAGAAGCGCCGGCGCGTAGTGATGCTCCGCCGCCGCGGCGCCGAGCACCAAAGGCAAAAGCGGCAGGACGCAAGGCGATAAGATCGATAATAGGCCGGCGACAAAGGCGACGGCGAAGGCGCCAAGCGCGCTCGCATCCATCGATTTACAGAGCCTTTGAGAGAAGCACCGAAATTGCGCCCGGATCGGTCACCCCGACAGAGCGGCCGACTTCCTTATCGCCTTTGAAGACGATGATCGTGCTTTGCCGGTTGGCCTTCAGCGTGCGGAGAGCGCTCTTCTGGCTGTCGAAATCGACGCGGAACATGGCGACGTCGGCATATTTCGGATCGGCTTCGACGCGCTGCACCGCCGGCTCCTGCGCGCGGCAGGTCGGACACCACGGCGCGTAGACATGCACGATGATCGACTTGCCGGCCGTTTGCGCGGCGGCGAAGGCCTGTGGCGTAAAACTCTGTTCCGCGGCGCCGGCGGGCGCCGCCGAATAAAGGATCGCGGAAACGAAAAGAACGGCGGAAACGGCGAGTCGGCGACGCGAGATCATGTGCTGCCCTCGAAAGTCTGCCCCTTGCGCGAGCGGCGCTCGGGATTATGAACGAACATAATGGCCCCCCTCTTTGAAGCCAAACCGGACAGCGCATGAACGACTGCATCGGCGTCATCCTCGCCGGCGGGTTGGCGCGGCGCATGGGCGGGGGCGACAAGCCGCTCGTCGAGATCGCCGGCCGGCCGATCCTTCAGCATGTGATCGACCGCCTGAAGCCGCAATGCGGGCGTCTCGCGATCAACGCCAACGGCGACCCGGCACGCTTTTCCGCTTTCGGATCGCCCGTCATCTGCGACAGCGTTGAAGGTTTCGCGGGCCCGCTCGCCGGCGTTCTCGCCGGCATGGAGTTTGGCGCGGCGAAAGGCGCGGCGCATGTGCTGAGCGCGCCGGGCGACACCCCGTTCCTGCCCGCCGATCTCCTCTCGCGGCTAGAAGCCGCCCGATCGCGCGCAGGCGCGACGATCGCCGTCGCCGCCTCGAACGGGCGAACCCATCACGCCGTGGCGCTGTGGCCGGTCGCGCTGCGCGAGGATTTACGGCGCGCGCTCGTTGCGGAAGACGAGCGCAGAGTGTCGGCCTTCATCGGGCGGTACGCGAATGTGATCGTCGATTGGCCGATAGAGCCTTACGACCCTTTCTTCAACGTCAACCGACCGGAGGATCTGGCGCGCGCCGATGCGATAGCCAAGGACGAATCGCGCGGCTAAATTGACGCGCAGCCAAGGCTGAAGAGACCGGCGCAGGATGGGACATGAGCGAGCGGACAAAAAAGGGATTGACGAGCAAGGTGAAAGAGGAAGCCAGGGCCTTTTACCCGGTGTTCCTCTACGTGTGGTTCCTGCTCGCCGTGCTTGGCGTGCACAAATCGGTTGTTTTGTCGCAAGCGCATATCGTGCAGCATCAGGGCTTCGCCGCCGCCAAGGCGCTTGCGTTCGCGAAGGTGCTGTTTGTCGCCAACAAATTTGGAATCTGGCGCATTTTCGACAAAAAGCCGCTGATCGTGCCGATCCTGGCCAAGTCGCTGCTGTTCGGTCTGCTGCTCATCGGCATGGATATTGTCGAACAGGCGCTGCTGGAGCATTTTTGGCCGGCCCATGCGGACCACGACCCCGTGGATCTCGACAATCTACGCACGCTCCTGTCGGTTGGACTGGTCACCTTCGCCGCGCTGATCCCGTTCTTTGGCTTCCGCGAATTCGCCAAGCTGGTCGGGGAGGCGGAGCTGCGAAAGGTGCTCTTCGTGCGTCGCGAGAATTTCGTTCCGCAGCGCGAAGCCGAGGCCGCAGCGTCGCCCGCGCCCGCGGAACCGATCGAGGGCTAAACGAAGCCCGGATCCATCGCGACGGCGCCTTCGAGCCAGGGCGGCGTCGGCAGGTTTTGGCTGCGCAGGAAGTCGGCGTTGAAGAGCTTTGAGGCGTATCTTGCGCCGCCGTCGCACAGCACGGTCACAATCGTATTGCCGGGTCCCATATCGCGCGCCAGCCTGATGGCGCCCGCGATGTTGATTCCCGAAGAGCCGCCCAGCAACAGGCCTTCCTGCTCAGCGAGATCGAAGACGATGCGCAGCGCCTCGTCATCGGGGATGCGGTAGGCGACGTCGACCGGCGCGCCTTCGAGATTGGCGGTGATCCGACCCTGGCCGATCCCCTCGGTGATGGATGCGCCCTCGGCCTTCAACTCGCCGGTCGTATAATAGGAATAAAGCGCCGCCCCGTACGGATCGGCCAGCCCGATCTTCACATCCGGATTTCTCTCCTTGAGCGCCATGCCGACGCCGGCGAGCGTGCCGCCGGTGCCGCAGGCGCAAATGAAGGCGTCCACCGCGCCCTCCAGCGCTTCGTAGATCTCGGGCCCGGTGGTGGTGAGATGGGCGACGCGGTTGGCGACATTGTCGAACTGGTTGGCCCAGACGGCGCCGTTCGGCTCTTCCCTGGCGAGGCGCTCGGCGAGGCGGCCGGAAAGCTTCACATAATTATTGGGGTTGGCGTAGGGAACCGCCGGCACTTCCACGAGCTGCGCGCCCTGCAGGCGCAGCATGTCCTTCTTTTCTTGGCTCTGGGTGTCGGGGATGACGATCACCGTGCGAAAGCCGAGCGCGTTGGCGACGAGCGCGAGCCCGATGCCGGTGTTGCCGGCGGTGCCTTCGACGATGACTCCTCCCGGCTTCAGCAATCCTTTCGCGCGCGCATCTTCGACGATGGACAGCGCGGCGCGGTCCTTGACGGAGCCGCCCGGGTTCATGAATTCGGCCTTGCCGAGAATGCGGCAGCCGGTCGCCTTCGAGGCGCCGTGCAATTCAATGAGCGGCGTGCGCCCGATGGCTTCGATGACGCTGGAGGCGACGGTCATTTATGATTCCTGGCGAGTGGCGGTTCGTTCCTAGCCGACCGGCGGCTCCCGCTCAAAGGCGAAAATCGCGCCATGCCGCGCCTGCGCGCCCGGCGCCAGAATGCGCATCGAGGGCTTTTCATAGAGATCGCCGTAAAAGTCCTCCGGATCGCCATGGCCCGTCCATGGCTCGATGCACAGATAAGGGGCGGGCGGCAGCGTCCAAAATCCGACGTGGGGAAAATCATCGAGCGTGATCGAAAGACGCGCGCCTTCGCCATTGTCAAACACCAGGCTGCGGCTCGCAAGATTGAGAAAGCACAGCGCGTCGCGCGTGAACATTTCTGGTTCGAGCGGCAGTCGCCGGCCGACAAGCGGCGTTTTACGGATGGGTTTCGAGAAAAGCCCGCCCGGTCCGATGATGGGAACTTCAGCACGCTCGGCCTTCTCGAATATGATCGCATGCGGCGAGGAAGAGCCGGCGAGCGGCCAGCGAAAGGCGGGATGCAAGCCGCAGGCGTAGGGCAGGGGCCGCGAGTCGGCGTTTGAGACGATGAGATTATTTTCGAGCGCCCCGGCGCGAAGCTGGAACTCCACTTCGAACCGGAAGGCGAAGGGATAGAGCGCGCGGGTCTCGGCGTCGTCGACGAGCGCGAGCCGCAAATAGTCGTCGCGCCGCTCGGCGACGTCGAAGCGCTTTTTCCAGGCGAAGCCATGCAGAGCAAGCGGATAGGTCTCGCCGTCGACGCGCACGCGGCCGTCGCGAGTCCAGCCGACGACGGGAAACAGCACGGGCGCGGTCTGGTCCCAGACCTCAGGGTTCTTCGCCCAGATCATGTCGACGCCGCGCGCGCGCCAGCTCGAAAGCTCCGCGCCGAAAGCCAGGATCTCCGCGCCGTCGCCAGAGGCATGGGTGAGCTGAATCGCGTCGGTCATGGGTCAATTCCATCGTGAGACACAAGTCGAAGCGAATGCAGACAAAATCAGCGCGATCCTCCAGCGCGGCGCTTGAGCGGCGGCGCCCGCCGCAATAAGGTCGCGCCGCCACGCCGCTGCCGCCATACCCGCCACGCATGTTGGCGCAGCGCAACGCCAATGAGAAGGCCTTATGAACAGCAGTCTCGTCTCAGACATCGGCGCCGGAGTTTTCAGAACCGAGTTGACGCTCTTTTTCTCGACGTTCACGACGCTGCTGGCGGTCATCAATCCTTTTGAGGTGCTCCCGGTCTTCCTTCTGCTCCAGCGCGATAAGAGCAACCAGGAGCGCGGTCGCGTGGCCTTCATGGCCTGTCTTTATGCGCTGCTGCTGATCCTCTTCTTCCTGTTCTTTGGCGCGGTGATCTTAAAAATCTTCGGCGTCTCGCTCAGCATGGTGCGCATCGCCGGCGGGATCGTGCTGATGAAGATCGGCTTTGAGCTTTTTTTACCCTCGTCGGACGGCGACGGAACGCCGGCGTTTGCCCGATCGACGGGCAATGTCGCCTTCATGCCGCTTGCGATGCCGCTCATGATCGGCCCCGGCCCGATCGCCACCGTGCTCGGGATGATGGCCACCGTGGAGCACTCGTCCCATGAGGCGTTGGCGTTCGGCGTCATTCTCGGCGCGATCTTTCTCGCCTTGGCCGTCACTTACGCCTGCCTCGCCTTCGCGACGCGGTTGACCACAACGCTGGGGCCGCTGGGGATTGACGCGGCGACCAGGATCGTCGGCTTCTTCGTCTCGGCGATGGGCGTGTCGTTGATCTTCAACGGCGTCATGGATGCGCTTCGGTCGGCAGGCTTTGGCGGCTTGCATTAGCCGCTCTTCAGACAAGGCTAGAGGCTGCGCAAGGTCTCGCCGAGCCTCAGATAGATCTCCCGATGCGCGTCGCGCAGCCCCGGAACCCACGGCTTGAGCCGGGCGCCGACGACCGCGTCGAAATGGTCGAACCGCTGTCCGATGGCCTTGTCGAGATATTCGTAATACCAGCGCCCCGGCTTGAGCCTTTGGCGTTTGAAGACGCCTTCGCCTCCCACCGGCTCTTCCCGCGCCGTGAAGGGATATCTTTGCGAGATGACGCTCACCGCGCCATCATTGGGCCGCCACTGCGGCAGCGAAAGGTCGCCGCCGCCCCAACCGACGATCGGCGCCTTGGCGAAGTTGGCCTCGCGCGCCTGGTAGAGCGCCGGCTGCCAGAGAATGGGATGGATCGTCGGGTCGGGCCGCCAGGTCTTGCTGAAAAAGCCAGATGCGCGAACATGCGTGGCGTTGGTCACCAGCGACAGATAATAGGTGCCCGGATGCGATCTGAACCGGGCGTTGGCCTTGCGGCAGCCCTGCAGCGTCATGTCGTAGGCGAGATTGTCCTCGCCGACAACGAAGGCGCCAGCGTCCAGACACGCCATCGCCGCTGTCGCGTCGGCTTCGCCATCGGTCCATTGGTCGAGATGGAGATCGAAGGGCTTGCGCATGGCGCTCGGCACGCCGGCGGCCATTCCGAGAAAATTGAATGATTCCGCAATGAACCGGCTCGGCCTGCGCTTGAGCCGTCCGTCTTCACGGTCGCAGCCGAAGCCGTAGGGCAGCAACGAGCCGTTGATGGCGCCGGCGACGCTGATCACCCCTTCCACCCAGCCGGCGTTGGTTCCGCGCTCCCAGAAATCGCTGGCGAGCAGCGCCTGCAACTGCATCGCGGTCTGGGCGCCGGCGCCATGGCCGACGAGGATCACCGGGTTTTCCTCCGACCACTCGGGCGCGAAAGGCTCTGTATATTCCCGCGAATAGCGGGCGTGGCGGGCCTCATCGCTATGACGGGCGCCATAGTCCACGCGTCCGCCGGCAATCTGAGCGAAAAGCTCGCAGGCGCGATCATGGAAGGAGCTGACCGGACCTACCTTCGCTTCGTGAACCGCGAAGGGTTCGCCGACCTCATCGAGCGCGTCGCCCCAATAGGGCAGTCCGAACTCTTGAGGCCCCCAGCCGAAGAAATCATGCACGAAAATGATATGAGTGGATTTGAGCGCCATCGCCGATCCGAATTCAATTGAAAATCAATAAGCTTGGGCGCTCAGGCGAGCGCGTCATATTCATAAATTTCGCTCACGTCGAGCGTCTCGCGCGGAGTCGCGCTGCGACCGAGCGGCGAGCTGATCGGATCGTCGATGCGGTGACCCTTGAGATCCGCGCCCGCCGCCATATCGGGAACATAGACGCGCCCGTTTCGGGACATCCAGCTCTCCCAGAGGCGATCGATGTTGCAATGATTGAGAAAAAAAACCGGATCGTTGGGCGAGGAGCCGAGCAACATCTCGCCGCCGACCCAGACGTGGACAAGATTGTGCATCCAGGTCGCAGAAACGCCGTCGTCGTTCATCCAGCCTTCGATACGATTACGGAAGCTGTTCGCGTCGGCGTCCCAATCGGGCGAATCATAGGGCGACAGCGCCAGCGCATTCGTCACATGCGCCGTTCTCGGCAACGCGCCGGCGCTGACGCCAAAGGCGCGCCGGAGACCACGGTTCACCGATCGCAACTCTCCAGAAATATTGGTGGAGATGCGTACTCTGAAGGCGGAAGGATCGCTTTGGCTGAAGGCGAAGGGGCCGGTGGTCACCGGATTGCCCTGTCCGCCCATGCAGTCAGCGCCCCAAATTGCCGCAGCGCTCTGCTGCTGCGGCGGTAGGTCGCCGTCTTCGGCCCAGTCCCAATAGGGAAGGCCGAAGTTTGCATCGTTCAGGACGCGCTGCAGGTTCTGTTCGAAGAGCATCAGCATCACGCGATGCCATGGCGCGAAGACGGGTCCTCGATGCGCCGAGTTTCGTCCCGCCGGATTGCCCGGCGGCGTCTCGAGCATCATGGCGGTGACGTGCCAGATGACGAAAAGATCGTAAGTGCTGACTGAGCGCACCGCGCCTGGAATGCCGAATTCATTGGTTTTTCGGCCCGACGCCTCATTTTTTAGCAATTGGACGCCTTGAATGTACTGATCCCGTACATCGGCGTTTTGCGAAATATTTTTTCGGACGACGGCCATCGTCTCTCTCCTGAAAATCAATGCTCGCCTGAAAAATCAATGCTCGTGTTTTGCACCTTTCTTCGCGGCGGGCCTGCTTTTGCGAGCAGGAGCGGGCCGGCGCTTGCGGCTTGCTGGGGGCTGGCGCTTTGCCCGGGCCGGCTTTCGCTCGAACTCCTCGGGAAAGCCGTCGATCAGCGCCCGCACCATGTCGACCGCCGACGCGGTCTGGTAGTTCGGCAATGAATGACAATGAACCTGGCCGGAGGCGTCGACGCCGAGCGGCGCGCGGATTTTCTTTCCGTCGACCAGGATCTTGTAGGTCGTGACGATTTCGATCTCGTGGCCGCGATAATTGTCCTCGCGCACCGACTGCGCGCCGCCCGCGCCATGACCGGCGTGCGCTGGCGCTTTGTCGCGCGCTCGCGTGAGATAGTCGCTGAGTTTGCGAGGGGCCGCGCCCGTCGCGAGCTTCTTGGTCTCCATAAGCTCTCCGCACAATTCCTTTTATGCAATCCGACGAAGCTGTAGGCGCGAAGGCTTTAAGTGCGCGAAAAATCTACAAACTTCAGTCGAACGTTCGCCTCATCAAAACGGATTGGATTGGAAATTTTCCACCAGCATTATGACGCTGCCATTGGACAGTGATGTCAAGTGAATTTCCAAGGCGTTAGAATTGATGAACGATTTGCAGTACTCGGAGAGTCCCGCGCTCAACGCGATCGGAAGAACTTGGGTCGCTTGCCGGCGAGGCTTAGCGATTCGATTTGAGGCGCCAATGTCCGATTCGATGGTTCCCGCCTTTCTTGGGGTCGAGCGCTCCGTGCTCGGCCGGCGTTGGCGCGGGCGGCTCGACGCTCGAGGCGAGGCGCAGGCGCTCGCGCTGACCCAGGCGCACGGCATCGACGATTTCCTTGCGCGGGTGATCGCCGGGCGCGGCGTGACGGTCGCCGACGCCGCTGGCTATCTCGATCCCAAGCTGCGCGACCTCCTTCCGGACCCCTCGTCGCTGCGCGACATGGACGCCGCGACGAACCGGCTCGCCGAGGCGATTGAAAAGTCCGAGCAGATCGCCGTTTTTGGCGACTATGACGTCGACGGCGCCTGCTCCTCCGCTTTGCTCATCGACTTTTGGCGCGCGGCCGGCGCGCCGGAGCCCTTGCTCCATATTCCCGACCGGATCATCGAGGGCTATGGGCCGAACGTCGAGGCGATCCGCGATCTCGCGGCGCGTGGCGCGACTCTGCTGGCGACCGTCGACTGCGGGACCTCGAGTCACGAGGCGTTCGCCGTCGCGCGCGCGCTTGGCCTCGACGTGATCGTCCTCGACCATCATCAGGCGCCGGAGATCCTGCCAGACGCGCTGGTCGTCAACCCAAACCGGCTCGATGATCTTTCGGGGCAGGATGCGCTCTGCGCCGCAGGGGTCGTTTTTCTTGCCCTCGTCGGATTGTCGAGGACGCTGCGGGCGCGCGGCTGGTGGAGCGACGATCGACCAGAGCCGGATCTTCTCGCCGCGCTCGATCTCGTCGCGCTGGCGACAGTCGCCGACGTCTCCCCGCTGGCGCGGCTCAACAGGGCGCTCGTCGCCAAGGGTCTGGTGGTGATGGCGGGGCGATCCCGTCTGGGACTCGCCGCGCTGATGGACACTGCCCGTTTGGATGGGCCGCCTCGCGCCTATCATCTTGGCTTCGCGCTTGGTCCGCGGATTAACGCCGGCGGTCGGATCGGCGACGCTGGCCTCGGCGCAAGGCTTCTCACCCTCGCCGACGGCGCGGAAGCGCGTCGTATCGCCCTCGAGCTGGACCGGCTGAATGGCGAACGGCAGGTCGTCGAAAAGATGATTTTGGAGCAGGCGGTGGCCGAGGCGGAAGCGCAAGTGGCGAGATCCAATCGCCTGTCATGTCTCGTCGTGCACGGCCAGGATTGGCATCCGGGCGTTGTCGGGCTGATCGCGTCACGCTTAAAGGATCGCTTTAATACTCCAGCATTTGTTATTGCTTTCAAAGGAGAATATGGAACAGGTTCTGGTAGGAGTTTAAGTGGCGTCGACCTCGGAGCGGCGGTGCGGCGCGCCGTCGATCTGGGCTTGGCGATCAAGGGGGGCGGCCATGCGATGGCTGCCGGCGTGACTTTGGCGCGGGGCAAAATCGACGACTTTCGCGGTTTTCTCGATGAGGCGCTGGGGGCGTCCGTCGACGCCGCGCGTCTCGACGATGCGCTGGTTGTCGACGCGGCAGTCGCCGGACGCGGTGTCTGTCTCGAACTGCTGCGACGGGTGGAGCGGGCTGGGCCATTCGGGCAGGGCAACCCCGAACCCCTGTTTGCTCTGCCTGAGCAGCAGGTCACATTCGCTCAGACGGTTGGGGCCGATCATGTGCGCGCCCGCTTGCGTTCGCGCGACGGCGCGACGGTTGACGCCATCGCCTTTCGCGCCCTGCATTCGCCGCTGGGCGAAGCGCTCTTGAGGGGGGACGGCGCACAGCTTCACGTCGCGGCGAAACTGTCGCGCAACGTCTTTCGCGGCATCGAGCGCGTCGAGACGCGAATCGTTGACCTCGCGCGCGTTCAATGAAGCCGAGGATACTGTGGCGCCAGGGCCACATCTGCTTTCAATCTCGGCGCGCGCACGCTTTTGGAAGGCGGGTGTCGCATTTTGGTCTCATTCGCGACGCCTGCTGACGCCAGCGTAACTGGCGTTTAACGACAACTTCACACATCAACGAGACACTCCGCGGGTTGTGCCGCGCGGCGGTTCGACGTCGCGCCGAAAAATGAAGGTAGCGTCGCCGCTTATGGGGCGTGCTTCAGTGAAGTCGGCGGCGGATCGAAGTTGGTGGCAAGGACCGTCTGGATGCGATTTGTCGTCTATAAAAACGCCGCTCATGCGCCGCGTCCGCTGGTTCGCTCCTCAATCATCCTTTCCAAACTGCTGCCTCTTGTCTGTCTCGGCGCGCTCGCCGGATGCTCTTCGACCACGGGATCGCATAGAAGCGCCGGCCTCGGCGGATTCGGTCAGATCGACCCGCGTTACGGGGTGCGTCCCAGCCCGCGGGTCATTGCCGAGGGCGAAGAGGTGCCGAAGGGCGGCGGGGCCTATATGGTCGGCAAGCCCTATAAGATCGCCGGCCGAACCTATTATCCGAGCGAAAGGCCCTATAGGGCGACAGGAACGGCTTCCTGGTATGGCTCGGACTTCCATGGGCGACGCACCGCCAATGGCGAAATATTCGACAGGGCGTCGATTTCCGCCGCCCATCCCACGATGCCGCTGCCGAGCTATGCGCGGGTCACCAATTTGCGCAATGACCGGTCGATCGTGGTGCGCGTCAACGATCGTGGACCCTATCATGGCGGACGCGTAATGGACGTCTCCCAGCGCGTGGCGCAAGCGCTCGATTTTCACGGCGTCGGCACGACGCGCGTCAAAGTGGAATGGGTCGGGCGCGCCGATATCGACGGAGACGACGACGATAAACTCCTTGCGACCCTGCGCGACGATGGCCAACCGGCGCAGATCGACGCCCCGGCGCCGGTGATGACGGCGGCGAACGAGGATCCAGCGCGTGCGGCGCGCTATGACGAAAGGGCGGACGCCGCCGAACTCTCGGCGCGCGTCGCCTATGAGAACGGGCAGGCGTCAGATGACCAGATGCGGCCCTATGCCAGGCAGGAGAGCGACGCGCCCCTGCCTCCCGCGCGGGAGCAAGCCAGCATCGACAAAGAACCCGTCGCTTCGACCCAGAAGCTCAGGAAAGTTGTGGCGCCGCTGCCGCCAGTGCGGCCCGCGCAATTCGGCGCCCGTCAAGCTTCCGCTCGCAACGCCATCCGACAGGCGCTGAACTCCTCGGTTCGAACGAACTGAGCGGCCCACGCCGCGATTGCAATTTTCGGCGTCGCGCGCCATCTTCTCCCGGCTTGCCGCGCTGCGGCGTAAATAACGGGAGCGCGCCTTGCCGAAATTTCCCGGGCTGCACCTTATTCTGACCCTCTGCGCATTGTGGGCGCTTGGCGCAGCGCCGGCGCGCGCCCAGAATTTTCAGACGAGCGTCCCGAGCGCGATTCTGATCGACGCCGGCACCAACACCGTCCTGTTCGAGAAAGGCGCTGACGACTACCAGAAGCCAGCTTCGACGGTGAAAATTCTCACGGCGGAACTGATCTTCCAGGCCTTGGCCGAGGACAGACTGCATCTGGACGATGAATTCACGGTTTCGGAACACGCCTGGCGCACCGGCGGGGCGCCAGCGGGCGGGTCGGCGATGTTCCTTGCGCTCAATAGCCGCGCCCGCGTCGAGGATCTCCTTCGCGGTCTCGTGATCCAGTCCGGCAATGACGCCGCGATTACGCTTGCGGAAGGTCTGGCGGGCTCGGAAGAAGCCTTTGTCATGCGGATGAACAAACGCGGGGACGAGCTTGGCCTCGTCAAATCGCGCTTCGGCAATCCCTGGGGCATGGACGGTCCCGACCAAAAAGTAACGGCGCGCGAAATGGCGAAGCTCGCGGCGCATATCATCAAGACCTATCCGCAGTTTTATGGCTATTTCGGCGAGAAGGAGTTCACCTGGAACAAGATTCGTCAGCAGAATCGCAATCCGCTGCTGACGATGAGCATCGGCGCCGACGGGCTGAAGACAGGAAATATCGACAAGATCAGCGGCTATGGACTGGTTGGCTCCGCCACGCAGGAAGGCCGACGCCTTATCGTCGCCGTTTATGGCGCAAAGACTCCGAAGGAGAGGGCCGAAGAAGCGCGCAAATTGCTGCAATGGGGATTCCGCAACTTCGAAGAGAAGGAACTGTTCAAGGCCGGCGAAACCATCGGGCCTGCGCAGGTCTATGGCGGAACGAAGGGCTCTGTCGAACTGACGGCGAAAGAGGACATCAAGGTGCTTCTGCCGCGCGGCGCGAACGAGAGGCTGATGGGCAAGATCGTTTACGAAGGCCCGGTGCTGGCGCCGGTCGAGGCGGGCGCACCGGTTGGACGCCTCGAAGTGAAACGCGGAAACTCCGTCGTGCTCGAACAGCCGCTGCAGACTGCGGAATCGGTCGAGCAGGGATCGCTGCCGCGGCGCGCCTTCGACGCTATTTACGAATCCGCCGCCGCGGCCATTCACCAGAAACTCTCTGGCAAGAAATGACCTTCCAGGCGACGCCCGAAAAAGGCCGCTTCATCACCTTCGAAGGCGGCGAGGGCGTCGGCAAGTCGACGCAGCTCGCGCGGCTGGCCGAGCATTTGCGCGATTGCGGCTTCGAGGTGGTGACGACGCGCGAGCCCGGCGGGACGCCAAAGGCCGAGAAGCTGCGCGCCTTCCTGCTCTCGGGACGCGCCGCGCCGCTTGGTCCGCTCGCCGAGGCGGCGCTGTTCTCGGCGGCGCGCGCCGATCATGTCCAAACCTTGATCGCGCCCGCCTTGAAGCGCGGCGCATGGGTGCTGTGCGACCGCTTCGCCGATTCGACCCGCGCCTATCAGGGCGCGCGCGGCGGCGTCGACGCCAAGACTCTGGCGCTGCTCGAAAGGGCGGCGGTGGGCGATACGCGGCCGGATCTGACCATCATGCTCGACTTGCTGGCGAAAGAAGGCCTTACGCGGGCGGCGTCGCGGCGGCATGGCGAAGCGGTCGATCGTTTCGAAAGCGAAGCGCCGGCTTTTCACGAGGAGCTGCGGCAGGCGTTCCTCGACATCGCCGAGAGCGAGCCGGAACGCTGCTGCGTGATTGACGCCGTAATGACCATCGACGACGTCGCGCGAGCGGTGCAGCGTCTCGTTCACGACCGCTTCCTTGCGCATGCCGCGCAAGCCGCGCAATGAGCCGCGAAGAGGCGACCCCGGAAAGCGATCGCTACGACGACGCCCCGCATCCGCGGGAGACCCTGGGGCTTTTCGGTCATGCCGCGGCGGAGCATGAATTTCTCGACGCCTACCGCCGCAACAAGATGGCGCAGGCGTGGATCATCGGCGGGCCGGAAGGCGTCGGCAAGGCGACGCTCGCCTGGCGCCTGGCGCGGTTTCTCCTGGCGCATCCGGAACCGGCCGCCGCGGCGGTTCAGTCCGCGGAGAGCCTCGCGGTGCCCGCCGACCATCCGGCGGCGCGTCGGATCGCCTCAATGGCGCTTGCCGATATTTTCTTGCTGCGCCGCGCCTGGAACGACAAGACCAAAAAGCATTTCACCGAAATTCGCATCGAGGACGTGCGGAAAGTTATTCAGGCCTTCCATCAGGGCTCAGGAAGCGGCGGCTGGCGGATCGCCATCGTCGACTGCGCCGACGATCTCAATCGCGCCAGCGCCAACGCGCTTTTGAAGCTCATTGAGGAGCCCCCGCAACGCTCGCTGTTTCTGCTCGTCGCGCATCAGCCGGGCCGCATGCTGCCGACGATCCGTTCGCGCTGTCGCAGACTGATGCTCGGCGCGCTGTCGCCGGAAGACACGATCGCCGCCGTGAAAAATCTTGGGTCCCCCTGGTCGGAGGCGCCTGAATCGGACCTGCTCGTCGCCGCCGCGCGCGCCGAGGGCTCGGTGCGCGAGGCGCTGCGGCTGCTTGGCGATGACGGCGTCGCCTTCGACGCCGCCGTGCGTCGGATTTTCGAAAGGTTGCCGCAGGTCGATTGGCTCGGCGCGCATATGCTGGCCGACAAGCTCACCGGCCGCGACAATGAAGCGGCCTATGAGACCTTCATGCGCGCGACGCAGCGCCATCTCGACTCGCGCGTCCGCGCGCTTGCGCAGACCGGCGTCGCTCCTTCGAGACTCGCCCGCTACGCGAGCGCCTGGGACGCCATTCGCGACGTCGCGAGGGAAACTGAAGTGTTCAATTTCGACAAGCGCGCGCTGGTGCTGGGGATCTTTGATCGGCTCGCGAAAGCCGAAGCCGGCTAGTGGCGGGCGCTAGCGCGCCTCCCGGCCGCTGTTCGCCATGGCGTTTTCAAGAAGCTGCAGAACGACCGCGGGGTCGCGCGGAAACCCGGCGCGAATCCATTCGGCTTGCAACGTTCTAAGCGCGTCGCCCAATTGCTTGCCCGGCGCGACGCCGCGGGCGATGAGATCCGCGCCCTTGATGGGGAAGGCGGGCGCGGGCGTCTCGTCCAGATAGCGCGCCGCCTCCCGCCACTCCGGATTGTCCGCCGCGGCGGCGCTTTCCGCATGCGCGAGCGCCAGCGCGTCGGCCGCGGCGCGCGCGCCGCACAGGAACAGCATCTCGCGCAGATGCGACGCCGGCGGCGGCGCCTCGCGTCCATGCAAGGGCGCGAGCGTTCGCGCCGCCGCCGCGAGCCGCGCGAATTCGTCGTTGGAGAGCCGCAGCCGCTCGCGCAGCCGCTCGGCGTCTTCGGCGGTCAGCACCGAAAAGGCCGCCAGCCGCAGCACCGCGTCCGCCGGTTTGCCCAAAGCCGCTTCGCGTGCGGCTAGCCGCTGCAGTCGAGAGGGATAGCCGATGCCGAGAATGACTTCGATAACGCCGGCGTGCGACATGGCGCGCAGCACGTCCGGCGCCCGGCGCGCGAGCAGCAGCTTCATCAGTTCGGCGCGGATGCGCTCGCGCGACAGGCGCGAGAGATTTTCCCGCGCGACGATCGACTCATGCAGGCCCTCGCGATCGAATGGCCCCTCGCCATGAGAGGCGTTGAAGCGAAAGAAGCGCAGGATCCGCAGATAGTCCTCGCGAATCCGCGTCGCCGCGTCGCCGATAAAACGGATGCGCCGCGCCTCGATATCCGCGAGGCCGTCCGTGTAATCGTGAATCTCTCCATCGGACGAGAGCGACAGCGCGTTGATGGTGAAGTCGCGCCGCTTCGCGTCCTGCTCGAAATCGCCGCCAAAGCGCACCTTGGCGAAGCGGCCGTCGGTCTCGACGTCCTCACGCAGCGTCGTGACTTCAAAGGGCGTTCCCGCGACGACGATCGTCACCGTGCCATGTTCGATGCCGGTCGGCACGCCTTTCAGTCCGGCGTCGCGCGCGGCCGCAAGAACGGCGTCGGGCAAAGCGGTCGTGGCGAGGTCGATCTCGTGAGGCGGCAGACCGAGCATAGCGTCGCGCACGGCGCCGCCGACGACGCGCGTTTCCGCGCCCGTCTTCGCGAGAGCCGCGAACAGCGTCGCCAGCCGGGGATCGTCAAGCAGTCTCTGCGCAGCCTTCATTCAAAACGGCCCGGCTTTAATTTTCCATTTTCGATATGGGCCGGCACATAAGCGCCCTGGTTAAGCCCGGTCAGGCCGAGCGTCACGACCCCGACGATGGCGACGAGGAGGCCCGCGATCGTCAGCAGCGACACGATCTTGCCATGCCAGAGCTCGCGCACGAAGGGCCAGCGCCGCTGCAACGAATGGAAAAGCGCATAGGCGACGAAGGGCGTGAGGAAGAGCAGGGCGGTTTGAACGATTGCGCGCCACATGGGCGGAAACGCCTTTCGTGATGAGGATGTCCGATGAATATACATGGCGTCCGTCGAAGTGCGTTTAATGCGCGACGCATGAACAAACTGTCACGTCCAAATTGCGGCTTTGGCGGTAAAATGCCTCTCCACCGCGCCGGTTGCGCTTGAATTGCAATGGCGGAGAGACGAAGATTGCGCTTGGCCCTAACTCTCCGCCGCTTCGCCTTTGAAAGTTCATGCGGAGCCGAATGGCGCGGGGGCTTTGGATCGACTTGCGGCGAAACACGGCAGCGCCGCTACGATGCGCCCGACCCTCTTCATAGACAGGCTGCCTGAGCTCGCTGAAATGACCTCATTCGACACCAGGACGACCTCGCTCGAAACAGCCGTCGTTCAATCCGCCGAACGCGCCCTCGACCATATCGGTCGCGCCCGCGCCGCGATCGGCGCCGTCATTTTCGGCCAGGACGAGGTCGTCGAACAGGCGCTGGTGACGATCCTCGCGGGCGGCCACGGGCTCCTCGTCGGCGTGCCTGGCCTTGCCAAGACCAAGCTTGTCGAGACGCTTGGCCGCGTGCTCGGCTTGGCGGAGCAGCGCGTGCAGTTCACGCCGGACCTGCTGCCCGCCGATATTCTCGGCTCTGAAGTGCTTGAAGAGGGGGCTGACCGGTCGCGTTCATTCCGCTTCATCAGGGGGCCGGTCTTCACCCAGCTGCTAATGGCCGACGAGATCAATCGCGCCTCGCCGCGCACGCAGTCGGCGCTGCTGCAGGCGATGCAGGAGCATCATGTCAGCGTCGCCGGAAAGCGCCACGACCTGCCGCGGCCCTTCCATGTCCTCGCGACGCAAAACCCCCTGGAGCAGGAGGGCACCTATCCGCTGCCCGAGGCGCAGCTCGACCGCTTCCTGATGCAAATCGACGTGCATTATCCCGACCGCGCCAGCGAGCGGCGGGTCCTGCTGGAAACGACCGGCGAGACGATGGCCGAGGCGAGCCAGGCGCTCGACGCCGAAGAGCTGATGGCGACCCAGCGGCTCGTGCGCCGGCTTCCGATCGGCGAAAAGGTCGTCGACGCGATCCTCGATCTCGTTCGTTCAGCCCGTCCAGACGAGGGCGACGCGGAAATCGCGCCGCATGTCGCCTGGGGTCCGGGACCGCGCGCCGCGCAGGCGCTGATGCTGGCGACGCGCGCCCGCGCGCTCGTCACCGGCCGGCTCGCCCCCTCGATCGACGATGTGGCGAAACTCGCCGCGCCGGTGTTGCGCCACCGCATGGCGCTCAATTTCGCCGCGCGCCGCGAGATGACCGTTTCCGACGTGGTTCAGACGCTCGTGGCGCGGATCGGGTGACGAGCCTTCGCTCGGCTCTTCCCTCTGACGGAGAAAGATGACGATGTTTGCTGACGTCGCCACGCGCGCCTACGATCCTGCACAGCGCAAGCCCGCAGATGGCGCTACGGCGGCCGATCTCGCGAGCCGGATGCCAAGGCTGGTGGCGCGCGCGCATGAGATCGCGGCGAGCCTCGCCTATGGCGTTCATGGCCGCAAGCGCGCGGGCGTCGGCGAGACGTTTTGGCAATACCGGCCATTTGCATCGGGCGAATCGGCGCATCGCATCGACTGGCGCCGCTCCGCCCGCGGCGATCAGCTCTATGTGCGCGAGCGTGAATGGGAGGCCGCGCACGACTATTTCCTCTGGATGGATTGTTCTCCCTCCATGGCCTTTGGCTCGTCTCTCGCCTCCGACGATAAGCTGTCCCGTGGCGTGACGCTGGGGCTCGCGCTCGCCGACGTGCTCGTTCGCGGCGGCGAGCGGGCGGCGGCGCTGGGCTTGACCGCGCCGATCTCGGCGCGCGACGTGATCGACCGGCTGGCGCGCGCTCTGGCTGACAATGCAACGGAGGCGACGCGCGACGATCTTCCGCCGCAGGCGCCGATCCGCCCCCGCGCCCGCGTCATTCTGATCTCCGATTTCCTCATCGATCCGGACGCGCTGGCCACACGCCTGCGGCGTTTCGCCGACGGCGGCGCCTCCGGCGCGGTGCTGATGGTGACGGATCCGAGCGAAGAAACCTTGCCGTTCTCCGGCGAAACCACTTTTCTCGACACCGACGGCGGCCCCGCCTTCTACGCAGGCGACCCACGCAGTCTGCGCGCGGCCTATGCGCGGCGGTTCGAAGCGCATCGCGACGCCGTGCGCCGCGCGACGCAACGCGTCGGCTTCATCTTCCTGCAGCATCGCACCGACAGGCCGGCCGCCGAAGCGGCGCTGGCGCTCGCCATGGGATTGCTCGGAGCGGATGGAGCAAGCTTCGAGGAGCGGCGCTGATGTTTTCCTTCGCCGCGCCGCTCGCGCTGTTTGGTCTCATCAGCCTGCCAATGATCTATTGGCTGTTGCGGGTCACGCCGCCGCGTCCGCGCGAGATCGTGTTTCCGCCCACCAAGATCCTGCGCGAGCTCAAGCCTGATGAAGAGACGCCGGCAAAAACCCCTTGGTGGCTGATGGCGCTAAGGCTAGCGCTCGCCGCCGCGTTGATTTTCGCGATGGCGGGACCGGTCTGGGCGCCAAGCGGCGTCGTCGCGTCCTCCGCGCCGACGCTCGTCATCCTCGACGACGGCTGGACGGCGGCGCCGACATGGGAGCGACGCGCTGCCGGCGCGGCGTCGATCATCGAGGCGGTCGCACGCGCCGGCGGTCCGGTCGCAGTCGCGCTCGCATCCGAGACTGCGGCGCCGGTTCCAGGCGACGGGCCGCGCGCGATGGAAAAATTGCGTTCGGCGCGGCCCAAGCCGTTTCTGCCGGATCGCAAGATGATCGGCGAACAGGCTGCCGCCTTCGCCCACGCCCATAGAGCGGCGCGCATCGTGTGGATCAGCGACGGCGTCGCGCAGGGCGACGCGGCAGGCTTCGTGCGCGCGCTGAAAGAGTCGGGCGCAGCCGGAGTCGAGGTTTACGTCGAGGACCATGCGCCGCGTGCGCTCGCCGCGCCGACAAATGATGCGGCCGCGCTGAGCGTCGATGTGCTGCGCATCGGCGACGACGCGTCGGCGGTCGTCGACGCGCTCGACGCGAAAGGTCGGACGGTCGGCCGAGCCACGGTGGATTTTGGCGGCGCGCCGCGCGTTCGGGCGAAAATCGAACTGCCGGTCGAACTTCGCAACGACGTTAGTCATCTGCGCATCGAAGGGGAAAATTCCGCCGGCGCCGTCGCGCTTCTCGATGCGCGCTCGAAAGTGAAGCGCGTTGCGCTCATCGGCGGCGCCGCCGATGAGGCGCAGCCGTTACTCTCGCCGCTCTACTATCTCGAAAAAGCGCTTGCGCCCTTCGCCCAAATCCGCACGGCGCGTCCCGGCGTTGTGGATCCCGTGCAGGCGCTGCTCGCCGAACAGCCAAATATCATGGGGCTCGCCGATGTCGGGCTCGCGCCCGGCGAGACGTTCGAGGCGTTGTCGCGCTTCGTCGAAGAAGGCGGGACGCTCGTTCGTTTCGCAGGGCCGCGTCTTGCCAACGCCGACGATGGTCTGCTGCCCGTGCGCCTGCGCCGGAACGGCCGCGTGCTCGGGGGGGCCATGTCCTGGGAGGAGCCAAAGGCGCTCGCCGAGTTTGACGCCACGAGCCCCTTCTTCGGCCTACCGGCTTCAAAGGACGTCACGGTACAGAGGCAGGTGCTCGCCGAGCCTGATCCGGGACTTGCGGACAAGACCTGGGCCCGCCTGTCCGACGGCACGCCGCTCGTGACGGCGGAACGGCGCGGCAAGGGGCTGATCGTGCTGTTTCACGTCAACGCCGACGCCAATTGGTCGAATCTGCCGATCTCGGGGCTTTTCGTTGAGATGCTGAAACGGATCAGCGCCATGGCTGGAGAGTCGGCGCCTTCGAGCAGCGAACGGTCCGGTACGGTCGCCGATCCGTCGGCTTTCGCGCCGATGCGCCTTCTCGACGGGTTTGGCGCGCTCGGCGCGCCCGGCCTTTTCGCGCAAAGCATTCCGCCCGGCTTTGACGGGCCTGCAAGCGCCGAACATCCGCCCGGGCTGTATGGCTCGGGGGAGGCTTTCGTCGCGGTGCAGACCTTGCGCCCGACTGACGAGATCAGCGCTTTCGATTTCGCCGGCGCCGGACTGAGCGCAAGCATGCTGCGGGCCGGCGGCCAGCTCGATTTGCGCGGGCCGCTGCTCGTCTTCGCGCTCGCCGCCTTTATCGCCGACGCGCTGATCGCGCTGGCGCTCGCCGGGAAGCTGCGGCTGCGGCCCCTCGGCGCCGCGACCGCGGCGCTGTGCGGCCTACTGTGCCTGACGGCGATGACCAGCGAAACGCGCGCCGAGTCCGCGCCGAAATCCGCCGCTACCCAGCGCGACAAGGACGCCGCGCTGACGGCGCGGCTCGCCTATGTGATCTCGGGCGACGCCCACGTCGACGAAATATCGCGGCTGGGCCTCGAGGCGCTCACCCAGGCGCTGAACATGCGCACATCTTTCTCGCCGGGAGATCCGGTCGGCGTCGATCCGGCGAAGGATGAACTCGCCTTTTATCCCTTGCTCTACTGGCCGATCGTCGCGAGCGCGCCGCAGCCGCCCGCGAAGACGGTGGCGAAAGTCACCGCCTATATGAAGCAGGGCGGCACAATCATCTTCGACACGCGCGACGCTCTGTCTCAACACGTCGGCGGCGCGCCGACTCCAGAGGCGCAATGGCTGCGCGATCTGACGAAAGGCTTGGACATTCCGCCGCTGGAAGTGACGCCGCGCGATCACGTCATCACCAAGACCTTCTACTTGCTCGACGGATTCGTCGGCCGCTACGCCAATGGCGAGACCTGGGTCGAGGCGCTGCCGCCGGAGCCGAAAGATCAGGCCGCGCGTCCGGTGCGCGCGACGGACAGCGTCTCCGCGATCGTCATCACCTCGAACGACCTCGCGAGCGCCTGGGCGCATGACAAACGCGGCCAGCCGCTGTTTCCATTGACCCCGGGCGGCGCGCGCCAGCGCGAATTCGCGCTCCGCGGCGGCATCAATCTGGTGATGTATACGCTGACCGGGAACTATAAGTCCGATCAGGTGCATGTGCGCGACTTGCTGGAAAGGCTGGGCCAGTGAGCGGCGTCGTGATTTCGCAACCGAATTCAGCCGCGTCATGGCCGGGCTTGGCCCGGCCATCCACGTGGAGGCGGCACGGCGTGGATGCCCGCGACAAGCGCGGGCATGACGGCGCTGCACGGGGCGGGCGCGCATGAGCGACCTCACGCTCGCCTTTTCGCCGCTTGTTCCCTGGTCGGCGCTGATCGTTCTCGGCGTGCTTGGCGCCGGCGCGCTGGCGCTGATGGCGGCCAAGCGCCAGCGTGGCGCGCCGCTCCGGGCGTTCGCTTTCGCCTTGCTGATTGCCGCGCTCGCCGACCCGTCGCTCGTGCGCGAAAAACGCGATCCGCAAAAGAGCGTCGTCGCGGTGGTTGTCGACAAGAGCGACAGCCAGAACTTCGGCGCGAGAAATGCGCAAACGGAGGAGGCGCGCAACGCGCTCGACTCGGCGCTTGCAAAATTCGGCGACGTCGAGACGCGCACGATCACAGTCGCCAACGACGCTTCGGGCAATGACGGCACCAAGCTGTTCGGCGCGCTCGCCGAAATATTGAAGGACGTTCCCTCGGAGCGCGTCGGCGGGGCTATTCTTCTGACCGACGGCGTCGTTCACGATATTCCCGCCAAGGCCGAAGCGCTCGGCTTCAAGGCGCCCGTTCAAGCGCTCGTGACCGGGCATAAGGGCGAGCGCGACCGCCGCATCGAGCTTGTCGAAGCGCCGCGCTTTGGAATCGTCGGCAAGGATCAGATCATCCGCGCGCGCGTCGTCGATCTTGGCGGCGATGGCGCCCGCATAGCGATTTCAGTGCGTCGCGACGGCGAAGCGCTGCCGACGTTCAGCCCTGTGCCGGGCGACATCGTCAGCATTCCGGTGCGCATCGAACATGGCGGACAAAACGTCGTCGAACTCGAAATTCCGTCCGCGCCCGGCGAGCTGACGCCGCTCGACAATAAGGCCGTGCTGTCGATCGAAGGCGTGCGCGACCGGCTCAAGGTGTTGCTTGTGTCGGGCGAGCCGCATCCGGGCGAGCGAAACTGGCGCAATCTCTTGCGCGCCGACGCCAATGTCGAACTGGTGCATTTCACCATATTGCGGCCGCCGGAGAAGCTCGACATCACGCCGGCGAGCGAATTGTCGCTGATCGCCTTTCCGACCGCCGATCTCTTCGGGAAGAAAATCAACGAATTCGATCTCATCATCTTCGATCGCTATTCGAGCCAGACGACGCTGCCCTCGATCTATTTCGAGAACATCGCCAATTACGTCGAGAATGGCGGCGCCTTTCTCGCGGCTGTCGGCCCGGATTACGCGACGCTGCGCGGCCTCTATTATTCGCCGCTCGAAAATATCCTGCCGGCCCGGCCTGACGGCGCGCTCATTGAACAGGCGTTTCGCGCCCGCGTCAGCAAGGACGGCGAGAAGCATCCGGTGACGCGCGGCCTCGCCGGCGCCAAATCCGAGCCGCCGAATTGGGGCGAATGGTTCAGGCAGGTCGACGCCAATGTGGTGAAGGGCGACTCGATCATGTCCGGCGTGCGCGACAAGCCGCTGCTGGTGCTCTCGCACGAAGGCAAGGGCAGGGTGGCGCTGCTGCTCTCTGACCAGATTTGGCTCTGGGCGCGGGGCTTCGAAGGCGGCGGTCCGCATGTCGATCTGACGCGCCGCCTGGCGCATTGGCTGATGAAGGAGCCCGATCTCGAAGAGGAAGCGCTGCGCGCTTCCGCGCATGGCCGCGAGGTCAGCGTCGAGCGCCAGACAATGAAGGAGCGACCGGCGCCGGTGATGGCGACGGCCCCTTCCGGCGCGCGCGACGAAATCGCCGTCGCGCAAGGCGAGCCGGGACTGTGGCGCGCGCGTTTCGACGCCAAGGAAATGGGCCTGTGGCGCTTCGAGAGCGAAGGCCTCACCGCGCTGGTGAACGTCGGCCCGCCCAATCCGCGCGAGTTTCGCGAAGTGGCCTCGACGACGGAGAAGCTGCAACCGCTGATGGAGGCGACCGGCGGAACGGCGCGGCGCCTATCGAACGGCGGAGCCGACACCGTTTCGATGCCGCGCGTCGTCGAATTGCGCGACGCCAACCGCTATGGCGGCTCTGACTGGATCGGCATCAGACAGACCGGCGCCTCGACGCTCGTCGGCGTCGAAATCGCGCCGCTTGGTTTGGGTCTATGGGCGATGCTGGCGCTGGTCGGCGTTGTGGTGGCGGCGTGGGGCTGGGAAGGCCGGCGGTAGGCGTGCGTAATTTGTTGAACGGGCAAGCATAAAGAAATAGGGATAATACCCCATTCACATTTGTTGAGGTGCATTTTGGATAGCTGTCGATGGTTAGTCGTCCATCTCAATCTCGCTCTACGCAATTGCCCGCGGTAATGAACGCTGACTCAATCCGACAAGGGATTGATCGGTTAGAACGTCGGCGCCATGAAGTTGAGAAATTCAATCCATCCCAAGTTAGTGAACAATACAACATCCCGGAAATTGACGCGCTAGGTGTCGCGATCGATGAAGCTCTTACGCGCACCTTTGGATCCGATACCGCTGATTATAGACGTTATTCTGGTGCTTCAAATTTTGATAACGGTCCCCATAATTACGCCTTCCCAGTACCAATAACGTCAGTTCAGCAATCGCTAGCCCGATCCAAAGCACGCTCCATTGCCTTGCTAACGCAAGCGATTACGGCTCTTAAGGAACGTCTCGAGGAATTGCCCGAAAACCATGCGTCCAAATCGACTTTCGTGAACCCTCTTCCCTTCGAGCGCAAAGTTTTCATCGTGCATGGCCGTGATGAAGGTCCGCGCGAAGCGGTTGCTCGCTTTCTGGAAAGCATTGGCATAGAGCCGATCATTCTTCATGAGCAGGCCAATCGCGGTCGCACAGTCATCGAAAAGGTTGTTGCACATGGCGAATTACCTTTCGCTGTAGTGCTCTTGACGCCCGACGATTTTGGCGGAGCCAACGGAGAGCAATCTAGCCCACGACCACGCCAGAACGTTTTGCTAGAACTTGGATACTTTATCGGTCGGTTAGGGCGGGAAAACGTCTGCGCTCTTAAGAAAGGCGATATGGAACTGCCATCGGATTTCGGTGGTGTTGTCTATGAGAAGTTCGATAGTGGGGGCGGTTGGAAGCAGACCCTTGCCCGGGAACTTCAAGCCGTCGGATATGAGATTGATTGGAACGCCGTGATGCGTCCTACAAACGAGCGTTCCTAATTGCACTTGAGCGTAGCGGATTGAAAGTATTCCACCCGCTCGCCTTCGGCGAGCGACCTCCCCGCAAGGGGAGGTAGGGCGTTGGTGAAATCCTGATACTCTCCTGCTTCCCAACGAGAGATTCGCCTTGCCCACCTACCGCTCAATCGGTCTCATGTCCGGCACGTCCATGGACGGCGTCGACGTCGCGCTGATCGAAACCGATGGCGACGCCACTGTCGTTTTCGGGCCGACGGGGCACTACCCCTATAGCGACGCCGACCGCGCGCTGCTGCGCAATGCGCTCGCCGAAGCCGCGACGCTGCAAGATCGAGACGCGCGGCCCGGCGTTCTCGCTTTCGCCGAGCGGATGGTGACCGACCGCCACGCCGAGGCGGTCGAGGCGCTGTTGCGGGACAATGAGATCGACCCGGCGAGCGTCAATATCGTCGGCTTTCATGGCCAGACGGTGCTGCACCGTCCCAAGCAAAGACTCACGATCCAGATTGGCGACGGGCCGGCGCTCGCATCGCGCCTCGGCATCGACGTCGCTTATGATTTTCGCGCCGCCGACATCGCCGCCGGCGGCGAGGGCGCGCCGATCGTGCCGGTGTTCCATCGCGCGCTTGTCCTCGCCGGCGGCATGAAGGGCGAGGTGGCGCTGCTCAATATCGGCGGCGTCGCCAACGTCACTTATGTCGCGGACGGCGAAGAGCCGATCGCCTGCGACACGGGCCCCGGCAATGCGCTCATCGACGATCTGATGCTTCAGCGCACCGGCGCGCCGATCGACCGGCACGGCCATATGGCGGCGCGCGGCCGCGTCAATGAAGCGACGCTGCTCAAGATGCTGGCGCATCCGTTCTTCGATCAGCCGCCGCCGAAATCGCTCGACCGCAACGCCTTCGCGCTCGATGCGGTCGCCAAGCTCTCGACCGAGGACGCCGCCGCGACGCTGACCGCCTTTACGGCGTCTTCGGTGCTGCGGCTTTTTCCGCATCTGCCGACTCAGCCGCAACTGCTGATCGTCTGCGGCGGCGGCGCGCGCAATCCGATCCTTGTGCGCGAACTCGTCATGCGCCTGCCGTGCAAGGTGACGACGGCCAATGCGGTCGGATGGTCGGCGGATTCGATGGAGGCGCAGGCCTTCGCCTATCTTGCCGCGCGCCTGCTGGAAGGGCTGCCGATCACCTTTCCGACGACGACCGGCGCGCCCGAAGCCATGTGCGGCGGCGTGCTGGCGCGAGCGACCGCCTAAAGGTCATAGGCTGCGTGTCATTCTCGGCAGGCCGGAGGCCTGACCGGGACTCCACGGCAAATCCAGTAATGCTTGCTTTGCTCTGGGATTCCCGATCGCGCGTTGCGCGCGTCGGGAATGACAATGCGGCCTCAATCCCCCCGCGCGGGGATGGCGATCCTCGGCGGATTGCCAAGACGCCTGTCGAGATAGGCGTCGACATGCGCGATCAGCGGCTCGATCCTGTTTTCGAAGAAATGGTTCGCGCCCTCGACCACGGCATGTTCGATGAGAATGCCCTTTTGCGTCTTGAGCTTCTCGATCAGCCCGGTCACTTCCTTGAGCGGCGCGACGCGGTCCTGGTCGCCGTGAATGAAGAGGCCCGAAGAGGGGCAGGGCGCGAGGAAGGAGAAGTCGAAACGGTTTGCCGGCGGCGCGATCGAGATGAACCCCTCGATCTCAGGACGGCGCATCAGCAGCTGCATGCCGATCCAGGAGCCGAAAGAGACGCCCGCGATCCAGCAGGCGCGCGCTTCCGGATTGACCGCCTGCGCCCAGTCGAGCGCGGCCGCCGCGTCGGAAAGCTCGCCCGAGCCATGGTCGAAGGATCCCTGCGAACGGCCGACGCCGCGGAAATTGAAGCGCAGCACGGAAAAACCACGCTCCGCGAAGGCGTAGTAAAGGTGATAAACGATCTGATTGTTCATCGTGCCGCCGAACTGCGGATGCGGATGCAGAATGATCGCGATCGGCGCGCCGCGCGTGGCGGACTGATGGAACCGGCCCTCGAGCCTGCCGGCCGGACCGGTAAAAATAACCTCGGGCATTCGGATTCCCTTGCGAAACGGGCAGGCGCGCCTTCTACCACGCGGGCTACTGTAAAATGCAAGGAAATTCGGCAGCTCCCGGGCCACGGCGAAATTTCGCCGCTCCGACCCAAGGAATTGGCGCTTACGGCCGTCAATAGTCTCGACGGGATCAAATAGAGGGGACGACTTGGCGGGCGAAGACACCGACGGCGAACTGGCGCGACGGGCGGCCGCCGGCGAGGCCGCCGCCTTCGCCGTGCTGGCCGAGCGCCATTACGACCGCGTCTATGCGCTCGCCTGGCGCTGGTGCGGCGCGCGCGCAGAGGCGCAGGACGTCGCTCAGGACGCAATGGTGAAGATGGCGACGGCGATGGGCGCCTTTCGCAATGACTGCGCCTTTACGACCTGGGCCTATCGCATCGCTTATACGACCGCGGTCGACCACATCCGGGCGCGGCGCAAAATTGTGGCGCTCGAACCGGCGCGAATGTCGGCGCTCGTGGACGGCGCCGACGGCGACACCCCAGAGGATGAGATGATGGGGCAGGACCTTTGGCGCGTGGTGCGCGCCCTGCCGGATCAGCAACGCGACGCCGTGCTGCTCGTTTATGCGCAGGACCTGTCGCATGGCGAGGCGGCGGCGCTGATGGGTTGTTCGGAGAAGACCGTGTCGTGGCATCTGCATGAGGCGCGCAAGCGTTTGAAGAACCAGTTGGAGCCCGCGCGATGATCGAACCGGATCTCACGCGCCTTAAAGAGCCCGTCCCGCCGCCCGATGGCGAGGCGAAGCGCATAGCGCTCGCGGTGGCGATGGCCGCTTTTGAAAAAAGCGCGGCCGAGGCCCAAGGATCGGCCGCGCCGCAACGTCTCAGTTACGCATCCTCTCCATTGGAAGGGAAAAGAAAGATGCGTCAGACGTTGCATTTCAATCGCGCGCTCGCGGCCTCGATCGCCGCGCTGATAATCGGCGCGCCCGCCGCCTTCATGCTCTCGCGCAACTATCCGCCGGGCGGCGGGAGCATATCCAATCCGGTCGGCCCCATCTCGCCGCCGGCCGAGGTCGCCGTAGCGCCGCGCATGGAGGCGCCGGAAGCGGTCCCGCCAGCTCCCGCGCCCTCGGCGCCCACGGCGCGCGAAGAGAGAGCGAAGACGGCGGGCGCGCTTGGCGGCCGAGCGGATGGCGTCGCCGCGCCGCCTCCGCGCCTCGCCGGTTCGATCCGAAAGGATGCCGAGCAGCGACTGTCGCGATCTTTTCAGCCCGCGAGACCCGTCGCCGCGATGAGCGCGGAAAGCGCTCGGTCGTCGCCGCCGATCGACACGAATGTCGCGCCGGAAAGCGAGTTTCGCGACAGGTTCGAGTCAAAAGACATCAACCCCGTCAAGTCAGCGGCGACCGAGCCCGTCTCGACCTTCTCGATTGACGTCGATGCCGCCTCCTACGCCTTCGCGCGCCGCGCGCTCAACGCCGGCCGCCTGCCGCCGAAAGATTCGGTGCGGGTCGAGGAGTTCGTCAATTACTTTCCCTACGACTATCCGAAGCCCGAAAGCGCGCAGGCGCCGTTCAAGCCGACGCTCACGGTGACGCCCAGCCCGTGGAGCGCCGGCAATCGACTCGTGCATGTGGCGATACAGGGCTATGCGCTGCAAAGCGCCGAGCGCCCGCGCGCCAATCTGGTTTTTCTCATCGACGTTTCAGGTTCGATGTCGCCGCAGGATCGGCTGCCGCTCGTCAAGAACGCGCTGCGGATGCTTGTCGACGAGTTGAAGCCTGAAGACACGGTCGCGGTCGTCACCTACGCTTCGGGCTCCGGCGTCGCGCTGGAGCCGACGAAAATTGCCGACAAGGCCAAAATTCTGGCGGCGATCGACGCGCTCGGCGCGGGCGGCTCGACCGCCGGCGCGCAAGGCATTCAGGACGCCTACCGCCTGGCCGAAAGCAATTTTGACAAATCGGCGGTCAATCGCGTGATCCTCGCCACCGACGGCGATTTCAATGTCGGCGTCACCGATCAGAGCGAATTGAAAGGGCTGATCGAAAGAAAGCGCGAGAAGGGCGTTTTCCTGTCGATACTCGGCGTCGGCCAGGGCAATTACAACGACGCGCTGATGCAGGCGATGGCGCAGAACGGCAATGGCGCGGCGGTCTATGTCGACACTCTAAATGAAGCGCGCAAAGCGCTCGTCGAGGAATCCTCTTCGACGCTCTTTCCTATCGCCAAGGACGTCAAAATCCAGGTGGAGTGGAATCCGGCCCGCGTCTCCGAATATCGCCTGATCGGTTATGAAACCCGCGCGCTGCGCCGCGAGGATTTCAACAACGACAAGGTGGACGCAGGCGATGTCGGCTCCGGTCACCGCGTCACCGCGATTTACGAGATCACGCCGGTAGGATCAGAGAAGAAGCTGGTCGACGATTTGCGCTACGGCAAGAAGACGCCGGCGGCGCAGGCGCGTGCGGAAAACGAACTCGGCTTCCTCAAGCTGCGCTACAAGCTGCCGAAGGAGGAGGCCTCACGGCTCATCACGCAGCCGATCGCCGACCAGCAAAGCGTGGAAAGCCTGGCGCAGGCGCCGCAGGACGTGCGCTTCTCCATCGCCGTCGCGGCCTTCGCTCAGCTGCTGAAAGGCGCGCCCTATCTCGGCGATTACGGCTATGACGATGTGATCGCGCTGGCGCAGAGCGCCAAGGGCGACGATCCATTCGGCTACCGCGCGGAATTCGTCAATCTGGCGCGGCTGGCCAAGTCGGCGCGGCCGTAAGCGGCGCGCAACGCTTTCGCGAGGAGCGACGCAGGCACAAGAACGCGCCTGCGTCGCCGCGCTCTGCTAGAATGGCGGCGACCGAAACCGAGGCCCATGTCCGCACGCATGTCCGCACGCGTCTATCTCGACCACAATGCGACATCGCCGCTGCGCCCGCAGGCGCGCGCGGCGATGCTCGACGCGCTGGAGACGCTCGGCAATCCTTCTTCCGTCCATGCCGAGGGCAGGGCGGCCAAGGCGCTGCTCGAAGACGCGCGCGCCGCGATCGCGCAAGCGATTGGCGCGGAGCGCCGGGGCGTCGTCTTTTTGAGCGGCGCGACAGAGGCGGCAAGCCTCGCGCTTACGCCGGCGCTTCGCCGAGACGGCGACGAAGCGCGCGTCGAGGTCTTGCTGATCGGCGCCGGCGAACACCATTGCGTCCTGCAAGGCCATCGCTTTCCGCCCGACGCAGTTGAAAGCCTTCCGCTGACCTGCGAAGGCGTCATCTCCCTCGCCGCTCTGGAAGAGGCGCTGGCGCGGCGCTCCGGCGGCCGCGCGATGCTCGCGCTGCAGGCCGTCAACAATGAAACCGGCGTCATCCAGCCGGTCGCCGAGGCGGCGGCGTTGATCCACGCGGCGAACGGCGTTCTTGTCTGCGACGCCGTGCAATCCGTCGGCCGGCTGAAGACGACATTCGCGACGACCGGCGCGGATGTAATGTTCTTTTCCTCACATAAGCTGGGCGGCCCCATGGGCGTCGGCGCGCTCGCCTTTCGTGACGAGGGCCTGCATCTGGAGGCGCCGGTGCTGCGCGGCGGCGGCCAGGAATTCGGACGCCGCGCGGGCACCGAGAATGTTCCCGGAATCGCCGGCTTCGCGGCGGCGCTGACGGCGGCGACCGCAGATTTGGCGGGAGAGGCGTCTCGACTCGCCGATTTGCGCGACGCGCTGGAGCGGCGCGTCTTGAAAGTCGCGCCCGACGCCCGATTCTACGGATCAAGGGCGCCGCGCGCGCCAAACGCCAGCGCTTTCTCAATCCCTGGCCTCGCCCCGCGCATAATGCTGATGGCGCTTGACCTTGAGAATGTCGCGCTTTCAGCAGGCTCAGCCTGTTCATCAGGCAAAATGACGGAATCACACGTGCTTGCGGCGATGGGCGCGGCTGAAAGGGAGGCGCTGAGGGCCAGTTTCGGTTGGTCTTCGACGCAAGAGGATGTAGAAGAGTTTGGAAAGGTTCTTGCACGTGTCGTGGATCGCATCAGGTCCCGGCATTCCGCCGCCTAGTCGACGCCAAAAGGTGCTAGGCTGAGGCGGAACGATCGGCCGGCGGGCCTTGAACCCGTCGTGACGAGGAGAAAGACAGATGGCGGCTCGTCAGGAGACCGTTGCGCGCGTCGAGTCCATCGACGTCGACGCCTATAAGTACGGGTTTTCGACCGATATCGAATCGGAAAAGGCCCCCAAGGGCCTGAATGAAGACATCGTTCGTTTTATCTCGGCCAAAAAGAACGAGCCGCAGTGGCTCACCGACTGGCGCCTCGAGGCCTACCGGCGCTGGCTGACGATGCCTGAGCCGCGCTGGGCGCGCGTACACTATCCGCGCATCGATTTTCAGGATCTCTATTATTACTCGGCCCCGAAATCCACGCCGGGCCCGAAGTCGCTCGACGAGGTCGATCCCGAGCTGCTGCGCACATATGAGAAGCTTGGCATTCCGCTGCGCGAGCAAGAGATTCTCGCCGGCGTCGAGACCCGCCGCGTCGCCGTCGACGCGGTTTTCGACAGCGTGTCGGTCGCGACGACCTTCAAGGCGGAACTGGCCAAAGCCGGCGTGATCTTCTGCCCGATTTCCGAGGCGGTGCACACGCACCCGGAGCTGGTGCGGAAATATCTCGGCTCGGTCGTGCCGGCGACCGACAATTTCTACGCGACGCTGAACAGCGCGGTCTTCTCCGACGGCTCCTTCGTCTATGTCCCGAAGGGCGTGCGCTGCCCCATGGAGCTTTCGACCTACTTCCGCATCAATGAGCAGAATACGGGACAGTTCGAGCGCACGCTGATCATCGCCGACGAAGGCTCCTATGTGAGCTACCTCGAAGGCTGCACGGCGCCCAAGCGCGACGAAAACCAGCTTCATGCGGCGGTCGTGGAGCTCGTCGCGCTCGACGACGCCGAAATCAAATATTCGACCGTGCAGAACTGGTATCCCGGCGACAGCGAGGGCAGGGGCGGAATTTACAATTTCGTCACCAAGCGCGGCGATTGCCGCGGCCGCAATTCGCATATCTCCTGGACGCAGGTCGAGACGGGCTCGGCGATCACCTGGAAATATCCCTCCTGCATCCTGCGCGGCGACGGCTCGCAAGGCGAGTTCTACTCGATCGCGGTGTCAAACGGCTATCAGCAGGTCGACAGCGGCACCAAGATGCTGCATCTCGGCAAGAACACCAAGAGCCGCATCATCTCAAAGGGCATCTCGGCCGGACGTTCGCAGAACACCTATCGGGGCCAGGTTTCCGCGCATCGCAAGGCCGATGGCGCGCGCAATTTCACGCAGTGCGACAGCCTGCTGATCGGACATAACTGCGGCGCGCATACGGTTCCCTACATCGAGTCCAAGAACCCGAGCGCGCAGTTCGAGCATGAAGCGACCACGTCGAAGATTTCCGAGGACCAGCTGTTCTACGCCATGCAGCGCGGGCTTTCGGCGGAAGAGGCGACGGCGCTGATCGTCAACGGCTTCGTGCGCGACGTGCTGCAGCAACTGCCGATGGAGTTCGCGGTCGAGGCGCAGAAGCTGATCTCGATTTCGCTCGAAGGAAGCGTGGGGTGATGCGTACGTTACACATTTCTCTTCCAGAGGAATTGGAGTCCGAGCTTGCTGCTGCGGTCGATTCCGGCGAGTTCGAGTCCGAGAATGACGCCATTCGCGCCGCAGTCGCACAATGGCGCACGGAGCGACTTGTAGAGCGGATGAGCGTGGATGAATTGCGAAGACTATGGCGCGAAGGAGTCGAAAGCGGCTCCGGGCGTTTCGGCGCGATCGATGAAATCAAAGCCGAGGCGCGCCGTCGTCATTCACAGAGCTAATTCTCTATGCGCGTGGTTCGAACGGCGCGCGCTGAAGAGGATCTAATCGAGATCTGGTCTTATATCGCAAAAGAGAATGAGACCGCTGCGGATCGGACGTTGGATGCGCCGGAAAGGAAAACGAGATTGTTGGGCTTACATCCGCAAATCGGACGAGAGCGACCGGACATTGGGAAAGGCGTGAGAAGCGCGATAAGCGGCGCCTATCTCATCCTGTACCAGTTGCTCGAGGACCGTGTGGAAGTGGTTCGCTACGTGCATATGAGGCGACGGCTCGAGGGACTGAATTGATGCTCGAAATCAAGGATCTGCACGTCTCCGTCGGCGAGCGGGAAATCCTCAAGGGCCTGACGCTCAGCGTCAAGGCCGGAGAAGTCGCGGCGATCATGGGGCCGAATGGGACGGGCAAATCGACTCTCTCCTACGTCATCGCCGGCCGCGAAGGCTATGAGGCGACGACGGGCGACGTGCGGCTCAATGGTGAGAACATTCTCGACCTCGACCCGGCGGAACGCGCCGCCAAGGGCGTCTTTCTCGCCTTTCAATATCCCGTCGAAATTCCCGGCGTCGCGACGATGACCTTTTTGAAGGCGGCGCTCAACGCGCAGCGGCGCGCCCGCGGCGCGCCGGAATTGCAGACGCCGGAATTCATGAAGCGCGTCAAGGAGGCCGCGGCGTCGCTCGGCATCGCGCCGGACATGCTGCGCCGGCCGCTCAACGCCGGTTTTTCGGGCGGCGAGAAGAAACGGATGGAAATCTTGCAGATGGCGCTTCTGCAGCCGCGTCTTGCTATCCTTGATGAAACGGACTCGGGGCTCGACATCGACGCGCTGCGCGTCGTCGCGGACGGCGTCAACGCCCTGCGCGCGCCCGAGCGCGCCTTCATCGTCATTACCCATTATCAGCGCCTGCTCGAATATATCAGGCCAGATTCAGTGCATGTGATGGCGCAGGGACGCATCATGCGGTCGGGCGGTCCGGAACTTGCTCTGGAACTCGAAGAGCGCGGCTATCAGGATTACATCGCGCAAGAGGCGGCATAGGCGATGATCAAGCTGGCGAGCGAAGCGGAAGCGACGCTTTCCTCCTTTTACGAAGAGATGCGCGACAAGGGCGCGCCGCGCCTGCGCGCGGCCGGCTGGGCGTCATTCTCCGAGTCTGGCGTGCCGAACCGGCGCGTGGAGTCATGGCATTACACCGACCTGAAAACGGCGATGGGCCGGCCGGCGCCGCTCGCCACCGCCTCCCGCGCCGCATTGTCGCTGCCGCGCGCGCATGATTCTCTACGGCTCGTCACGCTCGATGGCGTTTTCCGGCCCGATCTCTCGGATATCGCGCGGCTTCCCGATGGCGTCGTCGTCCAATCGCTGCGTGATGCGCTGGGGCAGGGAGAGCTGCATGTCATGTCAGCGCTCGCCAGCGCCGATATTGGCGCGCAGGACCCAATCCTCGCGCTCAATGCGGCGCTGATGCAGGACGGCGTCGTCATTCAGATCGCGCCGAGCGCCGCGATCGACCGCGCGATCGAACTCGCGACATTGGCGTCCGCGGAAGCCGCGCAGTCGACCTATACGCGGGCGCTCGTCATGCTTGGCGCGGGCGCTCGAGCGACAGTGATCGAAACTCTTGGAGCGCTTTCGTCGGCGCCGGCGCAGGACAATAGCGCCCTCGTGCTTCGTTTGGCGCCGGGCGCGCGCCTCGACCTCGTCACCCATCTCTCGGGCGGCGTCGATCAGTCGATCCGCGTCGCGTCGCTGCTCGCGCATCTCGATGCGGGCGCCATGATCAATTCCTTCGCGCTGATCGAGGGCGAAGGGTTGAATCGAAGGCAGATCTTCGCGCGCCTCGACGGCGAGAAAGCGAGAGCGGTCTTTAACGGCGCGACATTGGGACGCGGCCGCTTGCACGCCGACACAACCCTCATCATCGATCACGCAAAGCCATGCGGCGAAAGCCGGGAAGTTTTTCGTAATATCCTCGATGACCAGAGCGTCGGCGTGTTTCAGGGCAAGGTCATCGTCCGCCCGGGCGCGCAGAAGACGGACGGCGTCATGCAGTCGAAGGCGCTTCTGCTCTCCGAGCAGGCGGCGATGAACAACAAGCCGGAGCTCGAAATCTTCGCCGACGACGTGCAATGCGGCCATGGCGCGACCTGCGGCAGGCTCGACAAGGATCAGTTGTTCTATCTCACCGCGCGCGGACTGCCGCGCCGCGAGGCCGAAGCCTTGCTCATCGAGGGTTTCGCCAATGAGGCGATGGACGCAATCGAGGATGAGCAGTTGAAGGCGTTTCTCAGCGATCGCGTCAGCGTGTGGCTTTCTAGAAGGATCAGCCGATGAACGAGATTACGCGCATTCAGACGGCTTATGACATCGAAGCGGTTCGGGCGGATTTCCCGATTCTTTCCGAACGTCCCTATGGGAAGCCGCTTGCCTATCTCGACAACGCCGCCTCCGCACAAAAGCCGCGCGCCGTGATCGATCGGCTGACGCAGTTCTACGAGCATGAATACGCCAATGTGCATCGCGGACTGCATTATCTCGCCAATGCCGCAACCGAAGGCTATGAGGGCGCGCGCGAGACGCTGCGCCGCTTCCTCAACGCCGAATCGACGGACGAGATCATTTTCACCCGCGGCGCGACCGAAGCCTTGAATCTGGTCGCGGCCTCGTTCGGCCAGGCGCATATCGGCGAAGGCGACGAGATTATTCTCTCGATGATGGAGCACCACTCCAACATCGTTCCCTGGCATTTTCTGCGCGAGCGCAAAGGCGCCGTGTTGAAATGGCTGGAGGTCGATAACGACGGCCGCTTCGACCTCGAAGCGTTCGAGAAGCTGTTCACCAAGCGCACCAAGATCGTAGCGCTCACGCATATGTCGAATGTGCTCGGCGCGCCGACCCCGATCGCCGAGGTCGCGCGCATTGCTCACGCACATGGCGTGCCGCTGGTCGTCGACGGCTCGCAGGGCGCTGTGCATCTCGATGTCGATGTGCGTGCGCTCGACGTCGACTTTTATGTGGTGACCGGCCACAAACTTTATGCCCCGACCGGCATCGGCGCGCTTTACGGCAAACGTAAATGGCTGGAGGCGTTGCCGCCGTTCTGTGGCGGCGGCGAGATGATCGAAACGGTGACGCTTGAGGGCGTCACCTATAACGCCCCGCCGCACCGTTTCGAAGCGGGCACGCCGCCCATCGCTCAGGCGGTGGGGCTCGGCGCGGCGCTCGACTATATGGAGCGTATCGGTCGCGACGCGATCCGCGAGTATGAAGCAGGGCTGACCGCTTATGCGCACCAGAGACTGTCGCAGATCGAGGGGCTGAGAATTTATGGGCGGGCGCCGGATAAGGGGCCGATCCTTTCCTTCGACATGGCGGCGGCGCATGCGCACGACATCGCTACGGTGATCGATCGTTCCGGCATAGCGGTGCGCGCCGGGACGCATTGCGCCATGCCGCTGCTTTCGCGTTTGGGCGTCACCTCCACCTGTCGCGCATCCTTCGCGCTCTACAACACGCGCGAGGAGATCGACCGGCTGGCGGAAGCGCTCGAAAAGGCCCGCTCTCTTTTCGCCTGAGGAGAATTTCGTGTTCATGAACGATGCTCCCAATACGAGCGAAGCCCAACGCTCCGCGACGCCGGACCAGACGTCTCAGGCCATTGAAAATGAACGGCTGACGAACGACATCGTTAAGGCGCTCAAGACCGTCTATGATCCTGAAATTCCCGCCGACATTTATGAGCTTGGCCTCATTTACCGGGTCGACATCGCCGAGGAAGGCTTCGTGGAGATCGACATGACGCTGACGGCGCCGGGCTGCCCCGTCGCCGGCGAAATGCCGGTGTGGGTCAAGAATGCGGTGAGCGCTGTGCCTGGCGTCAGCGAGGTGAAGGTGAACATGGTGTTCGATCCGCCTTGGGATCAAAGCCGCATGTCGGACGAAGCGCGCGTCGCGCTCGACATGTGGTGAGCGGGACACGCTCCAGAGGAATGGTTTTGCGATGACTTCCATGCAGAAGATGAGCGTGATGAACGTCAGCCCCGCTGCGGCGGAGCGGGTCCGCAGCCTGCTTGCGACCGGCGCGGACGGGAAGGGGCTGCGCGTCTCGGTGGAGAAGGGCGGCTGCGCCGGCATGTCCTACAAGATGGAGATCGCCGAACCGAAGCGGGGCGACGAAGTCATCGACATCGAGGGCGGTCGCGTGATCGTCGACGCCGCGGCGGTGCTCTACCTGCTCGGCACGACGATGGACGTGAAAACGACGCAGTTCGCCTCGACCTTCGTGTTCGAAAACCCCAATCAGACCTCGGCCTGCGGTTGCGGAGAGAGCGTCGAGCTGAAGCCGGCCGACCCGGAAAAGGTCGGCGCCGCGTCGCAGATGGGGAGTTCCTGATCTCGTCGAGGCCGCCGTGGACCGCGCGCGTATCGAGGAGCTTTTCGCGCCCTTTGCCGCCGTGTCCGTCAAGCGCATGTTCGGCGGCCACGGCGTTTACGTCGATGGCTTCTTCTTCGCCATCGAAGCCGGCGGCGAAATCTACCTGAAGGCCGATCGGCACAGCGCCGCGCGGTTTCAAGAGGCGGGCTCCCGGCCTTTCGTCTACCAAGGCAAGGATCGACCGATCACGATCTCCTATTGGAGTCTCCCGGACCAAGCGTTCGAGGACGCCGACGAGCTGGTTCGGTGGGCCAAGTCAGCGGTTGAAGCCGCGCGCCGGGCAGGCCCGAAAAGGCAGATTCCGGCCGCGGGGAGGCGCAAGGCGTCCAATTCCACTGAAAAAGACTGCTAACAAGACAATAAGCATTTGAAATTCATTGATCTTCATAAGGCGCTCGTGCTGGCGTCGCCCGCTCGAATCGCCTATAGACATGTGAACTCGACGCTATCCTTGAACTGGCGCTCACTTGGCCGACGACGACTCCAAGAAAAACGATTCCGACAAGCCCGGCTCCGACATAAGGCCGGTTTCGATCGCCGACGAGATGAAGCGCAGCTATCTCGATTACGCGATGAGCGTGATCGTGTCGCGTGCGCTGCCGGACGTGCGTGACGGCCTGAAGCCCGTGCATCGGCGCATTCTGTTCTCCATGCACGAGAACGGCCACACGCCAGATAAATCATATGTGAAGTCGGCGCGCATCGTCGGCGACGTGATGGGCAAATACCATCCGCACGGCGACGCGGCGATCTACGACGCGCTTGTGCGTATGGCGCAGCCCTTTTCGATGCGGCTGCCGCTCATCGACGGGCAGGGCAATTTCGGATCGGTCGACAACGATCCGCCGGCGGCGATGCGCTACACCGAGTCCCGGCTCGCAAAGCCAGCGCTCGCGCTGCTCGAAGATCTTGACGAAGGCACCGTCGACTTCCAGGCCAATTACGACGGCAAGGAGCACGAGCCGACGGTTCTGCCGGCGCGTTTCCCCAATCTGCTGGTCAACGGCGCCGGCGGCATCGCCGTCGGCATGGCGACGAACATTCCGCCGCATAATCTCGGCGAGGTTATCGACGCCTGCATCGCCATGATCGATCGGCCCGACATCACCATCGCCGAGCTGATGGACATCGTGCCGGGACCGGACTTTCCGACCGCGGCGAGCATCCTCGGGCGTGGCGGCATTCGTAACGCCTTCGCGACCGGCCGCGGTTCGATCATCATGCGCGCCAAGTCAGAGATCGAGACCCTGCGCAAGGATCGCGAGGCGATCATCTTTACCGAAATTCCCTATCAGGTGAACAAGGCGACGCTGATCGAGCGCATCGCCGATCTGGTGCGGGAAAAGAAGATCGAAGGCGTCGCCGATCTGCGCGATGAATCCGATCGCGACGGCATGCGCATCGTCGTCGAACTGAAGCGCGACGCTGTCGCCGACGTCGTTCTCAACCAGCTTTGGCGTCATACGACGCTGCAGACAAGCTTTCCCGTCAATATGATCGCGTTGAACGGCGGCCGCCCGGAGCTGATGACGCTCCATGACGTGCTGCGCGCCTTCGTCGATTTCCGCGAGACGGTCGTCACCCGCCGCACCAAATTCCGCCTCAACAAGGCGCGCGACAGCGCCCATCTGCAGGTCGGCCTCGCCATTGCCGTTGCGAATATCGACGAGGTCATTCGTCTCATCCGCACGTCGCCCGACGCCACCGCGGCGCGCGAAGCGCTGATGGCGCGTGACTGGCCGGCCAAGGACATGGCGCCGCTCGTCGAGCTGATCGCCGACCCGCGGCACAGACTCAGCGATGATGGCGCCATCCGGCTTTCGGAGGCGCAGGCGCGCGCCATTCTGGATTTGCGTCTGCAACGGCTTACGGCGCTCGGACGCGAAGAAATCTCCGAAGCTTTGAACAAGCTCGCCGTCGAGATCGCCGATTACCTCGACATTCTGCGCTCGCGCGAACGCCTGTTCGGCATCGTCAAGGACGAACTGCTGGCGGTGAAGGACGCCCACGCCACGCCGCGCCGTACGCAGATCGTCGAAGCCGACGGCGAGGTCGAGGATGAGGACCTGATCGCCCGCGAAGACATGGTCGTCACCGTCTCGCACGCCGGCTATATCAAGCGCGTTCCGCTCTCGACCTATCGCGCGCAAAGGCGCGGCGGCAAAGGCCGTTCCGGCATGCAGACGAAGGAGGAGGATTTCGTCCACCGTCTGTTTGTCGCCAATACGCATACGCCGGTGCTGTTCTTTTCCTCGCTCGGCAAGGCCTATAAGGAAAAGGTCTGGAGATTGCCGCTCTCGGCGCCGCAGGCGCGCGGCAAGGCGCTCGTCAATCTGCTGCCGCTCGAACAAAACGAGCGCATCACCTCGATCATGCCGTTGCCTGAAGACGAAGCGAGCTGGGCGACGCTCGACGTTATCTTCGCGACGACAAGCGGCACCGTAAGGCGCAACAAACTTTCAGATTTCGTCGACGTGCGCCGCAATGGCCTTATCGCCATGAAGCTCGACGACGGCGAAGCCATCGTCGACGTCGCGACCGCGACGGAGCGCGACGACGTGCTGCTGACCACGCGCGATGGCCAATGCATCCGCTTCGCCGTGCCGGAGGTCCGCGTCTTCCAGGGCCGCACCTCGATGGGCGTGCGCGGCGTCGCGCTGGGGCGTGACGATCGGGTGATCTCGCTGTCGATCCTCAATCATTTCGACGCCGCTGGCGAGGAACGGGCCGCCTATCTGAAACGCGCCAACGCGCTGCGCCGGCGCATGGGCGAAGATGTGTCGCCCGAAGCGGGGACCGAGGCCGAGGAGGCGGCGATCGCCGTGGAGCTGTCGGATACGCGCTTCTACGAGATGCAGGCGGCCGAGCAGATCATTCTGACCGTGTCCGAGAACGGTTACGGAAAGCGTACGAGCTCTTACGAATATCGTACGACAGGTCGTGGCGGCAAAGGCATCGTCGCGATGGCGGTGAACGCCAGAAACGGCAAGCTCGTCGCCTCCTTCCCTGTCGGCCATGGCGACGAAATCATGCTGGTGACGGACGGCGGCCAGCTGATCCGCTGCTCCGTCGACGGCATCCGCATCGCCGGGCGCGGCGCTCAGGGCGTCATTGTCTTCGACACGGCCGAAGACGAGCGCGTCGTTTCCGTCGAGCATATCGGCGATGTCGGCGAAGGCGAGGATCCCGAAGCCTAATTTGGGCGCTCTAGGATAGGGTAGGCGCATGAGCGAGGGCGGCGACGACGCAGACGGCCCCGTGCTGGTCACCGGCGCGCCGCGTCGCATCGGCCTCGCCATCGCCGAGCGCTTCGCGCGCGGGGGGCGGCCCCTCGTGCTGCACGCCTCTCCGCGTTCGGCCGAGGAGGCGGAGCTTGCAGCGCACGCGATCCGGCGACGCGGCGGGCGCGCGGCGACGGCGATCGCCGATCTTGCCGACGCGGAGTCGACGCAGCGCCTCATTGAGCAGGCCAGCGAAGCCTTCGGACCGCTGCGGCTCCTCGTCAACAACGCCTCGATTTTTGAAATCGACGCGGCGCAGGACTTTTCGCTCGAGTTTTATGAGCGGCAGATGCAGGTCAATCTGCGCGCGCCGCTGCTGCTGTCGCGCGACTTTGCGGCGGCGCTGCCGGCAAGCGTCGATGGCGCCATCGTCAATATCCTCGATCAGCGCGTTTTGCGTCTAACGCCACGCTACTTCTCCTACACGCTGTCGAAGTCGGCGCTGTGGGCGGCGACGCGCACCATGGCGCAGGCCTACGCGCCGCGCATTCGCGTCAATGCCGTGGGGCCGGGGCCGGTCTTTGCTAATGCCGCGCTCGGCGAGCGGGAATTCGAGATGGAAGCCCGCGGCGTGCCGCTGCAGCGGGCCGCCGATGTCTCCGGCGTCGTCGACGCCGTCGTTTATCTCAGCCGGGCGAAAAGCGTGACGGGGCAGATGATCGCCGTCGACAGCGGCCAGCATCTGGGCTGGCGCACGCCGGACGTCGGGCCGGAATAGGCTTGGGCTGGCGCTAGTCGGCGCTCGGAAGGCGGCGCATCGTGAACTCGATCCGCCCATCCTCCAGCTCGCGCCAGAACTCGATCTCGGTCATATAGGCGGCCTTGGGGAAACGCTCAAACAGCTCGCGCGCCTTCGCGCGCGCCTCAAGGCGCTCCAGCGAGAAGGTCTCGCGCCGCCAGCCATTTGTGTGACCGCTCCGCTTCTCGGCGAAGCGCCTCGCAAGATCCCTCGGCGCGTTTTTGGTTACGCTCATACTCATGCTCCGAGCGATCAATTTAGCGCATCGGAGGCGGGAAGGGGAGTCGCAGATCACGAAGACCTCTTCAGTCGGCTTCCCGCCTGCGGCGACACGCGACGCAAGCTCTTGATTCTTGGTTCACTTCCCGGCCAGCGTTCTCTTGAGCGCCAGCAGTATTACGCGCAGCCGCGCAACGCGTTTTGGACGCTGATGGGCAGCCTGTTTGGCTTCGATGCGGGCGCTTGTTACGTCGATCGTCTGCAGAGCCTGAATACGCGCGGCGTCGCCCTCTGGGACGTCTGCGCAAGCGCCCATCGGCCTGGCAGCCTCGACCAGCGGATCGAATTCTCGACTGTGCGAGCCAATGATTTTGAGCGCTTTTTCGAGATGCATCCAGATATCGCGCTGATTTGCTTCAATGGCGCTACAGCGGCCAGCCTCTATCAACGGCTGGTTCTACCCAGACTGTCAGTTTGCGCCGCGGCGATCGCTTCACGCCGACTGCCCTCGACGAGTCCCGCGCATGCTACGCTGACATTCGCCCAAAAGCAGGAAAAATGGCGATCCGCACTCGCTCCATTTCTCGAATAACTTTCGGGCGCTTCCCCGCGCCCCCAAACCGCGCTAGACCCGAGCCATGCCTGAACGTCCCCCTTACATGATCTCGACGGCCATTCCCTATGCCAATGGCGCGCCGCATATCGGCCACGCCTATGAGCGCATCGCCACCGACGCCTTCGCCCGATGGAAGAGGCTTGACGGCTATGACGTGCTGTTTGTCACCGGCATGGACGAGCACGGGCAGAAGATGCAGCGCACGGCCGAGAAGGAAGGGCTGACGCCGTGGGCGCTCGCCGACCGCACCGCCGCGCAATTCGCCCGGATGGGCGAGGCGCTGAACGCCCGCGCCGACGACATCGTGCGCACGACGCAGGCGCGCCACAAACAGACCGTGCTCGAAATGTGGCGGCGCATGGAGGCGAACGGCGACCTCTATCTGTCCAAATACGCCGGCTGGTATTCGGTGCGCGACGAGGCCTATTACGACGAGGACGAGCTCACCGAGCGGGACGGCAAGAAATTCGCGCCGACGGGCACGCCGGTCGAGTGGGTGGAGGAGGAGAGCTGGTTCTTCAAATTGTCGGCCTATGCGGAGAAATTGCTCGCCCATTACGCGGCGCATCCGCGCTTCATCACGCCCGAACACTATAAGAACGAGATCGTCGCCTTTGTGAAACGCGGGCTGACGGACCTCTCGGTGTCGCGCACGACCTTCGACTGGGGCATTGAAATTCCGCCGAGCGCGCACACCGCCGCGAAGCATGTGATGTATGTCTGGGTCGACGCACTTACGAATTACGTAACAGCTACAGGATATCTTACGGAAGGCGGAAATAAAGCGCGCTTCTGGCCGGCCGACGCGCATGTCATCGGCAAGGACATCACCCGCTTTCACGCCATCTACTGGCCGGCGTTCCTGATGTCCGCAGGCGCGCCTTTGCCCAAGCAGGTCGTCGTGCACGGCTTCCTGTTTTCCAAAGGCGAGAAGATGTCGAAGTCGGTTGGCAATGTCGTCGATCCGATCGATTTGGCCGAGCGCTATGGCGTCGACCAGCTGCGCTACTTCTTCTTGCGCGAGATCCCCTTCGGTCAGGACGGCAACTATTCGCACGAGGCGATCGTCAACCGCATCAACGCCGATCTCGCCAATGACCTCGGCAATCTCGCGCAGCGCTCGCTGTCGATGATCGCCAAGAATTGTATGGGCGCCGTACCACGTAAACACGCCCTTACGGACGCCGACAAAGACATTCTCGCGCAAGCGGCCGACGTCCTGGCGAAAGCCCGCGCCGCCATGGAGGATTACGCGCCGCACCACGCGCTGGCGGAAATTTTCCGCATCGTCGCCGAGGCCAATCGCTATTTCGCCGGTGAAGAGCCCTGGGCGAAGAAGAAGAGCGACCCCGCGCGGATGGAGACCGTTCTTTACGTCACCGCCGAAACGCTGCGCCGGCTGGCGATTCCCCTGCAGCCGTTTATGCCCGAGTCCGCCGGCAAGCTTCTCGATCTCCTGGACGTCGGTCCGGACGAGCGGGACTTCGCGCACGCCGACGCGGCGAACGCCCTGCAGGAGGGCGCGCCGCTGCCGCCGCCGACGCCGGTGTTTCCGAGGTTTCTGGAGGAGGAGGCGCGTTAGTCCCGCTGCAGCGGGCGCCGGGAGCCGATCGCCGGCTTCGACGGTCGGCCTTGACGCGGGCCGCCGCTCGTGCTCGCCATGCGCTGACCATAATCAGCCGTTTCAAATGGCGGCGGCGCAGCGGCGTGCAATTGACCTTCGTCTTTGCGGGCTTGTCGGCCAAAGCGCGGGCGTGCAAGTATGAACGCCCGGGCTCCTTGTAAAGGAACTCGCGCCGCTCGATTGAGCGTTCGCGCAACAACATCCGCCTTCGTTGTGTCGTATCTCGGACGGCTCTTTATCTTACAGAGGAAACCATGGAATGGCGCGTGGCATTTCAACTATTCTGACGGCGGTTATCTTCGGCGCGATCGGTTTTGGCCTCGGCATCTATGCTGCGCCGACCGAAGGCGTCGCCAATCTGAAAGCCGCGATCGAGGGCCGGTTTAAACCTGCGCCCCCAGCGGAGGAAGCCGCTCCGGGCGAAACCCCGGCGACTGCAGCCGAGCCCGAGGCGACAGCCGAACCCGACGCCTCGGCCGCCGCGCCGGCGCCCGAAACGCCCCCGGCTGAGCAGCCGGCGGTCGTAGAAGCGCCAATGGAGAGCGCGCCGGAGCCGGCTCCCGCTCCGGCGCCGTTGACCGAAGCGCCGCCGCCGCCTCAACCCGCGCCCATGGCGATGCCGGAGGCGGCTCCGGCCCCAGAGGCAGTGGTCGAGCAGCCGGTCAAGCCGAAGCCCAAGCCCAAGCCCAAGGCTAAACCCAAGCCGAAGCCCGCAGCTCCGGTCGAGGAGCCGGCTGACCAGCCTGCGCAGTAAAGCGCCAGTTGCCCCGTGATCCCGCCCCTGTTTCAGCTTACGAGCGGGGGCGGATCGCGCGGCAGGGGCCTGTCTCTGCTCGTTGAAGGAATGTCGCCGTGACCCGCGAAACAGCGCGCTTCGTCGGCGACATTCCCATTTTTTACGACCGCGGCCTCGGCCCGGTGCTCTTTGAGGATTACGCCGCCGATATCGCCGATCGGACGGCCGCGAGCGCTCCAATTGACGTGCTCGAAATGGCGGCAGGCACGGGAATCGTCACGCGCAAGCTGCGCGACTCTCTCGATCCACAAGCGAAGCTAACCGCAACCGACCTCAATGAGCCGATGCTCGAAGTGGCGAAGACGAAGTTTGGCGCCGCCGAGCAAGTGATTTTCCGTTCGGCCGACGCGACGGCCCTGCCTTTTGGCGACGGCGCCTTCGACGCGATCGTCTGCCAATTCGGACTGATGTTCTTTCCCGATAAGGACCGCGCGCATCGTGAGGCGCGACGGACTCTGCGGCCGGGCGGCCGATATCTCTTTAGCGTCTGGGATGCGCCACGCTACAATCCTTTCCCTCGCCTGGGGCTCGAGGTGATCGAACGATTTTTTCCCGGCGATCCCCCGCAGTTTCTTGCTTTTTCCTGCGCCGAGATCGATCCCATCAAAGAATCGCTGATCGACGCCGGCTTCACGGACATCACCATTTCCGTAAGGTCGCGCGTCGGGGAGGTCACAGACCCGGCGTCTTTTGCGAGAGGATTCGTCTTCGGCAGTCCGCTCTTCGAACAGCTCCGCGAGCGCGGCGGCGTGCGCCCCGAATCGCTTGTCGAAGCGCTGGCCGAGCGGCTGGCGCAAGAACTCGGCGAGAACCCCATGCGCCTGCCGATGCAGGCGATTTTCTATGAAGCCAGGGCGGCGTAGGACGGTGCCGCGGGCTACTGGGGCATGGTCATCAGCTCGAGCACATGGCCGTCGGGGCTTTTGAAATAGACGCCGCGGCCGCCGTTCCAGTCGTTGAGCTGGCCGTCGGTGAATCGACCCGGCGCGCTGCCAAAGGCGACGCCTTCGTCCTTCACGCGCCCGAAGATCTCGTCGAACTCATCTTCGCTGACGTGGAAGGCGTAATGGCTGGACCCAAAGGCGTCATCCTTGTCGAACAGCAGGGTGAGCTCGCTATTGACCTTCACCGGCGCGAAATGGCCCTTGGCGCCGTCGTAACGCAGACCGAAAATCCGTGCGAACCAGCGCGCCGCGGCCTCATTGTCGCGCGCCGGCACGATGGTGTGATTGAGAATGATGGCCATCGATCAAGCTCCGCCTTTGTGCCGACGAATTTCAGATGGGGAGTCGTGGCCTCCCCGTCACGAGCGTCGCGGCTCATTCGCCGCCGGACCAAGAAGCTGACAGCGCGCCATCTGGTTGGCGCCGGACGCGAACGCCGAAACGCGCGCTTTCGCGATCGAGCTTTTGCGCAAGCCATTCGGCGTCGGCGGTCGACGCCCGTTCAAGGCGCAAGCGCCGCATATGCAGCGGAACCAATCGAAGTTGCAGGAGATCGCCGCTCGCGGCGTCGATGTCCGCGAAATACATCAGCGACAGATCGCCGCGATAGCTTTCATAGCCGCTGATGCCCTCATAGTCGTTCAGGAAATCGCCGCAGCCGTAAAGAACCAAGCGGTTGCGATGGACCTCGAATCCCTTCGCGTGATGTGACGAATGTCCGTGGATGACGGACGCGCCGGCGTCTTCGATCAGCCGATGCGCGAATTGTCTTTGGGCCGTCGAAACGCCATAGCCCCAGTTCGAGCCCCAGTGGATCGAACTCACCAGAATATCTCCGCTCTGCGCCGCGCTCCGCGCCAGATCGCAGGCGACGTCAACGCTTGCGTGAGAAAGGTCGCGCAGAAGATTGACGCCGGGCGACGACGGCGTCGCCGCCCACTCCAAGGGCGTTCCGCTGTCGGGCAGGGCGAAGGACAGGACGACGACCCGTCCCTTTCGAGGGATGTCCAGGATCGCTGGCCGCTGCGCTTCGTCGATCGTGCGTCCCGCGCCGGCGAAAGCGACGCCCAGACGCTCAAGCGTGTCGAGCGTTTGAAAGAGGCCAGGCCGTCCCCAATCGAGCACATGATTGTTCGCCAGCGCGCAGCAATCGACTCCGGCGGCGCGCAGACATTCCGCGTTCTGCGGACTGACGCGGTAATTGATCGCCTTGTGTTCGGCCGTCTCGCTGCGCGTCACGCTCGTTTCGAGATTGACGATGCGGGCGTCGGGCGCGTGCGCTTCAAGCTCGGCGAGCGCGACGCCCCAGACATAGGAATAATCGACGGGCCGCGAAATCGGCCCCGCCGCCGCTTCGGCCAAACGAACATAGTCTTCGGCCGAGGAAACATATTCCTCATAGAGCTTGGGCGGGCAGGGCGAGGGAAGGATCTGATCGACGCCCCGTCCGATCATCACATCGCCGCACAGGAAAAGCCGCACGGCTGGCGCCAGTTTGCTCGGCGGCGGCGCGGCGACGCTCATATGGTCGGCGGAAAATTCTCCTCGTCGTCGCCAGCGACAAGTGAGACGATTTCTCCCGCCACGTCCTTGAGCGGCGCGCCCGCGCCGAAGACGTCCTGATCGCCGGACATCCACATGGCCGCCTCCTCGACGTCAGCGATCGTCGGCCGCAGGTCCATGATCGCCGACAGCGTCGCATCGTCGATATCGCCGAGAACGTCCGTCACGTCCTTGATCGTCGCCAGCGGGCGGCCGTCGCCGTCCGGCGCGGAAGATTGCGTCAAGTTTTTGCTCCTCGCGCTTGCAACGTCCCGCCCGAGCCTGATCCGTGACGGCGTCGAATGATGCCGGCGATGCGAAAAGAGAGTTGCATAGCCAAGAAAATATAGCGCCGAGCGTCCTACCCGCGAAGGAGCCCGAGGCTAAATATTTGTGTTTTCCGCCGCCCGAGCCATATTGCCGCATTGGCCCAAGCGCGTCATCAAACTCCCGGCAGCGGCCGAGGACGAGCGCCCCCAGGCCATGCCATATTGCTCTTTCCTGACAGAGTCTGATGCTCATCGATACCCATTGTCACCTCGACTTTCCCGATTTCGCGCCAGAGCTCGCGGAGACGATCGCCCGCGCAAAGGCGCGCGGCGTCGCCAGAATGATCACGATCTCGACGCATCTGTCGCGATTCGATCGCGTGAAGGCGGTTGCTGAAACCTATCCGGAGGTCTTTTGCACGGTGGGGACGCATCCGCACCATTCGCACGAAGAGGCCGAGCCGACCGTCGAGGCGCTGGTGAATCTCTCGCGGCATCCAAAATGCGTCGGATTGGGCGAAGCCGGACTCGATTATCACTACGATCATGCGCCGCGCGAGGTGGCGCAGCGCATCTTCCGCATTCACGTCCAAGCCGCCCGCGAAACCGGCCTGCCGCTCGTCATCCATACCCGCGACGCCGACGAAGACTGCGCCGCCATTCTTAAAGACGAAATGGGGAAGGGGGCTTTCCCCGCCCTGCTCCATTGCTTCACCAGCGGCCGCGCGCTCGCCGAAACGGCGCTGCAGCTCGGCCTCTATATTTCCTTTTCCGGCGTCGTGACCTTCAAGAACGCCGAATATCTGCGCGAGATCGCCCGCGACGTGCCGCTGGAGCGCATGCTGGTCGAAACCGACGCGCCCTTCCTTGCGCCCACGCCCCATCGCGGCAAGCGCAACGAGCCGGCCTTCGTCGTCGACACCGCGCGCACGCTCGCCGAGATCAAGGGAATCAGCGCCGCCGAACTTGCAATCGCCACAACCGAAAATGCGTTGCGGCTGTTTTCCAAAATGCCGCCTCTGGACGCCGCCGCGTGAGCCTGAGAATCAGGATCCTTGGGTGTGGTTCGTCCGGCGGCGTGCCGCGAGTCGGGCAGGGCTGGGGAAAGTGCGATCCGGACAATCCGAAAAATCGGCGCCGGCGCTGCTCGATTCTCGTCGCGCGCGGCCCCGCCGACGCAGCGACGCAAGTGCTCGTGGACACAGGGCCAGATCTGCGCGAGCAGCTCATCGACGCCGACGTCAAGCGGCTCGACGCGGTCTTCTATACCCATCCCCACGCCGACCACACGCACGGCGTCGACGATGTGCGCGGCTTGGTCATTCTGAGCGGACGGCGTATCCCGGCCTATATGGACGAGCCGACGTCGCGGGCCTTCGCCACGAAGTTCGACTACATCTTCAAGACGCCGGCGGGCAGCTTTTATCCGCCGCTGATGACCGAACATCGGCTGCATCTGGGGCGCGCCGAGACGGTCGACGGGCCCGGCGGCGCGATCGTCGCCACGCCTTTTCGCCTGGACCATGGCGACATGGACGCCCTCGGCTTTCGCTTCGACGATGTGGCCTACACGCCGGATCTTCACGCCATTCCGCCGGAGAGCGCGCAATATCTCGAAGGGCTGGATCTCTGGATCATCGACGCGCTACGCCATCAGCGGCACGGCACGCATCTCTCGGTCGCACAGGCGCTCGACTTCATCGCGCGTTTCAAACCGAAGCGCGCCGTTCTGACGGATCTGCACGTCGATTTGGATTACGACGCGCTGGCCGCAACGCTGCCGGAAAATGTCACGCCGGCATTCGACGGAATGGCGCTCGAAGTCTGACGTCGCGGCCATCGCCAAAAGCGATACATTTAGGTTCCATAATATCGATTATGCGAATCGCGGATGCGGGATCCGGCCGGCGCCGTCCGCTCTTGCCTCTCGCTAACCTGAGATTTCGCGCCGAGGTCTTATCGGACGGAACGCAGCGCCGGCGTCCTCGGATGACGCTTTATGGTGACAATGCGGCGCGGGCGCAGCGCATGGCGCGTCAATTCCAACCGCGCGGCTCATCTAAACTCCTGCAAACGCAAACATTCCTACCGGCGCAGCATTTGGACGTCAGTTGTCAAACTATGGCGACTGTTTGGATTTTTGGATCGCCCCACGGAATTCTCTGGCCTTCGGGGGCGAAACTCTGGTAAAAGGCTCGCTGCGCGGGACTATATGGCATTCAAGAGGCACATCATCGTCGTTTCCGGGCAGGCGCGTTTTTTGAGACGCGCCGACTGGAGCGGTTGGGCGCACAAGGTTGGCATAGCGGTCTTGCCGTTTTTGGCGGAGACGAGCAGGTAGACATGAGCAAAGGTAGAGATTTTCGGGGCCCCCGCAAGCGCGGATTTGATGACGACGCTCCGTATAGCTATGATTCGCAGCGAACGAGCCGTGCGCCGCGATCACCCTTTGGCGGCGGATTTCCAGATGCGCCGCCTCCGATGTCGAATGAGCCAGCAGTCGACGCCATTGTGAAGTGGTTTAAAACTGACAAGGGCTTCGGCTTCGTAGAGCTTGCCAATGGCACCGGCGACGCCTTCCTTCATATCGGCGCCGTTCAGGCGGCCGGTTACGACACGCTGCCGCCCGGCGCGAAGTTGCAGGTGCAAGTCACGAGCTCGGTGAAGGGCCAGCAAGTGGCGCGCATTCTCGAAGTAGACTTGGCTGGCGCCGCTGAGCGGGCGCCGCCGCCGCCGCCGCGCGCAGGGGGCGGTTTTGACAGCCCCCGGCCCCGTCGCCAGGCGCCCGATCCGTCCACCGCCGTTCCGGTCTCCGGCAAGGTCAAATGGTTCGACGAGACAAAGGGCTTCGGCTTCGTGCAGTCGAACGACGGCGGCAAGGACGTGTTCGTCCATATTTCGATTCTGAGTCCATCCGGCGTGAACCGGCTCGCCGAGGGGCAGCCGGTCACGATGCAGGTCGTCGATACGGCGAAAGGCAGAGAAGCGCTGTCGATCATCCTGGATTGAGCCTCGCTCCTAGATCCGCGCGCCGCGATCCTCCTTGAGGGCCGCGGCGCTTTTATTTTGGGGAAACCTCATGTCCGGACGACCGCACGGCGATGTCGCCAGACTGATCGAAATCATGGCGGCGCTGCGCACGCCCGGCAGCGGTTGTCCCTGGGATCTCGAGCAGGATTTCCGCTCGATCGCGCCCTACACGATCGAGGAAGCCTATGAAGTCGCTGACGCCATTGAGCGCGGCGATCTTACCGACCTCAAAGACGAGTTAGGCGATCTCCTCTTGCAGGTCGTGTTTCATGCCCGAATGGCGCAGGAGCAGGACGCTTTCGCCTTCAAGGACGTCGTCGACGCGATCTGCGACAAGCTCATTCGCCGGCACCCGCATGTTTTCGGCGAGGCCCAGTCTCTCGACGCCGACGGCGTGACCACCCAGTGGAGCGCAATCAAAGCGCGCGAAAAAGCGGGCAAGCAGGGCGCGCCGCCGGCCAGTTTGCTTGACGGCGTGCCGCTCGCCCTGCCCGCGCTGACGCGCGCCCTCAAGCTGCAACAAAAGGCGTCCGAGGTCGGCTTCGATTGGGACGACGCACTGCACGTTCTCGGCAAGATTCGCGAGGAAACCGAGGAAGTGGCCGCGGAACTCGGGCGTCCCGGCGCCGAGGCTTCGCCGGCGCTTGAAGAGGAGATCGGCGATCTGCTGTTCGTCGTCGCCAATCTTGCGCGCCACGCCAAGGTCGATCCCGAACAGGCGCTTCGTAGCGCTAATACGAAATTCGAGCGGCGGTTCCACCATATCGAGCGCCGCCTCGCAGAGATGGGCGGTTCGCCTGAAGCAGCGTCTCTCGACGAGATGGAGGCGCTGTGGGTCGAGGCGAAAGGCGCTGAGCGCAAGCCGCGCTGGTGACTCTCTAACGTCTGAAAATTACGCGCCGTCCGTTAGAGCGCGCTGCGAAAAAGTGGGAACCGGTTTTTCGCATAGAGCGCGCTCTAAACTTTGAAATCGTTCACGTTATCTGCATTTGGGCGATTCCGCCCAAATGCAGCGTGATCTAGCGCCCCGCGCCGGCTTCGCGGATGATTTCGGCCTGCGGAAAGCGCCTCGCGAGGCCCTCGGAACGTTCAGGATCGATACGCACGACGAGATGGACGCCGCCCTCCGGCAGCGCTTCGCGTTCGAGCACTTCGGTATGGGCGTGAAGCCAGGCGAGCCCCTCGCCGTCGGCGACGTCGAGGTCCATTTCAAAACGAACGCGTCCCGCCGCCAGCGTGGACTCGATCCTTGCCAGCAACTCATCGAGCCCCTGCCCGGTCAAGGCGGATACGAGCGTCGGCCGGCGTGGAGGCTCGATCCCGCTCACGGCGAGCTGAAGCGCCGAAAGCCGTTCCGGATCGAGCGCGTCGATCTTGTTCCAAACTTCCAAAATCCGCCCTTCGGCTTCGCCTTTCAGACCGAGTTCGCTCAGGATCGCCTCGACGTCCTTCGCCTGCGCTTCCCAATCTTCGTGCGCGACGTCGCGCACATGCAGAACCACGTCGGCGAGCGTCACTTCTTCGAGCGTCGCTCGGAAGGCCGAGACAAGCATGGTGGGCAGATCGGAGATGAATCCCACCGTGTCGGAGAGCAGGATGCGCGCGCCATGCGGCAGTTTGATCTGGCGCAGCGTTGGATCGAGGGTCGCGAACAGCATGTCCTGCGCGAGCACCTCGGCCTTGGTCAGACGGTTGAAAAGCGTGGACTTTCCGGCGTTCGTGTAGCCGACGAGCGCGACCACCGGATAGGGGACGTCGCGCCGCGTCTTGCGATGCAGCGCGCGCGTGCGCTTCACCTTGTCAAGATCGTGCTCGATGCGCCGCATCCGCTCCTCGATCAGGCGCCGGTCCGTCTCGATCTGCGTTTCACCCGGGCCGCCAAGAAAGCCGAAACCGCCGCGCTGGCGTTCAAGGTGGGTCCAGGAGCGGACCAGCCGCGACTTCTGATAGGCCAGATGCGCGAGCTCCACCTGCAGCGCGCCTTCCTTGGTTCGGGCGCGCTCGCCGAAGATTTCGAGAATGAGCCCGGTCCTGTCGATGACCTTGGCATCCCACGCCCTTTCGAGATTGCGCTGCTGCACGGGCGAGAGCTGGCAGTCCATGCTCACGAGCGCGGCGTCCTTCGACTTGACGAGTTCGCCGATCTCCTCGACCTTGCCCTTCCCCAGATACGTCGCCGGTCGAACCTCGTTCAGCGATATGGGAATTTGACCAACGACATCGAGGTCGATCGCCTCGGCGAGTCCCACCGCCTCCATGAGACGCGCGGCCGTGTCGCGCGAAAGCGCCGCGCCTTGGGCCAAATAGGGTCCAATGACCAATGCGCGGGCGCCGGCGCCGTTTGGCGTCGTCCCGTTATCTGCTCCGCTGTCAGCCTTCAATCGCCTACCGCTGCTTGTCGGCCTGGCCCTCGTCGTCGCCCGGCTCAAACATTTGTATGGGGTGTCCGGGCATGATCGTCGAGATGGCGTGCTTGTAGACGAGCTGAGAATGCCCGTCTCGTCGAAGCAAGAGGCAAAAATTATCGAACCAGGTGACGATTCCCTGGAGCTTGACGCCATTGACGAGGAAGATCGTGAGCGGGACTTTATTCTTCCTGACGAAATTCAAAAATGTATCTTGCAGATTCTGCGAACGCTCTGACGACATCGGCTGTCCTGTTCTGTTTTTTGAGCCGAGCGGAATGACGCCGCCCCCAGGGGATCGTTCTTCTTTTTTCGCCGCCGTGGTCATTAGAACCTTTCAAATGGCGAAGCGCAAGGCGCAAGTCGAGCGCTTTCCGCCGCCAGTTTATGGGAGGCGTCCGGCTTTGACTCCGCGCCAGTTCTTGCCGCAAACATAACGCAGCGCTTTAACTAGCTCATGTAAGTTAATGTTTCTATGACTCTACCGACAGCGACTTCAGTTTTCGGTGTAAGGCCGAGCGCTCCATGCCGATGAACTCCGCCGTTCGGGAGATATTCCCGGAGAAGCGATTGAGCTGAGCGACAAGGTATTCGCGCTCGAAAACTTCCCGCGCCTCTCTAAGTGGCAGGCTCATCAGTTTCTCGCCGCGCACGCCGGCGGGAGTCGCCGGAACGAGTTCGCCGACGTCGGCCGGAAGCATTTCGGCCGTGATCGTTCCGCTGGAATCGCCAGACGTGAGGATCATCAAGCGCTCGACATTATTTCTCAACTGGCGGATGTTGCCGGGCCAGTCGTGCAACTGCAGGACCGCGAGAGCGTCTTCCGAAATCCGTCGGCGCGGCATGCCGGACGCGAGCGACATATTCTCCATGAAATAGTCGATGAGCGCCGGGATATCCTCTCGCCGTTCCGCCAGCGAGGGAATCCGGATCGGCACCACCGCGAGGCGATGAAACAGATCCTCGCGCAGCGTGCCCTCTTCGATCGCCGACGCGAGATCGCGCGCCGAGGACGAGATGATGCGCACGTCGACCTCGACCTTGTTCGATCCGCCGACCCGCTGAAACGTCTGATCGACCAGGACGCGCAGGATTTTCGCCTGCGAATCCTTCGGCATGTCGGCGATTTCGTCAAGGAACAGCGTCCCGCCATGCGCCTCCTCGAGCGCGCCGATCTTGCGTTCGCCGTCGGCGCCTTCGCGGCCGAACAGCTCGATTTCCATGTTCTCCGGCGTGATCGTGGCCGAATTGATGACGACGAACGGCCCGCCGGCGCGGCTCGACGCCTCGTGGATGCAGCGGGCGGCGAGTTCCTTGCCTGTCCCAGGGGCGCCGGTGATCAGCACGCGCGAATTCACAGGGGCGACGCGGCCAATGAGCTGCTGCAGCTGATGCGCCGCCGGGGAATCGCCGACGATGCGGTCGAAGGCTCCTGCCCGTTGGCGCAGCGCGGAAAGTTCACGCCGCAGCTGATAGGCCTCGAGCGCCCGTTCGGCGACGAGCACCAGCCGATCCGCCTTAAACGGCTTTTCAATAAAGTCGTATGCGCCGATCTTGATCGCGCTGACCGCGGTTTCGATATTGCCGTGGCCCGAGATCATGACGACGGGCAAGCCCTTGTGCTGCTTCTGCGCGAGCTCGAGCACCTGGAGGCCGTCGAGCCGAGACCCTTGCAGCCAGATGTCGAGAAAAACCAGATGCGGACGCCGGCTCGCGATCGCCGCGAGCGCTTCGTCGGAGTCTTTGGCCGTGCGGACCCCGTGCCCTTCGTCGCTCAGAATTCCGGCGACAAGCTCTCTGATGTCCTCTTCATCGTCGACAATCAAAATATCGCTTGCCATCATACCCCGCTCTGTCCCGGCTCACTTACATGCGCCGGCGCTTTTTCCGCATGTGCGCCCGCCGCGCGCGGCTCCTCTTTCGAGGGCGTCTCCGCGGCGAGGGGCACGATGAGCCTGACGCAGGCCCCCCGACCCGACGGCGCGTCCAGCAGCTCCAGCCGGCCTCCGTGATCCTCGACAATCTTGGCGACAATCGGCAGGCCCAGTCCGGTGCCGTCCGATCGCGTCGTCATGTAAGGCTCGAGCAAGCGCTGCCGGTTCATCGCCGGGAAGCCCTTACCATTATCGATCACGTCGATTTCCGCCATGCGATCGCGCACATCCAACTTGATTTCGACTCGTCCCTTTTCCAGAGCGTCTTTTTCTTCGCGTGCGGCGATGCCTTCGACGGCGTTCTTCACGATATTGGTGAGCGCCTGCGACAGCAAGCGGCGATCGAACTGCGCGATGACGGGCGTTTCGGGCAAGTCTTCGACGATGTCGAGATCGGCGTTGCCGACGCGCATGAGGAATGCGACCTGCCGAATGCATTCGTTGAGATCGTCGCGCGCCGGGCGCGCCTTCGGCATACGCGCAAAGGACGAAAACTCGTCGACCATACGCTTGATGTCGTCGACTTGGCGCACGATCGTATCCGTGCATTGGTCGAAAACGTCTCGATCCTCCTGGATGACCTTGCCGTATTTGCGGCGCAGCCTTTCGGCCGAAAGCTGAATGGGCGTTAGCGGATTCTTAATCTCGTGAGCGATGCGCCGCGCGACGTCCGCCCAGGCGGAGGTGCGCTGCGCCATCACCAGGTCGGTGATGTCGTCGAGCGTCACCACGTAGTTGTGTTGTCCCGCATCGGCGCGCGCCGAAGTGACTCGCACATTCAAGGTGCGCTCGGCGACGCCGCGCTTGATGATGATCTGGCTTTGAACGGCGCGCGGAAATACTTCCGCCGCGTCCTTCAGGATGGGGACGATCTCCGGCAAGACCGACGCCACCGAGGCGCCGACGGTCGCCTGCCCCGTCGGGTCTGCGAGCGACAGTTCCTCGGCTGAGCGATTGAGGATGGTGACGACGCTTTCCGAGTCCACGCCCATAACCGCGACCGGCACGCCGGAAAGCACGGCCTCGGTGAATTCGCGACGTTCGTCATTGATCCGATTGGCCTCGATCAGCCGGTTTTGCTGAAGATTGAGTTCGGTCGTCATATTATTGAAGACGTCGCCGAGGCGCGCCAATTCGCCATGCTGTTTGTCGACGTTGACGCGAACGTCGAGATTGCCGGCCGACACCTCGTCGGTTGCGGCGATCAGGTCGCGGATCGGCGTCACCAGCCGGTCGGCGAAATCCAATCCGAACCAGATGGACGACAGCAGCATGATCGTCGTCAGGAAGGCGTACATCAGCACGAAGGCCCGCTGCACAGCCGCGCGATAGGCGTCGAAGGCGTCGTAGCTGCTGATCAGGCTTTGAGCCTGTTTGGGAAACTCCACCGCGATCGGGTCGATGGGCCGGGTGACGTAAAGGAAAGTATCCTGAAAGGCGTTGAGCGCGCGCAAAGCGACGAAGCTCTTGCCGTCATCGATAACGAGGCACAGCGGCTCCCCGCGCCGCGCGTCGTCGAACTCGGATTGCGGCGGGGCGATGATGATCGAGGCGGCGTTCTGCGCCACGTCGACGCGGTCGAGAATTTCGCCGTTGGATTTCACCAGGGCCGCGACGGAGAAGCCCAGGAAATACGCCCGCGACTGAAATATCTGGTGAAAATAGGGTCGGTCGGAATTGTAAAGGATGCTCGCGCGATCGAGGTCCGAGGCCGTGAGCTGCGCCTCCTGCAGCAGCGCCCGGCACTGACTCTCGCGGAACACGGCCGCGGCTTCCGCCGTGTTATGGACGAAGACCTTGACGCTCGACATGAAGGCGGGATTGAGCACGCGCTCCAGCGTCAGCGAGCCCGCGACGGCAAGCAGAATCGCCGGGATCAAAGCAATGACCGAGAAAAAGCCGACCGTGCGCACGTGAAGGCGCGCCGCCGCCTCGCCGCGCCGCCAGACGCGGTAGAGGCCCCAGGCCTTGACGATCACCATCGCGAGCAGAACGGCGACAAAGACGCCGTTGATGATGAGCAACGGCAATAAGCGGTCGTCCGTCGGCGATAGCGCGCCGAATTCGGCCACGACCAGGAACGTAGCCAAAGCACAGCCGACGGCGCCGATCACGATGATCGGGCCGAACCAGCTGCGAAACGGCGATCTGCCTTTCGCCTTTAGCGGAGAAGCCGAGTCTCCGGTCAGGGCCATGGCGCCTGTATAGGCTCCGCCCGCGCCGGTTGCAATTGAACGGCCATAAGAGTCGCTATCGCGGTGAACGCATCAGCCGGATGTCGAGATCGTTCACTTTTTTGCGCAGCGTGTTGCGGTTCAGTCCGAGCAATTCCGCCGCCTTGATCTGATTGCCGCGCGTCGCCGCGAGCGCCGCGGAGACAAGCGGAATTTCGATCTCGCGGATGATCCGGTGATAGAGACCGGGCGGCGGCAACTGATCCCCATAGTCGCGGAAGAGCTTGGCGAGATGAAGCTCGACGGAGCTCGACAGCGTTTGTCCGTCAGCCAATTCCTGCGACGGCGCGGCTGCGGCTGAGCCTTTGTCGCCGCCCGGGTCAGCCTGTCGAATCTCATGTTCGAGTTCGGTCTCGACGAGCTGGTCGGAAATGACTTCCTGCGGGTGCAGCGCGGCGAGCCGGCGGATGAGGTTTTCGAGTTCGCGGATGTTGCCCGGCCAGCGGTATTTCTTCATCCGGTCGAGCGCGGCCTGATCGATGTATTTCTGCGGCAGTCCCTCGCTCGCCGCCACTTTGAAGAAGTGATGCACGAGGTCGGGAATGTCCTCGGCGCGCTCGCGCAGCGGCGGCAGCCGAAGCGGCACGACGTTGAGGCGGAAGTAAAGATCCTCGCGGAACAGGCCCTGCTGGATGAGGATCCGCAGATCCTTGTTGGTGGCGGCGATGATCCGGACATTGGTCTTGATCGGCGTGCGCCCGCCCACGGTCGTGTATTCGCCCTGCTGCAGCACGCGAAGCAGCCTGGTCTGCGCCTCCATCGGCATGTCGCCGATCTCGTCGAGAAACAGCGTGCCGCCCTCGGCCTGCTCGAAGCGGCCGGCCGATCGCTGATTGGCGCCGGTGAAGGCGCCCTTCTCATGGCCGAAGAGTTCGCTTTCGATCAGATCGCGCGGGATCGCCGCCATATTGACGGCGACGAAGGGGCCCTTCTTGCGCTTTCCATAGTCGTGCAGGGCGCGGGCGACGAGCTCCTTGCCGGTTCCCGACTCGCCATTGATCATCACCGTCAGGTCGGTCTGCATCAGTCGCGCGAGCGAACGATAGATTTCCTGCATCGCTGGGGAGCGGCCGACGAGCGGCATGCCCTCGATCTCATCGTGGCGGTCATCTTCGGGCCGTTTGCGGGGCTCGGCCATGGCGCGGCCGACGATGCCGACGAGTTCCTTGAGATCGAAAGGTTTGGGCAGATAGTCGTATGCGCCCCGCTCCGACGCCCGAATAGCGGTCATGAACGTGTTTTGCGCGCTCATGACGATGATCGGGAGTTCGGGACGCAGCTTTTTGATGCGCGGCAAAAGCTCGAAAGCGTTCTCGTCGGGCATGACGACGTCGGTGACGACGAGATCGCCCTCGCCCGACTGCACCCATCGCCACAAGGTCGCGGCCGCGCCGGTGGTGCGCACTTCATAGCCCGCACGCGAAAGCGCCTGCGCGACGACCGTGCGTATGGAAGCATCGTCGTCAGCGACCAGAATTTCTCCTCGCGTCATTACTTCGTTCTCCCGCCTCTGCGAGATGTCATGCACGCCGTTCCTCGCGTTGCTCGGCCCGTTTTGGCCTGTACATTGGCATCAGCACCCGGAAGGTCGTGCGCCTCGGGAGGGACTCGCACTCCACGATGCCGCCGTGGTCGTTGACGATCTTCGCAACCAGTGCAAGTCCGAGGCCAGTTCCTGTCGACTTGGTGGTGACAAAGGGATCAAAGAGATGCGCGGCGATGTCCTCCGGAACGCCGGGGCCATTGTCGCGCACGCAAAATTCGAGCGGCAGGCCGATCGGGCTTTTCTCGCCAAGCGCGCGCAGACTGACGCCGGGCCGGAAAGCGGTCGAGAGTTCGATCTCCCCATCGACGGCTTCGCCGACGGCTTCCGCCGCGTTCTTCACGAGATTGAGGAACGCCTGCACCAGTTGATCGCGGTTGGCGTAAACCGGCGGCAGCGACGGATCGTAATTCTCGACGAAGCGAACATTGCGGGCGAATCCGCTCTGCGCGACGCGCTTCACGTGATCCAGCACCGAATGGATGTTCACCTGCTCGCGCTGCAATGGACGCGCGTCGGAAAAAACCTCCATCCGATCGACAAGACGCACAATCCGATCAGTCTCGTCGCAAATCAGCCGCGTCAGCGCGCGGTCCTGATCGCCGAGCGCCGATTCGAGCAGTTGTGCGGCGCCGCGAATGCCGGACAGCGGATTCTTGATTTCATGCGCCAACATCGAGGCCAGCCCCGAAACCGAGCGAACAGCGCCGCGATGCGTCAGTTGCCTGTCTATTTTATCGGCAATTGTTCGCTCCTGCAGCATCACAAGCACGAGCCCGTCGCCCTCGGGCAGCGGCGCGCAATGAACGTCGACGCGTCGGTCGGCTTCCTGGCCGGGCCGGCCGAGATCGACCTTGTATTCATTGATTGTCGCGCCACGTTCGCGAACCTGCCCGATGAGCGCGGTGAGTGGCGATCCGAACGGCAGCAGCCGATCGAGCGACTGACCGATGAGTAGAGGCTTGCCGAGTTCAAAGAAGGCCTCCGCGGCGGCGTTGGCGTCCTCGATGACGCCATCGCGGGCGACGGTCAGGATCGCGTTCGGCAAGGCCTCAAGCATGCACGATCGGCCGGCGTCATTGATGACCTTGAGCGGCTCATAGCTGCCGCAATGCGCGCCGTTGCGTCGGGGGCGGTCGAAAACGCTCATGCCGCGATCCCCTGCTCTGCAGGCTGCGCCTTCAGAAAAATCAGCTCAATCAGCCGCGCCGCCTCGTCAGGCGACTGTGTCGTGACCAGCGCGTGACGCGCGTCGGCCGCCGCATGTCCCGCCGAGCCATCGACCATGCCATCGACCAAGCGATCGATATAGGCGGCGAGATGTTTGCGCGCGTGCCTCAACCCGGCCGACGCGCCCATCGACGCCAGCAGACCTTCGAGGTGTTCGCGCGCGATTTCAGCTCGCTGCGCCAGCGTCGGCGGCGCGCGCCGCTCGCCGGTCTGCAGAAAATGCGCGATATCGCCGACGATCCAGGGCTGCCCCATGGCCGCCCGTCCGACCATGACCCCGTCGGCGCGCGAATGTTCGAGCATTTCCAAGGCGTCGTCTTCGCCCGTGCAGTCGCCATTGGCGACCACCGGAATTCGCACGGCCGCTTTCGCCGCCGCGATGGCGCGCCAATCGGCGCGGCCTGCGTAAAACTGCTGCCGCGTGCGCCCATGCACGGTGATCATCGCGGCGCCTTCGGCTTCCGCGCGGCGCGCCAGCTCCGCGACGTTTCGGGTCGCATCATCCCATCCCAACCGCATCTTGACGCTCAGCGGCACGCATATTGCCTCGCGAGCCGCAGAGATCAGCCGCGCCGCTTGATCGAGATCGCGCATCAGCGCGGCGCCCGCGAGGCCTCCGGTGACACGCTTGCAAGGACAGCCCATGTTGATGTCGATCCAGTCAGCTCCAGAGGATTCGGCGCTTTTCGCGGCGGCCGCCATTTCCGCCGGCTCGCGCGCGGCGATCTGAATGACCCGCGGCCCGACGCCGGCGCACTCCAGCCGCATCGCCGTCTCGCGATCGCCGCGGGCGACGCCCGCGGCCGTCACCATCTCGCTCACCGTCGCCGACGCCCCCAGACGCGACGCGATGCGGCGCATGGTCGGGTCGGTCACGCCGGCCATCGGCGCGAGCAACGCGCGACCCGTCAGCGTGATCCCGCCAATGCTCAGAGGCGAAGGGGCAAAGCCAACGCCTAGTTTTTTGGCAGTAGCCATCGTGCCCACATCATAAGCAGTTCCCTTCGCACTTGCAATATAGCATTTCTCCGGCCCGTCGGCATTTGACGGCGTTGGCGAAAACCGACAGAGAGCGGCCATGGGCGCCGCTCACCACACTCCTTCCATCGCCATCCTAGTCGTCGCCGGCGGGCGCGGCGCGCGGGCGGGCGGCGGCTCGCCAAAACAATATCGACCGATCGCCGGCATGACGCTGCTCGCCCGAACGCTGCATGGGCTGCATATGGCCATGCCCCAGGCCGCGCTCAAGGTCGTCATCCATAAAGACGACCTCGACCATTATGCCGCGAGCGTCGCGGAGCTTTGCCCTTCCGATCGGGCGCGGCTTCTTCCGCCAGCTTTCGGCGGCGCGAGCCGGCAGGAAAGCGTCCGGAACGGCCTCGAGGCGCTCGCGGCCGAGGGCGCGCCGGATATCGTGCTGATTCATGACGCCGCGCGTCCTTTCGCGGACGCTGCGCTCATCGCGCGCGCGATCGAGGCGGCCGCGATCCATGGCGCCGCCGCCCCCGGCGTGCCGCTCGCCGATACGATAAAGCAGATCGACGGCGCCGGCGTCGTCGTCGCGACGCCCGACCGCGCGCGGCTCCGCGCCGTGCAGACGCCGCAGTCGTTTCGCTTCGATCTCATCATGACCGCCCATCGCGCTGCGGCCGCGGGCGGCCGAGACTATACCGACGACGCTATGGTCGCCGAAGCAGCCGGCGTGAAGGTGCATATTTTTGAAGGCGACGCCGCCAATTTCAAACTCACGACGCAACAGGACTTCGCCCGCGCCATGGAGCAGTTGAAGCAAGCCGCATTCGCCGATCTGCCCGACATCCGCATGGGTCAGGGCTATGACGTCCACGCCTTTGGGCCCGGCGATTCCGTCTGGCTCGGCGGCGTCGCGGTCCCGCATACGCATGGTCTCGCCGGCCATTCGGACGCCGATGTTTTGTCCCACGCCATCACCGACGCCATTCTTGGCGCCATCGCCGAGGGCGATATCGGCGCGCATTTCCCGCCATCCGATCCGCAATGGAAGGGCGCGGCGTCGTCGATCTTTCTGGCGCGCGCCTGCGAACTCGTACGCGCGCGCGGCGGCGCGATCGCCAATGTCGACGCCACGATCATTTGCGAAGCGCCAAAGATCGGTCCGCACCGGGAGCGGATTCGCGAAAGCCTCGCGGCGACGATGGGCGTCGAGATCGGCCGCGTCGCGATCAAGGCGACGACGACGGAGAGACTCGGCTTTACCGGCAGAGGCGAAGGCATGGCGGCGCTGGCGATCGCGACGGTGCGACTGCCGTGAGAGTCTGACCCAACCTGCTTCTGCTCCAAGTCGCGGTTGCGACCCGCTGCGCTGCGGGCGCAATGACGACCGCCTCGCATGACCTGCTATAAACCAGCTTTGCAGCGCCGAGGCCCGCCATGATCCGCGTGACCGATAGAATCGCGCTCCACGAATGGGAAATCGTGGAGGAATTCGCGCGCGCGTCGGGGCCCGGTGGGCAAAATGTGCAGAAGGTCGAAACCGCCGTGCGGCTGCGCTTCGACATCCGCAATTCGCCCAGCCTCGCGGATGATGTGAAGGCGCGGCTGGCGCGCCTCGCCGGCCGGCGTCTGACGAAGGACGGCGTCATCCTCATCGAAGCGCGGCGCCATCGCACGCAGGAGCGCAATCGGGCGGATGCGCTCGAGCGTCTCATCGACCTCATCCGCATCGCGGCGGCTCCGCCGCCCCCGCCGCGAAAGAAAACCCGGCCGACGCTCGGCTCGAAGCTGAGGCGTCTCGACGGTAAGAAGCAGCGCGGCGACGTGAAGGCGCTGCGCGGCAAGCCGACGCATGAGTTATGAGATGCGTAATGAGAATTTATGACATACGTAATCAAGATTTACGAGATACGTAATGCATGAACATACGACTTACATAAAGGCTAACACGCTTCTCGACAAAGCCCGCGCCAAAGCCTTGCGTCTTGCAACGGCCGAATCCTGCACCGGCGGACTCGTCGCCGCGGCGCTGACCGACATTGCCGGCGCTTCGGATGTCTTTGACCGCGGCTTCGTCACCTATTCCAACGCCGCCAAGTGCGACATGCTCGGCGTCGCGGACGCATTGCTCAAAGCGCATGGCGCCGTCAGCGCCGAGGTGGCGCGCGCCATGGCGCGGGGCGCCATCCAACACTCGCTGGCCGATGTCGCTGTCGCGGTGACGGGCGTCGCCGGACCCGGCGGCGGCTCGCCTGACAAGCCTGTGGGGCTGGTTCATTTCGCCTGCGCCCGGCGCGACGGCGGCGTCGACCATGTCGAGCGGCGCTATGGACCCCTGTCACGCGCCGAGATCCGCGCCGCCGCCGTCATGCAAGCGCTGGATATGATGATGGACGCCGTCGATGCGGCTCAGCGGCGGCCGTAAACCTCGTCGGCGCGTGCGGCGAAGGCGTCCGCATATTTGTGGAACGCGCGATCAAACATCGCGCCCATCACAAAGCCAAGCGCCGGGCTCTTGAATTCATAGGCGATGAAGAACTCGACCATCGACCGGGGCGCGCCGCCGCTCGCCGCCGGCTCGTCGCGGAACGTCCAGCGATTGTCGAGTTTTCGAAACGGCCCCTCGGCGCATTCGACTCGGATGTCCAGTTTGCTGGAGTCGCAGCACACGCGGCTCACATAGCGCTCGCAGATCGCTTTGAAGCCGACCTGCATCTCGATCAGCGACACCTCGACCCCAGGCGAGATCTCCGATCGTCGGCGGATGCGAACCGCCTCGCAGAGGGGCACGAATTGCGGATAGGATTCAACGTCGCGCACCAGCGCAAACATTTCTCCTGCGCTGTGCGGCACGTAACGACGGTTGCGAAAACTCTTCATGCGCCAAAGCTTCTAGTTCATTGACGAGAGCGGCAAAAGACGCCGCCTTCACGCGGCTGGAACATTTGCGTCATGATGCAGTTCTATCGACGAGTTCTCGCTGGCTCCTGAGATATTCCACGGAGGGAATAATGGCGAACAAATCCGATTTCACAGCTGAAGAATGGAAAAAACTGCTTGAATCGCCGCTGCTCGCGGGATTCGCCGTTAGCGCGGGCGATCCGAGCGGCTTTATCGGCACCTTGCAGGAGGGTTTCGCGAGCGCCAAGGCTTTGGCCACGGCAAAATCCGATCCGAACGCCGACGCGCTGATCAAGGCGGTTGTCGACGACCTGCTCACGCCCGACGGACGCGCCGCGGCCCGCGAAGGGGTGAAGGGCGTGGTTGACGGCGCCAAGGTGGACGAGTTCAAAGATCGGGCGCTCGTCGAGTTGCGCCGCACCGCCGCCATCCTCGATTCAAAGGCGCCCAATGAGTCGAAGGCGTTCAAGGACTGGCTCAACCATATCGCCAATCTGGTGGCGGAAGCGGGCGTCGAGGGCGGTTTTCTGGGCTTTGGCGGCGTGAAAGTCAGCGACGCCGAACGCGCGACGCTGGCGGAGATTTCGACGGCGCTTGGCGCGTAAGTATGTTCTCGGCCTTCTTCGCCAATGCGAAGAAGGCCTGATCCTTTGCGCCTTAGGTCTTTTTGATAAGATCAGATTCCTAAGTTTGCCAAATGATGATTCAAAATACCGCGGGGCACTGCTCGCCGACTTGGCTCGGAGGTCAAGCGGTGATCTCATCAAAACTGAGCGCCCATCCGTTACCAACGTGCCAGCAATTTTTCTCTTCGGCCGACTTTTTCCAAATGAGGCTACGTACTGCTTTTGGGGCTCCGTCCTCCAAGTTTTGACGAAGGCGCGCGCTCTCCTTGGCGTCCACAGCGCCGAGCGGGCCTTCGGCATATACGAAAGAAGCCGGTCCCAAAAAATTCGCTCCATAACCTTCAGGAAAGCGTTGGACGCAGAACGCCGCGCCGCGATCGCTGTGACGTCCGCCGAGCAGACGGCGTTTCTCTCCAATTACACCCAGGGGAAAGACCAGCCGGCCCCCAGGCGCAAGACATTCAATCCAGCGGTCAGCCGGACGGGCGACAGCGAAATTCACATAAACGCCATCAGCGGAGTCTTGCGGCCACTCCGCCCCATCGCCCACGACCACAGAGACATTTGAGCGATCGGCAAGAAAGTCCGCCGTCTTGCCGGCGAGGACGGGATCGAATTCAACAGCGACGATATGACCGGAGGGACCGACGAGTTCAGCGAGTATCGCAGTGTAATAGCCCGTCCCCGCGCCGATATGTGCGATGCGCGCGCCTTCTCGCGGAGCCAAGGTGTCGAGGAGCTTGGCGTGCAACGAGGGGCTGCCATTATTGACTCCGCGCGCGGGATCCAGCGCGAAAAGCACGTCCTGGTAAAGGAGCGCCGGATCTGGACGAGGCAGCGTCCGCAGCCCGCCGAAGGGCGAAGCGATGGTCCATGGTGGCTCGCCCAGAAAACGCTCGCGCGGCACGGCGGCGTATGCGGCTTCGACGGCTGGGTTGGCGACGCCCACAACCGCGAGCATCTGAGCCGCATAGGCGCGCCGCACGATCGCGAGTTCGGCTGGGGCGAAGGCGGACCGAGCCTGCTCGGTCCCGCCGGAAGCGACAATTTTTGGCATACTGGCGAAGGGCTTTCAGTTAGTCGGAGCGGCTGTCCGCATGTGAGAGGCTGAATGGTTATCTTTCCAGATCCGGGCCTCATCTCCCGCGTGAGTTCGCCAAGGCCTGCTGAGAGCGCGCCGCGCGCAATTTCGCGAAATCCTCGCCGGCATGATGCGACGAGCGGGTGAGCGGCGAGGCGGCGACGTAGAGAAAGCCCTTCGCATAGGCGAGCGTCTTATAGGACTCAAACTCCTCCGGCGTCACGAAGCGCGCGATCGGATGGTGCTTGCGGGAGGGCTGCAGATATTGGCCGATGGTGATGAAATCGATGTCCGCCGAGCGCATGTCGTCCATCACCTGCATCACCTCTATACGACTCTCGCCGAGCCCCACCATGATTCCGGACTTGGTGAAAAGCGAGGGATTCAGCTCCTTGGCGCGCTGAAGCAATCGCAGCGAGTGGAAATAGCGCGCGCCCGGCCGCACGGTGACATAGAGCGACGGCACGGTCTCGAGATTGTGATTGAAGACATCCGGGCCCGCCGCCACTACGCGCTCCAGCGCGCCGGGCTTTCTGAGGAAGTCCGGCGTGAGCACTTCGATCGTCGTTTCGGGACACGCCGACCGAATGGCGGCGATGGTCTCGGCGAAATGACCGGCGCCGCCGTCATCGAGATCGTCGCGATCGACGGACGTCACCACGACATGCGACAGGCCGAGAGCGCGCGTGGCTTTGGCGACCCTGCCCGGCTCGGTCGGGTCGAGCCGCGTCGGCAGGCCGGTGGCGACATTGCAGAACGCGCAGGCGCGCGTGCAGATCTCGCCCATGATCATGAAGGTGGCGTGTTTTTTCTCCCAGCATTCGCCGATGTTGGGACAGGAAGCTTCCTGGCACACGGTCGCGAGTCCGGCGTCCTTCAAGAGGCCGCTGGTTTCCGCCCAGGCCTTCGAACCGGGCGCTTTGACGCGGATCCACGGCGGCTTGCGCAGAATGGGCGCGTCAGGCCGGCTCGCCTTTTCGGGATGACGCAGCGGCGGCTCCCCCCGCTTTTTCCGGGGGTCGTCGTTCAAGAGATCAAGCACGGTCAAGGGCGGAGAGTCTCCTCTCTCACCAAGCTAGGCATATCAATGTCGGACGGCAATGTCCTCGGAAGATCTATTGGCGTGAGGCAGCGCCCGGCACGCGACGCAGAACAGCGCCGCGCCGACCGCGCCGGCGATCAAGACGGCGTCTGCGCAGCGCTGGCCCACGCCTGCCCGAACGGCGAGTTCGGCCGCCAGCCATGCCCCCGTGACCGCTGAGAGCAGCAAAGCCCCTGCTCGAACGTCGACGTGCAGAACATGCCAGAGCTTTGTCGCGCTCCAGCCGACAAGTCCGCCGATGATCAGAAGGGCGAGGAATTGCGCGTTGGGCGCGCCAACGTTCGCGGCTGCGGCGGAGAGCAACGCGTCCATGAGGGCCTCCCGGCGGGGCGAGGAAAGGTGTGGCGGCTAGAGCTAACGGCCCATTAACGATCTCGATGAGCTTTTGTTCCCAGCGTCTGCTGGAAAGATTGCGCCCACGCGGGGCGCCGAGTTTCTCGATCGCGCAGCTGCTTCATAGCAAATATATCTGAATTTAGTTAAATCAAACACTTAATTATTAAAGCTATAGTTTAAGTTTAAGAGGCTTCCTACAGATATTCGACCTCCAAAACGCCCGGAATGGCGCGCAGCGCGCCGGCCACTTCCGGAGTGATCGGATAGCTTCCGGGCAGACGGATTTCGATTTCCTCCCGTCCCGCATCGCGCTTGAGAAGAATCGACACCTCGCCGTCGCCACGTCCGGCGAGCCGCGTCTTGATCCCGTCGAGCGGCCCCTCGTCGCCGACGACGACGCGCAGTCCCTTTTGCGCGCGCGCCGCCGCCGCGGCCAAAGGTTCGACGGCAACGATGCGCGCCCGGACGTCCTCGCCCTCGACCGCCGCGGAGAGGGTCACGAGCACCGCCGCGCCCTTCTCCAGAAGATCGCGATATTGGGTCAGGCCCTCCTGGAAGAGGATCGCCTCATAGTGTCCGCTGACGTCCGAGAGCTGCAAGATCCCCATCTTGGACCCGGACTTGGTGCGCCTTTCGGTCCTGTCCAGAACCACGGCGGCGAGCCGGCCGGCGGTGGCGCCGCGCTTGACCGAGGCGGCGAATTCGCTCCAGCGCGACACGCGGATTTTCGGCAAGAGGCCGGCGTAAGCGTCGAGCGGATGGCCCGAGAGGAAAAAGCCGGCGGCTTCATATTCGCGTCGCAGCGTCTCGGCCGCTGGCCAGGGCGGCGTCTTTGGAACCGCGAGGTCCGCAGCCTCGGCTTCGCCAAAGAGCGCGTTTTGTCCGGCCTTGCGGTCCTCGGCGTGCCTGTTCGCCGCGGCGAGCATCGCCTCGATCGCGGCGAAAGCCCTGGCGCGATTGGGCTCGATTTGGTCGAAGGCGCCGCAGGCTGTAAGGCTCTCCAGCGTCTTCTTGTTCACTTCGCGGGGGTTCAGCCGTCTCGCGACGTCGGCGAGACTGGCAAATTGGCGTGCCCCGCGGGAGCGCACGAGAGATTCGGCCTGCGCTTCGCCGACGCCCTTGATGGCCGAAAATGCGTAGCGGATCGCGAGCCTGCCTTCGGCGCCCGGCGCGACGTCGAAGTCGACGCCCGACTCATTGATCGACGGCGGTTCGACAGCGATGCCCATGCGCCGCGCCTCGTCGCGGAACTCGGCGAGCTTGTCGGTCTGGCTCTTGTCGAAGGTCATCGAGGCGGCGAGGAATTCCGCCGGATAATGCGTCTTGAACCAGGCGGTCTGATAGGCGATCAGCGCATAGGCCGCCGCATGGCTCTTGTTGAAGCCATAATCGGCGAATTTCGCCAAGAGGTCGAAAATAAAATTGGCGAGGTCCGCCTTTACCTCGCCCGCGATAGCGCCTTTGACGAAGCGCTCGCGCTGGGCGTCCATCTCAGACTTGATTTTTTTGCCCATGGCGCGGCGGAGCATATCGGCTTCGCCCAGCGTGTAGCCGGAGAGCACCTGCGCGATCTGCATCACCTGCTCCTGGTAGATGATGACGCCGAAGGTCTCCTTCAGAATGGGCTCGATCTTGGGATGGTAATAATCCGCCTCCTCATCGCCGAGCTTCACCGCGCAATAGGTGGGGATATTGGCCATCGGTCCCGGGCGATACAGCGCCACGAGCGCGATGATGTCCTCAAAGCGATCCGCGTGCATTTCGACCAGCGCCTTGCGCATGCCGGCGCTTTCCAGCTGGAATATGCCGACCGTCTCGCCGCGGCCGAGCAGCGCATAGGTCGCCGGATCATCGAGCGGAACCTTGGCGAGGTCGAAGCCAGGGTCGCGGCGGCGCGCCAGACCGCTCGCCGTTGCGAGCACGGTGAGCGTCTTCAGACCGAGAAAGTCGAATTTGATCAATCCCGCCGGCTCGACCCACTTCATATTGAACTGGGTCGCCGGCATGTCGGACTTTGGATCGCGGTAAAGCGGCGTCACCTCGTGCAGCGGGCGGTCGCCGATGACGACGCCGGCGGCGTGGGTGGAGGCGTTGGAAAAAAGCCCTTCGAGCGAGCCGGCGATTTTAAAGAGCCGCCTGACGCGCTCGTCCTCCTCCACGGCCTCGCGCAACTTCTGCTCGCTCGCCAGCGCCTCGGCGAGCGTGACGGGCTTCGCCGGATTCTGCGGCACGAGCTTGGCGAGCTTGTCGACCTGTCCGAGCGGCATTTCGAGCACGCGACCGACGCTGCGCAAAACGCCGCGCGCCAGGAAGGAGCCGAAGGTGATGATTTGCGCCACTCGGTCGGTGCCATAGCGGCGTCTGACGTAGTCGATCACCTCGCCGCGCCGCGTCTGGCAGAAGTCGATGTCGAAGTCCGGCATCGAATTGCGCTCAGGGTTGAGGAAGCGTTCGAAGAAGAGTCCGAAGCGAACCGGATCCAGATCGGTGATGGTCAGCGCATAGGCGACGAGCGAACCCGCGCCGGAGCCGCGTCCCGGTCCGACCGGAATTCCCTGGGATTTAGCGAATTTGATGAAGTCGGAGACGATAAGGAAATAGCCCGGGAAGCGCATCTTCTCGATGACGGAAAGTTCGAAATCGAGTCGCGCGGCGTATTCCTCCCGCGTTCGGCCCGGCGCCGGCCCATGCGCGGCGAGGCGCTGCTCCAGCCCCTCGATCGCTTGCCGGCGCAGCTCCTGCGCCTCGATTTCGTCGAGAGACTGCGCATCGCGCGCCTCCTGGACGAAGCGCGGCATGATCGGCTTGCGCGTTTGGGGCCGGAAGCTAACGCGACGGGCGATCTCCAGCGTGTTGGCGGTCGCCTCTTGGAGATCGGCGAAAAGCGCGCAGATTTGGGCGCGAGTCTTGAAGTAGTGCTCGGGCGAGACTCGCCTGCGATCGTCGACGCTGGTCACCGCGCCTTCGGCGATACAGAGCAACGCGTCATGCGCTTCGAAATCGGCGGGCTGAGCAAAATAGGGCTCATTCGTCGCCACGAGCGGCAAGCCGCGACGATAGGCTAGGTCCAGCAGCTGCGGCTCCACGTCGCGTTCAGAACGCAAACTGTGGCGCTGGACCTCGATATAGAGCCGGTCGCCGTAGAGACGCTCGAGCGTTGCGAGGCGCGCGCGCGCCTGCTCCGGCCTGCCCTGCGCCAGGGCGCGGTCCAACGCGCCGTCGGGCCCGCCGGTCAGCGCGATCAGCTCCTCGGCGTCGGCGGCTAGCGCGTCGAGCGTCAGATGCGGCTCGTCGCCCTGCTCGACATCGAGAAAGGCGCGCGAGGCGAGCCGCATCAAATTGCGATAGCCGGCCTCGGTCTTGGCCAGCAGCACGATGTTGGCGAAACGATCGTCTCGCGCCGCAACTGCGCCGCCCTTGCCGTCGCCGAAGTCGACCCGGAGCTGTGCGCCCGCGATCGGTTGAAGCCCAGCTTTCACCGCCTTCTCGGAAAACTCCAGGGCCGCGAAAAGATTATTGGTGTCGGTGACCGCGAGCGCGGGCTGGAGGTCGCGCACCGCGAGATCAATCAGCTTGCCAAGCGAAAGCGCGCCCTCGCGCAGCGAATAGGCGGTATGGACGTGAAGATGCAGAAAGCCGGCTTCGGCGGCAGGCATGGTCGCAGGCCTTGAGGACGCGGACGAATTCGGGCCGAAGTCTACAGTTTCGCGCCGCGTCCCGGAACTCCGCGCGCGCCGCCGTCCCCAGATAGCGTGAAAAGCGGCGCCCGCCCCAACGTTTTCACGTTTGGGGCAGAGCGCAGACTATCGCTGCAAAACGGCGAAGCGGTGAACGTTCACGCCATTTTCGGCGAGGAGCCGGTGCATCGCGGGAGAGAGGTGAACCACACGAGACGCGCTCAGATTAGAACTGCAGTCGTTCTTGAGGCCGACATATTTGGCGTGAAGCGTATTCGCCTCGCTGTCGCCAACGGTTGAGCGGACCTGCTCAAGCATGGCGCTCACTTCCGCGCCGCCATATTGCTGGACGAGGGAACAGCCGACGCGCACATCCTGCGCCGTCGCGGGAGACAGTGCGGCGCTCAGAAGAATCGCGCCAAACAAGGCGCCGGCGGAAACCGCCGGCTTTCCATAACTCATCTGGTACTCCTAGGCTAAAGACCGCCGTTCGAGCTTGCCAGAGACCACGGTCTCGACGAAGCGGCACGAACGGCGCTCGGTCCAAAGCCCGGCGGAGGCGACCGCCTCCCCGGGGCTCATGTGTCCTAGCCGCGTTTTGGACAAACCTGTTTAGCGCCTATTACTCGGCAGGGCTATAGGCTTTCGCGGCAGATTCGATCGGCTTGAACGCTTCCTTGGCGATCGAGGCGTAGAGCTCGCCGAGCTTGGTCGCTTCGGCGAGGAAATCCTCGTAGGCGCTCTTGGCGAAATCGGTCTGAAGCTGAAACGCTTCGTCGATCTTCTTCACCGTAATCAGCTTTTCCGCCAGAACGCGGCTCTTTTCGAAGGATTTCTTGGAGTAATCGGTGGTCTCGGCGGCGATGCTCTGCCAGCCCTTGGTCACCGCAGCCGCGGCGGCGGACACGGCTTCAAACTGCTCTTTGCCGAGCTTCTGAACGCTGTCGAAATTAGCTGCCATGGGTTCGTCCTCATGATTTTGGCGCAAAGGCGCCCTATGCGGCGCTATGCGCCCGCTCACGACTTATTTATATGCATTGCACAAAATAAAGTCAACAAAAATGTTGCGGCGCAATAAGCGTTGCACGAGGCTAGCGCTTAACCCGCGGGTAACTGCAAGCGCTTAGTCTGCCAAATCGTCACTTTTGGCGCGGCTGGGCGGTTGCGCGAACAACAGTGAAGTGAAGGGGCGCGTTTATGCTGAGATCGAGTATGTCGGACCGCCTGCCGCGGCCCCACTCCCTCGCGGTAAGCTTTGCCACGATCACAATCCTCATCACAATGTCGGTCTCTGCGGAGGCGCGCGGCAGACATTATCTCCATCACCGCAGCGCTTCTGACGACCGCAATTCGGCCGCTCGGGCGCGCGCAAACGCCAATATCGATCCTGTCATCGGCGAGCATCGCGGCTTTTCGGCCATCGTCGTCGACGCCAACAGCGGCCGCGCGCTGTATTCCCGCGCCGAGCACGAGTTGCGCCATCCCGCCTCGGTTACAAAGGTGATGACGCTCTTTCTTCTGTTCGAACAGCTCGAAAAAGGGCGGCTGCGCCTGGACTCGCCGCTGATGATTTCGCAACACGCAGCGGCGCAGGCGCCATCCAAGCTTGGCCTGCGTCCTGGCCAGACGATCAGCGTCGACAATGCGATCAAGGCGGTCGTCACCAAATCCGCCAATGACATCGCCTGCGCGATCGCCGAGAACGTCGCGGGCGACGAGCATAGTTTCGCGCAGATGATGACGCGCAAGGCCCATGCGCTGGGGATGCGCAACACCAATTATGAGAACGCGTCGGGGCTCCCCGATCCAAATCAGGTGACGACCGCCTATGATCTCGCGCTGCTAGGACGCGCCATCCAGGAGCGCTTCCCGCACTATTATCGTTATTTCTCGACGCCGAGCTTCGCCTACAACGGCGCCCTGCACCGAAACCACAATCATCTCCTCGGCCAGGTCGAAGGCATGGACGGCATCAAGACCGGCTACACGCGCGCGTCCGGCTTCAATCTACTGACTTCGGTGCGCCGTCGCGGGCATCACATTGTCGCGGTGGTGATGGGCGGTAAGACCGCCTACACGCGGGATCGCATCATGGCGGGGCTGATCGAGGAAAACATCGACGGCGGCTCTTCCGTACGAACCGCGGCGGCGGTGAGCGAAGATCCGCATGCCGCCAAGGCGCAGGAGCAGTTGGCGCAGGAGCAGTTGGCGTATGAGCGCACGCAGCGCGCCGCCGAGCGCGCCCAACAGATCGCCGCGGAGCGCCTGGCTTATGCCGAGCCTCAGGAAGAGCCTGTCGGGCAGCCCGAACCATTTGGCCGCCGGCTGAACGCTCCGATTCCGGCCGCGACCATTCCGCCGCAGGAGAGCGCTGAGCGGCCAGCGGTTCGTCCTGCTTTCGTTTCCGGCGGCCAGAAGCGATTGGCCGACGACAGGGATGCCGAACGCAAAGGCGCGTCACCGAGCGCCAAGGCCCGCGCGGGCGCTACGCCAGTGGCCGCGCGCGACGGCTCCACGACGAACGGCGCGCGTAAGATCGAAGTTACGCCCGTGTCCACGACGCCTTCAGCCGTTCGTGGCGGCGCCGCAAAATCACAGCTCGCAAAGGCGGACGCCGCGCGTCCGGGGCGGCCAGGCTGGATGATTCAGATCGGCGCGACCGACGATCAGGAAAAGGCCAATCAGCTGCTCGTGCGCGCCCGCAGCCAGCTTCAAGGCTTTCCCGCGACCGCCAAGGCCTTCACCGAGAAGGTGCAGCGGGGGACTGAGACGCTCTATCGCGCGCGTTTCGCCGGGCTCGAGGAAGACACGGCGCAGTCGGCCTGCAAGGCGCTCAAACGCTCCGGCTTCGCCTGCTTCACGACAAAGAACTGATCATGTCAACGACTTGGGACCACGACTACAGCGCGCAACGCGCGTCAGTGCTGGTGACGCCGCATCAGGACGTCCTTGGCCTCATTCACCCGGGCCGCAAGATCAGTCGTTCCGCCAAGGTCTGGATGAAGCTTCTTCATCAGATCACGGTGGGCGCGCGCAATGTCCGCCGCCGCCGCGCCGCGCTTGAGGCCGAGAATTTCGTAAGCCTCGTCTTCCGTAATCGCGCCTGCATGACGCGCGCCGCCCTCTCCCGGACGAAAACCCCCCGAGTTTGCGTGCGTATCGCTTGCCGAACGCCAGCCGGAAAATCGGCGGTCCAGATAAGCCTCTAAAAGCCTGGCGCCGTCGGGATCGTCCCGGCGGCAAACGCCGTAGAGTTCGAGGAGCGCAGGCCGCGCCAGCGAATCAAGATGCACGCCTTCGTGCTGACCGGCCAGAACCACGCCCCGTATGGCGCCCGTGGAGTGGTCGAGCTCCATTTCGATCATCGCCGATCGAACCCGCGATATGCCGCCGGCCCCTGCGCCCGCTTTGCGAAAGCCGCGCAGGGCTCCCCCGCCCAGGCCCATGAGCCAAACGCCAAAGCCCAAGAGCGCCATGCCGAGGTCGAGGCGTCCCCGCACCAAGAGCAATGCGCCCAGCGCTAGGGCAAGGAAGCCGCCCCCGCGCTTGAAAATCACCGCCAATAACGCCGGCGACGTCTTCGTATAGGCGTTCAGCGCCACAATCGTCAGGAGCAGGGCGATGAGTCCGATCAGAATGGGCATCCGTTTATCCTCAACCGATCTGAGACAGAAGCAGGCGCGCGGCGTCCCCGCCTTCTTCGGCGCGCCGCTCCAACTCGCGTCTACCCCCTACCGCGTAGGCCGCCGCGGCGGCGAGAAGCTCCGCTAAACGCCCTGGAGCTGTGGCGTCGAACGCCGCATAGGCGCCGCCCGTTAGGCGCGCGATCTCACGATAGGCATGCTGTGCGGCCGAGTCCTGGCCCTCATGGAACATGAAGGCCTTGACGCCGAGCAGCCCAAGTTCGCCTGCCGTCGCCGCGAGGGCGTCGAGCCGCTCCTCCATAGCGTCGCCGATGTAAACGAGCGCGCCCACGCGTCCCGCGCGCGATTCGTCGAGAGCGTGGCGTAGAACCTTGCCGATCTGCGTGCGGCCGCCTCGGCAGGCGATGCGCGACATCAGCGCGCCGAGCCCCTCGCCTCCCGAGACGAAGCGCGAGGCGCGGCATTCCCCGAAGCCGCGGAAGTAGACGAGTTGAACATCCAGTCCGCCCTGCGCGGCCGTCGTGCGGAACATTTCGCCCTGAATTGACTGGGCCATGTCCCAGGTCGGCTGTCTGCTCATTGTGGCGTCCAGCGCGAAAATCAGGCGTCCGCGCGACGCGCGCGCCGCGACGTTCTTTGCCTTGTCCAGGAAGGCGTCTATCGGCCCCGATTGCACAGAGCCTTGAGCTGCCGGCGGTTTAGGTGAATGTTCGCCCACTGCGGTTCACGTCGTTTTAATTGACGCTCTCTATCAAATCGGCCCTGCTCTCTGATAAACAAGAGGCTGGCGCGTAACCTGAAACATAGGCTCTTTCAGCGCGCCCGGCGAGGATTCGATGTCGATCCCCAGCGAAGAATCTCATATCCTGAACGGATCCGCGCTGACGGCCGCGACCGGATGGACGCGCATTGCGGCCCTGCCCGCTGAAGATAGCGTTCGCATCCAGTCCCTGATGCAGGCCTTCGCCGAAGAGTTGATGCGGGATGGCGTGCGGGTCGGCGGCGTGACGCAGACGCGCGTCGCGGATTCATCGGGCCGCTCGGGCATCGTACTGCGCGACGTCGCCACCGGCGCCCTTTACCCGATCTCGCAGGACCTCGGCCCCGGTTCGGTCGCCTGCAATCTCGATACGAGCGAGCTGGCGCTCGCCTGCGCGGCGATTGAGCGCGCGGCGCGCGACGGCGCGCAATTGATCGTGATCAGCAAGTTCTCCAAACAGGAGGCGGCGCGTGGCGGGCTCTGCGACGCCTTCCGAGCGGCGATGACCGCGCGCGTTCCGGTGATCGCGGCGGTCTCTCCGCACTATCGCGACGAATGGCGCGCCTTCGCCGGGCCGCTGGCGGAAGACATCGCGCCCGAGCGCCAGACGCTCGCGGATTGGTGGGCGAAGCTCCGCGCCGGCTCGCCAGATCGCTCGTCTATCTGACCGGCGGCGCATACATCAGGCCGCCCTTGTTCCACAAAGCGTTCAGCCTGCGCTCCATGGCGTAGGGCGCGCCCTGACCGAGATTGCGCTCAAAAACGTCGGCGTAATTGCCGACATGTTTGATGATGCGGTAGGCCCAATCCTGAGAGAGGCCGAGATCGTCGCCATGGGCGCCGTCAACGCCGAGCAGCCGCCGTATCTGCGGATTCTCCGACGATAAAGCGGCGTCGGCGTTCGCCTTCGACACCTCCAGCTCCTCTGCGTCGATCATCGCGAACAGCGTCCAGCGGACGATGTTCAGCCACTGATCGTCGCCTTGGCGGACAAGCGGGCCGCGCGGCGATTTCGAAAGAATGTCCGGCAGGACCGCGTGATCCGCGGGCGCCGTCAAGCCGATGCGGACGCGATGCAGCGTGGAAACGTCAGCCGTCAGCGCTTCGCATTTTTCCTCGTCATAGGCCTTGGCCGCGTCCTCGAGGCTCGAGAACAGCTTCGGATCATATTTCGCCTTGCGGGCCCGGAAAAAGTCGGCGACCGCAAGTTCGTAGGGCGTGCCCTGCTCGATGCAGATCGACGCGCCGTCGAGGTCCTGGACGGAAGCCAAGTTGCGCTGCCGGCGGACCAAGAACCCCTGCCCGTCATGGAGGAAGACGCCGGCATAGATCAGCTTTTGACTGGTGTCGCGGGCTTGAGTCCACGGCGACGCGCTGACGAGCAGATCGACGGCGCCGGCCTGCAAGGCGCCAGCGCGCTCTTTCTGCGAGAGCTCAACGAATCGCGCCTTGGCCGGGTCATCGAGGACGGCGCTGGCGACGGCCCGGCAGAAATCGACGTCGAAGCCACGCCATTCGCCCGCGCCGTCGCGTTGAGCAAAGCCGGGGGTGTCGGTCACGCCGCAGGTCAAATAGCCGCGCTTCATGATCTGCGCGAGCGTAGGGCCGACATCCGTTTGCGCGCCGGCGCCAAGAGCGAAAAGCGCTCCGGCGAAGGCCGCAAGGAAGGCGAAAGCTGTGCGGCGGATCATGGCGGGCTCGGCATCCGGCGGAGGATATACTACGGTCGCGCGGCGTTCACGCAAAGACGAGTTGGCAGAGGCGGCATGTCCGAAGAAAAGCGAAAAGCAAGGCGCAAATTAAAGCCCGCCACTCTGGTGACGCAAGCCGGCCGCACGCCGTTCGATCATTTTGGCTTCGTCAATCCCCCTATTTATCGCGGTTCGACGGTGCTGTTCCCGACGGTCGCCGCGCTCGAGGCGTTACGGCAGCCTTACACCTACGGCACCAAGGGGACCCCCACGACTCGCGCGCTCGAGCAGGGCTGGAGCGAGATCGCCGGCGCCGCGGACACGGTGTTGACGCCCTCCGGCCTTGCGGCGATCGGGCTGGCGCTTCTCACCGCCACCCACGCGGGCGCGCATGCGCTCATCGTGGACTCCGCCTATCAGCCGACGCGGATCTTCTGCGACGCTCTTCTCGCGCGTTTCGGAGTCAAAGTCGACTATTATGATCCGTTGATCGGCGGCGGCATCGCCGCGATGATGAAGCCCGAAACGACCGCGGTGCTCGTCGAATCGCCCGGCTCCCTGAGCATGGAAGTTCAAGACATTCCTGCGATCGCCGCGGCCGCCCACGCCCATGGCGCCTGTGTCATCGCGGACAACACCTGGGCGACCACCCTTCTCTTCCCGCCGCATGAGCGCGGCTGCGACCTCGTCATCGAAGCCGGCACCAAATATCTCTCGGGCCACGCGGACCTCCTCATGGGGCTTGTTTCCGCTAATTCAGAGTGGGCGAAGCGTCTGCGGGCGACCTTCAACGCCTTCAGCATGGGGTCCAGTCCCGACGACGCCGCGCTCGCCTTGCGCGGGCTGCGCACCATGGCGTTACGGCTGCGCGAGCAGGAGCGCGCCGCGCTCGACATCGCGAAGTGGCTGGAGAACCGGCCGGAAGTTTCGCGCGTGCTGCATCCCGGCCTTGCGACGCATCCCGGCCACGCGCTGTGGAAACGAGACTTTACCGGCGCTTCGGGCGTTTTTTCCATTATCCTCAAAGAGACTTCAAAAAAGGCGGTCGCCGCTTTTGTGGATGGATTGGAATTGTTCGGTATCGGATTCTCATGGGGCGGCTATGAAAGCCTTGTCCTGCCTTTCGACTGCTCTTCATACAGGACGGCGACGCGCTGGACTCCAGAAGGACCGGCGCTGCGCTTTTCGATCGGACTGGAGGATGTCGCGGATCTGAAGTCTGATCTCGAGGCGGGGCTCGCGCGCCTCAACGGCCATTGAAGGCGGCGCGACGCAGTGTATTCCAGGTTTTCGCTTCCTTATCGTGAAATGACGTCTTGAAGAGGAGAAGCAATATGGTGGCCGTTTCCCGGGTTGCTGCCTATGTGGCCGTCTGCGGTTTTTTGATTGCGGGCGTCGCGCCGGCGCGGGCGGCCAGTGGTCAGGACTTTCCAAACTCCACATGCGCCTGCAAGGGATGCGGCCAGAACAAGTCCGACGTCATCGGCAAATGCCCCGACGTCTGCAAGGACAAGACGGTCTATGACAAAGGCGACAAGGATGCTCCCCCAGCAGGAGCCAAGAGCCGCTCGGGCAGAAAAGACAAGACCGCCAAAGTCTCCGAACCTACGGTGTTTTGTAAGGCCGCCCGCATGAAGCTCCCGAAAGGCTGGATGCGCGCCGATCCGCCGCCGGCGAAAACGCGCTAACCCAACCCATCTCCAAGCAGATCCTCATTGCGGCGCGCGAAAAATGAGCGAGCGCCTTTAGCGCGCCGCTCGGGGTTTTCAGGCAGACGCCGTTCGCCTGGATGACGGCGGCGATCTGTCTTTCCGGGGAAGAAAGTTGCACGTCGCCGTGATGCCGATCGTCTAATCGCCATGCAAAATGCCCGCCCAAGAACTTGGGCGGGCAAGGTTTTGTTGCGCGCTCGCAGCGAGCGCGTAACAACGCTTGGAGGATTAGAGCGTGGCTCCCGCCTGGAATTTCGGAATCACCGGGCCGCCGATTTCAGCTCTCTGACGCTCGCCAGAGGGGCTGAAGAAGAACAGCAGTCCGCCAAACTGGCTATCGGTGTCATAGGCGAGATCGGACAGTCGCTCGATGTCGAAGCGGGCGTCCTGAACGATCACTTCCAGGTCGCGAGACTCGCCGGGCGCGATCGGGTTCGGATCGCTCACGGAAAGGCCGCGGTCGGCAAGCAGATAGTCAGGGAAATCCGGCCGCGTGGTGAAGACTTCCGGATTGAGGAAGCGCAGACCGGCGGCAGTGAATTCGCCGAGCCGGATCGGCTCCTTGCCATTGTTGGTCACCTTCGCCCTGATCCGCAATTCGCGGCCCGGCACCGTATAGGAGCCGCCCTTGAACTGAACGGCTACGGTCGACCGCGGCTCGTCGATCGGCGAGATGCCGGTCAGCAAGCCTGCCTGCATCGGCAGCGTGCGCGGGAACTCCCGGTTGGCGGCGGCATAGAAGACGAGCACAGCCAAGAGAACCGCGGCAAGGGTGATCGCGCCGATCCGCTTTTCGTCTTGACCGATCAGCTCGCGGCCCTTGCCGGCCTTGACCTGCCAATATCGGACGATGATCCCCTTGGTCATGAACCAGTAGAGAATCCAGGCGGTGGCGGCAGCCATCCAGAAGAAGTGATAGATATAGGTCCAGGAGATCCCATAGGTTTCGAGATCGATTGTCGAACCTTCGAGCAGCGTCACGGGATTGGTGAAATCCTTCATGTCGCCCTTGATGGTGATCCACTGTCCCGGACCGACGATCGGACCGCCGTCCTTGACGTTGATCTGGACATGGACGTGATAGCGGCCTTGCCGGCGCGCCTTCAAGACGATCTTGTATTCATAGTCCTTGCCGACATCCATCGAGAAGGTGCGCGGCACCGGCACTTCGCCGACGAAGGCGCTCTTGCGGATGAGGACCGGTCCCGGCTCGCCGACGTTGAGAAAGGATTCGCCGGGCCTGGCGACGGCTTGCGGCCAGCCGGAGAACACATGAACCTTGCCGGTGAGCTCCATCTCGTCATTCACATTGAGCTCGGTCTTCGACCATTTGACGTCATACCAGTTTAGCGTGCGCATGCGCAGGAACGCCTGCTGCGAACGCTCGCCATGCGCGGCGGCGGGCGTCGCCGCCGGCAAGGTCGTTAGCGCGCCAGCAACGGCCAATCCGAGGATCCAAAAGCGGACGACGCGAGCCGTCGCGCCTTTGGCCATCGATCGCAAATTCAAGCTTTTCATCTGGAGTTACTCCCTTGGATTTTTTCGTCGCCGGAGCCGTCGCCGGCTCCGGTGAAATTGCGCGTTGCGTCCTAGACCTCTTCGATCTCGATATATTTCGTCGTCGAGAACCACTTGCCCATGTTCCACCACAGGAAGTAGACGAGCATCGAAATGAAGCCGGAGAAGAAGGCGGCGACCGGCACGACGTCCTTGCCGAAAGTGCGCAGCGTGCCGCGCTCGACCATGCGGATATATTCCGGCGTGCCGGTGCGGACGTAGTTGAAGCCGATGAGGTCAGCGAGCGTGAGCAGCACGCCGTCGATTTCAGTGGCCTGATGATATTGCGCCAAGACCGGCCAGTTGATCGGATAGAACAGGAGACCCCAGCCGAGGCCGCCGAGAAGCGCCGTGACCAGCCAGCTGCCCGAGATCATCAGCACGATGTCGAGCCAGAAGCCCATTGGAATGAGCGCCGACGGGAACACCAGATTGATCGGGAAAAAGGTCCAGCCCCAAAAGTTGTCATAGCGGTTGATCCACTCGCCGATCAGTAGAGCGAGCACGACAGTCGTGGCGCCGATCGGCAGCCGGAACCTCGTCCAGAAGAAGGATTGCGCGGCCGCGGCGAAGCACATGGCGACGATCGGGGTCACCGTCGGCCACATGCGCCGATCCTTGAAGTCGATCCAGAAGTCCCAGTCGCCGGCGAGCAGCATATAGTGGATGTGGAAGGAGCCGAGCAGCACGGCGAACAGGATCACCAGCAGGATCCAGTCCGTCAGAATGACGCAGCCGAGAAACTCTTCTTTCGATTTCCAGGTCTTGCCGGCTGGCGAGCCTGTTTCAGTTGATGCCGACATGTTTTCCTCACTCGAATTGATCTTGCTGAAGGAAAGCGGCGACCCGTCCGGCCTGCGCCTTTTGGTCGATGGCCGCTTTCCATTTTCGATGCGTTGACGCGCGAAGGTTGACGCGCGTTAGAGCGCGCTGCAAAAAAGTGGAACCCGGTTTTTCGCGCAAAGCGCGCTCTAAGTTTTTGGAATCGATCGCGTCATCTGCATTTGGGCGATAACGCCCAAATGCAGCGTGATCTAAAGCGCGAGCGCGTCCTTCTCGTATTCCTTGCTGAGTTCGATCACGCGATCGAGCACCTGGCGCGCGACGCCGAAAACGGCGAGCGCGAACCAGCCGAAGAACACGAAGCCCCAGTGCAGCGGCGCGGTGAACAGCTCCTCCATGAACCAGAAGGTGTGTCCCCACTCATTCAGGCCGATGTTCGGGAAGATCATGAACGGCCCCGCGAAGAACATCAGGAAGGCGAGCGAGATCCGCTTGGCGAACTGCGGGATGCGCGTGTGCGCATACATGAAGGCGCCCCAGCCGCAGATGATGTAGATCGGATAGCTGAGGTAGAACTCCAGGATATGGCTCGGCGTGAAGTCGGTGTCGCGAATGACCGTCTGGTGCCAGGTGCCATCCTGTTCGGTGAAGTAAGAGGCGCCCCAGTAGACCGAGAAGGCGTAAACCGCGAGCCAGCCGATGAGCGTCAGGATGCGGCGCATCTCCTCGCGCGGCGCGACGGCGTCGATGTTGCGGTCGCGCGTCTTCCAGAGATAGCCGCCGATGGCGCAGAAGGCGACGAACTCGAGCGGCAGCTCGGTCCACATCAAATTCATCCAATAGGTCTGGAATTCCGGCGCGAAGGAATCGAGGCCGGCCTTCCATCCGAAATATTGCTCATAGACTCGGATGCCGACGTAGAACACCAGCATCACGCCCATGGTGATGTAGGCGGGCTTGAAGTTCACGATCGTATCGGTCTCGCCGGCTTGTGCGGCGCTCAGGGCCTTTTCTGTCGTTTGATTCATCATTGCCTCTCCTCTTTCGGGCTCGAGACGCAATTGCGGTCCCGATTGGCGCTGGGCCTCCCATTGCTGCGATGTGCGCCGCGCAAGACGCTCCTCTCGCCGCGTAAAGCGGTCAAAAGAGCGCTTGCGCGATGACCGCTCGCGGCGTGCGCAAACCCGCGGCGGGTTTCACAGCTGGGGGAAATCTATCACGTCGAACACTGTCAACGTCAAGCAAAGTATAGTATTCAGCATGCGACAATTTGCACCATATGCTGTTTAAAATCTCATTTTATTGCTACAAATATTGAGACGTGAAGTTTGTATATAATTGATACCTGAATTTGTTGGCGCAGTTAATCAACTTTTGATGTATTATAATATGAAACAGCGCCATCTTAGAATGATTTAAGACTAGATTATAGTCAAACTTGCGACATGTTGCCGCAAGTTAAACCTATTGTGCGTTGAGTTGAATCGTTGAAAATCGAAACAGCGCTGATCGACAGCGTCCGCCGCAGTTTATGGAGAGGAAACGGATGAAGACTTTGCACTCGTTTAATGAACTTGGCTGGGTCGCCTTTTGGGTCGCCTTCTGCGTGTTCCTCTTCGCAATCTTCATTCCGACCGTGAACCGAGCCCTCAATCTTTAGCCGCCCTCCCCGGCGCGAACGATCGTCCCAACTTGATCTCCCTCGAGTTGGGACGATCCCTGTCCGCGGGGCCGCAGAGAGAGCGAAGACGCAGGGGCCGAATGCATGCGCATCGCCAAAATGTCTCGCCTCACAGGCAAGATATCTCCATACGAACCAATGTCTTTGACGTGAACGATCACGCCCGGATAGGAGCCAAGAGAAAGCAGGAAGGATCTGACACAAAGCAAAATTACAAGGTGGCCCGAAGAGTATATAAAGAGAAAAATAAATGAGCGAAAACTCTGAAGAAGACCATCAGTTGAATTATCGCAAGCGGCGGGAAGATTCTCTTCGCCAGCTATTGAGCGGCATCGTGGACAAGCCTTCGAAGGAGATCGTCGAGGAGCTCAAAAAGGATTTGGGCGTCAGTCGCGCGACCGCCTATCGCATGATGAAAACCTTTCGCACCTGCGGGGCCATCACGGCTCCCTGGACACGCCCGGTGGGCCGTCCGAAAGGCGCGCGCTGTCTCGATCCGCGCCGCGAGCAGCTCATTCAGGAGGCGATCAAAGCCCATTATTCGCACGCGCTTCGGCCGAGATTCAGAGCGCTGGTGCAGGACATTCACCAGCGCTGCAGCGAAGAGCTGCTGGCGCCGCCGAATTGGCGCACTATTCGCAAGCGTCTGCGAGACTTCGAGGGTCGCGGTCGCGGCGCGTCCAGCGTCGGGAACTGATTGGGATATGGCTCGCGGGACATGGCTCAAATGCGGTTGAGCGACATTCCGGAACGGCCGCTGCAGATGGTTTACTTCGATCACGCCAAGATCGAAGACTATGTCGTCGACGAGCGGACGGGCGAAACAGGCTATCCATGGCTGACTTTGGCGATCGACGCCAATACGCGCATGGTCGCCGGCTTTCATCTTTCGCTGGCGCCGCCGTCGCGCGTCTCGCTCGGCCTGTGTCTGCTGCACGCCGTTTGCGACAAGGCGCGCTGGATGAACGAGCGCGGACTCACTGGCGATTGGCCCGCCGCTGGGCTCCCCGAGACCATCGCCATCGACCCGCAAAGCATTTTTGGGTTTCGCCAACTGGCGCGCGCCTGGCGCGATCAGGGAATCGCAACGGCGTCCGAATCGATCAGTTCAAGCGTTTTTGGCGCGCGCGCCACGCATATGTTCGGCGGCCGGTTCGGCAAAGTCGCCATCGCCAAGGCCAATGGCGTCAGCTGGACTCCCAGTGCGCCGCGTCATCTGCGACGCGCGCTCGCACGCGACATTCGCGAGGTTGAATTCGCGGTCGGCGACGGCCTCGTCAATGACTATCACCATCGTCCGCACAAAGACACGGGACGCACGCCGCTCGACGGCTGGCGGGAGGCCGAAGCGGCGGCGCCGTTGCGCCCGCCGCAAGATTGCATGCGCTTTCGACTGTCGCTTCTGCCTGACGCCCTCTGCGCTCTCAGTTCAAACGGCGTCCGCGTGCTTGGCGAAACATTCTGGTCGCCAGGGCTTGCGCGGCTGCATCGAGAAGGGCGCGAACGCGTGGCGGTCAAATTCGATCCGCGGGATCTTTCGCGGATCTTCATTCAGGAGAGCGGCAAGCCATCCATGGAGGCGACAAATGTCGCGGCGACGGGCGGCGGCGCCTCGGACGAAGCCTGCCGCAGGAATTGCAAACTGCTCGTCCCTTCGCTCAGGATTCATAACGCCGATTGCAGAGGCGCCGAAAGCGCCGCCGAAGCTGGATGCGGCGGCGCCTGCCCGGAGCGGTTCGGCCGCCCACTGGCGAGACACGCCGCACGGATCGGCGACGACGGGGGATTTCCGCAGATCGATCGGACGAAACGTCATCCATACGCCTGCATGCCTCTGTCATCGGCCGGAGCGTTACATCAGACCGGCGACGCCGATTCGTGACGCCCTCGAACGACGCGGGGCCTTCGCTCTATGATTTTTGCTGCGACAGCGCTTCGCAAAAGCCCAGCATCAGGTCGCGCAGTTCTGGCTCCTCGACGAGTCCGGCGGCGACGCCGCACTCGAACCATCGGGTGGCGCGCTGCTTCTTCTCGCGCCATTTCTTGCGTTGGCTTTGCACGCGCAGAGAAAACACCTCGACGCGGCAGTCGACGGTCGCGCCGCTGTCGAGGCGTTTTTCATAGCGGAAATCGCCGAGCTTCGCTTTGTCCATCTTGCCGATGAGGCCGGCCTCCTGCACCGCTTCGATCGCCGCGGCGATATGCGGTTTGCGGCCTTTCATCGGCCAGCCCTTCGGTATCACCCAGCGCTTTGTGTCGCGGGAGGTGACGAGCATGATCTCCAGGCGCCCATCGTTGATTCGCCAAGGCAATGCTGCGTATTGCGTGCGAAGGACGGAACCCGCGCCGACGCGCTTCTTTTTCACTTTGGCCGGCTTCATGCCGCGAACCTCGCAAGCGCGTAGAAGGTCGCGGCGAAAAAGGCGGCCATCGGCATGGTGATGACCCAGGCGACAACGATGTCCTTCGCGACATTCCAGCGGACCGCCGCCACGCGCCTCGACGCGCCCACGCCAATGATCGCGCCGGTGATCGTATGCGTCGTCGATACTGGAACGCCCAGCGCCGTCGCGAGAAACAGAGTGATAGCGCCCCCCGTCTCGGCGCAGAAGCCCTGCATCGGGGTCAAGCGGGTGATCCTGGATCCCATTGTGTGCACGATCCGCCATCCGCCAAACAAGGTTCCAAGGCCCATGGCCGCCTGACAGGCGATGACAACCCAAAATGGCACGTAGAACTCGCCGCCGAGCGCCCCGTGCGAATAGAGGAGCACCGCGATCACCCCCATGGTTTTCTGCGCGTCATTGCCGCCATGGCCCAGCGAATAAAGGGAAGCTGAGCCGAATTGCAGGATGCGAAACAGCGCGTCGACGCCGCCCGGCGTCCGGCGCACGAAGATCCAGGACACGAGCAGGATCAGCGCCAGCGCCAGAACGAACCCGAGCGCCGGCGACAATACGATCGCGACGCTGGTCTTGAGCAGCCCGTTCCAGACGATCGCGGAAGCGCCGACCTTGGCCACGCCGGCGCCCACGAGGCCGCCGACGAGGGCGTGCGAACTCGAGGACGGAATGCCCAATCCCCATGTGATCAAATTCCAGACGATCGCCCCCATCAGCGCGCCGAAAACAACGAAATCGTCGATGATATCCGGAGAAATGATGCCGGCTCCAACGGTTTGCGCCACATGAAGCCCAAAAAACAGGAACGCGATGAAGTTGAAGAAGGCCGCCCAGAACACGGCGAATTGCGGACGTAGAACGCGGGTCGAGACGATCGTCGCGATGGAATTGGCGGCGTCGTGCAGGCCGTTCAGGAAATCGAAGCTCAGAGCGACCGCGATAAGCCCAATGAGATAGAATGAAAAGTTCTGCAAGCGCCGTCCCTAAGTATGCTCGATGACGATGCCGGCGACGCGGTCGGCGACATCCTCGAAGCCATCGACGACTCGTTCGAGATGGCCGTAGATTTCCGCGCCGACGATGAACGCCATCGGGTCTTTGTGGCGGTGCGCCAGAAACAGCTCCTTCAAGCCCTGATCGTGAATGGCGTCGGCCTCGTCCTCAATGCGGGTGATCTCCTCGCTGAAAGCGTTGAGCCTGCCGGCATTCTGCCGCATCAAGCGCAGCAACGGTATGGCGCTGCGCGTGAGTTCCGCCGACTGGACGATAATGTCGCCCATGCGACGCATGCCGGGCTCGAACTCGCGCGTCTCGTAGAGCAGCGTCGCCTTCGCCGTTTGATGCATTTGGTCGATCGCGTCGTCCATTGCGGTGACCAGGTCACGGATGTCGCTGCGATCGAAGGGCGTGATGAATGTGCGGCGAACCGCCAAATGGGCCTCGCGGACGATGGCGTCGGCCTCATGCTCCTGGCGACGGATTTCTTGGCTGCAGACGAGCACGCGGTCGCCCCCGTTCAGCAACTCGCGCAAGGCGTGGGATCCGGCGACGAGCGTCTCCGCATGCCGCTCGAAAAGATCGAAGAAACGCTCCTCTCGCGGCATGAGCGCCTGAAACCAAGACAGCATGGCGCTCTCGCCTCCCGGGAACCCGTCACAAAACCGTCATAAATGAGCTCGCGGCACATAGCCGGCGCGGCTTCGAGTGTAAAGCGCCGCAGACGCCGCGGCTGCGACTATTTTGGCGGTCGCTGCGTTTTGTTCAACGCTACGGCGCCTTGGTGGGAGGCGCGCGCCGCGTCCGGCGCGATGTTGCGCGACAGCACGCCTCGTAACCGCGCCCTGATCTGGCGCGAGGCATGACTGACGCTCACAAGGCTTGAGCGGCTGTAAATGAATGCGCCCTTCTCGCCGACGACGATATCGCCGGTTTGCAATGTCGGATCCCGGCGGGACAGCGCAATGTAATAGTCGCGAGATGCGGCCGGATCGTTGCAGGTGCATTTTGCCGTCAGCTTGTCGCGAAAGCTGAACGCCGCCGGAAGCGCTGAATAGAGCTGCCCTTTGGCGTTACGCGCCTGCTCGATGCTTGCGCCCTGATAGAGCTGCACGCGCGCTGACGGACAGGCGAATTCGCAGGATTGCTGGCCGGAAATTCGCGATAATTTGACGAGGGGAAAATAATAGCCGTCGCAGGCGCGCACGCAGTAGCCGCCGCCGGACATCGAGTCCGTGTCGGAGGCGCCTGCGGGTTCGGGTTTGGCGTAATGAATTGAAGTCCTCGGCGCGCGCCTCGGTTGCCGCGAGCGCGCATGCACCGCCCGCCAGGAGCGGTGGGAGGAGAACGCCGGAGGTCGATCGGGCCCGAAGAGATAATCTAAAAAATCGCCTTGAGCCAAAGCGTCGAGGGGTGAGACGAACGCCAGGGCGAAAGCCAGAGCGCCGGCGATCCCTGTCGCAACCTGGCGGTTGTCCCGCATGCGCCGTCCCCGTCTACTAAACTTCGACTGGCGACCCCGGCAGGATTCGAACCTGCGACCTACTGCTTCGAAGGCAGTTGCTCTATCCAGCTGAGCTACGGAGCCGTCGACGGCGCAGCTTTCGCCGCGGACCGTATCAGTTCGGCCAACGCGGCGCCAGCAACGCCCGACAGGGGAGTCATATATGGCGACCCCGGCAGGATTCGAACCTGCGACCTACTGCTTAGAAGGCAGTTGCTCTATCCGGCTGAGCTACGGGGCCGAAACAGCCTCAATGCGTCCAGAGACCGATGCGGCTGGTCTTGAAATTATCTGAATAGGATGCGCCGCGCCGCGCCGCCAGATTAGGCTTGGGCTCCTCGAGCCGATAGCGGAGCCCATTGCGCTCGGCGTAGGCGATCGCCTCCTCCTTGGTGGGAAAATTGAGCCTGACCTGCTGGCGCATGTCAGCCGAACTCGTCCAGCCCATGAGCGGCTCGATGCTGCGCGGCAGCTCCGGCTCGAAGTCAAGCCGCCACATGTCCGACCCCGGACCGGATTGAGTGGCGCTTGGCGCCGGAAGATAGATGCGTGCGGTCATATGGCCTCGTTCTTGGCTGCGTTCGTAGACGCGTCATGAGAGCGGCGCGCGGCGGTCTTCGCGCTGGTCGGGGCAGCAGGATTCGAACCTGCGACCTGAAGTACCCAAAACTTCCGCGCTACCTGGCTGCGCTATACCCCGCCGGACCAAGCCGCGCCTCTGGCGGCCCTGCCCTCGCTCGAAATTCGCTACCACGCACGGCCGCCCCTCACAAGGGAATGCGACTATCGCTTGAACATGCGGTGCCGCACCTGGTCTCCGGGCGCGAGCGATATTTTCCGCGCGGCGCCGGCGTTCAGCTCCAGCACCGCATAAGCTGGCGCAGGCGAAGTGATGATGCGTTCCGACATCGGCGTCGTGTCGGCGGCCACGCTCACCACCCGCCCGTCGCGCCCGATAAAAACCATGTCGAGCGGAATGTAAGTATTTCTCATCCACATCGAAACAGGCCCCTCGGCCTTGAATTCGAACAGCATGCCGTGATCGGCGGGCATCGACTTGCGGAACATGAGGCCGCGGGCGCGCGCCTTGGGCGTGTCCACAACTTCGACTTTGAAGTCATGCTCCCCCGTCGCCGTCACGATGCGCATGATTTCAACCGCGGGCTCGGCCCGCGCGACTGTCGACGCAACCAGCGCCAGCAAGAGCGACATGATCATTGTGCGGAGGATTTGCGCCGCTCTCATTCGGGTTGGCTCCAAAGAGCCTTGCGCAGCATCGATGTCTTCAGTGCGACGGAACGCTTTTGGCGTCGAGCGGCCGCACTTCGGCCGCCATCAGACCCTTGGGACCGCCGCCGTAACGCACGAGGACGCTATCGCCGGGCTTGAGTTCGGTCATGCCGTAACGGCGCACCGTCTCCATGTGCAGAAAAATGTCTTCGGTGCCTTCGCCGCGCGTCAGGAAGCCGAATCCCTTCATGCGGTTGAACCATTTGACGATGGCGATCTCATAGCCGCTTGTCGGGACAATTTGGACGTGGGTGCGCCCGGCGCATGATTGTGACGGATGCACCGCGGTGGTTTCGTCCATCGCGATGACGCGAAAGACCTGCATGCCCTTGACGCGCTTCTGCGCCTCGCAGACGACGCGCGCGCCTTCAAAGGCCGTTTGCATACCGCTGCGGCGGAGAATGGTGACATGCAGGAGAATATCGTCGGTGCCGTCGTCGGGCACCACGAAACCGTAGCCCTTGGCGACATCGAACCATTTAATCCGTCCCGCGACTTCGACCAATTCGAGACCGGTCTCATCGGATTCTGTCGCGCTCGCCGTCAAATCATCCTGAAAAGTCACTTTAGCGCTCACCGACCAACTCCCCGTGCTGATCCAGAGCATTCGACTGGCGCGCGCTGGCGATTATCCTGAAGCGCGAATCACCCCGCGTCGCTCATGAATCACTTTTAACAAGATAACACCCGCGGCGCGCCATCCAACCGGCATTTTTTGTACACTAGCGAATGTCTGTGGATACGCGCTCCGTCGCCGCGCGAATTGGCGAAGCCTTTGTCGCTGAAACTGAAACATGCGTGCGCGCGCGACGACGCACGCAGCGATATTGCGCAATAAACGCGGATTCTGTCGCGGAAAAATCAGCGGAGACGCCCGAAATCTTTGAACCTGTGGCCCCTGCGCCACATTGGCGGGGATTTGACAAACGCGCCCCGGGCGCGCAATCGGAAACCGGCGAGCGTCGCGCGCCCTGTCGCCCGCCCGCCTTTTCCTCGGTTGGAGCGCCGCCAATGACCCATTCGTCGACCGCGCCAGCGAGCGCGCCCATGAGTGTTCACGCTACTCACAGCGGTTCTGCGCGAATTGATCCTCGCTATGACCTCGCCGCGCTTGCGGCGGCTCGCGAGAGCGATCGCTTTTCGCTGCATACAAAACACCTCAATGAAATGTGGGTGCGCGTTCTCAAGACGATCGGCTATGACGTTGGCTTCACCCGGGGTCTTGGGCCGTATTTGTGGGACCGCAAGGGCGACCGCTATCTCGATCTCCTCAGCGGCTGGGGAGTCTTCGCGCTCGGACGCAACCATCCGGCGGTGCGCGACGCGCTCGTCAGCGTGCTCGACGGCGAACTCGCCAATCTCGTGCAACTTGACGTTTCAGTTCTGGCCGGCGTTCTCGCGGAAAAGTTGCTCGGCTACGCGCCTTGGCTGGAAAAGGTCTTTTTCGCCAATTCGGGCGCCGAGGCGGTTGAAGCGGCGATTAAATTCGCGCGCGCCGCGACGGGTCGCGCCGGGATCTTGCACTGCGCGCATTCCTTTCACGGCCTGACCTATGGTTCGCTGTCAATGAACGGCGACGAAATTTTCAAGAAAGGTTTTGGACCGCTGCTGCCGGACGCGCGCGAGGTCGCGTTCGATGATCTCGACGCGCTCGAACGCGCTCTGGCGGGGCGCGACGTCGCCGCCTTCTTCGTCGAGCCGATCCAGGGCAAGGGCGTCAACATTCCGCAAGAGGGCTATCTCCTCGGCGCGCAGGCGCTCTGCCGCAAATACGGAACGCTGTTCGTCGCCGACGAAATTCAGACGGGAGTGGGCCGGACGGGCCGGTTCTTCGCCATCGATCACTACCCGGGCGTCGAACCCGATATGGTCGTTGTCGCAAAGGCGCTTTCCGGCGGCCATGTGCCGGTCGGAGCGGTGCTCACGCGTAAATGGATTTTCGATAAGGTCTTCGACCGCATGGATCGCGCCGTCGTGCACGGCTCGACCTTCAGCAAGAACGATCTCGCTATGGCTGCCGGCGTGGCGACGCTGGACGTGCTGAAGAACGAGCGGGTGATCGAGAATGCGGCCAAGACGGGCGACCGTCTGCTCGCATCGTTCCAACGGATGGCCGGCGGCTACGAGCTTGTCGCCGACGTGCGCGGCAAGGGCCTCATGATCGGAATCGAGTTCGGGCCGCCGAAGTCGTTCAAACTGAAGGCCGCCTGGAATCTCCTGGAGACGGTGAATTCAGGCCTGTTCTGCCAGCTCATCTCCATCCCGCTGTTTCGCGATCATAAAGTGTTGACGCAAGTGGCCGGACACGGCAATCACACGATTAAGCTGCTGCCGCCGCTCACGATTTCCGATGAAGATTGCGATTGGATCGAGCAATCCTTCGACGCCGTCATCGCAGACGCGCACAAGGCGCCTTCCGCCGTCTGGTCGCTCGGCAAGACTCTCGCGGAACACGCGATCAAGGCGCGAATGAGCGGCTGACCGCTTTTGAATCGCCCTCGCGCGCGGGGGCGCGCGCAGAGTCGCGCTCAAGCCGCCGGCGAAGGCTGCTTCTCCACCTCGCGCGAATAGTCTTCGATCAGCGCGCGCGAAAGCTCGCCTGGCGTGAAGCGATAGACGCCGACCTCGGAAACCGGCGTCACTTCCGCGCCGGTGCCGCAGATGAAGCACTCCGAAAACGACGCCAGTTCCTCAGGCATGATCCGGCGTTCGACGACTTCAACGCCGCGTCTCTTCGCGAGGTCGATCACCGTGCGCCTGGTGATGCCGTCAAGGAAACAATCGGCGATCGGCGTATGCAGCGCGCCGTCCTGAACAAAAAAGACATTTGCGCCCGTGCATTCGGCGACTCGGCCGAGCCAGTCGTACATCAGCGCGTCGGCAAAGCCGCGCCGCTCCGCGCGGTGCTTCGAAATGGTGCAAATCATATAAAGACCTGCCGCCTTCGCCATCGAGGGCGCCGTCAGCGGATCGGGCCGCCGATATTCGGCGATGTCGAGCTTGATGCCTTTCATCTTGGTCTCGACATCAAACATGCTCGGCCAATCCCAAACAGCGATTGCGACGTTGATCGTCGAATTCTGCGCCGCGACGGCCATCATTTCGCTGCCGCGCCAGGCGACCGGACGCACATAGCAGTTCGAGAGGCCGTTGGCCTTTACGGTCTCATGCTTTGCGGCGTCGATCTCTTCGACGCTGTAGGGAATCTCGAAATCGAGGATCCGCGCGGACGCCTGAAACCGCTCGGAATGTTGGCGCGATTTGAAGATCGTTCCGCCGTAGGCGCGCTCGCCTTCGAAGACGCAAGACGCGTAATGCAGCCCATGCGAGAGAACGTGAAGCTTTGCTTCGCGCCACGGAACGAGCGCACCATTGTACCAAATGAATCCGTCGCGCTGATCGAAGGGCGGAAGCGACATGGCGAACTCCGGGAAGACGCGATCGAGAGGCCAAACAAGGCGCTGCGACGCTTGGTCAGCACTAGCTATCGGTCAGATTTATGTCAATATAGTTGACGTAAATAGCGCGCGCCAAAACGTCAGGCAATAAATAGCGTGGATGAACTCGTAGCGAGAAAAATCTCCGAGCCGCCCGGCGTCGCCGCTTGGCGGAATGCGGCCGCAGAAGCGGCGGCCGCCGCAGGCGACGGCGACGCTCTCGAACTCGTGGAATTATTTTTTTTCGCCTACCGTGACTTCGTGGGAGACGCCGACCGGCTGCTCGAGAACTATGGGTTCGGACGGGCGCATCACCGTGTGCTCCATTTCGTCAACCGTCGCCCTGGCCTCACCATCGCCGCACTGCTGGATATATTGAGAATCACCAAGCAGAGCCTGAACCGCGTGCTGAAACAACTTCTTGAGGCGGGCTTCGTCGAGGCGCGCGCCGGCGTCGTCGACCGCCGCCAGCGCCTTCTCTATCCGACCCCAAAGGGCACGACGCTCGCGCGTGATCTGGCGGCGCTGCAATCAGCGCGTTTCCTGAAAGTCATGGACGAGCTCCCGCCTGCGGCGCGCGGCGGCGCCTCAAAATTCCTGTTCGCGATGATCGACTCCGGCGAGCGTGAGCGCGTTCGAGCGCATCTTGCATGCGCGAAGGCAGCCGGCGCCGCGACATGACGGTCTTTCCGCAGCGCTCCGCGCCGAACGCGAAAGCGGCGCATATTCTCGTCGTCGACGACGATCAGCGCATTCGCACCTTGCTGTCGCGCTATCTGATGAAAGAGGGCTATTTCGTCAGCGCTGCAGCCGACACGAGGGAGGCGAGCGTCAGAATGCGCGACATCGCCTTCGATCTCATCATTCTGGATGTCATGATGCCTGGCGAAAGCGGCACGGCCTTCGCCACGCGGCTGCGCAAGAGCGCTGAACCGCTGCGCTCCGCGCCCATCCTGATGCTGACGGCGCTTACCGAGACGGCGGACCGCGTCGAAGGGCTTGAAGCCGGCGTCGACGACTATCTCGCCAAGCCTTTCGATCCGCGGGAATTGTCGCTGCGCATCGCCAGCATCTTGCGCCGCGCGCGGCGCGCGGATCCCGCGGGGCCAAAGCGCTTTGGCGATTTTGTCTTCGATCCGTCGCGCGGCGAATTGCTGCACGACGGCGCGCCGGTCCGACTCACGACGCGCGAGCGCGATCTGTTGCGGGCGCTGGCCGAAAGCGGCGGCGCCATTGTCTCGCGCCAAACTTTGGCGCACCGTGATCCCGCACGAAGCGCAAGCGAGCGCAGCGTCGATGTCGAGATCGCCCGATTGAGGCGCAAGATCGAGACCGAGCCGAATGCGCCGCGCTATCTTCAGACAGTGCGCGGCCACGGCTACCGTCTGCTCGTCGACCCGCTGCGCGCCAACCGCTGAAATGATAGAGTCGTCACGATGACCGCCGTCTTACCGGAAGTTCTCGCCGCGCCCCGCAATCTGTGGCGGCGTTTCGCCAACTGGCTGCATGACCGCATGCCGAAAGGGCTTTACGCCCGCGCGCTGCTGATCGTGATCCTGCCGGTCGTGCTCCTCCAGTCCGCCGTGGCCTATGTCTTCATGGAGCGGCATTGGGAGGTCGTGACCTACCGTCTTTCCGCTGGGATGGCCCGGCAAGTGGCGGCGCTCGTCGATATCTATCAGACGTTCCCGGACGAGCCGGATCACGCGCAACTGCGCCGCATCGCCGCCTTCGATCTCAATATGGAGGTTGCGGTTCTCCCCAAGCAGGACTTGCCTGGGCCGGCGCCAAAGTCGTCCTTGTTCTCGCTGCTCGACAAAGCGCTCACGAAGGAGCTCTCGCGCCGACTTAAGGAGCCCTTCTGGATCAACACCGCGCTTCCCGGCAGCCTGATCGAAATCCGCGTCGCGCTCAATGACGCGACGTTGAGAATGCTCGCCACGCGCACGCATGCATACGCCTCCAACTCCTATATTTTCTTCATGTGGATGGCGATCGCCTCGGTCATCATCCTCGCCATCGCCACTTCCTTTTTGCGCAATCAGATCAGGCCGATCCTGCGGCTGGCCCGCGCCGCCGAGGAGTTCGGCAAAGGCCGCAATATCGTATTCAGTCCGCGCGGCGCGCGCGAGGTGCGTCAGGCGGGCGCCGCCTTCCTCGACATGAAACGCCGTTTCGAAAGGGCGATCGAGCAGCGCACGACGATGCTCAATGGCGTTTCGCACGATCTACGAACCATCATTACGCGTTTCAAGCTTTCGCTCGCGCTGATGAGCGACTCGCATGAAGCCGCCGAAATGCGCAAGGATGTGGACGAGATGGAGCGCATGGTCGAGGCCTATCTCGCCTTTGCCCGCGGCGACGGCGACGAAACGTCCTCCCCCACCGATATCGCGGCCATCCTCGACGAACTGAAGGCGGACACCGAGAAGCGCGGTCTCGCGGCGTCCGTGAAGATTGAGGGCGATCCGACGATCGTCGCGCGGCCGGCGGCGATTAAGCGGCTGCTCGCCAACCTCGTCGGCAATGCGCAGCGCTACGGCGCCCGGATCGAACTCTCAGTGATTAATGACGGCGCGATGATGACCGTGCATATCGACGACGACGGGCCCGGCATCCCCCTGGAGCGTCGCGAGGACGCTTTCCGGCCGTTCTATCGGCTTGACGAATCCCGCAGCCAGAACGACGGAAATTCGGGTCTGGGCCTCGCCATCGCACGCGACATCGCTCGCGGCCATGGCGGGGACATTACGCTCGACCGCAGCCCGCTCGGCGGCTTGCGCGCGACGGCCAGTCTCCCGCTTTAGAACTCTACCCAATCACGCGCGCGCGTGGGGATAGCCGCTGTCGTCGTCGTGGTAATCGCGCCCACGTCGCGTCCGCCAGCCAAACAGGCTTTGCGCGAAGGAATAGAAGGGCCGCGTCAGTCTCGCGAGATCCTCCGCCCGATCGACGTAGCGCTCGCCGCGCGTGAGTTCGCGATCGAGCGTCGACAGCGCGTCATGAATATCGCCCGCGAACCAATCCTCGAGCACGCGGCTCCAAGCCAGCGCCAACCCCTGCAGTTTGAGCGAGCCGACCGGGCCCTCGCTGTCGATGTCCGCCGCCTCCAGCATGAAGCGCATCGAGTTCACGGTTTCGCGGTTGAGCGCCGCGGCGGTGAGCGGATCGCGCGCCGCCCAGCGGCCGACGCTCGCCAGCGCCTCACGATGCGGTTCGAGCGAATCGAGCCGGCGGCGCAAAACATCATAGAGCCGCTCGCGCGCGGGTTCGTGCGAGGCTTCCTTGGGCGCCGCGTCAAGAACCTCCCGGTCGATGCGCCGAGAGAATGCCCCCATGATTGCGCCCTTCGACGGGAAAAGTTCGCGCAGATCGGCAAGCGAGATGCCGGCCTCATGGGCGATATCGGTGAGCGTCACGTCGCTGAACTCTCGCCGCGTCGCGAGCCGAAGCGTCGCATCGATCACTCGGTCGCGGGAGCCGCCGCTGGTCATATCTGTCTCCAGGTCCGAAGGAATTTTCTAGTAGTATTCTATTGTCGCCGGGCCGCGGGACAAGGCGTGCGCCGTCTCAACCGGAAAGTTCCCCTGCCCGGCGCTTCGCCGCAGCTACGGCGCGGCGCATCAGCGCGGCGAGGCCCTCCGGCGCCTCAAGAACCTCAAGCGCCGCCGCCGTCGTGCCGCCTGGCGAGGTCACGCGCCGGCGCAATTCGTCAGGGCCTGTCTCGGGCTGTCGGCGCATCAGTTCGCCGGCGCCTTCGACCGTGGCGCGGGCGAGCCGCGCCGCCAGGTCGGCCGGCAGGCCGGCTTCGGCGCCGGCGGCGGCAAGGCATTCGGCGAAATAGAAGACATAAGCGGGACCCGATCCGGAAACCGCCGTCACCACGTCGATGAGCGCCTCGTCATCGACCCATTCGACGCCGCCGACCGCGCTCAGCAATGCGTCGGAAAACGCCCGCTGAGGCGCGCTCGTCGCCGCGCTGGCGAAGGCGCCGGTGACGCCGCGCCCGATCGCCGCCGGCGTATTGGGCATTGCGCGCACCACGGCTTGCGTCGGCAGGCGCGCGGCGACGTCCGCGATGCGCTTGCCGGCGAGGATCGACACGACAACGGAGTCGCGCGCCACGAAAGGGGCCGCCGCCGCGGCTCCCGCGTCCAGCGCCTGCGGCTTAACGGCGAGAACCACGGCGTCGCAGGGAGCCGCCGCGCCGTTCAGCGCGTAGCCCTGCGCCGCGCACAACTCCTGCAGCCGCTGGGAGGGCTGCGGCTCGACGATCGACGCTGCGCCCAGCAAATTCTGCGCCGCCCAGCCTTCGAGCAACGCCAGCCCCATGTTTCCGGCGCCGATCAGAGCGACCGACTTTCCGCGCAGCCCGCCCGCGTCGGTCACGCCTCGCCTTTCGTCTCGAAATTGGCGGTGGCGAGCGCTTCCCTGGCGTTCTTTCCGGCCCAGAGCACAAATTGAAAGGCTTGATAATGCCGCTCACACGCCTGAAGCGCATTGTCGAGCAAGGCCGCGCATTGCGTCGCCGAGGGCTGCGCCCCTCCCGTCAGGATGAGGCCATGACGGTGCATCGCCACGCCCTCCTTCGGCCAGAAGTCGAAATGCCCGATCCACATCTGCTCGTTGATCGCATTGACGAGCGACATCAGTTCACCGCGCCTGCGCTCGGGCGCCTTGAGATCGAAAGCGCAACTGACGTGCAGCGTTTCAAGCTGCGGAAGCCAAGTAAAAGCGACGTGATATTCCGTCCAAGCTCCGGCGACGGAAATCGAAATCTCGTCTTCATCGTCTCGATCGAAGGACCAATCATTGGTGGCCGCAAGTTGCTCCACAACATCCACCGGATGTTCAGCGCGTTCCGTTTCTTTTTCCGTTGCGATCAGCATGTGCCAACCTTTTTCTCAATGTCAGCATAACGCGGCGACTAAAAGACAGGCGACGATGCGTCGTGGAGCTTGGCGTGAGGGCGCCTCCTTTTCAAGCGATTGATTCAAAGTCGAATCATCTCTTGCGATCACTATACTCCACGCAAGAACTCTGACGCCAAAAAAGCGATCGACAGACCGTGTTCGGGACGGAGACTGCGGGATTCGCATGCCTGCGTCCATGCCGCAGCCGCCCTCGTCCACAGCCACGCGCGCCAAAAAAAGCTCTGGATAAAGGACGAAATCGCACGGCGGGCGCGAGCGCCCGCGGAGAACGAAAAAGCCTCGTCCGCTCGGTCGCGGGCGAGGCTTGCGTTTTTTGATGGATCGCCTGGGCTAGCGCGTCATCATGACCGGCGATCCGACGCTCACGCGATCGTAGAGGTCGGAAACGTCCTCGTTCAACATTCGGATGCAGCCGTAGGAGGCGGCCGTGCCGATTGATGCGCGCATCCTCTGGGTCGTGCCGTGAATCGCCACTTCGCCGCTGCTGAGCGTCAAAGCGCGCACGCCCATCGGGTTGCGCGGCGAGCCGCCACGAATGAAATTCGGCAGTTCCGGGTGATCGGCCTTCACCACCGCTGGCGGAACCCAGTCGGGATTGACATATTTTCCCTCGATGGATGTCGCGCCCGACCATTCCTTGCCGCGCTTGGGAACGGCCACGGGATAGCTGATGGCGACTCCGGTGTCGACGACGTAGAAAAGCCGCCGTTGGCTGGCGCTGATGACGACGGTGCCGGGAGCGACGTGGGGAGAGAAAGAGACGATGTTGCGCGCATTCGCGTCTTGCGGAAGCGCGGCGACGCCAAGTCCGACGACTGTCGCCATCAAAACTGCCTGAAGCGTTCCGGCGGACGTTCCGCTTGACGTTCCGGTTGCCGTTCCGATTGACTTGGCGGTATGGGATCGACGCAAGAAAGCAAACAGTTTACGCATGACGCTACACCCTACGTATTGAAGCCTCGACAGCGACTTCTCGAATGGCGGCAGTCTAACTTTCGCCACGATCTTGTCGAAACGTTTCGCGTTTTCAGGTTATGGCTTAACGTTAAGATAATTTGGGATGTTCTATCGTCGCGACCGCTTCGCCTCAGATCATCGCTTCAAAATTGCGCCATCCTTTCGTCGAAATTCGTGCGCATTGCGCACTTGCAGGGTAACTGGCGCGGGCGCGGTAATAAGGCATGAGCGAGACAGCCGGACCGCCGAAGATTTTTAATCGCGCGCTGCTGCGCCGGCGCTTGCGCCGCGCCACGTCACGCGCCATGTCAAAATGCGCGCCGGATTTCCTGATGACGCGCGCCGCCGACGATCTGCTCGATCGCCTGCTGACGGTGAAGCGCGAATTTCCGCGCGCGCTCGATCTCGGTTCGCCAAGCGAACATTTCGCGCAAGCCGTCATGGCGAGCGGCCGTGCGCGGCCTTTGCGCGCGAGCGGCTTTGCCGGCGACGTCATCGCTGACGAAGAAGCTCCGCCCTTCGCACCGGGCTCATTTGATTTGATCGTCTCGGGCATGTCGCTGCAGTGGGTCAACGATCTGCCGGGCGCGCTGGCGCAAGCGCGACGCATGCTTGCGCCGGATGGACTCTTCCTCGCCTGCCTCGCCGGCGGCGCCAGTCTTGTCGAGCTTCGCGCCGCGCTCGCGCAGGCCGAAGAAGAAATCACCGGCGGCGCAAGTCCTCGCGTATCGCCTTTCGTCGACGTGCGCGACATGGGCGGTCTGCTGCAGCGCGCCGGCTTCGCTCTCCCCGTCGCCGACGTCGACAGCTTCACGCTGCGCTATGAGTCAATCTTTGGGCTGATGAAGGATCTGCGCGCGATGGGCGCCGCCAACGTCCTTGTCAAACGGACACGCAAACCGTTGCGGCGCGACGTCGTCGCGCGCGCCGCGCAAATCTACGCCGAGCGCTTCTGCGACGCCGACGGACGCGTGCGCGCGAGCTTCGAAATCGTCTGGGCGTCGGGCTGGGCGCCGCATGAGAGCCAACAAAAGCCGGCGAAGCCCGGCTCGGCGATGATGAGTCTCGAGGACGCGATGAAATCCACCCGTGAGAGCGACGCCTGAACAAGCGCTTCCCGATCACATGGAATCATGTGTTCGATAAGGAATCGCTCAAATTCAAAACGTTGGAGCAGGTTCTCATCGAAAAAGTCTGTCAACTTTTTCGGAACCTGCTCTAAGGCGCGACCTCCACCTCGACGCTGCGGGTTTGAACGGGCGCGGGCTCCCATGGCCGCTGATAGGCGAAGACGATTTCGGCGTGTCCGGGTTTGAGCGCGCGGATTTTCCAATGGCGCATGCTGGGGCTGCCGACCATGCGCCGCCGACCGCCGCTGCGGCCGCCATCCGATATCGACAGAATGTCGAGATCACGGCTCGCAGCCTGATCGATGCGCCAGGAATAGCCGGTCGTGACATTCTCCTGCAGCGTAAAGATCGCGCTGCCGCCGGGCGCGAGCTTTATGACGTCATCCGCCTGCGCGGGGAACGCGATGAAACCACTGAGCAGCAACAGGCGCGACAGCAGACGCTTCATGAGTTTCCCTTTGCCGCGTTGGCGAACCGTAGTAATGCTGCGGGCGCCGTCCGCTCCCAAGTCTCGCAAGCTAATATATGCCCGGAATGAGCCGCGCCGTACGTGCGCGATAGGCCTCATAGGCCACGCCGAACTCTGAGCTCAACAAGCGTTCCTCGGCGTTCATGCGCGCGACAAGCGGCGGAATATTCGCCAACGCCATAAGGACGCCCACCGCCGTATTGAACGCTAGCCCCCAGCCGAGCGCCGAGATCAAGAGGCCAAGATAGCTCGGATGTCTGATGCGGCTGTAGAGTCCCGTGGTGACGAGTTCGTGGCCCGGCTGAATGGCGACGAGGCCGCTGAAGCGGCGCCCGAGCACAGCGACCGGCCACAGCCGCAACGCCCCGCCAACCGCGAGCAGCGCGACGCCGAGCCAGCGCACGGCGTCGCCGTCCAATCTCCACAGTCCCTGCCGATCGGCCCAGGCGGGCAGATAGGCGCCGAGAAGTCCGATGACGAAAAAAGCCGCGATGACCCATCGATTGCCGCGGTCCTCGCGCAGGCCGGAACTGAGATTGCCGCCAACGAAGAACGACGCGCCTCCAAGCGCGATTGTGACGACGACAAGCGCCGTCCGCGCCGGATTGGCGAAGTAGGCGTCAACCCCGCCGGCGCCGAGGATCGCCAGCGCCAGATAAAGGCCGATGGACAGCGCCACGGCCAGGGCGCGGATCAATAGCTTCTGAGACATAGCTAACGCCATCCCTCGGCTTGGCCTTTTGTCAGTTCGACCCCTCCTGACCGCTTCAATTTTACTGTGTCGGACGCGAATGGTAAAAGCCTTCGACTTATTCCTGAACTTCTCATTGGATACCGACAGTTTGCCCTTTCCTAGAGAAGCGCCGCTTTCGCCAATACGCTAGCTAGCGCGGAGCGCAAAATGGCCCCTAAGGCAGGCTACAAAAGATTCAAAGGCGCCGTTACAGATTATCTATTCGCGTTTGCGCTCATTATTCTGGCTCACGCTGGCGCGAACGCCGAAGAGTCTACCCTCAGAGCGCAATTCGCCGGTCTTACGCGCATGACCTATGACGCTGGCCATGGCACGCAGATCGAATACAATGCGCCCAATGGACGAAGCTATCTTTGGTATCCAGGCAACTCCGTCATTCTGCCGGCGTATTGGCGAATGCAGGGGAACGAGATTTGCTATCTATATCCAGGAGCAAGCTACAATCCCGTCATGCAAACCCGCGGGGGCGACTGGGAGTGCCAATCAGCTGCGCATTCGCTGAGCCAGACGAAGGAACGGATGCGCGGCGATCCCTTCGGTCTGTCGCGGACAAAGCGCCCGCCATTTGTGCTGAGCTCTGATCAGACCACCTTTCAGGAACTGCGAAGTCAGGCGCGCCATTGAAGCACCGCAGCGGCCTCCTGCAGCTTCGAACGCGCCTCGGCCATCTAACTTACTTTCTGCATTTCGCAGTCGCCAGGCCGCGGGTGGCGAACCAGACTGACTTTACCTGGCCAGGGCATTTTCCGCATGTCACGCGACCTTTCGGGCTGACATAAGCGCAAAGCCCGCGCGCCAGGCACTCGTCCGTCGTCACGGGTCGTGCGCTGGCCGCAGAGGTGATAACGCCGCCGCCAATGCAGGCGGCGATGCCGAGGAGCCGGAGATTTCGCATAACAAACTCCTTTAAATGAAGAGGACAGTTCGAACGCCCGCTAATTAGCGTTCCCGGCAAATTGGGAAAGCGATCATATTCGCGCGAGGAAATTGTACGATTTATTGGTCGATATGAGGCGCCGATGAAGATATCCGGGACCGAAGCCAGAGAGCCGCTTCTCGAGCTTATCCAGCGCGCCGAAGCCGGCGAGGAAATCATACTCACACACCACGGCCAAGCGGTTGCGCATCGGCAACCGATCGGCGAGACGCGAGCCGGCAAAACTCATCGGGCCGATGCTAGAGCGATTCATCGCAAGCGATCGAGGATTTGCGACATCGCGCCGCACGGCGATGCCTGAAGAAATTAGGCCCTTCTCAAGACGAATATAGGGATGCACCATAAGCAAGTCATGCTCATGCGTGCCCTTTCCTTGGGCAGATACGTAAACTGTGTCGAGTTACTCGGAAAGCAATACAGGAAGCGACGAAAGGCATTGCGATGACCAACACGACGAGGGAACTCGAGGCGCTCCTGATGCATCGATCGCTCACCGACCCAGAACTTCTGGCGGCGGCGGAGGCGGCGACGGACTACCGCATTCTCCCAGACGCGACGGTAATCAAGATCGGGGGGCAAAGCGTCATCGACCGTGGCCGTGCGGCCCTTTACCCCTTGGTGGATGAGATTGTCGCCGTCCGCAAGTCGCACCAGTTGCTCATCGGGGCCGGAGCCGGCACAAGAGCCCGGCATCTCTACTCGATAGCAGCGGGACTTAATCTGCCGGCTGGCGTGCTCACGCAACTTGGCTCCTCGGTCGCCGATCAGAACGCCGCGATGCTGGGACAGCTCCTCGCAAAATATGGCATCTCCGCAGTCGCCAGCGCCGGGCTCTCGGCCGTGCCGCTCTACCTCGCCGAAGTGAACGCCGTCGTTTTCAGCGGTATGCCGCCTTACAGCCTCTGGACGCGCCCTGCGCCCGACGGCGTCATTCCACCCTACCGCACGGACGCCGGATGCTTCCTCCTCGCTGAGCAGTTCGGCTGCAAGGCGATGGTCTTCGTGAAGGACGAGAAGGGCCTCTATACCGCCAATCCGAAGACTTCCCAGGACGCGAAATTCATCTCCAAGATTTCAGTCGACGAAATGAAGGCGCAGGGGCTGCACGACTCGATCCTTGAGTTTCCCGTGCTCGATCTGCTGAAAGTTGCGCGCCACATCCACGAGGTGCAGATCGTGAATGGCCTCGTCCCCGGCAACCTGACCCGCGCGCTCGCCGGAGAGCATGTCGGCACCATCATCACAGCCCGCTGAGAGCCCCCGCCATGACCCATGCAGCCGATAGCATCAAGCACGTCGCTTCTCCGCTCGCGCGTCAGACTCTCCTCGATGGCGAACTCACCCGCCCCGTCGCTGGCGGCCGCCCAATTCGGCTTCTCCCCTGGTTACAGGTCGTGAAGATCGGCGGCCGATCCATCATGGATCGCGGCCGCGACGCGATCCTCCCTATCGTCGAGGAGATAAGAAAACTCCTGCCGGAGCATCGTCTGCTCCTTCTGACCGGCGCCGGCGTGCGGGCCCACCATCTCTACAGCGTTGGACTCGACCTCGGCCTGCCGGTGGGGTCGCTCGCCCCGCTTGCCGCAAGCGAGGCCGGCCAGAACGGCCACATACTCGCGTCGTTACTTGCTCCGGAGGGGGTCTCCTATGTGGAGCACCCTACCATCGCCAATCAGCTCGCCATCCACCTGTCCGCCGCCCGCGCAGTAGTCGGCAGCGCTTTTCCTCCTTATCACCACCATGAATTCCCGACGTCTCGCATCCCGATCCACCAGGCCGATACAGGCGCGTTTCTGCTCGCGGACGCGCTGGGCGCTGCCGGACTAACGATCGTGGAGGACGTTGACGGAGTGTACACAAGCGATCCCAACGGACCTGGCGGGGAAAAGGCGCAGTTTCTCCGCGAGACAACCGCCGCGCATCTCGCTAAGCAGGAGGGCGCACTGCCGTTCGACCGCGCGCTCATCGAAGTTATGGGGACCGCACGCCACCTGGAACATGTGCAAGTCGTCAACGGTCTCGTGCCGGGTCGACTTACGGCCGCACTGCGCGGCGAGCATGTCGGAACGATCGTCCACACCAGCGCGCCCCCTGCCTAAGCACGCCCTCCATAGGGCTAGTCTAGGTTTCCCCCAAGCCAGAGAGGCGACCTGGAAGCGGTCGGCGAAGTCGCCAGATCTACTGTCGTTCTGCCTTTTCAGATTCGGCGATCGCGCCTTCCCGGGATGCTCTCTCCCCCTCTTAGAATCGATAACCGACTTTCGCCATCACCGTGCGGGGCGCGCCAGGAAAGTAAATTCCTGAACTCGATGTCTGCTGATAATAGCCGTTGCTGATCTGTCCGATATAGGCCGTGTCGAAGATGTTCATCACCGCAAGACTGGCGTTAAGCGTCCCGAAGTCGAAGTTCCTTTCGTAGCCGAAATTGAGGTCGAGCGTCGCGTAGCCAGCGATGGGTTGAAGCCCTGTCGTATCGCCCGAACGCGAGCTGACGATGTGGACGATCGGCGTGAAGATGAAGTCCAGGACGCGCAAATTGCTGCCCACCGTCGAGATCCAATAGGGCACGTCTGGCAGTTGCCGTCCTTTCACCTGATTGTTGAAGCGCGTGAGCAAGGACGCGGTCGCGAAAGAGGGAAGATCCTGGACGAAGACGGCGCGCTGGTAGCCGATCGAGCCGAACAGGTCAATTCCCTCGATCGGTGAGAATTGCCCGAGCGCCTGGGCGCCGTAGTTTTCGCTTTCACCGACATTCTGGCCATATGGCGTTCCGATGCCGGGATCGTAGATGACCGCTTTGTTGTGATTGCGCGAATAATAGACGGTCGGCTGGACATATCCCGATCCGATCCATTCATTGAATGTCCAACGAGCGCCGACGTCAACCATTGCAGAGGTTTCCGGCCGCATCGCCCGCCACACCTGGTTTGCGCTGATTCCGTTCCTTAGAAAGGTGGCGGAGTTTTGCTGGTAGGCGGGCCACACGTCGAAGGAAGGTCCGCCATAGCCCCCGCCGGCGCTCACCCTCAGTTGCAAGTCTTTCGTGACGTCATAGGCCAGCGCGCCAAAGGGCAGAAATGTTCCGACAGTGAAGCTGTCGACGCTCCGCGCTGGAATGACGCTCGGCGACAGAGCAAGCGCCATGTCGTAGGGAAACGCGCCAAGTCCCGTCGCCGTGCGCGCGTCGATGCCGGCCATCGTCTCCCAATTGTAGCGAACGCCGCCGGTCGCATGCAGCGGCCCGAAATCGCGCGAAGCGGTGCCATAGGCCGAATTATTGACATGGGATCCCGTCTGCCGAGCGAGGATCGCCCAGTTCGGGTTCGTCAATCCGCCAAGAACGTTTGGCGCGTACATCTTCCATGCCGTCGGCGGGCCAGGAAGGTTCTGCACGCCATACCAGTGACCAAGCGTGACGTCGGTTTCCAGAATGCGGGCCTGGAGTTCGCTCGTGACGCCGAAGCTGTCGTGATTGATCAGCCAGTTGCGAACCATGCCGTTCGCCATGCCGTCCAGATAGTATCCATCCTCCCGAAAATAATAAGGCTTGACGACGAGCCGCATCGCATCGTTGAACTTCACCGTGAATTCGCCGAGCGCCATCCAGCTATCGAAGGATTGTAGATTGTAATTGTAGTAATTGACGGCCAAAGCCGGAATCCTGCTCGAAACCGGCAGGAAATTGTAGAAGCGGTTCGCGTCGAGGGAGCGCACCTGATTGTAGTTCAGGCCGGCGTAGGTATTGGCGTTATAGTTGCTCTTGGCGATGAAGACCTTCGCCTCAAAAAAATCGGTCGGCCTCGTTTCGATCCCTACCGCGAAGCCGGCCTTTCCCTGCGGCGCTTTGCCGGGTCCACGCCAGGCGTGCGCGTCCGTCCAGGAGCCGGACAGGAAGAATTTGGTCGTGCCGTTGAGGAATGCGCCTGAGTCGATGCGCGCGAAAGTTCTAAGAAAGCTGGCCGAGCCGACGGACTGAGAGACCTCGGCGCCGAATTTGTCGGAACTCCACCTGATGCGCGTGTCGATGACGCCCGGTAGCGTAAAATAGGAATTGACGTTCGAAGGAACGGGTCCCTGGTAGAGATCAATTCTCGACAGATTTTCGCTATCGATCATCATCGTCGATCCTGGACCAGGATTGATGCCGTTGATCGGCAGTCCGTCGACGAGCGTGATGCTGTTGCCGTGCTGGCTCACCTCGCCGCGGATGCGTATGCCTTTGAAGCTGCCCGGGAGATTCGCGAGTCCGTAAGGGTCGATCGCCGGCGCGTCGACTGACGGCAGATAGCCGACCGCTCGGATCGGATTGGCGCCGCCGCCGCCGGTCGCAAGCTGAATCCCGCGGGCATCGACGCGATAGGTCGTGGACGGTGAGTCCGGGACAACGCCGATAATGGGACTTGTCTTTGGAGTTACGTCGCCGCTTGGCCGGGATTCGGGAACAGCACTGGGTTCGCGGTCGGCGCCGCTCGCGCCGATGGTGATCGGCGGAAGATTGGTCTGTGCGGTCGCGCCCTGCGCGTAAAGCAGCAACGTTACGACTGAGACGCCTGCACTCACGGCGCCGATATTGCGTTTGCGGATTTTCAGGATGCGAGTCATTTGATGCCCTCAGCCGCGCATCCTTGATGCGCTATATACCTTATATATACAACGATAGCTGAGGCTGTGCGGCAAGGGTATATTATTGGCCTAATTTCAATTACTTCTGGGTGTTGCAGCGCTGCAACAATTTGTCGTCAGCGTGGGCATATCGCCTAATTTATATTCGCAAGCACACTCCATTGGAGTTGAGTTAGATATCGCCGTCGCTTCCGCGGCCGGCGGGCGCGTAAGTTGAAGGCATTACCGCTAAATCTTTGCGCTTGTCGAGCGGCTGGGCCAAAGGTATTGACCGATCGCTATGTGTTTTATCTAGATAGCGACTCGCGGGTGGTCCCCATATGCGATTTGGCGTTTTCTGCACATATGAGAATCCAAGGGGCGATTACCGGCTCTGCTATGCGGCGCAGACGGAACTCGTTCAGCGCGCTGAGGCCCTCGACTTCGACGAAGCCTGGGTCGCCGAACATCATTTCGATCCCGACGCGGCGAGCCCCTCAATCCTGACGCTGCTCGCTTATCTTGCTGGCGTCACGACTCGGATACGCCTGGGTTCTGCAGCGGTGTTGCTCGCTTTCCGCAATCCAATTCAGGTCGCTGAAGATGTCGCGACGATAGATCTGCTGTCTGAGGGACGCTTCAATTTCGGCGTCGCCAAAGGAGGCCCGTTTGCTCTGCAGAACAAGCATTTTCTCGCGGGGCAGGATCTCACGCGCGATATGACGCTAGAGGCGTTGGAACTCGTCAACCGGCTTCTATACGAGGAGCGCGTCACTTTTTCGGGCGACTATTATAAGGCTGACGATGTCGCGCTCGCGCCCAAGCCCCTACAGAAGCCGATTCCGACCTATGTCGCGACGACGACCACGGCGGCGATCGAATATGCGGCGCGGCGCGGCTTTGGGATAATGGGCGCTTCGCCCATTCCATTGCCGCGCATTGTGCAGCTCGTCGCCGACTATGAGGCGGCGGCCCCTGGAGCAGACCCGCGTCTTGCTTTGGCCCGCTTCTATTACGGCGCGCCGACGCGCGCCGCTGCGTTGTCGGAAGCTGTTCCCTTCATCAGGCGCTTCTCCGAGCGAATGCGCGGAATCTTCCTGGCGCGTGGCGAAAGCGTCGCAAATTTTGATCCGGACGGCATCCTCGAGCGATCGCTCATCGGCGGCTTTGACGAATTGCGCGAGAAAATCGCTTCGCTTCATGAGCAGACTCGGTTTCGGTCCTTGCTGCTCAAACCCACGTCGCTCGAGGCTGACAAAAACCTGCGCGCGCTTGACGATTTCGCCAACCACATCCGTCCCTTTCTGCCTGCGAAGACGAAACTGGAACAGGCCTCATGAAACGATGGTCGATCGCCCTCTTGGCGTTTGTTCTGATCTATTCGGCGGCGCCGCCTGTCGCCGGTCGCGAGATCATCGACATGGCGGGCCGTCACGTGACAATCCCGGACAAGATCGCCAAGGTTTATGGCTCCTCCCCGCCTGTCACCCTGCTTCTTTACGCCTTGGCGCCCGAATATATGGTTGGGCTCAACATGCCTTACGCAAGCGCCGAACCCAAACTTCTGCGCAAGGAAATCGCGGCGTTGCCCGCGCTCGGCAGCCAGTCGGGCATGGGCCGACAACTCAATCCTGAAGAAGTGTTGAGCCGGCGGCCAGACCTCGTCATCGCCTGGCTCGACCGTTTCGTCGATACAGCCAAAGCCGAGGCCAGTTTTGCGAAAATCGGCTTGCCGGTCGTCTTTATCAAGCTGGATGCGCTGGCCGAATATCCAGCCGCGTTCCGCTTTCTCGGCGCGCTTTTCGATCGAGAGGACAAAGCCGAAGAGTTGGCGCGCTACATAGAGATAGCGCAGGCGCGCGTCGCCAAGGCGGTCGGCGACATTCCGCCTGCGCAGCGGATGCGGGCGTATTACGCCGAAGGCCCGGATGGCCTCGCGACCGAATGCGACAAGAGCTTTCACGCCGAACCCATCGCGCTCGCCGGCGGCGACAATGTTCGGCATTGCGAGCAGTCGACGCATATCGGCATGGAAAAGATCAATCTCGAACAGCTGATCGCGCTGCGGCCTGAATTGATCCTCGCACAAGACAGGGCCTTTGCTAGAAGCGTCTTAGAAAACGCCAACTGGCGGAATGTGCCGGCTGTCGCCCAAAAGCGCGTCGTCTATGTTCCTCATGCGCCGTTCAACTGGCTTGATCGTCCGCCGAGCTATATGCGCGCGCTCGGCGTGCAATGGCTCGCCAATTTATTTTATCCCTCTCGCTACCCGCTCGATCTGAACGCCGAGACCAAGACGTTTTACAAGCTGTTCCTCGGCGTCGAGATCGACGACGCCGATATCGCACGCATCATGAACTGACGCATGGCCCGGTTTTTTCTGCTACCTCTGTCGCTATTCGTCGTGGCGATAGCGTCGCTAACGATCGGACGTTATCCGCTGACGCTTTACGAACTCGCCGCCTTTCTTGGGGCGCAGATCGGCGTCGTCGCCATGCCGCAGGAACGCGCCGACCTTATCTTCAATATTCTTATAGAGATCAGGCTGCCACGCGTTCTCGCCGCCGCATTGATCGGCGCCGCGCTTTCGACGTCCGGCGCGGCGTTTCAGGCGGTATTCCGCAACCCGCTTGTTTCGCCGGGCATCCTTGGCGTGCTTGGCGGCGCCAGTTTCGGGGCGGCGCTCGGCATCCTTTTTTCCGGAAACTGGTTGGTCGTGCAGATGAGCGCCTTCTTTTTTGGCGTCGCGGCGGTGATGATAGGCGTTTTTGTCGCCAATCTTTTCGGTCGCGCCTCGATCGTCATGCTGGTTCTCGGCGGCATGATTTCTGGCGCCTTCTTCACGTCGCTGTTGTCGATCATGAAATATGCCGCTGATCCAAATGATCAGCTTCCCGCCATCGTCTACTGGCTAATGGGAAGTCTCGGCGGCCTCGACCTTTCGCAGATCGGCGTCGCAGCTGCGCCGATCCTTGCTGGCATCGTGATGCTGTCGATTCTGGGGCGCGCGCTCGACGCGCTTTCCATGGGCGACGATGAGGCGCGTGCGCTCGGCGTGCCGGTTGAGCATGTGCGCTATTCGGTTATCGCCATCGCGACGCTCGCCTCGTCGCTGTCGGTGGCGCTTGCCGGCATGATCGGTTGGGTCGGTCTCGTTGTTCCTCATGCCGCGCGTCTGCTTCTGGGACCGGTGAACAGCCGTCTGCTTCCCGCGAGCGCATTTCTCGGCGCCACTTTTCTGATTCTCGCAGACTGTCTGGCTCGAAGCGTTGCGGTCGCGGAAATCCCGATCGGAATCATTACCGAGTTGCTGGGCGTTCCCTGCTTCGTGCTGGTATTGCGTCATGCCCGGAGAGCATGGCTATGAGCGCTCGCGTTGGAGCGCGGCTTGAGGCCCGCGCGATATATTTTTTGCGCGCGGATCGTACTGTGCTCACTGGCGCTGATATTTGCGTCTCTTCCGGAGAGATCGTTGCGCTGCTGGGCGCCAATGGCGCAGGAAAGAGCACGCTGTTTCGGGTCATGCTCGGACTGGAAAAGATGACGCGTGGAGACGTACTGCTTGACGGCGCATCAATCGCGACGTTAAGCCAGCGCGAAGTCGCGAGACGCGTCGCCTATGTGCCGCAAGCGCACGTGGCCCCATTTCCCTATCTGGCGCGCGATGTGATCATGATGGGAAGGCTGCCGGCGACGGGGCTTTTTGCGGCGCCAACCGCCCAAGACGAGGCCGTCGTTTCCGAGATTCTGGCGCGGCTCAAAATTACATCGCTTGCGGCGCGACCCTATACTGAAATCTCAGGCGGTGAACGCCAGCTGGTTCTGATTGCGCGGGCGCTTGCGCAAGGCGCGCAAATCCTTGTCATGGACGAACCATTGACTGGGCTCGATTACGGTTACCAATTCAAAGCGCTGCGTCTTTTTTCGCAGTTGGCCGCGGCTGGATGCGGCATTCTGTTCAGTACGCATCATCCGGAACATGCATCGAAAATCGCGTCGCGCGTGGCGGTTCTCGCCGATGGAAAGATCATCGCAGATGATGAGCCTATGAAAATCATTACCCCTAAGATGATTGAGTTGATATATGGCGTCCATGTCGATGCCGATGATCTGGCCGCGTCGCGCACCTTCGTCTGAAGGGGCGCTCGCACAACGATGGTTTTGACCCATTGCGTCTCGCAAAGAACGCGCAATTCGCCATCCTAAACCGCACCTAAATTTCACCACCAATTTCCGACGGGCAGCGGCGTCAATCCGTCACACTCCATCTCGACCGCGAACGAAACGCCGCGTGAGATCAACTGGCTCCGGTCGCTGATGCCGACGCAGCGTGCCGTCGGCAAAGTCGCGATCTCAACGAGCGGCGCGCCGGCGCTGACAGCACGTTTTTGGCGCGCAACGCCACGAACGCGACCAGCGTGTGGCGCTCGGATCTCAACGCCGTCAACGGAGCCGAGCGACGCGCCCTGTTCCACGAAGGCCCCGATCATTAGTTCGCTGAGAAACTGACCTCGCGCCGGCGCGCTCACGAGGAATTCATCCGGTTGCCGGCGTACGGCCCGGGCCCCGCTGCGCCATGGCGCATCGCCCTGCCGCAGGATGGCGCCGGGATCAGGTCCGTCGATCTCGATGACGAGATCACAATCGACGCCTGCGCTGAAACGCGAGCCCAATCCAATCGTGACATCGGCGAGATGCCTGAGCGGCGGCGCTGGCCCCTCTTCTTCTCGCGCGACGATAATGACATCCCAGGGCCACCGGTCGATGACCCCGCCCAAAGGAGCCCGCAACAGCGGTATGAATTCCCTTGTCCGCAGCCCCAGCAGAAACTCCGAACTGACGTCCGCGCGCCGCGCTTCTATGCCGTCGAGATGCGCGTTACCGTCATACCATGCGTCAGCAAAGCACATCTTGCGACGCAGGAATTCTGGCGCGGTCGCCCGATACAGCACAACGGCATAGCCCTCGGCGAAAAGGCGACGCGCCGTGGCGGACGCCTCCTCGCCGACGCCGCAGACCAAAATGGTTTTGTCCTTGACCACGGGCTTCGGCTCTAAACGCTTATAGCGTCGAAAATGGCGCCGGCTTCGACGGGATTGAAGTCTGGAATTCGGGCCCGCGCCAAGGGATCCTGCCCCGATATCCATCGTTCGAGCGCATCCGGCGCTGAGAGCGCGCAGTTGAGAGCGCCACTGACCTCGTAGAGCCCCCAGGCCAGCCCGTAACGCCGAAGCGCCGCCATCAAGGCGTTTTGCACAATGCTGCGGACAAAGAGATGCGATGCAGAGACCGGCGTTTCAACGGCTTCACCACGCGCAGCGGCGACGCATAACGCCTTGTCGAAGGCGGCATGACCACGGCAAGCGAGCGGACGCACTTTATAGGCGAGGCATAATTCGCCTTCGATCAGCGGACAGGCGTATTGGACCAACATTCGCTGTTCTTCGGACAGGCCGCCAATGGCCTGATCGGCGTCGGCGATGCGCTTGAATAGCATTACGTCGCGCTCCGCGAAGGCGGCGGCGTTAACGGAGACGAAGCGCGCGAGCAGAAATATTTCCGGAGCCGTAGCGGCGACGCGGAGGCGGCAGCAGGCCGCGCATTCTCCATGGCAGGCGAGCGTTGGTTCGCCTTCCGCCTGGATTTCCACGTTTTTGGAAAAGCCATCAAAAGCTTGCGCACAGAGCAGAGCGACGAGTTCTGGGCGTGTCCGGCACGAGCTTATCGTTTCGCTGAAGGCATGCGACGTGGCCTTGAAGAAGGCCGAGGGACCAGAATCTCCGATCATCGATCTTGCTCACCCCTTCGCCATTGAGAGTTTGCATAAGCTCGAATTGGGCTTGCCCGCGATCAATTTGCGATCATGCCTGCGGTGGAAGACTGCCCTCGCCACCAAGTCGCCAAGGCGCCGATGTCGGCTTCTACATATTCCGACAGCTCGCCGGCAAAGCAATCCCAGTCCTGCGAAACAGGCGCAGATACGGCCGTAATAACAGGAATGTCGGCGAGAATGGCTGCACGGAAGGCGTCGCACAGACCGCTTCGCGAGGCTTCCAGCTTTCCGAATTTGCTCAGCACGACCACGTCAACGCCGCGATCGATCGCCTGTTCGACGAGACCGCATGCGATCGCCAATCCGCCCGGATCTAGATTACATGCCTCTGACCCGGCGCCGAGCTTCTGCGAAATTGGAATTGTTTCACCCGAGGCGATGTCTTTCACGCTTAGGCTCTTGCAGTCTCCGGCGCCCCCGCATGCCGACTCCTCGATGATCCCCGCGACGCGGAACCCCTGGGATTGGAGCTCTCGGGCGAAAGCCGAAAGCGTGCCCTGGAGTTCGTGACTGGTCGCGCCCTGAAGGGCGGCGATGCGTTTTATAGGCAGGACCATCTGCGCCTCCAGTTCCCTAGTGAAGTCTCAACAATTGCGGTCTGAACACATGTCTTCGCGTTGGCGTCTTTTCTATCGCCGCGACGACGGCCTTCGCGATCCTGCGCCCACGCTCGTCGCTACCGGTCCAGCATGCGGAGCGACCTCTCGGATCGATTTCGACAAGCTTCGCGCCGGCGAGCGCATGGACGCCGTCGCGCGCGATGCCCCTCAGATAGCCGTCCATCGGCGCGCGCACGGCTATTCGGTCTTGGTAGCCGAGCACAAGGCCCCGGAAAATCATCGCGCCGATGTCAAGCGGAGTCCGCCACACCCCATCACATTCCGAATAAACGAAACGCTCCTTGCCAACGCCGCCCAAGGTCCGTGCGACGCCGTCGCCAAGTCTCGTTTCGCCCATTTCCACGAGCGCGCCCGTGCTGGCCGGATGGGTTTCTATGGCGATGTCACAGTTGTGATTGACGGCGAATTTCGGGCCGACGCCGATAGTCAGCCGTGCGAGGCCGCGCAAATCCGGGGTCGTTCGGCTTTTCTGCATTCTTGCGTCGACGACGACGGCGGGCGACTTTAGCGGGGTGATGTCCGTCAGCTGTCGGTGCGTAACGACGACTCTTCCCGGATCAGAGAGCGCTTCTACGATCTCCATTGTCGTTTCGGCGCGCTGCGCAACGACTCCATCGACCTCAGCGCGATCGTCATAAAGAGCGTCATGAAAAGCCATTCCGCGTCGGATAACAGGCGGGAAAGGATCGTGGCTCATCACGACCCGAAAGCGCTCCCGAGACAGCCTTGCCGCAATCGCCGAGGCGATCTCGTTTGTTCCAAGAATAATGACGAAACCATCGGGTCTACTCGTCAGAAAACCCCGCGCGGGCTGATCGTCCATGGCCGAACTCCTTCCGGAGCGGCCGAGCAATTCCTGGGCCATCGCTATGTTGTATGTATATATAGCGTATCCGACGATCGACTTCCTTGGGCTAAGCGCCTGCCGCTGGGCTAGTTAACTCCAATTGTAACAAAGCATACATCTTTGTCGGCGACCCTGAGAACTCTGGGCAGCCGCGACCGCCACGAATGGGAAGCAGCTCAGGCGAGTGCGCCATAGTCAGGCGACCGGAACGGGAGAGAAACCGAACAACTTGCGTTCAGGTTTGATGTCGAGCAGCGGAGTCCCGTTCATACAATCCAGTCAACAAACAATAAGCCGGCGCCCTTCCCGGCTTTCCAGGCGAACGACCGAGGAGCCGATGGGATTGGGCCGCATCGGCGAACGCAGAGATAAAGTTCCCCGCGGCGTCGGGAGGCGGTGGGCGCTTTGAAGGACCAAATCCTGGCGCGCCTGGTGAAACCAATAGAGGACCTCAAGCTGCGGATAACGTTCTATCCCCTTCCGGGCTTCATTCCATCCTCGAAAAATCATCCGCGCAGGTTTCGGCAACAACAATGTCGACACCTGCGCGCGGGTTTGCCACTCGCCGATGGGCTACGGGCTGAGTCAGGCGTACGGAACCTCAGCCGAAACGCAGGATTTCGATTCCGTCGAGGTATCAGACGTCATTCTCATCATCGGCTGGTGCCCTACGGATGTTGAGCGACGTGATCTTGCTGAAAATATAATCTTGTTTAAGCGAACGCGTTATGTACACTTACTACATAATGACAAAGGCTTTCGGGATTGCAATCGGAGAATCACACGAGATGGCAGTAATCAGCGCTCTTCGCGACGACGTCGAGATGTTACCAGCGAGTCCACAAGGCGATGACGCCAGGGCCGCCAGTCCTGTTCTTGTCCACGTCCGTTTCCGGCCAGACGGATCTATCGGACATATTACCGACCTTCCTGCCCATTTGAGCGCAGATGAATGGTTCAAATTGCTTTGCTCAGGCATCGGCGACAAATATCATGCGCGCGCGGGAGGAAGGGGTTTTTTCAGAACTACACGGCTGGAGCTCAAGTCCATCAGTAATCCCCCACTGTGAGAATTCCATCAGCTGCGCCGCCACGTCGAGCTGGCGCAACTTCACTTCGATCTTCGGGAACGTCGCGCCGAGAGTCGTATGTTCGTGCGGAAACTTCAAAGAATCGGCTCGGCCTTTTGGCGAGATTGCATCGGCGACTGATTCCGACTAGCCGCCCACGCCTGAACTCATATTCTCCAAAAAACTGAACTGGGATTCAAAATCGATCTGCTGAGAAACTGCCCAGACTGCAGAAACGAGCGGCGCGGCGGGCGCGGCATTGAGCGCAATTAGTCCAATCACGCGGTTCAATTCCGGCCTCAGCGGAATTGCCGTCAGCTCCTCGCGCAGTTCGAAAAGCGCGAGAAGGCTGTGCGGCATGATGCTGTAAATCTCGGCGCATCTGACGTTCGAATAGAGCGCAAAAACAGAGTCCGTCTCGACGACAGCGCGAGGGGAAACGCCGGCGCGGCTAAACGCGGCGTCAATTATGCGCCTGTTCTGCATATTGCGAGTCAGCAAACACAAAGGCAGCTCTGCAGCATCGCGCCAGCTCATCGATGAGCAATTGTTCAGCGAGGCGGCGTCGCGCGCCAGCAGCACATAACGCTCACGATAGAGAGACAGCACGCGAAACCTCTGTAGGTTTTGCTCTTCGAGGTAGGTCAGGCCGATATCAATCTCGAAATTTTCGAGCCGGCGGATAATTTCCTCGTTGCTGAGCGATTGCACTTGCTGAACGACGTCTGGAAACGCTCGCCAGTAAGGCCCGGTCAGAAGCGACATGATCGGCATTGCCGTCGGAATGGCGCCCATGCGCAGAGACCCCTTCAGCATATCGCGCGAAAGCGCCGCCTCTTGCTTTAGACCCTCCCAGGCCGAAAGGGTCTGACGCGCCCAACCCAAAATGCGTTCGCCATCCTCGGTGAGCCCAACGAATTTCTGTCCGCGTTCGACGATTGAGACGCCGAGTTCTTCCTCCAGATGACGTATGGCCGACGACAAGGCGGGTTGAGAAACGCAGCAGGCTTCCGCCGCACGCGCGAAATGCCGTTCGCGGGCGAGCGTAACCAGATATTCGAGTTGCCGAATGAACATCCTGCCCGCCCGGCAATCAGGGATTCTGTGTCGCCTGCTCGCTATTGTAAATAGCGCGCGGGAAAATCAACACTTCGCGAAATCGGAAATGAAACGGGATGTTGATGAGCCTGGCGCCATCACCAATCGCGAGATTGTCTCTTGTTCTCAAGATCTCGGCGAGCTTCGCAGCCTGCGCTGCAGTCAACGTCATTCGGCCAAGACAGGCCGCCGTAACCCATTCCTTGCTCGATCGGATTTGGGCGGCGACGTCCGCCCATTTCAGTCCACAAGCAACTTTAGCGGCGACAATTTTCTCGGTCACGGCGAGCCTCGTCATGGAATATTCAGTCCGGTTCAACGGGAGTAACAGCGCGATGGCGAAAGGCGCGACGTGATCGCGCCCTTCTTTTGTCGCCGTCAGCCAACTTTCTCGAAGCGCGCCGCTTCCTCTGAACCGCCGGTGGCGTCGCCTTCGCTGTAGGAATGCGCGCCGACGCCCGCCAGTTTGCCGCCTTGCACGACGAGATATTCGTTGCGGATCGGCCGGCCTTCGAAATAGCACTCGAGAATCTCGCGCACCCCTGCCGCATAACGCGTCTGGGCCGAGAGGCTGGTCCCAGAAATATGCGGCGTCATGGCATGGTAAGGCATGGTGCGCCAAGGATGGCCTTTTGGCGCGGGCTGCGGGAACCAGACATCGCCCGCGTAACCGGCAATATGTCCGCGTTCCACTGCGCGAACCAAAGCGTCGCGATCAACGAGCTTGCCTCGCGCAGTGTTGACGATATAAGCGCCGCGCTTGAAGAACTCGAGCGTCCGCTCATTGATCATGTGCTCGGTTTCGGGATGCAGCGGGCAGTTCAGCGTTACGACGTCACAGACCTTTGCCAGACCCTTCAGGGTGGAGTGATAGGTTAGGTTCAGCTCCTTCTCGACAGCCTCCGGCAGACGATGTCGGTCCATATAGTGCAGCCCGACGTCAAACGGCTTCAGCAGCCGCAGCACGCGCAGACCGATGCGGCCAGCAGCCACTGTGCCGACCTGCATGGCCTCAAGATCGTATGAGCGCGATACGGCGTCCGCGATGTTCCAGCCGCCGTTGACGATGATATTGTGCGAGGGGACGAAATTGCGCACCAGCGCAAGAATCGACATCAGGACGTGCTCAGCCACAGCATTGCTGTTGCAATAGGTGACCTCGGCGACGGTGACGTTGTTCGTGATTGCAGCCTGTAGGTCGGTGTGATCCGAGCCGATGCCCGCCGTTACGATCATCTTGAGCTTCTTTGCTTTGGCGATGCGCTCGGCGGTCATATAGGCCGGCCAGAACGGCTGCGAGATGACGATCTCAGCATCAGGCAGTTCACGATCAAGCACGCTGTCGGCGCCATCCTTGCTGGAGGTGACGACGAGCTGATGGCCGTTGGACTCCAAATATTTACGCAAGCCGAGTTCACCCGAGACGCTGCCGAGCAATGTGCCCGGCTTGAAGTCGATCGCCTTGGGCGTCGGCAATGTCTGGCCGTCTGGATAGATTTTCGGCTGCGGGACGTCGTCCCGGGCGTAGGCCTTCGGATAGCCGCCGATCGGGTCGTCATAGAGCACACAAACGATTTTAGCCATGGCCGGATCCTCTCTGTTAAAGATTTGATTTTCGTAGTCTAGAGAGCGACGCCGGCCGGTAACTCTGGTATCGTTATATATACGATATATATGTCAGCGTCGCCGCCCGCCTTTTGGTTCGATCGGGCGCGCCAGTCCAAGTGTTTCGGCGGATGATGCGATAAGCGCGGCTTATGGCCGGCCAGACTTAAATCGCGTGGGAGCGAGGCCAGAGTGGCTCACTCGCCCTGAGCGCTCGCCATGCCAATTGATCGCTCGTCGAGAGCAGCTGTCTTGAACAACGCATAAACTTGAGATCCGACCTTCAGGACAAGATCTTCGAGGGCGCCCCTTGTAATCGTCGCGAGAAGTTGCCCGTCGTCCTTTAGCTCAATGGCGACCGTCGCGATCGGCCCTTCAAATTGTATATTCGCGATCTTACCCCACACGACGCTGCGAGCGCTGATCTCTTGAGGCGGAATAAGCGACAGTACGACGTCCGTCGCTTTGACAATGACGCGCGCCACACTTCCTAGCGGACCCGCCGAACCTGTGATCCAGATCGTCCCCGCTGGATGTTTCAGCTTCGTCAACCCGTGTGCGAGAGATTTTTCCTCGACCGTAGCGCTCAGGACAGAGGAGCGATCGAAGCGGTTCGCCGCAGGCTCATAAGCGAGGCGATTGAGCGCCTGCTCCGGAGCGCCAGCTGACTTCACTTGCCCCGCGTCAAGGATAACGACGCGGGAGGCCAGCCGAACCACCTCTTCGACAGCATGTGTCACATAGATGATCGGCACATCGAACTCGTCCCTGACGCGCTCGATCAATGGCAGGATCTCAAGCTTGCGATCCATATCGAGCGCCGCGAGCGGTTCATCCAGGAGCAGCAGCTTGGGGCAAGAGAGCAAAGCGCGACCAATGGCGACGCGTTGTCGCTCGCCGCCCGACAGGCGCGTTGTCGAACGCGAGACGAGATTTGTAATTCCCAGGGTTTCAACAACGGCGTCGAAATCGATCCGTCGCTCGCCGCGAGGCGCAAACCAGCGGCCGTATAGCAAATTTTGCCTTACGCTCATGTGAGGGAAGAGATTGGAATCCTGAAAGACGAGTCCGATACGTCGGCGCGACACAGGAACGAAAACGCGCGCCTCAACGTCTACGAGCGACTCGCCGTCCAGCCTCACGTAACCGGCGTCCGGCCTCGTCAGTCCGGCGATGATACTGAGCGTCAGCGATTTCCCTGATCCGGATTGCCCGAACAGCGCCGTTACGCCCGCGCCGTTTGCGAAAGCAACGTCGAGGGAGAACGTCCCAACTTTTAACCTCACGTCGACCTCGATCATTCGACGTTCCCGAGACGCTTCTCCGCACGTCGCTGAACGATCTCGGACGCCATGAGGGCGAAGAGCGCGATGAAAACCGAAACGATCGTCAGACGCATCGCGCTCTCGTCACCACCTGGAACCTGCGTGTAACTGTAGATCGCCGCTGAAATCGTCTGTGTTTCTCCCGGAATGTTCGAGACGAACGTAATGGTCGCGCCGAATTCTCCCAGCGCCTTTGCAAAAGCGAGAATCGCTCCGACGATGATCCCAGGAACTGCGAGCGGGAGGTTGACTAAGAAGAACGTCCATAGCCAGTTCGCGCCGAGGGTCTCCGACGCCAACTCCAAGCGTCGATCGATCGCCTCGAAGGATAACCGCATCGCGCGAACCATCAACGGAAAGCCCATGACGGCGCAGGCGACCGCCGCGCCTGTCCAGCGAAATGAGAAAACGATGCCAAGCTCTGCGAGATAAGGGCCGAATACGCCTTTGCGTCCAAGCAACATCAGCAGGACGAAGCCCGTGACGACGGGAGGCAGCACCAGCGGCAGGTGAACCAGCCCGTTAACGAGGGTCTTGCCAGGGAACTGACGCCGCGCAAGCGCGTAAGCCGTAACAATCCCAAAGGGAAGGCTGGCGAGAGTCGCCACAGTCGCGATCCGCAAGGAGAGCCGTATCGCCGTCCATTCAGCGGGCGACAGTTCGAAAAGGGCGACAGAAGGAAATTCCATCAATGCGGCGTCCTTTTTGCGACCTCGACATTACGATTGATGGAACGCGATCACGCTTCATCAAACCTTGATCCGCCGCTGTCTTATTTGTGGCCGGCGATGCAGATGCGCGAGAAAGGAAGCGCCGCCAAGTTGCCCCTGAACGGCTCTTCGTAGGTCAGACCACAGCGACCATCACGTCGGAAGCCTTGATGACGGCCTTCACCTTCACGCCCGTTTTCAAACCGAGTTCATCCACCGACTCATTGGTGATGGACGCTGTAATGGCGGCGCCGCTGGTGTCGATCAAAACGTGGGAGGTGGTGACCCCCTTCTTGATTTCCTTAACGGCGCCGTCGATGACATTTCGAGCTGATATCTTCATTTCTATCTCCAATATTACCTACGAGAGCCTTGTTGCGGACGTTGCTTGCGCCGATCTGCAGACGTCGTCCGCTGCAGAGATGACCAGAACTCCCTACTTTGCTTCTGCGATGCTGATGAGATCGAAGTGACGGTTGACGCCGGCATGGATCAGATTGCCATTGAAGCGGGTCGAACTTGTTGCGCCGTAAGCGTAAACGCCGGTCGATTGCGCCGCGTAATTGAACCCTTGAGCGGCCCCGAGATCGTAGCGAAGATAGTCGATCTTGACGCTCCAGTCGGGCGTGAACATCCATTCAGCGCCGCCGCCCGCCGTCCAGCCG
>NZ_JBPFEA010000011.1:0-73207 GCF_051061285.1 Methylocystis sp.
CCGCGCCGCCTGTCGCGCAAACCAAGCGCAGCTTCCGATGACGACGCGCCTTCTGCGCGAACTTCTGACGCGTCTGCTGCGCGACGGCGCTGCGCCGATCGTCAAGCGGCGTCCTGCAGGCGCCCCGCGAAATCCTGCGTATTGCGTTTGCTAGAGCAAGAAGCCGTGTCCCTTTCGAATGCCTCGATGAGCGGTGCGTCCTTTCGACGCAAATGACGCGGTCGTTTTTCCTCGCGTCAATTTCTGGCATTTGTCAAAAGTAGAATGAGCGTCCAGCGGCGCTGGCGATGCAATGGCGTGACAAAGTCGAGGCGCGAACCAAAAATCCGCTGTAAAAGATCCAGGGCTCAGAAAGGTTCGCCAACAAGAGCGGCAGCCCCGGACTCAATATGGATCGAGGGATGGAAATGAAGAATTGGCGTAGCGTTGCAGCTGCTGTTTTCGGCGCGCTTTTCTCGCTGGCGTTGACGGCCCCGCTGCGCGCATCGGAAGGCGGCGCAGGCCCGGAAGCCATGTCGATGGGCAATATGTGCATGGTCATGTTCGGCTACGACATGATTCACATTACGGCCTATCAACCCGGCAAATCGCGCAGCGAATATTGCGCCGAGATCCCGACCTCCGGACCAACCATTCTGGTGTTCGACATCGAAAATCCGACGTTTCGGGACATGCCGCTGGAACTGCGAATCATTCGCGATCCGCTGACGCCGATCACGAAGGGCACCGATCTCGAGGCGCTGACCGAAGTTTATCGTCCCGCGACCAAATACACCAAGGGCACCTTCAATCTTGAGCACGACTTCAAGGACAACGGCCATTATATCGGACTCGTCACGCTGACCCGCCCCGACGGCACGCAGGAGACGTCTGATTTCAAATTCACGGTTGGCGAAACCTTGTGGGCCTGGGTGCCGCAGATCGCCGGGACCGTGCTCATCGCCGGCATCGTTTTCGTGTATTGGAAGCACACGCATCCCTCCGGCAAGAAGAAGGATGCCGACGCCACCGCTGTGTCTTGATCGCGGCGACATGCGTAAACATCTCAAAACAAAAAGGGGCTCAGGCCTCTGGGGAGGGACGCCATGATTAATGCTGACAGAACTTCGCCGGCGCGCGTGCGCCGTCACGCCGGGTTCGGCTTCTCCGCCGCCGCCGGGGCTTGCGCCATCGTCATAGTAGCCGCGTTTGGGACAAGCTCGGCGCTCGCGCATTCTTTCCTTGTCGACGCTACGCCTTCTTCGAAGGAACATGTCGCGGCGCCGCCAAAGACCATCAAGCTGCGGTTCGGCGGCGGAGTTGAACCGCCTTACTCGAAGATCACCATAGAAGCGCCGGACGGTAAGGTGCTCGCCGAAGGCAATAGCGCCGTTCCCGACAAGCCGCGCGAATTGTCGGCCAATGCGCCGGAACTCGCGCCCGGAAAATATATCGTACGCTACCGCGTGCTCTCCACCGACGGCCACATCGTCGAGGGTAACTATGAGTTCACCGTGGACGCGAAGTAAGCGCCATCGGGCGAGTGACAGGCTCACGGCTACGCTTGCGCGACACGCGGCTCGTTTCTCACTTCTCATGCGAGCTGAAGAGATGAGCGCCAGAGAATATCGGGCGAAACAAAAATGTATCTCTCTCTTGCGGCGATCCGCTTCCTTCTGAGCTTGCCTTCGGCCCTCGCGGTTGGGCTCCTGCTCCTGCCGCGTCTCATCGGCGAGGACGGCGGGCGCTTCAAACCTGCCGTCGCGGCGCTGGCGCTGGTTCGCGCCGTTTTCGGCTTCGCGCTGCTGTATGTCACCGCGCGTGCGATCTTTCCCGCCGATCGCCCGATTGATTTCGACACGCTGTGGGAGTTTACCGTCAACACGAGCGTCGGAAACGCCTGGATCGGGACGCAACTGCTCGCTTTCCTCTTCGCGGCTCTCGCGGCGGCGCGCCTCTTCGTCGCTTCAGATTTGCTCGATCAGGTGACGCTGTGGGTCGGCGTGGTCCTTATCGCCGTTGTTTCGGTGACCGGCCACGCCATCGACGACGGCCTGCCGCGATGGACACAGGTGAGTTTCCTTCTCCACACGGCCGCTGGCCTCACTTGGCTTGGCGGATTGCTCGGGCTCGTCTGGTGGATGTTCACGGCGCGCGGCAAACCGCCGGAACTGGCGGCGCAGCTTGCCGAACGCTGGTCGTTCATCGCAAAGGTCGCTATGGCGATCGTCGCCGTCTCGGGATTTGCGATCGCCTGGGAGAACGTCGGAAGCATCCCGAATATGCTGGCGACTCCCTATGGTCGGCTGCTGACGCTGAAGCTGGTTTTTCTATGCGCCGTCTTGCTCGCGGCGTTGGCGCTCGCGCGCTACATCACGCGCCGGCCTGAAGGCGAATTCGATACCGGCTGGTATACCAAGGTCGGCGCGGGCGAGTCGGTCTTTGCGCTCGCGCTGCTGTCGATCGCCGGTTACATTGCGGTCATCACGCCAGCCGCGCATGAAACCAGTCTCTATTGGCCGTTGCCATTTCGCCTGTCTTACGTCGCGACGTGGGGACAGAATCCAGCGATGTTCAGCCCGATCTGGTGGTGGGGCATCGCCGCCGTCGTTCTTGCGGTCGTCGCCGCGCTGATCTGGTGGACGCCAAGGACGCGCCAGTATCGCCTCTATGCAACGCCAGCCATTTCCGCCGCAGCGTTGATCTCGCTTTCCGTGTCCTTTGCGACAGAGGCCTATACCGACACGTATGACGATCCGACGCAGGACTACACTGCGGAATCGGTTTCGCGCGGGCTCGCGCATTTTCAGGAGAACTGCATCGGCTGCCACGGCGCGCAGGGCGAGGGAAATGGACCGCTCGCCAAGGATCTCAAGAACGAGCAAGGACTCCTCGTGCAGCCGGCCGATCTGACTGCCCCGCATGTCGGCACCCATACGATCGGCGACATCTTCCACTGGCTGACTCACGGCGGACAAAGCGGCGTTATGCCGAGTTTCCGCGAGCAGCTCGACGTCGACGATCGCTGGGACGTGATCAACTTCCTGCTGATGATATCCTATTCGAACCGGTCGCGTTTCATGAGCCCTCAGCCCATGATTCAATGGCTGATTGCGCCGGACTTTGCACTGATCGATCCCGAGGAGGACGTAACGTCACTCTACAGGCTGCGCGGCGTGTCGACGCTGATCTCGTTCGCGCGCTGCGGGTCGCCAGACGGCGATTCAAAGGCGCGCGCCGACAGCGTGAAGATTGCGCATGACGCCGCGAAAGCCGCTGGCGCAAACCAGGTGACGATCTACGACGCGGCCTGCCCGCAGGAGGCGAAAGGTCGAGAGGCGGTTCATCCAAAGGCGGTCGAGACCGCCTATTCGGTGATCAACCGCTATCCCAATGAAACGCCGTCGGAGGAGATCGGGGAGGCGCACTTCCTTGTGGATCGTTCGGGCTACATTCGGGCGCGCTTCCGCACATTTGCCCCCGACGACGGCAACGCTCAGAAACTTTCTGGCCTCGTCGCCGAATTCGCGCGTGAACCCTTGATCGAGATCAGCCTGCACTCGCATTAGCGCGCCATATTGTCGCAAGCGCGAACGAGGCGCGAGGGTATCGGAGCGGCGCGTCCTTCGTCATGATGCCAATCAGACCGGCGAGAGAGAAGTCCGGCGCAAAAGGGAGAAGCGAGATGCTGAAGCGGCGTGAATTTTTGCTGACCGGAGGGACTCTACTCACCGGGACGGCGCTCGGGCTTTTCGCCGGGCGCGGTTCCGCGGCGGCGCATGAGTACGACGTTGGCAATCTGAAAGTGGAGCATCCTTGGCTTCGCGCCCCCGTCGACGGCGACAACAAGGCGCAGTTCTACGCAATGCTGCACAATAATGGCGCGACGCCCGACAGGCTGATCGCCGTCAAGTCAGAAAAATTCGGGAAGGCCGAGATCCACGGCGACCCCAAGAAGCTCGACCTCATCACGCCTGTCGTCCTGCCGCCCAAGTCGAAAGTCACGCTCGCGCCTGGCGGCGCCTATGTGACGCTTCTGGACATCAAGAAGCATCTTGAGGTGGGCTGGGGCCTGGAGATGACGCTCGTCTTCGAAAAGGCCGGCGAAGTGGTTATTGACGCGGCGATCGATGCGCCGGACGCGGCCCATGCACATGACGCCGAAGCGATGGAACGCTGGCAAAAGGCGCATGGCCAGGACTCCGCCGGGCCCAAGGAAGGCGGCGACTCGCATCACGAGCACCATCACATGGAAAAGAAGTGATCGCGGACGAGAGGGTCTTGTCAGCGTAACGCAATCAAAAACCGGCCGCTTGAAAAGCAGCCGGTTTGGAACCCGCCAAAAAGATTGCGCGCGTCGACAGACGCGCGCCTTGCTTGTCGCTTGCGAAATTTGCGGAGATTAGCGGTCGATCGTCACCAGTCGCCCGGCGAAAACGCCGCCGTCGGTCGCAACAGGCGTGGCCTTTTGCGCGGGCGAGCCGATCGGCAGGGCGAAGCCGAGAACGAATGCGGCCATCGCCATGGCGGCGACCAGCAGGAGCGAAACGCGAAACTGGCGACGCGCCGAATCCCTATCGAAGCTGCGCGTGAAGGCGGGCTCCATCTGATCTTCAAATTTGTCAACGAGCGACATTTTCCCTAATCCTCTCGCATTCGCCCTTGTGTAACGCTTGACCTCTCCCCAAGGCCCGCGCGCGATTGACTCGCGTCGCCGCGTTCTCAAGACAGAAACGAGGATGGGCTGAAAAAGTTGCATCATTCTTCGGAAATTTTATAAATTTTTAAGAAGTGCGTGAAACGGAGTTAACACTTGGCAATATTGATTTGATCAAGTTGAGCCAAAGCTCAGTCGCCGATTCGGGCCTTTTGATAAAAGACGGTTGTTTTTACTCAGAAAACACCGATACGCAGCATGGCGAGCAATCACGCCGGCGCGTGGCGCGGCAGAGCGACGATCGCACGCGCGCCCCGCGCGAGGCGGTTGAAAGTCTTCATCAACAATAGAGCCGTGTGGCCCTGCGAGCCTCGTGAATCTCATTGCGACGCTACGCCGCGCAAATTATGGTGCGGCGCACTATTCCCCTCCGCAGGAACTCGACTCCAATGACCTTCCTCGCCAACGCCCTGTCGCGCGTGAAGCCCTCGGCAACGATCGCGGTGACGCAGAAAGCCCGCGACTTGCGCGCACAGGGTCGGGAGGTGATCAGCCTCTCCGTCGGCGAACCCGATTTCGACACGCCCGAGCACATCTGCGCCGCCGCCAAAGCGGCGATCGATCGCGGCGAAACGCGTTATCCGCCGGTGCTCGGAATTCCGCCGCTGCGCGAGGCCGTCGCAAAAAAATTCAAGCGCGAAAACGGCTTGGACTACAAGGCGTCGGACACGATCGTCGCCACCGGCGGCAAGCACATCCTGTTCAACGCTTTTCTTGCGACGCTCAATCCCGGCGACGAAGTGATCGTTCCGGCGCCGTACTGGGTGAGCTACCCGGAGATGGTGGCGATCTGCGGCGGAACGACCGTCTTCGTCGAAACGCGGATGGAGGATGGCTTCAAGCTCCAGCCTGAGGCGCTCGAGCGCGCCATCACGCCCAAGACCAAATGGCTCGTGCTCAACTCTCCGTCGAACCCTTCGGGCGCGGCCTACGCATTCGATGAAATGAAGAAGGTGACGGACGTTCTGCTGCGCCATCCGCAGGTGCATGTGCTCACTGACGACATCTACGAGCACCTCGTCTACGGCGACTTCAAATTCGTCACGCCGGCCCAGGTCGAGCCGGCGCTCATGGAGCGCACGCTCACCATGAACGGCGTCTCCAAGGCCTACGCCATGACCGGCTGGCGCATCGGCTACGCGGCGGGGCCCAGCGCCCTGATCAAGGCCATGGACCTGCTCCAGGGCCAGCAGACGTCGGGCGCCTGTTCGATCGCGCAATGGGCGGCGGTCGAAGCCCTTGAAGGGCCGCAGGACCATCTCGCGGTCTTCCGCAAGGCCTTTGAGGAGCGGCGCGACCTCGTGGTCTCCATGCTCAACCAGGCCAAATATTTGAGATGCCCGACGCCGGAGGGCGCTTTCTACGTGTTTCCCTCCTGCGCCGACGCCATCGGGCGTAAGACCCCCGAGGGGAAGGTCATCGAAACCGACGAGGACTTCGTGACCGAACTCCTGGGAACGCAGGGCGTCGCCGTGGTGCAAGGCTCGGCGTTCGGCGTCGGTCCTAATTTCCGCGTGTCCTACGCCGCCTCGAACGCGTTGCTCGAAGACGCCTGCCGAAAGATCCAGGCTTTCTGCGGAAGCCTCATCTAACCCCACAATGCATTGCGCATTGCGCCCGCCGCTCTAAACTGACGCCCAGCGCGTCAGGCGGCGGGCCGTGGGCGAGTGGCTTCGCCAGGAGAGCGGAGTCTCTCTCGGCCCGGAGAGCGCGGAACTAAATTGCAAGTCCGTGGGCCGTTCGCTCGACGGACTCACGCTCTTGCGGAGACCTGCACCATGACGATTTTCGCTCTCCTTCTCCTCGCTCTCGTCAGCGCGCTGATCGCCTACATCTCCTTCCTGCCCGATAAATTCCGCATCGCCCGCTCGATCGTGATCGACGCGCCGCCGGAAGTGGTTTTTCGCCACATCAACGACTTTCACAATTGGGCCGACTGGTCGCCCTGGGCCAAGCTCGACCCCGATATGAAGGAAGAATATGGAGGGACGCCGCAGGGCTATGGCGCGACCTATTCCTGGTCCGGCAATAAGCAGGTCGGCGTCGGTCAGATGGAGATCGTCGAGAGCCGCCAGGGCGAGCGCGTCGGCATTAAGCTCGAATTCAAGAAGCCGTTCAAAGCCAAGAACGACGTGCAATTCAATCTCAAGCCTTTGGGCGAGGACGGCACGGAAGTCACCTGGGCGATGTCCGGCCACCATGAATTCATGGGAAAGGCGATGTATAAGTTTTTGAACATCGACAAGACGCTTGGGGCGCAATTCGACCGCGGCCTCGCGGACCTAAAGCGAGTCGTCGAGTCGCAGCCGAAAATCGCCGCTGATTGACCGCGCCGAGCGGAGTAGAGCCGCCGCGAAGGAAGTAGCCGATGCTTTTTGGCCTGCAGATCGCTGCGATCACGAGCGTCGCGCTATGCGTGATTCCGACCGGCGCGCATTTTTTCGAACGCGCCAATAAAATGGCGCTTTCGCCGGCCGAATACATGATTGTTCAACACATCTACGCCGGCTGGGCCTATTTCGGAATCGCCGTCGTTCTCGCACTGCTGACGACGCTGGCGCATGCGATCGCCGTTCGCCGTAACCGGATCGCTGCGGTGCTGTCGTTCGCGTCCTTCGTGATGCTCATGGGAACGCAGGCGATCTTCTGGACGTGGACCTATCCTATGAATGTCGCGACGCAGAACTGGACCAAGATGCCGGCGGCGTTCGAGGCGGCGCGACGTCAATGGGAAGATTCGCATGCTGTGGCGGCCGGGCTCGCCTTTGCGGCGCTTCTGCTGCTTGCCGCCTCGGCGCTTGTTCACAGCTCAAAAAAATGCGCGGCGCGCAAATGAGGCGCGCCGCGGGGATCGGATTGACGCTACGCCGCGTCGAACATTTCCTCGACATGTTCCCAATTGACGAGATGGTCGAGAAACGCCTTCAGATAGTCGGCGCGGCGATTGCGATAATCGATGTAATAGGAGTGCTCCCAGACGTCGGCGACGAGGATCGGCGCGGCGCCATGGACGAGTGGATTTTCCGCGTTCGGCGTTTTGCGAACGGCGAGCTTTCCATCCTTCGCTTCGAGCCACACCCAGCCGGAGCCGAATTGGCCGAGGCCTTCCTTTTGGAATTCTTCGCGGAACTTATCGACCGAGCCGAAGGACTCGATGATCGCCTTCTCGACCTTGCCGGGAATGGCGCCGCCGCCATTCGGCTTCATCCACTTCCAATAGTGGTGATGGTTGAAATGCTGGGCGACGTTATTGAAGATCGGCGTGTTGCGATTGTAGGCGGTGACGATCACTTCCTCGATCGGCTTGCCTTCGTATTCGGTGCCTTTCACCAGATTATTTGCATTGGCGACATAGGTCGCGTGATGCTTGTCGTGGTGATATTCGAAGGACTCGCGGGAAAGATAAGGCTGCAGAGCGTCGTAGGGATAAGGCAGATCTTCCAGGGTGAAGGACATAATTCTCTCCTGAATACGTTAGACGAGCGTAGCCTGTCAGCCTCAGCTGCACGCGCTTAACTAAACCCGCGCGCCGCTTGCGGCAATATCGCGAGATCCCGAACGGCGCAGCTATGTTCGCTTTGTTGCGAGAAAAAAGCATGGCTCGTCGGCGACCGAGCCATGCTGCAATCTTCGGGCCGTTTGCTTAGGCGATTGCGTCGCCCGCTTGCGCCTTCTTCTTTGCGCCTGCGCGCAGCGTCCACCACATCAGGCCGACAAGCGAGAAGAAGCCGACGGCGTAGAGGATATATTCGATCAGTCCCCAGAAGGTATAGAGCCCCACTGAGAAGGGAAAGCGCGAGACCCATTCATTGCCAAGATCGTCGCGCACCGTGACGATTCCGACATAACGACCAGCATCCTTGAAGTCGTGTTCGAACGTCATGGTGCCGTTGCGATAGACCTTCGGCTCGATATAGGCGACGGTGATCGCATTGAGGTTGGCCTTTTCTTTCTCTTCGCCGACATCCTTAACAATGCGGATGCCGATCGCCATGTCGCGCAGATCAGGCGAAACCGCGGTGAGCGCAATGACGGTCGGCCCGGTTTTGGCGATGTCCTCGCAAAACTCCGCTTCTTCTCCTGAGCGCTGATAGCCGATGAAGTGCATGGTGTTCGGACCGATCCGCAGCACGCACTCGTCTTGCTCGAGCATCACGCCGCCATGCGCGAAAGCGGCTGATGGCGCGACGAAAAAAGCCGCGGCCGCAATCACTGCGCCGGCCAGCAGCCCGCGCACGCCAGTTAAACTTGTCATCTACGGTTCTCCCCACGATTGCCGACGTCGGCCGGTTTCCGGCGCGCTCTTCCGCCGCACGCGCGCGTCGACGCTGTGAGGATGACGTTTGTATTGATTGATCAAATTACGATGTGACACCATGCCGCATCTTACAAATACTATTATCTAATTGAAAATACACGGTAAAATATACCCCAATGCCGGCATGGCAGATAAATTCAACCACTACATATTGATGTTATATGCAGTAACATGCATATATCTTGTATTCGAATTTTCGCTGCGGCGCGGCGCGGCGCGCGCGTGCAAGTATTCGCGCGTCTTCCCCGGGGACTTGCGTTCCTATGGCGGTCGGCGCGGCTTGTGATAGGTTCCGGCCCGGACAATCACTGAAGGATGGCGATGAGACGATACGGCCTGGGCGTCATTTTTCTCGGGCTCGCGCTTGCGCTCTCCGGCGCCTATGGCATGTGGGCCGGCTGGGATTACATTCAGCTTGAGCGCGGTTGGAGCCTGTTCATCGGCGGCGCCACGGCGGTCTCTGGCGGCGTGGTGACGATAGCGCTTGGGCGCGCAATCGGCGTTTTGGGCCGCATCGCCGATAAAGTTCCGGCGACGCCGGCGCGCGCGGCGGCTGATCTGGTTGAAGACGCGCAGGCGCCGCAACAGCAGCAGCGGCCTGTCGCCGCCACGCCGCCGCCGAAGCCGCCGGTTGAAGTCGACCGTTATATCGCCAGCGGATCCGTCTATGTGATGTTTTCCGACGGATCGGTCGAAGTGCAGACCGATGGCGCGGCGCGGCGCTATCCTTCGCTTGCGGCTTTACGCGCCGACACGGGCGTCGGCGGCGGGTGACGTCCGCTCAATTACGCGCCGCGCTCCACATCAGGAAGAGCGCGGCGTCGCCTGGCAGACCCTCTGGGAAATCGACGATTTGCGCGGCGAGACGAAAGCCGCGGGGGTGCAGTTCATTACGCCAGCGATGAAAAACGTCGGCGGGCTCGCCGCGCAGAGTCGTCGGCCAATTGGGGTCTGGCGCATTGATCGCGCGCCCGCCGTCGATGCAAAGCTGCGACGGAAATCGGATGAGCACATGTTCGGTAAGGCCGGTCGCCGCGCTGCGTCGCGCCTGCTCCAGCATCTCGCGCCACTGCGGGTCGGTCAGCCGCTGACTCGCGAGATCACGAATGCGTTGTTCGCGCAGTTCGATCGCCGCCCGTCGACGCTCTACGCGCTCGAGGTCGAGCTGGCGCTCATGCGCCGCGACGAGTTCACGGAATTCCTGCGCCGTCGCGATGGCGCAGCGATCGCCGGTTTGCTGCGGAAGGGAAATCAGCGGACGACGCCGATGCGCCTCCAAAGCCATGGCGGCAAAACCTCCCGCCATCGCCTCCATGACTTCTTTGCGCAGCACGAGGCCGATGATCTTGTGGCCGTCAACGACGGGAATGCGTTTGAGGCTATGGCTCTCCATAATTCGCGCGATGTCGGGAACTTTGGCGATGTCGGAAATCGATATCGCCGGAGAGGTCATCACTTCGCGCAACGCGCGACCATTCGCATGGAATACGTGCTTGGGCCTGTTGCGCAGCAGAAATGCCGGAATGGCGCCGAGGTCAGGCAGGGGGTGCAGTCGCGCCTGTTCGAGATTGCTGCGCGTCACGATTCCGATCGGCGCCAGCTCGTCATCGACGACCGGCACGGCGCCCAGCCCGCATTCAGCGAGAAGTTTCGCGACGTAATCGAGATCCGCGTCCGCCGTTACATAAGGAAAGTCGCTGTTCATAAGATCGCGCGCGATCATGCCGCCGTCTCGCCTCCCGATCCTCGTGTGCGTTCAGTCCGACAGTTCGATCGTCACCGGCACGTGGTCAGACGGGCGGGTCCAGCTGCGCGCGTCGCGCAGCACGTCTAGACGTTTTAGCCCGCCGCCAAGCGCCTCGCTCACCAAAATATGATCGAGCCGGCGCCCCCGGTTCGACGCCGCCCAATCGGCGGCGCGATAGCTCCACCACGTATAAAGCTTTTCTTCCGCGGGGACGAAATGGCGCATGGCGTCGATCCATGCGCCCGCCTGTAGCACCGCGGTCAGCTTCTCCACCTCGACTGGGGTATGGCTCACGACTTTCAATAACGCCTTGTGGCTCCAGACGTCATGTTCGAGCGGCGCGACATTTAGATCTCCGACCAGCACCACGCGGCCGCGCGCGACCCCTTCGGTGACAATCCACTCGCGCATTTCATCGAGAAAATCGAGCTTGTGCTGAAACTTCGGATTGATGTCGACGTCGGGCTCGTCGCCGCCGGCCGGCACATAGAAATTATGCAGCGATATCGGGCCGCTCCGAGCGTCAATTTCCACGCAGATATGACGCGCGTCGCCCTTTTCGCAGAAATCGCGCTTCTCGACGAAACGTAAAGGCCGCTTCGAAATGACGGCGACGCCGTGGTAGCCCTTCTGGCCGTTGATCGCGATATGCTCATAGCCCAGCGAATGGAGATCCTTCATCGGGAATTCGGCGTCCCGACATTTTGTCTCCTGCAGGCAGAGCACGTCCGGCGCCCGGCTCTTGAGAAAGTCGGCGATCAACGGCAGGCGCAGCCGCACGGAATTGATGTTCCAGGTGGTGATTTTCAGGCTTGCTGCTTTCAATGCGGATCAGCTCTTGGTCTTGTCGCCGAAGAGGAATGGCGCGACGTCCCTGACGCCCGGCTGCTTCTCGGCGATGAAGGGCGTCGGTCGGCAGACGGCCATGGCGGAAAGGCCGACTCGCGCGGTGAGAAGCCCATTCAATACGCCTTCGCCGAGCTTTGCCGAAATGCGTGCGGCGATGCCGTGGCCGAGCGCTTGCTGAAGGATAGAGTCGCCGACCGCCACGCCGCCGGTGATGGCGAGATGCGCGCCGACCGAGCGGGCCAGCTTGAAGAAACCGAGCAGCCCCGGCTTGCCGCCGTAAATCTCCGCGATTTTTCGCATCAGCACGATCGCCTGGCCGACGACGAAAAGCACGTCGAGGAGCGCGCGCGGGCTGATCGCGGTGACGACGGAGACGCGTTTGGCGGCGCCGGCGATCTCGCGCCGCGCTTCTTCGTCCAGGGGCGCGACGAGATTACGCTCGGCGAGCGTGATCAGATCGCGTCCGTCGATAATCCGCTTCAAATAGTCGTTGAGCAGCGCGCGCGCCCGGCCGGTGTCCGGACGATCGTCATAGAGCTTGCAAAGTTCGCCGACGCGCTCGCGCGCAGCCTTGCCGTCATCGCTCGCATGCGCCTCGGCCAGCGCGGCATGCAGCTTGGCGATACGATTCTGCCGGCCGATGGCGCGAAACTCGCGCGTGACGGAGATGAGGGCGGCGACGGCGGCGAGACCCGCAAGGCTCAGTCCCACCATGCCGAGAAGGGCGGAGCGCTGGAACAGGTCTTCGACAAACCCCCATATCCAGAGCGTGAAGGCCAGGGACATAAGCCCGCTGACCGCCGACAAAAAGACGCCGCCCCATGAGAAAACATAGCGGCGCAGCATGCCGTCGGCCTGCGCCGCTTCGACGGCGGCTTCATCCCCGGTCAGGCCGTCCGCGAGCTGGGCGGCCTCAAGCGCGAAAGCGTCAAATTCCGCTTCGACGAGCTCGATAGACGGCCTCCCGGCATCGTCGATCTGCGGCGTCGCCTTGGCGGTGACCGTCTGGTCGCCTTCGAGGCGAAAAGCCCGTGGGCGCGGCCTGCGTTGCTCAGTCATTCGATTCCTGATTTTGGCCTTCTTACCGCCTCGCGTTCGAAAACGCGACGCGCGGATGTGTCGCGCGAGCTTCCAGAGAGCGATTTCAATTAAAAAAGGCGCCCACAAGGCCTCGACGGCCGTCCTGAAATATAGGCGGGCGTCGCGACTGAAAACGCTTATTGCGGCGCGATAGCGCCTCCTTTAGCATCCTGCGGCCTTTCGCTGTCGAGAAGTATCGCGTTTTCACGGATGAACTCCATCATTTACGACATCGTCGCCCTTGCGATCGGCTATTTGCTGGGCTCCATTCCCTTCGGTCTGCTGCTCACGCGCCTCGCGGGCACGACGGACCTGCGCGCGATCGGCTCCGGCAATATCGGCGCAACCAATGTGTTGCGCACCGGTCGAAAGGATCTCGCGGCGGCGACGCTGCTGCTGGACGGGCTGAAAGGCGCGGCGGCGGCGCTCATCGGCGCCTCGCTTTCGCCCGAAGGGGGCATGATCGCCGGCCTTGCGGCGTTCATCGGTCATATTGCGCCGGTCTGGCTGCAGTTTAAGGGCGGAAAGGGCGTTGCGACGTTCCTTGGCGTGCTGTTTGGGCTCAACTGGCCGACGGCGTTGGTTTTCTGCGCCGTCTGGCTGTCGGCGGCGGCGCTGTGGCGTTACTCGTCGCTTGGCGCGCTGACCGCGAGCGCGACGGCGCCCGTGGTCCTGCTCATGCTCGGCCAGGGCGGCGAAGCCTTTACCGTCGGGGTGATGGCCGCAATCGTCTTTTACAGGCATCGAGAGAATATCGCGCGTCTGCGCGCCGGCACCGAAACGCGCATAGGACAGAAGGCGTGACCGAGGCGTCGCCAGGTCGGTTGAGCGAAGCGCAGCTCGTCGACTGGCTGAGGCTCATCCGCAGCGAAAATGTCGGGCCGCGCACGTTCAGACAGCTCATCAATCGCTTCGGCGGCGCCGGCGCGGCGTTGGACGCGCTGCCGTCCCTCGCGGCGCGGTCCCTGCACGGGCGGACCATCCGCATCGCCACCCGTGAGGAAGCGCTGCGCGAGATCGAGGCGGCGCGCGGGCTCGGCGTTCGCTTCGCCACCACGGGCGATCCGGACTATCCGCCGCTGCTTCGGGAAATCGCCGATGCGCCGCCGCTGATCGCAATGCGCGGCGTTTCCTGGACCGCGCAGCGCGACGGCGTGGCGATTGTCGGCTCGCGCAACGCTTCAGCCGCAGGTCTCGCCTTCGCCGAACGGCTCGCGCGCAGCCTCGCGCTCGAGAATTACGTCATTGTCTCTGGCCTCGCGCGCGGCATCGACGCCGTCGCGCATCGCGCCACGCTCGAAACAGGCACGGTCGCCGTGCTCGCCGGCGGCCATGCGCGACCGTATCCGGCCGAACATGCGCGGCTTGTCGAAGAGATCGCCGAGAGGGGACTGATCGTCTCTGAAATGCCCATCGAATGGGAGCCGCGCGGCCGCGATTTTCCGCGCCGAAATCGCATCATTTCCGGGTTGAGCCGCGCGACCATCGTCGTCGAGGCGGCGCGGCGATCCGGCTCGCTGATCACGGCGCGTTTCGCCAATGAGCAGGGGCGAGAGGTCTTCGCCGTTCCGGGTTCGCCGCTGGATCCGCGCGCCGAAGGCGTCAACGATCTCATCCGTCAAGGCGCGACGTTGTGTGCGCGCCCCGAGGACGTGATTTCGGTGCTCGCCGAGAACGCGGGGACCCCGCCGCGCAAGAATCTCTTTGACGACGACTCTCTTGAAGGACAAGACGCTCTGATCGACGAACTGGATCTTTTCGCCGGCCTCGACGGTTCGGCGTTTGAGGAAAGAGCCGCGCCCAAACAATTCTCGCCGCCAAGCCCGCCAGCAGATTGCGTCGCCGATCGTGACGCGCGCCCGCGAGGCGACGAGTCGCCGCAGCGCGACGCGCATGAGGTCATCCTGTCGCTGCTCGGGCCTGCGCCTATCGCGATCGACGATCTCATCCGCGTCGCCGGATTGACGGCGCGCGAGGTGCAGGGAGTCCTCGTCGAACTCGACATCGAGGGGCGCTTGCAGCGTCATGGCGCCAACAGCGTTTCCCTCACACTCAACTATAAGTTGTAAGTCAGGCCGAGCGGTCGATTGGATAGCCGCCAAGCTCGCGCGCCCGCATGTCCGCCTCGGCGCGGGCGAGGTTCAAGAAATAGCAGAGCATGGGCATGTCGCAGCGACTGGCGAGTTTCGCCATTTCATCTGATATATCAGCGATATATGACGCGATGGACGCCGCTTCCTCATTGGCTTTGGCGCTCTCCGCGGTCGTTCCAGGGGTCTTGCTGCAATCTTTTTGAGAAGCATCCGGCCGGGGCATCGCTGTCAGTCTCCACGGACCACGAGGCAGGTTATGAATAGGATAAGCATCAGACTTTCTTATATTTTTCTTCCATCACGCCTATCCCGTGTCAAGAACAAAATTCTATCAAAGGTTGTAATGTTGCGATTGAAGCCGCTACAGACGTTTCAAACGGTCGAGCGCGCCCTGCAGGATATAGGCGGCCGCCATTCGGTCGACGACTTCGGCGCGTTTGGCGCGCGAGGCGTTCTGCGCAATCAATTCGCGCGTTACAGCCGCGGTTGACAGGCGCTCGTCCCAGAAGGCGAAGGGCGGGGAGGCGAGCTTTGAAAGATTGCGCATGAAGGCGCGCGTCGCCTGCGCGCGCGGCCCTTCCGTGCCGTCCATATTGAGCGGCAGCCCGACGACCAGCGCGCAAATATCGAAATCGGCCGCGCGTTTGAGCAAGGCGGCGGCGTCCTGAGAAAACTTCACGCGCCCGATCGTATCGAGCGGCGACGCGAGCCGCCGCTCGACGTCCGAAAGCGCCAATCCGATGGTTTTGGTCCCGAGATCCAATCCCATCAGCCGGCCCTTCGGCGGCAGAAGCGCCGCCAGTTCTTCAAGGGTCGTCGCGTGCATGGTCACCGCGATTCCGCTAACACGCCGCCGTCGTTCCGCAAACTCACTGGCTCCGCGCGTCCGCTTTTTCCCTCTGCGATCGGCTTCGCAACATTGCGCCGCGAAAGGCCAGGCGCTATAGCGCCCGTTGAGACCTTTCTTGCGGAGCCCTAGATGTCCGTTGATTCCGCGACCGTCCGCCGGATCGCCCATCTCTCGCGCATCGCCATCGAAGACAGCGAGGTCGAGCGCTTGCGCGGCGAACTCAACGCCATCCTGGCTTTCGTGGAGACGCTGAGCGAGGTCGATGTCGACGGCGTCGAGCCGTTGACCTCCGCTTTGCCGATGCAAATGAAGAAGCGGGCCGACGTCGTGACCGACGGCGGCATCGCCGATGAGATTCTCGCCAACGCGCCTTTGCGCGAGGATCATTATTTCGTCGTGCCCAAAGTGATCGAATAGCGCTTGTCGCGCCGGCGCCGCGCATGCGGCGGCCTCAGATATAAAGGGACAAATGTCCGACCCCACGCATCTTTCATTGGCCGAGGCGCGCGACGCTCTCAAATCCAAACAGCTCTCCGCTGTTGAACTGGCGCAGGCGCACATCGACGCAATCAGCAAATCGCGCGCGCTCAACTGCTTCATCACGGAGACGCCGGAACTCGCGCTGGCGCAGGCGCAGGAGAGCGACGCCCGCATCGCCCGCGGCGACGCGCGCCCGCTTGAGGGTTTGCCGCTCGGCATAAAGGATCTCTATTGCTCCAAAGGCGTGCGCACGACGGCGGGGAGTCGAATTCTCGACGAGTTCACGCCGACATATGAATCGACGGTCTCAGCAAATCTGCTGCGCGATGGCGCGGCCACGCTCGGCAAGCTCAATCTCGACGAATTCGCGATGGGGTCGTCGAACGAAACGAGCGCCTTCGGACCCGTTGTTTCGCCGTGGCGCCGCGCCGCGGATCCCGACGCCAAGATCGTGCCGGGCGGTTCTTCGGGGGGCTCGTCGTCGGCGGTGGCCGCGCGTCTTTGCCTTGGCGCCACGGCGACAGATACAGGCGGCTCGATCCGTCAGCCCGCCGCCTTCACGGGCACTGTCGGCGTCAAGCCGACCTATGGCCGCTGCTCGCGCTGGGGCATCGTCGCCTTCGCGTCGTCGCTGGATCAGGCGGGTCCGATAACGCGCACCGTGCGCGACGCAGCGATCATGCTCAGGTCGATGGCGGGCCACGATCCGAAAGACACGACCAGCGTCGACGCGCCTGTGCCGGACTACGAAGCCGCTGTCGGCGCCTCCGTGAAGGGACGCCGCATCGGCGTGCCGAAGGAATATCGCCTCGACGGAATGTCGGCGGAGATCGCCGCTTTGTGGGATAAAGGCGCCGCTTGGCTGAAGGACGCGGGCGCCGAGATCGTCGAAATCTCCCTGCCGCATACGCGCTACGCCTTGCCGACATATTACATTATCGCGCCGGCCGAAGCCTCGTCCAATCTCGCGCGCTACGATGGCGTGCGGTACGGGTGTCGTGAGCAGGGCCGCGACGTCAGCGAAATGTACGAGAAGACGCGCGCGGCGGGCTTTGGTCCGGAAGTGCGGCGGCGCATTATGATCGGCACTTATGTGCTCTCCGCCGGCTATTACGACGCTTATTACGTCCGTGCGCAGAAAGTCCGCAGCCTGATCAAGCGCGACTTTGACGAAGCCTTCGCGTCCGGCGTCGACGCCGTCCTGACGCCGGCGACGCCGTCGACCGCCTTCGCGCAGGGAGAGAAGGGTTCGGCCGATCCTGTCGAAATGTATCTCAACGACGTGTTCACCGTTACGGTGAACATGGCCGGTCTTCCCGGCGTCGCCGTTCCGGGCGGTCTCGCGGCGAACGGCTTGCCGCTCGGGTTGCAGCTCATCGGCAAAGCATTCGACGAAGAGACGCTGTTCTCTCTCGCTGCGGCGATCGAACAGGCGGCGCCTAAGATCGAACTTCCGCAGCCATGGTGGCGCGAGGGCTGATGATGACGACGCCGAGCGCTGAAAAGGACATTGCGGCGCGCCCGCAGCAAGCGCTGCAGGACGAAATGTCCGACGTGCGTCGCTTGATCGACGAGCTGGACGAAGAGCTTGTGGCGCTGCTCGCAAAGCGGCAGCGACAGATCGAGCGGGCCGCAAGGATCAAACCGGCGCTGGGTATCCCCGCCAATGTCCCCGAGCGCGTCGATGAAGTGTTGGCGCATGTGCTTGGCGCCGCGCGCCGCGAGGGACTGTCGGTCGAGGTCGCGATGACCCTGTGGCGCGCGCTGATCGACTGGTCGATCCAGTACGAAGAGCGGCTGATGGACGCTCGCGCGCTAAAGGGCGTCTCTCAAGGATCGGCGGACGGCGACTGCTCTTCCTGATCGCCGTTGGGGGCCTTTCTCTTGACGCGGACGAAACCGTTGCGGATCGACCAGCGCAGGAACTTTAGCGACCACCAATGGAAACGCCGCGACAGCCTGTGAGCGCCCGGGGAGTGCGGGGCGAGGATCGCAAGGCCCAAAGGGAACATCCACACCCCGAAGACGGGAAGCGGCGCAAGAATGGTTCCGCCGAGGATCAGGCCGACGCCCACGGGAATGCTCACATAGCGGGGCGCGCCGCGCATGCGGGCGATGAGGCCTTTTCGGCGGCGGTTCTCTGAATTCCGTTCCGTGGCCATCTCGCCCGTTTCCTTCTGTTGCGCGCCGGCCGTTCCGCTCTTGCGAAGCGTGGTTTATATGGAAGGGGTAAGTTTAGCGAGGCGGATATGACGACACAGGCGGCTCCCAACAAGCTCATCAGCGGCGCAACCGGCGACTGGGAAGTCGTGATCGGCATGGAGATACATGCGCAGGTGACGAGCAACGCCAAGCTCTTCTCCGGCGCTTCCGCGGAGTATGGCGGCGCGCCGAACAATCACGTCTCCCTGGTCGATGCGGCCATGCCGGGCATGCTGCCGGTCATCAACGAGGAATGCGTCAAACAGGCAATCCGCACAGGTCTCGGCTTAGAGGCCAAGATCAACCTGCGTTCGGTTTTCGACCGCAAGAACTATTTCTATCCCGACCTGCCGCAGGGCTACCAGATCTCTCAGTACAAGCACCCGATCGTCGGCGAAGGCGCCGTGATCGTCGACGTATCGCCGAGCGAGCGCATCACCGTGGGCATCGAGCGTCTGCATCTCGAGCAGGACGCCGGCAAGTCGCTGCATGATCTTTCGGCGACCGAAAGCCACGTCGATCTCAATCGCAGCGGCGTCGCGCTCATGGAGATCGTCTCCAAGCCCGACCTGCGCTCGGCTGAGGAGGCGCGCGCCTATGTTTCGAAGTTGCGGACGATCTTGCGCTACATCGGCTCCTGCGACGGCAACATGGAGCAGGGTTCGTTGCGCGCCGACGTCAACGTCTCCGTGCGCCGCCCCGGCGCGCCGCTCGGCACGCGCTGCGAAATCAAGAACGTCAACTCCATCCGCTTCATCGGCCAGGCGATCGACGTCGAGGCGCGTCGACAGATCGGCATTCTCGAAGACGGCGGCGCGATCGCCCAGGAGACGCGGCTCTTCGATCCAGGGAGGGGAGAGACGCGCTCGATGCGCTCCAAGGAGGAAGCGCATGATTATCGGTACTTTCCCGATCCGGATCTGCTGCCGCTCGAGTTCGACCAGCCATATGTCGACGCGCTAAGGGCGCAGTTGCCGGAGCTGCCCGACGCCAAGCGTGCGCGCTTTATCCAGCAATACGGCCTGCCGCCTTACGACGCCGGCGTGCTTGTGATGGAGCGCGCGGCCGCCGACTATTTCGAGCAGACGGCGACGGGGCGCGACGCCAAGCTTGCGGCCAACTGGGTGATCAACGAGTTGTTCGGCCGTCTGAACAAGGAGGGGCTCGACGTCGCGCGCTCGCCAGTGTCGTCGCAGGCTTTGGGCGCGATCATCGACCTCATCTCGCAGAATGTTATTTCGGGCAAGATCGCCAAAGATCTTTTCGAGATCGTCTGGACGGAAGGCGGCGACCCCAAGGAGATCGTCGAAGCGCGCGGCATGAAGCAGGTGACTGACACGGGCGCCATTGAAGCCGCCGTCGACGCCGTCATCGCCGCCAATCCCGACAAAGCGGAGCAGGCGAAGGCGAAGCCGACAATGCTCGGCTGGTTCGTCGGCCAAGTGATGAAGCAGACGGGCGGGAAGGCGAATCCGCAGGCGGTGAACGAGCTGCTCAAACGCAAGTTGGGCGTCTGACGCGCGCCCGTTCGTCGAAAAAACGAATCAGTTCACGAGACGCGCTGCGCGATTCTTCTCCCAGCGCAGCTGTCGCGCGCCATTTTTTTTGATCCGATCGCGCTGACCACAAATTTTTTTTCTCTCCGAATGCGCGACCTCGCGCGCGCCGCCGAGGCGCGCGAGGTCGGCGCCACTCCACGTCCTCCGTCTCTCCGCCGGCGTCGAGTCGCCCGACCGCGATAGGCGCATTCCGCAATTTTTTATCGTGTCACGATATATTGCGCCACGGTCAATCTCGGGTAGCGTGCGCGAGTCGCAACTTTTCGCGGATACAAAAGCAAATCAAGTAATTGAACAACAGGCGCGACTTGCGCCACAGCGTGTGGCCGCATGTCTGGAGGCCTTCTCGGAACGGATGTCGCCAACCGATTCCACGCACGGATCGTCGTCAATAAAACGCGCGGCGCAAACCTGTCGCGATAGTCTCGCCGAAGCGTTTGCAAAGCAGCTTCACGATCATTTTGCTTGTCGCGCGACAGCGCTCAACATGCCTCGTCATGCGTTGAATTGATCACTTCTGCGCGCGCAGCACTTGAACGACTGCTTAACCGCGTTACGCTATTTGCGCGTATTGTCGGTGGACCATAGTTCCGGCAATTCGGATCAAGGGGACTTATTATGGCGAGAGCTACAATGAAGCGTAAGCCGGCCAAGAAGGCTGCGGCGAAGAAAGGTGCGCGTAAAACCGCAAGGAAGGCAGCGACGAAGAAGTCAGCGGCCAAGAAGGGCGCCCGCAAGGCTACGCGAAAGACCGCTGCGAAAAAGACGGCCCGCAAGGGCGTCCGCAAGGTGGCGACGAAAAAACGCGGCGCTGTAAAAAAGGCCGGCGCCAAGAAGAGCGCGCGCAAGGCGACCGCGAAGAAGCGCACGCCGCGCAAGGCGAAAACGCCAACCCCGCCAGCTGCGCCAGTGACCGCGTAAGCCGAAGCGCCTCGCATGCGCGATCGGTCTTTCGCGTCACTGCGGCAGCGCTTCACGCACTCATCGCCCGGGGGCGCGCGTCCAGTGAGACGCATCCCGGGCGATAGCATTGCTCACTGCATTTTCGGCCGCGTCCGACGCGCGTCAGCCGTTAGCGGCGCCTAGCGCGTCAGGCATTCCGTCGCGAAATCGCGCCACATCGGCAAACCATCTTTCGACTCGCGTTTCATCCTGTCCCATTCCTCGGCGCAGGCCCGCATCTTCTCGCGCGGCGCGCGGGGGAGGGTCGGCGGCGGCTGGCTTACATCGACCGGCGGCGGCGTTCGCGGCGGCGACAGCGCGTCGACGCTAGGCGCCCGCGGAGTTTGCGGAACGGGCTTCGCGCTCGGCGTCGGCGATACGACCGTCGGAGGTCGCGTTGCGCGGGGCTGCCGCGCCGGCGGTCGCCCAACCTCCTGTGGAGGCGAGGGGGTTCTTTGCTTTTGCTGCGCCGGGCCGGAGCGGGCTCGCACCGGCGGCGTTGGCGTCGCCGGCTTGATCTGCGCGAGTGATGCGCTCGCAGCGAGAAGGGCGCCGGCGGCGATCGCCGAAGCGCGCGCCAAGCGGCTCAGAGAAGAGTTGCGCGAGCCGATTTTCAATGCTTTTCCTCGCGCAAGCGCAATGGCCATCGATCCTCTATAGCCTGAAGTCCGTTCCCCTCGAAACCGGATGACGGCGATGACCGGGGAAGGGCGCATGTCAGCGAACCCAGAGAGCGGAGGCGCCATGAACGATACACGAAAGCCCGTCGAAGCAGCAGCGCGGCTGAGCCTGCTGCAGCGGCCGCGTCGGAATCGGAAGAGCGAATGGGCGCGCCGTCTCGTCAGGGAACACGCGCTTGAGGTCTCGGACCTCATCTGGCCCCTCTTTTTGATCGACGGGGCGGATCGACGCGAGCCCGTATCCTCGATGCCGGGCGTGTTCCGTTACTCGGTCGACGCGGCGGTTGAAGCCGTCGCAGAGGCGGCTGCGCTCGGCGTGCCCGCTGTTGCGCTCTTCCCCTATACCGATCCGGACTTGCGCGACGAAATCGCGAGCGCGGCGCTCGATCCCGAGAATCTCGTCTGCCGCGCCTGCCAGGCGATCAAGAGCGCCGTTCCCGACATCGGCCTCATTACCGATGTCGCGCTCGATCCTTACACGAGCCACGGGCATGACGGACTTCTCGTCGGCGACGAGATCGTCAACGACGCGACCGTCGCCGTGCTGGCGCGGCAGGCGGTCACCCAAGCGCGCGCAGGCGCGGACATCATTGCGCCCTCGGATATGATGGATGGACGCGTCGAAGCGATCCGCAACGCTCTCGACGCCGAGGGTTTCGAGAACGTTCAGATCATGAGCTACGCCGCGAAATATGCGTCGGCGTTTTACGGGCCGTTCCGCGACGCAATCGGCACGAGCAAGACGCTGAGAGGGGACAAGCGGACCTACCAGATGGATCCGGCCAATTCCGACGAAGCGCTGCGCGAGGTGGGCCTCGACCTTGAGCAGGGCGCCGATATGGTGATGGTGAAGCCCGGAATGCCGTATCTCGACATCGTGCGACGCGTCGTCGACGTCTACCGGGCGCCGACATTCGCCTATCAGGTGTCGGGCGAATACGCGATGATTACCGCCGCCGCGCAAAACGGCTGGATCGACGGCGAACGCGCCATGCTCGAAAGCCTGCTCGCCTTCAAGCGCGCCGGCGCCTCAGGCGTCCTGACCTATTTCGCGCTCGGCGCGGCGCGGGCGCTGCAAGGAAGAAAGTGACGCGTGCGTCACTTTCTTCAAAAGGATCGTCATGCCGCGTCGCGCAGGCTGCGTACGCGGTCGTGGTTTTCCTTCACGCCCTGATACTGGCGCTGGACCATCGATCGGATCTCCGGAGGGAGAGGTTGCGCTATGGCCTGCTGATAGGCGTCCTTGGCGGCGTCTTCGCCGCGCTCGACCTCCTCCAGCACCGCTTGTTCCGAACGGCTTGTCAGAGCGGCCTTCAGATTTGTCCAAGCACGGTGCATGGCGCCGGTCATGGAGCCGCTCTTCGAAGTTTCGCCGCCTAAGCTGGCGATCTTCGATTCGAGTTCCCGCGCGCCTTCAGCGCAGCGCGCGGCGGCCGTTCGAAACACAGTCTTTAGCGTCGGATTTTCGACGTCTTCAGCCGCGGCCAGAAACCCTTGCTCGCCGTCGCGACTGATTTCGGCAAGCTCATTCAACGTGGTGATGACTTCGGACTTTTCCATTTTCCTGCCTCCCGAACACGCAAGCGCGTACGGGTCCTAAACATTAGGCCGATTGCTTTGTTCCGGCGGATTGCAAGGCGGGCGCGTCGGTAGGGCGGGCGGCGCGGCGAGACTCCGAGGCCGCGGGGTGGACAAAGACTCGCAAGCATGGTTTGCAGGACCGCCAGCTGCGCCGCTTGCGCGCGCGTCAGCGAGCTATCTTCAGCCCCCTCCAGGCCTCGCTAAAGATATGATTCAACGCGCCGTTCTTGTTGCCGCTCTAACGTTTTGCGCCGCCGGGTCGGTCCGAGCGGATTTTCGTCTGTGCAACAACACGAGCGCGCGCGTCAGCGTCGCCATCGCTTATACCGACGGGCGCAACTGGTTGTCGGAGGGTTGGTGGAACCTTCGGCCGACCGTCTGCGAAACGCTTCTGCGCGGTCCGCTCGCCGCCCAATACTATTATGTCTACGCGATGGACGAGCGCGGCGGCGAGTGGAAGGGCAAAGCGTTCATGTGCACGCGTGATCGGGAATTCCGCATCGACGGCCGAGAGGACTGTTTCGCGCGCGGTTTTGATCGAACCGGATTTTTCGAAATCGACACGGGACGGGACGCGAAGAGCTGGACGGTTCAGCTCACTGACCCCAACGCCGCGCCCGCGCAATAACTCAATTCAGGAACTGCTTCATCATGAGAAGGTCGCGGCGCGTCAAAATTATCGCAACGCTTGGTCCGGCGACGGTCGACAAAGCGGTCATCGCGGGGCTCGTGCGCGCCGGCGCCGACGTCTTCCGCATCAACATGAGCCACACGGATCATGCCGGCCTCGCCAGCTATGTTCGGATCATCCGCGAAATTGAGAACGACATCTCGCGCGCGATCGCCGTGCTCGTCGATCTTCAGGGCCCGAAGCTGCGCATCGGCGCCTTCGAGGAAGGCTCTGTGCATCTGCGCAAGGGCGACGTCTTCGTCTTCGACAGCGATCCTAAACCCGGCGACGTCACGCGGGTGCGCCTGCCGCATCCCGAGATTTTAGCGGCGCTCAAGGTCAATGATTCAATCCTCATCGACGATGGCCGCGTGCGGCTGCATGTCGTCGAGACGTCTCCGGAGCGGGCGCACGCCGTGGTCGACGTCGCTGGCCGCCTCTCGAACCGCAAGGGCGTGAGCCTGCCCGACACGGAAATTCCCATCACCTCGATGACCAACAAGGATCGCGCCGATCTCGACGCCGCGCTCAAAGAGCGCGTCGACTGGGTTGCGATCTCCTTCGTCCAGCGTCCCGAAGACGTCCTTGAAGTGAAGCAGATCACGCAAGGCCGAGTGATGGTCATGGCGAAGATCGAGAAGCCTCAGGCGATTTCGAGGCTCGAGGAGGTGATCGAGGTTTCTGACGCGCTGATGGTGGCGCGCGGCGACCTTGGCGTCGAAGTGCCGCTCGAGCGCGTCCCCGGACTTCAAAAACGCATCAACCGTTCAGCGCGACGGCTGGGCAAGCCGGTCGTCATCGCGACGCAGATGCTCGAGTCGATGATCCTGTCGCCCTTGCCGACGCGCGCCGAGGTGTCCGATGTCGCCACCGCCGTCTTTGAAGGCGCGGACGCTGTCATGCTCTCCGCCGAAAGCGCGGCGGGGCAATATCCGCACGAAGCCGTCGCCACCATGAGCCGGATCGCGGAAGAGGTCGAGACGGACGCGATCTACCGATCGATCATCAACGCCCAGCGCGGCGAATTGCCCAATCCGACCTCAGCCGACGCCATCGCCGTCGCCGCCCGCGACGTGGCGCAAACGCTTCATTCGAAGGCGATCATCGCCTGGACGTCATCCGGCACGACGGCGCTGCGCATCGCCCGCGAACGGCCGCAGTCGCCGATTCTCGCGCTGACGCCGAAGCGCGACACGGCCCGCCGTTTGGCGCTTGTCTGGGGCGTGCACGCGCTGGAGACGCGCGACGCCGTCGACATTGAAGATATGGTGGGGCGCGCCTGCGAATATTCGGAGAGCGAGGGGTTCGGCGGCCCTGGCGACCGGGTCATCATCGTCGCCGGCATGCCTTTCGGCACGCCGGGCGCGACAAACATGATCCGCATCGCACATCTGGGCGAGCAGCGCCAAGGCGGCGAAGTCTAGTCCTGCAGTTGCAGCTTATCGGCGGAGGATCTGCCGCTGCGCTTGTCCACGACGAGTTCGTAGGAAACCTTCTGGCCTTCAGCGAGGCTGTCCAGGCCTGCGCGCTCGACGGCGCTGATGTGAACGAAGACGTCCTGGCCGCCGGCATCCGGCTGAATGAATCCGAAGCCCTTTTGTGCGTTGAACCACTTTACGGCGCCTGTCGGCATGGCTTTTCCTTTCAAAATCGCGGGAACGCTGCGGATCGCTGCGTTCTTCTCAGTCAATCGAAGCTTGGGAAAGGTCAGGCGCCGCGCGTCTTGAGACGAGAGAGCAAGATCGTTCGGCCGAAACTCGAATGCGCGATGAATATTATAGGAGCGGAGGGCCAATGAAAACCCGGCAGGCGAGAATTGTTAGTCTCCCAGCGGTCGCCATTCCATCATGATGGTTTCGCGCCCGGACAATGTGTTCGCGCCGCGCCCGACGCGCGAAAATCCGTCACGTTCGTAAAAACGGATGGCGCGAGCGTTGTCGGCATTGACGTCTAGCCGAATAAGCCTTGGCGAGACGTTTCGCGCCGCGGACAGAAGCAAGGCTCCGAAGCCTGCGCCGAATCGATCGGGAGCGACGCAAATCTGATCGAGCCAGCCGTCCGCCGGATTGATCACGACGAAGCCTGCAAGCGTCGACTGGGCGTCAAACAGGCAGAGCGTCACCGCTCCAATCGCTTCCAACTCTCGAAGGCGGCTTTGGAGCCAGTCGCGGCGCGCCTCAAAGTCGATCTCGGGGTAGGTCGCCCGCCAGGAGGCGACCCAGACGTCGAGAATGAAGGGCCAGTCGTCGTCGACGCGCGAACGCAGATTCAGCGACGCATGTGCGGGCGGGGCGTTCATGCCTTCCTCATCAGATCGAGCAGTTGGCGGTGTATCGCCTCATTGCCTGCGCAGATCTCGCCCTTCCCAAGCATGTCTGCGCCGCCGGATAGGTCGCTGACGAAGCCGCCGGCTTCACGCACGAGCACGATGCCCGCCGCCACATCCCAGGAGTTTATGCCGCGCTCCCAATAGCCGTCGAAACGCCCGCAGGCGACCATCGCGAGATCGAGCGCTGCGGCGCCCAAGCGGCGAATATTGGCGATCTTTCCCATGCCGGCTGCAAGCTCGCGCTTGAAGGATTCATGATCGCGGACCCGCGCCAGCGGCGGAATTCCGCAGGCCACCATGGACTCGCCGAGCGAACGCCGCGCCGCGACGCGCATGCGGCGATTGTTGAAATAGGCGCCCTGGCCGAGCTCAGCGACGAACATGTCGTCGGTGGCGGGATTATAGACGAGGCCGGCGACGAGACGATCCTCGCGCTCCAGGCCGATAGAGATGGCGAAGACCGGAACGCCATGGAGGAAGTTCGACGTGCCGTCGAGCGGGTCGATGATCCAGCGGTGGCTCTTGTCGGAACCTTCGACGACGCCGCCTTCCTCCAGAATGAAGCCATAGCCGGGGCGCGCCTTCGACAGTTCGTCGAACAGAGTCTTCTCGGCGCGCTTGTCAGCCGCGCTAACGAAATCGCCCGGACCCTTCACCGAAACTTGAAGGTTCTCCACCTCCCCGAAATCGCGTTTAAGGCCACGTCCCGCTTTCAGGGCGGCGGCGGTCATCACATTCATCAAGGCGGAGCGAATCATTTTAGGAGAGCCTAGGGGGAGGGTTGTGGGAGGTTCAACGCTTTTCGAGCGCGGCGGGGGCGCCCGGGACGAACGCGGAGGCTTGTTCAAATGCGCCAGTTTTCGCCCTGGAGCCAGTCCCTTTTTCGGCTTTGCCGCCGCTACCTCTCCGTCGGCCAAAAACGCTCGACACAATGGCAGTTCGGCGCGTTAACCTTAAATTAAGGATTGTCGTGCAGCCTGAATGCGTCCCTTAAGTGGGACGTCCGAGTGGCTTCTTCTCCACTCGTCCTTGATGCCTCCCTGTCAAGAAGCCTTGAGAGCCGCCGTCGCGGCTCTCTTTTTGCGTTCGGCGCGGCGCGGCCCGTTAAGGTTAAGGAAAGGCTAAGCGCGCGCCCCCCAGTCGTCTGCGATACAGTTCAAGCCATCAAAGACGCAACCGCGTCGCATTTGCGTGAACGTTCGTATGGCTCGAGTCAAAGGCAGCGTGGGGGAGAAGCAGCCGGTCTCTTTCATCGAGAGACTGGCGGGATCTGAGGGCTTTTGCGCGCTGTTCCGCGAAGGAATGAGCCTCGTCGAGGAGGCGGCCTCCTATCTCGACGGCGACGGACGTCTCGACGCGAAGGGGCTGCCACGGACCGAAGCTCTCGCCTATGCGGCTGAGAGCATGCGGCTGACCACAAGGTTGATGCAGATTGCGTCCTGGCTGTTGCTGCAGCGCGCGGTGAATCAGGGCGAGCTGACGCGCCATCAGGCGGCGAGCAACCGGCATCGCGTCAAGCTTCGCGAACAGGAGCTGGCCTCCGCCCCCGACCTCTTCCAGCGCCTGCCGCTCCGCCTGCGCGAGCTGTCGCTGCAGTCGCTGCGCCTGCAAGCGCGGATTATCCACCTTGACCGGCTGATCCATGCGCTCGAGCCGGCTCTCGCCGCGCCGGCGCCGACGTTCAGTCCGGTCGAAGCGCAGATTGCGAGACTGCGCGCCGCTTTCGCCCAGTAAGATCCTTCAGGCGAGCCAACTGGAGGCGGCGGTTTGACCGCCGCCTTCCTTTTATTTCTTGCCGAACGACAGATTTCCGAAGCGGGAGTTGAAGCGCGACAAACGTCCGCCGCGGTCGAGCAGTTGCGTCGACCCGCCCGTCCAGGCCGGGTGCGTCTTCGGGTCGATGTCGAGGTGCATCGTGTCCCCCGCCTTACCCCAGGTGGAACGGGTCGTAAATTCCGTGCCGTCAGTCATCACGACCTTGATCATATGATATCCGGGGTGGATGTCCTTTTTCATAGCGATGCATCCTTTTTGCGATGGAAACGACCGAAAACCCACGCCGCAGCGGCGCGGGGTCGGCCGTTCGAAACAAGCGAATTTGCTGGCGCTGATAACGCACTGCGGGCAAATGGGCAAGTTGGCCCCTCACGGCCGGGCGCCACCGGCGAGGAATATAGAAAATGACCGGACGCCGAGCCGATCTGCCGCAGCTGAAGCCAGGGCTCTTCGTTAGCGACGGCGGCATGGAGACGACGCTGATCTTCCATGAGGGCGTCGACTTGCCGCATTTCGCGTCGTTTGTCCTGCTCGACAGTGAGGAGGGCCGGGCGCGGCTCCGCGCCTATTACGAGCGCTACCTCGCGATCGCCCGGCGCCACGGACGCGGCTTGATGCTGGACACTCCGACCTGGCGCGCCAATCGCGACTGGGGCGCGAAGCTCGGCTATGACGCGGCAGGGCTGAAGCGCATCAATGAAGCATCGATCGCGCTGCTCGACGAACTTCGGCACGCCTGGGAAACGGCTGAAACGCTGATCGTCGTCGCCGGCGTGATCGGCCCGCGCGGAGACGGCTACGCCGAAGGGCGTATGAGCGCCGCGGAAGCGGAAGACTATCACGCGCCGCAGATCGCCTCCTTCGCCCAAACGGCCGCCGACATGGTCGCGGCCTATACGCTGAATTATGTCGAGGAGGCGATCGGAATCGCCCGCGCCGCCCGCGCGCGCGCCATGCCCTGCTCAATTTCCTTCACGGTGGAGACCGACGGCAAACTTATCGGCGGGCGGAGCTTGCGCGACGCGGTCGAGACGGTGGATCGCGAAACCGACGCGGCGCCTGCCTATTACATGATCAACTGCGCCCATCCGACGCATTTCGAGCAGGCGCTCTCCGCGGACGCGCCGTGGATGCAACGGCTGCTCGGCGTCAAGGCCAACGCTTCGACAAAAAGCCACGCCGAGCTGGACGAATCGGAAACGCTCGACTCCGGCGATCCGATCGATCTCGGCCGCAGATATCGGAGATTGCGCGAGACATATCCCGGCTTGCGCATCCTGGGCGGGTGCTGCGGGACGGACGACCGCCATGTCGCCGCGATCTGCGAGGCCTGCGCCTAGAGCGGCGCTGTTTGATCGGCAATTGGGCGACCAGGTCCAAAAGCAGCATGATCTAAAGCGCTTATGCCGCAAGCATTCTGTGCACCTCGGTAACCAAATCCCGCAGATGGAAGGGCTTGGAGAGGATTTTCGCCTGTCGCGGCGCTTGACTGTCGGGGTTGAGCGCCACGGCGGCGAAGCCGGTGATGAACATGACCTTGATGTCGGGATCGAGCTCGGTCGCGCGGCGGGCGAGTTCGATTCCGTCCATCTCGGGCATGACGATGTCGGTCAGCAGGAGTTCGAAGGGCTCGACCCGCAGCTGATCATAAGCGGAAAGCCCGTTGTCGAATGAGGTGACGGAAAAACCGGCCTGCTGCAAAGCCTTGACCAGGAAGCGCCGCATGTCGTTGTCGTCTTCCGCAAGCAGAATTCTTGCGGTCGGTCTGTCGTTCATCGCCATCCTCGCGGGTTTTTAGCCATATCGCCCGAGCTTCGTAAATTTCAGGTGAAACCGGGGTGGCGCCGCGTTAACTTAGCGCCCAATATAGCGCGACGCATCGTCCTTTTTGAGCTGATCCGCCGCGCCGGCGCTCGTCTGAAGAGGCGGTCGCGGCGCGGAAACGAGAAAACCGAATGAACGACGGCATGCGCGAGTGGCGCAAAACCAATTCGACGGCGACGCCCTGCTGCGAACCGGAATTTGAACGCGCCTTCGACATCATCGAGCCGGACGCGCTGGTTTCGCCGCTGGTCTTTTCCTCACCGCATTCGGGGCGGATCTATCCTGCGCGCTTTCTCGCCGCGACGCCGCTCGACGCGGCGACGCTGCGCCGTTCGGAAGACGCCTATGTCGACGATCTCTTCGCCTCGGGCTCATCCCTTGGAGCGCCTCTGCTGCGGGCGCGGTTTCCCCGCGCCTATCTCGATCTCAATCGCGAACCCTACGAACTCGACCCCAAGCTCTTCGACGGTGCTTTGCCGTCCTTCGCCAATACGCGCTCTCTGCGCGTCGCGGCCGGACTAGGGACGATCCCGCGCGTGGTCGCCGACGCGCGCGAGATCTATGCAAGCCGCCTCACGCTCGAGGAGGGCTTGCGGCGCATCGACAGCCTCTACAAGCCCTACCATGCGGCCTTGCGCGTCCTGATGGAGCGCGCCGCGGCGCGTTTTGGCGTCGCCGTGCTGATCGACTGCCATTCGATGCCTTCGACCGGCGCCCGCGATCCCTTGCTTTCGACGCGGGGCGACAAGCGGCGCATCGACTTCGTCATCGGCGACCGCTACGGCGCCAGCGCCTCCACCGGACTCGTCGACGTTGTCGAGGATCGATTGCGCGGCCGCGGCTATCACGTCATGCGCAATCGGCCCTACGCGGGCGGTTTCATTACCGAGCATTACGGCAAGCCGGTCGCGGGCTGGCACGCGCTGCAGATCGAAGTGTCGCGTGGTCTTTACATGGACGAGTCTACGCTCCAGAAGAACGAGCGTTTCGACGCCGTCGCCCGCGATCTTGCGGATGTCATGGCGGTGGTGGCGCGGCACGAAGACTTGAGCGAGATTTTGGGCGGTGAGCGGCGGGCGGCGGCCGAATAGCCGGGCGCTCGACGCGCCCCGCTGGGAGCTGGCATGACCGCCGTTGATTTCGAGAAGTTCGTTGAGCGCCTCGCCGACGTTTCGGCGGAAGCCATCATGCCTTTTTTCAGGACCGCGCTCGCCGCCGACGACAAGGCGCATGGCGGGGCGTTCGATCCCGTCACGGAAGCCGACCGCGGCGCCGAACTCGCCATGCGGCGGCTGATTGAGGCGACCTTCCCCGACCACGGCGTCTATGGCGAGGAATTCGGACACTTACGCGAAAACGCCGAATATGTCTGGGTGCTTGATCCGATCGACGGCACCAAGAGCTTCATCTGCGGCCTGCCGCTGTGGGGCACGCTGATCGGCCTCACGCATCGCGGGCGTCCCTGCTACGGCCTGATGAGCCAGCCGTTTACCCGAGAGCGCTTCTTCGGCGACGGCGAGGCCGCGTATTGGCGCGGGCCGGCGCGCGGGCCGGGGGGCGCGCGCGGCGTTCTTGAGACGCGCAAGATCGCCACGCGCCACTGTCCAAAGCTCGCGCAGGCGACGCTGATGACGACCTCGCCGCTGCTGATCGATCCGGCGCTGCGCGAGCATTTTCACCGCGTTGAGCGCGGGGTGCGGCTTTCCCGCTACGGCGGCGACTGCTACGCCTATTGCGCGCTTGCAGCCGGCCATGTCGACCTCGTCATCGAGACGAATTTGCACCCCTACGATATCGTCGCGCTGATTCCGATCATCGAGGGCGCGGGGGGCGTCGTCACCAACTGGAGCGGCGGCGCGGCGGCGCTGGGCGGCGCCATCGTCGCGGCGGGCGACCCAGCGCTGCACGAAGAGGCGTTGAAGCTGCTCGGCGATTAGCGCGTCTGGAGCGCTTCCCCATCACATGGAATCATGTGATGGCTAGGGAATCACTCAAATCATAATGTTGGAGTAGGTCCTCGTCGAAAAAGTCTGTCAACTTTTTCGGAACCTGCTCTAGGAGACGCGCGCTTCGCCCGGAATGAAAGCGTCAAAGCCGCGCCAGAACTGACTGCGAAACTCGTCGCGCTCCATCATGAGTTCATGCTTGGCGCCGGGGACCATCGCGAGAACGCCGCTGTCGAGATTTTGAGCGAAACGCTCGATGGCGGCGTTAGAGACGATCATCTCGCGCCCGCAGCCGAACATCAGGATGGTCGCGCGGATGCTTCGGGCATAGTCGGGCGATTCGAAGCCCCTCATGAGACGGAAGGCGGCGTTGACCCAGCCGATCGTCGGATCGCCGATGGCCAGCTGCGGCGCCACCCTGAGAATGGCGGCGTTTCGTTCGAAGCGGACCCGATCGGTGGTCAGCAGATTGCCTTCGAAGGGCTTCTCGATAAAGGAGGCGCCGGTTCCGCCCGGAATGTACATGCCGCCCAGTCCGCACATGTCGAGCGTGTCAGCGAGCCAGCGTGAGGCGCGCGGAAACCGCAGATTGGCGAGATCAATCATCGGGGCGGTCAGCACGAAGCGCTGGAACGGCGTTCGTCCTGCATGCGCCGCGTCCAACAGGATGGCCGCGCCCATTGAATGGGCGAGGGCGAACCAGGGCTGCGGCCGGTCGCTCAACACCTGGGAGATGAAAACCTCCAGATCGCGCTGATATTGCGAGAAGTCGTCGATATGGCCCTTGCGCGGGTCGGCGAGTTCGCGTTCCGAGCCGGCCTGGCCGCGCCAATCGAGCGCGACCACGTCGAGGCGGCGACTGCGCAACTCCTCGATGGTCTCGAAATATTTTTCGATAAATTCATTGTGGCCCTGAAACAGCGCCACCGTGCCGCGCGCTCTCTCGCTGCAGGGAAAAGCGGCGGCGCGCAATCGCCGGCCGTCTCGCGTCTTCAGGGTGTAAACGGCGGCGCCTTCGGGGATCGGGTTGCCGGGCGACGCGACAAGTTCTCGCATGGGATCTCCTCGGCGCTCTGAGGCCGAATCTTCGCGCCAAGATAATGCATTTTGGCGACAAGGCCGAACGGCGCCGTTTCAATCGGCGCAGAAGGCGGCGAGACGCTGGGGTTCCGCGAAGTTCAGTCTGCCGCTGACGATGGCGTCGACCCGTCCGGAAGCGCCGATGAAATAGTGGAGAGGGGTAACGACGCCGCCGTCGGCCGTCGCGCCATAGAAGGCCCGGGCGCTCTTTGCCTTCGCCACCTCGGTTTTCGTAGAATCGCCGACGCGAAAGATTTTCCAGGGCAGGCCGTAGGTTTTGAACTTCGCCGCATCCTTGGGGTAATCGCTCGCGCGCGCCGAGACGAAGACGATGTTCCAGCGATCCGGGCAGGCGGCGGCGATCGCCTTGAAGCCTTTCATTTCAGCGAGACAATTGGGACACCAATATGCCCACAGGCTTACAAGCGTCGGCCGGCCGTTCGCCATCAGCGCGCGCAGATCGAGCGGCGCGCCGTTTGCGCCGACGAGATCGACCTCCCCCACAGAAGCCTTCATCTCATCCTCGGAAACCGCGCGCGGCGCTTGCACGCCGACGATTTCGGCGTGCGCGCTGTTGGCGAAAAGCGCAGCCAGCGCCAGGGGGACCAAGAGATGCTTCATCAGAGGCCTCCAGAAGAGAGAGAGACGCATGCGCGTCTCTCTCGTGTAGCAGCTTCGGTCGGTCAAAACCGAACCGTGAGGCCGGCGACAAAGTTGCGGCCGATTCCCGGCACTGGTCCGTAGTTGAGCGGATTGCCGGTGACTTTCGTTAGGGTGAAATAACTTCCGCCGAGCGGCGGATAGTAGAGCTGATCGAACAGGTTCTCGACTGCGAAATCGAAGCGCATGGTTCCCCAGTCGTAGGCCGTCCGCAGATTGACCAGCGCATATCCGCCTGTCTTCAATTCGTTGCGGGCGACGGAAACATGCGTCTTGCTATCGACCAGTTGCAACTCGACTGCGCTCGTCCATCCGCCCAAACGGTGCTCAAGCGCGCCCCGGGCGGTCAACGGCATGATGTGATAGAGGCCGTCGCCCTTGGAGAAGTTTCGCGCCAGTAGATAACAGGTAGCGCCGGACAGGCCGCAAGCCGTGTAGTTTGGCATGTCGAGGTCCTTGCCGTAGACGTAGCTGATGCTGCCCGTGGTCGAGAACAGTCCGTATTCTGGGGTTTCCCATAGCTTTAGACGGCCGGAAACGTCGAAGCCGTAGATTTCCGCCTTGTGGTTGCGGAACTGAAGGATGGGAAATACGAGTCCTGACGGTCCGGTGAGATTGCTGACGCGATCGGCGTCGATGAAGTTTTCGATATAGCTATAGTACGGATTGACTCGCGCCTCCCAATTGCCTTCGGGATCGATCCAAGAGCCGACAATCCCAAACGTATGCGCGACCTCCGGCTTGAGGTCGAGATTGCCTGTGTAGCCGTTGAGGTCGCCGAACCAGTTGACCATGGCGGTCGCCATCGACCCTACGCCCCACGCGTACCGCTCATAAAGATTTGGTGAGCGGGTCTTGCGCGAATAGCCGATTTCATAGGTGCTGACCGCGTCGGGCTGGTAACGCGCCCTGGCGACCATGTCGAAGTTCACGTCGGTGCGGGCGTGATTGCGCGCATTGAAGATTCGGGAGGCGGTCGCATCGGGGTTCTGCATGTACATCATCATGCCGCCCATGCCGCCCATGCCGCCCATCATGCCCATCGGAATGGGATTGCGCTGATCATAGGGAGAGGAGTTGCCCGTCGTCATCCACACGACGTCGTTGCGAAAGCCGAGGAGCGTCGACCATTGCGGCGTCCAGGCCGCCTCCCACTCGGCGTAATGGCCGACGCGATTGCGCTGGCCATTGTTGATGTTCCAGTAGGTGTACGGGCCCATCATCATCATGGTCGAGCTGTAGACTGGCTCCCACCAGTCGTTGAGCCGAAAGCCGTGATACTCGCTGCCCAGCCGCAACAGGTCATGGCCGGAGAGCTGCGTGAAGGGAATTTCAGTCTTTACCGAATAGCCGAAATCATGCGCGATGGTGTTCATCGGCATGTTGGCGGGTTGCTTGTCGTTGAGGAAGCCCATCGTATGGGTCACGTGATGCCAGAAGGCGCGCGCGTCCACGAGGCCCCAGTCATAAGCGCCCAGATATTTGCCTTCGGCGGTGTAGCCGCGGTTGCCGGTCATATCCATCCGCTGATTGGGATAGCCTTGATAGGGGATGTGCTCGACGGCGCCCCTGATCGAGAAGAGATGCCCGTTATATTGGTAGGCGCCGGTGAGCGAGTGCTGTTCCGAGATAAAATTGGTCGACAGCACTTTCGCGCCGTTTCCGCCCTGATGATAATCCGTCGCGCGCGACCAGGCGCCGTTGTAGAGCACGCTCCAATGGTCAGTCGCAACATTGGTCGTGCCGGCGACGCTGATGCCGTTGTAATTGGAGCGAAAGAAGGCTGACACGACGCCGGTCGCCAGCAACTCGTTCTGATTGCCGAAGCGCAGGCCTTGACCGGTGAACGGCAGGAACGGCGGATAGGGCGAGCCGAGCAGGAAAGGTTCGACCGGCGCCACGATGGGCGGCGGGAGCGGCGCGCCTGGCGGCGGCGCAAAAACGGGTTGTTTCGGCGTCACGATGATCGAGCCGCCGATCGAATCGCCGCCTTTGCTGACCGGCATCACGCCAGAATAGACTTCGATTTTCTGCACATTGTTCGGATCGATATAGGAGAGCGGCGGATTCATATGATTGGCGCAAGCCGAAGTCGGCTGAACGCCGCCCACGATGATCTTCAATCGGTCGTCGGCCATGCCGTGAATTGCTGGAAGGCGCGAAACGCCGCCAGCTTCGTACATGCTGACGCCGGGAGTGTTTTCCAGGAGCTTCGTCGTGTCGGCGATCGCAGGTTTTTCATTGTCGATTTCCTTTTGATCGACAATCTTGACGTCGCTTGGCTTTTCCGGCGTGGCTGGCGCCGCGCGTTGCTGCGCGCCTACGACGATTTGCGGAAGAGCGACTTGGGCTTCGGCGGTTGCGAGCGACGCGAGAACCAGCGCGCACGCGCTGGCGCCGCGCAGTAGAGCGGTACGTTGCATTGAATGAGATCTCCTGGTCCGCCGGGCGGCCGGCGGTTGAAACAGTGCGAGTTTTGTTTCGTCAGGAGAGCGTAGGAGGCGCGCGCGATCGCGGTTCGCCGGGACGGCGACGTTCGCGCGGTTCAAAAGGCCAGGCGTCGAAAAAGACAAGCGGGATCGGCGGCTGTTCGAGCCGCGCGATCGGCGGCCTTTCGGAAATGATCGGCGGAGTTCCGATCGGGCAGGCGCCGCAGTGTGCGTGCCAGCCGTGCGTCGGCGCGCGGCTCGGCGCCGTCTCGTCCGCGGCGGGGTGACTTGTGACGCAGAACTCTTGCGTCGCCGACAGGGCCGCATGCGGCGCGATCGTCGCCTGCATCAATGCCGAAACGACGAAAAGCGTCGCAGCAAGAAAGGCGCGCAGGCCTTTCCGCCTTGCGCCCGTCTTTGCTGTCGTCGTTGAAGCCGAAGGTGACATGCCGCCGCGCCGATTCATTTTGTGCAACTTAGCCGCTACGTTTTTCTCCGGTTCCCCCCGATCGGGAGGGTGACGCTCGGCATTTACGTAAATTCTTGTCATTGTTGCAGTTGCGCAACACAGACGCTAAGGTGCGATTGATTGGCGCCCTGGTGTTTCTGCAGATTCTTCTAGGGCTCCAGGGCAGTGTGACGTTTCGCTGCGCGGCAAGCGCCAACGCGACGACCGGCTTTGCGAAGGTGTGGCGAGAGGTCGCGCCGGGTGAAGACATGACCTCGACAAAAGATGCGGAGGCGAGCGTCATCGTGGCGATCAAAGCTGCGGGCGCCGAAGCACAGCACTGGCCAGATGCGCTCGACGAGATTGCGCGTTTCCTAGATGCGCGTTTTGCGGCGCTGCTGTTCGAAGACCGTTGTTCGGCGCTGTTGGAGCTCAAGCATTCGACACGCGCCGAGAAAGCGTGGATCGTCGAATATCTGCGCAATCATCGCAAACTCGATCCGGTCAAGGCGCGAGTCCTGGCCGAAATTGGCGTCGGTCGGGCGTTCTCGTCGGAAGACTTCGTCTCGCGGGACGAGCTTCATCAAAGCGGCGCCTACCAACGCTGGATGGCGCCCTTCGGCCTCGCCGATGTGATCGGCGGCGTCATTCGTCGCTCCGAGACGGGCGGTTGCCTATTCGTCGCCTTTCGCGATGATTCCGCAGGTCTCGCCGACATCGAGGCGAAGAGGCGCCTAGACGCGCTTCTGCCGCATCTCGCGAAGGCCATCGCGCGGCACAAGCCGGCGCCTGACACATCGGCTCTCGTCGAATTGTTCGAGGAGCTGACGTCGCCCGTGCTTGTCGTCGACAGCAGGATGCGCGTTGTCCATCGGAATCGCAGCGCCGACGAGATGCTCGGCGAAGGCGATGCGCTGGCGATCTGCGGCGAAACGCTGACTCTGCGCGATCCGCGCGCAAAGGAGGCTTTGGAGCATGCGCTCGCCCAGATCAGCGGCGCTGATGCGGAAGCCTTCGCGATCATGGTAAAACGCGGGGAGTCGCGCTGCTGCGTGATGCATGTGCTGCCGCTGTCGAACGGACTGACGGCGCTGTTTCTGCGCAGGCTCGCGCTCAACTCCAGCGAGGGTGGAGCCGTCGCCGCGGGCGTGTTCGGCCTCACCGCCCGCGAGAGTTCGGTGCTGCTCGCCATCGCCGAAGTGGGCGGCGTCCCGGCGACCGCGCGCGCGCTTGGTCTGAGCGAAGGAACCGTCAAGGGCTATCTGAAAAGCATCTTCCAGAAGACCGGCGCGAGCCGTCAGGCGGATCTGGTCAGGCTCGTGCTGGCTCTCGAGCCGCCCTTTCGCGCGCCCGAGCGCCATTCGCTGACGGCCTGAAATTCTGTGTCGCCGGATCCCGCCGGGCGCCTCTTGAACGACGCCGCAGCGCTTCCTAAATCGTTGCCAGCGCGGGCCGTAACGGACGCGCTAAGAGGCGCGGCGCGATAACGCTAGCGCGCCGCATGTCGCTCAACTGGAGGATATGTCATGCGTCAGTTCGATCTCTCTCCGCTGTACCGCCAGACGGTCGGCTTCGACCGTCTATTTAACCTGCTCGATCAGGCCAGCGGCTTCGAGACGTCCCAAAGCTACCCGCCTTACAATATCGAGCGCACGGGCGAGAACGCCTATCGCGTGACCCTCGCGGTCGCGGGCTTCGGGCGTGAGGAGCTGTCCGTCGAGACCAAGGAAAACACGCTGTCGGTCAAAGGCTCGAAAGAGCCGGCGCAGCCTTCCGACGGCCGCGAGGTCCTGCATCAGGGCATCGCCGCACGGGCGTTCGAACGTCGGTTCCAGCTTGCCGACCACGTCGTTGTAACCGGCGCCAGCCTCGTCAATGGCTTGCTGCACGTCGACCTTGTGCGCGAGATTCCGGAGGCGCAGAAGCCACGCCGCATCGACATCGGCGTGACGACCCCGGCCGCGACGATCGTCGAGTCCAAGGCTGCGTAACGGCGGAAAATTTGAGGAAAATGCCAGAGGCGCCCTTTCGGGCGCCTCTCTTATTATCCGCCGGTCTTCGGCTTCGCGGCGTCCTCGGGCGTCTTCGCCGTCGCTGAACCCATCGGGGCGGAAGCTGGCGGCGTCAACGCCGTCGGGGTCAAGACAGTCGTGCCGCTCGCGCCTGACGGCGGGACGATCGCCCGGCGCGAGGAGCCTCCGGCGGCGCGGGCGGCCGCTGCGCGCTTCGCAGGCGTGGAGACGCTGTGCGACGGAGCGGCGGGCTTTTCGGCGATCTGCTCCGCTGGAGGCGCGGCGCTTGGCGCATGATCAGCCGAGACCGGCGCCAGCGATGTGGGGGCGCTTTCAGGGCTTTGCGGCGACTGCTGCGTCGCTTGCGCCGGCGACGGCGCGCTGGCGGGCTCGGCTTTCGGCTCCCCAGACGCCGAATCCGCCGGCTTATCGGCGGGCGTTTCCTTGGCGGCCTGCGCCGACGGCGGAGCCGCGCCAGAGTCCGGCGCCTTTTCTGCAGAGGCCCGCGCCGGCTTAGCTGAGCTTTCCGTGGTTGGTTGCGGCCCCTGTGCGGCTTCCGCTGGCGCCGCGGCGCTGGCTTCGTCGGACTTCGGCTCTGACGGAGCCGAAGACGTGGCCGAAGACGTGGCCGAAGAGGTCGCCGGCTTGTCGCCAGCGGTCTTATCGGCTGTCGCCGCCGGAGGCGTCGCCGTTAAATCGGCGCCCTTCTGTTCCGGGCTCGACGCTGGCGGCGTCTCGGCGCCCGACGCGGGCGCCGTCCTGGCGCTCTGAGCGTTCGGCTTGGGCTCCTGCGACTGACTGGCGGCAGGCGCAGTCTTGGGCACGGTCGAACTAGCCGCGGTCGGCGCCGGAGCAGGGGAGGCGGCGGGCGCGATCGCAATCGGCGCCTCGGGGGTCGCTACGGGCTTCGTCGTCGGGGCGATTGCGCGCGAACTCTTCGGCGCCGCCCTTTTTTGCGCCGCCCGAGCGCGCTGTTGGCTGGCGCTGTTTGGCGCCTTATCCGCCAAAGCTGCGCCGCCGGGCTGCTGGCGTCCGCGTTCCCCATTCGGGTAGGGGCCATTGTCAAAGCCGCGAGCGGCCGGGCCGGGGCCAACCGCCCCGGGACCGGCGGATCCGGAACCCCCGGCGCCGCCCGGCGGCGCCACATAAGCATCGCCGCCAGAAGGACCGTAAGCGCCGCCATAGCGTGGTCCCCGATCATACATCGGCGGAGGTCCAAGTCTCACCGCGCGCAAAATACGGCCCTCGTAGGGGTCGATGATAAAGCGCATCTCGCCCTCGCGGCGACTGACGCCGGTGGCGACGATCTGATCGCCTCGGCGACCGAGCGGTCCGACCAATTGAAAGCCGGTGCGCCCGAGGATCGAAGCGACGGCGGGACGGGAGGCGAAGGCCGGCGGGCCCTCGTCGGGAATTCGAGCGCGGAAGATGTTGGCGAACGGCCGAAAGAAAAACTGCGCGAAGGCGTGCTGCGGAACGGCGGCGCTTGCCGCCAGCGCCAACACGAACGGCAAAACCGCTTTCCTATTGAATGAGCGCATTGTTTCTTCCCTATAAGCCCTCTCGGCCGCGCGGATGCTCTGACAACATTGCGGCGAGCATTGGACCGCCAAGCGCCCAAAGCCCAAGCGGTTGCTTGTCACTTCAGCGCAAATCTGGCAGTAATTTAGCCCGCAGATATGTCAGCGTTGCTGACCTTAAAGCGGCGCTCGCTTTTGGAAGCTCTGTTTCATTTTCATGGTCGCTGCTCGACACGCGCCCCGGCCAACGTAAATGAGAGGGCTCGCAAAGTGGCGCGTCCCTTGCCTTGCGCCCGAACGCGAGACGAGGACGCGAGGGATTCGCAATCGTTGCGAAACCTGCGTTACGGGAATGCGAGAGTCGGGCTGCGACGATTTCGGTCACGCCCATGACAGTTTTATGGTTCGATGAGCGGGCGGGAGGGGCGCAGGAAAAGGCGCGCGGTCCTGTCGAGGAGACGCCGAAATGACGAAACCCGCCGAGCACTTCGCTGAAGCCGGACCGCAGCCGCTCGGCCGCGACCCCGCTCTTCCGCAGGCGCAAGGGCTTTATGATCCCGCCAAGGAGCATGATTCCTGCGGGGTGGGCTTCGTCGCCAACATGCGCAACGAGAAGTCGCACGCCATCGTCGAGATGGGCTTGCAGATATTGCTCAATCTCGATCACCGGGGCGCCGTCGGCGCTGATCCCAAGCTCGGCGACGGTTGCGGCATCCTGCTTCAGATCCCCCATGAGTTCTTCAAAGCGGAGTGCTCGAAGCTCGGCATCGAGCTTCCCGGCCCCGGCGATTACGCCATCGGGCAGTTTTTCTTGCCGCGCGATCCCGAAACGTGCGCGCGTGCGCGCGGCATCATCGAAAAATCGATCGAAGAAGAGGGGCTCGTCGTTCTTGGTTGGCGCGATCTTCCCGTCGATTCGAGCGATCTTGGCGAGGCGGTGAAGGCCGTCGAGCCGCATCACGTTCAGATCTTCATCGGGCGGGGGCCGAACGTCGCTGACGCAGACATCTTTGAGCGGCGCATCTATCTTGCGCGCAAGGCGGCCTCGAACGAAATTTACCGGCTCGGCAACGGCGGACGGGAGTTTTACGCCGTCTCGGTCTCCTCGCGCACCATCGTCTACAAGGGCATGGTGCTCGTCTCGCAGCTCGGCGAATATTTCCTCGATCTCAAGGACGAGCGTTTTATCTCGGCGCTGGCGCTCGTGCATCAGCGTTTCGCGACGAACACCTTCCCCTCCTGGCGGCTTGCGCATCCCTATCGCTTCGTCGCGCATAACGGCGAAATCAACACGCTGCGCGGCAATCTGAACTGGATGGCGGCGCGCCAGGCGTCCGTCTCCTCGCCGCTGTTTGGCGACGAGATCAGCAAGCTATGGCCGATCTCCTATGAGGGCCAGTCCGACACCGCCTGCTTCGACAACGCGCTCGAATTCCTTGTGCGCGGCGGCTATTCGCTCGCGCATGCGGTGATGATGCTGATTCCGGAAGCCTGGGCCGGCAATCCGCTGATGGACGCCGACCGCAAGGCTTTCTACGAGCATCACGCGGCGCTCATGGAGCCGTGGGACGGTCCCGCCGCCATGGCCTTCACCGACGGGCTCCAGATCGGCGCGACGCTCGACCGAAACGGGCTGCGGCCGGCGCGCTATCTCGTCACCGACGACGGTCTCGTCGTCATGGCTTCAGAAATGGGCGTGTTGCCGATTTCCGAAGAGAAGATCATTACCAAGTGGCGTCTCCAGCCGGGCAAGATGCTGCTTGTCGATCTGGAGCAGGGGCGCATCATTTCCGACGACGAGATCAAGAAGGAGCTGTCGAACTCTCACCCCTACAAGGAGTGGCTGGCGCGCACGCAAATTCAGCTCGAGGATCTGAAGCCCGTCGATACGCGTCCCGCGCGGTGGGACGTGTCGATGCTCGACCGTCAGCAGGCCTTCGGCTACACGCAGGAAGACCTCGATCTTTTGCTTTTCCCAATGGCCGTCACAGGCCAGGAGGCGATTGGCTCGATGGGCACGGACACGCCCGTGTCGGCGCTCTCCGACAAGGAGAAGCTGCTCTATACCTATTTCAAGCAGAACTTCGCGCAGGTGACCAATCCGCCGATCGATCCGATCCGCGAAGAGCTGGTCATGAGCCTTGTGTCCTTCATCGGTCCGCGGCCCAACATTCTCGACCACGAAGGCTCGGCGAACAAGAAGCGCCTCGAAGTGCGCCAGCCGATCTTGACGAGCGAGGATCTCGAAAAGATCCGCTGGATCGGCACGGTCGAGGATAGTTTCGACACCAAGACGATCGACGTCACTTACGACGCCGCAAAGGGCGCCGAGGGCATGCACGCCGCCATCAAGCGGCTCTGTCAACGCGCCGAGGAGGCGGTCAGCGGCCGCTACAACATCATCATCCTCTCGGACCGCATGGTCGGGCCGGATCGCATTCCAATTCCCGCTTTGCTCGCGACCGCGGCGGTGCATCATCATCTGATCCGCAGAGGACTGCGCACGTCCGTCGGCCTCGTCGTCGAGAGCGGCGAGGCGCGGGAGGTGCATCATTTCTGTTGCCTCGCGGGCTACGGCGCCGAGGCGATCAACCCCTATCTTGCGTTTGAGACGCTCATCGCTTCGGCGGCGGAGTTTCCCTCCGACGTCGACGGTCCAACGGCCGTCAAGCGCTTCATCAAGGCGGTCGACAAGGGGCTGCTCAAGGTGATGTCCAAGATGGGCATCTCCACGTACCAGTCCTATTGCGGCGCGCAGATCTTCGACGCCGTCGGTCTTGCGCAGAGCTTTATCGACGAATTCTTCACCGGCACGACGACGCGCATCGAAGGCGTCGGGCTCGAAGAGATCGCGCGCGAGACGGTGCGTCGCCATCGCCTCGCCTTCAGCGACGCGCCCGTCTATAAGGAGGCGCTCGACGTCGGCGGCGATTACGCCTACCGCATCAGAGGCGAAGCGCACAGCTGGACGCCGCAAACCGTGTCGCTGCTGCAGCATGCGGTGCGCGGCAATGCGCAAGACAAATATCGCGCTTTCGCCAAGCTGCTGAATGAGCAGGACGAGAAGCTTCTCAATCTGCGCGGGCTGTTCCGCGTCAAAGGCGCCGAGGAGGACGGTCGCAAGCCGATTCCGCTCGACGAGGTCGAGCCGGCAAACGAGATCGTCAAGCGCTTCTCGACGGGCGCCATGTCGTTTGGCTCCATCTCGCGCGAGGCGCATACGACGCTCGCCATCGCCATGAATCGCATCGGCGGCAGATCGAACACCGGCGAGGGCGGCGAAGAGGCGGATCGATTCAAGCCGCTGCCGAACGGCGATTCGATGCGCAGCGCCATCAAGCAGGTGGCGTCTGGCCGCTTCGGCGTGACGACGGAATATCTCGTCAACGCCGACATGATTCAGATCAAGATGGCGCAGGGCGCAAAGCCCGGCGAAGGCGGCCAGCTGCCCGGCGACAAGGTCGACGCGGTCATCGCCAAGGTGCGCCACTCGACGCCCGGCGTCGGCCTGATCTCGCCGCCGCCGCATCATGACATCTATTCGATCGAGGATTTGGCGCAGCTGATCTTCGACTTAAAGAACGCCAATCCGCGCGCCGCCGTGTCGGTGAAGCTCGTTTCGGAAGTTGGCGTCGGCACGGTCGCCGCCGGCGTCTCCAAGGGCCGCGCCGATCATGTGACGATCTCCGGCTTCGAGGGCGGCACCGGCGCTTCGCCGCTGACGTCGATCAAGCACGCGGGCTCGCCGTGGGAGATCGGGCTCGCCGAAACGCATCAGACGCTCGTGCTGAACAATCTGCGTTCGCGCATCGCCGTGCAGGTCGACGGCGGGTTGCGGACCGGCCGCGACGTGGTGATCGGGGCGCTGCTCGGGGCCGACGAGTTCGGCTTCGCGACGGCGCCGCTCATCGCGGCGGGCTGCATCATGATGCGCAAATGCCATCTCAACACGTGCCCGGTCGGCGTCGCGACTCAGGATCCCGTTCTGCGCAAGCGCTTCGTCGGCTTGCCGGAACATGTCATCAACTTCTTCTTCTTCGTCGCCGAAGAAGCGCGCGAACTCATGGCCTCTATGGGTTATCGCAGCTTCGACGAAATGATCGGGCAGATGCAAATGCTCGACAAGGAGAAGGCGATTGCGCATTGGAAGGCGCGCGGCCTCGATTTCTCCAAGCTGTTCTTCAAGCCGCAGGGAGAAGGCGGAGCGATCCGTCACAGCAAGACGCAGGATCACGGCCTGGATAAGGTCCTCGACAACAAGCTCATCGCCGGAGCGCGCGCGGCGCTCGATCGCGGCGCGAAGGTTTCCCTCGAAACGCCGATCCGCAACGTCGATCGCGCCACGGGCGCCATGCTCTCCGGCGAAGTCGCGCGCATCTACGGCCATGCGGGACTGCCCGAGGACACGATCGACATTCGCGCGACGGGCACCGCGGGCCAGAGCTTTGGGGCGTTTGTCGCGCGCGGCGTGACGCTGCGTCTGGAAGGCGAAGCCAACGACTATGTGGGCAAGGGCCTCTCGGGCGGCAAGCTGATCATCTATCCGTCGCGCGACGCCGGGCAGATCGACCCCTCAAATTCGATCATTGTCGGCAACACCGTTCTCTATGGCGCCATTGCCGGCGAATGCTATTTCCGCGGCGTCGCCGGCGAACGCTTCGGCGTGAGAAATTCGGGCGCGCTCGCCGTCGTCGAGGGCGTTGGCGATCACGGCTGCGAATATATGACGGGCGGCGTCGTGGTGGTTCTTGGGCAGACCGGCCGCAACTTCGCGGCCGGCATGTCGGGCGGCATCGCCTATGTCCTCGACGAGGACGACGCGTTCTCGACGCGTTGCAATCTCGCGATGGTCGACCTCGAGCCGGTGCGCGATGAGGAGGCCGTCATGACCGAGACCTATCACCAGTCCGGCGATCTGGAAGGCCATGGCCGCGTCGACGTGATGAGCGACATGACGCGCTTCGACGCCGAGCGGCTGCGTCAGCTAATCGCCAATCACCTGCGCTACACCGGCTCGACGCGGGCGCGCGACATTCTCGCGGATTGGCCAAATTACGTGGGCAAGTTTCGTAAGGTGATGCCGGTCGAGTATCGGCGCGCGCTCAATGAAATCAACGCGCGCAAAAATCAGCCGCAACAGCTGAAAGCTGCGGGCGAGTGACCTGGGCGACGGATGAGCGGAATGCTTGCGCGTAGCCTTTGCCTTTGTCAGCAGTGATTGTTAAAGAGAGGGAGTCGGACTAACCTGCTTTAAACTCTGCGGTTTTTCCTTGACGGCGGCCGGGAAGCCTGATGCGAGACGACTCGAGAGTTTACAGCTTGCCGCGCTGGCCTGCGATGCGCTGGCTCGTGAACCCTGGGCATGGCGCGACTCGCGACATCCAGGTGGCGTTGATTGGCGGGTTGTTCGGAACCCTGCCAGTCTTCTTTGGCGGCGTCATCAATACGATTGTCGTGTCGGGAGCGATTGCCGCGCGCGAACAGACGCTGCCGTTCATCGCTTGGTTCGCCTTTGAATTCGTGCTCGGAGTCGTGCGTCTGATTGTTTTGGCCGTCTCGCGTCGCGCCGCGCTCGCGCATCGCCCCACGCCCACGGATCTTTACGTGCTGCTTCAGCTGCTCTGGAGCAGCGGCGTCGGCTACGGCGCTTTCATTAGCCTCGCGAGCGGCGACTGGGTTGCCGCGACGCTCGCCTGCCTTTCTGGGTCCGCCATGGTCGGCGGCATCGGATTTCGAAATTTCGGCGCGCCTCGCCTCGCCGGCGCAATGATCCTGACGACTCTCGGCCCGTTTTTGGCGGGCGCGGCCCTCTCGGGCGAACCGTTGCTTTATCTCGTGTTTCTGCAGGTGCCTCTCTATCTCGCCGCCATGATCGCCGCCGCCTACAATCTAAACAAATTGCTTGTCGCGACGATGCAGGCCGAACGCGTGAACGACCATCGCGCCAAGCATGATGCGCTCACCGGCCTGTCGAACCGTGTCGGGCTCGCCGCCGCGGTTGACGCGAACTCGAAAAGCGCGCCGATCCAGGGCGGCGATTTGGCTGTTCTTTTTCTTGATCTCGACAACTTCAAGGCGGTCAACGATACGTACGGACATGCCGCCGGAGACATGCTGCTCAAATCGGTCGCGGAGCGCCTCCGCCAGTCCTTGCGCGCGACCGACGTGGCGGCGCGGATTGGCGGCGACGAATTCGTGGTGCTCGCCAAGAGTTTGACGAGCGAGCAGGCGGCGGAGCTCAGTCACCGGCTGACGAATTCCATATCGGCGCCTTATGACCTCGGCGACGGTGTTTACGCGACGATCGGCGTAAGCGTCGGCGTCGCTCTGGTGACGGAACATGGCGCAGACGCGGAGGCGCTACTCGCAGTGGCCGATGAAGCGCTTTATGAGGCCAAGGCTCAGCGGCAGGTGAAATTGCTGCACACCCTCGTTAAGGAGGATCGGTCTCGCCGCATCGCGCCGGCGGCGCGCGGCATGCGCCCCAGCACTCAATAGTGGATGCTGGCGACCGTCAGCTCATGACGCGGAAGCTTCGCGGCTTGACGGCGACCCCTCGAAAGCGTTTAGAAAACATCCAAGATTGCGACAGCTCGGGGCGCTCGGGAAAGCGAATAGGCTTTTCCACGCGAGACTGCCGCGCCGATGAGAATTGCCGTTGCCGCCGCGACGCGCGGCGCGAGAGGTGCGCGACAAGATGGGTAAGGTGACCGGGTTTCTCGAGATCGACCGGCATGACCGCAAATATAAGCCGGCGGCCGACCGCATTCGCCATTATCGCGAATTCGTCATTCCGTTGTCGGACGAGACCACGCGCAGCCAAGCCTCGCGCTGCATGGATTGCGGCATTCCGTTTTGCCACAATGGCTGCCCGGTCAACAATCAGATTCCCGACTGGAATAACCTCGTCTACCACGGCGAGTGGCGGCGCGCGCTCGTCAATCTCCATTCCACCAACAACTTCCCGGAGTTCACCGGCCGCGTCTGTCCGGCGCCCTGCGAGTCGTCCTGCACGCTGAATCTCCAGGACCAGCCGGTCACCATCAAGACCATCGAATGCGCGATCATCGACCGCGGATTCGAGCAGGGCTGGGTCGTTCCCGAGCCGCCCAAGCGCAAAACAGGCAAGAAGATCGCCGTGGTCGGCTCCGGGCCGGCGGGACTTGCGGCGGCGCAGCAGCTCGCGCGCGCCGGCCATGACGTGCATGTCTACGAAAAGCAAGCCAAGGCCGGCGGCCTCCTGCGCTACGGCATTCCCGACTTCAAGATGGAGAAGCGCCTCATCGACCGTCGGGTTCAGCAGATGGAGGCGGAAGGAGCGGTGTTTCACTGCGGCGTTCATGTCGGCGTCGATCTGTCCTCCGACGCGCTGGTCGCCGGCCATGACGCCATTGTCCTCGCCGGCGGCGCCGAACAGCCGCGCGATTTGTCGATCCCCGGCCGCGAATTGCGCGGGGTTCACTTCGCCATGGATTTTCTGCCGCAGCAAAATCGCCGGGTCTCGGGCGAGCCGCTCTCAACCAACGAGCCGATCCTGGCCACCGGCAAACATGTCGTGGTCATCGGCGGCGGCGACACCGGCTCGGACTGCATCGGCACCTCGGTGCGCCAGGGGGCGCTTTCGGTCACCCAGCTCGAAATCATGCCGCTTCCCCCCGAGAAGGAGAACAAGCTGCTGACGTGGCCCGACTGGCCGCTGAAGCTGCGCACCTCCTCCTCCCACGACGAGGGTTCGTCGCGCGAATTTTCGGTGCTGACGCGGGAATTCGAGGGCGCGGACGGCGCCGTGAAGGCGCTGCGCTGCGTGCGCGTCGACGGAAAGATGCAGGAGGAGCCCGGAAGCGACTTCAAGCTTAAGGCCGATCTGGTGCTGCTTGCGATGGGCTTTGTGTCGCCGGTGCGGGAAGGCTTGCTCGAAACGCTCGGGGTCGATCTCGATTCGCGCGGCAATGTCGCGGCGGACACGCGCGCCTATCGGGCGTCTCGCGAGAGGATCTTCGCCTGCGGAGACATGCGGCGCGGACAATCGCTCGTCGTCTGGGCCATTCGCGAGGGACGCCAATGCGCCCACTCGGTGGACGAATTCCTGATGGGCGAAACCAATCTGCCAAGGTGAGAGTAAATGGTCAGTGAAAAGCTAAATCTCTGGTATTGTGACACCTTCGTCAGCACGCCCTGGCAATTTTACTTTCTCATCGTGCCGCTCGTAGGGGCCTTCTTTTATGGGCGCGAGAAATACAAGCTCGCCTGGTCGCTGATCGGCTTTTGGGTCGCCGCTCAAGTGATCTTTTCGGCGCTCACCAATCTCGTGTTCAGTTGCTCGCTCGAATAGGCGCAAAATAAAAAAGGCCCCGGCGATCGGGGCCTTTCGTTTGACAGAGAGCCGGCTTACAGCACGACGACCGTGGCGCCCACCTTCACGCGGCTGAACAGATCGGTCACGTCGTTGTTCAGCATGCGGATGCAGCCCGATGAGACCGCCTGTCCGATCGTCCAGGGCTCGTTCGAGCCGTGGATGCGGAACATCGTGTCGCGATTGCCCGAGAAAAGATACATCGCGCGCGCGCCCAGCGGGTTGTCCTCGCCGCCAACCATATGGCGCGGCAGATCGGGACGGCGCTTCAGCATCGCCGCCGGTGGCGTCCAATCCGGCCAGGCTTCCTTGCGGCCGATATGCGTCCGGCCTTTCCAGGTGAAGCCCTGGCGGCCGACGCCGACGCCGTAGCGCACGGCCTGTCCGTTCGGCAGCGACAGATAGAGATAGCGATTGTTCGTGTCGACGGTGATGGTGCCAGGACGCTCATTGGTCGGATCCTGCACAATCTCGCGCGTCGTGGTCGGATATTCGCGCGCGAGCCGCGCGTCTTCTTGATCCCCGTAGTAGGCCTGCGGGTCCTGCGCGGCGTAATTAGCCTGCTGATCCTGGTCGCCATAATAGGCTTGCTGCTCACGGGCGTCATCGTAGGACGCGGTCATTTCCTGCGCGCCCGCCGACGGATCGAACAGCGCCATGAAGGAGCTTTCCTGAGCGTTGACGGCGGACGACGAAAGTCCCGCGAACGCGGCGACTGCGGCGACTTTCAGAAAGCGGCTGGCGTTGAATTGACGGCGGGACATGACGGCGGCTCCACAATTTCTCTGTCGTGCAGAGAGAATGCAGAACCATCGAAAAGCGTTCCGTGCGCCAACGCACAAATCGTTAGCGCGGCTGAGAAGGTGCGTTTGCCGCGGGGCGCCAGCTGTAGTCGTCGGCGCGGTTGCTGCGTGGATTCTGGTCCCCGCCGTCGATGAAAACATGTCGCGCGAGCGCCTGCGCGGGCGTGCCTGCGTCCGCCGCCGCTTTGCTGGCCGGGGTTCGCCTGGCGAGCTCTGTCGCCGCTCCGGCGCCCGTCAGTTGCTGCGTCGGGCCAACGGCAGGTCGTTCGGGCAAGCTCGGCGCCGCCGACGGCCCGCCCACGGGCGAGCGGAATACGATCGGCCGACCGTCCGCTGGCGCCGCCGCCACTGGCTGCTGTGGCGGAGTCACGCCCGCCGCCTCAGGTTGCGGCGTCCCTGGCGCGTCAGCGACCGGGGCCTGCTGGCGAGAGGCGTCGTAATATTTCTTGATCTCGCCTTCGACGAAATGGGCGACGCTGCGCGCGCCGGCCTCGGTGAAGTGCACGCCGTCCGCAGAGCGCAGCTTGACGATCTGGCCGTTGATGTCCGGCCCGAAAGCGCTGTACTGCCCATGTTCGTCGGTCATCGCCTCCCAGAGATCGACATAGGGAATATTGGCGTGAGCCGCGCGCGCCTTAAAGATTTCATTGAGCTGCGCCATGTCGGCGGACAGGCGCTCGTTCTTCATGACCGGCAGACCGACCCAAATGACCGGAATATTCTTTTCCTTGAAAGCCGCGATCACCGCGTCGACCCGCGCTGCGTAGATTTCGCGCCAGCGCGGCGACAGCGGCTCGATGGACTCTTGGCCCTGCTGAATCGCTTGACGGTCATTGCTGCCGAGCATGACGACGGCGACATTGATCTTTTGCGGGTCGGCGGCGATCTCTTTCGCCGCCTTGGGCCAATCGTAGAAGTCTTCGCGTACGAGACCGCTGCTTTCCCGGCCTTTTCGAAGGATGGCGACTTCTGGGCGATCCGAAAACCCGTTTTTCAGGCCGTTTGCGAGAAGCAGTCCCAGAGTGTCGCCGATCGTCGCGACAACGAACGACGGCTGGGTAACGGTCGTGTTCTGAGACTGGTCCGAGGCGGCGCCGTCCGTACGCTTCGCCGCGCGGCGCGGATTATCCGTCTGGCCGTGCCAGTATGTCGGCGCGCGATTCTCGCGGTGCGGCATGATCCGTCGCACCCTCGGCTCGCCGCGAGGCCCCCAACCACGCTGCGGATGGCCGCCAAAGATGCCGCCAAAGAATTCCGTAAAGGGGTCCTGCGCGAAGGACGCGCCGGGCGTCGCGCTCGTCAACAATGCGCCAAGGAAGAGCGCCATAACGCGGCGCAGGGTCCGTACGTTCCTAGACATGGAGGCCATTATAGCGCGTCCTGGACGCCTTGGCATCCTGGTTGCGATTCTTCGCTTAATTGTGTGGCGCATAGCCTTGACGCATGGAGCTGTTTTGGCGTCAATCGTCGGCAACTGGGCGGGATTTAGGAGAAGCGAGATGCGGCGCCGTAACCGGGAGTCTGGCGGAGTTTGGACGCGAGCCGCCGCGACCGCGCTTTTCGCGCTTGCCGCGGCCGCGGCGGCCGCCCAGCCCGCACGCGAGGAAAATCCGCCGGCGGAATTTCGAATTCTGCCTTACTCAGGACTGACGCCCTACTGCATCGACCCGACGATTCTCAACGAAGTCGTCAAGGGTTTTGCCGCAAGAGAAGCCTGGTTCTGGAATTCGCCTCTGGTCATTGTGGCCTTTGACGGCGTCGAGGACATCGGCGCCCGCAACAATGGCCTGAGCTATATTCCCCGTCGCTATTGTCGCGCATTGGCGCTTTTTAACGACGGCGTGAGACGCGAGGTCGTCTATAATATCGGAGAATCCTTGGGCTTCATCGGCGCAGGACCTGGCGTGACATGGTGCGTCGTCGGGCTGGACCGTAATCATGCCTTCAGTCCTAATTGTCGAGCCGCAGGACCTTAGCGCGTCCTATTTGCAGAGTCGTTTGAAATGAGAAGAGTTTTCATTCGTTGCGCCGCATGGGCGTTACTGGTCGGCGCGGTGGCGTCGGGCGGATTTTTCGGCGCTATCGCGAAGGAAGGCGACTGCACGGCGGAGGATTGCGCGACTCGCGCGGCTTCGCCGGCCGGCGCGGCGCGCGACTTCGACTTTTACGTGTTGGCGCTCAGCTGGTCGCCCGGCTTCTGCGAAAGCGTCGAGGGCGCGCGCGACCAATGCGAGCCGGGAAAGGGACTCGGCTTCGTCGTTCACGGGCTCTGGCCGCAATATGAAAGCGGCGTCCCGAGCGAATGTCCGGGCGCGCGCTCTCCATCGCGCGTCGCGCTCGAAAAAGCGGCAGGCTTGTTTCCCGACGAGCGGCTGGCGCGCTACGAGTGGCGCAAGCATGGAGTCTGCAGCGGCAAAAGCCCGAGCGATTATTTCGCCGATGTGGCGCGCGCCCATGCGGCCGTGGCCATCCCGCCGCTTTTCGTCAAACCCGCGCGCGACCAGACCTTTACGCCGATCGACGTCGAGCGCGCCTTCTACGAAGCCAATCCACGGCTGCGGCCCGGCATGATGGCGGTGTCGTGCCGGCGGGGCGTTATGGACGGCGTGCGCATCTGCCTGTCCAAGGACCTGCGCGAGTTTCGCGCCTGTCCCGCCGTTGCGCAGCGCGGTTGCCACGTTCGAGAAATCAGCGCGCCCGCGCCGCTGTAGCGCATATGAACTATCGCCACGGGTTTCACGCCGGCAATTTCGCCGACGTCTTTAAACATGCGCTGCTTGCGCGCCTCTTGGTCTATCTGAGGCGCAAGGAGACGCCGTTTCGCGTCATTGATACGCACGCGGGAGAGGGCGCCTATGATCTTTCAGCGGAGGCGGCGGAGCGCACGCGCGAGTGGCGCGGCGGCGTTGGACGTCTCGCTGATCTCTCCGGCGCGAGCGCGGAAGTTCGCGCGCTGCTTGCGCCCTACATCGATTGTCTCGGGCCGCGCGATCACGAGGGACGGCCCGCGCTCTATCCAGGTTCGCCGGCGATCGCGCAGAAATTGATGCGCCCGCAGGACCGCGCGATTTTCTGCGAGTTGCGGCCCGACGCCTTTGCGGCGCTGCGTCGCCGGTTCTCGCGCGACGAGCGCATCAAGGCGATCCATATCGACGGCTATTTGGGGCTTGGCGCTTATGTTCCGCCAAAGGAGCGGCGCGGGCTCGCGCTGATCGATCCGCCTTTCGAGCGCGAGGACGAGTTCGAAGCCGCATTCGATGCTTTGCATAAGTCCTATGCGAAATGGAGTTCCGGCATTTACGCCTTGTGGCATCCCTCGAAGAGCGATGGCGACATTCGGAAATTGCACAATTGGCTGAGAGAAAGCGGCATACGGCGCATTCTGCAGCTTTCGTTGAGCATTGGCGGGGACGGTGAGGGGTTGCGCCGCTGCGGGATGGCGGTCGTCAACCCGCCCTTCGTGTTCGAAGAAGAAGCGCGAACACTGCTTGCCTTTCTCGCTGCACGGATGGCGCAGGGCGAAGGCGCGGGCTACGAGATTGCCTGGCTCGCAGGCGAATGAGCTGATGCGCACTTAGCAAGTCCATCCGGCGGAGGCCGCAAAAGTTGACGGTCCCCCATAACGCCGTTGTGGGTTTCCTACACGGATGATAGGAGCGGCCATGCTCGTTCTGCGCTCTCATCCCGCTTCGCCCTACGCCAGGAAGATCCGAATCGCCGCCGACCTGCTCGGCTTGTCGGAAAGGATCGAAATCGCGACCGCCGATGCGGCCGATCCGGCCGACAGTCTGCGTCGTCAGAACCCGCTCGGCAAAATCCCGACTTTGGTTTTGGAGGACGGCTCGTCGCTGTATGACAGTCGGGTCATCGCCGAATATCTGGATCATCTGGCCGGCGGCGGGCGGATCATTCCGACCGAGGCGACGGCTCGCTTCGCGGCCTTGCGGCTGCAGGCGCTCGGCGACGGCGTCAACGACGCCGCTCTGTTGATCCGCTATGAGACCTTCAATCGCCCGGAAGCCATGCGATATGCTGAAGCGATCGCGCTTCAGCAAGGCAAAATCGATCGGGCGCTCGGCGCGCTCGAGGCCGCCCCGCCGGCCGGTTCGGTCGACATCGGCCATATCGCGGTCGCCTGCGCGCTGGGCTATCTTGATTTGCGTTTCGCCGGCGCATGGCGACAGGAACATCCCGGTCTCGTCTCGTGGCTTAAGGAATTTGCGCGCGCCGTCCCCGCCTTCGACGCGACGAAGGTCTAAATTCGGCCCTAGCGCTTATGGCGCTGTCCGGGATCTGCTCCGCCCAGAAGCAAAGCTGTCGGCTAGCCCTATTTGCTGGCGATTTCGCTTGGAGGCTTCCAGTCGCCCCCGGCCGAGGGACCAGTCGGCGCGTCTGGGATGCGCAGGCGTTGACCCGGTTGGATCTTGTCGGGATCGGTCAGCATCGGCCGATTGGCTTCGAAGATCTCCATATATTTGGCGCCCTTGCCGGCCCCGTAATGCGCTTCGGCGATCTTCCACAGCGTGTCGCCTGGCTTCACGACGTAGAAGGTCTCTGTCGCGGACGACCCTGCGGCCGCGGGCTTCTCTTCGGCCTCAGGGGTAGCCTCGGCCGTTTTCTTGAGCGCGTCTGGGGCAGGCCCCGGTTTGCCTTTTCCGGTCAGAAAATCCAAAAGTCCCATGCTGGAGTCTCCTTCATAGGTCCGGCCATTCACGCCGGATGCGCCCGATCTATTGTAGCGCTCCGCTCGCAACGCGCGAGTGTTGGCGCGTCCGAAAAGCAGCGTCGGGGCGCGACTTTCGGGCAATCGTCGGCGGCGCGCAGCGGGTTGTGGCGGCGAAGGCGCTCAAGTCTCGCGAAACCGCGCAAAATCTCCTATACCGCTGCGATGATCGCGACCTCTGCCGCCACCGCGCGGACGGCCCTCTACCCCGGCACGTTCGACCCGCTGACCTTTGGCCATCTCGACGTGATGGGGCAGGGCGGGGCGCTGTTCGACAAGATCGTCGTTGCGATCGGCGTGCACCACGGCAAGGAGCCGTGGCTCTCTTTCGACGAGCGCGCGGCGGTCATTCGCGAGGCCTGCGCCGGGCTGGGCGCGTCTTGCGGGTTCGAGGTCGCGGGCTTTGACGGACTTGTCGTCGAGGCGGCGCGCCAGCACGGCGCCTGCGCCATTCTCCGCGGTTTGCGCGATAGCGCCGATTTCGACTATGAGATGCAGATGGCGGGGATGAACGGGACGCTCGCGCCCGACATTCACACGGTTTTCCTGCCTGCTTCGCCAAGGCTACGCCACGTCAGCGGAACCTTCGTGCGCCAGATCGCGGCGCTTGGCGGCGACGTGTCGGCCTTTGCGCCGGCCGCCGCCGTCGCCGCACTCAAACGCGCTATAAAAAGGCGCGGCAATACATAGGGAGGCTTCATGAAACTCACCCGCCGTCTGCTTCTTGCCGCCGCGGCCGTCGCCGCGCTTAGCGCCGCGCCCGTTGGAGCGGCAGATGATCATCTCCTTTATCTCGACACGAAAGATGGCCGCGTCACCATCAAGCTGCGGCCTGATCTCGCGCCCAAGCATGTCGAGCGCATCGAGAAGCTCGCGAAAGAGCATTTCTACGACGGCATCGCGTTCCATCGCGTCATCGACGGTTTCATGGCTCAGGCTGGCGATCCCACGGGGACGGGCATGAGCGGCTCCCGCTATCTCGATCTTAAGGCGGAGTTCTCGAATACGCCGTTCAAGCGCGGCGTGCTCGGAATGGCCCGTCAGCCGGGCGACAACGACTCCGCCAATTCGCAGTTCTTCATCGTCTATGCAGACGCGCCGCAGCTCAACGGCAAATACACCGTGTTCGGCGAGGTGGTCTCGGGCATGGATGTCGTCGACAAGATCAAGAAGGGTTCGAAGTCCAATAATGGCATGGTCGATAATCCCGATAAGATCATCAAGATGCGCGTCGCTGGCGACGAGAGCTGAGTTCAAGAGCCGCTACGCCTGCAAAAATCAAAGGAAATGATCATGACCGAAGCCGCCGACACCATGACGCTTGAGACGACGAAGGGACCGGTCGTCATCAAGTTTCGTTCAGACCTCGCGCCCAATCATGTCGCGCATATCAAGAAGCTCGTTTCGGAAGGATTCTACGACGGCATTGTCTTTCATCGCGTGATCGACGGCTTCATGGCTCAGACCGGATGCCCGCGCGGCACGGGCACGGGTGGATCGCAATATCCAGACCTCAAGGCCGAGTTCAACAGCACGCCGCATGTGCGCGGAACCTGCTCGATGGCCCGCGCGCAAAGCCCCGACAGCGCCAATTCGCAGTTCTTCATCTGCTTCGATGACGCGCGCTTCCTTGACAATAAATATACGGTCTGGGGCGAGGTGATCTCCGGCATGGAGAATGTCGATAAGATCAAGCGCGGCGAGCCGGTGAAAGATCCAGACAAGATCGTCAAGGCGACATTGGGTTGATCGACTGACGCGACAGGTCGAGCCTTTGGTCAAGCATGCGCCCCCGCCTTGGGCGCATGTGCAGTAAAGACCTGAGTTGGAGGCACGATTCGGAACTATCTCTCCAGACGCTGGTTGCAAAGTATCGCTCGCCGAGACGGGCGAGCGGAACAGTGGAGAGTATCCGATGAAATCGCTCAAGTTGTTGATCGCTACAGTCGCGGCGATCGCGCTTTCCGCCAGCGTGACAGCGAATGCAGCGCGCGATCGCACGGGCGCGAGCTCGAGCAAGAATCAACCTCAGTCTCGCAGCAGCAATCAGTGGCAGGAGAAACAAGGCCAACCAGCCAAGGATGTGGAGGATACGACATCTCGCAGCGGCTGGCGGGATATGGGCCACGATGACGACGCCGCGCCGACCTGGCGAGGCAGCGCAGCGCGGGAGCGGATGCGCGATCAGGACAGCCAGTCAGGCATGGACCGGACGGGCATGGATCGGCGGATGACGAAAGGGCGATCCGCAGCCGAAATGCGCGAACTGGAGCAGCTCGGCTCCGCCCGCGTAATTTTCTACAGGCTCGGCCCCACCGATATGCGCATGTCTCAGCTGATCGGCAGCGACGTCCGCAATCTTCAGAATGATAACGTCGGCGAGATCGAGGACGTCATCTTCGACAATAATAGGAACGTGCGTGCGGTCATCGTCAGCGTCGGCGGTTTCCTTGGCGTCGGCGAGCGTCATATCGCGATTGACCCGTCATCAATGGTCGTTTCTCGGAACGAAGATGGCGACGTCGAAGCGATTGTGAACACGACTCGCGACGATCTGCGCAACGCTCCGGAGTTCCGATTCGACGAGCGTCGCCGACGCGTCGGCTCATACCAATAAGCTCTCGCCGCGGCGCCGGTTGATCAACAATCGGCGCCGCTGACCGTTCTCGCATACTTGACCTGACGGAGCTTATGGTTTTTGCAAGCTCCGTATGCGCGTCGACCTTTTCGACTTCAACCTCCCGCAAGACAGAATCGCTCTTCGGCCTGCCGATCCCCGCGACAGCGCCCGCATGCTCGTCGTGCCGGCGGGCGGGACTTTCCAGGACAGGATTGTTCGCGATCTGCCGGATTACCTTCGCCCGGGAGACGCGCTCGTCGTCAATGATTCGCGCGTCATTCACGCGCGGCTTTCCGGTCGGCGCTTTCGTGGCGCGTTGAGCGCCAATGTCGAAGCGACGCTGATCGAACGGCTGGACGCTTCCCGCTGGCGCGCGCTGATGCGCCCGGCCAAGAAGCTCGCGATCGGCGATCGCATAAGCTTTATGGGCCATGGGGGCGAGATCGACGCCCGCGTCGAAGCGAAGGGCGACGAAGGAGAGATTGCGCTTGCTTTCGAGCTCTCCGGATCCACGCTCAACGAAGCGATAGAGCAGGCGGGCGTCATGCCCCTGCCGCCCTATATCGCCGGCAAGCGTTCGGCCGACGCGCGCGATGAAAGAGACTATCAGACGATCTTTGCGCGCGAAGCGGGAGCGGTGGCCGCGCCGACCGCCGGCCTGCACTTCACGCCGCAGCTGCTCGCAGCGATCGAAGCGCGCGGCGTTCGTCTTTACCGCGTGACGCTGCATGTAGGCGCCGGCACCTTTCTTCCCGTGAAGGCGGAGGACACGGACCTGCACAGGATGCACGAGGAATTCGCCCGGCTTGATGCTGAAACGGCGCAGGCGCTGAACGAGGCGCGGGCCGGAGGCGGGCGCATCGTCGCCGTCGGCACGACGGCGTTGCGGGTGCTGGAAAGCGCCGCGGACGACGCCGGATGGCTTGCGCCTTATGCTGCGCGCACGCGGATCTTCATTACGCCCGGCTATCGCTTCCGCGCTGTCGATATGCTGCTCACCAATTTCCATCTCCCGCGTTCGACGCTGTTCATGCTCGTCAGCGCATTCGCCGGCCTTGAGCGCATGAAGTCCGCCTATGCGCATGCCATCGAAAGCGGCTATCGTTTTTATTCCTATGGCGACGCTTGTCTGCTGCAGCGCGTTGAAACATGAGCGCGCCTCGCGACATGCGCATTCTGGCGCTCTGGCGCGACGATCCGCGAGAGGCGCCGATGACGATTGACGCGCGGATCGACGGCGCGCGAATCGTTTCGACATGGGATCTTTTCGGCGCCTTTGCGCTCGACGGCGATAGCGTGCGTCCATTCATCCTGCGGCGCGATGGACGAATCGACTTCGGTCTTGGAGAGAGCTGGCGATCTGACCTGCGCGAGGCAACGATAATGGTCGGGTCAGAGTTTTCCGTGTGGTTCAATGAAAGCGACAGCGGTTGCTATCGCATCGTGAAGCTCGCCGTACTCGGCGCGAAGGACAACAAGTGACGCAGGCTTTTTCCTTTTCCGTTCTCGCGACCGACGGCCTCGCCCGCCAGGGCGAAATTCATACGCCGCGCGGAACAATCCGTACGCCCGCCTTCATGCCGGTCGGCACCGCGGCGACGGTGAAAGCGATGTTCGTCGATGACGTGCGCGCCGCAGGCGCCGACATTCTGCTCGGCAATGTCTATCATCTCATGCTGCGGCCAGGCGCAGAGCGGATCGCGCGGCTGGGCGGACTGCATGAATTCATGCGCTGGCCCTATCCGATCTTGACGGATTCCGGCGGCTTTCAGGTGATGTCGCTTGCGAAGCTGCGCAAGCTCGATGAAAGCGGCGTGACTTTTCAGTCGCATATCGACGGTTCGCGACATCATTTGTCGCCCGAGCGCTCGATGGAAATTCAGGATTTCTTGGGCTCGGACATCCAGATGCAGCTCGATGAATGCGTGCGGCTGCCATGTTCGGAAGGCGAGGCCGAACGCGCCATGCGTCTTTCGCTGCGCTGGGCGGAGCGTTCGCGTAAGGCGTTTCGCGAGCGTCCGGGCAGGGCGGTGTTCGGCATCGTGCAAGGCGGCGAGTCGAAGCGGCTTCGCATCGAAAGCGCCCAGGCGCTCGCCGGCATGGAGTTCGATGGGATCGCCGTCGGCGGCCTGGCCGTCGGCGAACCTCAGGACGTGATGCTCGACATGCTCGAGACGACCGCCCCGCATTTGCCCGAATCAAAACCTCGTTATCTGATGGGCGTGGGCGCGCCTGACGACATCGTTCAGGCCGTCGCGCGGGGAATTGACATGTTTGACTGCGTGATGCCGACTCGGGCCGGCCGACACGGCCTTGCCTATACCCGCCACGGACGGGTGACGTTGCGCAACGCGCGCCACGCCGACGATCCGCGGCCGCTCGACGAGCAGTCATCCTGCCCGGCCGCGCGCGATTATTCGCGCGCCTATCTGCATCACCTCGTCAAAGCAGGGGAAATCCTCGGGATGATGCTGCTGACGCAGGCCAATGTCGCCTATTATCAGGAGCTGATGGCGGGCCTGCGCGCAGCCATCGGCGCCGGGCGCCTCGCCGACTTCATGGCCGAAACGCGCGCCAAATGGATCGAGGGCGAAAGCGCTTAACGACCTCAGCCGAGTTTACGGACCAGATAATATGGTTTACGAAAACAATATTCGGCGGGGGCGGAACATGGGCCGCTACCATGAAGAGCTCACCAGAAGATTTTTGATCGGCGTTCGGCGGGAAGCGCCAGCAAATGCGCGTCGACCGACGCATCTGCGACGGGAGAGCGTTCGCGCGCGCCCGTCAAAATCCAAACTGGCGTCGATGGAGAATGGGATGTCGCATCCTGGCGAAATTCTTGCCCGTCATTTGCAGGAACTCGGACTGACGGCCTCGGATCTGGCGCGAGATATCGATGTGCCGGTCAATCGGGTCACCGCCATCCTCAACGGTCAGCGGGGCGTCACCGCCGATACCGCGCTGCGACTGGGACACTGGTTCGGCGTCCAGCCCGAAGATTGGCTGGAACTGCAGACGCAATATGAGCTTTCTCTCGCGCGCCGCGCGGCCGGAGCGAGGATCAAGTCGCTGCCGAGCCTCGCCGATCGTCAGCGCGACTGAGCATGAGCGCAGTTGAAAAGCTCGCGGAAACGGAATTCTTCCACGACCTGCGTTGGTCCGCAGAATTCGGCGCGGCGACCCGCGCCGTTGTCGAAGACGGCGTGCCTTATTACCTCAACGCCTTCTGGACCGCCGGGCAAAGGCGCGCACATCCGTTGCATGAGATCAGCTATCGCGCCTGTTTCAAGCCGCAGCTCCCGGCCTTTTTCATCGATCGGCTGACGCAGTCGGGAGACGTCGTCTGCGATCCGTTCATGGGCCGCGGCACGACCATCCTGCAAGCGGCGCTGATGGGGCGGAGGCCTATCGGCTCCGACGCCAATCCGCTGTCGCTGCTGCTGACGCGCCCGCGGCTGCGGCCTCCTGCGCTTTGCGAGATCGAGGCTAGGCTCGCGGCCGCGCCCTGGGGACGCGGCGAGGTTGAGCGCGACGACCTTCGCGCCTTCTATCATTCCGAGACGCTGCGGCAGATTTGCGCGTTGCGTGCGTATCTGCTCGCGCGCGAGCATGACCGACGTCTCGACGCCGTCGACGACTGGATCCGAATGGTGGCGCTCAATCGATTGACCGGCCATTCTCCCGGGTTTTTTTCCGTCTATACGATGCCGCCGAACCAAGCCGTTTCCGTGAAGGCGCAATTGAAAATCAATGCGCGTCGGGAACAAACGCCGCCGCGGCGCGACATCGCCGAGCTGATTTTCAAGAAATCGCGCGCGCTTTTGGCGGCGGAGGGGCCGAAGGCCTGCGCGACGCAGCTCGTCGTGGCGGATGCCGCGCATTTGCAGCACATCGCAGATGCGACGGTCGATCTCGTCGTCACCTCGCCGCCTTTTCTCGACGTCGTCGACTATCGCGGCGACAATTGGCTGCGCAACTGGTTCGCGGGAATCGAGGCCGAGAGCATCCGCCTCTCGCAGCTTCGCGCGCCGGAAGACTGGCGCGCGATGACTCGCGACGTTTTCGAAGAGTTAGCGCGAGTCGTGAAGCCGGGCGGTCACGTCGCTTACGAGGTTGGCGAGGTCCGGGGCGGGGCGCTCCCGCTCGAACAGCTGGTCTGGCGCGCGCTCGACGATCTTCCGTTCGAGCGATTGGGCGTCCTCGTCAACGAGCAAAGCTTCACGAAAACCAGCAACTGTTGGGGCGTCGCCAACAATGTGAAGGGCGTCAACAGCAACCGAATCGTGATCGCGCGTCGCTTTTGACGTGGCATCAGCCGGCGCGCAGCAGGCGCACGGCGTCGTCGCGTTCGAAGAGGTAGAGCAGGGCGCGCAAGGCCTGGCCTCTGTCGCTCGCAAGCTCGGGATCGCGACGCAGAATCAATTCGGCGTCGTCGCGCGCCACGGCGAGGAGTCGCGCGTGCGCGGAAAGGTCGGCGAGCCGAAAGCTCGGGAGACCGGCCTGCCGTACACCGAGAATTTCGCCTTCGCCGCGCAGCCGCAGATCTTCCTCGGCGATGCGAAATCCGTCTTCCGTCTGGCGTATGATCATCAGCCGCGCCTTCGCCGCTTCGCTCAACGGGCCTTTGTACAGAAGCAGGCACGCCGACTTGCCAGAGCCGCGTCCAACGCGTCCGCGCAGCTGATGCAGCTGCGCAAGGCCGAAGCGCTCGGCGTGTTCGATGACCATGATCGTCGCTTCCGGAACGTCGACGCCGACTTCGATGACCGTGGTCGCCACCAGAATTTTAACCTCGCCGCGCTGAAAGGCTTCCATCACCGCGTCCTTCTCGCCGCCCTTCATCCGGCCGTGAACGAGGCCGACCGCCGCTCCAAAAAGCTTCGAAAGATCGGCGTGCCGCTCTTGCGCGGCGGAGAGATCCAGCTCCTCATTCTCCTCGACGAGCGGACAGACCCAATAGGCCCGCGCGCCCTCCGCCAAGGCGCGCCGCAAGCCGCCAATCACCTCGTCGATTCTTTCGGCCGGAAGCGCGCGCGTCGAGATCGGCGTGCGGCCGGGTGGTTTTTCGTCGAGCGCCGAGCAGTCCATATCGCCGAACGCCGTCAGCGCCAGCGTGCGCGGGATTGGCGTCGCGGTCATCACCAGCATGTCGACGGCGTCGCCCTTGGCGCCGAGCGCCAGCCGCTGCTCGACGCCGAAGCGATGCTGTTCGTCAACGACGGCGAAGCCGAGGTCGCGAAAGGCGAGATCGCTTTGCACGAGAGCATGCGTGCCGATGACGACATCGATCTCCCCCGCGCCTATCGCGGCGTGGAGCGCCGCGCGCTCGCTCGGTTTGGCGCGGCCAGTCAGCAGCGCGACGCGCAGTCCCGCGGAGGCGAGCGTTGGCGTCAGCCGATCGTAGTGCTGCCGCGCCAGGATCTCGGTCGGGGCCATCAAGGCGCTTTGTCGGCCGCTCTCGGCCACGCTCGCGATGGCGAGCGCCGCGACGATGGTCTTGCCGGATCCGACGTCGCCCTGAACAAGCCGCAGCATGCGCTGTTCCGACGCAAGATCGGCGCGGATTTCGTCAAGCGTGCGCTGCTGCGCGCGCGTCAAGCGAAACGGCAGGGCGGATTCGATCGCTCGGGCGTAGCGGCCGTCGCCCTTGTGCGCGCGACCCGCAGGGCGGCGCATCTTGGCGCGAATGAGGCGCAGCGCGAGCTGGCTCGCGAGCAATTCATCGAGCGCCAGACGCTGACGGGCAGGATGCTGCGGCGAGAGCGCATCGGCGCTCGCCGGCCGGTGCGCCGCGCGCAGCGCCTCGGCGAATGCGGGAAGCTTATTGGCGGCGAGAACGCTGGCGTCCTGCCATTCTGGAAGGTTCGGCAGGCGCGTCAGCGCTTCTTCCGTCGCGCGTAAAACGTAACGCGCCTGCAAGCCCTCGGTGAGGCCATAGACGGCTTCATATGCGGGGAGCTTCGCCAATCCGGCTTCGTCGAGCACGCGGTCCGGATGCACGATCTGGCGGCGGCCGTCATAAAGCTCGATGCGTCCCGAAATCCAGCGCGTCGCGCCAAGCGGCAGGCTGCGTTCGATCCAGTCGGGATTGGCGAGGAAGAACACGAGTTCGACGTCGCCCGTGTCATCCTCGACGAGCACGCGATAGGGCGACTTCGAATATCGGCCCTGAGGGCGACGATGCTCGGTGACGCACGCCTTCAACACGACCATCGTCTCGAGCGGCGCGGCGGCGATCGTGGGACGCACGCTGCGGTCGATGACGGTCGACGGAAGATGAAACAGCAGATCGACGAGGCGCGCTTCCGTCCCCGGCTTGGCGAGCAGCCGGTCGAACAGTCTTGCGGTTTTCGGTCCGACGCCGGGCAGTGCGGCGACGCGACCGAAGAAAGGGTCGAGCATGGAGGGACGCATGAAGGTTCAGTTCAGCTCGCCGGCGCGGAAGGGGTCACTTGATCTCGACGTCATAGCTCGGCGCCCCATCCGCGCCTTTGTAAGTGAAATGCCACCATTCGCGCGGGAAATTTTCAAAGCCGTGGCGGCGCATCAGCGCCACGAGCGCGTCGCGATGCGCCCGCGCCGTCTTCGAGGTTTTGGCTTTGGTCCATGAGCGCGTGTCGAAAAAATCGAACGGCGTGCCGAAATCCCAGCCCTTGACGCCGATATCGACGGCCAATCCCGTCGAATGGGTGGAATGTTCGGCGATATAGCCCTCGGGAAACAGCGCACTCTTGGCGAGGCGCGGATAATGTTCGGTCTTCGTCCGCAGGTCGGCGTTGCGCGACCAGTCGACGAAGGCCGAAACGGCGCGCAGCGGTCGGTAGCAATCGTAGACGACGAGCGAAATCCCACGGGCGCGCGCATCCTTCTGCGCGTCGGCCAGCGCTTTGGCGGCGTCAGTGCGCAGCCAGCATTGCGGCGCGCGATAGCCGGGCACCGGGGCGCCGGTGAAATTATCGACGCCGGCATAGCGCATTTCCTGAACGATGGTCGGCGCAACGTCAGCGAGGCGCGCGAAGCCCGGCGGCGGCTCGCCGGCTTGCGCATATGGCGCACAAAGCGCCCCGATAAGAAGAAACATTGCTCTGCGCATGGCGGCTCCGCGTGCGTTGGCGCAATTCGCTGCTAGCGAACCCCGACTATAAGTCTTTCCAACGCAATCGGGAGGCCTTTGATGTCCGAGAAACTCGCGCCTTTCGCCGGCCTCACTCTCGCCGCTCTCGCCGCCGCGATCGCATGGGGCGCGACGGCGCTCGCTGGCGATCGTTGCATGGCGACGGGCGCCATGGGCGCTTCGATCGCCATCCGCGATCAGCGCAAGAATGTCATCGGCGCCATCGAAGACGGGAAGGCTATTGTCGTGCAGCGCTATGGCGAGGATGATCACGGCAGGCCCTGGGCCTATGTGGCGAGCCCCGGCGGCAAGCGGCTCGGCTGGCTCTATCGCGAATTTATCCGCTGCAGCTAAAAGCGCCCGCTTCGGCCTATCCCTTCGCCTTGGCGAGGCCGCCATGCGCCGCCGACCAGGCGACCGGATCGGCGATAAAGGCTTCCACCTGGTTCAGCGCGTCATCGGGGAAATATTTGTGCTCGCGAGCGACCGCGAGCACGTCGCGCCAGGTTGCGAGCGCATGCAGGCTGATGCCGAGCGCGGCCAGCTCCTCGCGCGCGCCGGCGAATATATCGTAAAAGAAGAACACGAAGACGTGATCGCAGCGCTGCCCCGAGTCGCGCAGCGCCTGCACGAAGTCCTTCTTCGAGCCGCCGTCGGTCGCCAAATCCTCGACGAGCAGGGCGCGGCCGCCCTCCATCACATCGCCTTCGATGCGGGCGTTGCGACCGAAACCCTTGGGCTTCTTGCGCACATATTGCATCGGCAGCATGAGGCTGTCGGCGATCCACGCCGCGAAGGGAATGCCGGCCGTCTCGCCGCCCGCCACGACGTCGAGCGATTCATAGCCGATGTCGCGCTCGATCGTCCGCGTCGCGAATTCGACGAGGCGCCGCCGCAGCCGCGGAAAGGCGATGATCTTGCGCATGTCGATGTAGACAGGCGACGCCCAGCCGGCGGTGGTTATGAAAGGCTTATCGACATTCACGAGCACCGCTTGCACTTCGATCAGCGCCTTGGCGGTCTCTCGCGCGGCGGTTTGGCGGTCGTTCGACATGGATGCGGCGTGCCCTTCTTAGAAAAAACGCCGCGCAGCCATAGCCTATTTCGCGCCGCCGCGCTCGCTGGTCTGGCCGAAAAGTATTTCGCGCTCCAGCGCCGTGAAATCGAGACGCGTCCGCTCATAGGGCCCGCCGGCCGCATAGGCGCGGACTACCGCGGGTCGCGAACGGATCGCCTCGAACCAGCGCTTGAGATGCGGGAAGTCGTGCAGATCCTGGCCCTGATCCTCATGCGGAACGATCCAGGGATAGCAGGCGATGTCGGCGATCGAATACTCGCCGGCAAGAAAAGGCGTCTTGGCGAGCTGACCGTCCATGACGCCGTAGAGCCGGCCGGTCTCGTTACGGTAGCGCTCGATCGCGTAGGGAATTTTCGCCGGCGCGTATTTGGCGAAGTGATGGTTTTGACCGGCCATCGGGCCAAGCCCGCCGACCTGCCAGAACAGCCACTGCAGCGTTCGCGCACGGGCATGGAGGTCCGCGGGAAAAAGCCGTCCGGTCTTCTCCGCGAGATAGACGAGGATCGCGCCCGATTCGAATAGCGCGACCGGAGCGCCGCCATCGGCCGGCGCGCGGTCGACCATGGCCGGCATGCGATTGTTGGGAGAAATCGCCAGAAACTCTGGCTTGAATTGGTCCCCTTTGGTGATGTCGACGGGCTTGATCCGATAAGCGAGTCCCGCTTCCTCGAGAAAAATCGTGACTTTGTGGCCGTTGGGGGTCGGCCAGTAATAAAGATCAATCATGGTCGCATGTCCGACGGAAGACCAGACTGTGTTGTAAGCCCTCGCGTCGCAAGATCAATGGCTCAGGTCATGCTAGGCTGGGCCCGGGAGTGGTCGACATGTTGATGAGATATTCGAAGATTTTGCTGACGGCTGCGCTCGGCGCGCTCATTCTGCTCGTCGCAATCAATAATGTCACGGACTACGACACGAACTACCAGGTCGTCAGCCATGTGATGTCGATGGACCAAGTGCCGCTCGGCAGCCCGCTCGAGTGGCGCGCCGTCACCAGTGCTACGCCGCACCGAATGCTTTACGCATTCATCATCGCAATCGAATTCTCCGCCGCCGCGCTCATTCTCGCCGGCGTGTGGCGGCTATTGCTGGCGCGCAAGGCGCAGGCGACGCAATTCAACGCCGCCAAGGATGTCGCCACTGCGGGGCTTGCGCTCGCCGTCGGCCTTTACCTGTTCGGCTTCATGGCCGTTGGCGGCGAGTGGTTCCAGATGTGGCGCTCCGGACCCGATATGCAGCAGGCCGCGTTCCGCTTCATCGGCTGCGCGGCGCTGGTGATGCTGTTTCTGGGTCAGCGCGACGATTAACGCGTCACAGCCGCTTCAGCATATTGTATCCGAGCAGGCCGCCCAGTCCCGCACCGACGATGGCGATAAGCGGTCCGCCGATCGCGACGCCGGTCAGGCCGCCGAGGACGGCGCCGACGCCCCCGAAAAGATATTTGTTCTTTTTAACGGTGGGGTTTTCGTCGTCAGCCATTGCAAAGTCCTCGCGAAAGAGCCGCACTGGCGAATTAAGCAGGCCGGCGCCGAATTCAAGAGCGGCGGCGCGTCAATAGACGAGTTAGAGCGCACATGGATCGACCTCACCTGGCCTCCTAGATATCCGGCGGAAGACTCTTGGTCCGACGCGGCCGACGCGCCCGAAAGGATGCGCCATGAACGGGGGAACCGCCGCCAAAACTGCCTTTGTTCTGGCCGGCGGCGGCAGCCTCGGCGCGGTTCAGGTCGGCATGCTTCGAAGCTTGACGGCCGCCGGCGTGCGACCCGACTTTATCGTCGGTTCGTCGGTCGGCGCGATGAACGCCTGCTATTTCGCCGGCCAGCCCGACGCGGGAGGGGTTGAAAGACTGGCGCAGATTTGGCTCAATCTACGTCGCCGGGACATCTTCCCGTTCACCTTGTCGGCGGCGCTCGGCTTGCTGCGCCACGCCGATTATCTGGTGGATCCTTCTTCGCTTCGCGGCTTGATCGAGCGGCATCTATCTTATGTCGCGCTGCAAGAGGCGAGGCTGCCGGTCTACATCGTCGCCACGGATATGCAGGGCTTCGCTGTGACCTTTTCGCGAGGTTCGGCGGTAGAGGCCATCATGGCCAGCGCCGCGGTGCCGGGAATCTTTCCGACTGTCGAGGTGGACGGCGCGCCCTTGATGGATGGCGCGATCGCCGCCAACACGCCGCTGTGGCTCGCCATGACGCTCGGGGCAAGAAGGATCATCGTCTTGCCGACGGGTTACGCCTGCGCCCTGGAAAGGCCGCCAGCGAGCGCCGTCGGCCGCGGACTGCACGCGATCACTCTGCTGATCGCCTGGCAATTGATCCGCGACTTGGAGCGCCTGCCTGAAGAGATCGACGTGCATCTCGCGCCCGCGCTCTGCCCGCTAAACGTTTCCCCTTACGATTTCTCGCGGGCCGGCGAACTGATCTCTCGCGCCGCGGCCGCGTCGCAGGAATGGATAGCCAAGGGCGGCTTGACCCGCCGCGCCACGCCGGCCGATCTCGCCCCGCATCGGCATTCTCCCGCCGCCGTTACCGGCGGATACTGACGTTGCGGATCAATCTCGCCGCGCCAAACTCTCCTGCGCCGTCGCCCCCAGCTCCAAGCTGATCCCCTGCATCTTGAGATGAGCCCAGTTCTTGAGGTCTTTCACGGTGAAGCCTTTCAAGAAGGGGTTTCCAATGACGATTTTTTCTCGGGCTCTACTCGGCTGTCCGTCGACGCTGGCGATCACTGTCGCCGCATCGACCTCTTCCGGCGCGGACAGGATCGCCGCCGCGCCGCCCGGGCCGGCGAAATGCGCCAGATAAAGCGTCCCCGGCGTGACCGGCAGACCCTTTTTCATCAGGATCGACGTGTTTTGCTCGACATAGCGCGCCGTCATTTCTCGAGAGAGATCTGGGTCCCTTCGCAAGTCGAGAATCTCTTTGTCGCTCAGAACGCCGGCGAGGTCGGGACGGTGTTTCTTGATCAACCCCATCCAGGTCGCGTTGATGAACTGTCCCAGTCCGGCCGCGGAAGAAAATTTGTTTCTAGCGTCCGGATTTCCCTGTGACTCGGACATGGTGATCCTATCGACCAGAGCCTTGAGCGACGAGGCGGCCTGATCGGGAAAAACTGGAAAACGAATGTCGTGGAAGTGCAGCTTCAGTCCGAATCCAACGGCGAAGACCAGCATTAGAGCGACTGGAGAAACGCGCGCGCTTTGTTCGTCGCGGGCCTGCCTGCGCGTGGTGCAAGCCTCTTCCCTGTAAGGCGCGGTCAGGCTGATATATTCGGCAGTCTGCGGCTGTAAGTGAGTGTTTTTGAGAGACGACAGAAAGCTTTGCAGCGTCTGGTCGTCGAACCCGAGATTGATCCTGATCTCGACCTTTCTCCCCGCGTCCGAGTTCTCGCCGTCAGAGACCAACATTGCGGGTTTGCAAGCGGAAATTTTGACTTCGGCTTCGGCCCCCACGCAAGCTGGCGGAGCTTTATCCTCCCGCGCTCGCGTAACCGCTTCGTCGGAGGTCTCATTTGGAGATCTGGCCTCGTCCATAAGCTCACTCCTCGCTTGCTTGGCGGATGCCCAGTGGCAAACGAGGGGAGCAGCATCCTGTTATCAAATTGTAAACGATGCTTCAGAGAGCGAGCTTGCGCTTGTGTCGGAAAGGCGCCGCGCCTCGGCGCTTTGAAAATCGCCTTAATCTTCTGACGCCTGCTTTGAGCCTGAAAACTGATTGAGGAAGATCGGCTTTCAAATTCGCAAGAGGGCCGGGAGCCCTCATGAAGAAGCTTTTTATTCCTCAAGAACGAACGATTTCCTTCCGGATCAAATCTATTTCCTGAATCATGGTTTTTGGATTCTTGGCTTGGCCGAGGCGCACGTCGCGCAGGCCGTTAATCCATTCTCAAGCAATCGGCGTGAGGCTCAAAAATCTTGCGCTCCCCATTCGAAGCCTTGCCATGACCGAGCAAACGGGATTAGCCGCCCTCGACCTCAGCCCTGCCGTGGCTCCTGCGGCTGACGTTCCGGAGCCGAAAGTCGGGTCTGCGGACGCGACGATCTGCGCAGATGTGTCGGATCATTCCAAGGCGGCTGTCGCGCAACGCCTGCTGCCGGCGCTTAAAAGCACATTCACCCACGGCTCTCGGATTCTTTGGGCTGCGTTGCTCTATGGCGCCGCCGCACTCGCCGGCTGGCTGATCGCCGAGGCCGCCTGGCCGACGGTCTCCGCCTTGCCGGACCTCGTCCGAACGATGGCGACGCAAGAAAGCGCGGAGCGCGCCGCCGCTCTGCGAACCGCGCAGAAGACGGAGGAGGAGATTCGTGCGCTCCGCGCTGAGATGGAGGCGATGCGATCTTCGATGCAGGCAGCGGCTCCCGGCGCCGACGCCGTCGAGAGTCTTGGCAAACGCATCGACGCGATGAAGACGGAAACAAGTTCCGCGATCGGCGCGCTGTCCGGTCAGGTCGAGGGACTTCAACGCGAGGTCGCAGCGAAACCGGCGCAAACGGGCGAGCGTTCGGATCGAAGCGAGCGCGGCGCTGTCGAACAAAGCGCGCCGCGGCGGACGACCGTCTCCGCTACGGTGAAAGTCGGCGAGGGACTGCGGCGCCCCAAAATACGTCGCGGGGACGCGTTCGAACCGGCAAAATATCCGGAGGCGCCCGGCGCGCCGCGCCCGCTCGGCGCCTACGGGCGGTAGGATAGAGGACACCCCCGGATCGCTTCATATCGGGGCGCAGCTTGGACGACCTGAGTTGAACTTTGCTACGTGCGGTAGATTGACGGATTACTTATTCGCCCATGGAAAGATAATTGCGACCCCGACAGACTGCCTCGCAGCCGCTCGATCAGTGGCCTAGCGACAGGTGCGACATACGGAAGATGCTGGATACGAGTTTTATCACGATACCAACGAGCCCTGAGCCGCCATAAAAATCGCCTTTGTTGAGTTGGATAAAAACATGGGCCGGCGCGTCAGATTCATTGGTCACTTCGCACACGAAGAATCCCTCACGGGCGCGTATCGATTCAAAGAGGATTTTCGTGGCGGCGGCGCATTCACGCAGTCGCATGCGGATCGAACTGTTGCTGCTGGTTTTTGCGGAAGCCGAAATGATTGCATTCGCTCTGGAGCGATCCTGTTCGACTGCGGCGACCCTCATATCCTCAGGATGCGTCTGGCTGGTGGGCCGCAGTTTGGAAACCACATTGGCGGTCGTCGCAATGACATTTCCCAGAGCGTAGTCCCGACTCTCGCCGGGCTCGATCCGTTCGCACCAGATCATCGTCTTACCGGCAAGACATAAGATCGCGGGCGTCGACGCATCGTCGACAGGGCAAGTCCTGTAGACATAGGGCGCTCGCGCCCAACTCATGGTCGATGCGTCACAGGGAACGGATTCAATCGTGACATTGGCGGACGAACAAAGATAGGCAGGCTGGAGAAACAGAAGGGGCGGCGAATTGTCTCCTGCAAGTTTCGTCAGATCGATTTTCTCTACGACGTTGCCTTCGCCAGCCGTCAGCAAAATTTCTCTCTGCTTCTCCGAAGTGGCGATCCGATTGAGTTTCACGTCTCCGCCGCCAAAACACACGTAAAGGAATGTGGCGAACTCGTTCACGATCCAGGAGCGTTTCGGCACGAAGTGAGGACTTTGGCGCGGGATGGTGCGTGTTCCAGGCCACCGGCAAACAGACCTGCTTGGCCGATCAAAAAAGGACGTCTTTGGACCGAGCGTCACGACGAGCCCTTCGCGCGCGCCCAACAAGCGAAAGTCGCTTTCCCCTTGCCGCAGGGAGATTTGTTCGGGACGGGAAAATGGGTTGCGCATGAACGTGCGAAACCCGAGGTCGATAAAGTCGATGGGCGTCATGTACATGCGCAAAATCCCTCAGCCAATTTCACAAGCATCTTGGGGAGATCGTCGCCGCGACGGATCGAAAGCTTACGTTCGCGTTTGCTGGAGCGATCGTCCCTATAACGCAGCTTGCCAGCGTTCGTTCCGCGCAAGTCGCGAGGAAGCGGGGCGAGGCGAGGGCTGACAAATCGATGTGATTGTAACCGGCTGATCTTGAGGATGAACTGAAACTGGGGGCGCCCCTGGCCGTCTGGAATAAATTTTTTTGAAAAATAGCGATCGAAAGGTGCGGGCGCTAAAGGGCGCTTTAAACTCTAAAGGGAGCTACCGGCGCTTAGATCACCCAAACACTTGGTAATTACCCGCTCCCTTGCCCGATGGGCGGAACTCTGAATCCATGGCGGACATGGATCGGACTGATTTGCAGCGGCCGAGTGCGTGAACTGGTGGGGTGATCGAGCTACTGGTTTCAAAATGTGAATTAAGTAATTGAATTTGATTGGTGGGCCGGGCAGGACTCGAACCTGCAACCAGACCGTTATGAGCGGCGGCGCGGCGGTAAAAATGCGTCGAAAACCGTTGATTCCTATAGCGTGGCGGTTAATCGCGTTCTCGGTCGGTTCATGTGTATCGGTGGCCAAACGGTGGCCCAGTCTAGCAGAAGCTTTGAACGTGGAATCTGAGCGCTGAGGGGGACGAAGTCCTAGAGGATCGAAACCCACCACCTGATTGGGATGCTGTCTGTGCTCATCGAGCACGAAAGTGGACGCCTCCAAAACCTCTGGCCAAATCGGCGTTGAGTTGATTCACTTGGTCATGTCGCAAGGGAATCGCGGCCATGGCGAAGGGAACGCCCGGATTTTTCGACGTCGACGAACGGCTGGCGGAGCTGTCGGACAAAGGCGACGATCTTGAGCGCGTGAAGGCGCTGGTCGATTTTGAGATGTTCCGGGCGGCGCTGAAGGCGGCAGTGCCGCGTGCCGATCGCTCCAAGGGTGGGCGTCCGCCATTCGATCATGTGTTCATGTTTAAGGTGCTGATTTTACAAGCAATGCATTCGTTGTCGGACGAGCGCTGCGAATATCTGATCAAGGACCGCCTGTCTTTCATGCGCTTTCTCGGATTGGGTTTGGCCACGCGGTTCCCGACGCCAATACGGTCTAAACGTTCCGCGAGGCGCTGAAGAAGGCGAATGCGGCCGGCGTCTTGTTCGAGCAGTTTGATGCAGCGCTGCGCGAGGCCGGCCGCGATGTCGGGCCAGATCGTCGACGCCACGATTGTCGCCGCGCCCAAGCAACGCAATACGAACGGCAAGAAGCAGGCGATCAAGGAAGGCCGCATTCCAGAGAGCTGGAAAGACAAGCCGGCGAAGCTCGCGCAGAAAGATCGCGATGCGCGCTGGACAGTCAAATACACGAAAGCCAAAGTGCGGGAGGACGGCACGCTTCCGCCGGTCGATCTCGCCATTCCCCGCCTTCGGATACAAGAACCATGTGTCGATCGACCGGCGCATGGGCTGATCCGCAAATGGACGGCGACACACGCCGCCGCGTATGACGGCGCAAGGCTCGAGGATGTTCTCGACCGAACGAACACAGCGAGCGAGGTCTATGCAGATACGGCGTATCGCTCGGCGAAGAGTGAAGCGATGCTGTCGCGGCGCGGCTTCGTCTCGCGCATTCATCGCAAGAAGCCCAAGGGCAAGGCGATGCCGGAGCGCACGCGCGTCGACAATGCGCAGAAGTCGAAAGTGCGTAGCGCCGTCGAGCATGTGTTCGCGCATCAGAAGGGGCTGATGGGCCTGTTCGTGCGAACCATCGGCCGGGCGCGGGCGCGGCTCAAGATCGGGCTCGCCAATCTCGCCTACAACATGCGCCGCTTCGCCTGGCTGCACGAGCGAGGCGCACCCGCATAAGGAATATGAGCGACGGGAATGCCGCCGCTCACCAAGCAAGAACGCACAGGACGGAGCAAGGCCATATGTTTTACCCTGCGCGAAGACGTCGGTCCGCGTCATACCGCTGCTATCGACACCTAAAAACAGGGTAATTGGAGGCGTCCAGCTCAGAGTGCCATCTGGGAGAATCGGCGCACCGCTGCCGTCTTGTGTCAATAAAGCGCAGTCGTGGTCCTTTCAGAATCTTAGGTATTCAAATTATATTCTCCCCCTGTCGACCCGACAGGCAGCGACATCAAGCCCCAAAACAGAGGCTGAAAAGGCTGAGTATATATTGAGCTTGGCGCATGGACGAAACACGTAAAAATAATAACAATGCCGCTTCCACCTTCGATTTGCTTTCTCAGCCATTCTATTTACTCGGCGTATTGCCCGCAGCTACAATAGAAGAACTGAGCGAAGCGCTCGAGGATCGCTTAAGCGAAGGCCGGACCAGTCAATCTGATCTGCTGGGCGCTCGGCAAATCGCTACGAATCCCAAAAAGAGGCTCAAAGCGGAACTTGCGTCACTTCTCGACACCCCGGAGGGTGCGGCAAAAGGACTTATTCAGCGCTTAAAGCAGAAACCGCGAAATGAAGCGTTGAAAAGCGAAGCGGATCGCTTGTCTCCTCTGTCGAGAGCCAATCTCTATGCACACATTGCCTCAAGCTATCCCGCCGATGCGACTGTGCTACGGGGCTTGGTTCAGGCTCACGCGGCCATCGATGTCGAAACGCTAACTGAGAAGATCAGGCAGACCCGAAAGTCTGCGGGCTTTCCATCTCCTACTCCCGAACAGGTCAACGAGGCGTTACACGACTGTGAGTGCCGGACGTAAACTCCCCAAATGTGCCGATTGAAAATTCCCCAGTTTTCGTGACGCCCGGCCTTCCAGGGCATGCCCTGGAAGGCCGGGCGGCGCGCCGACTCACCGATGCTGCTCCCGTTGGCGGGAGGGAG
>NZ_JBPFEA010000012.1:0-232369 GCF_051061285.1 Methylocystis sp.
GCAGGATGCAAGATCGATCGTCGTCATAGGGCAACCTCCGATTCGGGTTGCTCCCCATAGATTCAGACACTTCCACACCTGAAAAGCGAAAAATCATCCCTCTCGGTCAAACCAAAGCACAGAGCGTTGAACAGCCCTGCCATAGGCACGATCACTGCGTCCGGAAACAGCGAGAGTTCTTCCTTAAGCCAGTTCCTAGAGCGGTCGAACAAGAATGGCACGCCATTCATGTCGGGCGACCGGCTATAGTTCTGGCCGTCGACGAATGTCGGGTAGCGGAGCGCAGAAGTGAAATGGGCACGACGGCTGTCGACCCCCCAAAGGCTTACCGTCGAGGCAATGCCTAACAATACGTTCAGGCCCACGGCATCCATCAGTTTCACGAGATTTGTTCTCATGGTGCCTGCGAAACTGGCATGGACTTTCGCGCGTGCAAGCACCTCCGCGTCAGATAAACCAAGCTTTATCGACGTGTAAGCGTCTTCAAGGGCCGCGCGCATCTGCTGCTTACCTGGCGTAATGCCAACGATCACGATATCCGCCCCGATATTCACGTGATCAAACGGAGCGTAGGCGATATCAAGACGCTTTGACTTATGGACATGGGTGGCCATAAGGAGCCTACGAGGATCGTCTATTTCCGCGCTGACCTCTGCCTCTGACATGGAGGCGATGATTTGCAGACATTCAGTCACCTCGCGGGTGACGGCTCCGGCCGACCGCACAATGGGAACGAATTGCATGTGTCCCTGTGCCGGCACGCGGGGGATAGACTGTGCAGCTATAATCTCGGCCTGCGGCGCGACACAGGGAGCAGATTCGGATTGCGGCGGATCGGCATCAATAATGCCTTTGGAAATCAGACGGCGATCCTTGGTACCGCGGATCGACATCCAAACGGGCCAGCCTTTGCGGAGATATTCCTTCAGTTCCTCAATGCTTTCAGCAACTACTCTGTTTGCAATATGGTGTCTTCTTTTACCGAGCTTGGGGTCGGCCGCGCCGTAGGTGCCATCGTCGAAGACATGAGGAACGAGGACTTCGCCAGTTTCGGGATTGATGCGGTGCACGAAGACTCCTAACAGTGGCAATCGGCGGCTGCGTCCGGAAATATCGCAGAATCGGCGGCAATTGGCGGGCCACGCACGACGATGATGAGAACTATGTCTACGCCGTAGCCCTCTAGAACCCTCCTTATTGCTAGTTTTCACGGCGAGAGCGTTCGATCGCTTTTCTGCCGAGGGCTGAGGCGCTACATTTAACGCTATGAAGATATTTTGGTCCTGGCAAAGCGATGTGCAGCAAGCCACCAATCGATATTTCGTCCGCGCAGTGCTGGCGGATTTGGCCAAGAGCCTCAACTGCGTCGACGGAACCGAGGACTCCGAGCGCCCACCCTCCACCGAGGAGGATGAGGAGGACGACGACCTCGGCGCACAGGACGATGGTCGCATCGCGATCGACCACGATACGCTTGGCGTGGGCGGATCGCCTAGGATAGCAGAGAAAATTCTCGAGAAGATCGAAGCGGCAGCGGTCTTTGTCGCCGACGTCACCCCGATCTGCAAAACAGCCAGAGGCAAGCGCGTTCCCAATCCCAACGTCATGATCGAGCTCGGCTACGCCATGAAGGTGCTGGGCGAGGAACGGGTGGTTCTGGTCGGTAACAAAGCGGAAGGTGCCGAACTCAAGCATCTTCCGTTCGATCTGCGCCACCGCAAGGCGCCGGCCTTCTTCTCGCTGCACAGCGACGCGACCGAAGAGCAGAAGGCGGCTGTAGCGACCGAACTCACAACCGCGTTGCGCGATCGAATCGTACCAGGCTTGCGGAAGGCCGAGGCCGTCATGAAGGAGGATCGCCGGAGGACGCAGCGCGCTCCGGACCTAGCGGTGTTACTGGAAAGCCCATCCGACAGGCCCATCGCAATCTCACAATCCCCTCACATGGGCGATGTGAAGACACTGGACCAGATCAAGGCGGAGGCGCCGCTGCTGCCGCTGCCCAAACCCAAACCCGGTATCGTTTCAGCCGAACCGGTAACTTCTTCCCGAAAGGGCGTATTCGACCTCGCCAGTCTGGATTCTTTGAGGCAGCCCCATCAATGGAGCCGCGAGGAAACCGAAGAGTACAACAAGCGCGTCCGGCACTACTACACGGAGTATGAGAGATATCTCGCGGAGAAGCTGGAATTCGGCAAGCTCGTGCTGAGGAGCTTCGAGGTGACGCTCTATCTGGAGAACAGTGGCACGGCGCCGGCAACCAGGATTGACGCGGATATCTATCTCCCAGAGACGATCCTCCTGTACGATCGCGACGACGACGACCATATATTTCCCAGCGGGCCGGAAGCACCGAAGCCCCCCAAGAAGGAGGCTAGGTCTTCGGCGTTCGCCCATGCGACCGCGACGTCCATACCCGACCTCATAAATCCGATGCGCTATTTGCCTCGCTCAACGCACATTTATGCCGCCGACCGACGCGTGCATTTTTCGACGAACGAGCTCAAGCATCATCATCAGGTCAGCATCGACACATTTACGATCAGCTTCGCGACCGAAGCGGACATCGCGTCGTTCGACGCGGCGTACGTGATCACTGCGAACGAACCGCTCGACCCGATAGAAGGCGTTATTCACTTTGAGATCGAGAGACAAGCGGAGTGACCTGCAACGCCCGGGCAATCGGCGTCGAGGGTGAGTACGGGCGCAACCAATCGGCGCTTTTGGCGGCCCTGATGAAGGTGAGCACTACATCTACGCTATAGCCCTATGATCTATACTGCGTTCGATAGCTGTTTCCAGCACGTCAAGAAAGCCAGGCACGTAGTTCTCGTCCACATGTAGCTGGTTCCACAGGCCGGAGCGCCGGACCTTATCCCGGCCCGAGCGGAGGCCCAGCCATGACGGCGAAGGCGGATCAATGACCGGCTCGTGCAGGCCGCTTGCGAGTGCGATCACGTTCCGCTCGATGAACCCACGCATGGACTCCGGCCCCGGCTCATCGTCAATCGGGAGCCACAGAAACGGCAGTCGACCCACATAATTTGATACAGCGGCTTCAATTGGTGCCTCAGCGGCAGCCAACGGAGCCCTTTGCACGCTCAGCATCTCCGCAGCCTTGCTGATATCGCCTTTCACTCCCCAAGACGGGCATGGCGGGCAGTCCCCGCGCGCGGTTAGAGCCTCGCCGACAAGCAATCTGAAGATTGATGCCCGGTGGTTTCCGCCAGAACCGGACGACTTCCCGGCATGCTGACGTAGGCGCTGGTGCAGCGTCGAGCGCGCGCCGACGCCCAAGGCATGCGTGCCCACCCGGACAAGCCGCGGGCCGTGACCGCTACCTGCGCGAACCTCTCCCGGCTCGAAGAAGAAATAGACGCCTCTTCGCGGCCAACTGCCGGAAGGCGCAAGCTGAGCAAGAAACCTCTTGCCGCCTGAGGAAGCTTCCAACCGATCGAAAATCCGGTACAAGCGGATGAGATCATCTGTCCTGCTCATGATCGTGCCACCAGCCACGCCAGTTGCTCCCCGATGCGCAGGTTTGCCATCGGCACATCCACTTCGTAGCCGTCGCTCAACAGTGCTGGCACCAGAAACTCGCGATAACGCTGTCCTGCAAATATCACGACACGCCGCCGCTCTATCAGATGCGGGGCCAAGTGTCGGCGGACATTTTCTGCCCAGGCACGGCGTTCGGCCACGCCAGCGGTATTGAGGGTCTTTTCATAAGGGGCGATGCAGGTATCCGGTGCGATTATGCCGTAAAGGGCGGACAGAATAAGCCAATCAGCCTTTTGGGTCTCGACCAACGTCCGCACTTTGGTAAACCACTCCGACCGGTAAAGCAGCCGGGCCGGGGCCGGCTCAGAGAGCTTTTGGCTCACGCATGAAACAAGAACAAGAGCATCCACTAAATCCAGTGATGCCTTACCTTGAACAGCCTTTGCGGTCACAGCAGGCGCACTTTGTGTTTTCAAGACATTGTAAGCGTGTTGGTATCGAATCCCAAGTCGTCGTGCGATTTCAGCGACTGCCAATCCTTCACGAGCCAGCGCGCGGATGCTCTCGGAAACGCTCATGTCGGGCTGTCCAATCGCGCCCGAACACGCGGAATAAATGCAAGCCTAGTAGCAAAAGCTTGCGCCCTGGCCGTCAGTTCGGTGTCGGGATCGACAACCGTGAACCAGCGCTGGCGCTGCACATAGGATGACGAACCAATGGCGCGCGGTACTGAAACATTTGTCCGCAGCGTGACGATGCTTTCGGCGTCCGTTTCGACGGCCAGCCGCTCATGCAACTGTTGCAGAAGGGCGTCGTGCTTCATGCTTCGGCCGGGAAAGGTGATGAAAACGATAGCGCGGCCGGGTTTGCGCAGCAGCCGGATTTCCGAAAAGGTCGCGTGCTTTTCGGTTTCCCCGCCGATGCCGTTGTCGGGATCGAGAAACACAATGTCCGCGCCGTCGAGCGCGCTTCGCTTGCGTGTTCCCCACGCACTGCGCCCGGCGCGGGGTGGCATAGGCTCACGATGAAACAGCACGCCTTCCGGCCAGATCATCGCCCGTTCAAGAGCGGTGACGCTGCGTTCCGGCAGGGCCGCAAGACCAGTGTGTAGTTCTTTATCTAGCGCGCGCCATGCCGTCTCGTCGCGCCATTCAAGATGCCGACCGTCCGAGCGTCCATCATCACCCGGTGCGTAATACCATGCGATGCCAAGCGTTCGATCCTTGCCGGCGAGGGTGCGCAGAAAGGCGAATTTGAGAACGTCGCTGACATCACCGGCATATTGATCTCGCATCCGGTCCTGCACCCCATTATCGTCAAGTGTTCACGCGATTACACGTCCGCTTGCGTTCATACATCGCCGCGATCGGCACGGCGAGTACCGTATGATCGGCAGACCATCCACGTATCGTCGTCAGATTGGCAACACCGTGAATGCAGCGGTGGGGTAAGTTCGTAGCAGGTTCAAGGTCGCGTTTCTGTATCATCCCTCGTTGGCTGATTCGCGTTCAGGACTTGGCGTGAAGATTGTGCCACAGGTTGGACAGCCGGAAGGAAGATGACGGCAAGATAAAGCGAGCTGAGGCTCGCGATTCGCTGCGCGAATGAAGTGTTTGTCTGCACATTGTTTTTTGCACCTCGCAACAGCACTATTTTCCTGCCACGCGAGGTGGGCATGGCACAGCAGCTGACGATTTCGTTTGTCTTTTCAGACTCAAGCACAGGGCCGCTCGCGAGGTGCGTCATCGGTCGCGCCGCTTCTTGCACGACATCATGCGCTATTTTTCGATTTCCTTCGACGCGCGCTTTTCACCCATTGCGACGCGATATTTGGCGTCCGATCCTTGCGGCATGGCGAGCGATGACGGCGACAATTTTCGCATCCGACCTGGGCGTCCTCGCAGTGGTGGCGCGCGCTCGGGAGCACGCCCGCAGTCATTCGTGAGCCAAGTCGAGTCTGCCGTCAGGAAGGCGGGCGGCAATCCGAGTCGGATTGGCGGCCCAGCCGGGAAGGGAAGCGGGCGGTTCAACGCGCGCGGTCGTGGCGCGAAGGCGGCGGCGTCCTTGGCGGCAGAGAGCGTCGGATGGCGCCGCGACTCCGCCGGCTGGTTTCGAGCGCGGCGGGTTGTCGTCAAGGCGCGGGTGGTGAAGCTCAATCCGCAGCGCCAAGGCGGCGCCCGCGGGCCAAAATTGCGTGGCGTCGCGAGCCGCGCGGCCGACGCCCATTTGCGCTATCTCGAACGCGACGGGGTGACCCGGGAAGGAGAAAAGGGACGCGCCTATTCGGCGATCGAGAATGAAGCGGACGGCCGCGCCTTCATAGAACGTGGACGAGAGGACAGGCATCAGTTCCGGTTCATCGTCGCGCCGGAGGACTCGGCCGAGATGAGCGACCCGCGCCGCTTCACCCGCGACCTCATGCGGCAAATGGAGAAGGACCTCGACACGCGGCTCGATTGGATCGCGGTGGACCATCACAACACCGGCCATCCCCACACCCATGTCTTGGTCCGGGGCGTCACCGACGACGGCAAAGTGCTCAACATCGCCGGCGACTACATCGCCCATGGCGTCTGCCAGCGGGCGAGCGAACTTGTGATCCTGGAGCTGGGGCATCAGAGCGAGATCGAACTCGCCCGGAAGCTCGCGAGCGAAGTTGACGCCGAGCGCCTGACGCGGCTCGACAGGATGCTGCTTGCCGAGCAACGGGACCAAGGCGTCGTCGATCTGCGGCCGGGCGAGGGAAGCTCATACCCCATCCGCGAGAACCGGCATCTTCTGATCAGCCGGGCGAAGCGTCTGGAGAGGTATGGCCTCGCCAGTGAGAGGGAGCCCGGACGCTGGGCGATCGCCGAGCGGGCCGAGGCGACCCTGAGGGCGCTCGGCGAGCGCGGCGACATCATCAAGACGATGCATCGAACCCTCGCCGACTCTGGTCTCGCCGAGACGCGCGGCGCCGAGCAATATCTCCTTCACGGCGATCGCTCCAGCGAGCCGATCATCGGCCGCGTCCTCGACAAGGGACTGGCCGGCGATGAGATTGGGGAGCGAGTCTATCTGATCGTCGACGGCGCGGACGGGCGCGTCCATCACGTTGAGTTCGCCAAGCCGGAGCGCCTTGACGAAGTTCGCCGCGGGATGATCGTCGAAGCGAAACCGGTCGTCGCCGAGCCCAGGGCGGCGGATCGCAACATCGCAATCGTCGCCGAGGGCGATGGCGGCGTTTACCGACCCGGCCGTCATCTCGACCTCATCCGCGACAGTTTCGAGCGGCAGGGCAAAGACCCGGACGCCTTCGTCCGCTTCCATGTTCGCCGTCTGGAGGCGCTGCGCCGGGCCGGGCATGTCGAACGGCTCGACGCCGACAACTGGCGCGTCCCTGCCGACATCGCCGAGCGCGGAATGCGCTACGACCTCAGCCGTGGCGGCGACGGACTCTCCGTGCGCATCCTCTCGACGCTCGGCCTCGATGCGCAGATCAGCAGCGACGGCGCCACCTGGCTCGATCGCGAACTGACCTCGCCGTGTCGAACGCCGCTCACCCAAGCAGGCTTTGGCCGTGATGTGTCGACCGCCCTGGAGCGGCGCAAGCAGTCGCTTGTGGAGAGAGGTTATCTCACGCGCCAGACCGACGGCGCATTCCGCATGCCGGCCGACTTGCTGTCGCGTCTGGAGCGCGCAGAAGTCACCCGCGTCGGCCGCGCCATGGCCGCCGAGCGCGGGCTCGCCTTCAAGGAGCCCAAGACCGGCGGCTATATCAGCGGCAGGCTTGTCGGCTCAACGCAACTCGCCGGTGGCCGCTTCGCGATGATCGACGACGGACTTGGTTTCAGTCTCGTCCCCTGGCAACCCGTCCTCGACAAGCGCCTTGATCAACATATCACCGGCGTCGTGCGCGGCAGCGGAATCGAATGGGATTTTGGCCGCAAGCGTGGGCTTGGATTGTAACCCCCGAGCCTTGGATAGCGCTTCCGCATTGCCAAATGTCCCGCAGAGTGGTACACTCACTTTACTGAGGTTGGGGCATGATCGAAAGCTTTCGAGACGATTGGTTGCGCGCCTTCTTTGTCGACGACGTTCGCTCAAAGAAAATCCCGCCCGATCTGGAAGCCCGTCTGTTCCGCAAACTTCAGATGATCGACGATGCGACAACGGATCAGGATTTGCGTGTCCCGCCGAGCAACCATTTCGAGAAACTGCGCGGCGATCTGGCCGCCTTTCATTCAATCCGGGTGAACAAGCAGTGGCGACTTATCTTTCAATGGGATGGCGCCAAGGGTGAAGCATCCGGCGTCTATCTGGACGACCACAGTTACCAGTGAGGCAGCCATGTTGATGACGAAGCGCAAGCCGGCGACCATCGCGGAAATTCTGGTCGAAGAGTTCATGGGGCCGATGGGGCTGACTCAGGCCGCCCTGGCGGAGGCGATGGGCGTCCAGCGCAAGCATGTCAACGAACTGTGCAATGACCGCAGAAATGTGACGGCGGCGACCGCTCTCATTCTGGCTCGCGTATTCGGCAACAGCCCCGACTTCTGGCTGAACGTGCAGCGGCGCAGCGATCTTTGGGACGCGATGCACTCACCCCGCGAACGCAAGCGGATCGAACGGGCGAAGCCGTTGAAAGCGGTCGCATGATGCGCGCCGGCGCTACGTTGATGCAGCCGATGATGGCCGCATCCGCGACAGCGCCGCCGAAATCGCGAAGCGAGCGCCAGCGTAGAGTCGGACTGTTCCCTTTGATGGAAAGGAGCGCGATCATGTCGGCATGTTTCGATCACGCGCTCGCACGACCAAGAATCGTCGCCATAGCGTCATATGTTCGGCGCCGCCCAACGATTTGTTCGATTATCTCCAGTCGCCGACGCGTCGCGTTGGCAGGCCGCACAAGCATGACCCCGCAAATTGGACGGTCGCTGACGACTGGCCCGAGCGCGTTCCCGTCAGCGAAGCCGAAATCGACATTTACGAGGCCTGGTTCGGCGATTTGTTTGATCGTATTTTCGGGCCTTGCCGATGAGCAATTGAGAAGGCCGCCGCCATGACCGTCCCGCTCCGCGCCGCCCTCTATCTTCGCGTCTCGACGGCGCGGCAGGCTGAGCATGACGTTTCCATCCCCGACCAGCGCCGGCATGGCGAAGCCTATTGCGCTTCGCGCGGCTATCAGCTCGTCGAAACCTATGTCGAAGCGGGCGCCTCCGCCACCAACGACCGCCGGCCCGAGTTTCAGCGCATGATGGAAGCGGGAACTGGAAAGCCGGCCGCTTTCGACTTCGTCATCGTGCATTCCTTCTCGCGCTTTTTCCGCGATCACTTCGAATTGGAGTTCTACGTCCGCAAGTTGGCGAAAAACGGCGTCAAACTGGCGTCGATCACCCAGGAGCTTGGCGACGATCCAATGCACGTCATGATGCGGCAGATCATGACGCTGTTCGACGAATATCAGTCGAAGGAAAACGCCAAACATGTTTTGCGGGCGCAGAAGGAGAACGCTCGGCAAGGCTTCTGGAATGGTTCGCTGCCGCCGATCGGCTATCGCGTCGTCGCGGCCGAGCAGCGCGGCGCGAAGATCAAGAAGAAGCTCGAAATCGATCCGCTCCATGCCGACACCGTGCGCCTAGCTTTCAGGCTTGCGTTGGAGGGTGATGGAACATCGGGCCCGATGGGCGTCAAATCTATCGTGACCTACCTGAACGCCCGGCGCATTTTCACGCGCGACGGCGGCCGATGGGGCATCGGGCAAATCCACCGTCTGTTGACCCGCCCGACCTATATCGGGCGTCACGAGTTCAACAAGCGCAGCAAGGCCAAGGTTCTTAAGCCCACGAGCGAAATTATTGAGGTCGAAACGCCGCGGCTGATCGATCAGGCGACATTCGACGACGTGCAAACGCATTTGCGCTCGCGCAATCCCAAGGTTGTGCCGGCGCGCGTCGTCAGCGGGCCAACCCTTCTTACCGGCATTTGCTTCTGTTCAGCCTGCGGCGGGGCCATGACCATCCGCACCGGCAAAGGCGGGCGCTATCGCTATTACAGTTGCTCGACCGCCGCCCGGCAGGGCGACACCGGCTGCAAGGGTCGGGCGATTCCAATGGAAAAACTCGACAATCTCGTCGCCGGCCATCTGGAAAGCCGCTTGCTTGACCCGGATCGCCTTGCCGAAATCCTGGCCTCCGTTCTCGACCGGCGGCAGGACCGCGCCGAGCGTCGCCGCGAACATATCGCCGAACTCAACCGACGCGCCGCCGAAGCAGACGCCCGTTTGCGCCGCCTTTACGGCGCCATCGAAAGCGGTGTGGCCGACCTCGACGACCCGGCGCTGAAAGAGCGCGTCGAGGAATTGAAAGCTACCCGTGACCAAGCCCAGGTCGACGCTCAGCGCGCGGCCCAAGCAGCGGAAGGGTTCGGCTCCGCGATCACGCCCAACCAGATCGCCGCCTTCGCACGTCAAGCCCGCGAACGCATCCGGCTTCCCGGCGGCGGCTACCGCCGCGACCTGCTGCGCGCCCTCGCCCAGCGGGTCGAAATCGCGGAGCGGGAAGTCCGAATCATGGGATCGAAGGGGAATTTGCTGCGGACTCTCGCCGGCGTAGCAGGCGTAAAATCGGCTACCGGCGGCGTGCCCACTTCTGTTCTGAACTGGCGGAGGGGGCGGGATTCGAACCCGCGATACGGTTTCCCGCATACACACTTTCCAGGCGTGCGCCTTCAACCACTCGGCCACCCCTCCGCGAAGCGCGCACTATATTCACGCGCGACCGGAACGCAACGCCAAGCATGGACAGACGCGCCCGCGGCGCCTATTCTCCCCACGCTTTTTCGACCCATCGCAACATTTACATTCGCACGAAGAGACCATGCTGCGACTCCTCATCCGACTGATCGGCCTTCTCTTGCTCGCCGGCGGCTTCATCGCCCTCATCGTCGACGGGACGCGCTCGATCGCCGCCGGCCGCGTCATGGTGATGAGCATCAGCGGGGGAGCCTCCACAGTGTTTCCCGGCCTCTATCAGTCGCTGCAGTCGAGCGTCGAGAATGTCTCGGCCTTTCTGTGGGACCCGGTTTTGACCACGCTGATGCTGGCGCCGGTCAGCGTCGCCTTCGGCGGCGTCGGGGCCCTGCTGATCCTCCTCAGCCACCGTCGCTCGGCGCGTCTCTATTACGCCCGCCGCTAGTTTCTCTTGAGCCGCCACCCTATATCGCTGCCATGACCATCTTCGACGAACTCGGTCTTTCCGAACTGCTCGGGCCCATTCCCGACCGCGAGACTCCGGTGGCGCATGGGGCGCGCCATTTCGTTAACGGGCGGCCGCTCGACCCGCCGTTTCCGCTGGGGTCCGAACAGGTCCTCTTCGGCATGGGCTGCTTTTGGGGCGCGGAGCGCAAATTCTGGCAGGCGGGCGAAGGCGTCTATGTGACGGCGGTCGGCTACGCCGGCGGCGTAACGAAAAATCCCACCTATGAGGACGTCTGCGGCGGCCGCACCGGCCATGCGGAGGTGGTGCGCGTCGTCTACCAGCCGCCGGCGATGACCTTCGAACAACTGTTGCGCATCTTCTGGGAGGGCCATGACCCCACGCAGGGCATGCGCCAGGGCAATGACGCCGGCACGCAATATCGCTCGGCCATCTATGTCTCGACGCCGGAACAGCTCGCCGCCGCGAAAGACTCGCTCGCCATGTATCAACACGTATTGACGCAAGCGCGCCTGGGCGCGATCACGACGGAAATCCGCGAGAGTCCGCCGTTTTATTACGCCGAAGAGTATCACCAGCAGTATCTCGCCAAAAATCCCGGCGGCTACTGCGGACTCGGCGGAACCGGCATCGCCTGCCCCCTCGGCGACTGCTCCGGCTGAAGGCCCTACTTCGCGCGCAACACCTCGCGGCAGGCGGCGGGCAGGCCCGTCATGGTCATCGGCGGCCAGCTTTTTCCAGATTTGTTGGGGTGCAAAATCTCGCGCCTAAACCACCAGGCGAGCGAGGCGTCGCAGCCGTCGCCGGCGGGCGTCGGGTCCTGATCGCGGCAGTTGGAGCCGTTCGGGCAGTGAAGCCGGATGTGGAAGTGGTAGTTGTGCCCCCACATCGGCCGGACCTTGTGCATCCAGCTTTCGCCCTGCGCCGAGCGGCAGAGCGCACGTTTGATCGCGGCGTTGACGAAGATGCGCTGCACGGCCGGCTCCATCGCCGCCGCGCGGATCACGGCGATGTGGCCCTCGCTCCAGACCTCGGGGCGGACGTCGAGCCCATCGTCGCGCACGACGTCCGTCGACATCAGCTCTTCGCGCTCCTCGCGGGTGAGTTCGCGGTTGGGCATCGGCGCAAGCCAGATGTCGGCGTCGAGGCCGATCTGATGCGACGCGTGGCCAGAGAGCATCGGCCCGCCGCGCGGTTGCGACAGATCGCCCACGAGCAGGCCTGGCCAGCCTGATTCGCGCGCCGCTTTCGACGAGAAATGCTTCAAGAAGGCGATGAGATTGGGATGTCCCCAATTGCGGTTGCGCGACAGGCGCATGACCTGCCAGTGGGGGCCGTTGATCGGCAGCGGCTCGCCGCCCGCGAGACAGCCGCGCGAATAGAAGCCGATCGGATTGGGATGGAGCGGCGCCGCCTCCTGCGCGCGCCCAAACAGCTCTCGCGCCGGCGTCGCCGGACTGGACGGATTGGCGAGTGGCGGCAGCGGCTTCGGGTCGAGCGCGCCCTTATCCTGCGCCGGCGCGCCGTTAACCATGCCGAGCGCCCCGAAGGCGAGTAGCGCCGCACAAAGCCTGCGCAATGTCGAACCTGTCATCATGGGCTTTCGCCCCCCGTCTCCATAATTGCCTGCGCCGCGTAAAGCGTCGCGATAGAGCCTTGCCGCGAAAGCTTAACGCTTCATTTAGCTTTGTTGTAGCGCCAAGCCAGCGCAAGAGCGCCGGGCATGCTGCGCGTTGGGTCAGGAGTCCGCTATGCGTTTTTCAGTCATCCTTCCCGCGACGGTTTCTCTGATCGCCGGCCTCGGCGCGGCGAACGCCACCACACACATCCACATCAATCTTTCGACGCAGACCATGCATGTCCAGTCTTCGTCCGGCAGCTATTCGTGGCCGGTGTCGACGGCCCGCGCTGGCTATTCTACGCCCCGCGGCTCATTTGCGCCGACCGGCATGCAGCCCATGCATTATTCGCGCAAATATCACATGTCGCCAATGCCCCACTCGATCTTCTTCCGCGGCGGCTATGCGATTCATGGCTCCTATGCGACGGGGATGCTCGGCCAGCCGGCGTCGCATGGTTGCGTTCGCTTGTCGCCCGGCCACGCCGCGATGCTGTATCAAATGGTCCAGAGCGAAGGCGGCCGCATTTCCATCACCGGCGCGCCGCCACGGAACCATTACTATGCCCGCGCCGGGCGCGGCGGCGGCGTCCACTATGCGTCCTCGCGCGGCCGTTCTTATTATGGCTCGGGCTACGCAGTCGCCAATCCTTTCGCCGCCCTCTTTGGCGGCGGCCTGTTCTGAACGCCAGGCGCTTCCCGATCACATCGAATCATATGATCGATAAGGAATCGCTCAAAATCAAAATCTTGGAGCAGGTTCTCATCGAAAAAGTCCGTCAACTTTTTCGGAGCCTGCTCTAAGCCTGTCCTCGCCGGGCGGGCTCACTCCTTGATTTCGCCTTTTGCGCCCCGTTAGTGCATCGCGACGCTTGCCGCGCGCTTCCTTTGCGCGCGATAAGGAGTTCAAAAGCAACAGGGAATCTCCGCTTGACGACATTCGATCGCCGCCGCTTTCTTTTGGGAGCCGGCGGCTTGGGGGCTGGGGGCTTGGCCTTCGCCGGCTCAGCCTTGGCGGAGGCTCCGGAAGCGGCCGAAGAGTTGCAAGTTCGCGTCGAAAACAATTCGGCGCCGGAACTCTGCGCCGAGAAGGACAATATCGAACTCGACTTCATCTCCCCGCGCTTGCGCAGCCTGCAAATCCAGGCGGTCCATCCCTCCTACATCAACACCATCGCCTCGGACCGCTGGGCGCCCGACTGGTCGAGCTGCGACCTCAGGGTGGATCCCAAGGCGTTTTCGCAGGCGCGTCGCAAGACCTTTTGGGAGACGCCGGAATTCTGGCTGACGGGTTACACCTTTCCCTCCTTTTGGCGGCCTAACGACGTGCCGATCCGCATCGGCGATTCGGTCGAGAGAGGCTTCCATCTTATCCAGCTGTGGATGTGGTACCGCGAGCGCGCAGAGGAGATCATGGTGCTCTATCCGCCCGACGGCTATTGGCGGGCGCGGCCGCTGCCCTTCGAAGATATGCGCTGGACGGCCTACGGCTCGTCCTTTCTCGTCGGTCCCGTCGAAACTCAGGAGCGGCCCATCGTCGATCTCCAGGAAATCGTCTTCGAGCCGGAAACCCGCAGCTTCGTCCTCAAATTCCAGCGTGGCGGCGAAGGCCGCCTCTCGATCAAAAGCGTCGACCAGGACCGCTTAACGCTCGACGTCTCCTTCAGTCAGGCGATGCCCAATGGATTGCCCTTCGCGGCGCTGCGTTCGATGTACGCCATGGAGACGATGAGCGACGCCGCAATCGTCGCTTGGCGCAGCAAGCGCGGGAAGAGTTGGGAGGAAGCGCCCGTCATTCGCTTCCCTGGCGCCAGCGCGACAGAAGTGTGGGTCGGCCGCCATTTGCCGTCGCGCCACAATCTTTCGGCGCCCGACATGGTGTTTGGCAAATTCCAGGGCGCGCCGCCGGCGTCCGCGCGCCGATGAGTCAGGGCCGATGGTGGGCGCTCGACGCGGCGCGCGGGATCGCCGTCCTGGCGATGGTCGTTTTTCACGTCATCTGGGATCTCGCGCATTTCGGCTACGCGCCGGCCAATCTCCCCTGGTCGGCGCCCGTCAGGATCTTCGGCCATTCGATCGCCTTCGCCTTCCTGTTCATCGCCGGCGTCGCGCTGGTCCTGGCGAATCGCGATTCAATGCGCTGGCCGGCCTTCTGGCGCCGCTTCGCGCTCATCGGGGCGGCGGCGGCGCTGGTGACGGCCGGCACCTATGCGCTCTTTCCCAACGCTTTTGTGTTCTTCGGCATTCTGCATTGCATCGCGGTCGCCAGTCTCATCGCCGCGCCGTTGCTTTTCGCGCCATGGTCAGTCGCGTTCGCTTGCGGCGCCTTTTTCCTTCTCGGCGGGGCGTTCTTCGCGTCGTCCGCCTTCAATGCCGATTGGCTGCAATGGATCGGGCTTTCGACCAGCGAACCGATGACCCAGGACTGGCGTCCGCTCTTTCCCTGGGCCGGCGCGCTGCTTCTTGGCGTCGCCGCGGGAAAACTCGCTCTCCCCGTTTACGGGAAGAGGGCGGGCGCTAATCCTCGTCCCACAAGCGGCGAGAGGACGTGGTTGCCCTTCCTCGGCCGGCACAGCCTGCTCATCTATCTTGCGCATCAGCCGGCGCTCTTCGCGCTCCTTATGGGCCTCGCCTATCTCATTCCGCCCGCGGTCGACGCGACGGAATTCGTCGCCTCATGCGAAGCGCGCTGCATGGAGGACGGCGGAGAGGGAAAAATCTGCCACGACGCCTGCCAGTGCACGGCGCGGGAGACGATCCGCAGCAAGGCGCTCGCCGGCGTAACGGATGAGATCGAGCGCAGACGAAGGCTCAACGAGATCGCGCAAAAGTGCGTGGCGAACGGCAGATGAGCCTTGAATTGCCCTCATGCTGCTGAGGCGCCTTCCCTTCTCCCGCTTGCGGGAGAGGGTTCCCGCCCCCTTCACATCCCGCCGAGATGCTCGGCGACGGTGAAAATATCCTTGTCGCCGCGGCCGCACATATTCATCACCATCAGATGATCGCGCGGCTTCTGCGCCGCGAGTTCGAACACTTTCGCCAGCGCGTGAGAGGGCTCGAGCGCCGGGATGATCCCCTCGAGCTTCGAGCACAGCTGAAAGGCGTTGAGCGCCTCCTTGTCGGTGGCGTTCAGATATTTGACGCGGCCGATTTCATGCAGCCAGGAATGTTCGGGGCCGATGCCGGGGTAATCCAGTCCCGCCGAAATCGAATGGCCTTCGAGAATCTGGCCGTCGTCGTCCATCAACAAATAGGTGCGGTTGCCGTGCAGCACGCCTGGACGCCCGCCGGTGAGCGACGCCGCATGGCCGTTCGGCACATCGACGCCATGTCCCGCCGCCTCGACGCCGTAAATCTCGACGCTGGCGTCGTCGAGAAACGGATGAAACAGGCCGATGGCGTTGGAGCCGCCGCCGATGCAGGCGACGAGCGAATCGGGCAGGCGTCCTTCCATTTCCTGCATCTGCACGCGCGTTTCATTGCCGATGATCGACTGGAAGTCGCGCACCATCGCCGGATAGGGATGCGGCCCCGCCGCCGTGCCGATGCAGTAGAAAGTGTCGGCGACATTCGTCACCCAGTCGCGCAGCGCCTCGTTCATCGCATCTTTCAAGGTGCGGGCGCCCGATTGCACGGGAATGACTTCAGCGCCGAGCATCTTCATGCGGAAGACGTTGGGCTTCTGCCGCTCGACGTCGACGGCGCCCATATAGACGACGCAGTCGAGGCCGAAGCGCGCGCAGGCGGTGGCGGTGGCGACGCCATGCTGGCCGGCGCCCGTCTCGGCGATGATGCGCTTCTTGCCCATGCGCCGCGCCAGCAGAATCTGCCCGAGCACATTGTTGATCTTATGCGCGCCGGTGTGATTGAGCTCGTCGCGCTTGAAATAGACTTTGGCGCCTTTGCCCTCGCCCGCGCGCTCGCGCACATAGTCGGTGATACGCTCGGCGAAATAGAGCGGCGAGGGCCGCCCGACATAGTGCTTGTGGAGGCTCGTGAGTTCCTCGTGAAAGGCCGGATCGATCTTCGCCTTCTCGTACGCCTCTTCAAGATCGAGCACGAGCGGCATCAATGTTTCGGCGACGAAACGCCCGCCGAAAATGCCGAAGCGGCCGTTTTCATCCGGGCCGGCGCGGAAGGAATTGGGAATCGGCTGGTTCACGGGGGGCGTCCTCGCTCTGCGTCGCTACCCCCTCCCCAGCCCTCCCCCGCTGCGCGGGAGAGGGAGTCAGATACGGCGCGTCATCGAGTTTCCCGCAATGCGGCTCGTTAGCGTCCCCTCTCCCGCAGAGCGGGGGAGGGACAGGAGGGGGCGATCCGTCGGCGCAGTCTTAAACTGTCAAACGCCGCTATGAAAGCCGAGCGGCGGCCAGGAAGGCTGCAATCTTCGCCGCGTCCTTGACGCCGCGTTCGCGCTCGACGCCGGAAGAGACGTCCACCGCGCGGGCGCCGGTCAGGCGCATGGCTTCCGCCACATTCTCGGGCGTCAGTCCTCCCGAGAGCATCCAGTGTTTCGCGGCGACGCCGCGCAGCAGAGACCAGTCGAAAACGACGCCGGCGCCGCCGGGAACCGCCGCGTTCGGCGCGGGCTTGGCGTCAAACAGGATGACGTCGGCGATGTCTTCATAGGCGCGCGCCGCCTCGACATCGGCGGGCGTCGCGACGCCCGCCGCCTTGATGACCGGCAGGCCGAAGCGCGCCTTCACCTCGGCGACCCGCGCCGGCGTCTCATTTCCATGAAGCTGGAGATAGTCGGGCGCGAGCGCCTCGACGAGGTCTTGAAGCGCGGCGTCGTCGGCGTCGACGGTGAGCGCGACTTTGCTGACGCGCCCGCCGGCGAGGCGCCCGAGCGCGCGGGCGGTCTCAAGGTCGATATGGCGCGGGCTTTTCTCGAAGAAGACAAACCCCGCCATGTCCGCGCCGGCTCCGATCGCCGCGAGAAGCGTCTCGGGTGAGGAAAGGCCGCAGATTTTGACGATGGTTGACGACATTCCGTTCCGTAGACGAAGGTTTCCTCATCCTGAGGAGCGCCGAAGGCGCGTCTCGAAGGACGAGGAAACTGTCGGCGCCCTCGTGCTTCGAGACGGCTCCTTCGGAGCCTCCTCAGCATGAGGGCGCCTACTACCCTCGATTATAGGCGTCCTCGAAGCGGACGATATCGTCTTCGCCAAGATAGGAGCCGGTCTGCACTTCGATCAGCTCCAGATCGATCTTGCCGGGATTGGTCAGGCGGTGCTTGCTGCCGATCGGCAGGTAAATCGATTCGTTTTCGTGGACGAGATGGATTTCCTCGTCGCGGCCGACCTCCGCCGTGCCGCGCACGACGATCCAATGTTCGGCGCGGTGGAAATGCTTCTGCAGCGACAGGCGTTGGCCCGGCTTCACCACGATGCGTTTCACCTGATAGCGCTGGCCTTCGTCGATCCCTTGATAATAGCCCCACGGCCGAAAAATGCGCTTGTGCTCTCCCGCTTCGCGCCGGTTTTCGCTGCGCAGCTGCTCGACGAGCTGTTTGACCTGATCGCCATGCTCATGGCTGAGCACCAGCACGGCGTCCTGCGTCGTCACGACGATGATGTCGTCGACGCCGACGACGGTGGTCAGCGTGTCCTCGGAGCGCACATGGACGTTGCGGGCGTTCATGACGACGCCATGGCCGCGCACCGAATTGCCGTTTTCGTCGCGCTCCGACAATTCCCAAACGGCGCGCCAGGTGCCGACGTCGGACCAGCCGATGTCAGCCGGAATCAGCGCCGCTTTTTCGGTCTTTTCCATCACCGCGTAGTCGATCGATTTCTTTGGCGCATGCGCGAAGGCCTCGGCGTTCAAAATCATGAAGCCGAGGTCCTGGCGGGCCGCTTCGATCGCCGCTTCGGCGGCGGCGAAAATGCCGGGCTCGAATTGCGCAATCTCCGACTGCATGACGTCGGCGCGAAAGATGAAGTTGCCGCTGTTCCAGAAATAGCCGGCGTCGACATAGTCCTGCGCCGTTGCGCGGTCCGGCTTTTCGACGAAAGCGTCGAGCTTGTAGACCTCGCAACACGACTCGAGCGGCGCGCCGGGGCGTAGATAGCCGTAGCCGGTCGCGGGGCCGTCGGGCTTGACCCCCAGCGTGACGATATAGCCTTGGGCCGCCGCGACTCCCGCCCGCTTGCACAGCTCGACGAGGCCCGCCCTGTCGCGAACGACATGGTCGGCGGCGAGCACGACGACGACTGTGTCCGGCGCGCGGCGCGCCGCGAGGCCCGCCGCGACGGCGACCGCCGGACCCGAGTCGCGGCGCGACGGCTCGAGAACGACCTCGGCTTGCGCGCCGATCTCGCGCAGTTGGTCGGCGATGAGGAAGCGGTAGTCGAAATTAGAGATGACGATCGGCGTCTCGAACGCCGGGTCGGCCAGCATCGCCATCGTCGTCTGGAAGGTGGAGCGCTCGCCAATGAGCGGAATGAACTGCTTAGGAAGCGTCTCGCGCGACTCGGGCCACACCCGCGTCCCCGAGCCGCCGCACATAATAACGGGCAATATCTTCTTCATAAGCCCCTCTCGCACTCGGCCGCGCCCGCCCCCGGGCAGCAATAATTGTCCGCCCCACTATTGGCAATACGATGGCGAAGCTGAGGGCAGAAGCGCAAGCGCCGCTATTTGCCCTTCTTCTCAAGTTCGGCCTTGAGCGCCGCAAGCTTGGCGAAGGGCGAGTCCGGATCGGGCTGGCGCTCGCGCCGTTCCGGCGCGGCGAATCCTCCAGGGCGACGGGGGCGGGCGTCGTCGCGCGGCGGACGGCCCTCGACGCGGGACTTTCCGGAAGGACGCCCCTCCTTGCCTGGAGCGTTGCCGGGCCGCTGGTCGCGGCGCGGCGGCCGCTGCTGCTTGTTGTCCTCAGCGCCCTGACCGGGGGCTTGCCGATGCGCGCCGGCCTCGCGGCGCGGAGCGGAATGAACGTGGCGCTGCGGACGCCAGATCTCGATGGAGTCCGGCTCGGTCGGCGCGGCTTTGGCCGGCGCAGCCTCCGAGGCGGGCTCTTCCTGCGCTTGGGCCGCTGTCGCCTCTTCTTCGCGCGCCTCTGCGCCCGCTTCCACAGCGACGGACGTTGGCGCCTCTGTCGTCGGCCCTTCGGCCGCGAGCTCCTCTGCCGGCGCTTCCGGGGTGTCGGCCGGTTGCAGCGCGACAGCCGGGTCCGCTTCCGCGGCGGCCGGCGCCTCGGCGGCGGCGCTTTCGGCCGGAATATCCTCGCTCGCGGCTTCCGCTGGCTTGGTCGAGGTCCTCGGCGTCACAGGCGCCATCGCCGCCGCCGGCACAATCGCAACGGTAATGGCCGGCCCTGGACGCTGCGTCGAAGCATAGCCGAGCGACTTCAGGATCGAAGAAAAAGCCTCGCCGGAACAGCCCGTGAGCGAGGTCATCGCAACGGTGACGACGAAGCCGTCGGCGTCGGCCGCGCCGGGCGGCGGCTCGCCCGCGGTGAGCCCCGGACGGTAGGCGATCGCCGGCCGAATGAGATCGGCGAGACGTTCGAGAATATCGACGCGAACGACGCGCTCGCCGCAGACTCGAAAACCGGCGGCGCGATAAAAACCTTTCGGGATCGATGCGTCGGCGGCGAAGGAGGTGCGTCCCGAGGCCGCCAGATGCGGCACTTCTTCAAGCCCCTTCACGTTCTCGAGACCGCCGTGATGCAGCGCCCAAAGCAGCGCCGAAAGCGCGCGCGGCGCCGGCTTGAGAAGCGCGGGCGCATAGATGTGATAGGCCCCGAATCGCACGCCGAGCTTGCGCAGCGCGGCGCGGTCCTCCTGGGAGAAAGCCTTCACGTCCTTGGCGACGCGCGCGCGGTCGAGCACGCCCAATTCTTCGGCGAGCTGGAAGGCGACGCCGCGCGTCACCCCTTCCAAACCTTCGCCCTTCTCCAGCTGCTCGAGCGGCCCGAGCAGCTTCTTGACGTGTTGCGCGAGCCAGAGGTCGAGGCGCTGCTTGACCTTCTCCAGAGCCGGTCCTGTCAGCTGCTCGTCGGCAAGCACGCGCGTCGTCGGCGTCAGCACGCCGGCGCCGGAGGCGATTTTCCCCACAGGTTCGCCGAGCCAGCGAATCAGGCCGTCATTGCCGAGCGCGAAGGCGTCGTCGACCGCGTCGAACACGCGGGTCGCCCGCGCCTCGAATTCTCCAGCGAGCGCCTTCTGCGCCGCGGCGTTCAACGTCTTGGCCGCTTCGCCCGCCGCGCCGGGATCCGGCGTGAAGCGAAATCCCTGAAGGCTTCCGACGTGCTGGCCTTCGACCAGAACGTCGCCGGCGGCGTTGATTTCGGCTTCAAGCATTGCATTCTCTCTTAAGCGGCGCGCCAGCACGCTGGTGCGGCGGTCGACGAAACGCTGCGTCAGTCTGTCGTGCAACGCGTCGGATATGCTGTCCTCTACCCGACGCGCGACGCTCTGCCAATGCTGAGAGTCGTCGAGCCAGCCGGAACGGTTGGCGATAAAACTTGCGGTACGCACTTGCGCGAGTCGATTCGACAGCGTCGCGATGTCGCCGTCGATGCGGTCCACCGCTTCGATCTGCCGCGCCATCCAGTCCTCGGGGATCTTGCCGCGCCGGGCGATGAACGCGAATATCGCCAGCGCGAGCTCGGCGTGCGCGGCAGGCGAAGTCTTGCGGTAATCGGGGATTTGGCAGGCTTCCCAGAGCCGCGCGACATCGGCTGTCGTCTTGGCGTTGCGCCGCGCGATCTCGTCACGGCTCGCGGCCTCAAGCGCCCTTTGATCGTCTGCGACCCGGGCGCGCACCAGATCCGGATGCGCCGGGATCTGGTCGAGAGAATGCATCAGCGCGTCGATCGAAGAAAAATCGAGGGCGCTGTTGCGCCATTGCAGCGTCTTCACCGGATCGAAGCGGTGATCCTGTAAAGCGTCGATCAATTCCTCGTCGAAGGGCGGGCAGCGGCCGGTCGCGCCAAAAAAGCCGTCGCTCATATGGCGCCCCGCTCTGCCGGCGATCTGCCCGAATTCCGCCGGCGTCAGCCTGCGATGGCGCAATCCGTCGAACTTGCGATCGGACGCGAAGGCGACATGGTCGACGTCGAGATTGAGCCCCATGCCGATGGCGTCCGTCGCGACAATGTAATCGACGTCGCCGCGCTGATAGAGTTCGATCTGCGCGTTGCGCGTGCGCGGCGACAGGACGCCGAGCACGACGGCCGCCCCGCCGCGCTGGCGCTTGATCAGTTCCGCGATCGCATAAACCTCTTCGGCGGAAAAGGCGACGATGGCGCTGCGCGGCGGCAGCCTGGAGATCTTCTTGTCGCCGGCGAAGGAAAGTTTTGAAAGCCTCGGGCGGGTAAAGATCGGCGCGCCGGGAAAGAGTTCTGTAACGAGCGGCGCCATCGTCGCGGCGCCGATCAGGAGAGTCTCCTGGCGTCCGCGCCAGTGGAGTAGACGGTCGGCGAAAATGTGGCCGCGGTCGAGATCGGCGGCGAGCTGGATCTCGTCGATCGCGACGAAATCCGCCTGGACGTCGCGCGGCATCGCTTCAACCGTCGCGACCCAATAGGGCGGCGCGCGGGGCTTAATCTTTTCCTCGCCGGTGACGAGCGCGACATTGTCCACGCCGACGCGTTCGGCGACACGATTATAGACCTCACGAGCGAGCAGGCGCAGAGGCAGCCCAATGACGCCGGAGGGAAAGGACAACATACGCTCGATGGCGTGATGCGTCTTGCCGGTGTTGGTGGGGCCGAGCACCGCCGCCACCCCCCTGTCGAACGGCCTTGCGCGGGGGGCGGCGCGGCTCGCCGGGTAAGTCGGCGCGACTGTCATGTTTTTCTTTGCTGCCTGACGCGCGCCGCGGCGCGCCTTCGTTTCATATCGAAACTTCGAGCAGGGCGCGACTTTACCTTCTGAACAGCCTGGGAACGAATCGCGCCCGAATCGCTGACTCTCGCCGAGTCACGCTCTGTTCCAACAATATATGGACGCGCGGCCAAATCGAAACGCCAGAAGTTGCGAGAACGGCTCGTCGATGGCGTCGCGCGCGCTTTTGGCGAAGGGGCTGCCGGCGGACTCTTTTCGGCGCTTCTGTCAACGGCCAAGATTAGGCAGTTCGGCGGCTTGCGGTTAAGCTTTGGGATCAATCGGGAACGCAGCAGGCACGAATCAGCGTTCGATCTCAGTTGGCGTTGCGTTCCGTAGAATTTGAGCGACCCTCGAGCGCCTCATCCGCTGCGTCGACATGAGGAACGCGGCGCATACATACAAGAATGCTTAACGCCGCGTCCTTCTCTGGGACGCTTGGACGAGGCGGCGCGACGTTCGCGCGCGTGGCTTCTCGACGTTGCGGCGGCTTTGCGCGGCGCGCCTCTATGCGTAATTGGTAAACGCCAAGGTCGATTCGCGTGTTTGGCGAGACTCTAAAAACGGAGCGAACCGGTGATGCGCGAACGGGAATACCGAGGCCGGAGGAGGCCGCCGCATTGGGCAAGGCGCGGCCGAACGCAAACGAACAGGCGGGCCGCAATCGCTCGCGCTGGGGAAAGCTCATCGGAAGCGCTGGAGCGGGTGAAGGGAATCGAACCCTCGTATTCAGCTTGGAAGGCTGCTGCTCTACCATTGAGCTACACCCGCGTGAGGGTGATTCTATGCCAATCTGCGCGGCGCTTGGCAATGGGCGCGCAGACAATGCATTTCCCATTTGACAGCGACGCGGGACGCCACTAACCGGAGCGCCCACACAGTCTCTCAATACAGGCGGGGCGTTGCCACGCTGCTTCTCGAGGACCAATCGACCGTGGCAAAACCCGAACTCGGCGCCAAACGCCAATGTCAGTCCTGCGGGACGAAGTTTTACGACTTTAACAAGGACCCGATCGCCTGTCCGAAATGCGGCGCGGTTTATCAGATTGTGGCGCTGACGCGAGCGGCGGCGCGCGCGCAACAAGCTGAAGAAGAGAGCGAACTCGAAAAGGAGAACCCTGAAACGGTGTCGCTCGAAGAAGTCGAGGAGACGGAGGCCGTGGCGGAATCGATCGATGCCGAAGATGATGTGGAGATCGAGGGAGACGACGCCGAAGACGACACCTTCCTCGAAGAGGAAGAGTCCGACGACGATGTCTCCGGATTGATCGACGGCGACATTGAAACTGACGAAGAGACCTGAACCGTCGGGGCGTCACTGACCTGGCGCGACAGCGCCGCGCGGCTTTCAGGTCAATTGGAGAAGGCGGCCGTTTGGCCGCCCTTTATTTGCCGCGACGTCGGCGCTGCTGGCCGAGCCCCATCTGCTTGGCGAGATTAGACCGCGCCTTGGCGTAGTTGGGCGCAACCATCGGATAGTCGGCCGGAAGGCCCCACTTCTCGCGATAGTCTTCGGGCGACAGCCCATATTGCGTGCGCAGATGGCGCTTCAGCGACTTGAACTTCTTCCCGTCCTCAAGGCAGATGATGTAATCATTGGTCACCGAACGCTTGACGGGAATCGCCGGTTTCGGCGGCTCGGCGGGCGCCGCCGCGGAGCCCACGCCAACGCGCAACAGGGCGCTGTAGACTTCGCTGATAAGCCCAGGCAACTCTCCGGCGGGAACGGAGTTGTTGCTCACATAGGCGGAGACGATGTCAGCCGCGAGTTCAATGTTGTTGGCTTGATTCATCGGATTGCTCACCACTTCCTGTTGAGACGGACGCCGCCCCCGCCGCCCTTGATCAATGCTTTGATGCATAGAATCGTCGCCCTGCCGTTACTTGTTGACTGACTAACAGAATAGTGCGACTGCATCAAGAAATATTATGCACTATTGGCGCCGCCCAATTCTGCATAGTTGATCAATCAGAATTTCGGGCTTTACGGCCGTGACGGCCTCATGTTTTCTTTTTTTTGTCTTTTTTTCTCCGCGAAAAAGCGCTGGTTTGGCGCTGCCAACGGCGGAGGCGCGGCCATATGACTGACTTCAGAGCCATTCGCATCGACAAGGACAATGACGGCCAACACGCCGATTACGTCATCATGCGCGAGCGCGACCTGATGGAGGGCGATGTCGACGTTGACGTCGCTTTCTCGGCGATCAACTACAAGGACGGTCTCGCCGTCGCCGGCAAGGGACCGGTGGTGCGTCGCTTCCCGATGATCCCCGGCGTCGACCTCGCGGGTCGCGTCACGCGCTCCACGCATCCGGAATTTGCGTCAGGCGACATTGTGGTCGCGACGGCGTGCGGCCTGGGCGAAGCGCATTATGGAGGCTTTGCGGAAAAGGCGCGGCTGTCGGGCGATTGGCTCGCGAAACTGCCGCCGCCGCTGACGCCGGCGCGCGCCATGGCGGTTGGCACCGCGGGACTGACCGCCATGTTCTGCGTGCTTGCGCTTGAGCGCCATGGCGCCCGGCCCGAGGACGGGCTCGCGGTGGTGACGGGCGCGACGGGGGGCGTCGGCTCTTTCGCCGTCGCATTGCTCGCCAAGGCTGGCTGGCGCGTGGCCGCCGTCACCGGACATGCGAGCGAAGACGCCTATCTCAAACGCCTGGGCGCGTCCGAAATCATCGGCCGCAACGAATTGTCCGCTCCAGGAAAGCCGCTGCAAAAGCAGCGCTTCGCCGTCGGCGTCGATACTGTCGGCGGCGTCACGCTCGCCAATCTTCTTGCGCAGACGCGCTTCGATGGCGCCGTCGCCGCCTGCGGCAATGTCGCCGGCATGGAGCTTCCGGCGACTGTCGCGCCTTTCATTCTGCGCGGCGTCTCGCTGCTCGGCGTCGAAAGCGTGCGCCCGCGCATCGGGCTGCGGCGGGCGGCATGGGCCCGAATTGCGCGGGACCTCGATTCCTCCGCGATCGACGCCATGAGCGAAATCATTTCCTTCGACGCGGCGCTGGATCGGGCCCGCTCGATCGTTGGAGGAAAGATTCGCGGACGCGTCGTCATCGATATGGGCCTGCATCTTCCGCTCTAAGATGCAGGTTGGCAGGATCGTCGCGCAAACGACGAGGACCGCCCGTGTCGCGACCGCCCCTGCCGCCAACCGCGACGCAGAAACCTCGGTCTTTGAGCAGCCAAGCTAAGCCTTCGTAAGCGCGCGCGAATCGTCGCATTGCGGCGTCAATTTCTCGACAAGCGCGCTCGTCTCGGCTCTAATGCCCACGACGGCCCGCTTGGGCCGATTATTTTTGTTGAGGACGCTCGCCGCATCGGCGCGGCGAACCAAAGGTCAAAAGCGCATGAGTTCGGCTTTTACGAAAGAACAGAACGACGACAATCCGCGCGAGGACCTGCCTGACCGGCCGGTCAGTCCGCATCGCAATCTGGTCACGCCCGAGGGCCTCGAACAGATTGAAGCCGAGCTTGCGCGCCTGCAGAAGGAAATCGAACGCGCGACGGCGAGCGAAGACAATCACGCGCTCGCGCTGGCGCAACGCGATCTGCGCTATTGGTCGGCGCGTCGCGCCAGCGCCGAAGTCATCCGGGCGATCGCCGATCATTCGCATGTGCGGTTCGGCCATCGCGTCGTCGTCGAACTCGAGGACGGCGAACGTCGCAGTTTCCGGCTCGTCGGCGAAGACGAAGCCGATCCGACGAAGGGGCTCATTCCCTATGTCGCTCCGCTCGCAAAGGCGCTGACGGGCAAGTCCGTCGGCGACAAGGCGGAGGTCATCCACCACAGCGCGCGAATCGTGGAGATCGGTTAGCGCCCTGCTCTTGCGCGGCGCGGTTCGCTCAGTTGACGATCAGGCGGCGTTCCTGACCGCCTTCGTCGGCTTCGCTGGCGCCGTCTTGGCCGCGCTGGCCGATTTTTTCAATCTGCGCTTGATCGAGGCCCAAAGCTCCCGCATCTCCTCCGCCGCGACGCCATCGGGGTTATATTCGCCGACCCCGCGCCCGAGCCGCGCCGCTTCCTGATAATCGACGCGCGACGAAACGAGCGGCGCGAGAAGACCGCCCATCGCCTGCAGCGCCTTGGCCCCGAGTTCGACGCGCGCGCTCTGTTGCGCGGGCGGACATTGGTTGAGCAGAAAGGCGTAATCCTTGCCTTTCTCCTTCACGCGCATACGCGTGATTTCCGACGCCCAGAGATCGAAGGCGTTGGGACGCGCCGGAATGACGCAAAGATCCGCGGCGCGCACGGCCGCCGAAAAATAGTCGCCCTCCTGGCCCGGCGCATCAATAATGGCGAGCGTCACGCCCTTTGCGGCGAGCGCGGCAAGCGCCTTGCTCAGCTTCGACGGCGGCACGTGTTCGACGGCGATGTCCGCGGCGCCGCGCGCGCGCGACCAATTGACCAGGGTTTGCAGCGGGTCGAGATCGATGATGAACACGCGTTCCCCAGCCTGGCGCGCGGCGACGGCGACGCTGCTGGCGAGCGTGCTCTTGCCGGCGCCGCCCTTCTGGGTGACGAAAGCGATTTTGCGCATGTGCGACGGTCCAGTTTTGTAATTGATGTCGACGCTTTGCACGCGAAGCTTAACGAAGGAGATTCCCGCCACGAATTCATTCACGGAATCGTAATACTTGCGGCAAGGTTAATCGGCGGTTAACGGCCCCGCTTCAGTAGTCGAGAAGCCGATCGGGACAGTCTTCGATGCTGCGATGACTGACCATCAAACTCGGGAGCCGGGCGTCCGAGCCATCCACGGCGCATGTTCCGCCACGTTTGCGGCGCGCTCCCCTTTTCTTCGGCTCCAGAGATTCTCGCAAGCGAGCCGCCTCGCTATGTTAATCAGTAACGATGTCCGATCTGTTCCAAGCCGCGAAGCTCGAAGACGACGCGCCGCGCCCGCTCGCCGACCGGCTGCGGCCGACGCGTCTCGATGAGGTGGCGGGACAGGATCATCTGCTGGGACCCGAGGGCGCGCTGACCCGGCTCGTCCGCGCCGGCGCGCTCGGCTCGCTCATCTTCTGGGGTCCCCCCGGCACCGGCAAAACCACGGTCGCGCGGCTTCTCGCGCATGAAACCAAGCTCGCCTTTGTGCAGATTTCGGCGATCTTTTCCGGCGTCGCCGATTTGAAAAAGACGTTCGAGGCGGCGCGCGCCAGACGCGCCGCAGGCCAGGGGACCTTGCTCTTCGTCGACGAGATTCACCGCTTCAATCGCGCGCAGCAGGATTCCTTCCTGCCGGTGATGGAGGACGGCACGATCACGCTCATCGGCGCAACGACGGAAAACCCCTCCTTTGAGCTTAACGCCGCGCTGCTCTCACGCGCGCGCGTGATGACCTTCAAGGCGCTCGACGAAGCGGCGATTGAACAACTGCTCAAACGCGCCGAAAACGCCGAAGGCAAGCCGCTGCCGCTCGAACCCGACGCGCGCGCCGCGCTTGTCGGCATGGCCGATGGCGATGGCCGCGCGGCGTTGACGCTCGCCGAGGAAATCTGGCGCGCCGCGAAGCCCGGCGAGATCTTCGATCGGACGGGGCTCGTCGACATCGTGCAGCGTCGCGCGCCGATCTACGACAAGGCGCAGGAAGGCCACTACAATCTCATCAGCGCATTGCACAAATGCGTCCGCGGTTCGGACCCGGACGCCGCGCTCTACTACCTCGCGCGCATGCTCGCCGCCGGAGAAGATCCGCTGTTTCTCGCACGCCGCATCGTGCGCATGGCGGTCGAAGACATCGGCCTGGCCGATCCGCAGGCGCTCGTCGTCGCCAACGCCGCCAAGGACGCCTATGATTTCCTCGGCAGCCCCGAGGGCGAACTCGCGCTGGCGCAGGCCGTCATCTATGTGGCGACCGCGCCCAAATCCAACGCGGCCTATGTCGCCTTCAAGCGCGCGCAGCGCGTCGCGGAGGAGAAGGGCTCGCTGATGCCGCCCAAGGTCATCCTCAACGCGCCGACCAAAATGATGCGCGACGAGGGCTATGGCGCGGGCTACGACTATGATCATGATTCGCCTGAGGCCTTCTCGGGCCAGAACTACTGGCCTGATTCGCTCCCGCGGCAGAAGTTCTACAGACCGGTCGAGCGCGGGTTTGAGCGCGAGATCGCCAAGCGCATCGACTATTGGGATCGACTGCGCAAAGAGCGCGGCGATTCATAAATGTGGTCGTGGCCGGGCTTTTCTTTTTAAAAACTGCGGCAAGTGCGAAAGAGCCGCGAACCGCCGCATGGACCAGGTCATCCAACTCCTTTAAAGAAAGATGAATCAAGGCCGGACGCGCGATATCCCCCCACTTGCGCCGCGGCGGCCAATGGCTCGAGCGGCGCGCCAATGCTACGCCCTTCAGACCGCTCGTGACGGAGCTGACTCGCGATCATGACCCGTTATAGGTCCGTTCTGGTTCTTGCCGTTCTCGCGAGCCTGGCGATTGGCGCCGCGCTACCGGCGCTCTTCAGCGCCATGCGCAGCCGCGTCGCGCCTGAAAGCCAAAGCGAGGCGATCCAGCCCGAGTCCGCCGACGGCGAAGTCCGGCTTTCGGCCGCTCAGATCGAAGCCTCCAAGATCGCAACGGCGACGGTCGGCCCTGGCGTCGTTACGCGCCGGATCACGGCGCCTGCCGCCATCAAACCCGATCCGGACAAAATCGCGCGCGTCGCCGCCAAGGTCGCAGGCGTCGTCGAAGAACTGCGCAAGCGGCTCGGCGACAATGTCGTGCGCGGCGAAACCATCGCGATCATCGACTCGCGCGAAGTGGCGGAGGCGAAGAGCGAATACCTCGCGGCGCTGGCGAATTTCGATCTTCAGAACGTGCTCTTTCAGCGCGAAAAAGGTCTCTTTGAAAAGAAAATCACCGCCGAACAACTGTTCCTGAAAGCCAAAGCGGTGTTCATGGAAGCGAAAGTCAAGCTCGATCTGGCGCGGCAGAAACTCGCCGCGCTCGACATGAGCGAGCAGGAAATCGCCGCCCTGCCCTCGCAGCCGATCGCCGATCTTCGCCGCAAGGAGATTCGCGCCCCAATCTCCGGGCGCGTCATCGAGCGTATGGTCAGCATCGGCCAGCCGGTCGGCGGCGAAGGCCAAGCGAAGGAACTCTATGTCATCTCCGATCTCTCGGCCGTCGAGGCCGAGATCGCGGTGCCCGCCGCCGATCTTGGTCTTCTGCGCGACGGACAGGGGGTGCGGATTCAAAACGCCGAAGGGCGCGTCTTCGAAGGCAAGATCACTTACGTGAATGCGATGATCACGAAGGAAACGCGCACCGGAAACGTCCGTGCGGGCTTCGCCAATCCGGATTTCTCGCTGCGTCCCGGCAGCCTCCTGGAGGCGGAAATTTCCCTCAAAGAGGCGCGGGTGAAGCTCAAAATTCCGCGCTCGGCGGTGATGATCATCGACGGCAAGCCCAACGTCTTCGTTCGCACGCCAGAGGGCTTTACCAAGCGCGACGTCGAACTTGGACGGGGAGACGATAACTCGGTTGAAGTCGTCTCCGGATTGCAGCAGGGAGAGCAGATCGCCGTCTCCAATGTCTTTCTGCTGAAGGCGGAGCTCGGCAAGCAGAGCATTCCGGAGGAATGATGCAAGTCGGCGGCTTTCCTTCCTCGACGTCATGGACGACGCTTCGACTCCGCCCCCAAACTGTCGCCCTGAGCGCTAGCGGCCGCCGATGATCAAGAATCTCATCGCCTTCTCGGTCCGAAGCCGTTGGCTCGTGGTGTTGTTGACGGCGCTCGTCGTCCCGCTTGGCGTCTGGTCGCTGATGCGATTGCCGATCGACGCGGTGCCGGACATCACGAACAATCAGGTGCAGATCAACGCTTTCGCGCCGGCGCTTTCGGCCTTCGAGATCGAGAAACAGGTCACCTATCCCATCGAGAACGCCATCGCGGGAATTCCGGGGCTCGAATATACCCGCTCGCTTTCGCGCAACGGCTTCGCGCAGGTCACCGCCGTCTTCGCCGATGGCGTCGACATTTATTTCGCGCGCCAGCAGGTCGGCGAACGCCTGACGCTCGCCAAGGAGATTTTTCCGCCTGGCGTCGAATCGCATATGGGCCCGGTCGCCACGGGCCTTTCCGAAATCTATATGTGGTCGGTCGACTACGCCCCGCGAGCTCGCGAGAAACCGGCGGCAGATGGGAAGCCTGGCTGGCAGCGCAACGGCGATTATCTCACGCCGGAAGGGCAGAGGCTGCGCAACTTACTCGAACGCACCGCCTATCTGCGCACCGTGCAGGATTGGATCATCAAGCCGCAGTTGCGCACCGTGCCGGGAGTCGCCGGCGTCGACTCGCTTGGCGGCTACATTAAGGAATATCACGTTCAGCCAGACCCAGCGAAGATCTTCGCTCTCGGACTGTCTTTCGCCGATCTCGCCGGCATTATCGAACGCAACAATATCAGCCGGGGCGCGGGGTATGTCGAACGCAACGGCGAGGGTCTCGTCGTGCGCAGCCCGGGACGGCTCGAGTCGATCGATGACATCGCCAAAGTCGTCGTATCGACGCGTGGCGGCACGCCGGTGCGACTCGAAGACATCGCGGAGGTGGGCGTCGGACGCGAGCTGCGCATGGGCAGCGCCAGCATGAATGGCGAAGAGGTGGTGATCGGCACCGCGCTGATGCTGATCGGCGCCAACAGTCGCGAAGTCTCGAGCGCCGTCAATGCGAAGATGGACGAGATCCGCCGGCTGCTGCCGCCCGGCGTTGAAGTGCGCACGATCTTGAACCGCACCGTGCTCGTCAACGCCACGATCACCACCGTCGCCAAGAATCTCGTCGAGGGCGCGGCGCTCGTCATCCTCGTGCTCTTCGTCATGCTCGGCAATTTCCGCGCGGCGCTCGTGACGGCGATGGTCATACCGCTGACGATGCTGCTGCTGGGCGTCGGCATGCATGTCGGAAAGATCAGCGCCAATCTGATGAGTCTCGGCGCACTCGATTTCGGATTGATCGCCGACGGCGCGATCATCGTCACCGAGAACTGCTTGCGTCGCCTGACGCAGCGTCAGAACGCCCTGGGCCGCACGCTCACGCTGGAGGAACGGCTGACGACGGTCATCGACTCGGCGGTCGAGATGCGGCGGCCGACGGTCTACGGCCAGGCGATCATCATTCTCGTCTATGTGCCGATTCTGACCTTTTCCGGAGTCGAAGGGAAGATGTTCCATCCGATGGCGATGACCGTCATCATGGCGCTCGCGTCCGAATTCGTTCTGTCGCTGACATTCTTTCCCGCGATGATCGCGCTCGCGCTTTCTGGCCGCGTGCGCGAATCCGAAAACATCGTCGTCGAAGGGCTCAAGCGCGCCTATGAGCCGATGTTGAAATGGGCGATGGCCGCGCCTTTGAAGCCGATCGCGCTCGGCGCGGGCGCCTTCATTCTCGCGGCGGGTCTCTATCTGACGTTGGGCGAAGAATTCGTTCCGACGCTCGACGAAAAAAACCTCGCCATGCAGGCGAATCGCATCCCCAGCGCGTCGCTGACGCAAGCGCAGGCGATGCAATTCGACATCGAACGCGCGCTGCGCAGCTTTCCAGAGGTCGACTACGTCTTCTCCAAAACCGGCACGGCCGAGATCGCAACCGATCCAATGCCGCCGAACCTGACCGATACTTTCATTATGCTGAAGCCGCGCGACAAATGGCCCGACGCAGGCCTCGACAAGGCGGCGCTGATCGAAAAGATGGAGGCGCGGCTCGCGCAACTGCCAGGCAACGCCTATGAATTCTCGCAGCCTATCCAGCTGCGCTTCAATGAACTGCTCGCCGGCGTGCGCGGCGACATCGCCGTCAAAGTGTTCGGCGAAAATTTTGACGTGATGTTGAAGGCGGCCAATCAGATCGCCGGCGTTCTCAATACGGTCAAAGGCGCGAGCGATGTAAAGGTCGAACAGGTGGTTGGCCTCCCGATCCTCGACATCGCCGTCGATAAGGCCGCAATCGCGCGCCTTGGCCTCAGCGTCGCCGCGGTGCAGGACGTGATCGGCGCGGCGATCGGCGGGCAAAGAGCTGGAGTGGTGTTCGAGGGCGACCGCCGCTTCCCCATTGTCGTTCGTCTGCAGGACAATTTGCGCGAGGACGCGCAGGCTTTGGAGTCGATTCCGGTCGCGCTTCCCTCGGCGGCGGGCAATACGCCCGTCGTGCTGCTGAAGCAGGTGGCGAAATTCTCCATCCTGGACGGCCAGAACCAGATTTCGCGGGAAAACGGCCATCGCCGCGTCGTGGTCAGCGCCAATGTGCGCGGGCGCGACATTGCGTCGGTGGTCGAAGAAGCGCGCGCAAAGATCGAGAAAAAGGTGATCCTGCCGCCCGGCTACTGGATTGCCTGGGGCGGGCAATTCGAAAATCTCGCGGCGGCCCGGGCGCGTTTGATGATCGTCGTGCCGGCCTGCTTCTTCTTAATCTTTCTGCTGCTCTACTCGGCGCTCGGCGCAACGCGCGACGCGCTGCTGGTGTTCACCGCGGTGCCGCTGGCGCTTTCCGGCGGCGTCGCCGCGCTATGGCTGCGCGGCATGCCCATGTCCGTCTCGGCCGCGGTCGGCTTCATCGCGCTCTCTGGCGTCGCTGTGCTCAACGGCCTCGTCATGCGCACCTATATTTCGCAGTTGATCGCAGGCGACATGCCCGAGCGCCAGGCGATCTTCAAAGGCGCGATGACGCGGCTGCGCCCTGTCGTGATGACGGCCCTCGTCGCGTCGCTCGGCTTCCTGCCGATGGCGCTTGCGACGGGCACCGGCGCCGAAGTGCAAAAGCCGATCGCGACGGTCGTCATCGGCGGCCTGATCAGCGCCACGGCGCTGACTCTTGTGGTCCTGCCCGCGCTTTACGCATTCTTCTGTCGTTCGCCAGAGTCGACTACCGTGCAGCAAAGCGGGGGTTGACCGGTGAGCATGCGCGGCGTCGCCTCGGTCCTGATCTGCTTCATTCTGAGCGGCGGCGCGACGCATGCGGAAACCTTGATGGGCGCGATGCGTCGCGCCTATAACGCCAATCCGCAGCTCAACGCCAGCAGAGCCGAACTGCGCGCCATCGACGAAAGAGTGCCGCAAGCGGAGGCCGGCATGCGGCCGCGCGTGAGCGGCGACGGCTATCTCGGCGTGCAGCGCAATCGCCTGATCACGCAGCAACACGACGTCTATTTGAACGATCCTACCCAATCCGACTATTCAAAGAGCATTCAGAACGGCAAGAGCATTCCGCGCGCCGCGACGCTGACGTTCGAACAACCGATCTTCGACGGCTTCAAGACGCAAAACCAGACGCGTGCGGCGGAATCGGGCGTCTTCGCCGGACGCGAACGGCTGCGCCTGACGGAACAGCGCATATTATTCGACGCCGTCACCGCCTATATGGACGTGCTGCGCGACACCGCGTCGCTTAGACTTCAGGAAAGCAATGTTTCGGTCCTGAAGGAGCAATTGCGTCAGACGCGCGAGCGCTATCAATACGGGCAGATCACCCAGACCGATGTCGCGCAGGCCGAGGCGCGGCTCGCCGGCGGAAAATCCCTTGCCGGCGCGGCGCGCGCCACGCTTGACGCCAGCATCGGCGTCTATCGCAAGACGGTCGGCGTCGAGCCGACGAAGCTCGCGCCGGGCGCGCCGATCGATCGCTTGTTGCCGAAGTCGCGCGAGGAAGCGGAGCGCATCGCGCAGACCGAACATCCCTTCATTCTCGCCGCGCTGCATGACGCCGACGCCGCCGACCTTGACATCAAGGCGCTCGAGGCGGATTTCATGCCAAAATTTTCAATCGTCGGCGATATTTTTACGCAAACCGATCTTGCCGGCATCGGCAACCGCAACGTCGGCGCCAAAATCCTCGGGCATCTCAATGTGCCAATCTACGAAGGCGGACTGACCTCCTCGCGCGTGCGGCAGGCCAAGGAGACCGCCGGCCAGCGCCGGCTCACCGCCGATGTTGCGCGCGCCGAAGTTCTCTCGCTGGTGCGCACCTATTGGGGGGCGCTGCAGGCGGCCAAAACCCAGATCGCCGCGGCGCAAACCCAGATCGCCGCCGCGGAGCGCGCGCTCTACGGCGTGCGCGAAGAAGCCAAGGCCGGCCAGCGAACGACGCTTGAAATCTTGAACGCCCAACAGGAGCTGCTTTACGCGCGCATCGCGCTCCTCATCGCGCAGCGCGACCGCGTCGTCGCCTCCTATGCGGTGCTCTCTTCGCTCGGGCGGCTTTCTTCGGGCTGGCTCGGTCTTACGCCCGGCGGCTATGATCCGGCGATCCACTTCGAGCAGGTGAAGGATCTCTGGGGCGACCCGACCACGCCCGACCGCTAGAGCATGTTGCAAAAAAGTTGACGGATTTTTTCGATGAGAACCTGCTCCAGCATTTTGATTTTGGGCGATTCCTTATCGATCATAGGATTCCATGTGATCGGGAGGCGCTCTAGGATTTGAGACGCGCCGCGATGCTGCGATAAGATGCTATAGTTTAAAAAAGACGCGCCGCCGGGCGCTAAATCATAAAGGCTAAGGGGAGAGGACATCATGCGAGGCGCTTTCATCACATTCGCCGCTGCGATGCTGCTGGCGTTGCTTTCGGCGATCCCGGCAAACGCTTTTTGCATGTTCGGCTGCAATCCAACCGAAGCGCATGCGCGGCAGATTTTCGAGAATTTGCTGAAGCAGCGCGTCGACAAGCCGTTCAAGATCGTCGAATTCAAACAGACGATGGCCGAGCGTCTCGAGATGCACGCCACCGGAGAAAAGGGCTACGAGATCTTCTTCAATGCGCGGGTCGAGTTCCCGGAAGGCGCCAATCTCGAATGCAAGCCCGAGGCCGGAAAATTTCCCGAAGGCTGTTCGTCGAGCAGTCATTATGTGACTGCGCCGCGCAGTTCCGATCCGCCGGGCAAGCAATATATCGCGCCTGGGTCGACGATTCTGTTCGACGAGGAATATCGCTTTTATGAAGCGGGCAGCGGCTGGAAAGGCCCAGACGGCAACGTCTATACGGCGGACTGACCAAAAAAACGGGCGCGCAGTAAATGCGCGCCCCGTCTAAACCCGACCTCGCTCGCGAGGCTCGGCCTTATTGGTCTTTGGTGTTCTGCGGGCAGCCGCAGGCGGCGTCGCAGGCCTTCTTATTGGCGCGGACTTCTGTCTGGTTGGCGCCATAATTCATCTTGCGGGCGAGGTACTCGTCCTCGCATTTTTCAGCGCATTTGGCCTGCTTGTCTTCGTCCGCATTGTGGACGTCGCAATCCGCGAATGCCGGGCTGATCATGCCGGCGACAAGGAGAGCCGCCGTCATAATGGCGTATTTGTTCATTTGGTCGTTTCCTTCACTTGCCCGTTGGGCGTCTAGACTGCGCTTGCGCTCGACCCCTCCCGCCATGGAACAGCAACGGCGTCACATAACGCAATAAGCGGCCGGACGATGTCGTATGTGGCCGCCCATGTCAATTGCGCGTCACGGGCGCGACGTCTTGAGTCGCTTCGTCGTCGGGCGGCGCGGTTCACGAAAAGCTTATTGTTTCCACGTTCTTGATGAACACGAAAACGCGGCGCGACTGCTGACTTCCGTTTGATCGGCGCAATGCGAAAAAGGGCGCGCGATCACGCGCGCGCCCTTACGTGTCGGGCTGAGACTGATAAGAGTCTTAAAGGCCCTTCGAGTTCTCCGAGCAACCGCACTTGTCGTCGCACGCTTTCTTGGCGGACTTGATCTTGCTCATGTCCGCCGTCCAGCCTTGCTGGTCCTTGAGATAGGCGTCCTCGCACTTGCTGGCGCAAACGGCCTGATCGTCCTCGGCGTGCGTGTCGCAGCTGATGCGCGTCGCCGGGTTCGGAGCGCGCAGACCAACGCCGGCGTCGAAGGCGAACGACGGCGCGGTCGTCGCCAGGAACAGGGCGGCGACGGCCGTAAGGGCGTATTTATTCATATGTTGATTTCCTCTTCTTCGCGTCGTGAGTTTTTTGTTTTTGTAGAGCGCTGCGTTGAACACATTGAGATCCGCAACGGCTCGAATTCAACGCAAAGCGCCGGCAACGCTGTCGGAGGACTCTGTTTGAGTCAATGGTTTTTTTGGTGCGATCTAAGGGACGAGTTGTCGCAACACGTAAGGAAGGATGCCGCCATTCTTGAAGTATTCCAACTCGTCGAGCGTATCGATGCGGGCGAGCAACGGCACAGTCTTGGTGGACCCATCTGAGAACGAGATCGAAGCGACCAGAGTTTTGCGTGGCGCAAGCCCCTCGCGCAATCCATGGATGGTTACGGTCTCATCGCCCTTGAGTCCAAGCGTGTCCCAACCTGTCCCCTCCGCAAAAGTGAGCGGCACGACGCCCATGCCGACGAGATTGGAGCGGTGGATGCGCTCGAAACTCTTGGCGATCACGGCGCGAACCCCAAGCAGCATGGCGCCCTTCGCCGCCCAGTCGCGTGACGAGCCGTTGCCATATTCGGCGCCGGCCATGACGACCAGCGGCGCGCCCTCGTCTCGGTAGCGCATGGCGGCGTCATAGATCGACATGATGTCGCCGCCCGGAAAATGCCTGGTCAATCCGCCTTCCGGCGTGAGGCCTTTCGCATCCCGCATGATGTGATTCTTGATGCGGATGTTGGCGAAAGTGCCGCGCATCATCACTTCATGGTTGCCGCGACGCGTGCCGTATTGATTGAAATCGGCAGGCGCGACGCCATGCTCCATCAGCCATTTGCCGGCGGGCGAAGCCGCCTTGATCGAGCCGGCGGGCGAGATGTGATCGGTGGTGATCTTGTCGCCAAAGAGCGCGAGGATGCGTGCGCCGACGATATCTTCCACGGGCTTGGGCTCGCGCTGCAGACCGACGAAATAGGGCGGGTCGCGCACATAGGTGGACTGGTCGTCCCACGCGTAAGTCTCGCTGCTTGGCGCTTCCACCGCGCGCCAATGCTCGTCGCCCGAAAAGACGTTGGCGTAGGTCTCGCGAAACAGATTGCGCGTCACCTGATCGCGGACGAAGGTCGCGATTTCCGCATTCGACGGCCAGATGTCGCGCAGATAAACCGGCGCCCCGGCGCTGTCCTGTCCGAGCGGCTCCTTCGTCAGATCGATCGCCATCGTGCCGGCGAGCGCATAGGCGACGACGAGCGGCGGCGAGGCGAGGTAATTCGCCTGGACGTCGGGATTGACCCGGCCTTCGAAATTGCGATTTCCCGACAGCACCGAGGCCGCGACGAGGTCATGCTCATTGATGGTCTTCGAGATCGCCGGCGGCAGCGGCCCGGAGTTGCCGATGCAGGTCGTGCAGCCGAATCCGACAAGATTGAAGCCGAGATCGTCGAGATATTTCTGCAATCCGGACTTCGCGAGATATTGCGCGACGACCTGACTGCCCGGGGCGAGCGAGGTCTTCACCCAGGGTTTCGCCTTCAGTCCGCGCGCGGCGGCGTTGCGCGCCAGCAAACCCGCGCCGATGAGCACGCTGGGGTTGGAGGTGTTGGTGCAGGAGGTGATGGCGGCGATGACGACGTCGCCATGGCCGAGATCGAAACTTTCGCCTTCGACGCCATAGCGCTGCCCGAGTCCGTCTTCCTTCTTATATTCGCTCGCCAGCGCGCCGAGAAACGCCGAGCCGACGTCGGAAAGCGCGGCGCGGCTCTCGGGACGCTTTGGGCCGGCGAGCGACGGCGTGACCTCCGCAAGATCGAGACTCAACGTATCGGTGAATTCGGGATCTGGCGCGCCGGACTCGCGCAGCATTCCTTGCGCGCGGGCATAGGCTTCGATCAGCGCGATGCGGTCGTCGACGCGCCCGGACATGCGCAAATAGGAAAGCGTCTCCTGATCGATGGGGAAGAAGCCGCAGGTCGCGCCATATTCGGGCGCCATATTGGCGATGGTCGCGCGATCGGCGAGGCTGAGATGATCAAGCCCTTCGCCAAAGAACTCCACGAATTTCCCGACCACGCCTTTTTTGCGCAGCATTTGCGTGACGGTCAGGACGACGTCCGTCGCCGTCACGCCTTCCTTCGGCGCGCCGGTGAGCTTGAAGCCGATCACTTCCGGCGCGAGCATCGACAAAGGTTGGCCGAGCATGGCGGCCTCGGCCTCAATGCCGCCGACGCCCCAGCCGAGAACGGCGAGGCCATTGATCATCGTCGTATGCGAATCGGTGCCGACCAGCGTGTCGGGATAGGCGAGTTCGACCGTCTTGCCGTCGATGCGCTCGGTGCGCGTCCAGACGGTCTGCCCGAGATATTCCAGATTCACTTGGTGGCAGATGCCGGTGCCGGGAGGCACGACGCGGAAATTGTCGAAGGCCGACTGGCCCCATTTCAAAAACCGGTAGCGCTCGCCATTGCGCTCATATTCGAGTTCGACATTGCGGGCGAAGGCCTGCGGCGTGCCGAAACTGTCGACGATCACCGAATGGTCGATGACGAGATCGACGGGAACCAGCGGGTTGATCTTCTGCGCGGTCCCGCCCAGCGCGACGACGGCGTCGCGCATCGCCGCAAGATCCACGACCGCCGGCACGCCGGTAAAGTCCTGCATCAGCACGCGCGCCGGCCGGAAGGCGATTTCGCGCTCCGTCTTGCCCTTCTCCTCGAGCCATTTCGCGAAGGTTTCGATCGACTCCCTGGTGACCGAACGGCCGTCCTCGTTGCGCAGCAAATTTTCCAGAACGACCTTGAGCGAATAGGGCAGGCGAGAGACGTCTCGAAGCCCGTTTTGCTCCGCCGCCCTCAAAGAGAAATATTGATAGGACCGATTCCCGACGACGAGCGTCTGGCAGGCGTTGAAACTATTGAGAGAAGCCATGGAAGGGTCCTTGCGGCGCGGGAAGGCGCAATCTTTCTAGAAAATTCCATGCCATGGGAGCAAATAGAAAAGACGCGAGGAAAATCGACCCGTCAGCTGCGTCGCTCGCCGCGCAGCGGCCGCTCCTCCATACGCGCGAGGAAAAGCAGGGACAGGCCCACGCAAACGGCAAGCGCCAGAAAAACGAGACGAAAGCTCGAAAACAAAGCGGCGCCGTCGACGTCCGTCTTCATCTCCTCAAGCAATTGCGCGCGGCCGCCGCCAATCGCCAGGGCGGCGAAAAGCGCGACGGCGGCCCCGGCCGCGAGCTGCCGAAAGAATTGCATCGAAGCCGTCGCGGTCCCCAGATCGCGCGAATCGACCGCGTTCTGCACCGAAACGGTTGCGACAGGCAGCATCGCGCCGATCCCGAAGGTCGTGACGGTGAGCAGGGCGTTGAGCAAGAGCAGCGAGCGGCCCGAACCCATCATCGCAGCCGCGCCCAGCGCGGCGAGAGCGCCGGCGCCGAGCCCGAGGAGCGGAGCCGTCTTATAATGCGTCAAACGCCCCATCAATCGTCCGGACACTGTGGCGCCGGCGACGGTGCCGACCATCAGGGGAATAAGCGTCAGCCCCGATTCGCTCGCATTCATCCCGCCGCAGATTTCGTAATAGATGGGCATCACGACCGAAAGTCCGACGAACCCGCCGAGCCCGAAGGAACTTGACAAGATGGCGTCGCGCACGATTCGAAGTCGGAGAATACGCAGCGGAATGAGCGGCTCCTTGGCGCGCGCCGTGCGCCAGGCGAAAAGCGCCCAGGCGAGAGCGGAGGCGGTAAGTATCCCGACGATCGGCGCCGACCGCCACGGATAGCGCACGCCGCCCCAGCCGAGCGCCAGCACGAGAAGGCCGGAGCCGGCGATCAGCAAAAACGCGCCCAGATAATCGACGCGATGCGGATGGCGCCGCTCCGGCACCCGCTTCAACCGCGAATTGACGATCAGGAGCGCCGCGACGCCCAGCGGCAGATTGATCCAGAAGATCAGCGACCAATGCCAATATTGCGCAAAAACCCCGCCGAGCGCCGGACCGGCGATGCTGGAGGTGATGAACACCGCGGCGAAATAGGACTGATATCGGCCGCGCTCGCGGGGCGAGACGAGATCGGCGACGATCGTCTGGGCGAGCGAGATCAGGCCGCCGCCGCCAAGTCCCTGAATCACCCTCGCGCCGGCGAGCGCCGCCATGCTCGGGGCCAAGGCGCAGGCGACCGATCCGATCACGAAGGTGATCACCCCGATCAAAATGACGCGCCGCCGCCCGTAAACATCGGCGAATTTGCCGTAGAGCGGCGTCACCACCGTCGCCGCGATAAGATAGGCGGTCACGATCCAGGGCAGATCTTGCGGGTCGCCGAGGTCCGCCGCGATGGTCGGCATGGCCGTGACCACAATCGTCTGGTCGAGGGCCGAGAGCAGCATCGCGAGGCCGAGCCCGAACATGACCTGTCGCAGTTCGGCGGCGTTTGGCGGCGGGTTAGCGGACATGGCCTCGGGGGAACAGCACGGGGAGCCCTAACTACAGTGTTGCGGCGCCGAACGAAACCCTCCCTGCCTTAACGGTCGGGGCAATTGGGTGAAGGATTGTTTTCCTCACCCTCATCCTGAGGAGCCGCGCAGGCGGCGTCTCGAAGGACGAGGTGAGGAAAATACGCGAGCGCGGGCTTCCTCGTCCTTCGAGACGCGTGCTGCGCACGCTCCTCAGGATGAGGAAGCCCTTCACCCGATCGCCCTGCCTCAACGGTCCTTGCCGATGATCCGCAATAGCGCCGCCGCGTCTTCGATCCCCCGCAGCAGCGGGTCGTCGGCGCTTTGCGGCCTTTCGCGCGCGAGGGCCCGCAGCGCCTGTTCGGACGCCACGATTCGCGGCGCCAACCGGCGCCGTTTTGCGATGGCGAGCCGCTCGGCCGCGAGCGCGCGCAGAAGGCGCGCCTCGGCCACCGTCAGCGGCGGCTCCTCCTGCCGTCTCGGCGTGTCGATGTCGATCGGCGCAGGCGCGAGTTCAGGAAGATTGGCATCGTCTTCCGAAAGGTCGGCGCGCGCGGCGAAGCCGCTTGTGAGCGCGGCGCGCCAGCCAAGCGCGAATGATGACAGGCGGCGGGGCCACGCCAGCGGTCCGCCGCGGCAATGATCGCATTTGCCGCAGGGCGCGCTCGCTTCGCCAAATTCTGCGAGGAGGCGCTGAAAACGGCAGCCCGGCGCCGCCGCGAGCCGGGCCATCGCTTGGCGCCTGGCGTAGTCGCCGGCGGCCGCGTCATTGTCCTGCGCCGCTTGCGGAATGCGCCAGCGCAGCGCCAGCTCCGCGGGCGAGAACAGCGTCAGCGCGCGTGCCGGCGCGCCATCCCTTCCGGCGCGGCCGATCTCCTGATAATAGCCCTCGACCGACGTCGGCAGATCGGCATGAATGATGAAGCGCACGTCGGGCTTGTCGACGCCCATGCCGAAGGCGATGGTCGCCACCATCACCGCGCCCTTTCGGGTAAAGAAAGCGTCCTGGCTTTCCGAGCGCGTGTGGGCGTCGAGCCCGGCGTGATAGGGCAGCGCATCGAACCCCAGCCGCGAGAGTTCGCGCGCCAGCGCGTCGGTCTTGTTGCGCGAGTTGCAATAAATGATGCCGCTTTCCTTCCCGGCGCCGCGGCCTTGGCGCGCGAACTCGACGATCTGCCGCAGTCCGGGGCGCTTCTGCGTAAAATCGAGCGCGAGATTGGGCCGCGCGAAGGAGCGCTGGAAGATCTGCGGGGGCCGCGAAAACAGCGTGCGGGCGATGTCGTCGCGGGTGCGCGGACCCGCCGTCGCGGTGACGGCGAGCACCGGCGGCGCGCCGAGCTTTCGCGCGATGTCGCCGAGCGCGCGATAGTCGGGGCGGAACTCGTGGCCCCAATGCGAGACGCAATGCGCCTCATCGACCGCGAAAAGCTTGATGCGAATGCTGCGCAATAAATTCTGCGTTCCGTCCTGAGCGAGACGTTCGGGGGCGGCGTAAAGCAGCTTTGCCCGGCCCGATGCGACGGCGTCGATCGCGGCCGCCGCTTCGTCGTCCTCCTGCATGGAGTGCAGCGCGACGGCCCCGACGCCAGAGTCGGCGAGGGTTCGGAGCTGGTCGCGCATCAGCGCGATCAGCGGCGAGCAGACGAGAACGAGCCCGCCCCCCGGAGCTGCGGCTGGCAGCTGATAGAGGAGCGATTTGCCGGAGCCCGTCGGCATGATGGCGATGGCGTCGCGCCCAGTGAGCACGGCCTCGACGATCTCCGCCTGACCCGGCAGGAAGTCCGCAAAACCGAAATTGCTGCGCAGCAATTCTTTCGCGGACAACTCCGTCATGGCGCCGCTTGCGACAGCAGCGCCTCGGCGATCTCGCGCCATTCTTGATCGAGCGCGCCCTTATGCGGCTCTCGTCCGGCGCGCCGATACCAGTAGAAAGCGTTCGAAAGGTCGCCTTCCTTGCGATGGAGAAAAGCGTGAACCCACATGCTCTCGGGATCGGCTTTGTCGTCGACGCATTTATGCGCCGCGTTCCAGTCGCCCTTGGCGTCGAACCAGAGCGCCCGCAGGGGCGGCGGGAGGACCGGCGCCTCGGACGCGGACAGGGATTCGAGAAAAGCGTCGAGGGTCATGGCCTCCAGCCTAAAGAATTATAAAGAGCGTCATGTTAGCGGCAAATCTGCTCAACGTTGACTCCCGCGCGCGCCGCGCATAAAAACTCGGCACATCTCGAAAGAGAAACCGACCACAGCCCAGCCGCCCGAGAGGCGGCAGGCCAACGCCCGGCAGCGCGATGCGCCCCCGGGCGCGTTTTGCTTTGGAGCCTTCGCGCTCGCGGGAGAACAGCATGTTCGAGAGCCTTTCCGATAAGCTCTCCGGCATTTTCGACAAGCTCACACGGCGCGGCGCGCTCTCCGAAGCCGACGTCAACGAGGCGCTGCGCGAAATCCGCCGCGCGCTGCTCGAGGCCGACGTCGCGCTCGACGTCGTGCGCTCCTTCACCGACAAGGTCCGCGACCGCGCGGTCGGCGCCGGCGTCATCAAGTCGGTGACGCCCGGCCAGATGGTCGTCAAGATCGTCAATGACGTGCTGATCGAGACGCTCGGCCAGGACGCGGAGCCGATCGATCTCGTCGCCGCGCCGCCGCTCGCCATCATGATGGTTGGTTTGCAAGGCGCGGGCAAAACCACGACCACCGCCAAGATCGCCAAACGGCTCAAGGAGCGCCACGGCAAGCGCACGCTGATGGCGTCGCTCGACGTCAAGCGCCCGGCGGCCCAGGAACAGCTCGCCGTGCTCGGCCGGCAGGTCGAAGTCGACACGCTGCCGATCGTCGCCGGCCAGACGCCGGTGCAGATCGCCAAGCGCGCGATGGAGGCGGCGCGGCTGCAGGGCTATGACGTGGTGCTGCTCGACACCGCCGGCCGCACGCATATCGACGAGCCGCTGATGGCCGAGATGGCGGAGATCAAGACCTCCTCCAAGCCGCATGAAATCCTGCTCGTCGCCGACGCCCTGACCGGCCAGGACGCCGTCAATCTCGCCCAGAATTTCGACGAGCGGGTCGGGCTGACCGGCATTGTATTGACGCGTATGGACGGCGATGGCCGCGGCGGCGCGGCGCTCTCCATGCGCTACGTCACCGGCAAGCCGATCAAGCTCATCGGCGTCGGCGAAAAGATGGACGCGCTCGACGAATTCTCGCCGACGCGTATCGCCAACCGCATTCTCGGCATGGGCGACATTGTCGCGCTGGTCGAAAAGGCCGCCCAGGCGATCGACGCCGAACAGGCCCGCAAGGCCGCCGAGCGGATGGCCAAGGGCAAGTTCGATCTGCAGGACCTTTGCGATCAGCTCGCCCAGGTGGAAAAGATCGGCGGATTGGGCGGCATCATGGGTCTCCTGCCCGGCGTCGCCAAGATGAAGGATCAGATCGCCGCGTCCGGCTTCGACGACAAAATGGTGAAGCGCCAGCGCGCCATCATTCTCTCGATGACGCCCAGGGAGCGACGCAATCCCGATCTGATGAAAGCCTCGCGCAAGAAGCGCATCGCCGCGGGTTCGGGCGTCAAGGTCGAGGAGGTCAACAAGCTCCTCAAGCAGCATCGGCAGATGGCCGATCTGATGAAGTCCTTTGGCGCCGGCAAGCGCGGCGGCGGCATGATGGGCAAGGCGGCGCAAATGATGGGGCTTGGCCCCGGCATGCCGACGCCCACCCAGGAAGAGCTGCAGAAGCTGCAGGAGAAGCTCGGCGTGCCGCAGCCGAAAGCGCCGCCAGGCGGCATTCCGGCGGCGCCGCCTCCCGATCTTCTCGCCAAGCCAAGCCTGCCGGGGCTCGGCGGCGGCTTGCTCAGCGGATTGAACCCCTTCGGGAAGAAGAAATAGCAAACCGGCGATTGTCGTCGCCGGTCCCCTCACTCACCTCAACGCAACAGGAACGAACACATGTCGCTTAAAATTCGTCTCGCCCGCGGCGGCGCCAAGAAGCGTCCCTTCTATCGCGTCGTCGTCGCCGACTCGCGCTCGCCGCGCGACGGCCGCTACATCGAGAAGATCGGCTATTTCGATCCCTTAAAGGAAAAGGACGCGGCCGACCGCCTCGTGCTCGACACGGAAAAGGCGAAAGCCTGGATGGAGAAAGGCGCGCAGCCGACCGACCGCGTCGCGCGACTGCTCGATGGTCTCGGCGTGATGAAGCGCGAAGCGCGCAGCAATCCGCAGAAGGCGCAGCCCAAGAAGAAGGCGCAGGAGCGCGCCGCCGCGGCGGCGGCGGCCGCAGGCGCGGCGGAAGCGCCGGCGGCGTAAGTGGGGCGCGTATGTGCCTCGCCTTCGAGGGGAGGTTGGCGGAACGCCATGCGCGATGTTTCATTCGCCCTCATGCTGAGGAGCGCCCAACGGGCGCGTCTCGAAGCACGAGGGCGGACAGCGCGCGCGGCGATTTCCTCGTCCTTCGAGACGCCGCCTGCGGCGGCTCCTCAGGATGAGGAAATCGAATGACGGAGGACGACAGGACAAAGAACCTCGTCCTGCTTGGCCGTTTCGGCGCGGCGCATGGCGTGCGCGGCGAGATCCGACTGCAGAGCTTCACAAGCGACCCGCTGGCGATCGCAGCCTATGACAGCCTCACCGATAAAAGCGGGACGCGCCATTTCAGGCTGCGCGCCGTGCGCCCGCAGGGCAAGGACATGCTCGTTGCGCAAGTCGAGGGCGTCGACGACCGCGCCGGCGCCGAGGCCCTGAACCGCGTCGAACTCTATGTCGCACGCGAGATGCTCCCCCCTCCGGACGAAGACGAATTCTATATCGCCGATCTCATTGGCCTTCGCGCCGAGACGCCAGAGGGCCTGGAAATCGGAACGATCGTCGCGGTGCGTAATTTCGGCGCTGGAGATATTCTCGAAATTGCGCCCGCCGGCCAAGGAGAGAGTCTACTCGTGCCCTTCACCAAGGCGGTGGTTCCGACTGTCGACGTTCAGGGCGGGCGTGTCGTTGTCGAGCCGCCGGCGGAAATTGAAGCCGACAGGGAAGAAAAAGATGCTTAGCCGGCGCGTTTTTTGGCGCCGCGTTTCCCCGGCGAAGGCGGTTCGACGAGGCGGCCCGTCACATATTTGTGCAGCACGCTCGACATTAACGTCTGATAGCCGACGCCTTCGACTGCGGCCTTCGCCTGCAAATCTTCCAGGTCCCGCGAGGAAATTCTTATATTCACACGCTTGTCTTTCGTAAGCGCGTCCTTCGCGTAAGCTGCATGACGATCAATCTCGTCTCGAACGTCCTTGACCTGACGCCACTCGCCTTGCTCGAATGATGCAAGAATTTCTTCTTCGAGCTGTCGCTCGTCATCCATCTCACTACTCCGACGCAATATAGTCGCGGGTCGCTTTGCGACTCGGGATGATCGTTTTGAGGAAGAGGTCGCCTCACTGCCGAGGATTCGAATTTAATCGTGACCTGATCGCGTCAATTGAGCACATTGAACGTTTATCGGCATCGACCTGGATAACATATTGATATACTTTAGTTATTGTTATCTGAACCGACGTTCTGCTGAGAGCCGCCTTCCGGACTATCCACCTTAATCCGAGCCCTTTCAGGCGCCTATCGAGGCCTTTGTTCGGGTCCTCAATTGACAATGCGCTATTGCACTTTAGCGCTGGCGGGACGGAACTTGTCTTCGAACCCCGTCGCTCTCGGTCTTCGCCCTCCTTACGCTTCGTGCCATAACCGCACCATGTTCCGCGCGACGGTCCTCACCCTTTTTCCCGAAATGTTTCCCGGTCCCTTGGGCCTGTCGCTCGCCGGCGACGCGCTTTCGCGTGGCGTCTGGACGCTTGAGCCGCGGCAGATCCGCGAGCATGGGCTCGGCCGCCATCGCGCCGTCGACGACACGCCCGCCGGGGGCGGCCCGGGCATGGTGATGCGCGCCGACGTGCTGGCGGCGGCGATCGACGCCGCCGCGCCCAAGGACGATCCGCGCCCGCGCCTGCTGATGAGCCCGCGCGGCGCGCCGCTGACCCAGGCGCGCGCGCGCGCCCTCGCCCAAGGCCCCGGCGCGATCATTCTTTGCGCGCGGTTCGAAGGCGTCGACGAGCGCGTCATCGACGCCCGCGGGCTTGAAGAAATGTCGATCGGCGATTTCGTGCTTTCGGGCGGCGAGATCGCGGCGCTGGCGCTCATCGACGCCTGCGTGCGGCTGATTCCCGGCGTGATGGGCGAAGAAGCCTCAGGCGTCGAGGAAAGTTTCGAGGCCGGGCTCCTCGAATATCCGCATTACACCCGGCCACGCGCCTTTGAGGGGCGCGACATTCCCGAGGCGCTGCTCTCCGGCGATCACGCCAGGATCGCCAAATGGCGCCATGAACAGGCGCTGGCGCTCACCCGCGCCCGACGCCCCGACTTGTTGGCGCCCCAGACAGGCGACGCTTCCCGCCGCCGCTGAATCTCCGCGCTCTGCTCTATTTTTCATCTGGTCCGCCAAGGCGCGCGATCTAGCTAATGAGCAGCTCACCCGAGCTTGAGCCTGGAGCCAGGGCGCAAGGAGGCCCACCCAAATGCAAAAAACAAAGACGTCGATGAAGCCCGACACCGAACGTTCGGCGCTGGATACGCCGACCGATCTCGAAAAACAGTCGACGATGAAGGTCGCCGCGGAGATCAACAAGCTCGTCGCCGACGCCCTTTCGCTTTATCTCAAGACCAAGAATTTCCACTGGCATATGAGCGGCCCGCATTTCCGCGACTACCATCTGCTGCTCGACGAGCAGGCGACGCAGATCTACGCCGCCGTCGACCCGCTTGCCGAGCGCGTGCGCAAGCTCGGTCAGCCGACCCTGCGCTCGATCGGGCAGGTGGCGCAAATGTCCCGCATCAAGGACAATGACGAGGAATTCGTTTCGCCTTACGACATGCTGTGCGAATTGCTCGACGACAACAAGGGGATGGCCGAGTCGCTGCGCAACGCCCATAAGGTCTGCGACGACAACGAAGACATCGCGACGGCGAGCCTTCTCGAAACTTTTCTCGACGAGACCGAGAAGCGAACCTGGTTCCTGTTCGAGGCGGCGCGCGGCGCCGGACCAGGCGGCCACTGAGCGAGGACGCGCCTCTCTCGAGACGCTAGCGCGTCGGAACGGGCGTGCCGCTGCGATAGTCGTAGAAGCCGCGCTGGGTCTTTTTGCCGAGCCAGCCGGCTTCGACATATTTCACCAGCAGCGGGCAGGGGCGGTATTTTGAATCCGCCAAGCCCTCATGCAGCACCTGCATGACCGAAAGACACGTGTCGAGGCCGATGAAATCGGCGAGCTGCAGCGGACCCATCGGGTGATTGGCGCCGAGCTTCATCGCCGTGTCGATGGCGTCGACCGAGCCCACGCCTTCGTAGAGCGTGTAGATCGCCTCATTGATCATCGGCAGCAGAATGCGGTTGACGATGAAGGCGGGGAAGTCCTCCGAAACGCTGATCGTCTTGCCGAGCTTGGCGACAAACGCCTTCGTCTCCTCGAAAGTGACGTCATCGGTGGCGATCCCGCGAATGAGTTCGACAAGCTGCATGCGCGGCACCGGATTCATGAAATGAATGCCGATGAAGCGCTCCGGCCGACCGGTGACCGCGGCAAGGCGCGTGATCGAAATCGATGACGTATTGGAGCTGATGATCGCGCCGGGCTTCGCGAACTGCGCGAGCTCGGTCAGAATCTTTCGCTTGACGTCTTCGACCTCGGTCGCCGCCTCGATCAATATGTCGGCGTCGCCAAAGTCCGCCATTGTTGGCGCGCCGGAGATGCGCTCCAGCGCCGGTTCGACCGCCGCGGCGTCGATCTGGCCGCGCTCCACGGCGCGGCGCATCTGCGCGGCGACATCGGCGATGCCGGCGTCGATACGCTCCTGCGAAATGTCGTTCAGGGCGACGTCATAGCCGGCAAGCGCGCAGACATGGGCGATCCCCTTCCCCATCTGGCCCGCGCCGATGACGCCGATCTTGCGAATTTCGAAGCCCATTTTTTACCACCGTCAGCCAAGCTCGCGCCGGATAGCAAGCGGCGCGCCCGCGCTGAGTGCGTGCCGCAGTGCAATATAACTTGCGATCCTTCGCAAAGAAAACAAAGAAAAGAAACTGCGGAGCCCCGAACGCCGACGCTCCGCCAAACTCACAGCCGCCGCGCCGGACCATGTGGACCGAAGCGACGGCCGTTTTTCGCGATCAGCGGCCGATCTTCGCCAGCTCGGCCTCGAGCTCCGGCAGGGCCGTGAAGAGGTCGGCGACGAGGCCATAGTCGGCGACCTGGAAAATTGGCGCCTCCTCGTCCTTGTTGATCGCCACGATCACCTTCGAATCCTTCATGCCGGCGAGATGCTGGATCGCCCCCGAAATCCCGGCGGCGATGTAGAGATCCGGCGCCACAGCCTTTCCAGTCTGGCCGACCTGCAGGTCGTTGGGCGCATAGCCGGCGTCGACCGCGGCGCGAGACGCCCCGATCGCGGCGTTCAGCCGCGTCGCGACCGGATCCAGCACCTTCTGGAAATTCTCCGCCGACCCGAGCGCGCGCCCGCCGGAGAGAATGATCCGCGCCGAGGTGAGCTCGGGGCGCTCGGACTTCGCCAGCTCTTCGCTCTTGAAGGCGGAAACGCCGGGATCGGCGGGCGCCGCAATCGCCTCGATGGGCGCCGAGCCGCCTTCCGGCGCCGCCGCGAAGGCGGTGGTGCGCACGGTGATCACTTTCTTTGCGTCCTTCGCGCGCACGGTCTGGATCGCATTGCCGGCGTAGATCGGCCGCTCAAAAGTGTCGGCCGAGACGACCTTGATGATGTCTGAGATCTGCATCACGTCGAGCAGCGCCGCGACGCGCGGCAGCACGTTCTTCGTCGCCGAGGTCGACGGCGCGATGATGACGTCATAAGCGCCGGCGAGCGAGACGATCAGCGCGGCGACGGTTTCGGCCAGGACATGATCGAGCGATGCGTCTTCGGCGACGAGAACCTTCTCGACGCCGGCGAGCTTCGCCGCCTGCTCGGCCGCGCCCTTCAGTCCAGGCCCGACGATGAGGACGTGAATGGGGCCGCCGATCTCCTTGGCGGCGGTGAGCGCCTTGGCGGTCGCCGGGGCGATCGCGTCGCCGGCGGTTTCGGCAAGAAGCAGAATCGTCATCTTTAAAGCACTCCCGCTTCCTTGAGCTTGCCAACGAGCTCGACGACCGAGCCGACCTTGACGCCCGCCTTGCGCTTCGCTGGCTCGGAGGTTTTCAACACTTCGAGGCGCGGCGAAATGTCGACGCCATAATCGGCGGGCGACTTCACGGCGACTTCTTTCTTTTTCGCCTTGATGATGTTGGGCAGCGAGGCGTAGCGCGGCTCGTTAAGGCGCAAATCCGTGGTGACGACCGCCGGCAGCTTCAAGCTGACGGTCTGCAGCCCGCCGTCGATCTCGCGCGTCACGTCAACGGCGCCCTCAGTCATCTCGACCTTCGACGCGAAGGCGCCCTGGCCCCAGCCGAGCAGCGCCGCGAGCATCTGGCCCGTCTGATTGCAATCGTCGTCGATCGCCTGCTTGCCCATGATGACGAGCTGCGGCTGTTCCTCTGCGACGATCTTGGCGAGGATCTTGGCGACGGCGAGCGGCTCGACGGTCTCGTCGGTCTTGACCAGAATGCCCCGGTCGGCGCCCATGGCGAGGCCGGTGCGCAAGGTCTCGTCGGCCTTGGCCGGACCGATCGTGACCACAATGACTTCCGTCGCCTTGCCGGCCTCCTTGAGCCGCAGCGCCTCTTCGACGGCGATCTCGTCGAAGGGGTTCATCGACATTTTCACATTGGCGAGATCGACGCCCGAACCGTCCGCCTTCACCCTGATCTTGACGTTGTAATCGACGACCCGTTTGACGGGCACGAGAATCTTCATCGCGCGACCCCTTGGTCCTTCTGACCCTTTGGCGAGACGGTGTCGGAGCGCCGCTTGCGCGCGCGCCACTCTGGCTAAAGCCGTCGCGCGGTCTGGTAGCGGGGGCGCGCGCGCAAGTCAAACAAAGCGCCTGCGGCCACGCGATTAGGGCCCGTCGTCGCCGGCGTCTGGCGCGCGCGGCGCGGGGGCGAGCGCGCCGCCGCGGTCAAAAAGCCTGTGCCGGCGGCGCTTGAAGATCGGCGTCAGCACCAGACCCGCGGCGATGCCGCCGACATGCGCCATCCAGGCGATCGCGCCGCCCTCGCCCATGAAGGCGTTGATGAGCTGCATCAAAATCCAGGCGCCGACGAAAAGCCAGCCGGAGGCGACAAAAGAGAACAGCGGCGCCCGCAGCCCCAGGATCGACCTCGGCCGCGCCCCGGAGAGCCAGGCGCCGAGATAAATCGGCGCGAGCGCCAGCGAGAGCGGCGGGAAGATTCCCGCGACCGTGGCGCGCGGATGGAGCAGCAGAAAGGCCGCGCAGACGCCGGAGATCGCGCCGGACGCGCCGATGAGCGGCGCGATCGAATGCGGCGTTGCGTAAATGTAGAACACGCCGGAGGCGACGCCGCAGGAAAGATAAAACAGCAGATAGTGCAGCGAACCCATGGCGTCTTCGACATTGTCGCCAAAGACGTAAAGGAACAGCATGTTCGAGCCGAGGTGCATCACCGACGAATGAAAGAACAGCGCGGTGACAAGCGTCAGCGCAGCCGGCGGTCCAACGATCCAGTCGGCGAGCTGGGCCTCGCCGAAGAGCACGCGCGGGATGATCGCGAAGCCGCGCACGACGGTCAGCGGATCGCCGAAAATCTCGCTCTGCACCACCAGGAATATGATGACGTTGAGCGCGATCAGCGTCCAGTTCACGATCGGCCGCCGCAAATAGCGCAGCGGCGCGTCGTCATAGATCGGCATGACCATTGGCGCGCTCCTTATCAATCGCTAGCCTAACATATGGCGACGCCGACGGGCCGCGTCACGACCGCGCGAACCGCCGATCGAGCCACGTCGTCGCGAGCACGCCCAGACCGGCGATGTCGAAGGCGACGGTCAGCAGCCCGTAAACGGCCGCTCCGGCCAGGACCTGAGCGATGAGCGCGAGAACGCCTGGACTCATCTCGCGCAAAGGCGTGAGCGCGAGCGACATAGCGCCCGTCGCCACAAGCGCAGCGAACATATCCCGGAACGACGGCCAGACCGGCTGCGTGCGCAGCGCGAAATAGACCGTCGCCACCAGCGCCGCGATATAGGCGCCGGCTTGCGCGATCGCGAGATTGGAAGCGTCCTCGCCCCAGGGCAGGATCAAGAGTAGCGCCAGGCCGAAGGCGACCGCCGCAAGCGCCGCGACCATCAATGGCGCCGTCTTCTTTTCGATCTGAAAGACGGGATTGACGCCGAATAGTATGACGCCCATCGCGAAAAGTCCCGGAAGCAGCAGGCCGAGGTAATGGCCGAAGGGACCGCGATATTGCGCCGGCACGATGAGCGCTTCGATCGACGGCATGACGAGCCAGAGGCCGGCGCACGCCGGCAGTAAAAAGGCGACGACGATGCCCATGTTGCGCGCGACCTGTTGCTTGGCGCGGTCGACGCCGTGGAGTTCATGCGCGGCGACGGCGATCTGAAACAAGAGCACATCGAGCGCCGAGCCGAGCGCCTGCACCGCACGCACGCCAAGATCATACGCCAGCGCGAACTGGCCGGTTTCGGCGAAACCAAAGACGCTTGCCACGATGGAGCGCGCCACCAGCGGCATCGCCTGATAGAGAAGATGCGCGGTCACGATCGGCGCGCTATAGGCCGCAAGCGCACGCGCATTCTGACTCGAGGCGGCGCGAATGTCAGCGCCGGGATCGAGCAGCGCGCGACGTCCGAGAATGACCGTGCCGAACAGGCTCGCGACGCCGCCAGCGAGCGCCACGGCAGCCGAGTGAAAAATGAAGGCGCCGCCGCCAATCAGGACAAGCGACAGCGCATTCTTGGCGAGCATGAGACGCACATAGGCGTGGTCATGAAAACGCGCGCGCACCAAAGCGGTGCAATAATCGAAAAGCCCATTGGCCACCGACGTCAGCAGCGCAAGCAGAATGAGGTTGGTTTCGAAGTCGAGCGGCGGCCCGGCAAGCGCATAAATGCCCGTGGCCAATGTGAGGAAGAGCGTGACGCCGATGAAGGCCGCGTCGAGCGTCGAGCGCACCACCGGCTCTTTGTTGCGCGTGCGCTTTGAGTAAAAGCGCGTCGCCGAAAGACGCAGCCAATCATAGAGCGCCGTCTGCACGACCACCGCGATGGAGAAGGCGAGCGCGAAACGGCCATATTCCTCGGGGCCGAGAAATTTCGCCACCGTGAGGCCGATGACGAAATTCACGATCGTATTGGCGAGAAATGCGAGAAGAACGTTCACTTACGAGCCTGCCCCGCTCCAGCGGCCGAGCGCGACAAGCTCGCGCAACGCCTGTGCGTCGCGCGGCGTCACGTCGGGATAATCGGCCTCGGCCGTCGCGGGATCGAAATATTTCCACGAGCGGGCGCATTTGACGCCCGGCGCGCGTTGCGTGACCACTGCGACGCCCGGCGCTTCCGGCAGGCGGAACGCCTCCGGCGGGCCTTCTCCCGGCGTAACGCGAATGTCGGACGCGATGCAGATTTCGGCGAGATCGACGCCGTCGAGCGCGGCGCGCAATGACTCGTCCGCGATGTAGACGATCGGCGCCGCTTCCAGCGAAGAGCCGATGCGTTTCTGCGCGCGTTCGATTTCGAGCGCGCCGGTCACGACCGAGCGGATCTTGCGGATCTTCTCCCATTTGGCGGCAAGCGCGTCGTCGCGCCATGCGTCGGGAATGGCGGGAAAATGTTCGAGATGCACGGAGTCAGCGTTTGGATAGCGCGCAAGCCATGCTTCCTCCGCCGTGAAGACCAGAATCGGCGCGAGCCAACTCGTGATGCTGCGGAAGATGCGATCGATGGTCGCGAGCGCCGCCTTGCGTTTGACGCTCGAGGGCGGATCGCAATAGAGCGCGTCCTTGCGCACGTCAAAATAAAAAGCCGACAGCTCGCTCGTCATGAAATGGGTGAGCAGCGCGACGACGCGCTTGTAGTCGTATGCCGCATAGGACGCGCGGATCGTCTCGTCGAGCTGATGCAGACGATGCAGCATGAGACGTTCGAGCTCTCCCGCCTCGCGCATCGCCGCATCGTCATTTGGCTGATAATGCGCCAGCGCGCCGATCATCCAGCGGCTCGTGTTGCGCAGCTTGCGATAAAGCTCGACGAAAGTCTTGAGGATTTCAGGTCCAACGCGCAGATCGTCGGCATAGTCGGACGCGGCGACCCAAAGCCGCATGATGTCGGCGCCGGAATCGGCGATGATTTTCTGCGGCGCGACGACATTGCCGAGCGACTTCGACATTTTGCGCCCCCGCTCGTCGAGCACGAAGCCATGCGTCAGCACGGCGTCGTAGGGCGCGCGGCCGCGCGTGCCGCAGCTTTCGAGGAGCGAGGAATGGAACCAGCCGCGATGCTGATCGGAGCCTTCAAGATACATGATCTCGTCTTCGCCGCCGTCGCGCTTGCGGCGGATGCCGGCGAGCATCGGAAAATGCTGCGGATCTTCGAGCGTGAAGGCGTGGGTCGAGCCTGAATCGAACCAGACGTCGAGAACGTCGGAGATCTTCTCGTAATCCTCCGCCTTATAGTCGGGAGAAAGAAATCGTTCGGCGGCCTTCGCTTCATACCAAGCGTCGGCGCCTTCCTTTTCGAAAGCCTCGAGGATGCGGGCGTTGACGCGCGCGTCGACGAGCGGCTCATGCGTCCCCTTCCTGACGAAGACCGCGATCGGCACGCCCCACGCGCGCTGGCGCGACACGACCCAGTCGGGACGATTGGCGATCATGCCGCGAATGCGGTTCTCTCCGGCGGCCGGCGTCCATTGCGTGCGCGCAATTTCTTCAAGCGCGATCTCGCGCAGGGTCGGTCTATTTCCACGAGCCTCATCCCGAGGAGCGTGCGAAGCACGCGTCTCGAAGGATGCGGCCGCCGAACCCTCGTCCTTCGAGACGGCGCTGCGCGCCTCCTCAGGATGAGGGTTCGACTGAGAGAACTCCGAGACCGGCGCGATGAACCCAGGCGCGATGGCTTTATCCATCGCGATGAACCATTGCGGCGTGTTGCGGAAAATCACCGGCTTCTTCGAGCGCCATGAATGCGGATATTGATGCTTGAGCTTTCCCCGCGCGACGAGATTGCCGGCCTGAACCAGCGCGGCGATCACCGCTTCATTGGCGTCGCCCTTCTCGCCCTTGTCGGTGATGACGCGCTTGCCTTCAAAGCCCGGCGCATCCTTGGTATAGAAGCCGTCCTCGTCGACCGTATAGGGAATGCGCGAATCGATGCCGCGCGCCTGCAGCGCGCGCGCATGCGCCATCCAGATGTCGAAGTCCTCGCGGCCATGGCCCGGCGCGGTATGCACGAAGCCCGTGCCGGTATCGTCGGTGACATGTTCGCCATCAAACAGCGGCACGTCGAAATCATAACCAAGATGCGCCAGCGGATGCGCGCAGATCAACTCGGCGAGCATCGCGGCGGGCACGTCGTGCAAACGCTCGTAGCCATCGACCTTCGCCGCCTTGAACGCCTCGCTCGCAAGCTTGTCGGCGATGACGAAGGTTGCGCCCGGAAGCGCCCAGTTGCCCTCGGGCGCATGGGTGACGTGATAGAGACCGTAGTCGATCTTCGACGAGAAGGAGATCGCGCGATTGCCGGGAAGCGTCCAGGGCGTCGTCGTCCAGATGATGACGCGCGCGTCGCTTAGTTCGCCCTCGGCGCCGCGCGGAATCGGAAACGCCACCCAGACCTGATCACTGGTATAATCTTCATATTCGACTTCGGCTTCGGCGAGCGCGGTCTTTTCGACGACGCTCCACATCACCGGCTTCGAACCCCTATAAAGCAGGCCGTTCGCGGCGAATTTCATGATCTCGCGCGCGATCGTCGCTTCCGCCGCATAGGCCATCGTCGAATAGGGATGGCCCCAATCGCCGGCGACCCCTAAGCGCTTGAACTCCTCGCGCTGAACGCCGAGCCAATGTCCCGCATAGGCGCGGCATTCGCGCCGGAAGGCGATCATCGCGTCGGGATCGGTGAAATCGGGCTTCTGCTTTCCTAAAGCGCGATAATTCTCCTCCTCGATCTTCCATTCGATCGGCAGGCCGTGGCAGTCCCAGCCCGGCACATAGACGCAGTCCTTGCCGGTCATGCGCTGGCTGCGCGTCACGAGATCCTTGAGGATCTTATTGAGCGCATGGCCGATATGAATATTGCCATTGGCGTAGGGCGGGCCGTCGTGGAGCGTGAATTTCGGACGGCCTTCGCCCGATTCGCGCATCTTTTGCTCCAGGCCGAGGGTCTCCCAGCGCTTGAGGATTTCCGGCTCGCGCTGCGGCAGGCCGGCGCGCATCGGGAAATCCGTGACCGGCAGATAGAGGCTTTTCGAATAGTCGGGCCCTTTCGGGCTGTCGTCGTTCATCGTTGTGAAAACCGGCTGAGGCGGACGCGGGCGCCATAAGCGCCGCTATTGCCGCGCTGATTAGAGGATTTGTGGAAAGAGCGCCAATCGCGCCGCACCCGGACCCTGCGCGAGCCTTTAGCTCCAAGCGCAGGCCGGGCCGGTAATTCGAATGGCGGTCAGGAAAGGCATCTGGTCCCTAATAGCAGCGCAAACCGAACGGGAAAAGACGGCCGGCGCCCCTAGCGGGGCCGCCTCAGCCCGAGCAGTCCGGCGAGATAAGCTAAGCCGCCCGCCACAACGGCGATGACCAGCAACACCAGAAACGCCCCGGACAGCAGCGTGAACCCGATGAAGAGCAACAACAGCAGCGCCGCGGTGACGATCAGGCTCTGCCATGGCGAGAGCTTGACGACCTTGACGCGACCGGCGCCCGTCGCGACCCAGATCCGGGAGGCGTCCGTCTCCTCGCCCGGCAAAATGATTTCGACCCGTCCCTTGGGCTCTTCGTTCATAGCGGCTCCCTCCTGTCGAGGACGATGTCTCCAAGCTAGATCGCGCGCAAGTTATGGCAACAGATCATTCGCCCTGCGTCGCCGCGCCGCTTTCGGCCAATCGTCTTCGCGCCTCTTCGACGTCGACGCGCATTCTTTCGACGAGCGCCTCGACGCTGTCGAATTTCGCTTCGGCCCGTATGAAGCCGTAAAAGGCGACTTCCACCTCCTTGCCGTAGAGGTCGCCATCGAAATCGAAGAGGAAGACTTCAAGCAGCGGCGCGCCATTGTCAAAGGTCGGTCGGCGTCCGAAGCTGGCGACGCCCTGATGAACCTTCCCATCGACCTCGATCGTCACCGCGTAGATCCCGTGCTTGAGCCGATTGGCGGGATCGAGCGCGATATTGGCGGTAGGAAAGCCGAGCGCGCGCCCGCGCTTGTCGCCGTGGCGCACGACGCCGCGAATGAAATAGGGGTGGCCGAGAAGCCGGCGGGCCAACGCCGCGTCGCCGCGTTCGAGCGCTTCCCGCGTCGCTGTCGAGGAGACGGCCTCTAAGCTGCCCTCTTCGTCCTGGGTGATGCGGTCGACGATCTCCACGATCATCCCGAGCCGTTCGCCTTCGGCGCGCAGGAACTCTGGTCCGCCTTCGCGACCGGCGCCGAAACGAAAATCATAGCCCGCGACGACCGCCGAAAGCTGCAGGCGCTTGTGCAGGATCTCTTGCGTGAAGACGCGCGCCGGGCTCTGCGCGAAGTCCTTGTCGAAGGTGAGCACGACGATCCCGTCGAGGCCGAGCCGAGCCGCCTGCGCCGCCTTTGCGTCTGGCGGCGTGAGGCGAAAAATCACCGTCCGCCCCGCGAAAAAATCCGCCGGATGCGGCTCGAAGGTCAGCAGAATGCAGGGACGCGAGAGTTTCGCGGCGAGCGCCTGGGCCCGAGCGATGACGCCGCGGTGGCCTCTGTGCAACCCGTCGAAATTGCCCACCGCCGCGACCGCGCCTTCCAGTCCAGGCGGCGGCGCTTGAGGGTCGCGCGCAAAGATGAAGGAGGCGGACACGGCCCGGGCCGGAAGAATTAAGCCGAGGCCGGTTTTACCTCCGCTGGCGCTGGCGTTGCGGCGCGTATCGCCTGCTCGCGGCTCGGCACCATGACGAAGGCCTCGCCGTCGAGCACGACCTTGCCGTCGACGAGACATTCGCATTTGAGTTTGGCGCGCCGGCCTTTTTCGATCAGCTCCACCACTTCGACAATGACGGTGATGACGTCGCCGATCTTCACCGGCGCGCGGAAATTCAGCGTCTGCGACAGATAAACCGCGCCGGGGCCAGGCAGATACATGCCGATGACCGTCGAAATGAGCGAGGCCGTATAAAGGCCATGGACGATGCGCTCGCCAAAGCGCGTCTTCGAGGCGAAGTGATCCGAGAGATGAATCGGATTGCGGTCGCCGGAAAGATCGGCGAAGGCGATGACGTCGTCGTCCATCACCGCCTTCATCAGCGTCTCGCGCATGCCGACGCTCAGATCCTCGAAATAGTAGATTTTGAACGGCGTCGACATGGAGCCACCGGAAAGTTGCGCGCGGATCGTGACCGCAGATGAGGCCTGTGCAGCCCCCTTTTACCAGAAAAGCTCGCGAGCCAAAGCCTTAGGACGGGCGCCGGCGCGCGCGAACAGCGATTCGAGCGCCGCTTCGTCCAGCGCGCCGCCGCCGGGATGCAGCTCGGCGCGATGCACGCCATGGATGATGAAGAGGCAGTCGAGCCCGGCGCGGCCCGCGCCGGCAAGGTCGGTGAAGGCGCCGTCGCCGATCGCCAGCGTGCGCGCCTTGTCGAATTCGCCGCCGCGCAAATTCCTGAGCCGCTCCAAGGCGGCGGCGTAGATCGGGGCGTGGGGCTTGCCGAAGGTCAGAACGCGGCCGCCGATCGCCGCATAGCGTTCGGCGATCGCGCCGGCGCAGTAGACGAGATCATTGCCGATGGCGACGACAATATCGGGATTGGCGCACAGCATCGTCAGGTCGCGCGTCTTCAGCGCCGCGAGCTGTTCGTCATAGTCCGAGGGCGTTTCGTTGCGCTCGTCAAAGAGGCCGGTGCAGACGATGTAATCGGCGGCTTGCGGCCCGACGCGCATGATCGGCGCGCCGAGACGCCGCGCGGCCGCCCGGAACAGACCGTCGTCGCGTGCGGGGCCCAGGTGGTAGACCGCCTGTCCGGCGCGCGCGACGATCTCGCGCAGCGCCAGCTCCCCCGCCGAGAGAAGATCGTCGAAACAGTCCTGCGGCACGCCGAGGCCGAGGAGCTGACGGCGCACTTCTTCGTCCGGGCGCGAGGCGTTGGTGATCAGCACGACAAGCCCGCCTTGCGCGCGGAAGCGCCGCAAGGCCTCCGCGGCTTCCGGGAAGTGGCGCCGGCCGTCGATCAGCACGCCCCAGCCGTCGCACAGAATCGCGTCATATCCGTCGGCGATGTCGCGCAGGCCAGCGATGAACGGAATGCGGCTGCGGTCTGCCGAGGCGCCCGCCGTCAAAAGCGCGCCTCGGCGAATGCGGCGGCGTAAGCTCCGTCGCAGACGGGATTAAAGACCCCCGTCGATTCGTCGAGCAGGAACAATCGCCCGTCCATGATTCGAAACAAGGCGCCGTGCAGCCGCAGATGCCGGTGATGTTCGAGCACCTGAATCATGGGAAAGGAGCGCAAGTTGCGCAGCGTCTGCCTCACCGACTCGAACTCCAGGCGCTCCACATAGTCGGCGTCCTTGGGATTAGGCCGAACGCCCAGGCGATCAGCCGCGGGGCCAAGCATTTTGATCCAGTCGCCGATAAAGTCGCTGTGGCTCAGCCGCGGCGCGTCGGGATCCGCGGCGATTTCCGCATAGGCGCGCACCCCGCCGCATTGCCCATGGCCGAGCACCACGAGGTCTGAAACCTTTAGCGCCATGACGGCGTATTCCAGCGCCGCGGAAGCGCCGTGATAATGATCGTCGGGCTCGTAAGGCGGCACCAGCGCCGCGACGTTGCGCAAGACGAAAAGCTCGCCGGGGCCAGCGTTGAAGATGGTCTCGGGCGCGACGCGCGAATCGCAGCAGCTGATGATCATCGTTTTGGGCGTCTGGCCCCTGACCGCCAGAGCTTCGAATCGGTCGTGATCAGCCAGGAAACGCCCGCGAATGAAGGACTCATAGCCCTCAATGAGAGTTTCCGGCAGACCGGCCGCGCCGAACGACTGCTCGTGATCCGCCATTTAACGTTCCCTTCGCGCCCCTCCGCCTCGGCCAAGCGGATGGCGGACCCTGGGGTTATTGTGTAGATCACGCGGCGGGGTCAAGAGCAGGCCGAATCGTTCCGATGCTGGAGTTTTGAATGATTTCCCGACTAAAGCGCAGCGTGCTGGCGATGCCGGGCTCGAACGCCCGAGCGCTGGAGAAGGGCAAGACGCTCGCCGCCGACGTCCTGATGTTCGAGCTTGAGGACGGGGTCGCGGAACCCGCCAAGACGACGGCGCGCGCGCAGGTCGCGGCGGCGGTGGCCGGCGGCGGCTATGGCGCGCGGCAACTCGTCGTGCGCGTCAACGCCCGCGGCTCCGAGTGGTATAAGCCCGACATCGCCGCCATCGCGCCGCTCGGCCCAGACGGGATCGTCATTCCCAAGGTCAGTTCGCGTGACGAGATTTTGAAGGCGGCCGCCGATCTCGTCGCCGCCGGCGCCCCGTATAAGACGCGCCTCTGGGCGATGATCGAGACGCCGCGCGCCGTCTTGGACATCGATAAAATCGCCAGCGCCGCAGACGATCGGGCTTCGCGACTCGAGGTCCTGGTGCTTGGCCCCAACGACATCGCCAAATCGACGCGCGCGCGGCTCACGCCCGGACGGCCGGCGCTGTTGTCCTGGCTTTCGGCCGGCGTGCTTGCGGCGCGGGTCCACAACATCGAGATCATCGATGGGATTTACAACGACTTCAACGATCTCGATGGACTTCGTCGCGAGGCGGCGCAGGGGCGCGACTTCGGCTTCGACGGAAAAATGCTCATTCATCCAGGCCAGATTGATCCGGTGAATGAAATATTCGCGCCGAGCGCCGAGGAGGTCGATTTCGCCCGCCGGATCATCGCCATGTTCGACGAACCGGAAAACGCCGACAAGGGCGTGGTGCAGATCGACGGGAAGATGGTCGAACGTCTGCATCTCGACATTGCGCGCCGCACGTTGCAGCTTGTCGAGGCTTCAGGCTGAAGGCCGCCTGTTTTGCGGGCGCCGAACGCATCAACTATAAGGATGCGGGACAGCAAGGATGAGCCAATGGTCTTGCCGAACGACGAAGAACCGAAGCGCGTCGAATCTTCGGAAGCGCCCATCGATTATACAGAATCGCCGTCTGAACCGCCGCCGCCGCCGCCGGTCAGACGCAAGCGGCGCTCCTTCTTCGGCCGGCTGGCGTCGACGCTGCTGTTGCTCGTCCTCATCGCGGGCGCGGCTCTTTACGCGGCCATCGCGTTCAAGGACCGAGACGAGCGGCTGAAGGTCGTCGCGGACTATGCGGGGCCTTACGTCGATCAGGCGAGCGGCGCCCTAGGAGGGCTGAAAGACCGGGTTCGCTCGCTGGTGGGCGACGGCGAACCGACGCAGACGACGCCGATCTCGCCTGAGCCTCCGTCAAGCGAGCCGGCCACGAGCGGCGCGGAAGCGCCGCCGGCCTCCACCGCACCGGCGAAGCCTGCTGAAACGGCGGTCGAACAGGCGCCGCTGGCGCCGTCCACGCCGGCGCCTAACCTCGCCCTGGAATCACAGAACGCGGCGATCGAATCGCAGAAAGCGGCGGTCGCGGCGTTGCAAGGCCGCGTCGATTCGGCCGAAGACCTGGCGCAGCGCGCCTTGCGCGCCGCCGAAGCCGCCGAGACAGCGGCCAACGCCGCCAAGACGAGCGCCGAAGCGGCGGCGAAGGCGAGCCCGGCTCCCGCCGCTCCCACCGCTCCCGCCGAACAGGGGGGCGCGCTATCCGCCAACGAGCAGGTGACCGCGCTTGAAGGCCGCATCGACGAGCTCGGCGATGAAATCAAGGCGCTGCGTGAGCGCCTCGAGTCTTCGAAGGGCGAGACGCGCGCGGCGCCAGAGGCCACGGCGGCCAAAACGCCGGACGGACCGGCGGCGATCGTCGTCGTCGCCTATGCGCTTCAACGCGAGTTGGAGGCGGGCCGGCCTTATGCTCTCGAGACGAAGGCGCTGACGCGGCTCGGCGCCGATCCCGCCGCATTGGCGGCCCTCGCGCCATTGGCGGAAAAGGGCGCGCCGACCGCGGCGCAATTGAAGGCGGACTTCGCGCCGGCCGCCAAGCGCATTCACGCGCTTGAGAGCGGCGCATCCGGCGACCTTGCAGAGCATCTGCTGAAGGGCGCCAGCAAACTCGTGCGCGTTCGTCCCTCCGGTCAAGCGCCGACGACCGAGGCTCAGACGGTGGAAGAAAAAGTCGCTCACATCGAAGCGGCGCTCGCCCATGGCGATCTCGCTCAGGCCAGCGCCGTTTTCGCGGCGCTCCCCGAAGCGGCCCAGAACGACGCCAAAGATTTCGGCGCGACCTTGCGCGCCCGCGTCGACGCAGGACGGGCGGCCGACGATCTGCTGCATGGCGCGATCGCCGCGCTCGGCGCAACGAAAGAGTAAGCGGGATCCATCGCCATGCTGTTTCTCCTGTTCTTCATCATCGCGCTTGCCGCGGTCGCCTATGGACTTGAATGGCTGATCGAACAGCCCGGGTCGCTCACGCTGGATTTCGCCGGCTATCAGTTCGAAGCGTCGATACCGGTGGCGGTGGCGGGTCTGCTGCTGGTCATCGCCGCGACGGTCGTCCTCTGGGCGATCGCCATGGCGCTGCTGCGGCTACCTGGCCGCTGGAGCGGCGGGTCGCGGCTAAAGCGCCGGGACAAGGGATTCGACGCGCTTTCACAGGGATTGATCGCCGTCGGCTCCGGCGACGCCGCCCGCGCCCGCAAGGCCGCGCATGTCGCCGAACGGCTGCTGCCGAGCGAGCCGCTCACACAGGTTTTGAAGGCTCAGGCGGCGCAGCTCGCCGGCGATCGGCGGGTTGCGGAAGAGACCTTCCACAAGATGACATTGAAGCCGGAGACAAAGCTGCTCGGCTTGCGCGGGCTGCATATCGAGGCGCGCCGACGCGAGGATACGGACGCGGCGCATCATTTCGCCAAGGAGGCGCATGACATCGCGCCGGTGCCCTGGGCAGGAGCCGCGATGCTCGAACATCTCGCCGCGCAGGGCGACTGGCAGAAGGCGCGCGAAGCGATCGAGGCCAGTCTCACCGCCAAGGCGATCGACGCGCCGACGGCGCAGAACCTCCGCGCCGTGATCGAAACCGCCATGGCGATGGAGAAGGAGCGCGACCATCCGCATGACGCGCTCCATCTCGCACGCCAGGCGTTGAAGCGCCGGCCGGGCTTTGCGCCCGCCGCCGTCGCCGCGGCGCGGGTGCTCGTCCGCCATGGCGACCAGAAGCAGGCGCTGAAGATGATTGAAACGGTCTGGGCGACGAAACCGCATCCTGACCTCGCCGCCGCCTATCTCGAGGCGTTGTCGGGCGAATCGAATATGACGAAGCTCGCGCGGGTGGAGAGGCTCGCCCGCGCCGCCCCCAACGCGCCGGAGAGCCGGCATATCGTCGCGGAGGTCGCGCTGTCGGCGCGCGACTTCGCCAAGGCCCGCGACGCGCTCGCGCCGCTCATTGCCGCCGGCCGTCATCCGACGGCGCACACCTGTCTGATGATGGCGGAGATCGAAGACGGAGAGCAGGGACCGTCAGGTCCGGTGCGCGAATGGCTCGCCCGCGGCTCGCGCGCGCCGCGTGATCCTGTCTGGATCGCCGATGGCGTCGTCTCCAAGAACTGGCTGCCGATGTCGCCGGTCACCGGCCGGCTCGACGCCTTCGAATGGAAGCCGCCGCCGGACTCCGCGCAACACCTCACAGAAGAAGGCAAGCCCAACATTCCAGCCGCCTTTTTGACCCGTCCCGCGGAACCCGTTGCGCTGCCTTCAGCCGAGGTCTCGGGCGCGGCCGGGCAGCAGGCTTAGCGCGCGCGATCGGCGCGACGGATGCGCACATAGAGCGCGCCTTCGCCGCCGTGATGGCGCGCGGCTTCGCCAAAACCAACGACGACGTCGCGCAGATTCGGCGCTTCGAGCCACATCGGCACGACGCGGCGCAACACGCCGCCTTCGTCCCGCGTCAGCCCCTTGCCCGTCACGATGATCGCGATTCGCGCGCCGTTCGCCTGACATCTGCGCAGGAAGGCCGTTAACGAGCGCTGCGCCTCCGCCTGCCTCAGTCCGTGAAGATCGAGCTTGGCGTCGACTTCAATTCGTCCGCGCTTGATCTTCACGAAGGTGCGCGGGTCGATGTCGATCGGCCTCGGTGGAGGCTTCGGCGCCCCTGGGCGATCGCAGACCGCCGAAGGCCCCGAAGGCGACAAGGGCGCGGGGCCTTGGGCCACCGGCGTCGGCGACACATGCTTTCTTGGACGCGCCCGCGCAGGTCGAACGTCAGCCGTCGCCACCATCCAAAGCTCGGCTTCGGCCTGCGACAGGCGGCGCGCATATCGGCGGGAATTCTCCTCGCTCACGGATCGTCCCCAACGTCCTTCGGCAGCAGCACAATCATTTCGGCGGCGTGCCGGATGTCGCCGGCGCGCCGGCCCGCCGCTTCGCCCGCCCCGAAAAAAAGATCGGCGCGTGCAGGACCAATTATGGCAGATCCGGTGTCCTGCGCGATCATCAGTCGACGAAATGGCGTTTCCGCCTCTCCTTGCCACGGAATTCGCGCAGTAATCCAGAACGGCAGACCGTAGCACCAGATCGAGCGGTCGACGGCGATCGAGCGGAACGGCGTCAGCGACGCGCCCTGCCCGCCGATCGGGCCGATCCGGCGCCGCTCCGACGCATCGATCTCGAAGAACACATAGGAACGATTCTGCTGCATCAACCGGCGGCCCGCTTCGCCGGGACCGGCGCCAAGCCGGCGCAGCGTCTCCTTCATCAGATCGAGCGACATCTCGGCTTTGGTCACCAAGCCGCGCTCAATCATCAGCCGGCCGACGGACGTATATGGCCAGCCGTTGCGCCCGGCATAGGTCAGCGCCATGACGCCGCCGCCGGGCAGTCGCAGCCGCGCCGAACCCTGCACCTGGATGAGGAACAATTCGACCGGGTCGCGAACATAGGCGAGAGGATGCGCGCTCGGCGCCGCGCCTTCCTCTTCGATCGCACGCCGATCGGGATAGGGCACGAGCGCGCCATCGGCCTGCCGGCGCGCGCTCGTCAGCGTCTCGCCGGAGGGCAGCGAGAGCGGCGATTCGTTCAAAGTGACGAGATCGCGCGGACGCGACAGGACCGGGGTCGTGAAGCCCGGCGCGGGCGACGATCTGGCGTCGACCTCCACCTCGTAATAGGCGGTCACGAAGCCCTGCGTCTTGATGGCGTGAGGGCGAAACCAGTCCTGAAAGAAGCGGCCAGGATGATCGATGGCGCCGAGCGCCGCGCGAGCGGCGGCGGCGAGGGCGGGGGGAGGCGCGACGGCGCGACGTTGCTCTTGCGCCTTGGCGCCGATGATCTCGGCGGAGCGTCGGAAGGCGTCGAAAGCGGCGGCGAGATCGTCGGCCGCAAAGCCGTCGATCTTTTCAAATTCTATCTTTTGCAGCAGATCGGAAGCGGAAAACGGCGGCGCATTCCGCGACATGCTCAGTCTTCGGTTTGCGTCGCGACGAGCTTCCAATTGGGATCATTGGCCTTCGCATCGCGCCCAAAGGTCCAGCGCTCCACCACCTTCCGCGTCTGCCCGCCGTCGATCGTTTCGCCGGCCTGGTCACGCCGCACGCTCATCAGCCGAACGACGAAACGCACCGTCACCTCATTGCGGCCGCCGACGGCGCGGGCGGCGTCGACCGTCGCCGAGTCGATCGCGACCACGGCGGTCTCCATGCTTTCGCCCTGCTGCTCACGCCGGGCGATCTCCGCCGAAAACCCGTTGAAGACGTCCTGCGCCAGGAGCGGCTTCAAGGTTTCCCGGTCGCCCTTGGCGAAGGCCGTGACGATGAGTTCATAGGCGCGGCGCGCGCCGCTCACGAAGGATTTGCCGTCGAAATTGGGGTCCGACGCCGCCACGGCGTCGAGGCCGGTCCAAGCGGAGGCGACGCCTTTCTCGGCCACCCCCTCCCAACGCTCGGCGCCACTGGGACGCTCGCGCGTTTCAGCGAGCGGCGCGACGTTCGACGCGGGCGCAACCGCCGCGGGGGCGGGACCGCGGGGCGCGAAGCGCGCCGGGGGCGGCGTATCGCGATCCACCCGCATTCCGAGCACCGAACGCAGTTTCCAGATGACGAAAACCGCGAGCGCCGCGAAAACGATAAGGCTGGGATCGAAGAAATCGCCGGAGGCCGGCATTGGCAACTCCCGAATAAATTTGTCGTCGGCTATCATGTCGCTTCGTACATGTCACGAATCAAGGGGCGGGCGTATCGCCGCGGGGCGGCGAGGGCCGCAAAGATCGGATGATTCGGTGAAATCTAAGCTTGTCGGCGCCGTCCTCGCAACATGGATCGTGCTGGAAATCCTCTGTTTCGCGCTGGTCGTCCGCGCCGTCGGGCTTCTCGCGGCGATCGCGCTCGCCATCGGCGCTTCGCTGCTTGGCCTCTCCGACGTGCGGCGGCTGCTCGATTTTGTCCGCGCCGGACTGGCCGCCAAGGCGAAAGGCGAAAGCTCCGCCATGCTCGATGGCGCCATGCTGGACGGGGCGATGCAGGCGCTCGCCTCGATCCTGCTCATTCTTCCAGGCTTCGCCTCGGATTTCGTCGGGCTGGCGCTGAAGTCCCCGTCCGTGCGGCAGAGCTTGGCGCGGCGGCTGCGAGCGCGGTCCGGGAGCGCAGACCCGCGAATCATCGACCTCGACCCGCGCGAATGGCGGCGCGAAGCACGCGGCTCCGGGGGAAGGCCGCGCCGAAGCACAGCGAAGTAGGACTAGCGCAACGCCTTGTTCGCTTCTGACAGACGTGTTAGGCGGGCGCGAATTCTCATGACAACGGCTTTGCTGGAGATCCTACATGACCGACACCAATGGCAACGGCGCGCAAGGAGCGCCGGGCGGCGCTCCGGCCCTCAATTCGCTTGCTCAATATCTGAAGGATTTCTCCTTCGAGAATCCCAATGCGCCGCGCTCGCTCGGCGCGCAGGAGAAGGCGCCCAACATCTCGATTCAGGTCAACGTCAACGCCAAGCAGCTGGCGCCGACCGACTTCGAAGTCAGTCTGATGCTCGACTGCAAGGCCGGCGAGGGAGACGGACTCCTTTTCAAGCTCGACCTTGAATATGGCGGCGTGTTCCGACTGATGAACATTCCCGAAGAGCAGGTTCATCCGATCGTGATGATCGAATGCCCGCGCATGCTGTTTCCCTTCGTGCGCCAACTTGTGGCCGACGCGACGAGCAAGGGCGGCTATCCGCCGCTCTATATCGATCCGATCGACTTCGTCGCGCTCTATCAGCAAAAGGCCGCCGAAGCGGGCGCCCAGAGCGGCGCTCAGGCCAATTAGAGCAGGTTCCGAAAAAGTTGGCAGATTTTTTCGACGAGAATCTGCTCCAACATTTTGATTTTGAGCGATTCCTTATCGATCACATGTTTCCATGTGATCGGGAAGCGCTCTAGCCAGCGGCGCTCGGCGCCGCGTCTTTGTCGCTTGCAAGATAGCGATCCCAGATCGGCGATTTGATCGTCGCGACAAAGACAGCGTGGGCCGTCTCTTCGGCCGCGCTTATCCGCGGCGGGAGCGGCTCGGGGCGACGGCGCAGCAGATCGTTCGACGCGGCGATGCGCACCGCGTGAACCGTCTGAAGCGACAGCGCCGACTGCCGTCCGCCGCAAAGCTCGGCGTAGACCTCGGCGAGAAGATTGGCGTCGAGCAGGGCGCCATGCTTCTCGCGCCGCGAGAGATCGATCGCGTAGCGCTGACATAGAGCGTCAAGAGAATTGGGGCCGCCAGGGTGGCGGCGGCGCGCCATGGCGAGCGTGTCGATGATGCGCGCGCCGCCGAGCGGCGGCAAATTGATGAGCGCGAATTCGGCGTTGAGAAAGCGCGTGTCGAATTCGGCGTTGTGAATGACCAGCGGCGCATCCTCGATAAAGTCGAGAAATTCGGCGGCGATTTCCTTGAAGATCTTGTGTTGCGCGAGAAATTCGCGCGAGAGGCCATGCACCCGGAAGGCTTCGTCCGGCATGTCGCGCTCTGGATCGACGTAGCAGTGGAAATGCCTGCCTGTCGGGATGAGATTGGAAATCTCGACGGCGCCGATTTCGACCACGCGATGGCCGCTCGAGGGGTCGAGCCCCGTCGTTTCAGTGTCGAGAACGATCTCCCGCATTTTTCACCCGAGCCGCGCGTCAAGCGCTTTGATGATGTTTCGCACCTCTTCGCGCGCTGCGTCCAGACCCTGGTCGGTATGGACCACGAAATCGGCGCGGGCGCGCTTTTCTGAATCAGGCGTCTGCTTCGACAGAATGGACGCGAATTTCTCCGCCGTCATGCCGTCCCGGGCAAGAACGCGGGCTTTTTGCACATCTTCCGGCGCGGTGACGACGACAATGACGTCGAAGTCCTTTTCGGCGCCCGTTTCAAACAGCAGCGGGATGTCGAAGACGACGATGCGGTCGCCCTGTTTTCGACGTTCTTCGATCAGCGCGTCGCGCGCCGCCCACACCATCGGATGCACGATCGCTTCCAAACGCTTGAGCGCCGCGGGATCGTCAAGCACGCGGGCGGCGAGATGTGGGCGATCGACGACGCCATTGACGACGACGCCAGGGAACGCTCGCTCAATCTCAGCGGCCGCAGGTCCTTTATAGAGGTCATGCACAAGCTGATCGGAATCGAGAACCGCGACGCCTTCGGCGCGAAACATGTCGGCCGTCGTCGACTTGCCCATGCCGATCGAGCCGGTCAGCCCCACGCGCAGCATCTTTGGCTTTGTCACGAGAGGAGCGCCCCCTCGCGCCGAAGCGCCTCAAGGAGCTCCAGCAGCGGAAGCCCCATGATGGTCCAGCAATCGCCTTCGACCTTGGAGAAGAGTTGCGCGCCGAGGCCTTCGATCTGATAGGCGCCGGCCGATGTCAGCGCATTCTCTCCGATCGCCGTCAGATAAGCAGCGATGAAGTCCTCGCTCAGCGAACGCATGGTGAGATCGGCGACGCCGACCGTCGCAAAGACGACGGCGCCAGCGCGCGCCAGGGCGATCGCCGAATGCAGGCGGTGCCGCCGGCCGGAGAGAAACCGCAGGAGCGCTTCGGCGTCAGGCATCGTCGGCGGCTTGCCGAATATCCTGCCTTCGCAGCTTGCGACCTGATCGGCGCCGAGCACGAGCCGGCCCTCAACGGAAATGGCGAGCGCCTTAGCGCGCGCCAACGCTAAAGCGATCGCGTCTGCTTCGGCGCCGTCAAGCCGCGATTCGATCGCACGTTCGTCGACATCCGCCGGAATGATCTCGAAAGGAACGCCCGAATGCAGCAGCGCCTGCCGGCGGCCGGCGCTTTTGGAGGCGAGAATCAGCGGCGCCGATTCGCGCCAGAAGGTCGATGTTGACCTCACGGTCACGTCCACAGCCCTTCCGCGAAAGCCGAATAGCGGGGATAAAGCGCGGCCAAAAAATGCTCCGTTTCGGTTAGCGGGCATAGAGTCCCCCAACGCTCAACAGGAGAAGCCCTGTCGAACGGATTCGCGCCGACGCCGGTACAGAAGGGATTCACAGGCCATCCACAATCACTTGCGCCGAGAACGACCGATACGTCCATGATTCCGTTCGCTGTCTGAATTTTTCCCGCTACAGCCGACGTAACCGGTTCTTCACGGCTCGCCTGTGGGCGACTGGTTAATGAAAATTAACTTTCGTCCCCTCCGCGATATAGATGAAGAATCAGTTCTTATTAAAATGAATTTTGTTTTAATGGCGTTTCGCGCTACGCCGCTTGCCGAGGACGATAGACGGAGCGAACGCGATGGCGGAAGAGAAGGCGCTTCTTTCGGTTCTGCGCAGACAGGCGCGAAGCGTTCCGCCGCTGTGGCTGATGCGTCAGGCGGGCCGTTACCTTCCCGAATATCGCGACGTGCGGGCGACGACGAAAAGCTTTCTCGATTTCTGCTATTCGCCGCAGAAGGCGGCGGACGTGACGCTGCAGCCGATCCGGCGCTTTCACTTCGACGCGGCGATTCTCTTCTCCGACATTCTTGTGGTGCCGGACGCCATGGGCCAACGGGTATCCTTCGAGAGCGGCGCCGGGCCGCGGCTTGAACCGATTGAAACGCCGGAGCAGGCGCAGCGACTCGGTGCGTTCAAAATCGAACATCTTTCGCCGGTGTTCGAGACGATCGATCTTGTCAAAACGGCGTTGCCGTCAGACGTCGCCTTCATCGGCTTTTGCGGGGCGCCGTTCACGGTGGTGAGCTATATGATCGCCGGGCAGGGCACGCCCGATCAGGCGCCGGCGCGTCTGTTCGCCTATCGTTATCCCGATGCATTCGCGCAGCTGATCGATCGCGTCGTTGAGGCGTCGATCGACTATCTTGCACGTCAGATCGAGGCTGGCGTCGAGGTCGTGCAGATCTTCGACAGTTGGGCTGGCGTATTGCCGGCGAACGAATTTCAGCGCTGGTCGGCGGAGCCGGTCCGGCGGATCGTGGAAGGCGTCAAAGCCTGCCATCCGCAAACGCCGGTGATCGCCTTCATACGCGGCGCCGATGCGCATCTGCCCAAGCTCACGCAGATGATCGGCGCCGATGCTTACGGCATCGATACGGCGCTCGATCCCGCATGGGCCGTTGCGCAAACCGCATCGAACGTGCCGCTGCAAGGCAATCTCGATCCTCTTGTGCTTGTCGCCGGCGGAGAGGCGCTCGACCGCGAAGTCGATTCGATTCTCGCGACCTTCGAAGGGCGTCCGCATATCTTCAATCTAGGTCACGGCATCTTGCAGCAGACGCCGATCGAAAATGTCGAGCGGCTTGTCGCCCGCGTACGACGGGGAGCCTGACGATGTACGTCTGGATCAAGGCGCTGCATGTGATCGCCATCATCTCGTGGATGGCGGGGCTTCTCTATCTGCCGCGTCTCTTCGTCTACCATGCCAGCGCGGGCGAGGGGACGCTCGCTGATACGTTCAAGATCATGGAGCGGCGGCTCTATCGCTACATCATGACGCCGGCGATGCTCGTCGCCTGGATGACCGGAATCTACCTGGCCATTGAGGGCGGGGCGCTGTCGTCAGGATGGTTTCATGCGAAAGCGACGCTCGTCGTGCTGCTGACCGCCGCGCATATTCACGACGGCGCGCTGATGCGCCGGTTCGCGGAGGACACCAACGTTCATTCGCCGCGCTACTATCGGATCTTCAATGAACTGCCGACCCTGCTGATGATCGGCGTTGTTATACTGGTGATCGTCAAGCCGTTCTAACGTTCGGCGATGAACTTCTCCGAGTCGGGCGCGATCGGCCGCGCGACCTCGTTCACCATGCCCTTATTGGGGCCGAGATGCGCTCCGCGCGGATCGGAACGATCATGCGGCGCCTTCGCCTGGGTTCGTCGGTGGCGCCGGCCGGTTTGGCGCGTTAGGCCCGCTTTAACGGAACTCTTGATTCATGTCTGGAAATTGTCTAAGTGACCTCTATCCCTCTGAGGCCCGTGTCTGCTTATAGCGGCATCGCCGGATTTTTGCCGGCGCTCCGGTAAGGCCGCCTCCCCCGCCCCACCGCTTCTCTCCGGCTCGTTTCCACCTGCGCGCCAGCTAATACCCAAGGTTCCTCCTGAATGCGGGAAATTAAACTTTCGGACTTGAAGTCCAAGTCCGCTGCCGAACTCCTCGCTTTTGCCGAAGAGCACGAAGTCGAGAACGCCTCGCTCCTGCGTAAGCAGGAGCTCCTCTTTGCGATTCTGAAACAATTCGCCAGTCGCGACGTCGAAATCGTCGGCGTCGGCGTCGTCGAAGTGCTGCAGGACGGCTTCGGCTTCCTGCGGTCTCCTGACGCGAATTATCTCGCCGGTCCCGACGACATCTACGTCTCGCCTTCGCAGATCCGAAAGTTCGGCCTGCGCACCGGCGACACGGTCGAGGGCATGATCCGAAGCCCAAAAGAGGGTGAACGCTATTTCGCGCTGTTAAAAGTCAACAGCATCAATTTCGAAGATCCCGAGAAGGTGCGCCACAAGGTGCCCTTCGACAATCTGACGCCGCTCTATCCGGACGAGCGCCTCAAGCTCGAGATCGAAGACCCGACCCGCAAGGATCTCTCGTCGCGCATCATCGATCTCGTCGCGCCGATCGGCAAAGGGCAGCGCGCGCTGGTCGTGGCGCCGCCGCGCACCGGCAAGACCGTGCTCCTGCAGAATATCGCGCAGTCGATCACGACCAATCATCCCGAGTGCTATCTCATCGTGCTGCTCATCGACGAGCGGCCTGAGGAAGTCACCGACATGCAGCGCTCGGTGAAGGGCGAGGTCGTCTCCTCGACCTTCGACGAGCCGGCGGTGCGCCACGTGCAGGTCGCGGAAATGGTGATCGAGAAGGCGAAGCGTCTCGTCGAACACGGCCGCGACGTGGTGATCCTGCTTGATTCGATCACGCGACTCGGGCGCGCCTACAACACCGTCGTGCCGTCGTCCGGCAAGGTGCTGACCGGCGGCGTCGACGCCAACGCGCTGCAGCGGCCCAAGCGCTTCTTCGGCGCGGCGCGCAATATCGAGGAAGGCGGGTCGCTGACGATCATCGCGACGGCCTTGATCGACACCGGCTCGCGCATGGACGAAGTCATCTTCGAAGAGTTCAAGGGCACCGGCAACAGCGAGATCATTCTCGACCGCAAAGTTTCCGACAAGCGGATTTTCCCGGCGCTGGACATCACCCGCTCCGGCACCCGCAAGGAAGAGCTGCTCGTCGCGCCCGACATCCTCAAGAAGATGTACGTGCTGCGCCGTATCCTCAATCCGATGGGCACGGTCGACGCGATCGAATTCCTGCTCGGAAAGCTGCGCGAGACGAAGAACAATCTGGGCTTCTTCGATTCGATGAATACGTAATAGGCTGGGATGCCATGGTAAAAAAAAGCGCGGTTGGCTTCTACCTGTCGCGCCTTTTTTGATTCGCGGAATGGTTATACGGTGCGCATGTTAGCTCGGACGCTGTCGCGCCATGACCAAAGCCGTATTCACGACAAAAAGTTCGTCTGCCTATGATGACTTGCCCGAAGTCCGGTATCATTTTCCAAAGACATATCTAAACCAAGTCAGTAAGGCAGTGGGCGACTGGGTCATATATTATGAACCTCGGCGCTCGACGATTGAATCTGGCAGTCGTGGTGGCGCTCAGGTCTATTTCGCTATGGCCCGTCTCGATCGGATCATCGCTGATGTTTCACGCGAGGACCACTATTATGCTGAGGTCTCGCAATTCCTTCAGTTTGTTAGACCGGTGCCATTTAAGGAGGGCAGCTTCTATTACGAAGCCGGGCTTGAGAAATCAGACGGGTCCACAAATAGAGGCGCGTTTGGTCGCGCAGTGCGAAATATAGCGGACGCTGAATTTGATCGTATTTGGCAGACCGGCTTCGGACATATCATCGGCTTAGAGGAGCGCCTTCGACCAGCGCCGGATATTCCCGAAGAGCCGATGCGTCCCATAACCGGGTTTTCCGAAACCCAGCCGGCGTTCGATTACTCCGACGAACCGTTGCAGCAAGATCGAAGGATTATCGAACAGCTCATCTCGCGGCCTTTTAGAGACAGGGCGTTTTCTGCAGCGGTCAAGGACGCCTACGGCGATACGTGCGCCATGTCCGGGATCAGAATCATCAACGGTGGTGGACGTTCCGAAGTGCAAGCGGCTCACATTCGGCCAGTCGAACATCGTGGTCCGGACAGCGTGCGCAATGGGATGGCGTTGTCCGGAACGCTGCATTGGATGTTCGATAGAGGGCTGATCTCTGTTGATGACGATTATAGTCTGCTATTGGCAAAAGACAGATTGCCGGATTCGATCGATAGGTTGCTTGGCGGCAACACCAAGCTGTTATTGCCCAGACGGCCGGATTTGCGGCCTCACACGCAGTTTCTGGCTTGGCATCGAAGTGAAATCTTTAAGGAATAGTTTGTTTTGGCTTTACTTTAACTGCCGCGCCATCAGCGTTTCGTCGAGATAATCGCCATCGCCGTTTTTGGCTGAGCGCTCTTCCACGCCATAGGCGCGAAACCCCCATCGTTCATAAAAGCGCAGCGCGCGAACGTTCGTCGAGACCACGGTAAGCGTGACGATCTCGACGCTGCCGCGCGCCTCTTCAATCAGTCTTTGCATGATCGCATCGGCGGCGCCCGATCCGCGCTCAGCGGCCTTCACATACATGCCGTAGAGGAGCGCCTTGTGGCGCGTTTTCACGCCATCATTCCTAGCGAGTCCGCCAATGCCAATCATTCGCGAGTCTTTTGCGTTGAACGCGCCGACGACAAAGTCGCGCTGCAGGCGTGCGGCGACTGCGTCTAGCGCGATATTCGCCTCATCTTCCGGCGCGAAGCGAAAGGCGTGGGGCTCCAATGTAAAGCTCTCAAGTCGCAACGCTTGAAAGCGGTCCGCATCCGCGCCGTTGAGCCGGCGACATATTGCTCGCGTTCGCATATGTCTTTGTGCCGGACAGGCCTTGCGAATGCCAGCGGCGAAGGAAATAAGCGGCGCGCATGTTCGAGGATTTCGCCAATATGTGGACGATGGACGGCGTTGCGCGCGATCGGAAGCGCGACGCTGGCGAGTCCTGCGTGTTCATCGCCCGGAGCCCTATGTTTGTGCGCTGCAGCATTTTCTCTCCCGACCCGTTGAACGGGAGCAGGCGATCGGAAGTATTCATAGCTGTGCCGGACCGCCGGGAGGACGCCAGCCGATGACGGCGCCGGATACGATCTTCGCGCTCGGCACAGGCGCCGGAAGGGCCGCCATCGCCATCATCCGGATTTCCGGTCCGGAAACGGGGGAGACGCTTAAGGCGCTCGCTGGCAAGCGCCCCGAGCCGCGGCAGGCGAGTTTTGCGGTTCTGCGGGATCCAGAGACTGGGGAAATGCTTGATCGGGGGCTCGCGCTGTTCTTTCCCGGTCCCGCGTCCTCTACGGGAGAAGATTACGGCGAACTGCACCTTCATGGCGGCCGCGCGGTCGTCGACGGCGCGCTTGCCGCTTTGCATCGGCTCCCCGGTCTGCGGCCGGCAGAACCCGGCGAATTCGCGCGCCGCAGCTTCGCCAATGGCAAGCTCGATCTCTCTCAGGCGGAAGCGCTCGCCGATCTCATCGACGCGCAGACCGAGGCGCAGCGTCGGCAGGCGCTGCGCGTCGCGGGCGGCGCGTTGCGGCGAAAAGTCGAGGGTTGGCGGGCGACACTGGTGGAGTCGCTGGCGCTGGTTGAGGCCGAGCTCGACTTCAGCGACGAGTCGGATGTCGGCGCGTTTTCGCCGGCTCGGCTCGACGCGTTGCTTTCGCCGCTTGCCCGGGACATGCGCGCGGCGCTGCAGCTCGCGCCAGCCTCGGAGCGCATGCGCGACGGGTTCCTCGTCATGATTCTCGGGCGGCCGAATGTCGGCAAGTCGACGCTGATCAACGCGCTGACGCGGCGCGACCTGGCGATCGTCTCGCCGATTCCTGGCACGACGCGGGATATGATCGAAGCCCATCTCGATATTGGCGGTTTGCCAGTGACATTGATCGACACGGCAGGTCTGCGTGAGGCGGCCGACGCGATCGAGCGGATCGGCGTTGATCGGACGCTCGCGCGGGTCGAAACCGCCGATCTGGCGTTGTGGCTGTCGGATTCTGCGGAGGCGCCGCCGGAACACGACGTTGAGACGATCCGCGTTGCGACCAAAATCGATCTGACGCCGGCGCCGCAAGGCGCGATTGGCGTCTGTGGCTTGAGCGGCGAGGGGCTCGAGACGCTTGCGGCAGCGATTGAAGCGCGCGCCCGGGCGCGCCTGGGCGACGGGGCGGGGTCGTTGATCGTGCGGGAAAGGCATCGCCACGCGTTGGAGCAAGCTGTTGAAAGTATTGACTCTATACGGGTTAACGGCGAAGCGCTCGAGCTTCAAGCCGAGGCGTTGCGCCGCGCCAGCCGGGCGCTCGGCCGGATTGTCGGCGCGGTCGATGTCGAGGAAATCCTCGATGCGGTTTTCTCGCGTTTTTGTATTGGCAAATGATATGTTTCACGTGAAACAGGCCAAGCGATGAATTCCGGGATGATCCACTTCGACGTCATTGTGATCGGCGGCGGGCACGCCGGCTGCGAGGCTGCGGCTGCGGCGGCGCGTCTTGGCGCGCGCACGGCGCTCGTCACCCAGAACCGCGAGAAAATCGGCGAGATGTCTTGCAATCCGGCGATCGGCGGGCTCGGCAAGGGTCAGCTGGTGCGGGAGATCGATGCGCTCGATGGACTGATGGGGCGGGTCGCCGACGCCGCCGGCATCCAGTTCCGCGTGCTCAACCGCTCCAAAGGCCCGGCGGTGCGCGGTCCGCGCGCCCAAGCCGACCGCAAGCTTTATAGAGCGGCGATGCAGGCGGCGCTCGACGCAACGGCAAATCTGACGATCGTCGAAGCTTCGGTCGAAGATCTGCTGATGGCGGGCGAAACTGTTCGCGGCGTGACCACGGTTGAGGGCGAGATCAGGGCCGCGTCCGTCGTCGTCGCCACCGGCACATTTCTCGGCGGGGTGATCCATATCGGCGACGAGCGTATGCCGGCGGGACGGATGGGCGACGCGCCGTCCAACGGCTTAAGCCGACGGTTGCGGGCGGCGGGCTTTGCGGTCGCGCGGCTCAAGACTGGCACGCCGCCGCGGCTCGACGGGCGCGGCATCCGCTGGGACGCTCTCGAAGTCCAATGGGGCGACCCGACGCCCGAGCCCTTCTCCTATCTGACGGCGGCGATCGCGAACCGCCAGATCGCCTGCGGCGTCACCCGCACCACGCCGGCCGCGCATCGGATCATTCTCGACGATCTGCATCGCTCGCCAATGCGCACGGGGGCCATCTCCGGCCCGGGACCGCGCTATTGCCCCTCGATCGAGGACAAAGTGACGCGTTTCGCCGACCGCGACGCCCACCAGATCTTTCTCGAACCCGAAGGGCTCGACGACGACACCGTCTATCCGAACGGCGTTTCGACCTCGCTGCCGCTCGCGACTCAGCAGGCCTTCATCAACGCCATTCCTGGGCTTGAGGAGACCCGTATTCTGCGGCCGGGCTATGCGATCGAATATGACTATGTCGATCCGCGCGAACTTTCGGCGACCCTCGAAACCAAGCGGTTTCGCGGTCTTTTCTTCGCCGGGCAGATCAACGGCACCACCGGCTATGAAGAGGCTGCCGCGCAGGGACTTCTCGCCGGAATCAATGCCGCGCGCTACGCCGCCGGAACGGCCGCGATCGTGTTCGATCGGGCGGAAGCCTATCTCGGCGTGATGGTCGACGATCTCGTCACGCGGGGGGTCAGCGAGCCCTATCGCATGTTCACCTCGCGCGCGGAATATCGCCTGTCGCTGCGCGCCGAGAACGCCGATGAGCGCCTGACGCCGCGCGGGATCGAGATCGGCTGCGTCGGCGCTGATCGGGCGTCGCATCACTCAGCGCGCTCAGCCCGTCTCGAGGCTGCGCGGACCCTGCTGCAGACGCGCGAATTGACCTCGGCCGCCGCGCGTCGGCACGGTCTGCCGGTCAATCAGGACGGGCTGCGCCGGAGCGCCTATGCGCTGTTGTCCTTTCCGGACATTTCACTGGATCGCCTGGCGTCGATCTGGCCAGAGTTCAGCGGAATTGACGCCGATACCGCCGAGCGACTGGAGACCGAGGCGCGCTACGCCGTCTATCTCGACCGCCAGCAGGCCGATATCGACGCGTATCGACGCGATGAGCGCCTGGCGCTGCCGGATGGACTGGACTATGCGGCGATCGCCGGGCTCTCGGCGGAATTGCGCGGAAAATTGAGCTATCTGCGGCCGCGCACGATCGGCCAGGCGCAGCGGATCGACGGCATGACGCCTTCGGCGTTGACGCTGCTCGCGGCGCGGGCGCGTCGCGCGTGAGAGAAAGATCTTGCCGGGAAGAGGCGCTCGAACTCTTCCCGGAACTTAAACCGATTCAAGCAGAGCTTGAGGTCTACGAGTCCCTGCTGCGGCGCTGGCAGGCGAAGATCAATCTGGTCTCCTCGGCGACGCTCGGTGACGTATGGCTGCGGCATTTCGCCGATTCGGCGCAAGTTCACGCCGTCGCGCCTCACATCCGATGTTGGGCGGACCTGGGGTCCGGCGCAGGCTTTCCCGGGCTGGTGACGGCGCTCTTGTTGAAGTCGACCCCGGATGCAGTCGTGCGCCTGATTGAAAGCGACCAGCGCAAGGCGAGCTTTCTGCGCGCTGTTTCACGTGAAACAGGAGCGCCTGCGGTCATTCATGCCGAGCGGATCGAAAGCGTTCTGCCCGATCTCGCCGCCGAAGTCGGCGGCGTCAGCGCGCGCGCCTTGGCGCCTCTCCCTCGTCTCGTGCAGCTCGCTGAAGCGCCCTTAAAAAAAGGCGCCATTGGCGTATTTTTAAAGGGGGAAGAGTGGCGAGACGAATTGACCGCGGTCGAGGCGCTCGGTAGCTTGAGCTGCGAATCGACGGCAAGCCGCACCCGCACGGATGCGCGCATCGTCGTGGTCAAGCACAAGGCTTCCCCATCGTGACCGCTTCCGCTTCGCCGCGCATTTTTGTGCTGGCCAATCAAAAGGGCGGCGTGGGCAAGACGACCACCGCCATCAATCTCGGCACCGCGCTCGCGGCGGTCGGCGAGGAAGTTCTCGTCATCGACCTCGATCCGCAGGGCAACGCGTCGACGGGCCTCGGCGTCGACCGTCATCATCGCACGATCTCGACCTATGACGTGCTGCTCGGCGAATCGAGCCTCGCCGACGCGATCATCGCCACGGCGGTGCCGCGGCTCTCGATCGCGCCGTCGACTCTGGATTTGCTCGGCGTCGAACTCGAAATCGCCAACGACAAGGATCGCGCCTATAGGTTGAAGCGCGCCTTCGCCGAGCTGGCGGCTGATCATGATGATGAGCGGCGCTACAGCTATATTCTGATTGACTGCCCGCCATCGCTAAATCTATTGACAATCAATGCATTAGCTAGCAGCGACGCCGTCGTCGTGCCGCTGCAGTGCGAATTCTTCGCGCTGGAGGGCCTGTCCCAGCTTCTCTCGACTGTCGAACAGGTTCGACAGACTCTCAACCATAAGTTGTCCATCCACGGCGTCGTTCTGACGATGTACGACCCCCGCAACAACCTCGCCAATCAGGTCGTCGCCGACGTGCGTCGTTTCATGGGCGAGAAGGTCTATCAGACGATGATCCCGCGCAACGTCAGGGTCTCGGAGGCCCCGTCACATGGCAAGCCGGTGCTGCTCTATGACCTCAAATGCGCGGGCAGTCAGGCCTATCTGAAGCTCGCCTCGGAAGTGATCCAGCGCGAGAAGCGGTTGCGCGCGGCCTAAGAGCCAAGCAGCGCAAAAGCCAAGCAGCCCAAGAGCCAAGAAGGAGCCTTTCAAGATGGCGGATGAATCGCGGCGCCGGCTGGGCCGGGGATTGGCGGCGCTTCTCGGCGACGCCGCCGCGGACGCCGCCCCGGCCGAGCGGCCGCGCGGCCCGCGAAAGGCGCCGATCGAGTTTTTGCGCCCGAACCCGCGCAATCCGCGCATTTCTTTTCGCGAGGAGGATCTGGCCGAACTGACCGCATCGATTCGCGAGAAGGGCGTGATCCAGCCCATCATCGTGCGGGTCATCGTCGGCGTCGCCGACGCCTATGAAATCATCGCGGGCGAGCGGCGCTGGCGCGCAGCGCAGATGGCGGGGCTCTCGGACGTGCCGGTCGTCATTCACGAGGCGAACGACAAGGAAGCGCTCGAACTCGCGATCATCGAGAATGTGCAGCGCGCCGACCTCAACGCCGTTGAGGAGGCGAAGGGCTATGAGCGGCTCGGCGCGGAGTTTGGATATTCCCACGGCGACATCGCGAAAATCATCGGCAAGAGCCGGTCTCACATCGCCAATATGATTCGCCTGCTCAATTTACCGGAGGAGGCGAAAAAGCTCGTGGCGGAGGGCGCGATTTCGGCCGGTCACGCTCGCGCGCTCCTCGCCGTCGCCGATCCGGCGGCAGTGGCGCGGCGCATCGTCGAAAAGGGATTGACGGTTCGCGACGTCGAGCGATTGGCGAAGGACCACGCCGAGGAGGCCGGCCGGTCGGGACGTTCGCCGCGTTCCGCCAAGGATTCGGCCAAGAATTCCGCCAAGCATTTCGCCAAGGACGCCGACGCGCGCGCGATCGAAAAGACCTTAAGCGACGCGCTCGGTATGCGTGTCGAACTTCGCGCCGAGGATGAAAGGGGCGAGCTTCGGATTCGCTATGAATCGTTGGAGCAGCTTGACTCGATTTGTGGGCTGCTGACCAAATAGATTTCCCCTTGAGCGCCACGTCGACGTCAACCTGCGTCCGGCGGCAGAGTCAGATAGATGGCGGGCGCGCCATCTTCAGCGATGCCCTGGCAAATGAAAAACCCCCGGCGTGAGCCGGGGGTTTTTCTCTAATCTGAAACCGACCCGCAAGGGCCGGTTTCACGTGACTGCTAATTTTAGAACAGCGGCGACAGGAGGCTGCCGCCGAAGCGGTAGGTGAGGCCCGCCGAGATGACGACCGGATTGATCGGCAGCGACACCTTGACCGGAATGAAGATGGCGCCCAGCACAGGCGCTTGCGGCACGAAAGAGACGACGGTGGAGTGAACCATCGGGTGCAGGCCGACATATTTGAAGTCGACGTTCAGACCCCAATGGTCATTCAGCATATAGTCGAAGCCGATCTGTCCGACCGGTCCCCAGGACGGCGCGACCGTGGCGTATTGGAACGTGCTGAAGACTCCCCCCAGACCCAAGCCGGCCAGCGGCGACCCAGCGGCGAAAGGAATCGACCAGGTGTCGTTGTTGACGCGGGTGTTCCAGAACGTGGTGAAGTTCACGCCGACGCCGAGATAGGGCTGGAAAGCGCCGATGTTGGTGAAGTGGTATTGCGCCATGATGGACGGCGGGAACACCCAGGTGCGAGCGAAGTCGCTGGCGATCGTGCCGGTGCCCTGAATGTGAGCCGGCGCAATGCAGCAAATCGCTTCAATCGCCCAGTTCTTGGTGAGGTAATAGGCCACGTCAAGCATCGGGATGATGGCCGACGAAGTGTTGGTGCTCGCGCCGGCGATGACGCCATTCGCGCCGGTCAGGCCCGAGAGCCGACCAATAGAGCCCAAGCCGGGATATCCGGCGCCCGAGTCGTAAACCGTGCCATGTCCGTTGAGCGGAATGACGCCGCCAACCTTCAGGCGCACCTGGAACGGCTGGTAGCTATCCACGAAGGCCGGCGGGGGTCCCTTGACGGAGGGGAGAGCGCCGCTCACGCTCGAAGGCGCAGCGACCGCGAAGGGATCGAAGTGCCAGTTGATGCCGGCGCGAACGACCTGAAAGCGCGTCGGCGAGTTATGCGTCGCGGCGAACAAAGGAGTTGTGGTGCCGATCAGCGCCGGAACGCCGCCGTTGAGCGGCACGGAATTGGCGCGCGTCGAGCCGAGATCGACATAGAGATATTCGGCCTTGAGCGACCAAGACGGGAACATGGAGGGCGACCATTCGAGGCCGCCGCCCGCCGCCCAGCCGACGCGGGTGTTGTCGTAGTAGCCATGGCCGACCGAAGAGACTGTGGTGCCGATGAAATTATCGGCGAAGCCGACATTGTGGACGACTTGGCCATAGGCGAAGCCGCCCGTGCCGTAGACCATCAGATTGGGCATGGACGGCAGCGTGAAGCCGACCCGGCCGCGCACCGTGCCGAACCAATCGACCTTCTTCGTCGAATTGACCGACTGCAGATGGGATCCTATGGGGTCGGCGATTCCCACCACCGCGTTGCCGTGGGACCCGATATCGGCGGCCTGGATGTCCGCCTCGGCGCCAAGGACGAGCCAGGGGTTGAACTGATAATTGTAGCCGAGCTGTGCGCCGCCCACGACGCCTTGCAGATTTTGTCCTGTGGTCCAGGCCGAGCCGAGCGGCACTCTCCTTACGTCGTTCGCCAGGACGCTGGTGAGATAGCCGAGGCCGCCGGTTTCCGATGAGCTGGCGCCGAAGGCGTAACCGATGTTGACGCCCCCGTAGAGACCCGTCCAGGTGAACACCGGCGGCAGCGGCGGCGGCGGAGCTTTATAGCGCGGCAGGTCGGCGGCCTGGGCGGCGGCGCCCACGCTCCCGACCACAAGTGCGGCTAGCGCGCCGCGAACAAAATTCTTCATCGGAACCCCCGGATTAAATTCTGCGGTAGACGGTCGACGACGAAGGCGCCGAAGTCCCTTTCACGTTGCTATAAAATTTTTGTAATGCAACTAAGTCTGATGCAAAATTAGGCTGTGGCATGCTCATTCTTGGCCGCTGTGGCTCTCGGGCAACATTCCCTTGAGATTCATGTGGGATAGCGAACATCGCTTTGCTGCAACCGCTGCCGTGCACAGCGTCTTGGATGCGACTTTAGGCATAGGCGCGGCTTGCCGCGCCAGACGGCGCGCAGTAATCCTTGCGCCGCCGCAGCGCGGCGAAGACCCACGAAGCGCGGCCGAGATTTTCACGTCAATGCGAGGTTAAGTGAGCGCGACCGAACCCGCCGTTACGCCGGAGCTCGCCGCCGCGCATGGCCTCAAGCCCGATGAATATGCGCGGATCCTGACTCTCATCGGCCGCGCGCCGAGCTTCACCGAACTCGGCATATTCTCGGCGATGTGGAACGAACACTGTTCCTACAAGTCCTCGCGCGTCCATCTGCGCAAGCTTCCGACCAAAGCCCCTTGGGTGATTCGCGGTCCGGGCGAGAACGCCGGCGTCATCGACATCGGCGATGGCGACGCCTGCGTCTTCAAGATGGAGAGCCACAACCACCCCTCCTTTATCGAGCCTTATCAAGGCGCGGCGACGGGCGTCGGCGGCATTCTGCGCGACGTGTTCACGATGGGGGCGCGGCCGATCGCCTGCTTGAACCTCCTGCGCTTCGGCCGCCCTTCGCATCCCAAGACGCGGCGGCTCGTGGCGGGCGTCGTCGCCGGCGTTGGCGGCTACGGCAATAGTTTCGGCGTGCCCACCGTTGGCGGCTCCACGGAATTCGATCCCTCTTACGACGGCAACATTCTCGTCAACGCCATGGCGGTCGGGCTTGCGCGGGCCGACTCGATCTTCTATTCGGCCGCCGCCGGCGTCGGAAATCCGATCGTGTATCTTGGCTCCAAGACCGGCCGCGACGGCATCCATGGCGCCACCATGGCCTCGGCGTCCTTTGAGGAGGACGCGGAGGAAAAACGCCCCACCGTGCAGGTCGGCGATCCTTTTTCGGAAAAGCTGCTGTTGGAAGCTTGCCTGGAGCTGATGGCGTCGGGCGCGGTCATCGCCATCCAGGATATGGGCGCCGCCGGGCTGACATCTTCGGCGGTGGAGATGGGGGCTAAGGGCAATCTCGGCATCGAGCTCGATCTCGACGCCGTTCCCTGCCGCGAAGAGGGCATGACCGCCTATGAAATGATGCTCTCGGAGAGCCAGGAGCGCATGCTCATGGTTCTCAAGCCCGAACTCGAAGAACAGGCCGAGGCGATCTTCAAGAAATGGGGACTGGATTTCGCCATCGTCGGCAGGACGACCGACACGCTGCGCTTCGTCGTCAAGCACCAGGGCGAGGTGAAGGCCGATCTGCCGATCAAGGAATTGGGCGACGAAGCGCCACTCTACGACCGTCCCTGGACGCAAACGCCGAAGCAGCCGGCGCTCGATGCGGCGTCGATCAAATCGCCCCTGTCGAACCGTGAAGCGCTGCTGAAACTCCTGGCGACGCCGAATCTCTGCTCGAAGCGCTGGGTCTGGGAGCAATACGATCACCTCATACTCGGCAATAGCGTGCGGCCTCCCGGCGGCGACGCCGCCGTGGTCAGGGTGAAGGAGGGACCGAAAGGCCTGGCGCTGACCACCGACGTCACGGCGCGCTATTGCGCCGCCGACCCTTACGAGGGCGGCAAGCAGGCGGTCGCCGAAAGCTGGCGCAACATCACCGTGCGCGGCGCGACGCCGCTGGCGCTCACCGACAATCTGAATTTCGGCAATCCGGAGCGGCCCGAATATATGGGCCAGTTCGTCGGTTGCCTGGAGGGGATCGGCGAAGCCGCCCGCGCGCTGGATTTCCCCATCGTTTCGGGAAACGTCTCGCTCTACAATGAGACGCAGGGCGCCGGCATTCTGCCCACCCCGGCGATCGGCGGGGTCGGACTGATCGCCGACGTCGCCAAGGCGGCGCAAACCGGCTTTACGAGAGACGGCGACGCGATCCTGCTCATCGGCGAGACGAAAGGCTGGCTCGGCCAGTCAGCCTATGCGCACGATCTATGCAGGCGCACGGACGGCGCGCCGCCGCCGGTCGATCTTACCGCCGAGCGGCGCAACGGCGACTTCGTTCGGGGACTGATTCTTTCCGGGCGCGCCAGCGCGGCGCATGACCTCTCGGATGGCGGCCTCGCCGTGGCGCTGGCGGAAATGGCGCTCTCCGGCGACAGGGGAGCCGAAATCGCGGCGCTCCCATCGGGTCCCGGACACGCGACGCTGTTTGGAGAAGATCAGGCCCGCTATCTGGTCGCCATTCCGCAGGGCGCGGACGCCGCCGAGGTCGTCCGAGAGGGCGCGGCGGCAGGCGTGCATGTCCTGGCGATCGGCCGCGTCGGCGGCGACGCCTTGATCCTGCCCGGCGAGGCGCCGATATTGCTGACCGAGCTGCGCAAGGCGCATGAAGCCCCGCTGCCGGCCTTCATGGCCGGAGATGACAACGCGCTTTCGGGCGCTTTCTCGACACAGGTGTCATAAAATGCCCATGCCCTCCGCTGAAATCGAGCGTCTCATCAAGTCCGCCATACCCGACGCGCAGGTGGAGCTGACCGCGCTCGTCAACGACGACGATCATTGGGCGGCGACGGTCGTCTCCGAAAGTTTCCGCGGTCTCACCCGCGTCAAGCAGCACCAACTGGTCAACGCCGCGTTCGGCGACCGGCTCGGCGGCGAATTGCATGCGCTGCAGCTGACGACGCGGGCGCCATAATCTCTCTCCTCAACCGGCGCCTTGAACGCCGCAAGAAAGGCAAATGACAATGTCCGAAGACGCCAACTCCCGCATTAAGAGCGAAATTGAATCGTCCGACGTCGTGCTCTTCATGAAGGGAACGCCGCAGGCGCCGCAGTGCGGCTTCTCCATGCAGGTGGTGCAGATCCTTAACCATCTCGGCGTGCCTTACAAGGCGATCAACGTGCTCGCCGACGGCGCGATACGTGACGGCATCAAAGCCTATTCCAACTGGCCGACAATTCCGCAGCTCTATGTGAAGAATGAATTCATCGGCGGCTGCGACATCGCCAAGGAAATGTTCCAGAGTGGGGAACTCGTCGCTTTGCTCGACAAAGAAGGCGTTCCGCACGTGCAGTCAGGGAAGGCTTAAGCCTTTTCTTCTAAGACCAGCGATTGCGCGTCGCTTTTCGTGAGCGGCGCGTATTTGTTTTTTACGGTCCAATGATGCTTCGAGCGATCAGCCGACGTCGAGAGATGCGACCAAGCGCGTCCGCGCGCGCGTCATGACGCCGCCTCTCGCCCTGACCCAAGGCGACCCTTCAGGCATTGGGCCGGAACTCGCGCTCATGGCCTATGCCATGCGTCAGTCGTGTGATCTGCCACCCTTCTTCTTGCTCAGCCATCCAGCTTTCATCGCCCGCGTCGCGGCCACTCTCGCGCTCGAAATCCAGATTGAAAGCACAACGGCGGCGCAGGCCCGCGATGTCTTCTCGCGTGCGCTGCCTGTCGTCGATACGGGGCGTCATGTTGTCGCCGGCGCGCCAGGCCGTCCCGATTGTCATGACGCTCAATCAACAATTGGCTCCATCGAGCAGGCGGTGGAATGCGTCGCCAAGGGCGAAGCGCGCGCCGTCGTCACCAATCCGATCGCGAAATCGGTTCTCTATGAAGCCGGATTCAAACATCCCGGCCACACCGAGTTTTTGGCGGAGCTGGCGCATCGTCATTATGGCGGCGATTACCGCGCGGTGATGATGCTGTGGTCGGAGGAGCTCGCCGTCGTTCCGATCACGATTCACATTCCGCTCGCCGACGTCTCGAAAAACCTGACGCGCGAACTGATCGTCGAGACGGGAGAGATTGTGGCGCATGATCTGCGCGCGCGTTTTCACATCAGTAAGCCGCGCCTCGCTTTCGCCGGCCTCAATCCTCATGCGGGTGAAGAGGGCGCGCTTGGCCGCGAGGAGATCGACGCCATCGCGCCGGCGATCGCGCAATTGCGCGCGCTTGGCGTCAATGCGTCCGGACCTTTTCCCGCCGACACGATGTTCCACGAATCCGCTCGTGCGAAATACGACGTGGCGCTCTGTCCAACGCATGATCAGGCGTTGATCCCGATCAAGACGCTCGCCTTTGACCGAGGGGTCAATGTCACGCTCGGCCTTCCCTTCGTGCGCACTTCGCCCGATCATGGAACGGCCTTCGACATCGCCGGCAAAGGAATCGCCGATCCGACGAGTTTGATCGAAGCGATCAAACTCGCAGGACGCATCAGTTAAGTGGTCGACGCGCTGCCGCCTTTGCGAGACGTCGTCGCCCGTTACGGACTCGACGCAAAAAGATCGCTCGGACAGAATTTTCTGTTCGACCTCAATCTCACCGCGCGCATCGCCCGCGCCGCCGGACCCTTCGATGACACGGTCATCGTTGAGATCGGTCCCGGTCCCGGCGGGCTGACGCGTGCGCTACTCGAGCAAGGCGCGCGAGTCATCGCCGTCGAACGCGATCCTCGCTGTCTGCCGGCGCTCGAAGAGATCGCCGCGCATTATCCAGGCCGGCTAACGATCGTCGAAGGCGATGCTTTGGAGATAGACATTGCAGCGCTCGTGCGGACCCACGCGTCCGTCATTCTCGACGCTCGTGAATCCAGGGCAAATTCCGATTACAACGCCGCTGCTCTGGATTCCCGATCAGACCTCCGGCCTGCCGGGAATGACAACCGAGTTTCCGCCCGCATTTGCGCCAACCTTCCTTACAACGTCGCGACGGCGCTGCTGACGAGGTGGATCGCAGCGGAACCCTGGCCCTCGGTCTTCGACCGCTATGTGCTGATGTTTCAAAGAGAGGTCGCGCTGCGCATCGTCGCGACGTCGAAAGAGCGCGCCGATTATGGTCGGCTCGCGGTGCTGTGCGGCTGGCGCACGAAGGCGCGCATTCTCTTCGATGTGTCGCCCGCCGCCTTCACGCCGCCGCCGAAAGTGACCTCTTCCGTCATTGAGCTGACGCCAAATCCCAGGCCGCTTCACTGCGATCCACACGCATTGTCGCGCGTCACGCAAGCCGCCTTCGGACAGCGCCGCAAGATGTTGCGGCAAAGTTTGAAGTCGCTTGGCGTCGATGCGGCGGCGCTGCTCGCGGCGGCCGGAATAGAAGGAACCAAACGCGCGGAAGAAATCGACGTCGCCGGTTTCGTCGCTCTGGCCAATGCGCTTTCGGCTCAGTGACGTTTGCGCAAATAGTCTCGCAGCACGACGGCGTTGTTCATCGACTCATCGCGCGCCGCATAGAGCAATGTGACGCGGCCCTTGCGCGTCATGGCGCGAAGCGCCTCGACTTGCGGCTGCGCCTCGGGCGCGGCAAGCTGGGCGCGATAGCGCTTTTCAAATTCTTCCCAGCGCTCTGGCTTATGCGCGAACCAGCGTCGCAGCGTATCGCTTGGCGCGACGTCCTTCGCCCAGAGATCAAGATCCGCCTTGTCCTTGCGCAGGCCGCGCGGCCAAAGCCGATCGACGAGCACGCGCGTTCCATCCTCCGCCTGCGCGGGTTCATAGACGCGCTTGAGAGCAATAGGGGCCATGGTGACGAGATAGCGCGGGGCGCGCGAAGAGCTATTCGCTCAAAAGCTTGGCGACGAATTGTTCGATTTCCTTGTCGCGCCTTGGCCGCCTCTGCCGTTCGGCGCGCAGGATTGCGATCAGATCATCGAAGGCGCGCTGCAGATCGTCGTTGACGATCACATAGTCGTAGTCTTTCCAGCGCGCGATTTCCTTGCGCGCATTCTCCAGCCGTCGCGCCATCGCGTCGCGCGAATCCTCTGCGCGCCGCTCAAGTCGGGCGCGCAGCTCGTCCATCGACGGCGGCAGGATGAAGACGGTGACGGCGTCAGCGCCCATCTTCTCGCGCACCTGGCGCGTGCCCTGATAGTCGATGTCGAACAGGCAGTCGCGGCCCTGCGCAAGGATGTCTTCGACCGGCGCGCGCGGCGTGCCATAGAAATTGCCGTGAACCTCGGCCCATTCCAGGAGTTCGCCGGCGTCGCGCATGGCGGCGAATCGACGCTCGGGGATGAAGCTGTAGTGGATGCCGTCGACTTCGCTCGAACGCCTTGTGCGCGTCGTCACCGAGATCGACAGCGTCAAGTCGAGATCGCGGTCCTGTAGCAGCATTCGCGTCAGCGTCGTCTTGCCCGCGCCGGAGGGCGAGGAAAGGATGAGGACAATGCCGCGGCGTCTGGATGGAGTCGGAAGCATGACTTTTCGAGAGCGAGTAGCCAATAGTGAGTAGCGAGTTAGCGAGTAGCGGCCTCGCTGTCCACTCGCTACTCACTCGATATTTTGAACCTGCTCGCGCAGCTGCTCGACCTCGATCTTCAATTCAAGCCCGATCGCCGAGAGTCCAGCGTCGTTCGATTTGGCGCAAAGCGTGTTGGTCTCTCGGCCAAGCTCCTGCGCCAGAAAATCCAGACGACGGCCGATCGGCCCGCCTGCGACGAGCAGTTTGGAAGCGCTCTCAACATGCGCCTTCAAGCGGTCGAGCTCCTCGCGAATGTCGGCTCGAACCGCAAGCAGCGCCGCCTCCTGATGCAGTCGCGCCGGATCGAGGGAGTCGGCGTTCTCCAGGAGGCGCGCGAGCTGCTGCTTCAGCCGGGCGCGAATCGCTTCGGGCTGGCGCGCCGGCGCCGCGTCGGCCTGCGCTGCGAGGATCGATATGCGGTCGAGCCGCTGACGAAGAACCGCCGCCAGGGCGCCGCCCTCCGCTGCGCGCGAGGCGGTCAGCGCGTCAAGCGCTTCGTCCAGCGATCCGAGAATATGCGCGTCGAGCTCGGCGCGCTCTGACTCGGATAGCTCCGGCTCGACGATCTCGACCACGCCGCGCACCGCGAGCAGACCGTCGAGCGTCGCGGGGCCGATATTGGCGGGCGGCGGGCGTTCGGAGAGCGCGGCGAGAAGGGCGTCGAGAGCGGCGCGGTTGAGACGGGCGACCTGACTTTCGTCTTCGCGCTTTGCGACAAGATTGGCGAAGACCGCCCCGCGGGCGAGCCGCGCCGCGATTTTTTCCCGCGCCTTGATCTCCAGGGAGTCGAAATCGGGCGGGGCGCGCAGACGCAGGTCCAGCCCCTTGGCGTTGACGCTCTTGAGCTCCCACGCATAACGAAAGGCGGCGACGGCGCCCTGAACGCGGGCGAATCCCGTCATGCTGTGAATGCTCATTTGCGGCGGCGACTCCGAGACGGCGAATCGGCGTGAGGCCGACATGCGCCGCGCCTGACTATCGCCGCGCCGGCCTTACCGCAAATCGCTCGTCATAGGGACCGTCTTAGCTGAGGTGAGATCCCAGCTCTTGTCGCGCAGCGGATCGAGCGGCGTGCCTTCTGAGGCGTCGAAGGCGCGCGGACGAAGGGGCCGACCGCCTGCCGCAGCCAAAGCCGTGGCGCCCGCCGGCGGCGCGGCGTCCTGGGCGAGCCGTCCGCCGAGCGCTTCTTCGGGAAGCTCGTCGGAGCCTGCCGCAAGTCCAAGACGCGCCGCGCGGGCCCTCTGTTCGGCGCGCTGCGCCGGCGAGACGGGATAGGCGGCGATCCCGCCGCCGTCGTCAGGCTGAGCGTCCGGACTCTCTCGCGCGATCGTCGTCATATCCGGGTTAAGCCGCTCCTCCTCCGCACGGGGCGCCGGGCGGCGGCCGACGAGAAGCATCGGGTCGAACAGCGCCCTGGCGCGCAGCTGCACGGATTCCTCGGTAAAGAAGGGCCGCGCCGGCCTCAAGGCGGCAAATTCAGCCGCCTGGACCTGCGTGCGGTCACCATGGCCGCCGAGGAAAAAATCGGCTTCGGCGTAAGCAAATTTGCCGAGCCGATGAGTCGGGCCGTCATCGGGCGCCATGGCCCGGTTCGGCGGAAAGTCTTCGTGACTCTCGGCAAGCGTGACGAGACGTCCAATGGGCGCCTGCGTGCGCTTATCGGGCTTGGGCGCGGCCGGCGCGGGGACGCCGGGCGTGGCGCGATCAACCGCGCCATCGGTCTTTTCCTTCTCCAATCGCCGCCAGTTCTGGACGTTGCGCGAATGCTGGTCGAGCGATTCGGAGAAGACATGACCGCCTGTGCCGTCGGCGACAAAATAAAGATCGCGCGTCGGCGCCGGATGCGCGGCGGCTTCAAGCGCCGCGCGGCCAGGATTGGCGATCGGTCCCGGCGGGAGACCGTCGATGGCGTAGGTGTTGTAAGGCGTCCACTTCTCGATCTCGGCGCGCATGATCGGCCGGCCGAGCGTCGCTTTTCCGCCGACGAGGCCGTAGATGATCGTCGGATCGGACTGAAGGCGCATGCCTTTGCGCAGCCGATTGACGAATACGGCGGCGACGCGCGGCCGCTCTTCGTCCTTGCCGGTCTCCTTTTCGACGATCGACGCCAGCGTCACCAGTTCATAGGGCGTGCGCAACGGCAGCTCCGGCGAGCGCTTCGCCCAGATCGCATCGAGCGTCTTGCGCTGATCCTCATGCATCTTCGCGAGGAGGCGCGCCCGAGGGTAGCCACGCGGGAATTTGTAGGTCTCCGGCAGCAGAGCGCCTTCCTTCGGCAGGTCGACGATATCGCCCACCAGCAGTTCGGCTTCTTTCAGCTTTTGCACAATTTGTTCCGAAGTCAGACCCTCCGGAATGGTCACGCTGTGCATGATCTGGCGACCCGAGGCGATCTGATCGATCACGTCGCGAAGGCTGATGTTTTTCTTGAAGCCATATTCGCCGGGCTTCAGCTTGCCGAGCTTGCCTTCGAGAACGATCCCGATCTGCATGAGCGTCGAACTGGCGATGACGCCTTCGCGCTCGAGTTGGGAGATGAGCTCAAGCAAGTCGCTGCGCGGCGGAATATAGACGACCTTGTCGGCCGCGAGCGGCCCCGGTTCTTTGAGCTTGTGCATAACGGCGATGACGCCGAAGACGCCGGCGACGAGCGCGACGAGCACGAAGCTCAGGAAGCCGCTCGCCACGGAAAGCGTTCCCTCGCGGCGCTTACGCTTTTTGGGCGGAGGCGCGGCTTTTACCTGCTTAGCGCTTTGCCGCGTCGCGCGCCGCCCGAACATGCCGGCGCCGGGGGAGGCGGCGTCGGGCTTTATCGCCGAGGGCTGGCCAGGCGGTTGGAGCGACGGCGTTTCAGCTTTGGCTGCGGGTGACGGCGGCGCGGGCTTCGCGATGTCGCCTGATGGCGGGGCGGGAGCTTTCGGCGGCTCGGGCAGACGCGTTTCAGCCTTCGCTGCGATCGGCGGCTGCGGCGCTGACGGCGGAGCCACAACGGGTTCGACAGATGGCGCTGGAACCGGCTTGGCGCTTTCAGCCGATGGCGGGGCGGGAGCTTCTGGCGGTTCGGGCAGAGGCGCTTCGGCCTTCGCCGCAATAGGCGGCTGGCTTGGAGGTTCCGGCGCGGACGCGACCATGGCCGGCCCTTTCACCGACGCGGCGTTGGGCGGCGAAACTTCCATCGGCGGCGCGCCAGAGTCCTCTGCGGGCGCGTTCAGGGTGGGTTGAGCTGTGAGGTCTTCACGCGGCGGCGCGGCGGCTTCGGCGTTTTTGGCCGAGTTCGGCTCGGCCGGCGGCGACGCTGCTGCGTCTGCTGGTTTTCCGGGCGCGCCTTTTTCGTCCGCTTCGCTCATCGCAACACGCCCATCAAACGTCGAAGATCTCACGCCGATTATCGCCGAGGACTTACACTATGCCTCATTGTGGCGAATTCAGGAAAGCGCCGCTTCGGTTCGCAGGCTTCGGCGCTTAGCGAGAATGCGCCGGATGTGCTCCCATGCTCAGGATGCGCGGCGAAACAGCAGCGAGGCGTTCGTGCCGCCAAAGCCGAACGAGTTCGACAAAGCGATATTGATTTCCTTCTCGCGGGCCTTGTGCGGCACGAGGTCGATCGTCGTTGCAACCGAGGGATTGTCGAGGTTGCGGGTCGGCGGCGCGACATTCGCCTGCATCGCCAGGATCGAATAGATCGCCTCGACGGCGCCGGCGGCGCCGAGCAGATGGCCGATCGCAGATTTCGTCGATGACATGGCGAGCTTGGGTTCGACATTGCCGAGAAGGCGTTCGACGGCCTTGAGTTCGATCTCGTCGCCGAGCGGCGTCGACGTGCCGTGCGCGTTCACGTAATCGATGTCGGTCACGGAAACGCCGGCGCGCTTCAGCGCCGCCTTCATGCAGCGATAGGCGCCGTCGCCATCGGGCGACGGGGCGGTGATGTGATAGGCGTCGCCCGACATGCCGTAGCCGATAAGTTCGGCGTAGATTTTCGCGCCGCGCGCCTTGGCGTGCTCATATTCCTCGAGCACCACGCAGCCCGCGCCTTCGCCCAGCACGAAGCCGTCGCGGTCCTTGTCATAGGGCCGGGAGGCGGCTTCGGGGCGATCGTTGAATCCGGTCGACAGCGCGCGGCAGGCGGCAAAGCCGGCGACGCCAATGCGATTGACGGGCGATTCGGCGCCGCCGGCGACCATCACGTCGGCGTCGCCCATCGCGATGATGCGCCCCGCGTCGCCGATGGCGTGCGTGCCGGTGGCGCAGGCCGTCACCACCGCATGATTCGGGCCCTTCAGGCCATGCATGATGGAGACATAGCCGGCCACGAGATTGATGATTCTGCCCGAGACGAAGAAAGGCGACACGCGGCGCGGTCCCTTCTCCCTCAAGGTGACGGAGGTTTCGTAAATGCCGCCGAGCCCGCCGATGCCGGAGCCAATCAGAACGCCAGTCGATTCCTGCTTTTCTGGGGTGTCGGCGACCCAGCCGGCGTCTTTTAGCGCCTGCGTCGCGGCGCTCGCGCCATAGATGATGAAATCATCGACCTTGCGCTGCTCTTTGGGATCGAACCAGTCGTCAGGATTAAACGTGCCGTCCGCGCCGTCGCCGCGCGGCACGACCGCCGCGATCTGACACGCGAGGTCGGAGGCCTCGAACGTGTCGATACGTTTGAAGCCGCATTCTCCCGCGGCGAGACGGCGCCAATTGGCATCCACGCCGCAGCCCAAAGGAGATACGACGCCAAGACCGGTGACGACCACCCTGCGCATGGCTCTACCCTCGAACATTTTCTTGTTGTCGGAAATGGCGGCGTCGGCGAAGCCTCGCGAGAGGATTCGCCGCGCGCTTGGATCTTTAAGTTCGTCAGGCGGCTTTCGCCTTTTCGAGGAACTTCACCGCATCGCCCACGGTGAGAATCGTCTCGGCGGCGTCGTCGGGAATCTCGACGCCGAATTCTTCCTCGAACGCCATGACGAGTTCGACGGTATCGAGCGAATCGGCTCCCAGATCGTCGATGAAATTGGCTTTGTCGACGACCTTGTCGGCTTCGACGCCGAGATGCTCGACAACAATCTTTTTCACGCGCTCGGCGACATCGCTCATCTTCTTTGATCCCTGTCTGCGTTTGGCGCCTTACGCGCCCTGTGGCGATTTAGAGCAGGCCAGCTGGCGCGCTCCATGATCGCCCTTCATCCCTTGTAACGTGCAATCGCGCGCCGATCGCCCTGATGTGTGCGAGACGCGTTGCGGCTTGCTCCACCGGGTTTAAATCGCGGCGACGCCGCCCCTCAGCGGCGAGGTCTGGTAGCATACTTCCCTGGGCATGGCGAGAGGCGCCCCCGCGTTCTCACGGACGCGGCGAAAGGTCGCCGCAGACGCGTTTTCCAGGCGATTCGCCGCTCCTAGATCATGGCCATGCCGCCATTGACGTGCAGGGTCTGCCCGGTGACGTAGCCCGCCTCGGCGCTGGCCAGATAGACGCAGGCGGCGGCGACGTCGGCGCCGGTCCCGAGCCTGCCGGTAGGCACCATGCGCAGGATCGCCTCCTTCTGCGCGCCGGTCAGCGCGTCGGTCATCGGGCTTTCGATGAAGCCGGGCGCGACGCAATTGACGGTCACGCCGCGCGAGGCGACCTCGGCGGCCAGCGACTTCGACATGCCGATCATGCCGGCCTTGGCGGCGGCGTAATTGCCTTGCCCGGGATTGCCGGTCACGCCGACGACCGAAGTGATCTGGATGATCCGGCCGAAGCGCTTTTTCATCATCCCGCGCAGCGCCGCGCGCGACAGGCGAAACGCCGACGTCAGATTGACGTTGATGACGGCGTCCCAGTCCTCGTCCTTGAGGCGCATGAACAACATGTCGCGGGTGATGCCGGCGTTATTGACGAGAATGTCCAGACCGCCCATCGCCGTCTCCGCCGCCGGCACGAGTTTCTCGGTCTCGTCCTTTTGCGAAAGATCGCAGGGCAGAATGTGCGTGCGGCCGTTCAATTCGCCGGCAAGCGCCTCAAGCGCCTCTTTCCTCGTGCCGGAAAGCGCCACGGTCGCGCCGGCGGCGTGAAGCGCGCGCGCGATCGCCGCGCCGATTCCGCCGCTCGCGCCCGTAACCAGCGCAGTCTTGCCGTTAAGATCAAACATATCTCCCCCTCTCCTCCCTCGCGCCGATGGCGCGAGCTTTATAGCTCAGTTCGGGGGAGTGGCCTTTTTTCAGCCGCGGTTCAACTTCAAACGACCGCCTCCACAACGGCGGACGCCACCGATGCCCAGTCGGAAATTGGGAGAAAGTGGGCGCCAGTCCGGCTTCGTTTCGCAAGCGACGGATTCGAGACTGAATTGCTCAACGACGCATCGTAATCGGCGTCAAATTTCATTGTGGCGCAACTGCAACAGTCGAAATCTTTTGGGTCTTTTGGGCCCGATTTTACCTTCTGTTTGTTGTTTCCCGCGCGAAATTTGCGCACAGTCCGCCGTGCTTGGGGGTCAGCGTCCTTAAACGTCCGAGAGAGTCACAGGACTGACGCGCACCTATTAATTTAAGTTGGCTCGAAATGAAGGATAGAGAGATGAAGACAGCGATCTCGGCCCTGGCTCTGGCGACGGCGCTTTTCGCCGGCGCCGCGAACGCCGCCGATCTACCCTCCCACAAGGCTCCTCCGCCGTACATTCCCCCGCCGCCGATCATGACCTGGACCGGGTTCTACGCCGGTCTTAACCTCGGCGGTGGCTTCTTTGCCAGCAATTCCTCCAATCAGGGTTGGAACGGGGGCTGGAACAACGGCAACAACAGCACCGGCGGCGTGATCGGCGGCGGTCAGCTCGGCTATAACTTCCAGGTTACGCCGATGTTCGTCGTCGGCGTTGAGACCGACTTCCAGGGCACGAGCCTCGGCTCGGGCGGCGGAAACAACAACAACTGGTGGTTGTTCGGCGGCGGTTTCGGCGGCGGCGCAGGCACGGCGCGTCTGAACTGGTTCGGCACCGTTCGCGGCCGCGTCGGCATCACCCTGCTGAGCCCGCAACTGTTGGTCTACGGCACGGGCGGCTTCGCCTATGGCGAAGTGCAGCGCAACAGCTGGTGGAACCAGAACAGCGCCGTGCAGACGGGCTGGACCGCTGGCGGCGGCGCCGAGTGGATGTTCTTCCCGAACTGGTCCGCGAAGGTCGAGTATCTGTACACGCAGATCAGCGGCAGCAACAGCAACAACAACTGGCTGTTTGCGTTCAACCCGGGTTGGGGCCTGAACAATGTGAACAACCGCACGCGCTTCCACACGATCCGCGCGGGCATCAACTACCACTTCAACTTCGGCTCCCCGGCGCCGGTGTTGGCCAAGTACTAATCCTAGTACTAATCCTACCGATCGACCTTACGGTCGAGAGAATGGGCCCGGTCCTCGCGACCGGGCCTTTTCTTTTGGCTCTTCCGTTTCTCTTCCCGGCCTCTATGCGAAGCCGCGATAGGCGTCGAAATCGGTGGGCGCGCCCACCGAAATGCCAGCGGCCTGCGGGGCGATTCGCTTCAACAGCCCCGCCAGCACCTTTCCCGAGCCACATTCGACGAACTTCGTCACGCCGTGATCGGCCATATAGGCGACGCATTCGCGCCAGCGCACGGCGCCGGTGACCTGCTCGACGAGCAAGCGGCGAATCGCCTCAGGGTCCCGCGTCGGCTCCGCCGTCACATTGGCGACGACCGGAACGCACGGGGCGCTGATCGCCGCGCCGTCGAGCGCCTCGCGCATGGCGTCGGCGGCGGGCTGCATCAAGGCGCAATGGAAGGGCGCGGAGACCGGCAGCAGCAGCGCGCGCTTGATTCCCTTCCCCTTGGCGATGTCGATCGCCTTGTCGACGGCCGCCTTGGCGCCCGAAATCACCACCTGGCCGCCGCCATTGTCATTGGCCACCTGACAGACGCCGTTCGCCGCCGTCGCCGCCGCCTCGGCGACGGCGCGCGCCTGATCGAGGTCGGCGCCGAGCAGCGCCGCCATGGCGCCTTCTCCGACAGGGACCGCCTTCTGCATGGCGTCGCCGCGAATGCGTAAGAGCCGCGCGGTGTCGGAAATCGACAGCGCGCCGGCGGCCGCCAGCGCCGAATATTCTCCCAGCGAATGTCCGGCGACGAAGGCCGCGTCGCGCGAAAGATCAAGGCCGCATTCGGCCTCCAGCGCGCGAATCGTCGCGAGCGATGCCGCCATCAAGGCCGGCTGGGCGTTGGCGGTGAGCGTCAGCTCCGATTCGGGGCCTTCGAACATGAGTTTCGAGAGCGGCTGCGACAGCGCATCGTCGACCTCGGCGAAAACCGCGCGCGCGGGCGCGAAGGCGTCGAACAGCGCCTTGCCCATGCCGACCGCCTGAGATCCCTGACCGGGAAAAATGAAAGCCTTCTGCATGCGTAACCGTCCCTGCTTATTATTGTTTGGGTCGCCGCGTGTGGCGCCGGGGGGTTCGCTGTGTCAAGTTGGCGGGTGAGGTCGAAAAGCGCGCTGGAGCGGGAGATGAGCCAAACGACATGCGGCGGCGACGGCGGCCGCTTCAATCGGCGCGCCGCGCTGGCGACGATCGGCGCAGGTTTTGGGTTAGCCTTTGGCGCCGCGCCGGCGCAGGGCCATGCCAAGCGCGCGCCGATCCGGCCGGAAGACGAAGGCTATATGCGGATGGCGATCGCGGAAGCCGCGAAGGGCGACTTTCCCTTTGGCGCCGTGATCGTGCGCGAGGGCAAGGTCGTCTCGACGGGACGCAATCTCGGCGTGACGAACAATGATCCGACCGCGCATGGCGAGATGGTGGCGATCCGCCGCTTCGTCGCCGACAATCCGGCGAAGGAGCTTAAAGGCGCGACGCTTTATACGTCGGGCGAGCCCTGCCCGATGTGCATGGGCGCGATTGTCTGGTGCGGCATGGGGCGCGTCGTCTACGCCGCGTCGATCGAGCAGCTTGAGAAGCGAATCGGCCAGATCATGATCACCAGCAAGGCCGTGGCGCAGGCCGCACCCTTCGCCCATATCGAGATTACTGGCGGCCTGCTCGCGCCGGAAGCGCTCGCGCTGTTCGATAAGAAGTGAGCGAAGCACGACGCCTTAAACGGCGAAAGCCTAGTGGGTGCCGAAATCATTATGCGGGGTCTTGAGCGTGATGGCGCAATAAATCTCCAGAAGCGCCTGCCTAGTTTGGTCCGGCTCCGCTACTGCTCGAAACTCCATTGCTCGGACGCGTTCCTTTGCCCTTCTAAAGGCATCCATGAATTCTTGATCCTGGAGCAGTCTCTCGCGTGCGCCTTTTCGGAAATCAACTTCTCTCCCCGTCTCGTCGCGAGCCATGAGCGCCGCTAACGCTGCTTGGTTTGTTTGGGAACAACGGCGGGTATGCTGCCGACGACGCTGGGCAATGTTGTTCGAACGACCAACGTAGAAGGGATCGCCATTCTCGCTAAAGAGATAGACTCCTTTTATGGGAAGGATCGCTCCTTTTTCATACGGCAATGACACGATCAAATGTTCGAACTTGGCATGCAGCGATTCGACGGCCTGCTGAAATTCTGGGCTCATATTTCGATCCTCTATCGGGCATTGCTCTCCGGCCTCTCCCTTACCAACTCCTCCACCACCCCCGGGTCGGCGAGCGTCGATGTGTCTCCCAAAGCGCCAAACTCCCCTTCGGCGATCTTGCGCAGGATGCGCCGCATGATCTTGCCCGAGCGCGTCTTTGGCAGTCCCGGCGCGAATTGCACGATGTCGGGCGTCGCGATCGGCCCGATCTCATGGCGCACCCAATGCACCAGCTCCTTGCGCAGATGCTCGCTCGGCGTCACGCCCTGATTGAGCGTGACGAAAGCATAAATGCCCTGCCCCTTGATGTCGTGCGGATAGCCGACGACGGCGGCTTCCGACACTTTCTCATGGGCGACGAGCGCGCTTTCGACTTCCGCCGTGCCGAGCCGATGGCCCGAGACATTGATGACGTCGTCGACGCGGCCGGTGATCCAGTAATCGCCGTCGGCGTCGCGCCTGGCGCCGTCGCCGGTGAAATATTTGCCGGGAAAGGCGGAAAAATAGGTCTGCGCGAAACGTTCGTGGTCGCCATAGACGGTGCGCATCTGCCCCGGCCATGAATCCGAGATCACGAGCAAGCCTTCGCACGCGCCTTGCAGAACATTGCCGAGCGGATCGACGATCTCGGGCGCGACGCCGAAGAAGGGCCGCGTCGCCGAGCCGGGCTTCAGATCAATCGCGCCGGGCAGCGGCGAGATCAGCACGCCGCCGGTCTCCGTCTGCCACCATGTGTCGACGATCGGGCAGCGGCCGTCGCCGACGACGCGGTGATACCATTCCCAGGCTTCCGGATTGATCGGTTCGCCAACGGAGCCGAGCAGGCGCAGCGATTTGCGGCTGGTCTTTTTGACGGGCGCTTCGCCCGCCGCCATCAGCGCGCGAATGGCGGTCGGCGCCGTGTAGAAAATATCGACCTTATGCTTGTCGACGATCTCCCAGAAGCGCGACACGCTCGGATAATTCGGCACGCCTTCGAACATCAGCGTCGTCGCGCCATTGGCGAGCGGGCCGTAGAGAATATAGCTGTGCCCCGTCACCCAGCCCACATCCGCCGTGCACCAATAGACGTCGCCGTCGCGATAGTCGAAGACGAGTTCATGGGTGAGCGATGTGTAGACGAGATAACCGCCGGTCGTATGCAGCGCGCCCTTCGGCTTGCCGGTCGAGCCCGACGTGTAAAGGATGAACAGCGGATCTTCCGCGTCCATCTCCGCATAGGGACAATCGGCGTGCACGCGCGCCGCTTCTTCCTCATAGCGGAAGTCGCGGCCGGGCTGCATGTCGATGTCGCCGCCGGTGCGCGTGACGACGATGACCGTTTTCGCGGACACCTTGTCGAGCGCCGCGTCGACATTGGCTTTTAGCGGAATCTTCTTGCCGCCGCGCAGGCCTTCGTCCGCCGTGACGATGACCTCTGATTCCGCATCCGCGATGCGCCCCGCAAGCGAATCCGGCGAGAAGCCGCCGAAGACCACCGAATGAACGGCCCCAATGCGCGCGCAGGCGAGCATGGCGAAAGCGGCCTCGGGAATCATCGGCAGATAGATGGTGACGCGATCGCCCTTCTTGACGCCGTGCGTCTTGAGCACATTGGCGAAGCGGCAGACTTCCTCATGCAGCTCGGCGTAAGTGATATGACGTGAGACGGAAGGATCGTCGCCCTCCCAGATGATCGCGGTCTTGTTGGCGCGCTCCGGCAGATGCCGGTCGATGCAATTCATCGCGACATTGGTGGTGCCGTCCTCGAACCAGCGTATCGAAACATTATGCGTGTCGAAGCTGGTGCGCTTCACTTTTGAAAAGGGCGTGATCCAGTCGATGCGCTGCGCCTGTTCGGCCCAGAAGCCGTCCGGATCTTTGATGGAGCGTTCGTAGAGCCGGCGATAGGCCTCTTCGTCGATGCGCGCGCGCTTTTTCCAGTCGTCCGGGACGGGGTAGATTTTTTGCGACATTCGTTTCTCCATCGACGCATTCCGTAAACGCCCGCCCGTCATGGCCGGGCTTGTCCCGGCCATCCACGTCTTTATGGCGACGCAGATCGGGAGAGCATGGCGCAGTGTCTCGGCGTGGATGCCCGCGACAAGCGCGGGCATGACGCGGAAAGGGGACGCTTACCGGCACGGAATGGGGAGCGCTCATCCTTTGCGGGCGCGGGCGAGCTCCACATTATGCTGCATGCGCTGAACCATCAGCCGCATCAGGTAAAAGCCGAATTGCGGCGTTTGCGCCGCGAGTTGCAAGAGATCGTCATAGCGCACGCAGAGCAGCTCGACGTCGGTCGCGGCGACCGCGGTGGCGGTGCGGCGATTTTCATTGGTGAACATGCCCATCTCGCCAAACAGCGTGCCGGGCTTTAGGGTGACGTCGGGCTCGCGCAGATGAATCTCGCCGCGCACCAAGAGATAGGCTTCCTCGGACAGATCGCCGATGCGATGCAGGACGAAGCCTTCGGAAAGCTTCAAGGGCCGCATATAGGGACGCAGCCATTCGAAATCGAAATCCTCGGAGGCGGCGGCGCGAATGTCCTGGACGAGCCGCCGGATCTGGCGGAGCCGCACGATGTTGACCGGGACCAGAAAGGCGTTGAGCGCGAAGAGCGGGTAGAGACCCTTGAGGAAAAAGTAGGCGGCGAACAGCGCATTGGCGAGGATCGCCGCGATCCGCAGCGGGATCATGGTGTTCGACACATAAACGAACACGCTCGCCGCCGCGGCGAGATAGCCGATGACTTCGATAAGCAGACCGTTCAGCGTCGTGGGCAGCGTCATGGCGAGATCGCTCGGACTTCAGCTTCGCCCAACACCTTTAGCAGAAGACTTTGCAAAAATGCGAGGGCGGAACACGTCGCCGCCCCGGGCGTTGCAAAGATCTACGGGGTGGAGCGGGAATCGCCATGACGCAGTCCGCCAGCATTCGTCCCGCCCGCGCCCGGGCTGCTTTTCCGGCCGCCGCCGCAGGAGGTTTGAGCCGCGCCTCATCCGTTTGGCGCTTTGCCCTTGCTGCGGCGATTTGGTAAAGGGCGCTAGACTTCCTCGCGCCACACCGAAAGAACCATGGACAAATTCACCACGCTGACGGGCGTCGCGGCGCCGTTGCCGATCATGAACGTCGATACGGACATGATCATCCCCAAGCAATATCTCAAAACCATCCAGCGCACCGGCCTCGGCAAGGGCCTCTTTTCGGAGATGCGCTATCGCGACGACGGTTCCGAGAATGCCGATTTCGTCCTGAATCAGCCGGCCTACCGCAACGCCCGCATCCTCGTCGCCGGCGACAATTTCGGCTGCGGCTCGTCGCGCGAACACGCGCCCTGGGCGCTGCTCGACTTCGGGATCCGCTGCATCATTTCGACGAGCTTCGCCGATATTTTCTATAATAATTGCTTCAAGAACGGGATCTTGCCGATCGCGGTCAGCGAGGCTGAGCTCGACAGGCTGATGGACGACGCCAAGCGCGGCGCGAACGCCACCCTGACCGTCGACCTCGCGGCGCAGGAGATTCGCGGGCCGGACGGCGGCGTGATCACATTCGACATCGACCCCTTCCGCAAGCATTGCCTGCTGAACGGGCTCGACGACATCGGGCTGACTCTCCAGAAGGCCGACAAGATCGACGACTATGAAAAGCAGGCCGCGGCGAAGCGCCCTTGGGCGTGACTGCGACTCGTCGGTGCCGCAGTGCGGCGCCGGGCTAATGTTTCCGAAGCGGCGCTTATGGGATAGAGCACCCCTGACGGGGCGGCGAGCGTCGCTTCCAATCGCTGGACGCCCAGAGCGACGGACAAGGCGCGCGCTTGAGTTATCTTTCCGCCCTTTCCATGCGTTTTCGCGCCGCCGGCCAGTCGCTGGCGCGGCTCGCTTACGGCGTGAGGCGCTCGCGAAAGCCTGACGACATCGCGGAAGGCCAATGGCGTGACGCCGGCGCCGAAAACTTAGGCGCCGATTCCGACGAGGCGGCGCGCGACGCAAACTTCTGGGGACCAGCGTCGACGAACGAACAAGCTGAGCCGCCGCCGGCCTTCGAGCCGGGCTCCGCCTATCGGGAACCCGCCGGATTCGACGGCCAGGGCCTGCTTTCAATTCACAATCTGGCGAAGTCCTACAAGGTGCGCCGCGTCGTCGAAGACGTGAGCCTGCATGTGGCGCGGGGCGAGGCGGTCGGGCTGCTTGGCCCCAACGGCGCCGGCAAGACCACAGTTTTTTATATGATCACCGGGCTGGTGAAGCCCGACAAGGGCGTGATCTCGCTCGACGGCTATGATGTGACGCCGCTGCCGATGTATCGCCGCGCGCGGCTCGGAATCGGCTATCTGCCGCAGGAGGCGTCGGTGTTCCGGGGCCTTTCGGTCGAGGACAATATCCGCGCCGTGCTCGAGATCACGCAGCCCGACGCCAAAAAGCGCGAGGAGGAGCTGGAGGCGCTTCTTGAAGAGTTCCGCCTCACCCGCATGCGCCACACGCCGGCCGTGGCGCTTTCCGGCGGCGAACGGCGTCGCTGCGAGATCGCCCGCGCGCTCGCCGGCCACCCGTCCTTCATGCTGCTCGACGAGCCTTTCGCCGGCATTGACCCGATTGCCGTCGGCGGCATTCAGGACCTTGTGCGGCATTTGAAAGCGCGCGGCATTGGCGTGCTCATCACCGACCATAGCGTTCGCGAGACTTTGGGCCTCACCGACCGCGCTTACATTATCTACAACGGCCATGTGCTGACCGAAGGAACGCCTGACGAAATCGTCGCCAATCCGGACGTTCGGCGCATCTACCTCGGCGAAGATTTCCGCATGTAGCGCCGCAGGCGCCGTTTCTTCAGAGACGGCGGGGCGCCTCTTGGCGGCGTGGCGGCAAGGGCGCTTTCGCGCAGGCGAGTTCAAGTTGTTTTTTGCGCGGCGGCGAAGCCGCGTCGTGCAGCGCCAAGGTTGCGCTCTCGGCGCCCCACGGGCGTTCTCCAAGAAGGGTCGCCTGTTGCCCGTTCGGGCGTCTTCGCGTTCGACAAATTGGTGATTAAGGCTTGGGCGTTTTGCTCGGCGGCGCGCTGCTTTTTTGGCCCTGTGCGCGCTGGTCCGAAGTGATATAAGCAAGAACCGCGCCGCACAGCGGCGGCCGATGGCGTTTTCGAGTGGGCCGAGCGAAATGGCGATTTCCACCAAGTTGATGATGCGTCAGGGCCAAGCCCTGGTGATGACGCCGCAGCTGCTCCAGGCGATCAAGCTGCTACAGTTTTCCAATTTGGAGCTTGCCGCCTTTTTGCATGATGAACTCGAGCGCAATCCGCTGCTCGAAGCGCAGGAAGGCGATGGCGGCGTCGATGCGGCCGATCATGCTTCCCAGGGCGCCGAGCCGAGCGGCGCGGAGGCCTTTGAAGGGCCGCAGGAGGGCGACTGGGCCCAGCAGGATCTCGCCGTCGACTCCGCGACGCTCTCGGCCGATCTCGGCGCCGACATGAGCAATGCTTTTGAGCCTGAGGGCCCTTCGATCGGGGAGCGGGCGCGGGATGAGGCCCCCGACGGCGCCGGCCTTTCGGCGACCTCCTGGACCGGGGCCGCCGGCGGCGGGCCGGCCGACGGCGAAGCGCCCAATCTCGAAGCTTATGTCGCCGATCGGCAGAGCCTCCACGAGCATCTCGCCGAACAGCTGGCGCTCGCCTGCCCCGATCCACGTCACAGAATCATCGGCCAATCGATCATCGATGCGATCGATGAGAGCGGCTATCTGCGAGAGGAGCTTGGCGAGATCGCCGCGCGTCTCGAGGCGGACATGGCGGAGGCCGAGCGCATTCTCGGGACGATCCAGACCTTCGACCCTTCCGGCGTCGGCGCGCGCGATCTTGCGGAGTGCCTCGCGATTCAGCTCAAGGAGCGCGACCGCTATGATCCGGCGATGCAAGCGTTCGTCGCCAATCTCCCGCTCGTCGCGCGCCGCGATTTTGCGCAACTCGCCAAGCTGTGCGGCGTCGACGACGAAGACGTCGCCGACATGGCGGCGGAGCTGCGCCGATTGGAGCCCAAGCCCGGCCGAGCGTTCGGCGGCGCCCCGATTCAGCCGCTCGTCGCCGACGTCATCGTTCGCGCCGCTGCGGACGGCGCCTGGCATGTGGAGCTCAACGCCGACGCGTTGCCGCGCGTATTGGTCAACCACAGTTACGCGGCGCAAGTCAGCGCCGTCGCCACCGGCCCCGCCGACAAAAGCTTCATTTCAAGCTGTCTGCAGAACGCCAATTGGTTGACCAAGAGTCTCGAGCAGCGGGCCCGCACCATTCTACGCGTCGCTTCTGAAATCGTGCGATTGCAGGACGCCTTCCTCACCCATGGCGTCGAACATCTGCGTCCGCTGAACCTGCGCACGGTCGCCGATGCGATCGGCATGCATGAGTCGACGGTCTCGCGGGTGACGTCGAACAAATACATGATGACGCCGCGCGGCGTCTTCGAGCTCAAATATTTCTTCTCCGCGTCGATCGCCACGACGAGCGGCGCCGCCGCGCATTCGGCCGAGGCGGTACGCTTTCGCATCAAGCAGATGATCGATCGGGAAACGCCCGACGGCATCCTGTCAGACGACGCGATCGTCGAACGGCTGAAGGCGAGCGACATTGAAATCGCCCGGCGCACGGTTGCGAAATACCGCGACAGTTTGCGCATTCCATCCTCGGTCGATCGCCGCCGCGCCAAGCTTGCGCAGGCGCGCATGACAACTAATTAATTGACCTATGTGGTCCTGAGGCTTGAAGCTTCGCCATGGGAAGACTCCATTGACTTCGCACGCCGAGGCTTCTAACGCTGCGCGGAATTTCCGCTCTTTGGTTAGATGGCGGGCGATTCGCTGACCCCTCAGGCGGAGTTCCAGGGCGGATGGGGGCGCGTTGGCGGTTGGTCTGACGGCGGCGCGGCAGGCGCGCGGCTGGCCCTTGCCGCGCCGAAACTTCGCTCGCAACGAAAGTTCGGAATGCAAAATGTCTCTTAGGGTTTCCGGCAAGAACATCAACATCGGCGAAGCGCTTCGGGCTCATGTGACGCAGAGGCTGGAGACGGCGGCGGCGAAATATTTTGACGGCCGAGTCAGCGGCCACGTCACCATTTCGCCGGAGGGCTCGGGCTTTCGCGCCGACTGCAGCCTGCATCTCGCCTCCGGAATCGTGCTGCAGGCCGACGGCCGCGCACAGGAGCCCTACGCCTCCTTCGATCAGGCGGCGGAGCGCTTCGAAAAGCGTCTGCGCCGCTATAAGAGCAGGCTCAAGAGCCATCACGAGCATGGCGACGGCGCTCAGGCCGAGGTCGTCGCCCATCACGTGCTTGAGGCGCCCGATCAGGAAAATGAGGCGTCAGCGGAGTTCAGCCCCGCGATCATCGCCGAATCCACCACGCAATTGCGCCGGCTGTCGGTTTCGGCGGCGGTGCTCCACCTCGATCTCACTGGCGCGCCCGTCGTGGTGTTCCGGCACGCCAACACCGGCCGCGTGAATGTCGTCTATCGGCGCGGCGACGAAAATATCGGCTGGATCGACACCCCCGAATCGGAAGGCGACGCGCGCTGAAGGCAAAACGTCGTGGAATGGCCATAATAACGGCCTCCTCGGCACGTATCTTGCCATTTTCCCACGTCCCTACGGGTTTGGCGAAAATAGCGAGACGTTGAAATTTCAAGGATGGTCTGCGCCTTTAGCGGCCCTAGACCTCCCATGAGAAGCAGGATGATCGTCGCATGCGGCCAACGGACTTGGTTTCGCCGGATTCGGTTTGCGCCTCGTTGAAGGCGACGACGAAGAAGCATCTTCTCCAGGAACTCAGCGAGAAGGCCGCGAAGATTTGCGGGCTTCCGGCGCGCGAGATCTTCGATGCGCTTCTTCACCGCGAGCGGCTGGGCTCGACGGGAATTGGCGAAGGCATCGCCATTCCACATGGAAAGCTCGCGAAATTGAAGGGGATTTACGGCGTGTTCGGTCGTCTGGACCGGCCTGTCGACTTCGGGTCTCTTGACGGCGCGCCGGTCGATCTCGTGTTTATGATCCTCACGCCCGAGAGTTCGGGCGCTGATCATCTCAAGGCGCTTGCCTGCGCGGCCCGCATGCTGAGGGAGCAAGGCCTCGTGGCGACGCTACGCGGGACGCGCGACGACGATGCGCTCTATTCGCTGATCGCGCAGCGCTCGAAGCCGTTTGCAGCATAAATTGCGCCGCTCCTTAGAGCGGCGCGCTGCGTTTTTGGGCGCCGCCTCCATGCGAGGCGTGTCCGCCTTTGCGGCCGGCTTCCGAAGCGAGCGCATGATCGCGCGAGAAGCTCCGCTTGGCCGGATTCACGCTTTGACCGCCCTTGCGCCCTGCCCGGGCCGCAAGATCTGGGTTCTGCGAGAAGCTTCGCTTCTCGTCAGGAACGCTCTGGCCGCCTTTGCGTGCGATGGCCCGCTGCTTTTCGGGATCCATAGACGCAAAACCGCGACTGGATTTTTTATTCTCCTCCATGGGCCGCCTCTCAAAGTTCCCAGCGCCTTCGGCTATAACTCGCCGGCTCGGCCAATGTTTCTGGGTGGCGGCGATTTATCTTCGCAGTCCCGAAGGATCCCCCGCCGGGGAGGCGAGGGCGCAAAAAATTAATGTTTGCAATGAGATCAGAGACTCACATGCCGACCCGCGGCGCGCTTTGTTCGCGGCGACCGGCGCGGCGTTCAAAAAACAGCGCCTGGCTGATGACGGCCTTGAGGCTTTCGACGTTGAAGGGTTTGGCGATCAGAAAGGCCGGTTCGGGCGGCTCGCCGGTCAAAAACCGCTCGGGGTAGGCGGTGACGAAGATCACCGGGATGGAAAGAGAGACGAGGATCTCGTTTACGGCGTCGAGCCCGGAACTGCCGTCCGCGAGCTGGATATCGGCGAGAATCAGTCCCGGGTTGCCATCTTGTATGGCCGCCAGCGCCTCGGCGTGAGTGCGCGGCATGCCGACCACCCGATGTCCCAGCTCCTCGACGATGCTCCTCAGGTCATGGGCGATCAGGGGCTCGTCCTCGATAATCAGCACGTCGGTCGCGATCTGATCGGCGATCTCGCCGTTTGCCGCCTCGATCAGGGCGCTAGCCTCGAGCTCCGAAACCTTTAGAGTCTGACCAATCTGGTCGAGATCGAAGCCTTCGAGCGCCTGCAGCAAAAAGGCTATTCGCGGCTTCAGCGAAATAGCGTCGAGATTGCGTCGGCCGTTTTCCGCCAGCGCGCCGGAGCGATCGGTGTGGGCGTTGATCGGCGACGCCGCCCAGACATCCAGGAACAGACGGTATACAGCGATGCGCAGGTCGTCGGAATCTGTGATGCGGCTGGGTTCCGCGACGACGGTTTCGAGAGTGGCCAGCACATAGGCGTCGCCGCCTTCCCGATCGCCGACCAATGCGCGCGCGAAACGTCTCAAATAGGGAATATGCGCTGAAATTTCCTTTGACGCCGACATGTCTTACAACTCCAGCAGCATCGAGCCTCGCAGAGGAGAGGAGTGCGGGCTAAGCAGATTCAAAACTTGGACAATACGTCAAAACTGCTCGGCATTTTAGGGAACCAATCCTTCAGCGGTGCGTTTTGCCTACCGTCCTTGCGGCGCAGTATAACGCGGCGGCTCCAGAAATCATGCATATTAAAATAGAGGGCTCCATGGGGAATAAGAATCCGGAGAATATAGTTGCGCGGGCGAAAGCAGACGACGACGCTTTCGCAGGCGACGGGCGGTATTCTTCGAGACCGGGCCCTCGCAGGGTGGAGACGTTTGCAGGGTGGGTGATGACACGTGACGAATTCGGCGATCGTCGCCGAGGAGTAGGGGAGGCGCGCTGCGGCGCACAACCGGCCCCGCGACAGCGGCCAGTGGAATTTCAGGACTCGATCGGAAAGGAACTCCGCAATCTCTACGACGATGTCGTGGCTCAACCGGTTCCCGATCGGTTTCTGAAACTTTTGAACCAACTCGAAACGAATGTGCTATCCTCCCCGGCGACGTCAAGCGCGCCGAGGAAGAGTGAGTGAAGGCAAGCGAAGCAGCGCATTCGGCAGGACAGGGATTGAAGGCTGATCTGATCGCAGCCATCCCGAGCTTGCGCGCGTTCGCGGTGTCGATTTGCGGAAACTCCGATCGCGCCGACGACCTCGTTCAGGAAACTCTGGTCAAGGCCTGGGGCAGTCTCGCGACGTTTTCGGAAGGCACCAATCTCACCGCCTGGCTGTTCACGATTCTGCGCAACATCTACTACAGCGAGTTTCGTAAGCGCCGACGCGAGGCCCCCGATCCCGACGGGCTGATCGCCGGACGATTGGTCGCGCCGGAATCGCAGCACGCGCATATGGATTTTCTCGACTTTCGTGACGCGATGCAAAAATTGCCGCTCGATCAGCGCGAGGCGCTGATCCTGGTCGGCGCCTCCGGCATGTCATATGAGGAAGCGGCTCAAATCTGCGGCTGCGCGCCGGGCACGATGAAGAGCCGGGTGAACCGCGCGCGCAATCGGCTCTCAGACCTGATGTCGGCGCCGCCAAGCGCCGAGCCGCGCGAATGGTCCTCGGCCGAGCAGCTCTCCGCAGCCACGCGCGATTGAACGCTACTCGGAAATGCCGCATAGGGAGGCGCGCGAAACGCCCCTTTCCATGCGAGCCAGCCGATGACCGACGATCACAGAATTGAACGCGACTCCTTCGGCGACATCGCCGTGCCGTCCTGGGCCTATTGGGGCGCCCAGACCGAACGGTCGCGGGAGAATTTTCCGATCGGCGGCGATCTCATGCCGATCGAGATCGTGCATGCGCTGGCGCGCATCAAGCTCGCGGCCGCCAAGGTCAACGCCAGGAAAGGCCTGCTCGAGCCTAAAATCGCCGACGCGATCGTCGCCGCCGCGCGCGAAGTGATCGACGGCAAGCTCGACGCGCATTTTCCGCTCGTCGTCTGGCAGACCGGCTCCGGCACCCAGACGAACATGAACGTCAACGAGGTCATCGCCAATCGCGCCAATGAAATGCTCGGCGCGCCGCGCGGCGCGAAATCGCCGGTGCATCCCAATGATCACGTCAATCTCGGCCAGTCGTCGAACGACAGTTTTCCGACCGCCATGCACATCGCCGGCGCCACGACGATCTCCGGCCGGCTGATTCCCGCCGTCGAGCGGCTGCATATTTCGCTCAACGCCAAGGCGGTGAAATTCGCCGATATCATCAAGATCGGCCGCACCCATCTGCAGGATGCGACGCCGGTGACGCTCGGCCAGGAGTTTTCCGGCTATGCGGCGCAGGCCGAATACGCGGAACGGCGCATCAGAACCACCCTCGCCGATCTTCTGCAGCTCGCCCAGGGCGGCACGGCGGTGGGCACCGGCGTCAACACCTTCAAAGGCTTTGGCGAAGAGGTCGCCGCCGATATCGCGGAACAGACAGGGCTGCCTTTCGTCTCGGCGTCCAATAAGTTCGAGGCGCTCGCGACTCACGATGCGATCGTCTTCGCGCATGGCGCGCTCAACGCGCTGGCCTCGGGCCTCTATAAGATCGCCTGCGACATTCGCCTGCTCGGCTCCGGGCCGCGCGCCGGCTTCGGGGAACTGAGGCTTCCCGAGAACGAGCCGGGTTCGTCGATCATGCCGGGCAAGGTCAATCCGACCCAGGTCGAGTCGCTGACCATGGTGTGCACGCGCGTCTTCGGCAACAACGCGACGATCACCTTCGCCGCTTCGCAGGGCCATCTCGAACTCAATGTGCTGAAGCCCGTCGTCGGCTTCGCGCTGCTCGAATCGACGATCCTGCTCGCCGACGGCATCAACAGTTTCGTCGCGCGCTGCGTCGACGGCATTGAAGCGGATGAGGCCAATATCAAGCGCTTCCTCGACCGCTCGCTGATGCTCGTCACCGCGCTCGCGCCAAAGATCGGCTATGACGCAGCCTCGAAGATCGCTCGCGCCGCGCATAAGAACGGCACGAGCCTGAAGGAAGAGGCGCTGGCTTCCGGCAAGGTCACGGAGGTCGAGTTCGACGAAATCGTGCGGCCGGAGAATATGCTCGCGCCGAGCGCGTGAGCATCCTCCTTTTGACCTCGTCCTTCGAGACGCCGCCTAAAGGCGGCTCCTCAGGATGAGGTCAAGGGGAGCAAACAGGGTTTCCTCATCCTGAGGAGACCGCGAAGCGGTCGTCTCGAAGGACGAGGAAACCCGTGCCTCAGACAAGCTGAGCCTTCCCCTCGCCGTGCATAGGCACTAGTTTCATCTCCTCACCGAGGAGCTGATTCATGGCCGCGATCGACGCCGTGCTCACGACAATAGACGCCAATCTCGACGCTTCGAGAGAACGCCTGTTCGATCTCTTGCGCATCCCCTCGGTTTCCACCGATCCGGCCTATAATGCGCAATGCCTGCGGGCGGCGAACTGGCTCAAGGATCAGCTCGCTGGCCTTGGCTACGAGGCGCAGGTGCGCGAGACGCCCGGCCATCCGATCGTCGTTGGCCACGCCAAGGCGAAGCGCAAGGATGCGCCGCATGTGCTGTTCTACGGCCATTATGATGTGCAGCCGCCCGATCCGCTGGAGCTGTGGGAAACCGAGCCCTTCGCGCCGCGGCTGACCGAGGGCAAGGACGGCAAGGACATCGTCGCCCGCGGCGCCTCGGACGACAAAGGCCAGCTGATGACTTTCGTCGAAGCCTGTCGCGCGTTCGAGGCGAATGGCGGCCTGCCCTGCAACGTCACTTTTCTGTTCGAGGGCGAAGAGGAGACCGGGTCGCCCTCGCTTCCGGGCTTTCTCGCCGCGCATAAGGACGAACTCTCGGCGCCCGATCTCGCGCTCGTCTGCGACACCAGCATGTGGAACGCTTCAACGCCGGCGATCACGGTGATGCTGCGCGGGCTCGCGCTCGAAGAGGTGATCATCAAAGGGCCGAGCCATGATCTGCATTCCGGCATGTTCGGCGGGCCGGTGCTGAATCCGATTCATGTGCTGGCGAAAATCATCGCCGATCTGCATGACATTGAGGGCAAGGTGACGCTGCCAGGCTTCTACGCCAGCGTGCCGGAGATTCCCGAAGACATCGCCGAGCAATGGCGCGCCATCGACTTCGACGAGGCCAAATGGCTCTCGGAAATCGGCCTCACGCACGTTGGCGGCGAAACGGGCCGCGGAATCATCGAGCAGATCTGGGCGCGCCCGACCTGCGACGTGAATGGAATCATTGGCGGCTACACCGGCGCCGGATCGAAGACGGTGCTGCCGGCGCAGGCGTCGGCGAAATTTTCCTTTCGTCTCGTCGGCAAGCAGGACTCGAAAGCGATTCTCGAAAGCTTCCGTAGCTTCGTGCGCGAGCGTCTGCCAACCGACGCCAAGGCCGAATTCATTTCACATGGCGCTTCGAACGCTTTGCAACTTCCCTTCGGCTCGGAGGCGCTCAATCGCGCGCGCCGCGCACTTGCGGAAGAATGGGAGAAGGAAGCGGTGCTCGCCGGCTGCGGCGGCTCGATCCCGATCGTGGGTAGTTTCAAGCGCGACCTCAATATGGATTCGCTGATGATCGGCTTCGCGCATGACGACGACCGTATCCATTCGCCCAATGAGAAATATTCCTACGCGTCGTTCCACAAGGGAACGCGCTCCTGGGCGCGGGTGCTTGCGGCGCTGGCGGCGGCGTAGCGCTCTTGACTCGCGATGCGATCGGCATTCTATTTTGCGGCAGACGGTTCCTAACGGGATCAAAATGGGAATGCGGTGAGCGCGCTGCTTCGTGCGCAATTCCGCGGCTGCCCCCGCAACTGTAAGCGGCGAGCCGACGACCACTAAGCCACTGGAGCCATAAGGCTCTGGGAAGGCGGTCCGAGGCGACAACCCGCGAGCCAGGAGACCTGCCGTCGCTTCGTGGTCACGCGCGAAAGCGTCGGGCGGGGTGCACCGATGCGGCCGATGCCTCTCGCCTTGTCGGCGTAGGGCAAAGACCTTCGCAGTGACGGCCCACGTCTCGCTGCGAGTCTACGCGCATGCATATCCACATTCAGAGCCCCGCCTTGCGCGGCGCATTTCTGCTGTCCTTATCCCTCTCCGCTTCCGTCGCTTTCGCCCAGCAGTCCTTGCCGGTCATCGAGGTCGGACCATTAAGCCCGGCGCAGCCGGGCTCGCCCGGCGCCGACGTCGAAGACCAAACCGTCGTCACGCCGACGCGCGTCGAGCAGCCGGCATCGAGCAGCGGCGCCTCGGTCAGCGTCATTCATGCGCGTGATATTCAGAAGCGCGGATCGCTCGGCTTCAACGACGTTCTGCGCGGCGTTCCGGGACTGGACGTCTATTCGAATGGCGGGCCTGGAACGCAAACCTCCGTCGCTTTGCGCGGCTCGACGCCCGGCCAGACGTTGGTGCTGATCGACGGCATTCGCATTGGCGATCCAACGAGCACGGACGGTTCGGTCGACTTCGGTCGGCTGCTTCCGACCGACATCGACCGGATCGAAGTGCTGCGCGGTCCGCAGTCGGCGCTTTACGGCTCGGACGCGATGGGCGGCGTGATCAATATCATCACCCGCCGCGGCAAGGGCGCGCCGCAAGGCTGGCTCATGTCGGAGGGCGGCGCCTATGGAACGTCGTCGTCGCGCGCGTCGATCTCCGGCGCCGACGGGCAGGGCTCCTACGCGCTGTCGATCTCGGGCCTGCATGCCGATGGCTTTCCGCGCTACGGCTATCGTCCACAGCGCCCCATCGTGATCGGCGATCAGACGACGCCGCTGCCGCCGCTGCCCGCCGACGATCCGACGAACAATGTCGGGGTCACCGGGCGCATCGGCTATGAGTTCACCGAAGATGCGCGGGTCGAGGCGGGCCTTGCCGGCTACGACAGCGCCATTCGCTACGACAATCCCTACGCCTTCAATCCTTGGAGCGTTTTCGATCCTTTCAATCATCAGCATGCGACCTTCATGCAGGGCTATGTGCGGCTCGGCGCAGACATGTTCGACAAGAGTCTCCGCAACAGGCTGACGCTCTACGCCAATCGGGGAAACCGTGACGTCTGGTCGACGGAAGCCTGTTTCGACATGCAGACCTTCCTGTCGCAGAACTGCCGCTTCGGCTATCTCGGCGGGCGCAGGGGCGTCGAATATCAGAGCGATATCGCGCTTGGGCCGCTAGGTCTCGCGACGCTCGGCTCGCGCGTCGAAACCGAGACGGCGCAAACTTCGCGCGAAGCCTGGATCGTCGATGATTTCACGCCGTCGCGCGCCGTCCAGACGACATGGTCCGGCTATGCGCAGCATCAATTCACGCTCTTCGACCGGCTCGACATTTCCTATGGCGGGCGCGCCGATGCGGTGAGCAAGAACCAAACGTTTCTCACCTGGCGGACGATGGCGAATTTCCGCATCGATGAGATCGGCATGCGGCTGCGCGGCTCCGCCGCCACCGGCGCCAAGACCGCTTCGCTCTATCAGCGGTTCAGCCAGTACGGCGATCCATCGCTCGCGCCCGAACGCGTGCTCGGCTTCGACGCCGGCATAGATCAGAGCTTTTTCGGCGGCTTCGCGACGGCGTCTGCCTCCGTCTTTGCCAATCGCTATGCGAATCTCGTGCAGTTCGGAAAGGCCGAGAGCTGCATGGCGACGCAGATCTTCGGCTGCTATTTCAACGTCGGGCGCGCGGATACGCGCGGCGTCGAATTTTCGGGTGAAGCCAGTCTCGTGCCCGGCGCTCTGCTGTTGCGCGGCAGCTACACGTTTCTTGCCGCGCGAAATCTCGATGATGACGAGGACAGCATCTATGCCGGACGCACGCTGCTGCGCCGTCCGCGCCACAAGGGCATGTGGTCGGTCATTTATACGGGCGCGCCGGGTCTCGAACTTGAGGCGCGCGCCAATATCGTCGGCGCCGCGCATGATTTGGATTTCATCTTCAACAAACGCGTGATGCTCGCGCCCTATGTGCGGCTCGATCTTTTCGCCAATTACAGGCTGACCGACCAGCTGACGCTGCATGGGCGCATCGAGAATGTGGGCAATGCGCTCTACGAGGAAGTCTACAATTATTCGACGACGGCGCGCGCCTTCTATGGCGGCGTGAAATACGCCTGGTGACCAAAGCAACGGCAGAGGAGATCGATATGGAAGCCAACGCGGACGTGACGCCAAGAACAACGCCAAGACGCATCGTCGAGCCCGATGGCGCGGCGCTCGACGTCTTCGCGCTGCCGACAGATCCGGCGAGTCTCGAAGAACTGTTTCGCGACCTTTTCGAACATCGCTGGCGCGACATCGTCTTCGGGCCGATCATTCAAGGCGCGGCGTGGGAGATCCACGCCGATCGCCCGCCGACGCGGATCAGGCTGCTCGACGGCTATCTCACCGTCGCCTTCGGCGTCACGCATTTTCATGTCTGCATCGGCGAGAATAAGGGATCGCGCGCCCGGCCGACGTCTCCCGAACTTGCAAAGCTTAGACGCACGTCGCGCGCCGAACTCTATCGCCGGCGAAACACGAGCTGCGTGCCGATGTCGTGGGGACTGCAGCTGTTCAACGGCGCCGGCGAGCAGCAGATCACCGTGCTGCTGCCCAATCCCTTCCTCGACGCGGAGACCGACAAGGTTCTCAAAGAGCCGGATTGGTCGCGCCTCGCGCTGTGGGACAAATTGCGCGCGCGCTGGTTTGGCCTGCACGAACCCGATCCCATTGATCGTTCAGCAGGCCGGTTGCGAGGCGACTGATCCGTCGCGCTTTTGATTTTCGACTTCCTTAGTGTTCACCTGAAAGGAAACCTCATGTCGCTGACGCTTTCCACTCTTCCGACGACAAACCGCCGCGCGCTCTGGGCCGCGACCTTCATCGCCGCGAGCATTATTTTCAGCTTCGGTTGGGCCTGCGCCTTGCCGCTCGCGGGCTTCGCCGCCGTCGCGGCGCTCACAAGCGCGCGTCGCGAGGCTCTGCTGCTGACGGGCGCCGTCTGGTTCGCCAATCAGGCAGTGGGCTTCCTCTTCCTGCATTATCCGACGGACGCGATGACGCTGTTTTGGGGCGGCGCGCTTGGCGTCATCGCTCTGCTGTCGTGTGAAAGCGCCGGCCTGCTTGCGCGCCGCTTTTCTGGTTTCGCCGGCGGTCTCGCCGCTTTCCTAGCGGCCTTCGTCGTCTATGAGAGTCTGATTCTGGCGGTCACTGCGGCGACAGGACCCGGCGTCGATCATTTCACCGCGCCGGTCGTGACGCGGATCTTTCTCATCAATCTCGGCGCCTTCGTCGCGCTGCTGGTTCTAAGGGCCGCAGGCGCCGCGGTCGCGAAACGCGATCTGGCGAAGCCGTTCGCCTCGCGCCCGATCTAAGCGCGTAGGAGGAGGGGACGAAGGTTGTCGCGACCTTTAGCGGACGTCGTGCTGACTGAGTCACAGTCCGCTTCAGGCCTTGATGCGGCTTTGGTCGAGTCGTTGACTGGTAAGGTCCGGGAAGAAGGAAAGAACAAAGGCCAACTCGCGATGGCCGCGTTCTTTTCTGCGGACAGGGAAGCGCGCCAGCGCGTGCGCTTCGCCTCTGACCGTCTCCACAACGACATACACGACTGAGTTTGTTTCGAAAAATATCCGAACATAAAACAGCCAAGAAGAATTTGCGTGATGCCAAAACAACTTACGCGACGGAGGCGCAATCCTGTTGAATGTTGCATCAGACGGACCGCTGGAATTGAGGCGGGAAATTGCCTCGCTGAGAGCGCAGCTGGTCTCGTCGCAGCAGCGCTACGAAGAGATTTGCCATCGGATCAGAAACGAATTGCAGGTCTTATCGGCTCTCTTTGCCGCGCAGCGGAGACAGTGTGGCCATCCGGCACAATGCGACATCTGCGTTTCGCGCATTTGCGCGACCGCGGCGCTCCACGGCGTGCTCGATACGGATGAGCACGAGATCTGCAGCCTCGGTTCTTTCGTTAGGCTTCTCGTTGAAACTCTGCATTCGGCCTTTGACAGTCGTTATGAGAGCATCGTGGCCGTAGACGGAGACATCGAAATTGACTGCGCGCGCGCAAAAAGCGTCGGCCTTGTGGTCGTCGAGGCGACGGTAAATGCTCTCAAATACGCCCTCGCCGGTCTCGAGAAGGGCAGGATCGAAACGCGCGTCCGGTGTTTCCGGGGCGAGGTCGAGCTGGTCGTTGAAAACGACGGAGCGCCCTTTCCGATAGGAGCATCGTTCCAGTCGACCGAAGTTTCAGGAAAGGGCCTCGCGCTCATGCATGATATTGCGGGGCAACTTGGCGGAGCTTTGGAGATCACGCCGAGCGCCATGGGAACTGCGCTGCGGCTCACTTTTCCGGTCGCTCTCCCGCAGCGATGCTAGGGGCTCGATAGCGACGGCGGGCGAGGACCGTTTGTTTTGAAATTTAAGAATGCCGAGCCGTGCGTCGTCATAGGAACTCCGATAGGCTTCGTTGCAGTGCGGCACGCAGGCTTGCGCCTCGCAATTCGGCTTTAGTGAATATGCGCCTTGGCGCCGCCGCCGGCGTTCGCATCATTGTCGCTGTCGCGGCGGCAGGCCATCCGCACGCGTTCCCGCAGCCACATATGCGCGTGATCTTTTTCGTGGCGCGGATGCCAGAGCATCATCAACGCGTAGCGGGGCAGGTCGATCGGGATCGGCAGGATTTTGAGCGGAGCCAGCTGTACGAACTGCTCGGCCATCCTCTGGGGCAGACAGAGCATGAGGTCGGTCTTCTCGAGAATCCAAGGCGTCGTCAAGAAGTTCGGCAGGACGAGAAATACGTTTCTACGTAGCCCCAACTTCGCGAGACTGTCGTCGATCAGGCCCGTCCCTGCTTCCCGCCAGCTGATCAGCACATGCTTGCATTCCAGAAATTGCGCCAGACTGATGTCGTTGCCCGGGACTGCGGCGTTGGATTTTCTTGTGAGGCAAACGATGCTCTCGGCCATCAATGCCTGCGAGCAGACATGCGGCGTGCTGCCGAAGATTGCGTCGAAGCCGATCGCCAGATCGATATTGTCTTTCTCGAGCACGATGTGGGGCGGCCCGGTTATTGGCTGCCGAATATGTACATCGATATGCGGGGCGATGCGGATCATCGATTCGGCAAGCGTCGGCAACAGGGCGAACCCGACATAGTCGCTTGTGGAGATCACGAAGCGCCGGCAGCTGGTCGCGGGATCAAATTCTGGCGGGGGTTCGACGATCCTTTCGATCTCCCGAAGCACGGCGGCCGTTGGCTCCAGCAGCGCAAGCGCGCGCGCCGTAGGGACCATGCCCGATGCGGACTTCACGAGTATCGGATCGTCGAGCTGGTTGCGCAGCCTGCGCAGAATATGGCTCATGGCGGGCTGGCTCAGACATAGCTTTTCTGCGGCGCGCGAAACGTTCTTCTCTTCGAGAAGCGCCTTCAGCGCCAGCAATAGATTGAGGTCGAAAGACTTGAGGTTGACCATCCTGTCGCTGCCTCTTGCGAATTGAGTCTGCTGTTCCGAACTCGTCGACGGCAGCTCGTCTAGGGGTTTAGTTCCCCGAATGAGTTCATAAGATTTTCGAATTTTACCGCGTCGGCGACAATCGATAAAGCTTTCGACTGCTTGGCCTGAACAACATCCAAAAATGAAAGGCCGCGAAGCGTTCGACGCTTCCGGGCCGCCGGGCGAGCGGCGCAAGCGTCGAGGAAAGCCGAGGAGGACCACCATGTCCATCAATGTGCCCGCAGACCGTCCGCCGATCGATCCGCATCCGCTCAGCCCCTATGTCGCGTGGGCGGGGAATCGAAACCGTGATCCCATTCTCAGCATGTTCAGAGTGATCTTTCCGAACAGCGGCAATGTGCTTGAACTTGCGAGCGGCGCCGGCAACCACATCAACTATTTCGCGCCGCATTTCCCGAATCTGTCGTTTCAGCCTTCTGACTATGACGTCGAAGTGTTCGATTCGATCAAGAAGAAGCGCGACGAAGCAGGCGGCAAGAATATCTTCGATCCCATCAAAATCGATCTGACTGAGCCCAAGACCTGGCCCAGCGCCAGCGATCGGCTCTACGACGCCATTTTCGTCGTGAACCTCTTCCAGGTCGCGCCGGTCTCGATCTGCGACGGCATCGCTCAAGTCGCCGACCGCGTGTTGACCAAGGATGGCTTTGTCGCGATCTATGGGCCTTTCAAGGTTGACGGCAGTTATACGACCGAATCAAACGCCGCTTTCGATCAGGAAATCCTCGCGCCCAAGATTGCCGAATGGGGCCTTAAGGATGTGCGTGACCTCGAGCGCGCCGCCAACGCACACAATATCGCGCTTAAGAAAATTATGGACATGCCGGCGAACAACTTCATTCTTCTCTTTCGGCGCGCATGAGGCGAGCGCGGCCGAAGAGAATTGACGCGCCATGACAGAACCGGCGATGGCGAATAGGGGGGTGGCGCTCGTGATTGGCGTCGGCGCCGAGTCAGGCCTCGGCGCCGCGCTGGCGCGGCGTTTCGCGCGCGAAGGGCTCCGCGTCATGGTCGCGGGCCGCACGCCGGAGCGGCTGCGAATCGTCGCCGAGCAGATTGCCGCGACGCGCGGCGCGGTCGCGATCAAGGTCGCAGACGCCACGAGCGAAGCCGATGTCGCCGCCCTCTTCGACGAAGCAGACCGCGACGGCGACCTCGCGCTGGTCGCCTACAATGTTGGGAATAATATCGCGGCTTCTGCTCAGGACACGACGCCCGAACTCTTCGAGCGCCTTTGGCGACAAAACGCCCTCGGCGGCTTCGTCGTCGGGCGGGAGGCGGCCCGGCGCTTCTCCCAGCGCGGGCAAGGCACGATCCTTTTCACCGGCGCAACGGCGTCCTTGCGCGCGCGTCCGCCCTTTCTTGCCTTCGCCGCCGCCAAGGCCGCCTTGCGTGCCGTCGCCCAAGGCCTCGCCCGCGAGTTCGGCTCAACGGGCGTTCATGTCGTCCATATCGTCATCGACGGCGTGATCGCGGGCGAATATGCGGCGACGAATTTCGCCGACTACGTGCGCTCCAAAGGCGCGGACGGCGTCCTTGCCGTGGACGACATCGCCGACGCCTATTGGGCGCTGCACTGTCAGAAGCGCAGCGCCTGGACTCACGAAATGGACCTTCGGCCCTTCAAGGAGCCTTTCTAGGTCCGCACATTACGGCCGCGGAGAAAACAGAAAATGGCGACGCGAACAAAGTGGCGCTTTGTCGGCGACTATCTCGAGAACTGCAATTGCGACATCGTCTGTCCCTGCCTGGTCTCGACGAAGGCCATGATGGCGACGCCGACGCAGGGGTGCTGCGACAACATTTTGGCGTTCCACATCGACAAAGGCCATTATGGCGACGTGGCGCTGGATGGGCTGAATGTGGCGCTTGCGGCGCATGCGCCGGGGCCCATGGCGGAGGGCGACTGGACGCTCGCCGTCTATATCGACGAGCGCGCAACCGACGATCAGACAGCCGCTCTGGGCGCGATTTTCGGCGGCGAGGAAGGCGGACCGATGGCGGCTTTCGCGCCTTTGGTCGGAACGCATCTCGGCGTTAGGAAGACGTCGATCCATTACACGATCGAGGGCAAATCACGCGCGGTCGAAATCCCGGGCGTTCTCGCCGTCGCCGTCGATCCGCTCGCCAGCATGCATCCGAGCGGCGAAATCTGGGGCATGACCGGACATCCGCTCGCGCCGGAGAAAATCGCTTTCGGCGTTGGCCGCACGGGAAATCATTTCAGCGACCACGGCATGGACTGGAATAATTCGGGCCGGAACGGGCATTACGCGCCGATCGAGTGGTCGAATTGACGGATGGCGCCCCCCGCATGGCACAGACGCGCGTGGACCTGATCGCGCTTCAGCGTAACGCGATCCTGGCCTTGCTGATCGCCTTGTCGGTCGCGGCGTGGGCGCTTCTGATCTGGCAAGGCGCAGGTCATGACGCCCATAGCGGCATGGCCTCGCCGTCCATGGGACTCGGCGCGCCGCTCTTCATCGCTGTCTGGCTGGCGATGACGATTGCGATGATGTTTCCGACGGTGGCGCCGATGGCGCTCACCTTCCACAAGGCGCAGGCCGCGCGGCGCAAACGGGGACAGGCTTTCGTCGGAACATGGGCTTTCCTCGCCGGCTATCTGCTCGTCTGGATGGCGTCTGGCCTCCTCGCTTATATTGGCGCGATCGCCGCGGAGGCTGTCGCCGCGCGCCTGGATCTTTCGGCGGAGGCGCAGGCGCGCGTCGGCGGGTTGATCCTTGTCGCCGCCGGGCTCTACCAGCTCACGCCGTTGAAAGAGCTCTGCCTGACCAAATGCCGCACGCCGATCGGCTTCATCATGACCTCCTGGCGCGAGGGGACGCTCGGCGCCCTGCAGATGGGCGCGCACCACGGCGCCTGGTGCCTTGGCTGTTGCTGGCTGCTATGCGCAATCATGTTTCCTCTCGGCATGATGAACGTCGCCGCGCTTGCGAGCGTGACGGTGATCGTTTTCGCCGAGAAGACCTTGCCATGGGGTCCCGTCGTGGCGCAGGCCATGGGCATCGCCATCCTCGTCTATGGTCTCTTGATCATGATCCAGCCTCAGGCGCTTCCGATCTTCCATGGATGATGGGGCTTCGCTGGGCCGCGCATGTCCGCTTTGCTGATCGGCAAGTCGCGCCGGCGCGAACCACAAATCGCTCAGGCGATTGAGATAGGCGAGCGCGCTCTCGGGCGCGAGCGGCCGCATCGAGCGCAGCCTCGCCAGATGCAAGATCGAGCTGCCGCGCTTTGGCGCTGACGATGGCGCTGATTTGTAAAATCGCCGCCACAGAATGACCGGAATTTCCGATCAAAGCCGATGTTCTTTACATTCCGAAAAGCAAGTGATGGCAAGGTCTCGGCTCGGCAAAGACGTTCAGCGGGTTCAGGCCGGAGTATTCTTTGGTCGGCGGCTGGACATGGGAACTCCAAAATCATGATCGCAGACAATGGGATCGCCGATGCCGGCGAAGGAAACGTGGAAGCGCCGCGCGGGCTTGCGCCGGGGCGTCTCAACCGCCGGTCGTTTCTGGTCGGCTCCGCCGCCGGTCTCGGCGCGGCCGGTCTCGCCGGTTGCGTGTCGTCCGACGACATGATGCGCGCCGAGGCGGCGAAGCTTTACGGGCCGGTGCCCAACGACAAATTCGCGATCCCCGCGGTCGATATCAGCAGGGTCGATCCGAAATATTTTCGCCAGAAAGTGCGCTACGCCTCCAAGGAAGCGCCCGGCACGATCATCATCGATCCCGGCAAATTCCATCTTTACCGCATCGAAGGCGACGGAATGGCCACCCGCTATGGCGCCAATGTCAGCCGCCCCGGGTTCTTGTGGAGCGGTGAAGTTTATATCGGGCGCAAGGCCGAATGGCCCACCTGGACGCCGCCCAAGGAGATGATCGCGCGCCAGCCAGAGGCGCGCAAATATGCCGGCGGCATGCCGGGAGGTCTGGAAAATCCGCTCGGCGCCCGCGTGCTGTATCTCTATAAGAACGGCGTCTACACGGTCTACACGATCTATAGCACCAGCGACCCCGACACGATCGGGCAGGGAATCACGAGCGGCTGCACCGGCCTCCTCAGTCAGGACATGATCGACCTCTATTCGCGAACGCCGGTCAAGACGAAGGTGGTCATGCTGCCGGCATAGCCGAGGGCGTCAGCCTCCGGTCCAGGCGTCGGCGGCGCAAAGCGCTACCCCGTCCCCGCCCCAAAAATCCTTACCCGCCGAGCATCCGGTCCGCGTGTCCGCTGTGCAGATCCGCGAGCCGCGCCAGCGCGAACAATAAATCGCTCAGGCGATTGAGATAGGCGAGGGCGCTCTCGGGCGCCGGCGGCGCTTCGAGCGCGGCGACGCTGCGCTCGGCCCGCCGGGCGACGGCGCGCGCCATATGGAGACGCGCGCTCGCCTCGGCCTCTCCCGGATAGATGAAATCGCGCAAGGGCGGCAGAGCGTCGGTGGCGCGGTCAATCTCGGCTTCGAGCGCCGCGGTCTCGGCGTCGTCGAAGGCAAGATCGATCTTCCGCGCTTCGGCGCTGACAATTGCGCTGATCGTATAGAGCGCCTTTTGCGCGCCGCTCAAAAGATCGTTCGCCTCGGGGAAGACGACGCGCGCCAGACCCAGGCTCGCCGACAATTCGTCGAGATCGCCGACCGCCGCGACGCGCGGATCGAATTTCGCCGCCCGCCGGCCTGAGAAGAGACTCGTCTGGCCTCTGTCGCCTTTTTTCGTATAGAGCTTCATCGCCGTCACGCGCACCCCCGTCTCTTCATTACCTCACGCGAGGCCGGATGGTCATCCCATAAACGCTTCTCTCGAGAAAGCCGCGGCGACGGCGGCGCCAGGCAAGGCGCTGCTTTGACGCCGCCGTGCGGCGCCGCCAATGCGTGGCGCCATTGTTTTTATTGGCGGTGGCCCGGCGTCGCGCAAGAAAAGAGGCGCGGGCGCGTCATTCGGCCACTCGCCTTTCAGGCGCGGATCGGCTATGTAAGAAAACGTCCAAACTAGACGGCGGGCAGGACGGGGGCCTTGTCGTCGGTTTCGGGGGCAAAGAGAAAAATCAAAGGGTTGGAGCATGGTCTATCGGCGTTACTTCGAGGCCGCCGTCTCCCGTCTAAAGGACGAGCGCCGCTATCGCGTCTTCGCGCATCTGGAGCGCGACGTCGAAGCTTTTCCCCTCGCCAATTGGCATCGCGACGACGGCTCGGTCGAGCCCGTGACCATATGGTGCTCCAATGACTATCTCGGCATGGGTCAGCACCCCGACGTGATCGCCGCGATGGTCGACACGGCTGGCCGGGTCGGCGCCGGCTCCGGCGGCACCCGCAACATTTCCGGCACCAGCCACGCCATCGTCGAGCTTGAACGCGAACTCGCCGATCTTCACGGCAAGGAAGCCGCGCTCGTCTTCACCTCGGGCTGGATTTCCAATCTCGCGGCGATTTCGACGATCGCCGACCTTCTGCCCAATTGCGTCATTCTCTCCGACGCCTCGAATCATAATTCGATGATCGAAGGCGTGAAGCGCTCGCGCGCCGAGAAGAAGATCTTTCGCCATAACGATCTTGCGCATCTCGAAGAGCTGCTGATCGAAGCGGGCGATCGGCCCAAGCTCGTCGTCTTCGAAAGCCTCTATTCGATGAACGGCAATATCGCGCCCGTCGGCGACATCGTCGCGCTGGCCGAGCGCTATGGCGCGATGACCTATGTCGACGAGGTGCATGCGGTCGGCATGTATGGCGCACGCGGCGGCGGCGTCTGCGAACGCGAAGGCGTAATGGCGCGCGTCCACGTGATCGAGGGCACGCTCGCCAAGGGCTTCGGCACTATGGGCGGCTATATCGCTGGCGACGCCGTGATCATTGACGCGATCCGGTCCTACGCGGCCTCCTTCATCTTCACGACGGCGCTGCCGCCGGCGGTCGCCGCCGCGGCCTGCGCCGCGGTGCGCCTGCTCAAGCGCCGGCCGGATTTGCGCGCGGCGCATCAGCGCGCCTCGCATATCACCAAGCACGCGCTCGCCGCCGCCGGCCTGCCCGTGTTGGAAAACGGCTCGCATATCGTGCCGGTGATGGTGCGCAACGCCGAGCTCTGCAAGGCTGCGAGTGACATGCTGCTCGATCGCCACTCGATCTACATTCAGCCGATCAACTATCCGACGGTGGCCAAGGGAAGCGAGCGGCTGCGCGTCACGCCGACGCCCTGCCACACGCCGGCGCATATCGCGAACCTCGTCGAGTCGCTCGTCGACGTCTGGCACACGCTCGGCATTCCCTTCGTCGAGCCGCCGTCGCATCTCCACGTCGGAGAGAAGAGCGACGAGAAGTGCAGCTATCCGGAGATCAAGCTCGCGGCGCAGTAGGCGTCGCTCACAAACGCAACAAAGCGCCGGCCTATGGCCGGCGCTTTCTTTCTTTGTGAGGACGCCGCTTGTTATTGCGGCTTGCGCGGCGGCGCGAGACGCCAGGTCACGCGGCCGACTTCCTCGTCGCCATACATCTGCCGCGCGTAGATTTCGAACTCCTGCTTGCGCATATCCTCGGGAATTTTTACGAGGAGGCGCATCGGAATTCGCGCTTTCGCCGGGAAGACCACATCGGCGAACGTCGTGCGTCCCGCCGTTTTGATGGCGACGGCGCCGCGCCGCTCGCGAGCGTCGCCCTTGAGGGGCCGCGCGGCGATCATCACGAGTTCCGCCCACTCCAACGGCATCTCAAGCATCGCTTCCGCCTTCACGGGAAGACGGCTGGCGATCTCCAGCCGCATGCGGCGGGCCTTGTCCGGCGCGCCGGCCATAAGGAAGGGCAGCGCGACGAAGCCCGGAGGTTGGGCGCCCGCCGGCGGCGTATTGTTCACGACGTTGAAGTTGCGCCAGGTCACATTGTTGTTGTTGCGGATGAAGCTGCGGAAATTATCCCAGTCGAGGAAATCCGCGGGCGCCGGGGCCGGATCGCCCGTCGCGCCGATCAGCGCCACGAAGCAATAATGTCCGGGCGCCGGAATGTCGGCGGCCTGCCACTGGATCGCATCCGAAACCGTGAGCTGATCGCCGGTCGGCACGGACGGCAGAGTGGTCGATCCCAACGGATTCCATTGGTCGGGCGTCAGCAGCGTCGAGGGCGGCGCCCAAAAGACTGTCGCCTCGACGTTGTTCGCCGCCGAGCCGCCGCGATTGCGCATGCGGACATAGACGAAATTGTCCTGGCCCGCCTCCGCCTCATAACCGAGCGTGGCGCTGTTCTCGACGCCGCTGCCTTGGCCGAAGGCGGCTTGCGGATCAGCGACCGCGTTCTGACGCAGGATGACGTCGGGGCTCGCCGAGATCGCGCCCATATGGGCGTCGCCGCTATCGCCGACGAAATCGCGCAGATAGACGTCGGGCGCCAGACTGAGCACGTCGCCGTCGATGATCGCGCGCAGATTGGGCATCACGCCGATGCGGTCGACCGCAGGAGTCTGCGATGGCGTGCCATTGGCGGGATGACTCAAGATCTGACGCAACTGCCACGGGGCGAAGCGATGGCCGAGAGCGGCTTGCGCCAGACCCTGTACGGCGAGCGCCGCGCCCGTCACGATGGGCGACGCGCTCGACGTGCCGTTGAACCCGGTCGTATAGAGGTTCGTCGCGACGTTAGAGTTGTCGGAAGAGAGCGTATCGACATTCTCGCCCCAGCCATAGCAGTCGATGCGGCTGCCGAAGCAGGAGAAGCCGAGACGCGTATGCGGCGCGGTCGACGATCCCGCGCCGACAATGATGGCGCCGGAATCCTTGAAGTCGGCGCTGGCGCGATTGAAGACGAGCTCACCGCTCACACTGACCGTATCCAAATCGACGCCGCCATTGCCGCCGGCTTCAACCACCACAACGCCGAGCGCCGTCGCGAGCCGAATGACGTCGAACACCGCGGGCTCGATCTCCACCGGCACTTTGACGTAGCCGGCGAAGCTCGTCTGCGCCTCGAGCAGAAGCACGTCGCCGAAATTCATGACCGCGACGGCGTCGAGAATGGGCTGAGATGTGCTGTAGCCGCCGCCCGAGAGCCATTGACCGACGACGCGCACCGACCCGAGCTTCGGCGTGACGCCGACGCAGCCCACCATATTGTCGATCGCGCAGATTTCTCCGAGCACGCCGGAGCCGTGGAAGAAGAAGGAATTGTTCAGTCCGGAAATGATCGAGATGTTATGCGCCGCGAGATCTTCGTGATTGAGCGTCCAGCCCCATTCGAGATCGACCAGCGCCTGATCGGCGCCGTCGCCGCCGGCGAAAAGCCATGCGTATTCCGCGTCAATGCCGTCTGGCGCAGGGTCGAGATAACCCTGGTTCATGCTGCGCGGATCGTCGGCGGCGTTGACCAGCGGCGGCTCGACGGGCTTTGGCTCGACATAGGCTTTTTCGACGGACGGCCACTGCGAAACGATCCTCGCGACCATCTCCGGCGCCGCGTCGTCCGGCACATTGAGCACGAAATAGCCGAGGAAATCCGGGGCGTGATAGCTCGGATCGCTGACTTCGGCGCGCGCCATCAGGTCGCGAATCTCGTCGGCTTTTTTTGAAGCGAAGAGAGGCGCCATGGAAATGCCCTTGAACTGCTCGGCAAGGCGCGTCCATGCGCCATGAAACCGACGCTCGATTTCCTTCTCCACCGTGGCGTCGTAGGGCAGCTCGATGCGATCGCGGAATTTGACGACGACTCGTGGATGGTAGCTTCCAACGCGCGCGTCTTTTGGGGCAACTTGCTTAGCCATATAAACCTCCATGAAAAAAATGCGCCTGGCCGCATCGCGAGCAGGGCGATGCAAACTCGCTTAGGCGCGCGTCGCACGCTGTGCGCCGCCGCACAATGGTTGGAGGTTGGCGCGGCAGTCGATGGAGATCTCGGCGGGGGCCTCTCCTCAACGTCTTGCGACGCGGAGGCCTTGTCGAACCGCCGTCGCGTGTCGAAAAAAAGCGCGACGGGACGTGCAGCTATCCGGAGATCAAACTCGCGGCGCGATAGCAGCGCGAGACGAGGGTTGAAAGACTTTTCGGCTCAGGATTTTTCCGCAGCCAAAAGATTTGCGTCTCTGGCCAGCCGCCATCGTCCATCGGCTTCCTTGCGTAGAATCGACAAGGTATGCCCGGTCCGATGCAAAGGCGCGCCTCCGTGTAGAGGCGTCGCTGTCATGTCCATGTAATTGCGCAGATACGCCCAGTCGCCAAAAATGCAGAGCTCCTGGATTTCGCTGCGCCCCTCGATTGCGACGTTCTTCATGTTTTTCGAAGCGGCTGCGAAAGCCTCCTTGCCGAATGGCTTTCCCCCCGGCGTCAAAAAAATCACGTCATCCGTCATCAGATCGAGCAGCGCTGAAAGGTCGCCTGCTTTGCTGCAGGCCATCCAGGCTTCGACCAATTCGCGAATGGCTCTTTCGTCGTCCGTCACGCCACAATCCTCCGCGTGATTCCTCTCACATCCGTCCGACGCTCACATAGGTGAAGCCGCGCTTGCGCACGTCGCCGGGGCGATAGACGTTGCGCAGATCGACGATGATCGGCTGCTTCAAGAGGCTCCTGACCCGATCGAGATCGAGCGCGCGGAAGGCGTCCCATTCGGTGACGATGGCGAGCGCGTCGGCGCCTTCCAGCGCCGAATAGGCGTTGTCGTGGAAGGTGACCTCCGGCATCAGCGGACGCGCCTGCGCCATGCTCTCGGGGTCATAGGCATGCACCTGCGCCCCGTCGCCGGCGAGCGAGGCGACGATGGCGAGCGAAGGCGCGTCGCGCATGTCGTCGGTGTTGGGCTTGAAGGCCAGTCCGAGGAGCGCGATCTTCTTGCCGCGCACCGAGCCGCCGAGCGCGTTGATCACTTTGCGCGCCATCGCCCGCTTGCGCGCGTCATTGACGGCGACCACCGTTTCGACGATGCGCAGCGCCGCGCCCTCGTCCTGTCCGGTCTTGATCAGCGCCAGCGTATCCTTGGGAAAGCAGGAGCCGCCATAGCCCGGTCCCGCATGCAGGAATTTCGCGCCGATGCGCTTGTCGAGTCCGATGCCGCGCGCGACCTCCTGCACGTCGGCGCCGACCTTCTCGCACAGATCGGCGATTTCGTTGATGAAGGTGATCTTCGTCGCCAGAAAGGCGTTGGCCGCGTATTTCGTCAGTTCCGACGTGCGGCGCCCGACGAAGACCAGCGGCGGCGCGTTGAGCGACAGCGGACGATAGATTTCCTCCATCACTTCGCGCGCGCGCGGATCTTCGATGCCGATGACGACCCGGTCGGGGCGTTTGAAATCCTCGATCGCCGCGCCTTCGCGCAAGAATTCAGGATTGGAGACGACGGTGAAATCGGCGTCCGGATTGACTTCGCGAATGATGCGCTCGACTTCGTCGCCGGTGCCGACGGGGACGGTCGATTTGTTGACGACGACCGTGAATCCTTCGAGCGCTTTGGCGATGGTCTGTGCGGCGGCGTAGACGAAGGACAAATCCGCATGGCCGTCGCCGCGCCGCGATGGCGTGCCGACCGCGATGAACACCGCGTCGGCGCCTTTGACCGCCGGTTCGAGTGCGGTGGTGAAGGAAAGGCGGTTCTGTTCGACGTTATTGGCGACGAGTTCGTCGAGGCCGGGCTCAAAGATCGGAATCTCGCCGCGCTTCAGGCGCTCGATCTTGGTCGCGTCGGCGTCGACGCAAATGACGTTATGGCCGAAGTCGGCGAAACAGGCGCCCGAGACCAGACCTACATAGCCCGAACCAATCATCGTAATATTCATCAGCGTCAGTCTCTTGCTTCATGTGCGATCGCCTCCCAAGGGAGGTCGCGCGGGAAAGCCGCGCGGGTGGGGTGAGCAGGGTGCGCGACGCGCGGTTCACCCCACCCTGCGCCTACGGCGCGACTCTACCCGTCAAGGGGGTGGGTCATCCGCCGACGCCGAAGGCGGCGAGCGCCGCCATATTGACGATCTCCGTGTCCGTCGCGCCGAGTTGGACGATTTGAACCGGTTTGTCGAGTCCGACGATCAGCGGACCGAGGACGGTCGCGCCGCCCAGTTCCTGTAACATTTTTGTCGAAATAGCCGCCGAATGAAACGCTGGCATGACAAGGACGTTCGCCGTATCGGTGAGTCGCGAAAATGGATAGGCGTTCATGAGATCCTTATTGAGCGCAATGTCCGCGCCCATCTCGCCCTCATATTCGAAATCGACGCGCCGTTGGTCGAGAACGTTGACCGCCTGATGCACGCGCGCCGTGCGCTCGCCCGGCGGATAGCCGAATGTCGAAAAGGCCAGCATGGCGACCCGCGGCTCGAGTCCGATGCGGCGCGCGACGCCGGCCGCCTCGATGGCGATTTCGGCCAGCTCGTGGGCGTCGGGCATTTCGGTGATCGCCGTATCGGCAACGACGACGACGCGGCCGTTGGCGAGAATGATCGACGCGCCGATGACGCGGTGGCCGGGCTTGTGGTCGATGACGCGGCGCACGTCTTCAAGCGCGTGGGAGAAATTGCGCGTCACGCCCGTCACCATGGCGTCGGCGTCGCCCTGCGCCACCATCGCGGCGGCGAAATGATTGCGGTCCTGATTGATCAGCCGTTGGCAGTCGCGCATCAGAAAGCCCTTGCGCTGCAGGCGCTCGAACAGGAACTGCGCATAGACTGCGTTACGGTTCGAGAGTTTGGCGTTGTGGATTTCGATCTCTGCGGGAAGTTCAAGGCCGGCGTTTCCCGCCGCCTCCTTGACGCGATCCTCCCGGCCGACAAGCACGGCGCGTCCAAAGCCCTGGTTGACGAAAGCAAGCGCGGCGCGGATCACCTGCTCCTCTTCGCCCTCGGCGAAGACGACGCGCTTGGGATCACGCTGCACGCGTTCGTGAATGGTCTGCATCAACCCGGCGATCGGATCGCGACGCGCCGATAGCTCGGCGCGATAGGCCTTCATGTCGACGATGGGGCGGCGCGCGACGCCGGTGTCCATCGCCGCGAGCGCCACGGCGGGCGGAATGATGGAGATGAGGCGCGGGTCGAACGGCGCCGGGATAATATAGTCACGGCCGAAACGCGGCCGGGCGCCACGGTAGGCGTTTGCGACTTCGTCCGGCACGTCCTCGCGCGCGAGATCGGCGAGCGCCTTCGTCGCAGCGATCTTCATCTCCATGTTGATCGTCTTGGCGCGCACGTCGAGCGCGCCCCGGAAAATATAGGGAAAGCCCAGAACATTATTGATCTGGTTGGGATAGTCGGAACGGCCGGTGGCGATGATCACGTCGGCGCGCGTGGCGCGCGCTTCTTCCGGCGTGATCTCCGGGTCGGGATTGGCCATGGCGAAGACGATCGGATTTTTCGCCATGCTGCGAAGCATGTTCGGCGTCAGGGCGCCCTTGACGGAGAGGCCGTAGAAGATGTCGGCGCCTTCCAGCGCCTCGGCGAGCGTTCGCGCCGTGGTGTCGACGGCGTGCGCGCTCTTCCACTGGTTCATCCCCTCCTGGCGGCCGCGATAGACGACGCCCTTGGTGTCGCACAGGATGACATTGCGCGGATCGAAACCCATCGCTTTGGCGAGATCGAGACAAGCAATGCCGGCGGCGCCGGCGCCGTTGCAGACGAGCTTCGCCGATCCGATGTCGCGGCCCGTCAGCAGCAGCGCGTTGAGCATGCCGGCGGCGGAGATGATCGCCGTGCCGTGCTGATCGTCATGGAAGACCGGAATGTCCATGAGGTCGCGTAGCCGCTCCTCGATGACGAAACATTCCGGCGCCTTGATGTCTTCGAGATTGATGCCGCCGAATGAGGGGCCGAGATAGCGCACGGCGTTGACGAATGCGTCGACCTCCTTCGCGTCGATCTCGAGATCAATGGAATCGATGTCGGCGAAGCGCTTGAACAGCGCGGCCTTGCCTTCCATCACCGGCTTCGCCGCCAGCGCGCCGAGATCGCCGAGCCCGAGGATCGCGGTGCCGTTGGTGATGACGGCGACCATGTTGCCGCGGGTCGTATAATCGAACGCCGCGGAAGGATCCTTGGCGATGGCCAGCACCGGCGCGGCGACGCCCGGCGAATAGGCGAGCGACAGGTCGCGCTGAGTCGCCATGGGCTTCGAGGCGATGACGGCGAGTTTGCCGGGCCGGCCGCGCGAATGGAACAGCAGCGCCTCCTTGTCCGATATCGTCGCGCGCTGTTCCCCTTCCGCCCGATTCTCCGCCATGTCGTCGGCCATCTCCGCCCCTTTGCTGTTGCGACGCAACACAGCGACCATAACCGGAGCGTGGCTGCGTCCACAAGCGTTCGCCGATCCAGGGCGGCCGCGCAAAGCGTCACGGAACAATGACGAAGCGTCAGCGTTTTAGGGCATGCGCGGCTGTCCATGCGGCGGCTCAGGTCAGGATTCCGGGCGGCAGCGGTCGAAGCGGAGGTTTCAAAATGAATGGCATCATTTATCTCGTCGGACTCGTCGTCGTCGTCCTGGCGATTTTATCATTTCTTGGCCTGCGCTGAGGAGATGGCGGAATGACTGACTTCGCGCAAACGGGACTCGACGTCAGGCCGTCGCGTGGCGAATCGGCCGCCGTGACGGCCGCTGAGGAGATATCGGGTCGCTCGACCAACACCGATTGGGCGGCCATTATCGCCGGCGCCATGATCGCCGGCGCAATTTCCTTCATCATGGGGGCCTTCGGCTCGGCGATCGGCCTGTCGATGACCTCGCCTTATGGCGGCGCGTCCTTGATCGTGCATCTGATCGCGTTGACGCTCTGGGTGCTCTGGATCACCGTTTCGAGCTTTGCGGTCGGCGGCTACGTCACGGGACGGCTGCGCCGGCGCGCCGGAGACGTTTCGCAGGAAGAGGTGGAGGTCCGCGACGGCGTCCATGGTCTGGTGCTCTGGGCCGCGGCGATCGTGGTGTTCGCGCTCATCGCCGGATTCTCCATATTCCAGGTGGCGAAGACCGGCGTTTCCGCCGCGGCGTCTGCAGAAGGCGCAAAAGCCGAGACCTCAGCGCTTGCGCCCACCGTCACTCCGGTCGAGGAGCGGGTCGATTTTCTGTTGCGCGGCGATGGCGACGTGAACGCACGGGGCGTGACGACGCCGGCCGAATATCCGCGCGCGATCGTCAAGCGAATCGTCGAGCGCGGCTTGGCGACAGGCGAAATCTCCGGAGAAGATCGCGCCTATCTCGTCAATGTTCTCGCTTCGCGCTCCGGCCTCGCCCCGCAGGAAGCGGAAAGGCGCGTGGATCTGAGCGCCGAACGTCTGCGTGAAGATCAGGCGAAGGCGAAGGAGACCGCCGAGACCGCGCGCAAGACCGGCATCCTGCTCGCCTTCCTTTCCGCGGCGACAATGCTCATCGGCGCGGTGGCGGCCTGGTACGGCGCAACGCTCGGCGGGCGCCATCGCGATGAAAACGTCGGCGTCGCGGCGCTCTCTCGCTTCTAACTGGAGGTGTGAAATGTTCCGGTCGGTCTTGCTGTGGATGCTCGGGGTTCCGATACCGATCATCATCCTGCTGGCGCTATGGCGATGACATGATGCGAGAAAGCCCCGGAAGAGCGTTCTTCCGGGGCTTCCTTTTATGGCTTGCGGGAAATGTTGAAGACCAGCGGCGCGCCGTCTTCGCCTCCATCCGAGAGCACGAGCAGGCGATAGCGTCTTGGGTTCAGCTCAAGCAGGGCAATGGCTTCCGGCTTGATGAGTGCGCCTTTCTTCCCTAGCGGAGCATTCTGCAGATCGAGCGTTGCGAGTTCTTTTGGCTGCACCGCCACGCCGGTCGTCAGTCCGCGCAACTCGACGATCGAATAGTCCGCTGACGATTCGGCGTCGCTGGGCCCAACGAGAGCGAGCGCCACGCCGTCCGCGATTGCGAGATCTCGAAAGCCCTTATTGGCGCCTAAAGGAATCTGTGCAAGCGAGGGTCTAAGATCGCCTCCCTCGAAAAGAGCCCTTGCATCGACGCTGACGATGTAGGCGTTCCCGTCGACGTTCGGCGCGCGCAAGGCGAAAAACAGCCGCCCCCTCGCCGCCGCCATGCCCTCGATGTCGACGCGGTTACGGCCAGGGGCCCTGTCGCAGCGGCAGTCGCCGGGAACGGCATCGGACGCAAGTTCGGGAAGGCTGCGCATCGCGTCCCATAAGCGCTCGCTGTGCGCCATCGTTCCGAGATGGCCGTTCTCGTCGGTCGTCAGCCGGTAGACATGTCGGCTGTCGGAATTGTCGCAGCATGTTTCGCGCTTTGCGGCGTGTGATCCGGCCACGTAAAAATAGCCGCCGTCGACGGCCGCAGCTTCGGCGTCGAGCTCCTTCTCCACGCCATCGAATTCGAAGGGCTCCCCGACATAGACGAGCCGCTCGCCATTGATGCGCATGAAGGCGCCCTGGCGGCCTTCATCGACGGCGAGCACACATATGCCGCTCGTCGCGCAGGCAAAGCCGCTGAACGCTTCATTCGCCCTTTTCGCCCTAAAGGGGTTTTTGTCGACCTGCCACGGGATTGGCGATTCTGGCGGGACGCGCTGCGCGGCGATAGCGGCCGAACAAAGCCAAGCGGCGGCTGCGGCAAGGGCAATAGGACGATAGATGGCGGCGATCATCGAAGTCCCCAATCGCAATCAGGCAAGCAAGCGGCGAATCTAGGCCCGGGCGGACGCGTCGTCCACATGCAAGCGCATGCCGCGCGTGGCGCTTGCGCCGCGACGCCGTTACACTGACGGGCATGAAACACGCGGCGCCCGTTCCTGCTCAAAATCTCGGTATCGAGGCGCAGACGCGCGCGACCCCAATGATCGCCCAATATATCGAGATCAAGGCGGCGAACGCCGATTGCCTGCTGTTCTATCGCATGGGCGATTTCTACGAGCTGTTTTTTGAAGACGCGCAGACCGCGTCGCGCGCGCTTGGCATCATGCTAACGAAGCGCGGCAAGCATCTTGGCGAAGACATTCCGATGTGCGGCGTGCCAGTCGAGCGCGCCAATGATTATCTGCAAAAGCTCATTGCGCTCGGACATCGCGTCGCCGTCTGCGAGCAGATCGAAGACCCGGCGGAAGCCAAAAAACGCGGCGCGAAATCGGTGGTGCGGCGCGACGTCGTGCGGCTTGTCACGCCCGGCACGATCACCGAAGACGCGCTGCTCGATCCAGCGAGACATAACGCCTTTCTGGCGATCGCGCGCTTGCGCGGGGAGGACGGGCGCTGGCGATACGGCCTGGCAAGCGTCGATATTTCGACGGGCGCCTTTACGGTCTGTGAGCGGGACGAGAATGCGCTCGGCGCCGAGATCGCGCGTCTGGAGCCTCGCGAAATCATCGCCGTCGACGCGCTGTGCCGGGACCCATCGCTTTCGACGCTCTTCGAAGGCGCCGGCGCGCCCATCGCGCCGATCGGCCGCGACATCGGCGACGGCGCCGACGCGGCGCGACGCCTCATGGCGTTCTACGCTGTGGCGACGCTCGAGGGCTTCGGCGCTTTCAGCGACTGTGAGCTCGCCGCCGCCGCGACGGCGATTTTCTATGTCGAGCGCACGCAAAAGGGACAGCGCCCGGCGCTTTCGCGTCCGACAAGTCTGCGCGCGCTGACGGCGCTTGAAATCGACGCGGCGACGCGCGCTAATCTCGAGCTGACGCGCACCCTGTCCGGCGCGCGCGAGGGCTCGCTGCTCTGGGTCGTCGACCTCACCGTCACGCCCGGCGGCGCGAGGCTCTTGGCCGAGCGGATCGCGGCGCCCTTGACGGACGCGCGATTGATCGCGGCGCGTCTCGACGCCGTCGCCTGCTTTTTCGAAAAGCCGGATCTGCGCGCCGCGCTTCGCGCGAAGCTCGCGCGCGCGCCGGATCTTTCTCGCGCCTTGTCGCGTCTTTCGTTGGAGCGCGGCGGCCCGCGCGATCTTGCAAGCGTCGGCGTCGCGCTGGACGCTGCGCAGGACATCGCGGGTCTTTTCGCGCAGCTCGATCCGCCGTCGGAGATCGCTGCGGAGGCCCAAGCGCTTTCTCAAGCGGACATCGCGCTGGCCCGCGAAATCGCCGCAGCTTTGAAAGACAGCCTGCCGCTCGACAGGCGCAACGGCGACTTCATTCGTGAGGGGCGCGACTCCGAGTTGGACGAAGCGAGACGGCTACGCGACGCAAGTCGTAAGGTGATCGCCGAGCTGCAGGGACGCTACGCCGAACTCACCGAGACGAAGCTCAGGATCAAGCACAATAATTTTCTCGGCTTTTTTCTCGAGGTGTCGCTGGCGAACGGCGAAAGGCTGCTGCGACCGCCTTTCGACGCGACGTTCACGCATCGCCAGACCATGGCCGACGCGATGCGTTTCTCGACGCGCGAACTCGTCGAGCTCGAAGCGAAGATCGCTTCGGCGGCCGATCGCGCTCTGGCGCGCGAATTGGCGATCTTCGACGCGCTGGTCGCAAACGTTTGCGCGCGCGCCGACGACTTGCGGCGTCTCGCCGAAGCGTTCGCGCGGCTCGATCTCTACGGCGCGCTCGCCGAAGTCGCAGAGAAGAGCGGCTGGACGAGGCCAATGATCGACGCTTCGCTCGATTTCCAGATTGTCGGCGGCCGACATCCCGTCGTTGAAGCTTCGCTACAGTCGCAAGGCAAGGCATTCGCCGCGAATGACTGTGATCTTTGCGCAGCGGAGGGCGGCCGAATCGCCGTCGTCACCGGGCCGAACATGGCGGGCAAGTCGACCTATCTGCGTCAGAACGCGCTCATCGCGCTCCTGGCGCAGACGGGCTCCTACGTTCCCGCGCAGTCCGCCCGCATCGGCGTCATCGACAGGCTGTTCTCGCGTGTCGGCGCCTCTGACGATCTCGCCCGTGGTCGCTCGACCTTCATGGTCGAGATGGTCGAAACTGCGGCGATCCTGAACTGCGCGAGCCCGCGTTCGCTCGTCATTCTCGATGAAATCGGTCGTGGCACGGCGACATTCGACGGACTTTCGATCGCCTGGGCGACGATCGAACATCTCCACGAAGTGAATCGCTCGCGCGCGATCTTCGCCACGCATTTCCATGAATTGACGCAGCTTGCGAAGCGGCTGCCGCGACTCGTCAATCTGACGATGAAGGTGACCGATCACGCCGGCGATGTGGTGTTTCTGCATGAGGTGATCAAAGGCGCAGCCGACCGCTCCTATGGCGTGCATGTCGCGCAGCTCGCGGGACTGCCGGCGAGCGTCGTCGCGCGTGCGCATGCAATTCTCGCAGAATTGGAAGCGGCCGACCGACGCGCGCCGGTCGAGACCTTGATCGACGACCTGCCGCTCTTCGCACGCCTCGCTGAGGCGTCGGCGCCAAAGGACGCGTTGCGCGACGCGCTTCAAGAGATTGATCCGGACCAGATGACGCCGCGCGAAGCGCTCGCCGCGCTCTACGAATTGAAGAAGAAGCTTTGAAAGCGTCTTTGCGGTCTGAAGCCAAGCTTCAAGGCCCGTGACTAAGTCGCAGACCGCGCTGCGTTCGAAGCACACACTCAAATCCATCGAGCCTCGTTGCGTTCTTCCATCGACGGCGAAGCATGTCGAACGAAGACGCAAAGATCGGGGCTATACGCCGGCGCCGCCTGCGGCCTTTGCTCAGCATGTCCGTCTCTCATCCGACGGCGCCATCAAACTACTCTGACATCGGAGAACCAGTCATGATTCTCGTGTTGATCTTCGTCGGCGTCGCTTTGGCGACGGGCGGCGTGCTCTCCTTGCTCGACGGACAGTTCAGGGTCAGCAAGGTGACGGCGGTCATGGCCTTCGTCGGCGGATTGATCATGGTCGTTGGCGCGGAAGCCGGATTGATTGGCTCCAGCTCGTCCTTTTTCAAGGCGCAGCAGATTAAAACGTCGGCCTGCGAATTGGACGGCGAGTCGGCATATCCCGAAAATCGCCGCTTGGATCCAAATCACCTGATCCGCAAATATATTCTGGGTTGCATGGCGCAGTCAGGCTATGCTTGGACAAGCGATCACGAGCACTGCAAGGAAGCGCCGCTCGCCACAAATCCGCTGTGTTATCTGCCGACCGGCCTTTTCGATCGCACGGTGACGCGAGTCCAAGTCGCCTTCGAGTAGGACACGCTAGGCGGTATCCGCCAACGCTAATGAGAATAGCGCGCGAAGACGAATTGCGTGTCGCCGTAGCGGCGTTCGTCTTCGCGCAGCAAATTCGCCGGCAGGTTGATGTGCGCCTTGGCGCTTTCTTCGACGACGACGACGGCGTCCGGCGCAAGCCAGCCGCCGTCGACAAGCGCGATGAGCGCTGGCGTCACGAGATTTTTGCCATAGGGCGGATCGAGGAAGGCGAGCGAAAACCTTTCGCCCGCCGGCGCGGCGCCGAGCTTGGTGGCGTCTCGGCGAAAGATGCGGGTGACGCCGCCAAGTCCCAGCGCTTCAATATTGGCGCGCAGCAGCGCGCGCGCCTCGGCGCCGTCATCGACGAAAAGCGCCCGCGCCGCGCCGCGCGACACGGCCTCAAGCCCGAGCGCGCCGGCGCCGGCGAAGAGATCGACGACATTCGCGCCCGCAACCGGATCGCCGAAGCGATGCGCGAGAATGTCAAAAACCGATTCGCGCAGCCGTTCGGAGGTTGGTCGAATGGCCTGCGAACGTGGTCCCGAAAGCGCTCGACCGCGTAGGGCGCCGCCGACGATGCGCATAGTTATGCGCCGCGCGGCTTGCGGGGTCCCTTCGGCGGCCCTTTGCGCGGTCCCTTGAAGGGTCCTTTAGGCGGTCCTTTGCGCGGCGCGCCTCGACCGCCCGCGGGACCTTTGCCTGGTCCGCTGCGTGGACCTTTGTGCGGGCCCCGAGACGGTCCGCCGCTGCGCGAGGGCCGCGCGTCTCCGCCAGAGCGAGGCTGATCGAATTTGCGCTCGCGAGGCGCGCGGTCGCCAGCCGAAAATTCGCGCTCGCCGCCGCGCGCCGGGCGCTTGTCGAATGTCCGCGGCCGCTCCTGGCGCGTCGTCGCGCTGGCGCCGCGCGTATCCCGTCGCGCCTCGTCGCCGTCGCGACGCGGCGGACGCTTTTCGAACCGCGCGTCATCGCGATTGGCCGCGCGATAATTTCTCTGACCGCTGGCGCGGTCGTCCGGCCGCTTCTCGAATCTCTGCGTGTTGCGCGGGCGTTCGTCGCGTCCCTCGGCTCCCCGCTCGCGCGGCGCGCGCGTCGCCGGACGCGCCCCGCGCTGTTCGTCGAAGCGCGGCGCACGGCGCTGCTCGGGCGCGGCCCGCTCGTCGCGGCGACGCCCGTCCGCGCGCGGGAAACGCTCTCCGCGCGGTTTGCTGTCGTGCGAGGGGCGTTCGGATCGCGCCTTCGGCTGTTGCGGCGCGCCATCGGCGCGCATCGCATCGAAGCGCCGGGCGTTGCGCGAAGGCGCCGCCGCCTCGTCGCGCCGTCTCGTCGGCGTCACCCGCTCCACGGCGACGGCGCGGCCCTTGCGATCGGCGACCGCGCCGCGCGTCACGCGCGCCCGCGGTCCGGCGTCGCGTCGCTCGTCCTTCTCTTTGCGCAGCGTGGAGACATGTTTGCGCGGCCGCTTCTCGGCGCGCGCACGAATCTCCTGCTGTTCCGCCGGCTCCTTCTCGCGCAGCGGCGCGGCGAAATCGACGCCGGCAAGTTCGGCGAGCGATTTGCCCAATTGCTCGCGCAGCGTTTTCAGCCGCACTTCTTCGACGGCGCCTTCCGCGAGATCGCCAAGCTGGAAGGGCCCGTATGACACCCGAATGAGCCGCGTCACGTCGAGCCCGAGATGCGCCATGACGCGCTTGATCTCGCGGTTCTTGCCTTCGGTGAGGTTCATCGCGATCCAGACGTTGGCGCCTTGCTCGCGTTCGAGCCGCGCCTCGATCGGCGCATAGTGGACGCCGTCGATCGTCACGCCGTCGCCCAATGAATCGAGCTGCGCCTGATCGATCGCGCCATGCGCCCGCACGCGATAGCGCCGCGTCCAACCCGTCGCGGGCAGTTCGAGCGTGCGCGCGAGGCCGCCGTCATTGGTGAGCAGCAGCAGCCCTTCGGTATTGATGTCGAGCCGGCCGACGCTGACGAGCCGCGGCAAGTCCGGATGATGTTCCTCAAGATAAGAGAACACAGTGGCGCGGCCTTCTTCGTCGCGCGCGGTGGTGACAAAGCCGGCGGGCTTGTGAAACAGAAAGAGTCGCGTGCGCTCGCGCGCCTGCATTGGCGCGCCGTCGACCGTGATCTTGTCGCTGTCGCTGACGTTGAAGGCGGGACTCGTTTGCACGCGGCCGTTGACGGCGACGCGGCCTTCCGCGATCCAACGCTCCGCGTCGCGTCGCGAACAGACTCCGGCGCGCGCCATAACCTTGGCGATGCGATCGCCTTCGAAGGCGCCTTCGCGAGGCGCGGGCGCAGGCGCGGCGACGCGCTGCTTGACGGGGGACTTGGCGGGGGACTTGGCGGGCGGCTTGCCGAGGGTCTTGCCGGGGCGCTTCCCGCGCGCGCTTTCGGCGTCGCGCGCGGCGGGTTTGTCGAAGCGAGGTTTGTCCAAGCGAGGTTTGTCAAGGCGAGGTTTGTCAAGGCGAGGTTTGTCGAAGCGTGGCTTTGCGGGCCTCGTGTCGTCGCGCGCGGCATGTGCGGCCGGCGTCTTCTTGGCGGGTCGGCGCAGGGGCCGATCGCCGCCGGCGGAGCCGGTGCGGGTATTTCGGTTCTTTTCGGTCATGGGTTCTGATAGCAGGCGCCAAGCGCGCTTTGAAGCGGGGTTCGCTTAAGAGATGCAAATGAATGGCAAGGACCCTTTCAGCGCCGCCTTCGAGCAGGCGCGGGTTGCCGCGGCGGCGGGCGAAGTTCCGGTCGGCGCAGCGCTCATGCGCAATGGCGAAATCATCGCCGCCGCCGGAAATCGCACGCTGCGCGATCGCGATCCGACGGCGCACGCCGAAATGCTTGTGATTCGCCAAGTCTGCGCCGCGATCGGCTCGGAGCGCCTCGTCGACTGCGATCTCTATGTGACGCTCGAGCCCTGCGCCATGTGCGCGGCCGCGATTTCCTTCGCGCGCATCCGGCGGCTCTATTATGCGGCAAGCGATCCGAAGGGGGGCGCCGTGGAGCACGGGCCGCGGTTTTTCGCGCAGCCGACCTGCCACCATCGGCCCGACGTCTATGGCGGCATTCGCGAAAGCGAGGCGGCGCTGCTCCTGCGCGAATTCTTTCAGGCGCGGCGCTAAAGCGCGGCTCGCGAAAAAGTGGAATCCGGTTTTTCGCTTAAGGCGCGCTCTGATTTAAAGGATGGAGCAGGATTCACGTTTGAGGCGGATCGCATCTGCGATCCGCCTCAAACGATCTTGCTCCGAGCCTCTAACCGCAGCGCCGCCTGCGCCAGTCCCTGGCGCAGCGTGTCGCGGCAGGCGTCGCCGGCGGCGAAAATGCGCGACGCCTTGAAGAGGTCCAGCGCGAGATATTGATGCACTTCCGGTCGGATGAGCACGTCGGGCGGCCGCTCGGCGATCATGCGCGAGCTGATCGCGTTCATCATGATCTGGCTCGCGACGATCATCGTCTCGAAGGCGGACGGCGGCCCCTTGCCGGTCTCGACGCCGAAATTGCCGGAGACGTCGACGGCGATGACGATGTCGGCAAGGCCCCAGAGATGGTCATAAGGAAGCGGATTGACCAATCCGCCATCGACGAAATAGCCGTGATCGCTTGCGGCGGCCCGCACGATGCCCGGAATAGCCATCGACCCAGCCACGGCGGGACGCAATGGTCCCGTGGCGAAGACCGCCTCGATGCGGCGGCGAAAATCGGTGGCGACGACCTGCAGCGGAATGTTTAGATCTTCAAAGCGCTCCGGCACGCCTTCGGGCCAGAAGGCGTGGAGAAAGCGCTCGCCGTCGAACAACAGCGGATGCGCGACGCGGGACAGCAGCCGCTTTCGCCCCCGCGCCCGCGCATGAAGCAGCCGGCGTGCGAGTCCGATGCGGTTCTTGAGTATGGCCTGAGTGTGGGCGCGCAGCTCCGCGCCCGAGAAGCCTGCGGCATAGGCGGCGCCGACGATGGCGCCGATCGAGGCGCCGGCGATGGCGACCGGCCGTACGCCGAGGTCGTCCAGCGCTTCGAGCACGCAGATATGGGCAAGCCCGCGGGCGCCGCCGCCGCCAAGGGCGAGCGCGACGGTCTTGCCGCGATAGAGGCTCACAGGAATTTCTCCAGGGCGACGAGCGTCTCCGCCGGCGCCTCCTCCATCGGATAAAGGCCGGACTCGACGCGCGCCTCGGCGATGTCGTCGCTCCATTCGCGCCACGCGTTGAGAAGCGAAGGGCCATCCGTTGGGAATGTCGCCTCGCCGGCGACAATGAGCGTCGGCATGACGAGCTTCTTGCCCTCGGCCTTGTCGGCCGCAAGCTGCTCGCGATCGATGTTGGCGCCGGCGCGAAAATCCTCGCAGAAGGCGTGAATGCGCGCCGGGTCGTTGAAGGCTTGGCGATAGGCGGCGAGCGCTTCCGCGCCGAACGGCTCCAGCGACTTCGATTTCGTTGCGTTCATCAGCGCATCGTCGAGAAAGCCGATCGGATCGAGCCCGATCAGCTCTTCCGGTTTGGGGGCCTCTGCGGCGAGGAAACGCGCGCGTCCGACGCGCTGCAAATCCCCATCGCCGAAGTCATCATCAATCGGCGCGATATTGATGAGCGCAATCTTATCGAGCCGACCGGGCTGATCGAGCGCGAGGCGCTGGCCGACGCGTGCGCCCCTGTCGTGACCGATCAGTGTGAAGCGCACATGGCCGAGCGATTCCATGACCGCGACGACGTCGGCGGCCATTTCGCGCTTCGTATACTGCTCGCCCTTCTCGCTCGCCGGAACCGACGACCAGCCATAGCCGCGCAGATCCATCGCAACGACGCTGAAGCGTTTGGCGAGCGCCGGCGCAATTTTGCGCCAGGCGACATGCGTCTCGCCGAACCCGTGCAACAGAACCACGGGCCGGCCCTCGCCGTGGACGCGGGCGAATATCTTTCCAGCCGGCGCATCGATCCAATGCGAAGCGAATCCAGGAAAAAAATCTGCGAAATCGGACATTCGTTACAACCATCTCCCTTAGACGTGCGCAGCTGCGCGAACGTTATACAGTATCAGCGCCGACGCTCCCGAAATATATATCGCGGATCGTCAAGAGACTATGTCACGAAGATCGTGCGTCTTGTCTGCTTGAAAAGGAAGCTGAAGCGCTTCAATGTTGAGGAAGGTCAAAAAACTTCGAAGCAACACGGCAACAAGGGAGAGAGACACATGGCAAGCCAGATCGTCAGCGAGGTCGTAACGGCGAACAATGCTTACGTCGCCAATTTCGGAAGCAAGAGCGAACTTGCGCTGCCGCCGGCGCGTGGTTTTGCGATCCTGACCTGCATGGACGCACGTCTCGATCCCGCAAAATACGCCGGCCTGTCGGAAGGCGACGCGCATGTGATCCGCAACGCCGGAGGGCGCGCCTCGGACGATGCGATTCGCTCGCTCGTCATTTCTCACAAGCTGCTCGGCACCAAGGAGTGGTTCGTCATTCACCACACCAATTGCGGCATGGAGCTGTTCTGCGACGAGGTCATGAGCGACTTGCTGGATGATAATCTCGCGACGGCGAATTTCGACGGCAAGAACTGGTCGAACCCGCAACATGGCGGCGGCTGTTCAGCCGGCCATTTCGTCAAATGGCACACGATCGAGAATCAGGAGGAAAGCGTCGCGCAGGACGTCGCGCGCATCCGTTCGCATCCGCTGGTGCCGAAAAACATTCCGATCTACGGCTACATCTATGATGTGAAGACCGGCAAGATCAACGAGGTGACGGAAGCGACCAAGCTTGGCAAGGCGGCGTAACCCGCTTCAGGCTGAGCCCCGACGCTTCGCTTAGCGAAGCGATCGTGACTTACGTGATATCTGGATCCCCGATCGCGCTACGCGCGTCGGGGATGACAGATCGCGCAGGTCAACCCGCCGGGTTGCCTATTCCACCGCGCCGCCGCGCGCGCGCCAGCCGCCAGTGCCCGGCGCGTAATGGCGAAGATCCTTACGTCCGGCGCCTTCGGCCAGCGCCAGCGCCTTGGCCGAACGCCCGCCCGCCTGGCAAATGAGGACAACGTCGCCCTTCGGAAGCTTCGTCGGATCGAAGCTCGAGAGCGGCATGTTCTTGGCGCCCGGCACATGGCCGGCGCCATATTCATGCGGCTCGCGCACATCGACGATGGCGCAGGATTTGTCCGCGACGATGCGGCAGAAATCGTCATGCTCGATCGTCGGCGCGCCGCCGCCGCCGCCCGCGAGTTTCGACAAGAGAGAGCCCAGAGCCATTGTTCGTTCCTTTCTTCTTAGGCCTGCTTTTCGGCGTCGAACTGGGCGAAGGCGGCGAGCGCGTGGCTCGCATACATCACCGACGGTCCGGCGCCCATGTAGATGCTCATGGCGAGCGTCTCCATCACCTCCTCGCGCGTCGCGCCGCGCTGTGATGCGGCTTTGGCGTGGAAAGCGATGCAATCGTCGCAGCGCACCGCGACGCTGACCGCAAGCGCGATCAGTTCCTTTGTCTTGGGGTCGAGCGCGCCTTGCGCGCCCGCCGATATCGCCATCGCCGAAAAGGCTTTCATCACCTCGGGCGAACCGACGCGCAATTCTCTTATGTCGGCGGAGAGCTTCTTGGCGAGCGCCGCCCAGTCTTCGATCATGAGGCCCTCCTTGTGACTTCGTCGTCGCGCAAGACGACATAGATCGCGGGGATGACGAGCAGGGTCAGCGCCGTCGATGAGGCGAGGCCAAAGACCAGCGAAATGGCGAGGCCCTGAAAGATCGGATCGGTAAGGATAAAGGCCGCGCCGATGATCGCCGCGGCGGCGGTGAGAAATATCGGCTTGAAGCGGACGGCGCCCGCCTCGATCAGCGCCGCGCGCAAGCTCATGCCGCCGGCGCGCAAATGCCGGATGAAATCGACGAGCAGAATTGAATTGCGCACGACGATTCCGGCGAGCGCGATGAAGCCGATCATCGAGGTGGCGGTGAAGGCGGCGTTGAACAAAATATGGCCGATGACGATGCCGACGAGCGTCAACGGCACCGGCGCCAGGATGACCAGCGGCAGTTTGAACGAGCCGAACTGCGCGACGACGAGAAGATAGATGCCGAGCAGCGCCACCATGAAGGCGGCGCCCATGTCGCGGAAGGTGACATAGGTCACCTCCCACTCGCCGTCCCAGAGCAGCGTGGGCTTGGAATCATCGAGCGGCTGGCCGTGATATTTGATCGTCGGCGGACCTGAGGCGCCCCAATCGATCTTGTCGATCGCGTCTTCGACCGCGAGCATGCCATAGATCGGCGCTTCGAAACGTCCGGCGACCTCGGCGCTGACCATTTCAGCGAAGCGGCCGTTATGCCGGAAAATCGGATAGGACCCGAGTTCGCGCGTCGCCTTGACGACGTCGCCGAGCTCGACATTGGCGCCCTGACGCGCCGTGCCGCCGGCAGGCAGCGGCGTCGACAGGATGCGCTCGCTCGGCGTCATGGCCCCGCGCGGCAACGCCACGGAAATATCGATGGGCTTCGCGCCGCCGCCCTTTTGCGAAAATCCGATCTTCACGCCGCCGACCAGGGCGCCGATCGTGTCGTAGACGGCGCGCTCTTCGACGCCGTGATATTCGAGCGCTTCCTGATCGATCTCGAAGCGCAGGCGCTCGGCGCGCTGGCCGAAGCTGTCGTCGGTATCGACGACGAAATCGACCGCGTCAAAAGCCTTGCGCACTTTCGCCGCGAGATCGCGCCGCGACTGCGCGTCCGGACCATAGACTTCGGCGAGCAGCGTCGACAGCACGGGCGGACCCGGCGGCACTTCGACGACCTTGATCGCGGTATGCTCCGGCGCGGGCAGGCCTTCGAGCCGCTTGCGAATGTCGAGCGCGATCGCATGGCTCGCGCGGCTGCGCTCGGCCTTCGGCTGCAGATTGATCGCCAGATCGCCCATCTCCGGCGCCTTGCGCATATAATAATGCCGCACGAGACCGTTGAAATTGAAGGGCGCGGCGGTCCCGGCATAGGACTGGATGGAGGTCAGCTCCGGAATGTCCTTTAAGCGCTCGGCCGCCGCCGTCAGCACGCGATCCGTTTCTTCGAGCGACGCGCCGCGCGGCAGATCGACGACGACCGCGATCTCCGACTTGTTATCGAAAGGCAGCAGCTTCACGCGGACGGTTTTCGTCACGAAAAGCCCCATGGAGAGAAGAGTCGCGAGGCCGACGGCCGTAAGAAACCATTGCGAGCGCTTGCGGCCCTTCAGCAAAGGCGTCGCGACGCGCACATAGAAATTGCCCATGGGGCCGCGTGCATGCGCGTGATCGACGCCGTCGCCGCGCTCCTGTGCGAAACGCTTGCCGGCGACCTTGAGCAGAAGCCAGGGCGTGATGGTCATGGCGACAAAAAAGGAAAAGATCATCGCGAGCGAGGCGTTCGCGGGAATGGGGCTCATATAGGGCCCCATCAGACCCGAGACGAACATCATCGGCAGCAGCGCGGCGACGATGGTGAGCGTCGCGACGATGGTCGGATTGCCGACTTCCGCCACAGCCTCGACAGCCGTATCGATCAGGCTGCGGGAGCCGCGCATATGCCAGTGGCGCACGATGTTTTCAACGACGACGATGGCGTCATCGACCAGAATGCCGATCGAGAAGATCAGCGCGAAAAGACTGACGCGATTGATCGTGTAGCCCATCAGCCATGAAGCAAAGAGCGTGAGCAGAATGGTCGTTGGGATGATGACCAGGACGACGACGCCCTCGCGCCAGCCGACCATCACCACGATGAGCGCGACGATCGAGACGGTCGCAAGCGCCAGATGGAAGAGCAGCTCATTGGCCTTTTCGGTCGCCGTCTCGCCATAGTCGCGCGTCACCGCGATCTCGATATCGTCGGGGACGATGCGGCCCTTGACCGCCTCGAGCCGATGCATGATCTCGTCGGCGACGATCACGGCGTTGGCGCCCTTCCGCTTGGCGATGGCGATGCTGACGGCGGGACGCTTATCGAGACCGGCCGCTGCATTGCGGGTCATGGTCCAGCTGCGGCGGTCGGGCTCGGCGGCGCCGACGCGCACATCGGCGACGTCTTTTACATAGACTGGCCGTCCGTCTCTCGTGGTGAGCAGCAGCAGGCCGATGTCGGGAACGCCCTGCAGAGTTTGGCCGGCGACGACCGGCACGGCACGATTGGCCTCGCGAAACGCGCCGACGAGAAAGGAGCGGTTGGCGTTGGTCAGCTTGTCGATGAGCTGATTGAGCGTCACCCCATATTGCGACAGGCGCTCCGGATCGGGTTCGACGCGAATCTGATTGGGGCTGCCGCCGACGATATAACTTAAGCCGACGTCATTGACCTTGGTGAGGTCGTGCTGCAATTCCTCGGCGACCTGATAGAGGCCGTTGTCGGTCCATCTGTCGGCGCGCTCGGGCTTCGCGGAGAGCGTCAGCACAACGATCGCCACGTCGTCGATGCCGCGGCCGACGATCAGCGGCTCCGGAATGCCCTTTGGCAATTCGCCGATATTGGCGCGTATCTTGTCGTGAATGCGCAGCACGGCGTTGTCCTGCGGCGTGCCGACATAAAAGCGCGCCGTGACGACCACATTGTCATCGCGCGTCTGCGAATAGACATGCTCGACGCCATTGACGCCCTTGATGATGTCCTCGAGCGGGCGGGTGATGAGTTCGATCGCATCTTCAGCCTTATAGCCGTTGGCCGACACCATGATGTCGACCATCGGCACGGAGATCTGCGGCTCCTCCTCGCGCGGCAGCGAGCGCAGCGCGATCAGTCCAACGAGGATCGAAGCGAGCAGCAGCAGCGGCGTCAGTGGCGAATTGATGAAGACGCGGGTCAGCGTGCCGGAAATGCCGGGACGAAATTCATCGCTCATGGCGTCGACACCACGTCGCCGTCATGGAGGCCGGAAAGAATCTCGACGCCGTCGCCGCGCGCTTCGCCAAGCTGAATGACGACTTCTTCGCCGGAAGCGAGTCGGACGAAATCCACTCCGGCGCGTCGATAGACCGCGTTGCGCGGGATGATGATTGTGTCACGCTTGCCCGTCGTGACGTAAACCCGCGCCCGTTCGCCGACGAAATAGTCGCCGAGCCCTACGACGTCAACGTCGGCGATGACGCGGCCGCCTTGAATTTCGGGATAGACGATGCGCACGCGACCCTGCTTGCGCCCACCGCTCGCCTCCGCGTGCAAGCCGCGCGCGCCGATCTCGACCTTGTCGCCGGCGCGCATGAAACGCGCGTGGCGCTCGGGCAATTGCAAACGCAGGATATATTTGTCTTCGGCGATCGTCGCGATGGTTTCGCCCGGCATGACAACGCGGCCGACGGAAACCGGAATGGTGAGGATGCGGCCAGGCCCCGGCGCGCGCACCGAGCCTTCCGCCGCCTGCTGTTCGATCACGCTGCGATCGGAGCGCAGCGCCGAGAGGTTGCGGTCGGCGACGTCGAGCGCCGTCTTCGCCTGATCAAACAGCGCCTTGGTATAGACTCCACGCCGAAACAGTTCCTGCGCGCGGCCGAAATCGCCCTGCGCCTTATCGCGCTGCGCCTGCTGAGAGCGGATGCGCTGATCGAGCGCCTCCATCTGCAGAAAAAGCTTCTGATCGACGACCGAAGCGATCTCCGCGCCGCCGGCGACGTCATCGCCCTCTTTGATCTTGAGCGCGCTCACGGTGCCGCCGATCCGCGCCCGCGCCGTCAACTGATGCGCCGGCTCGACCGAGGCGACGACCGCCTTGAGGTCATCCACCGGGGCGACCCGGATTGTGACCTCTCCGGCATTCGCGCCCAAGGAAGCGCCCAAGGAATACGTCAGCGCTGCGAGGAGCGCCGTCGGCGCAAGATAAGAGCGGCCCATCTGTCTCATGCGCTTAGTTATATGCAGAAAACATAAATTAGCAATAGCGAATTTAATGCCATGCGCGCCTGTCCCTATAAAAGCAGAAAGGGCGGCGCGCCGGCCTCGAACTCTCCTTATGAGGCTTTGTCAGCCCCAAAGGGTGCACCAGCCGCGCGCGCTGACGGGACCGCTCACCACGCCGCACCCCGAGGGCGCGTTGAAGTAGGAACAATTGACGCAGCTTTGCCGGCCGTTTGGCGCGCCGCGATAGGCGGCGGCGGCTTTGCTCGTCCTGGCTTGCGCTCTCGTCGCTGCGCCAATCCCTGCGATGGCGGCGCCCAACATCAAAAGCAATGATCGACGCGTCGGCGCGCGAAATTCAATCATTGGAGTCTCCCTTGCCAATTCGCTCGATGTCGCATGATCCGATTAAATTAGGCGCACATAATATACCGGCGAGGCCTTCGGAATGAATGCGACATATCGCTCTTAACGCCTCGCCCCTGGCGCGTCGCGCACGGCGCGTCCCATCCGGCGCGTTTCCGGCTTGACAATTATATTCAATAATTGTAATTTAGTAACTATGAATGTAAATCTGCTTGCGCTCGCGCCGAAAGCTGCGGAGGCCGAAAGCTTTCTCAAGGCGCTCGCCAATCGCCATCGGTTGATGGTGCTCTGCCAGCTGCATGGGGGCGAACTCTCGGTGACAAAGCTGCAGGAGGCGATCGGGCTCAGCCAATCATCGCTGTCGCAGCACCTTGCGCGGCTCCGCGAGGACAAGCTCGTCAAGACACGCCGAGAATCGCAAACGATTTACTATTCCTTGGCCGACGGCAATGTCTCGCGGATCATCGGACTGCTCTATGAAATGTTCTGCGCCGAGCAGTGCGGCAAGCCGACTAAACCGCGCGCACGCGCCAAATCGAAGGAACTCACGCGATGAGCATTCGTCATGAGCATTGATCGCATCGTTATGGCTTTCGCCGGGACCATGGTCCTCCTGAGCCTGCTCTTGGCGCAGTTGTTTAGTCCGTGGTGGCTCCTGCTCACCGCTTTCGTCGGCGTCAATCTGCTGCAGGCGGCCTTCACCGGCCTCTGCCCGTTGGCGATGGCGCTGAAGCGGTACGGCGCCAAATCAGGCGCCGCCTTCTAGGCGTCATCGACGTTCAGCATGGGCGCGTTAATCGTTCGCAGCGCGCTTAAGTGACGACTTTGGATCGTGAGCGACGAAGGGCAGATGATGGCGTCCGATTGGGTCGACGAAACGCCTTCCTTGCGCAGCCTTGACGCTGCGACGAAGACTCTTCTGCGCGACTCGGTCGTGCGCAAGCAAATCCCGCGCGGCGCGGTGCTGTTTCGGCCGGGCGATCAATGCGTCCATTTTCCGCTGATCGTCTCGGGCTCGGTGCGCGTGCAGCGGGTGACCGAATCGGGCCGGGAAATCGTGCTCTACCGGGTCGGCGCAAATGAAACCTGCGTTCTGACGACTGCCTCGCTGCTTTCGGACGACGCCTACGCGGCCGAGGGGGTCGCCGAAACTGACGTCATCGCCTATGTCGTGCCCGCTGATCGTTTCAACGCGCTGATGAACACGTCCGAAGGTTTCCGTGGGCTGGTGTTCGAGGGCTACGGCAAGCGTCTCGCCACGCTAATGTCGCGCATCGAGGAAATCGTGTGCACGCGCATCAATGTTCGCCTGGCCGAACGTCTTCTCGCGCTGCGCGGCGCAGGCGACAAGATCGCCGCTACGCAGCAGGCGCTCGCCGCCGATCTCGGCACCGCGCGCGAAGTCGTCGGCCGCACGCTGAAAGCATTTGAGCGCTGCGGCTGGGTAAAATTGTCGCGCGGCGGCGCCGAGATCGTCAATCTGGCGGCATTGCGTTCGCTCTGCGACGCACAGCGTGACTAAGTCGCGGACATGCGCGCGACAAGCGTGCATGTCGTCGCCAACGAGCGCAACCGTCAGCGCGAAACTTAATGCGCGCAAAGCGCAAAGGGGGGACTGAAATGGCTCACATCGTCATCATGGGCGCGGGGATCGGCGGCGTCGCCGCGGCGATCGAGGTCCGAGAGGGACTTTCCAAGCAACATCAGGTCACGGTCGTTTCGGATCTCGAGAATTTCCAGTTCACGCCGTCCAACCCGTGGCTCGCGGTGCAATGGCGCAAGCCGGAAGAACTCAAGGTTCCGCTCGCGCCGGTCTTCAAGAAGAAGAAGATCAATTTTATTCCCGTCGGCGCAAAGCGCGTTCTGCCTGACGAAAACCGTCTCGAACTGCAGAATGGCGAGAGCGTCGCTTACGATTACCTCGTCATTGCGACCGGGCCGAAACTTGCCTTTGAGGAATTGCCCGGACTTGGACCTCACGGCGGACACACGCATTCGATCTGCACCCTGCAACATGCCGAGACCGCATCGAAAGCCTATGAGGAGTTCTGTAAGAATCCCGGCCCGATCATCATCGGCGCGGCGCCCGGCGTCTCATGTTTTGGTCCGGCGTATGAATACGCCATGATCCTTTCCACCGATTTGCGTCGTCGCGGCATCCGCGACAAGGTGCCGATGACGTACATCACGTCCGAGCCCTATGTCGGCCATCTGGGTTTGGGCGGCGTCGGCGATACGAAGGGAATGCTCGAATCGGCGTTCCGCGATCGCGACATCAAATGGATCGTCAACGCCAAGACGACCGCCATCGAACCGGGCCTTCTCAAATGCGCCGAGCTCGACGACCAGGGACAGGTCAAGAAAGAGCACGAAGTGCCGTTCAAATTCGCCATGGTGATGCCGGCCTTCAAAGGCGTTGACGCGCTGATGGGCGTCGAGGGACTGGTCAATCCGCGCGGCTTCGTCATCATCGACAAGAATCAACGCAATCCGAAATATCGAAATGTTTTCGGCGTCGGCGTCTGCGTTGCGATCCCGCCTGTCGAGGCGACGCCGGTGCCGACGGGCACGCCGAAGACCGGCTATATGATCGAGTCGATGGTCACGGCGACGGCGCATAATATCGCCGCGCTGATCGCCGGACGCGAAGCAAAGGAAGAAGGCACGTGGAATGCGGTTTGCTTGGCGGATTTCGGCGACAAGGGCGTCGCCTTCGTCGCCAAGCCGCAGATTCCGCCGCGCAACGTCAATTGGTCGAGCGAGGGGCGGTGGGTGCATCTCGCCAAGATCGCCTATGAGAAATACTTCCTGCGTAAGGTCCGCAAGGGACAGAGCGAGCCTGTCTATGAGCGCTACATCATGAAACTGCTCGGCATCGAACGGCTGCGCCGCGCCCTGTCATAAGGCTGCGTCGGAGCCATGCAACGCTAGGGGATGAGTCGATGCGCACAAGGCGAATAGGACGCGAGATCGCCATCGCGCTTGGGTTCAAGTTGCTGGCGCTCGTCGCGCTCTACGTTGTGTTCTTCGGCCCCGCGCATCGCATTAGGGTGACGCCGGCGCAGATGGCGGAAGCGCTGTCCGCCACTGCGCCGCGTTGACATCGATCAGGAGCTCAAAATGTTCGAATTCGACGTCGTCACGCTCTCGCGCCTGCAATTCGCGCTGACGGCGATGTATCACTTCCTGTTCGTGCCGCTGACGTTGGGCCTTTCCCTTCTCCTCGCCATCATGGAGAGCGTCTATGTGATGACCGGACGAAAAGTCTGGAAAGAGGCGACGCAGTTCTGGGGCACGCTGTTTGGCATCAATTTCGCCATGGGCGTCGCCACCGGCGTCACCATGGAATTTCAGTTCGGCACCAATTGGGCCTATTACTCCCACTACGTCGGCGACATTTTCGGCGCGCCGCTCGCCATCGAAGGATTGATGGCGTTCTTCCTCGAAGCGACCTTCGTCGGGCTGTTCTTCTTCGGCTGGAATCGCTTGAGCAAGGTGCAGCATCTCATCGTCACCTGGCTCGTCGCGCTCGGCGCCAATTTCTCGGCGCTGTGGATTCTCGTCGCCAACGCCTGGATGCAGAATCCGGTCGGCGCGGCGTTTAATCCGCAGACCATGCGGATGGAGCTGACCTCCTTCACGGAGGTGCTGTTCAATCCCGTCGCGCAGTCGAAATTCGTGCACACGGTCAGCGCCGGCTATGTCACCGGCGCGATGTTCGTCCTGTCGATCGGCGCCTATTACATCCTGCGCCGCCGTCATGTCGACATCGCCCGCCGCTCGCTCACTGTCGCCGCGAGCTTCGGCCTCGCCTCCGCGCTTTCGGTCGTCGTGCTTGGCGACGAGAGCGGCTACACTGCGGGCGAGAACCAGAAGATGAAAATCGCGGCGATCGAGGCGATGTGGGAAACCGAGCCGCCGCCGGCGTCTTTCACCCTCTTCGGCATTCCAGATCTCAAGAGCGAAACGACGAAATACGAGATCAAAATTCCTTGGGTCTTGGGCCTGATCGCGACGCGTTCGCTCGATAAGCCCGTCGAAGGCGTCAAGGCGCTCGTCGAACGTTCCGAAGTGCGCATCCGCGACGGCTTGGCCGGCTATCAGTGGCTCGCGAAAGAAGGCGGCCATCCCAACGCCGCCGTTCCGCCGGAACTCGAAGCCTCGATGCGCGACGTCGGCCATTCGCTGCTCCTCAAGCGTATTCGGCCGGATATCGAGAATGCGACCGACGCGCAGATTCACGAAGCGGCGCTGTCGACGATTCCCGACGTGCCGGTGCTGTTCTGGTCGTTCCGCATCATGGTGGCGCTGGGGTTCTATTTCATCGGGCTCTTCGCCGTCGCTTTCTATCTCTCCAGCCGGCGCCGCTGCGGCAAGCCCTGGTTCCTGCGCATGACCATGTATAGCCTGCCGCTGCCCTGGGTCGCCGCCGAACTCGGCTGGATCGTCGCCGAATATGGCCGGCAGCCGTGGATCATCGACGCGACGATGCCGACGTTCCTCGGCGTCTCCAATGTCCCCGCGTCGAATGTCGCGGCGAGCCTCGCGGCCTTCGTGCTGTTCTACAGCGCGCTCGCCATCATCGATGTCGCGCTGATCGTCAAATATGTCCGCATCGGCCCGCGGGAGGCCGAGGCCGACCTCCAAGCCAACGGCGCGCCGCTGCTCCCCGCGCCGGCGCCGGCGCAAACGCGATAGGAAAGGCGAAAGCGATGTTCGACTATATGACGCTTCGCCTCATCTGGTGGGCGATTCTCGGCGTCTTGCTGGTGGGCTTCGCCGTCATGGACGGTTTCGACATTGGCGTCGCCATGCTGCATCCTTTCGTTGCGCGCAATGACACGCAGCGGCGCGTGACGCTGAACACGATCGGTCCCGTCTGGGAAGGCAATCAGGTCTGGTTCATTCTCGGCGGCGGGGCCGTCTTCGCGGCCTGGCCGCCGCTTTATGCGGTGTCCTTCTCCGGCTTCTATCTTGCAATGCTGCTGGTGCTGATCGGCCTCATTCTACGACCGGTGGCGATCACCTTCCGCGACAAAAGACCGGAGACCGGCTGGCGCGAAACCTGGGACTGGCTGTTCTTCGTCTCCGGTTTTGTCCCCGCGCTGATTTTCGGCGTCGCCTTCGGCAATCTTCTGCAGGGCGTTCCCTTCCATTTCGATCAGGCGCTGCGCGCGACCTATGAGGGCGGCCTCCTTGGTCTGCTTAATCCATTCGCCTTGCTCTGCGGCCTCGTGAGCGTGGCGATGCTCACGATGCAGGGCGCCGCCTGGCTCAGCGTGAAAAGCGAGGGTGAGGTTTCCGTCCGCGCCCGCCGATCTGGCGCGCTCGCGGCGATCCTGCTTGTTCTGCTCATTTCCACTGCGGGACTGTGGACCATGCTGGGCGTCGAAGGATTTCGCATCGACGGCGTCATCGAACATGCAGGTCCGTCCAATCCGTTGGCGAAGTCGGTGACGCGCGAAGCCGGCGCCTGGCTCGACAATTACCGCGCCTACCCGTGGATGATCGCTGCGCCCGCGCTGGCGTATACGGGCGCGCTCGTTGCGGCGTTGGCCTTCGCCTTCTCGGCGGGCAGGATCGCGTTTCTCGCCAGCAGCCTTTCGGTCGCGGGAGTCGCAACCATGGCGGGCTTCAGCATGTTCCCGTTCCTGCTGCCGTCATCGACACACCCGAGCCAAAGTCTGACGGTCTGGGACGCGTCGTCGAGCAAAGCGACGCTCTCGCTCATGCTCATCGCGGTGATCGTCTTTCTGCCGATCGTCCTTGCCTACACCAGCTGGGTCTACTACGTGCTGCGCGGCGCTGTGAGCGAGGCGGCGATCCGTCGCGGCGACGATTACTATTATTGAGCGGGAGGAAACGCGGCATGTGGTATTTTTCCTGGATCCTAGGGCTGGGGCTCGCCTGCGCCTTCGCCATTCTCAACGCCATGTGGCTCGAGCTCGACGACGACGGCAGGCAGAAATAGCAGCCGCGCCTCAAGCGAGACTTAGTCGCTGTGCGATCTCACGCGAGGCGATAGCCTGACATTGCGATCGCCGCGGGAGAAGGGAGATTAGTCATGGTAGCCAATATCGGAAGGACCGACCGGATCATCCGCATCGTCGCCGGACTGCTCTTGCTCAGCCTCGTCTTCATCGGTCCGCAGACGTTATGGGGACTGATCGGGCTCATCCCGCTGACCACGGCCTTCGTCAACTTCTGCCCCGCTTATAAGCTTCTGGGCATGGATACGCTCGGCAAGTAACTCGGCAAGTAATCCAACTCGCGCACCGGCCACAGCGCGAAGACGGAAGCTCGCGACGCCAGCCGGCAGTCCGACGCTGCGCGGCGAGGCGTTAAACCTCAGATGAACGAAACGGCGATCACCTTTCACGCGCGCGGCATGCATTGCCACGGCTGCGAGCATGTCATCGAGGCGGCGGTCAGAAAGCTCGCCGGCGTGCGCAGCGTCTCGGCCAGCTATCCGACCGAGACGGTCGTCGTCGACTATGACGCCGATGCGACCAATTTCAGCGCGATTCGCAACAGCGTCGAGCAGAACGGCTATCGCGTCGTTCTGAGGGAAGAGGCGCAGCGCCGACGTTCGCCTTTCGTCAGACTGGCGATCATCGTCGCCGCCCTCGCCGCCCTCGCCGCCTTAATTCTATTTGATACGCGCTGGATCAGCGCCGAGGGCGAGCCGGACATCGCTCAGCATATGAGTCTCGGCCTCCTGTTTCTGTTGGGCCTGCTGACGGGTTTTCATTGCGTCGGCATGTGCGGCGGCTTCGTTGTGGGTTATGCGGCGGCCGACGCGCGGGCGGGGCGCTCGTCCTTCGTCTCACACCTCGCCTATGGGGCGGGAAAGACGCTTTCCTACGCCACGATCGGCGCCGCCTTCGGCTGGCTTGGCGCCTTCATCGCGTTCACGCCCATGCTGCGCGGCGTCGCCGGCGTCGCGGCGGGCGCGTTTCTTCTCATCTTCGGGCTCAATATGCTTGGCCTGTTCGCGCCGCTGCGCCGCTTCCGGCTCGGACTGCCGCAGCCGCTCCAGAACTGGGTGAACCGCGAGGCGAGCGGCGCGCGACATCGACCGTTCGTGATCGGTCTTCTCAACGGTCTGATGATCGCCTGCGGACCGTTGCAGGCGATGTATGTGATGGCGGCCGGGACCGGCAGCCCCGTTGAAGGCGCGAAGACGCTCTTCGTCTTCGGCCTTGGAACCTTGCCGGTGATGCTCGCCTTCGGCGCGCTGACGACAGTGCTCTCGGGGGCGGTGACGCATCGCCTGCTGACTGCGTCCGGCGTGATCGTCGTCGCGCTCGGCGCGGTGATGATCAATCGGGGACTGATCCTCACAGGCTCGGGCGCCGATCTCGCGTCGCTGACGACGAGCTGGCGAAGCCCGGCGCCCGTTGAACGCGCCCAACTACAGCAGGATTCCGCCGCGCCGAAGACGCAGACGATCGAGATGGAGGCCAATGGCCTTGGCTTTACGCCCACCCGCTTCACGCTGCGGCGCGGCGTGCCGGTCAAATGGGTGATCAACGCGACGCAAGTGACGACCTGCAATAATCGTATCCTGGTTCCCTCCTTGAAGCTCGAATTCGACGTCAAGCCGGGACGGCAGACGATCGAGTTCACGCCGGAAAAGACAGGGGTCATTCCCTGGAGCTGCTGGATGGGCATGTTGCGCGGGGAGTTCGTCGTCGTTGACGCAAAGCCGGCCGCGCCATCTCAGCCATCCGCCCCTGTCGCCTCGCCGGTTCAGGGCGCGCCTCAAGCGACGCAAAGCCCGCCAGCGTCGGTCGCTGTGCAGAAGACCTATACGGTGCGACGCGGCGACACGCTGCGCGCGATCGCCAAGCGACTCTATGGCGACGAAAAGCGCTGGCGCGACATCGCCGCCGCCAATCCGGCGCTCAATCGTAAAAAATTGCGGCAGGGCCAAATCATCACTCTGCCCGCCGACGCGCAGCCGTGACGATTCGTCCCGCGCGCGGCGCCGCCTGGCGCGCTAGGCTCGCCGTTGTCACATGAAGGGGGAGGCCAGAATGGGAAAACTTTTCTTCGCCGCGGCATGCGGACTCTCGTTGTTCGCCGCCGCCGCTATCGCGGGCGACGACACCGACGATCACAGCGCGCATATGAAGCAGATGAACATGGAGCATATGAAAATGTCGCCGAAGATGAGCGACGCGCGCCAGGAGGTCGACCTTCCGGCGCCGATGCGCGCGCATATGCTCGCCAATATGCGCGGACATGCGGAGGCGGTCGCCGAGATCCTGGCGGCTTTGGGCAAGGGCGACGGCGCGGGCGCGGCGAAAATCGCCGACGCGCGCCTCGGCATGGCGTCGTCCGGCGCGGCGGCGTGCAAGCCGAACGCCAAGAGCGGCGAACTTGGCGATATGCCGGCGATGATGGCGCATCACATGCCCGACGAGATGCGTGCGCTCGGTCTGACGATGCATGAGCAGGCGAGCAAATTCGCGCAGGAGGCGGCCAAGATCGGGCCCGGCGGCGACATGCGTCCGGCGCTTGCCGAACTGTCGCAAGTCGTGCAAGCCTGCAACGCCTGCCACGCCACATATCGCCTCGATTAACGCGCGCGGCGATAGAGCGCGCTCGCGAAAAAGTGGATGCCGGTTTTTCGCGCCAAGCGCGCTCTAAATTTATGTGAACGATCACGTCATCTGGATTTGGGCGAATTCGCCCAAATCCAGCGTGATCTAGGAGCCGACGGTGCGCATCGCGACTTGGAACGTCAATTCTGTCAGGCAGCGCCTCGCGCCGCTTCTCGCCTTTCTGCGCGAGGCCGCGCCGGACGCGCTGTGCCTGCAGGAAACGAAGTGCGAGGATCACGTTTTTCCGCGACTCGAAATCGAAGACGCTGGATATAACGTCGCTGTCCACGGGCAGAAGGGATTTAACGGCGTCGCAATCCTCTCCAAGTCGCCGCTTCAGGACGTCACTCTCGGTCTGCCGGGCTTCGACGGCGAGGCGCAGTCGCGCTACATTGAAGCGGTCATCGCCGATGGCGCCGGCGGCGTCATGCGCGTCGCCTCGATCTATGCGCCGAACGGCAATCCGCGGCACACGCAGAAATATCTCTACAAGCTCGCCTTCATGGAGACGCTGACGCGCCATGCGGAGGCGCTGCTTGGCCTCGAAGAGCCGACGGTTCTCGCCGGCGACTACAATGTCATCCCGGAGGCGCGGGACGTCTATGAGGCGTCGGCCTGGATTGGCGACGCGTTATTCCTGCCGCAGACGCGGGCCGCCTATCAGCGCCTGGTCAATCTCGGCTATGCGGACGCTCTTCGAGCGACCTCCGACGAAGGCGGGCTCTATACGTTCTGGGATTATCAGGCCGGCGCCTGGCAGAAGAACAAGGGGCTTCGCATCGATCATCTCCTGCTCTCGCCGCAAGCGGCTGATCGGCTGGCGCGCGTAGAGATCGTCAAATCGATGCGGGCCGGCGACAAACCTTCCGATCACGTCGCGATCTACGCCGATTTCGCCGCGTGATCGAGTAGACCGAGCGCGCCGCCGCTTCGCCAGAGGACATAAAGCGCCACCGCAAAGATGACCGTCGCGAAGACGGCGCTCAGCGCCCCGCGCATCTTCGACAGCCGTCGCGCCGCCGCGGCGCCGATCAGCCCGCCAAACGCGCCGCCGAGCACGAGCGTCGCGGCAAGCTCCCAGTCCACGAGGTCCGAAAAAGCGTAGTTCGCCGCCGTTGTCACCGCGAAGGCGGCGACGGCGACGAGCGACGAGCCGATGGCGTTCAAAATGGGCATATCGGACGCAAACATCAGCCCGGGCACGATCAGGAAGCCGCCACCGATGCCGAAGAAGCCCGAAAGCGCGCCGGCCGTAGCGCCCGCGCCGACGAGCCGCGGGAAATTCTCCCGGTTGAGCCTGACGCCTGGATAGCCCAGCGCGCCCCGGCGCCGGAGCATCAGATAGGATACGACCACCATCAGCAGCGCGAACAGCGCCAGCAGCTTCTCGCCGTCGATGATCTTGCCGAGCGTCGATCCGCCGAATGCGCCAGCAACCCCGAAAACTGCGAAGACAGAGGCGCAGCGCCATTTGATGGTCCTTGCGCGGGCATGATTGGCGAGACTCATCAGGGCGTTGACGGCGACGGCCGCGGCGCTTGAGCCGATCGCGATATGTGGATTGGGCACGCCGACAAGATAGACGAGAAGCGGCACGGCCAGCACCGAGCCGCCGCCGCCGACGAGCGCCAGCGTAAAGCCGACGAGTCCGCCGGAAATCAGACCAAGCACGGCGTCCAGAGGAAGAGCCGTCAGCATGTCGCTCCTTCGCGCGTATAATATTAGCTATTGCTTATTTAGCTATAGCGCATATATCTGACGGCGCAAGCAGGAAAGGCGAAAGCACGAACGAAGAGAAGTGCTTGAGCGCTGCAAATGAAGGAGAGATCGATGCCGCAGGCGCCGTCCGTGAGGGCCTTCTTTGACGAGCCCACAAACACGATCACCTATATCGTCAGCGACCCCGCCACGAAGCGCGCGGCGATCGTCGATCCCGTGCTCGATTATGACCCGGCGAGCGGAGTCGCCGATACGCATTCCATCGACGCCATCCTCGCCGAGGCGGCGCGGGAAGGATTAACGATCGATTGGGTTCTCGAAACTCATGCGCACGCCGATCATCTTACCGCCGCCCAGATCGTCAAAACGGCGACGGGCGCGAAGATCGGCATCGGCGAACACATCGACAAGGTCCAGGCGATCTTCAAGCCGGTGTTCGGGGCTGAGGACGTAAAGGCCGACGGCGGCTGCTTCGACCACCTCTTCAAGGACGGCGAGCGGTTCAAGATCGGCGAACTCGAGGGTGAAACGATCTACACGCCCGGCCATACGCCGGCCGACGTCGCCTATAAGATCGGCGACGCGGTGTTTGTCGGCGACACCCTGTTCATGCCCGACTATGGGACGGCGCGCGCGGATTTCCCTGGCGGCGACGCGCATGCGCTTTACCAGTCGATCCGCCGCATTCTTTCGCTGCCTCCGCAGACGCGGCTCTTCATGTGTCACGACTACAAGGCGCCGGGACGAGACGTCTATGCCTGGGAGACGACGGTCGCCGAGCAGCGCGCCAAGAACGTGCAGATCAAGGACGGCGTCAGCGAGGAAAACTTCGTGGCCGGGCGACAGAAGCGGGATCAGGAGCTTGCCGCGCCGCGGCTGCTGCTGCCGTCGATTCAGGTGAACATTCGCGCCGGCAAGTTTCCGCCGCCGCGCGGGGATGGCGCGCGCTTCCTGAGCATTCCGGTGAAGTTCAAAGGCGCTGCGGCGCAAGCCGGCTGAAAACTGAACGTCAGTTGCGTTCGCGCAGATAGCCTTCGAGCATGGTGACGGCCGCGCTACGGTCGGCGTCGCTGGCGGAATTCAACGCTTCGGCGTGCAAATCGGCGATCCATTGGTCGCGGGTCGCGCCGCCAGCTGCGTCGCGCGCCAGCGTCAGAAACATGAGTCCGCGCGCGCGTTCGGGTTCGCCGCTCGCCTCGCCGGTGAACATCATACGGCCGAGCATCGCCTGCGCCTGCGGATGGCCCTTGCGCGCCGCGAGCTCCAGCCAATTCACGCCCTGGCGGACGTTCTTCTTCACGCCGATCCCTTCGAGATACATGCGCGCCAGATTGTACTGCGCGTCGGCGTTGCTGAAATACGTCGCCGCATAACGGAACAGATCAAACGCGCGATCGAGATCGGGCTTGATCTTTCCGCTTGGAACGCCGTCACGCAGATAAATGCCCACGGCGACGAAGGCGCTTGCCGCCATCGAACGCTCGCGCGGATCCGGCTCGTCGTCGGCGTAGTGGTCGACGATTTGCGCGAAATATTCATAGGCCTTGGCGTCGTCGCGAACGACGCCGTCGCCTTCGGCGTACATTCGGCCAAGCTTCCATTTGGCCAGCGGCTCGCCGCCCTCGGCGGCGTAGCGTAGCGCGGCGATGGAGGTCGCGGCGTCGCCGGCATGGTAGCTCTCGAGTCCGGCGCGCAGCGCCGCGCGCGGATCCTTGAACATCGGCAGAGGCTGCGACTCGGCTCTCGCGGCCGTTCGAGGCGCGTCAAGAGCGGGCGCCGGCGCGACAAAAGCCGTCACCAGCATGCCCAGGCTCGTCGCGAAAAGGCAGAGCGGCAAAGCCCCGCGCTTCTTGCGCCTAAAGGCTGAAATCACGCCCGTATGAACGCTTCCGACCATAATGTTCCGACTTTCCTCACCCCAGAAGACGCCCGACGTCTTTAAGGCCATACGCCAGCCGTCACCGCTGATCAGCGAGAAGGAAAGAAGGAACCTGCGGCCGAAAGCGAAATCTTTCGGCGCCTGTCTCCGCATCTCGAATGAGCTTGTGACCCGATCACCTTAGCTCAGCTTTTGTGTCTGAAAAGGGGCTGGCGCAGCGACAATCGTGAGCAGAATGCTAATCTGCTATACTGTTGCAATCAGATCACATGACTGTTGCAAAAATGCAGCAGCGCCTCGAGGCGGCGCGTCGTCCTGACGCAAGCTCGAATGAGAGGCGCTGATACCCAGCGGGCCGCGCTTGTGCTTTCATGCGAGCGAATCGACAGCTCCCCGCTTAAGGAAATCACATGCAGCTTCGACGCCTTATGCTCGCTACGGCCCTCGTCGGCGGGAGCGCCGCTTTCGCAACTTTGGCGCTTGCGGCGGGCGACGCCCAGCGCGGCGCGATCGTCGCGAAGCGATGGTGCGCATCCTGCCATGTGGTGACGTCGGATCAGACCAGCGCCTCGGCCGACGCGCCGTCCTTCTTCGATATCGCCCGGCGCCGGACGGACAAAAAGAAGCTTGGCCATTTCCTGATGGATCCGCATCCGCCGATGCCCGACATGCATCTCTCGCGCAAGGAGATCGACGACATCGTCTCCTATATCCGTAGCCTCGACCCGCGTCCGCAGCCCGCGCCCGAGCCTGAGGGCAAGGACAAGGAGCTTCCCAAGAACGGGTAAGCGTCTTGCCTCGCTTTACGCCGCGCGGCGTCCCCGCTAGAGCGCGGCTCGCGAAAAAGTGGATGCCGGTTTTTCGCGTAAAGCGCGCTCTAGAACTTTGAGATCGATCACGTTACTGCATTTGGGCGATCTCGCCCAAATGCAGCGTGATCTAGAGCGGGCAAATGGCCTACATCGTCAAGGAAGCCTTCAAAACCCTGCAGGGCGAGGGCGTTAACGCGGGCCGCGCCGCGGTCTTTTGCCGCTTCGCCGGCTGCAACCTGTGGAGCGGGCGGGAAGCGGACCGCGCCGCCGCGCAGTGCCAGTTCTGCGACACGGATTTCGTCGGCTTCGAGGGCGAGGGCGGGGGAAAGTTCGCCGACGCCACGGCGCTTGCGGGCCATTTGGCGACGCTGTGGGGAGAGGGCCGCGCGCAACGCTTCACGGTGCTGACCGGCGGCGAGCCGATGCTGCAGATCGATGAGGCTTTGGTTTCGGCGCTGCACGGGCAAGGATTTGAGATCGCCATCGAGACCAACGGCACGTTGCCCGTCATCCCGGAGATAGACTGGATCTGCGTGTCGCCCAAGGCCGGCGCGCCGCTGGCCCAGACGCGCGGCGCGGAATTGAAGCTGGTCTTCCCCCAGCAGGGCGTCGACCCCGCCGCCTATGAGCGGCTCGACTTCACGCATTTTCTGCTGCAGCCCATGGACGGGCCGGATGTTTCGCGCAATACGGAGGCCGCGGTCAGCTACTGCCTGGCGCATCCGCGCTGGCGTCTGTCTGTCCAAACCCACAAGGCGATCGGGGTGAAGTGACGGTGTCGAGTTTCGAGGTTTACCGCGAGTTTTATTTCGAGGCGGCGCACGCGCTCTACGATCCCGAGGCTCCAGAGGGCGGCAAATACCGCAATCTGCATGGCCACTCCTTTCGCGTGCGCGTCACCCTGCGCGGCGAGCCCACTGTAGAAGAGCAATGGGTGATGGACCTCGGCAAGCTTGGCCGTAGGCTCGCGGAGCTGCGCGAACGCCTCGATCACTCATTTCTCAATGATCTTGAAGGGCTGGGAAAGCCGACGCTCGAAAATCTCTGCGCCTATATCTGGCGCGATCTCGCGCCCACATTGCCGGGTCTTGCCGAAGTCGGGGTCTTTCGCGACAGCTGTTTCGAGGGCTGCGTCTACCGCGGCGACTGACGGCCAATCTCCCGCGCGTTGGCGAGGTTGCGGCCGGTCTGCGGCGCATAGCCGCTATTGCGCAAGAGCGGCCCGGTCTCTACGGTTGAGCGCTCATTTTGAGCAAAACGCCCACCAGAGCGGCGACGTCAACGGTCCGCAATAAAGAGTGGGGAGCGAGGGAACCCTGAGGACATGGCGAACAATAAGGTCATTACCGCCGACGAGGCGATTGCGCTCATTCGCGACAATGACGTCGTAACCACCACGGGCTTCGTCCAGAGCTGCATTCCCGAGGCCTTGCACGCCGCTTTGGAAAAGCGCTTCGTCGAGAGTCAGCATCCGCGCGACCTCACGCTGATCATGACGGCCGGCGCCGGCGACTCCAAGGGCCTCGGCACGGGGCGCTTCCATCACGAAGGATTGCTGCGCCGGGTGATCGCCGCCAATTTCGGCCGCATGCCGAAGGTCGCGCAGGCGGCGCAGGAGAACAAGATCTGCGGCTACAATCTCCCGCAGGGCGTCATCTCGCAGCTTTACCGCGCCTGCGCCGCGGGCCAGCCGGGCCTCTTCTCCAAAGTCGGCCTCTACACCTATGTCGATCCGCGCTTTGGCGGCGGCAAGGTGAACGACCGCACCAAGGAGGACATGGTCAAATACCACAACATCATGGGCGAGGAGTGGCTGTTCTATATCGCCACCAAGATCGACGTCGCCTTCATTCGCGGCACCTCGGCCGATCCTTCCGGCAATATTTCGATGGAGCGCGAGGCGCTCGTGCTCGACAATCTCGCTCAGGCCATGGCCGCCCATAACAGTGGCGGGCTCGTCATCGCGCAGGTCGAGCGCATCGTCGAACAAGGTTCGATCAAACCGAAAGAGGTGCATATACCGGGCATTCTCGTCTCGGCCGTCGTCGTCGCCGATCCGCCGGAAATGCACCGGATGAACTATGGGGTGATCCACAATCCGGCGCTTTCCGGCGAAATCCGCGTGCCGGTCGAGAAATTCGCCAAAATGCCGCTCGACGAGCGCAAGGTGATCGCGCGGCGCGCCAGTTTCGAGCTGCCGCCGAACGGCGTGGTTAATCTTGGCGTTGGCGCGCCGGAAGGCATCGCCGCCGTCGCCAACGAAGAAAAGATGACGCCCTACATCACTCTGACGACGGAAGCCGGAGCCATCGGCGGCGTGCTCGCGGCCGGTTCGAGCTTCGGGGCCGCGACCAACGCCGACGCGATCATTCAGCAGAACCAGCAGTTCGACTTCTATGACGGCGGCGGTCTCGACATGACCTGCCTCGGCATGGCCGAGTGCGACCTGCAGGGCAACGTCAATACGTCGAAATTCGGCGGACGCCTCAACGGCTGCGGCGGCTTCATCAATATCAGCCAGAACGCGCGACTCGTCGTTTACGCCGGCACCTTCACCAATGGCGGGCTGCGCGTCGAGATCGCCGACGGCAAGGTGAACATTCTGCAGGAAGGCAGGAACAAGAAGTTCCTCAACGCCGTCGAGCAGATCACCTTCTCCGGCAAATTCGCGCAAAAGCGCAAGCAGCCGGTCTATTACGTGACCGAGCGCTGCGTGTTTAAACTCGTCGACAAGGGGCTTGAACTGATCGAGGTCGCGCCGGGGATCGATATCGACAAGGACATCCTGGCGCATATGGATTTCAAGCCCATCATCGAACATGCCGAACTGATGGATAAGCGCATCTTCGTCGACGAGCCGATGGGGCTGCTCGCCGACCTGATCAATCTCAACATGTCCGACCGCGTCACTTACGACGCCGACCGCAACATCCTGTTCGTCAATCTCGAGGGCTGGCACGCGCGCACCAAGAAGGACATCGACGATCTGCGCAAGACGCTGATCGAGGCGTCGGACAAGGTCGGCAAGCGCGTCAACTCGGTCGTCAATCACGACGGCTGGAAGATCAATGAGGCGCTCTACGACGATTACGCCGAAATGATCGACTATATGAGCCAGCGCTATTATCTGACGACGACCCGCTATGCGACGAGCGCCTTCGCGCGCCTGAAGATGAAGGAGGCGCTGTCCAAACGCGGGCTGCAGCCGCATGTCTTCGAGCGGCGCGAGGCGGCGGAGAGCTTCCTCGAAGTCGTCAGCCAGGAAGAAGAAAAGGCGCCGGCGTAACCCGGCCCGGCGGCTATTTCCGAGCCTTGAAGGGCGAGGGGCCGACGTCGCCTTCGGCTTCCGCCCGGAACACTGACCCTCTAGCTGCTGGAAAATAAAACAGGCCCCGTGGCGTAGAACTCACGGGGCCGTTTGCTTCTCTTGGAAGCTAGTCTGGATTGTCCAGTCCATGATCGGGCGCCCGATGCTTGGCCTTTGCGTTCGGCCGCCCGGAAGATTGTCGATTTGTCTCAGAGGATGGACGGATCAAGCAGCTGCTCCTGATCGCCCAGTGACCGGAACCAAACGCCGGTCAATTGGTCTGACCCGGTGGCGTCATGCTCCTCTCGCAACACTGTTGCTCGGTTCGGCCCATCAACAGGGGGTTTCTGAGCCTATCCTGGATCGCGTTCGCATCGAGGTCCCGCCCGAGCGAACCTGCCGATCATGCTGTCAGATCGACAGGTGCGATGTAACAAAAGATGAACCTGGTTTGGGATTCGGTCAAGAACATTCCGTCGTCTAAAAACGGCGACCGTGGTTGCGTCCGGTAAATTTGACGTATATAGATATCTTTATGTCTAACGTAGAAATCATGAAATCCGTCGCCAAATTGGCCCTCGACCCGACGCTTGCGGCGCTGAACGCCGCTGGAGAGGAGACGCGCCTGCGTCTTCTGGCGTTGCTCGCCCAGTCGGAGCTGACCGTCAGCGAGGTCGTGGCGATCCTGGGCCAGTCTCAGCCGCGCGTCTCGCGCCATCTTAAGCTCCTCGTCGAGGCCGGCCTCGTCGAGCGCCGCCGCGAAGGGGCGTGGGCCTTTTTCCGTCTGTCGCCGGCCGGCCCGGCGGGCGCCCTCGCGCGCGCCATCGTCGGTTGGCTCGAGGCTGACGATGCGCTGCTCGCCGGCGATCGCGCGAGACTCGCCCAGGTGCGCCAGGCGCGCGCCGAGAACGCCGCGCGTTATTTCGCCGCGCATGCCGAGGAGTGGGACCGCATTCGCGCGCTGCACGTCCCCGAGGAGAGCGTCGAGGAGGCGATGCGCCAGGTCGTGGGCGAGAGAGCCGTGCGCAATCTGCTCGATCTCGGGGCCGGGGCCGGACGGATGCTGGAGCTTTTCGCGCCCCAGGCGGAACGCGCCGTCGGCGTCGATCTTTCCTCCGCCATGCTCGGCGTCGCGCGCGGCCGTCTCGAAGAGACCGGCTTCGACAATGTGCAGCTGCGCCAGGGCGACATCTATGCGCTGCCGATCGAGCGCAACTCCATCGACCTCGCGATCATGCATCAGGTTCTGCACTTTCTCGACGATCCAGGCCGCGCTCTGCGCGAGGCGGCGCGGGTGCTCGCGCCCGGCGGCCGGCTGCTCGTCGTCGACTTCGCGCCGCATCAGGAAGAGACGCTGCGCGACAAGCACGCGCATCGCCGTCTCGGTTTTTCCGACGCTGAAATCACCGGACTGCTCGCGCAGGCAGGCCTCGACATTGTTCAACGCCGGCAACTGGCGCCCGACCCTAGCGAAGGCGCCAAGCTCACCGTGTCCTTGTGGCTGGCGCGCGATCCGCGCGTCATCGCCGATCCCATTCCCACAGCATCTTATGAGACAGCCTGATGTTTAACGCTCTTCATCCCACGGCGTCGCCCAACCAATTTGCGATCTCCTATGAATTCTTCCCGCCCAAGACGCCGGAGATGGAGACGCAACTCTGGCAGACGATCAATCGGCTGGCGGCGCTCAAACCGCATTTCGTCTCCGTCACCTATGGCGCCGGCGGCACCACCCGCGAGCGCACCCATTCGATCGTCGCGCGCATCGTGCGCGAAACTGAGATGAAGCCAGCCGCGCATCTCACCTGCGTTTCCGCCGCGCGTGAAGACGTCGACGCGATCCTGCGCGACTATTGGGACGCCGGCGTTCGCCATATCGTGGCGCTGCGCGGCGATCCGCCGACAGGCGTGGGGTCGAAATTTGAGGCGCATCCGAAAGGCTACGCCACATCAACCGATCTCGTGAGCGGCATTCGTCGGATCGGCGATTTTGAGATTTCCGTGTCGACCTATCCCGAAGGCCATCCGGAAAGCGTCTCGATCGAACAGGATCTCGACGCGCTTCAGGCGAAGGTCGACGCCGGCGCGACGCGCGCCATCACGCAGTTCTTCTTCGACAATGACGTCTACTTCAAATTCCTCGACAAGGCGCGTGGGCGCGGGATTACGATTCCGATCGTTCCCGGCATCATGCCGATCCGCAATTTCAAGCAGGTCGCCGGCTTCGCGCAAAAGGCCGGGGCGAGCCTGCCGCGCTGGCTCGCTGAGCGCTTTGATGGACTGGACGAAGACCCGGAGACTCGCGCGCTCATCGCCGCCACGACGGCCGTCGAGCAGGTGATGAGCCTGGCGCGCGCCGGCGTCAATGAATTCCACTTCTACACCAATAATCGCGCCGACCTGGTCTTCGCCATTTGCCATTTGCTTGGCGTGCGTCCCGTTCGTGAAAGGGCCATCGCATGATTTTCGACAAAGCTTACGGCCCCAATATTCTCCAGACCTTGGAAGAGGCCGCGTCGCGCCGAATCCTCATTCTCGACGGCGCCATGGGCACGATGATCCAGCGACACAAATTCGAGGAGGCCGACTTCCGCGGCGCGCGCTTCACAGATCACGCCAAGGACTTGCGCGGCAACAACGACCTGCTGACGCTGACGCAGCCCGACGCGATCAAGGCGATCCATGTCGCCTATCTCGAAGCGGGCGCCGACATCATCGAGACCAACACGTTTTCGTCGACGACCATCGCTCAGGCCGATTACGGGCTCGAACATCTCGCTTTTGAGCTTAATCGCGAGGGCGCGCGGCTGGCGCGCGCGGCCGCCGATGAAGTCGCGGCGAAGACCGGCGTGCGCCGCTTCGTCGCTGGCTCGCTTGGCCCGACCAATCGCACCGCGTCGATTTCTCCCGACGTGTCGAATCCGGGCTTCCGCGCCGTCACCTTCGACGAGCTTCGCGCCGCCTATAAGGAAGCGGCGCTCGGCCTCCTTGAAGGCGGCGCCGACATCCTGCTCGTCGAAACTGTCTTCGATACGCTCAACGCCAAGGCGGCGCTCTATGCGCTCGAGGACGCATTCGACGAGGTCGGAACCCGTTTTCCGATCATGATCTCCGGCACGATCACCGATCTCTCGGGAAGGACGCTGTCCGGTCAGACGGCGGTCGCCTTCTGGAATTCGCTCGCCCACGCCAAGCCTTTTTCGATCGGCTTCAACTGCGCGCTCGGCGCCCGCGAGATGCGCCAGCATATCGCCGAGATCGGCCGCATCGCCGATACGCGCGTCTGCGCCTTCCCCAACGCCGGTCTGCCCAATGAATTCGGGCTTTACGACGAAAGCCCCGAATATATGGCGGAGCTCGTCGGCGAATTCGCGACCGCCGGTCTCGTCAATGTGCTTGGCGGCTGCTGCGGCACGACGCCGGACCATATCGCCGCGATCGCCGGCGCCGTGAAAGGCGTCGCCCCGCGCGCGATCCCGACGATCGAGCCGATGCTGCGTCTTGCTGGATTGGAGCCCTTCACGCTGACCAAGGACATTCCCTTCGTCAATGTCGGCGAGCGCACCAATGTCACGGGTTCGGCGAAGTTCCGCAAGCTCATCACCAATGGCGACTATGCCGCGGCGCTCGACGTCGCGCGCGATCAGGTGGCGAACGGGGCGCAGGTCATCGACGTCAATATGGACGAAGGCCTGCTCGATTCCGAACGCGCCATGGTGGAATTTCTCAATCTCGTCGCCGCCGAGCCCGACATCGCCCGCGTGCCGGTGATGGTCGATTCATCTAAATTCGCCGTGATTGAAGCCGGCCTGAAATGTCTACAGGGCAAGGGCGTCGTCAATTCGATCTCGATGAAGGAAGGCGAAGAGAAATTCATCGCCGACGCGCAAAAGGTGCGCCGCTATGGCGCCGCCGTCGTCGTCATGGCCTTCGATGAAAAGGGCCAGGCCGACACCTTCGCCCGCAAGACCGAGATTTGCACGCGGGCCTATAAAATCTTGACCGACATCGTCGGTTTTCCGCCCCAGGACATCATCTTCGATCCCAATATTTTCGCGGTCGCGACGGGCATTGAAGAGCATGAGAATTACGGCGTCGATTTCATCGAGGCCACACGCGTCATCAAGCGCGATCTGCCGCATGTGCATGTGTCGGGCGGCGTCTCGAACCTGTCCTTCTCATTCCGCGGCAACGAGCCCGTGCGCGAGGCGATGCATTCGGTGTTCCTCTATCACGCCATTCAGGCGGGGATGGATATGGGCATCGTCAACGCTGGCCAGCTTGCCGTCTATGGCGAGATCGATCCCGAGCTGCGCGAGCTTTGCGAAGACGTGGTCTTGAATCGCCGCAAGGATTCGACCGAGCGCCTCGTCGAACTGGCTGAAAAGTTCAAGGGCGCGGCGGGCAAGACACAGGAAAAGGACGCCGCTTGGCGCGAGAACACCGTCGAGAAGCGTCTCGAATATGCGCTGGTCAATGGCGTCACCGATTACGTCGAAGCGGATGTGGAAGAGGCGCGTCAGCGCTCCACGCGCCCGCTTGACGTGATCGAAGGCCCGCTGATGACCGGCATGAATGTTGTCGGCGATCTCTTTGGCACTGGCAAGATGTTCCTGCCGCAGGTGGTCAAATCGGCGCGCGTGATGAAACAGGCGGTGGCCTATCTCATGCCCTTCATGGAGGCCGACAAGAGCGAACGCTCCACTGCCGGCAAAATCCTGCTGGCGACGGTAAAGGGCGACGTTCACGACATCGGCAAGAATATCGTCGGCGTTGTGCTCGGCTGCAACAACTTCGAGGTGATCGACCTTGGTGTCATGACGCCCTGCGCGAAGATTCTCGAAGTCGCCAAGAAGGAAAAGGTCGATCTCATCGGTCTTTCCGGCCTCATCACGCCGTCGCTCGACGAGATGTGCTTCGTCGCTTCTGAGCTCGAGCGCGAAGGTCTCGACACGCCGCTCCTCATCGGCGGCGCGACGACGAGCCGTGTGCATACGGCGGTGAAGATCAGCCCAAATTATCGTCGCGGCCAGGCGGTCTATGTCACCGACGCGAGCCGCGCCGTTGGCGTCGCGCAGGCGCTCGTCTCCGACAAGACGCGTCCTGACTATGTCGCGCAAACGCGCGCCGAATATGAGCGCCTCGCTGAGGCGCATGCCCGCGCGCAGGCCGACAAGCTGCGCGCGCCGCTCGCGCAGGCGCGCGCCAACGCTTATAAAATCGACTGGGCCGCCTATGAGCCGCCGAAGCCCTCCTTCAGCGGCGCGCGCGCTTTTGCGAGCTATGACGTCGGCGAGCTCGTCCCCTACATCGACTGGACGCCCTTCTTCCAGACCTGGGAATTCAAGGGGCGCTATCCGTCGCTGCTCGATGATCCCGAGCGCGGCGAGGCGGCGCGCACGCTGTACGAAGACGCCCGCGCCATGTTGAAGCGAATTGTCGAAGAGCGCTGGTTCACGCCCAAAGCCGTCATCGGCTTCTGGCCGGCGAATTCCATCGGCGACGACATCGCGCTCTACAATGGCGAGTCGCGCAACGAAACGATCGCGACGCTGCACACCTTACGCCAGCAATTGCAAAAGCGCGACGGCAAGGCCAATCTCGCGCTGGCCGATTTCGTCGCGCCCAAGGAGAGCGGCAAGGCGGATTATGTCGGCGCCTTCGTCGTCACCGCCGGCGCGGAAGAAGAAAAGATCGCCGCCCGCTACGCCCGCGCCAATGACGACTATGGCTCGATCATGGTCAAGGCGCTCGCCGATCGTATCGCGGAAGCTTTCGCTGAGCGCATGCATGAGCGCGTGCGCAAGGAGTTCTGGGGCTATGCGCGTGAAGAGAATTTCGCGCCCGAAGCGCTGCACGCCGAGCCTTACGCCGGCATTCGCCCGGCGCCCGGCTATCCGGCGCAGCCCGATCACACAGAAAAGGCGACGATCTTCGATCTGCTCAATGTCGAAAAGCGCACCGGCGTGAAGCTGACCGAAAGTTACGCCATGACGCCGGCCGCTTCCGTCAGCGGGCTCTATCTGGCGCATCCGAGCGCGCATTATTTCGGCGTCGCCAAGATCGAGCGCGATCAGGTCGAGGATTACGCCCGCCGCAAGGGCCTGGAGGCGCGCGAGGTTGAACGCTGGCTCGCGCCCATTCTCAACTACGCGCCCGTCGCCGCGGAAGCGGCGGAGTGACGCGCGCGAGCGATGATCCATATGGTCTGGAGCGTTTCCTCGCGGCGCAGGAGCCTGCTTACGAAAAAATTCGGGAGGAATTGCAAGAAGGCAGCAAGCGCAGCCACTGGATGTGGTTCGTTTTTCCGCAGCTCGAAGGGCTGGGCGCGAGCGCCATGGCGCAGCGCTACGCCATCCGCTCGCTCGCCGAGGCGCACGCCTATCTCGCGCATCCTCTTTTGGGTGCGCGGCTCAGGGAGTGCGTCGAACTCGTTAACGAGGTCGAGGGACGCAGCGCGCATGAAATCTTCGGCTCTCCCGACGATTTGAAGTTCCATTCGTCGATGACCTTGTTTGCGGCGGCGGCGCCGCATGAGCCGCTCTTCGGCGAGGCACTGCACAAATATTTCGCCGATCGCCGCGATCCCTTGACCCTCGCAAAATTATAAGTTTCGTTGAAATCGATGCGCCGAGAGGGCGCTATTCGGAGTTCTAATGTCGATCATCAACATCGCCGACAGCCGTCAGACGTTGAAGCTGTTTCCCTGGGCGCTCGTGTTCGCCCTCGTGCTGTTCTCGCTTTACACGCTCGCGGTCTCGCGCGGCGAAAACGTCAACGCCATGTGGCTCGTCACGGCGGCGATCGGAACCTACGCCATTGGCTATCGCTTCTATTCGCGTTTCATCGCCGAGCGGGTGCTGGGGCTCGATGCGCGCCGCCGCACCCCCGCGCTTCGCCGCAATGACGGGCTCGATTATGTGCCGACCGACAAATGGGTGCTGTTTGGCCACCATTTCGCGGCCATCGCCGGCGCCGGTCCGCTCGTCGGCCCCGTGCTCGCGGCGCAGATGGGCTATCTGCCGGGAACATTGTGGCTCTTAACCGGCGTCATCTTCGCCGGCGCTGTGCAGGATTTTCTCGTCCTGTTCATCTCGACGCGGCGCGACGGCCGCTCACTCGGCGATCTCATCAAGACCGAGATGGGCCGCGTGCCCGGCGTCATCGCCATGGTCGGCATTCTCACGATCATGATCATCCTGCTGGCGGTGCTGGCGCTCGTCGTCGTCAAGGCGCTCGCCGACAGCCCTTGGGGCGCGTTCACAGTCTTCGCGACGCTGCCGATCGCCGTCTTCATGGGCGTCTACGGTCGCTATCTGCGCCCCGGGCGCATCGGCGAAATGTCTGCGATCGGCTTTGTGCTGCTGCTCTTGAGCATCGCCTTCGGCCGCACGGTGTCGGAGAGCGCGCTGCTCGCGCCGCTCTTCTCCTTCAAGGCCGAAACCCTCGCCTTCATGCTCATCGGCTATGGCTTCGTCGCTTCAGTTTTGCCGGTGTGGCTGTTGCTCGCGCCGCGCGACTATCTGTCGACCTTCCTGAAGATTGGCACGATCCTATCGCTCGCGATCGGCATTTTCATCGTCTGGCCGGACCTGCAGATGCCGGCGGTCAGCCGCTTCATCGACGGCACCGGACCGGTCTTCGCCGGCAGCGTCTTCCCGTTTCTGTTCATCACCATCGCCTGCGGCGCGGTGTCGGGCTTTCATGCGCTTGTGTCCTCCGGCACGACGCCGAAGATGATTGGCGACGAGACGCAGACCCGCTTCATCGGCTACGGCGCGATGCTGATGGAATCCTTCGTCGCGGTCATGGCGCTGATCGCCGCGAGCGTGCTGGAGCCCGGCGTCTATTTCGCGATGAACAGCGCGCCCGCATTGATCGGCGCGACGCCGGACTCCGCCGCGGCGGCGATCTCCTCATGGGGCTTCGCGGTCACGCCGGAGACGCTGTCAGGCGTCGCCGCCGAGGTCGGCGAGAAGACGATTCTGTCGCGCACCGGCGGCGCGCCGACGCTCGCCGTCGGCATGGCGCATATTCTCTCTTCCGCCGTCGGCGGCTCGGCGGCGAAAGCGTTCTGGTATCATTTCGCCATTCTTTTCGAAGCGCTGTTCATCCTCACCACGATCGACGCCGGCACGCGCGTCGCGCGATTCATGATCCAGGATCTCTTCGGCGCCTTCTTCCCCGCCTTCGGCAATACGCGCGCCTGGGCGCCGAACCTTGCCGCCACCGCCATCGCCGTGAGCGGATGGGGCTATTTCCTCTATCAGGGGGTGATCGATCCGCTCGGCGGCATCAACACGCTGTGGCCGTTGTTCGGCATCGCCAATCAGATGCTCGCGGCGATCGCGCTGACGCTATGCGTCGTCGTGCTCTATCGGATGAAGCGCCAGCGTTACGCCTTCGTCGCCATCGCGCCGACGGCGTGGCTCTATATCTGCACGGTGACGGCGGCCTTCGAGAAAATCTTCCATGACGATCCGCGTATCGGCTTTCTGGCGCACGCCAGAAAATTCGCAGCGGCCGCCGATAAGGATCAGCTGCTGGCGCCGGCGAAGACGCTCGCCGAGATGCAGCGCGTCATCTTCAACGACTATGTCGACGCCACGCTTTGCGCGATTTACGTGACGCTGGTTCTGGCCATGCTCGGCTTCGCCATCCGCGCCATTCGCGCCGCGCGCGCCGCTGAGCATGTCACCACGCGGGAGACCGAAGATGAATTGCACGATCTGCAGCCTGCCCAGGCTTGATCTCAATCGGCTCGCGCGCAAGCTCCGCGCCGGCGCGAAGCTGATGGTCGGCCAGGGCGATTACGACGCCTATGTCGCGCATGTCCGCGCGCGCCACGAAGACGCGCCGATCATGACGCGCGACGAATTTTTTCGGGCGCGCGAGAATGCGCGTTTCGGCGCCGGCGGCGCGCGCGCGTTTCGCTGCTGTTGAATCTCGTCGCGCCGATTCACGCCGCCGCGTCGTCGCACAATAAATCAGCGACGAGGCGGATGTCTTCCGGCGTAAAGGGTTTCTCTATGATTGGACAGCCCGAACGCGCGATGAAGCGATCTGCGCCGGGACCCAAGACGTCGCCGGTGACGAAGGCGATGCGGTTGGTCATCTGCGGATGTTCGACGCTGAGCCAGTCGTAGAAAGCCGGGCCGTCGCCATTGGGCATGCGGATGTCGCAAAGAATGAGGTCCGCCGGCCGCGCGGCGATCGCTTGTTTCGCGTGGTCGCCGCTCGTCGCGATTTCACAGTCGAAGCCTAGCCGTCGCAAAATTTCGCCGAGTAGGCTTGCGATTTCGACTTCGTCGTCAACGATCAGCGCACGCCTCTGCTTGATCGTCCGCTGCGTCCCCGTCGCCGCATTTTCGTCAACGACGGCGTTTTCGATGCCCAATGCGTCGATGGGCAGCCTGATCGCGAAAACAGCGCCCGCGCCCGGCTGCGGCGGCTCCAGAGTAAGCGAACCTGCGTGCGACTCGATGAGACCGCGCGAAACGGCAAGTCCGATTCCGGTTCCCACCCCCTGCGGCTTCGTCGTGAAGAAAGGATCGAAAATCCGGCTGCGGATAGCATCTGGAACGCCCGGCCCATTGTCGGAAATGTGGATATCGAGCTTCTGGGCCGCTTGATCGGCGCGCGCGACGATCGAAATCCGCCGTGGCGCCGGCTGCGCTTCGAGCGCCTGCTTGGCGTTCACCACAAGATTGAGCAGCACCTGATGCAACTGGTCGCTGTCGGCCAAAAGCGGCGGCAGGTCCGCAGGGACGTCTTTGGTCACCTCGATGCCGGCCGTCCGCAGTCCATACGAAAGCAGTTCGAGCACGCGCTCGACGAGATCGGGAATCTCCACCCTTCCGCGTTCCGCCTCGCGCTGACGGGCCATGGCCAGGAAAACCTTGACGATTCGCGCGCAGCGGTTGGCGGCTGTCTCGATTTTCGCGCCGCGTTCCGCAAAGTCCTCAAAATGTTTGTCGAAATTCGCATGCGACTGAGCCGCCTCGCGCAGCATGAGCGCCTGTCCGATGACGATGGAGAGCGGATTGTTGAGTTCATGCGCCACACCGGCGAGGAGCGACCCAAGGGCCGCGAGCTTTTCGTTTTGGTAGAGCGCTTCTCTTTGACCTTCGATTTGCGCCTGCGCTTCTCGCGCCGGACGGAGGTCGCGAAGATGCGCAGTGAAGAGAGCGCTTGGGCCCGAACCAACCGCCGTGATCGCTAATTCGACGGGAATGCGCGAACCGTCGGCGCGCATCGCCTCCAATTCGACGCGCCGCCCGATAACGGAGGCCGGCCCGCCCGCTCGGAAGCGCTCAAGCCCGCTGTTGTGATGATCGCGCATTTCCATGGGGACGATCAGTTCGGCGACGGTCCTGCCGATCGCGTGCTCGCGCGAATAGCCGAATGTCGTCGAAGCCGCAGGGTTGAACTCGACGACACGGCCTTGCGCGTCGATGACGACGATACAGTCCAGAGCGGAATCGACCACCGCCGCATGAATCGCCTCCCGCGTCCTGTGCGATTCAAGCAATTCCAGCCGATCGCTTTCGCACTGCTGCTCGGCGTCGGCCAGCGGACGCGCGACGCAGACGACGCCCTGCATGACCCCGCCCGGCGTGAACGGCCTGAGCTCCTCTTCGATCCAACGAGGGGCGCCGTCCGCGTCGTCAACGAAACGGCGCAGGCGTTGCGGTTCGTTCGCCGAAAGATTTTGCATCGCTGCTTTGTAAAGAGTGGCCGCCTGGGCGCCCAAAACGTCATCGACGAACTTCCCGATGACGCAATCCTCTGTCGCTCCGAGCGCCAAGAGAAACTCGCGATTGACGTAGCGATAACGTAGCTCCACATCGAGAAAGGCGGCGCGGCCTGGCATAGCGTCGAACAATGCCCGCAGCAGCGCGCCGCCGGTCACCGACGCTTGCGTCGCCCCTTGCTGGATATTCATTTGAGGCGCTCTCTCAATTTGATGCGCGCTCATTGAGCGCCGCGCTGGAGGTCTCGTGCAGCCACAACTGCATCGGCTCGGCGATGTTTTTGAGCGCGTGCCGTCGCGCCACGAAGTCCTTGCGAATATTTCCGCGCGTCATCGCGTGCGCCACATCCGAAATCATCACCGAACCGGCCGGCGCGGCTTCCTGTATGCGCGCGGCGAGCGCCACGACTTCGCCGAAGCGGTCGCCGTTCCGAACGACCACGTCGCCAACCGCCACGCCGATGCGCAACTGCAGCGTTTGCGCGTGCCCATGCGCCGTCGCATAAGCGCGCGTTTCCGTCTGGCATTCTACGGCCCATTCGATCGCGTTGTGCACGCTGGCGAAATCGATCAGCGCGCCGTCGCCGAGCATCTTGAATAAGCTTCCGGAGCGGCGAGGAAGCGATTGCGTGACGACGTCGCGAAAGAACCGGTCGATGAGCGCCAATCCGTTATGCTCGTCGTATTGAATCAAGCGCGTGTAGCCGACGATGTCGATCGACGTGATCGCCGCCAGCCTTTTGCCGGCTAGGGCGGCGCGCGCCATCTTTCTCCGCCGCAGCAGGCCGCGGATACGGGCCAGCATTTCACGCATGTGATAAGGCTTGGTGACATAGTCGTCGGCGCCCGATTCGAGCCCGACGATGCGGTCGATCGCCGAATTGACCGCTGTTGCGAAGATGATGCCCGTGGAGCCGCGCGCATTCAGCCATCTCGCGAGCGACAGCCCGTCTTCGCCCGGCATGTTGATGTCAAGAATGGCGAGATCGATCGCCTCGAATTCCACCATGGCGCGGAATTCCGCGGCGCTCGGCGCCGCGAGAACGCGATAGCCGTTCGTCGATAGGAACTCGGCGAGCAGCTCGCGCAAGTCCTGTTCGTCTTCGGCAATCGCGACGGTCTCGAGCATCGGCCGATCTGTCTCATCGAGAGAGAGCTTTGATTTGACGCAATATAGATTGCGCGTATCGCCGCCGCAAAATGTGCGGCTGCACACCGCTTCGGTTGATCTCGCGCCAGCTTCGTTTAGTCTCAATGTCATGCGCGCCGACCTTCCGGAAAATGCTAACGCCCTCATGGCCTTGCTCGACTGGTATGTTCAAAGCGGCGTCGATCTCGCGCTCGACGAAGCGCCGCACGACCGCTACGCGGAAAGCGCGCGCGCGGTCGCGGCGTCGCTGACCGAGCCAGCCGAATCGATGGCGATGCTTCGAACCTTGCCGCAGCCGACGGCCGCCGAACGCCCGCGCCGCGCCGCGGCGCCGATCGCCGCGCCGGATGAAGCCATTCGCGCCGCGGAGCAGGAGGCGTCCAGCGCGCGCGATCTCGATGATCTCGCCGCGCGTCTCGCCGATTTTCCGCACGCGCCGTTTCGCGACATGGCGCAGCATTTTCTATTCGGCGCCGGCGCGCCTGCAGCGCGACTCATCGCCTTCGACGCCGCGCCGGGCGTGACGGAAGAAACAAGCGGCGAGGCGTTCAGCGGGCTTTCGGCGAAGCTCCTCGACAATATGCTGGCGGCGATCGGCCTCGATCGCACCAGCGCTGCTCTCGCCTATGTCTCGCCCTGGCGCCCGCCTGGCGATCGCGCGCTGAGCCCGCATGAAGCGGCGATCTTCGCGCCATTCGCGCGACGCCGGGTCGAATTGGCGCGGCCTGAAGTTCTTTTGATTTTTGGCGAAGCGCCGGCGCGGATCATGCTGACGACCAACGAGCCGGTCGGAAAGCTGCGCGGCAAGGCGTTTGAAGCGCGCTGCGGCGCGCATGTCGCGCGCGCCTTCGTCCTTTCGAGTCTCGAGGCGATGCTGAAAAGCGCGGCGCTGAAGCCCGCCGCCTGGCGCGATCTGCGAAGGGCCGCGGAGGCGCTGGAATCGGCGTCAAACGGCGCGGAGCTTTGACATTTCGCGCGTCATGCCCGCGCTCGTCGCGGGCATCCACGTCGTCATCGCGCTTCTTTGCGTGGATGGCCGGGACAAGCCCGGGCATGACGCGCGCGACAGACGACGGCGGTCCCTACTCCGCCGCTTCGCCCTTCGCGCCGCCGCCAAAGCGGCGCACGATGTAATCGTCGACGATGCGGGTGAATTCCTCGGCGATGCCCTCGCCGCGCAAGGTCATCGCCTTCTTGCCGTCGATGAAGACGGGCGCGGCCGGAGTCTCCCCCGTGCCGGGCAGCGAAATGCCGATGTCGGCGTGTTTCGACTCGCCGGGACCGTTCACGATACAGCCCATCACCGCCACATTGAGCGTCTCGACGCCTGGATATTGCGCGCGCCAGGCCGCCATCCGCTCGCGGATATGCGCCTGGATGTCACGCGCGAGTTCCTGAAACACGGTCGAGGTCGTGCGCCCGCACCCGGGGCAGGCCGCGACGAGCGGCACGAAGGTGCGAAAGCCCATGGTCTGCAGAATTTCCTGGGCGACGCGCACTTCGAGCGCGCGGTCGCCGCCAGGTTCCGGCGTCAGCGACACGCGGATCGTATCGCCGATGCCGTCCTGCAGCAGCACGCCGAGCGCGGCCGAGGAGGCGACGACGCCCTTCGATCCCATGCCGGCCTCGGTGAGGCCGAGATGCAGCGCATAGTCGCTGCGCTGCGCCAGCATCCGGTAGCAGGCGATGAGATCCTGCACCGCCGAGACCTTCGCCGAAATGACGATGCGGTCCTTCGCGAGGCCGATCTCCTCGGCGCGCTTCGCCGACATCAGCGCCGAACGGGTCAGCGCCTCGCGCATCACGGCGCGCGCGTCGAGCGGCCTGTCGGAAGCGGCGTTGACGTCCATCAGATAGGTGAGCAGCTCCTGATCGAGCGAGCCCCAATTGGCGCCGATCCGCACCGCCTTGCCATGCTTGGCGGCAAGTTCGACGATTGAGGCGAACTGCTTGTCCTTCTTTTCCTTGAAGCCGACATTGCCCGGATTGATGCGGTATTTGGCGAGCGCCTCGCCGCAGGCGGGATGATCGGCGAGCAGCTTGTGGCCGATGTAGTGGAAATCGCCGACGAGCGGGACGTGGCATCCCTTCTGCGCGAGCTTCTCGAAAATATACGGCACGGCGGCCGCCGCCTCGTCGCGATCGACGGTGATGCGCACCAGCTCCGAGCCCTGCTGCGCCAGCGCGAGAACCTGCGTGACGGTCGCTTCGACGTCCGCCGTATCGGTGTTGGTCATCGACTGCACGACGACCGGCGCGCCGCCGCCGAGGATCACCGCGCCGGGGCCCGCGCCAACAGCCACCGCGCATGTGCGGTGGCGGGGCGCCGGTTCGGCGGCGACCGGGTCGGGCAGACGGGTCTCTGATGCGACTTCGTTCATGGGGGTCGTTTCGGCGGTCGTTGCGGACGCCGATAGGTCGCCCGTAACGGCCGCAAGGTCAAGCGCTCCGGAAAGAGACGACGGCGGCGATGACGACAACCAAGGCAATCGTAAAGGTCAGCGCGCCGATGGCGTAGAGCCCTTCGGCGGCGCCTTCGAAATCGCCGAGTCGGATGAAAAGTCGATCGGAAAAAGGTGACATGAGGCGCTCTTTTGCAGGACGATTCGTTTGAGAGCCCACCATAACGCCGACCGCGTTTGCGGCTTGTGACGCGTAATGACATCATCGTTACTGCGTGCTAAAAGTAAGAGAATTGCTGGAGAAAACCGTCATGGCGGCCAACCGGACCACCTCAAAACGCGAGACGCTCAATCTTCGAGTGAAGCCGGAGGACCGCGAACTCATCGCGCGCGCAGCGACGCTTCTCGGCAAGACGCGCACGGATTTTCTGCTCGACGCCGGCCGCCGCGCCGCCCAGGACGCGTTGTTGGACCGCACGCTGTTCAAGGTCAGCTCGGAAGATTATGCGCGCTTCGTCGAACGCCTCGATGCGGCGCCCGCGGCGAACGAGAAATTGCGGCGCATGATGACGACCAAAGCGCCGTGGGAGTGAAGCCCAGTCCACCCCGCCCGATATCCGACGCCGACGAACTCTCCGCTTTCGACTGCGGCGTTTCCGCTCTCGACGATTGGCTCAAACGCCGCGCCCGCGCCAATCAGGCGAGCGGCGCGTCCCGAACATACGTCGTCTGCGATGGTTCTCGCGTTGTCGCCTATTACGCGCTCGCCTCCGGAGCGGTCGCAGTTATCGCGGCGTCGCCAAGGCTTCGGCGCAATATGCCCGATCCTGTTCCGGTGGCGGTGCTTGGCCGATTGGCGATCGATCGCTCGCGCCAGAACCAGGGTCTTGGTCGCGCGCTCATCCGCGACGCCGCCCAGCGCGTTATCCACGCAGCCGAGGCGATCGGAATCCGAGGCGTATTGGTTCACGCCATATCCGCTGAGGCCGCCGCCTTCTATCTCGCGGTGGGCTTCGAGCCTTCGCCATTCGAACCCTTGACGCTCATGGCGACGCTTTCTGATCTGCGCGCGGCGAGCGTGCGGTAGCCGGCGATGAGGTTCTGTACGGCCGAGACCTTCCGCCTAGGCGCTCGGCGGCTTCGGCGTCATCCAGGCCACGAAGGCGCCCCCCGGCTGTTGCAGCACGGCCATGCGGCCGACGCCGGGGATTTCGAAGGCGTCCTTGCAGATCGTGGCGCCGGCGGCCTTGGCCTTCGCCAGGCGCGCATCCACGTCATCGACGCCGATATAGGTCAGCCAGTGTTCTGGAACGCTCGCCAGTTCCGGGCCTTTCATCTCGAACATGCCGCCGACCCGCGCGCCCTGCGAACTGATGATCCAGTATGTGACGCCGTCCATGGGCATTCCCTCGAAGCTCCAGCCGAGAGTTTGGCTGTAAAACGTCTTCGCCCGCTCGACATCGTGGACATTAAGTTCGTTCCAGCAGACCGCGCCATGTTTCGCCGGCGCGCCACTGTCATTGGCGTTTGACATAGCCTCTCCTCTTTCAGCTCAACATCGTTGCGGACGATCGGAAGGATCCGTCCCAGGACGGTCGCCTATTTCGGCAGCAGCCCGAGCCGGCGCGCCGTCAGCCAGTCGACGAGTCGCGCCGGCAATAGGCCGCGCAGCGTGTACCCCGTAAAGCGATTCCTGACGACCGGGATACGGACGGGCGGGCGCGTGGCGGTCAGCGCCCGCAACACGGCGCGCGCGACGACCTCGGGGCCGGGCGCGCGGCGGCCTGCCTCGACAAGCCATTTCAGCATCCTCCGGGCTGGCGCGGCATAGGCCGTGCCCTCGAACATCGCGAGATCGGTCTCTTCGGCCTTGTCCCAGATCGGCGTCGCGATCATCCCCGGCTCGATCAGGACGACGTCGACGCCATAGACCATCAGCTCGCGCCGCAGCGCGTCCGACATGCCCTCTAACCCGAATTTCGAGGCGGCGTAGGCGCCGAGAAAAGGCGTGGCGAAGCGACCGGCGACCGAACTCATATTGACGATGCGGCCGGGCGCGCCGCGTCGCTGCGCGCCAGCGCCGAGCAGGGGCGCAAAGGCCTGGATGACCTGAAGCTGCGCAATGAGATTGATCTCGATCTGGCGGCGAAAGTCGTCGATCGGCAGATGCAGCAGCGGTCCGGGGACGGCGACGCCGGCGTTGTTGACCAGCCCGGCGAGCGTTTCGTCGCCGAGCCGGGTTTCGACGTCGCGCGCGGTGGCCGCGATGGATTCGGCGTCGGTCACGTCGAAGAGGAGCGGAATGACGGACGCGCCATGTCGAGCCGTGAGCGCGGCCGCGTCGGAGTCCTTGCGGACCGACGCGAAAACCAGAAACCCTTTCTCAACTAACAGGTCTACGCAGGCCGCGCCGATCCCGGTCGAGGCGCCCGTCACGACCACGGCCTTCATACGCGTTCCCCGAATGTCGCGAGGAGGCTCGCGAGCGCCACGCGCGTTTCGCCGTCTGCGCGGCCGTCGATTTGGGTGCGGCGGAAGTGGCGCTGAAACGCCTCGACCGCCTGGACCGTCTGCGCGTCATAGACGCCGGTTTGCTCCACGCGATAGCCGTAAGCCGCGAGGTCGCGCTGTAGCGAGGCGACCTTGGCGCCTGCGTCGCCGAGCGAGACCGTCGTCGCGCCCAGAACCGGGTTTTGCTCGATAACCCGTCCGACGCCGCGGCGTGCGAGCTCCTCCCAGGGGAAGAATTCGCCGGGGTCCCGCTTGCGCCCAGGCGCGACGTCGGAATGCGCCAGCACGCGTTCGGGCGGTATCGCGCAGCGCCGGCAAATATCCTTGGCGAGCGCGGCCGTCGCCTCGATTTGCGCCGCCGGATAGGGACGCGGGTCGTCGTGGCCGGGATGAACGATTTCGACTCCTATTGAAGCGGAGTTCATGTCCGTCTCGCCGGCCCAGCAGCTTATCCCGGCATGCCAGGCGCGCCGCGACTCGGGCACGAGCTGCAGCACGCGCCCGTCCTCCTCGACGACATAATGCGCCGAGACCTCCGAGCGTGGATTGCAGAGCAGGGCGAGCGCCGCCTCCCCGGTTTGCATCCCCGTGTAGTGAAGCACGAGCGACGAGACCGGCCGCAGCCGGGCGCCGTGATTGGGGGAGGGGCAGACGCGCGCGCCGGCGTGGTCCGGCTCGAAAAAACCCTCGCGCTCACGCCAGGGTTGCGTCGCGGAGAGCCATTCCCGCGCGCGCGCCTCAGGTTCGGCGTTGCGCAAAATGTCGGTGACGACGCAGGCGCTGTCGGCGCCCGCGGCAAGCGCGGCGATCGCGCGCTCCGGGGTCAGTCCGCCGATCGCGACGAGAGGCGTCGCGCCGATCTGCGCCTTCCAGGCCCCGAGCCGGGCGAGGCCCCGCGGCGCAAAGGCCATTTGTTTCAGCAGCGTGGGATAGATCGGCCCCAGCGCGACATAGTCCGCGGCGACAGACAGCGCCCGGCCAAGTTCGGCTTCGTCATGCGTCGAAACGCCGATCCTGACGCCGGCGCGTCGCAATGCCGGAACATCCGCCGCGTCGAGATCGCCCTGGCCGAGGTGGACAAAGTCGCAGCCTTCATCGATCGCGAGCCGCCAGTAGTCGTTGACCACGAGCTGCGCGCCATGTCGCGCGCACATCTCCCGCGCCGTCACGATCTGCGCGTGCAGATCTGGCTCTGCGCGATCCTTCACCCGCAGCTGCACGAGCTTAACGCCCTGCGGCAGCAGTCGGGAAAGCCAATCGGCGTCGTCGACGATGAGATAGAAGGGATCGAGCCTCAGCGCCGCCACCTGCCGTTTTCCTATGCCAGTCTGTCGAAGGGACGGCCAATGAGGGGCGTCGAAGGTTCCGCCATGTCACGCGGCGTCATCGGCTGCGCGCGGAAGCCGGCGCGGCCCGCTTCAATCGCGAGGGCGAAGGCGCGCGCCATCAAAACGGGGTCGCCGGCGCGCGAAACGGCGGTGTTGAGCAACACGGCGTCATAGCCCATCTCCATAACGAGCGCCGCGTGAGACGGCGCGCCAAGCCCCGCGTCGACAATGAGGGGCGTGTCGGGAAAATGCGCGCGCAGCGCCCGCAAGGCGAAAGCGTCGTTAACGCCGCGCCCCGAACCGATCGGCGCCGCCCAGGGCATCAGCACGCGGCAGCCGGCGTCGAGCAGCTTTTCCGCCACCACCAGATCGTCGGTCGTGTAGGGAAAGACTTTGAAGCCGTCGTCCGCGAGCGCGCGCGCCGCTTCGACCAGCCCGAAGACGTCAGGCTGTAGCGTGTCCTCTTCGCCGATCACTTCCAGCTTGATCCAGTCGGTCGCGAAGACTTCCCGCGCCATTTGCGCGGTCGCGATCGCCTCCTTGGCGGTGCGACAGCCGGCGGTATTGGGGAGCACGCGCACGCCGACGTCGCGGATGAGGCTCCAGAAGGCCTCGCCCGCGCGCGCCCCGCCGGCTTCGCGCCGGAGCGAGACCGTCACGATCTCGCAGCCCGACGCGCGAATCGCGTCGGCCAGGATCGCCGGCGAGGAATAGCGGGCGGTGCCGAGCAGCAGTCGCGAGGACAGCGCGCCGTCGTAAAGCCTCACCGCGTCATTCATGCCAAACTCGCTCACCCGCCCTGTCTCGGCGTCACGATCTCGACGGCGTCGCCTTCGCGAAGCCGCGTCTCGGCGCGGTCCCTGGCGCGCACGAATTCCTGGTTCAAAGCGGTGCCGACGGTCTTTTCATCATATCCCAGCTCGTCCAGCAGCATTTGCAATGTCGTCGCGTTCACATCCTGCGGCCGCCCGTTGATTTGAATCAGCATCCATCACCTCTGGGAAATGCCCGTCGTTTACAATGACCTCGGCCGCGCGGCGCGCCAGCGCCGGCGCAAGCAGGAACCCGTGGCGGTAGAGCCCATTGATATAGAGAGTGCGACCCCGCTTCAAAAGACGTGGCAGATTGTCGGCGAAGGCGGGTCGGAGGTCCGAGCCGGTCTCGACAATTTCGGCTTCGGCGAAGGCCGGGTGGACCGCAAAGGCGGAGTTGACGAGTTCGACGACCGACCGCGCGGTGACCCGCGCGCGCTCCTCATTCTCGATCATCGTCGCGCCGACCATGAACAGCCCCTCGCCGCGCGGCACGACATAAACCGGCCGGCGCGGATGCAGCATGCGCACCGGACGCGCCAGGGAAATCTCCTCGCTGCGCAGAATCAGCATTTCGCCCTTCACGCCGCGCAGCCCGGCAAGCGCGTCGCGCGCCGCAAAGCCGCGGCAGTCGATTATCCAATCCGGGATCGTCTCCCGTCCTGCGGCGTCCTGCTGAAAATGCAGCGTCACATTCGGCGTTTGTGCGAGGCGCTCGGTCAGCGCGATGAGCGCCGCCCGGGGATCGAGGTGCGCTTCTTGTCGAAAAAACAACGCGGCGTCGAAGCGCCCGGCGAGATCTGGCTCGAGCGCTGCGATCTCCTTTGCGTCCAGCGAGTCGAAATTGCGCGTGCGCCGGGCGAAATCGGCGAGTTCGGCGCGCTCCCGAGCCGGCGTCACGACAAGACTGCCGGCGACCGTCGCGACGCCGAGCTCGCGCGACCAGAAGTCGAGCGCTTCTTCGCCGAGCGTCGCGACCAGGGGCTCGGCGCTTTCCAGTTCGCACCAGGGCGCGATCATGCCGCCGGCGAAGCGCGAGCAGCCAAGGCCCGGCGCAGACTCGCGCTCGACGATCTCCACGTCCACGCCCTTCCTGGCGAGCGCATAGGCGGCGCAGAGTCCGGCGACGCCGGCGCCAATCACGCGCGCGAGCATGAGCGCCGCCTTTCAGGAAATTTCGCTGACACCATCCCTCCGCCAGTTTCAACTGGATCAGGTTCGAAGGGTCGCCGCCCCCCGCGTTTTCGCGCGTCCTGCGGCCTCTCAGCCCCGTGGCGGCGTCGTTGGCGCGCCGCCGGGCGGGCTCCCCCGGCAGAGGCAGGCTGGCGCGAAGCGCTGAGGCAGTCAAGCGCTGCGCACGACTCCTTTAGGTCGCCGCGCCGCGCCGGCACTTGCCAGACGTCAAACGATGGCTCAGTTTGCGCAAAGAAAAGCGCGCTAAAAAAGCGCAGCATACCGGGAGAAACTCATGAGCTTCATCAGCAAAACGGCCAGCGTCCGCAGGACGTTGGCCGGCGCCGTCCTCTATGGACTGCTCGCCTGCGCGATTTCTGCGGCGCCGGCCGGGGCCGCGCAGCTTGGCGAATATTTTCCCATTCCGAATTCGCTGAGCCTCAGTGGGGTTCCGCGCGCCTCGCTCCTCAATATCCAGTCGAAATGGCTGCAGAACGGCCTCGACAATCTCAAGAAGGCGCGCGCTGAAGCCGAAACGGCGCTCGAAAAGGCCAAGGCCGACGCTCCGGACCAGGTCGCGGCGGCGGAAGAGAAGGTCAAGAAGCTCGATGCGATGATCGCCGAAACTCAGGAAGAACTCGCGCTGTCGGAGAACAGTGATTCGTCGCATGACATTCAGCAAGCGCGCAAACGCAACTTGCTGCTCGCGCTCAATCAGTGGATCAATGAACTCAATCGCCTCGCCACAGAGCAGATGAAGATCGCGATTATGAAGGACGGCGCCGAGGCCATGGCGGCGCAAAACCGAAATTACCAATTGTCGGAACAGGCGGACAATCTCGAAAAAGCCAAGCGCGACCCGAGTTTCGAAGATTGGGGCGTGACGAAGTAATCTTAAGCGGGCAATCCGGGGTCATGACTCATTGACCGAGTGCCGCCGATGAGTTGAGCAGAGTGGCGGCTGTCCGGCGAGATTTCCAATGACCCCCACCATTACCGCCTTTGAACGGTCGCCCGATGGCGGCAAGGGACTGGCGCGGGACATGCGCGTGCGCTGGGCGCTCGAAGAAGTGGGCCAACCCTACGACGTTCGTCTTCTTTCATTCAAAGCGATGAAGGAGCCCGCGCATCTCGCGCTTCATCCTTTCGGGCAGATCCCGACCTATGAAGAAGGCGATCTCGCCCTATTCGAGTCGGGGGCGATCGTGTTCCATATCGCGGAGCGCCATGCTGGCCTGCTGCCAGACGATGCGAACGCCCGGGCGCGCGCGATCACATGGATGTTTGCAGCGCTCAGCACGATGGAGCCGCCAATCGTTGATCTTGCATTCGCCAGGCTTCTGGAGCGCGACGAGGCCTGGTACGAGCAGCGTCTGCCTGTCGTCGAGGACCGCGTCCGTAACCGGCTGGGCCAACTTTCCCTTCGCCTTGGCGACGCCGACTGGCTCGATGGTCCGTTCAGCGCCGGCGACCTGATGATGGCGTCGGTGTTGCTCAGGGTGAAAGCGACGGGTCTACTGGACCAATATCCGAACCTCTCCGCCTATGTCGCGCGCGGCGAAGCGCGGCCCGCATACAAGCGTGCTTTCGAGGCTCAACTGGCGGTTTTCACCGCCGCATCCTGGGCCTAGAGACCATCGTCGGGCGACGCGGCGGGCGGCGACAGTTCGCCATTGAGCTTCACGATCCGGCGCGTCGCGTCGCCAAGCGCCTTGGCGGCGCGCGCCGACGCGGCGTCGCTCGCCCTGCGTTCGGCGTCGAGCTCGGCGCGCAGCGCAGCGATCTCGGTTTCCGTCGCCTGCGCTTTGGCGCGTGCGTCCGTCGCCTCGTCGGCGATTGCGAGCGCGGCCATCACGATGATGCGCTGCTCGCCGATCTCGCCGAAGCTCTCGCGCATCGACTGGATCTTGCTTTCCACGTCACGCGCGAGCTCTTCGATGCGCTGCTCCTCGCCCGCCTCGCAGGACATGCGATAGGTACGACCGGCGATGGCGACGACGACGGCGGCCATGTCAATCCTCTTGGGTCGAGGCGACGCCCGCCGCGCCGAGCGCCGCAGCGACGCCTTCGCTCGCGGCTTCAAGCCTTCGCAGCACCTCGTCGCGGCTCTTCTCCAGGGCGTTCTGCCGCGCCAGCGCGGCGTCGAGATCGAGGGCGAGACGCGACCGATCGTCCTGCATGATGGCGAGTTCTTCTTCGAGTTCGGCGCTGGACAGCTCGTCTTCGAGCTTTGCGGCGACAGTGCGCTCCAGCTGAGCGAGCGCCGTCTGCAGCTCGGCGACGGCGGCCTCGAGCCTCTTGGCGTTTTCGTCGTCGCGCTTATCTGAATGGGTCATCGCCGGTCGCGGAATGTGCATGGCTTTGCGGCGCGGCGAACGCGCCGAACGATTCGCTTGCCAGCCTGTTCCTAGCATGAATCGCGCAAATCGAAACCGCGCCAATTGGCGCGACCTTGGCGCGTTGACAGGGGGGCGCGAGGTGCTATCACACGCTCGCCTCCAGAGCCCACAGGCTCGATGGCGAGGGCCGCGGAGTTCCGGCGGCGCAAGGAGATTTTCCAAATGACCGTGAGAGTGGCGATCAACGGATTCGGGCGCATCGGCCGCAACATCCTGCGCTATATCATCGAGACCGGACGCACGGACCTCGAAGTCGTCGCCATCAACGATCTCGGCCCGGTCGAGACCAATGCGCATCTGTTGCGATATGATTCCGTGCACGGCCGCTTCCCGCATGAGGTGAAAGTCGCCGGAGACACGATCGACGTCGGCCGCGGCCCGATCCAGGTGACCGCCATCAAGAATCCGGCCGAGCTTCCCTACAAGGACCTCAAGATCGACATCGCGCTGGAATGCACCGGGCTTTTCACCGCGCGCGACAAGGCGAAATTGCTGCTCGACGCGGGCGCGAAGCGCGTGCTGGTTTCAGCGCCCGCCGAAGGCGCCGACATAACGGTCGTCTATGGCGTCAATCACGATAAGATCACCAAGGATCATCTCGTGGTCTCCAACGCGTCCTGCACGACGAACTGTCTCGCGCCGGTCGCCAAGGTGCTGCATGAAGCGATCGGCATCGACAAGGGGATCATGACGACGATCCACGCCTATACGGGCGATCAGCCGACGCTCGACACGATGCACAAGGATCTCTACCGCGCCCGCGCGGCGGCGCTGTCGATGATTCCGACCTCAACCGGCGCGGCGAAGGCCGTCGGACTGGTGCTGCCCGAACTCAACGGCAGGCTCGACGGCTACGCCATTCGCGTGCCGACGCCCAACGTCTCGGCGGTCGATCTGAAGTTCCTCGCCAAGCGCTCGACGACGAAGGACGAGGTGCACGCCGCGATCAAGGCCGCCGCCGACGGACCGCTCAAAGGGGTGCTCGGCTATACGAGCGAGAAGCTGGTGTCGATCGACTTCAACCACAATCCGCTCTCGTCCTGCTTCCATCTCGACCAGACCAAGGTCATGGACGGTAATCTCGTGTCGATCCTGTCCTGGTACGACAATGAATGGGGCTTCTCGGGCCGCATGACGGATGTGGCGAGCGTGATCGGCAAGCTTCTGTAAGCATTGTTCCACCACGTCGGCGCGGACTTTCGGGTCCGCGTTTGCCTTTCAAGCCGCGATTGGACGCCCGACATGACCGCTTTCCACACTCTCGACGACGTCGACGTCAAAGGAAAGCGCGTGCTGCTGCGCGTCGATCTCAATGTGCCGATGGAGGACGGCCGCGTCACCGACGCGACGCGCATCGAGCGCGCGCTGCCGACGATCAACGAGATCGTGGAAAAAGGCGGCAGGGTCATTCTGCTTTCGCATTTCGGCCGACCAAAGGGCCAACGCGTCGATGCGGATTCGCTGCGCCAGGTCATCCCGACGCTCGAACATTTGCTCAAACGCAAGATCGCCTTCGCCGACGACTGCGTCGGCGACGCTGCGGCGAAGATCGTCGACGGGCTCAAGGACGGCGACGTCGCCTTGCTCGAGAACACGCGTTTCCACAAGGGCGAAGAAAAGAACGCCGCCGACTTCGTCGATGCGCTCGCCAAGAATGGCGATCTCTTCGTCAGCGACGCTTTTTCGGCGGCGCACCGCGCGCACGCCTCGACCGAAGGAATAGCCCACAGACTGCCCGCCTATGCCGGCCGCGCCATGCAGGCGGAGCTCGAAGCGTTGCAATCCGCGCTCGCCAATCCGCAGCGGCCGGTCATGGCGATCGTCGGCGGCGCGAAAGTGTCGACGAAGCTCGAACTCCTGGGCAATATCGTCGAGAAGGTCGATTATCTCGTCATCGGCGGCGGCATGGCCAACACTTTCCTGGCGGCGCAAGGCAAGCCCGTCGGCAAGTCGCTGTGCGAACATGATCTCGCCGAGGCCGCGCGGGAAATCCTCGTCAAAGCAGAGAAAGCCGGCTGCGACGTCATTCTGCCGATCGACGCCACGGTGGCGCAAAAATTCGAGGCGCATGCGCCGTCGCAAATCGTCTCGGTCGATCATGTCGGCGAAAACGACATGATCCTCGACGTCGGGCCGAAATCGATCGCCCATATCGAGTCGCTGCTCGCTGCGTGCAAGACGCTGGTGTGGAACGGTCCCTTCGGGGCGTTCGAACTGCCGCCCTTCGACGAAGGCACCAACGCCGTCGCGCAGACCGCGGCGCGGCTCACCGTCGAGGGCAAGCTGCTCTCGATCGCCGGCGGCGGCGACACCGTGGCGGCGCTCAACCAGGCGCATGTCGCGCAGGAATTTTCCTATGTGTCGACGGCCGGCGGCGCCTTTCTCGAATGGCTCGAAGGAAAGACGCTGCCGGGCGTCGCGGCGCTGATGCAATCTTCACAGCGCTGAAATCGCGGCCGCTTGGTCCGCGTTTCTTGGGAAGGGGCGCCTAGAGATGGGCGAGCGTGGCTTCGGCGGTCGAGACCGTCGCTTCGCTCGAATTCTCCTCGACATTGATCCATTTCACGACGCCGTCGTCGACGAGCGCCGAATAGCGCTTGCCGCGCACGCCAAGCCCCGCGTCGGTCAGATCGAGTTCGACGCCGAGCGCCTTGGCGAAAGTCGCCGAACCGTCGGCGAGCGCGTCGATCTTGTCGCCGCCGCCCGACTCCTTCACCCAGGCGTCGAGCGCGAAAATGTCATTGACCGCCGTGACCGCCACCGCGTCCACGCCTTTGGATTTGATTTCATCCGCCTTGGCGATGAAGCCAGGCAAATGTTTCTTGTGGCAGGTCGGCGTATAGGCGCCGGGAACGCTGAAGAGCGCCACCCTGCGTCCCGCGAAATAGTCTTTCGTGGCGACCGGCTCAGGTCCATTCTTGCCCATGACGGTCAGCTTCACGTCGGGGAGTCGGTCTCCAGCTTTAATGGTCATGCACGATCTCGCTCTGCTTTAGGGTAAGGCCCAGACTAGATAGCGCGCTTCCTGGCGTTGTGTCGCCTGCGCGGCGCGACTTGCTTGCGGCGCACTTGTGAGCTTCGCTGAGGCGAGGCAACATGCGCAAGCGGCCGGCGCAGTCGATTCGCCTCTGGAGGACGGGCCAATGTCGGATTCTCGGAATGGAGGCGGCGGCGAGACGCCGCCTCCCGCATGGGTATGGAGCCAGTATCGCGCCGTGTCGCCTGATTCGCCCGATTCGCCTGCTCGACGCGCGCCGGTCCTCACCAAAAGGAGCGTCCAAACGCCGCCGCCGCGGCCCGCATCCGATCCGCCGCCACGACGCTCCGGCGGCGGTGGGGGCGGAGCGATCGCCTTCCTGGTGGCGCTCGCGATTCTGACTCTTGCCGCGGCGACGTGGTGGTTCGCCGCCTCGCGGTCGCAGCCGCCGGCCGCGCCCGATGCGCAGCCCGTCGAAGAGAGCGGCGCGCCGAGCGCGCCGCCGCCCGAACCCGAGGTCGCGCCGCCGGCTGAATCGGCTGCGCCGTCTTTACCGGAGGAGGCCGCCCCGCCGGCGCAGCCTTCGCCGCCGGCCGCGGCGCCGGCCGACCAGCGGGCGACGCCGGGCGCGACGACCGGCGCGAAGCGGAAAAAGCCGAAGAAAAAGCCGCGCTGAACGGCCGCGCCAACGCGCGCGGTTCAAGTGCGCCAAGGATGCTCGGGAAGATCCCAAACGCCGAGCGTCTCGACGCCCGCCTGCGCGACCGCATGGTCATTCTCCACGGCCGAACCGCTGACGCCGATGGCGCCGATCATCACGCCGTCAGCGTCGACGATGGGGAGTCCGCCGGGAAAGGTGATGAGCCCGTCATTCGAATGCTCGATGCCATAGAGCGGGCCGCCCGGTTGCGACAGCTTGCCGATCTGCCCCGTCGGCATGCCGAAGAAGACGGCGGTCTTCGCCTTTTTCATCGCAATGTCGATGCTGCCGACCCAGGCGTCGTCCATCCGCTCGAACGCCTTCAGGACGCCGCCGGAATCGACGACGGCGATGCACATCTGAGTGCCGAGTTCGATGGCCTTCCGCCGCGCCGCAGCGATCGCCTTGTCCGCCTGTTCAATCGAAACATGCATTCGCCGATCTCCCTTTAGAAAAAACAGATGCCTCCGGCCTCGATCGCAAAGCTAGAGCGCTCGCGGCCCGAGCGACCCGACTGCGCGATCAGTTCGGAGGCGTCTCGAGCGCGCGGGAGATCAGCGCCTTGGCGTCCGCGCTGTCCCAGGCGGCGGGACCATTCATCAGCCCGATCTGGCAGCCGTCAGGGCCGATCAGCAGCGTGGTGGGGAGGCCCAGCGCTTTGCCCGATTGCTTCATCTCATAGAAGAGGTTGGCCTTTGGGTCGCCGTAATAGGTCAGCGACTTGACGCCCGTCTCAGCGAGAAACGCCTTCGCTCGTTCAAGACGGGTCGTATCGACGTTGACGGCGACGACTTGAAAGTTCTGCCCGGCGAAGGCCTCCTGCAGCCTGTCGAGCGCCGGCATCTCGGCGCGGCAGGGCACGCACCAGGTCGCCCAGATATTGAGGAGCGCCGTCTTGCCTTTGAAAGAGCCGAGCGAAACCGGCGCGCCGTCGGGCCCGTCGAAGGCGTAGTCCGGCATCGGCTCCGGCTTAGTGGCGATGGTCATCGCCGCGACTTCGCCCTTGGCGAGATCTTTGAGAGTGGCGGCGATCTTGGCCGACGTCGCGCAGGCCGCAATGACGTCGGCTGCCGGAGCGGCGTTCTGATCGGCCGCGCCCGCGGGAGCGCCTTCATCCACCGCGCGTTCAGGCGGTTTCTTGCCGCCCATGCTGCCGATCACGTATAGAAACGCCACGCTTGCCGAGATTGTTATCAAGGCCGCCTTCGCGACAAATAGGAAAGATCGCTTGGGCGGCGGCGGTTTCGACATCAGGCGCAGGCTCCGGGGATAAAATGACGAGCAAGATATGGGGCGGACGCTTCAAAAGCGCAACCGACGCGGTTCTGGAGGCGATCAACGTCTCGATCGACTTCGACAAGCGCCTCGGCCTGCAGGACGTCCGCGGCTCGCTCGCCCATGTCGCCATGCTCGGCGAAACGGGGATCGTGTCGCGTGACGACGCGGCGAAGATCGCCGATGGATTGGAGCGAGTCAAAGCGGAAATCGAGAACGAGCGCTTCCATTTTTCGCGCGCGCTCGAAGACATTCACATGAACGTCGAGTCGCGCCTTGCCGAGCTGATCGGCCCGGCGGCGGGGCGCCTGCACACCGCACGCTCGCGCAACGACCAGGTGGCGACCGATTTCCGTCTCTATATCCGCGACCAGATCGACGCGCTGGATGTCGAACTCGCCGATCTGCAGCTGGCGCTGGCGACACGCGCGCGGGAAGAGGCGGCAAGCGTCATGCCCGGCTTCACGCATCTGCAATCGGCGCAGCCGGTGACGCTCGGCCATCATCTCCTCGCTTATGTCGAAATGATCGCTCGCGACCGCGGTCGTCTTCGCGACGCCCGCGCGCGGCTGAACGAATGTCCGCTCGGCGCAGCGGCGCTGGCCGGGACGAGCTTTCCAATCGACCGCGCGATGACGGCGCGCGCGCTCGGCTTCGATCGGCCGACAGCGAATTCGCTGGACAGCGTCTCCGATCGCGACTTCGTTCTGGAGACGCTGAGCGCGGCGGCGATCTGCGCCACGCATCTGTCGCGCTTCGCCGAAGAGATCGTGCTGTGGACGACGCCGCAATTCGGCTTCATCGCGCTGTCCGATAAATTCACCACCGGCTCGTCGATCATGCCGCAGAAGCGCAATCCCGACGCCGCCGAACTGGCGCGCGGCAAATCGGGCCGCGTCATCGGCGCGCTTGTCGCGCTGCTCATCGTCATGAAGGGCCTGCCGCTCGCCTATTCGAAGGACATGCAGGAGGATAAAGAAGGCGCCTTCGACGCGCTCGACACCTTATCGCTCTGCATCGCCGCCATCGCCGGCATGGTCCGCGACATGCGCGTCGACCGCGCGCGAATGAAGGCGGCGGCGGGCGCGGGCTATGCGACCGCGACCGACCTTGCCGACTGGCTGGTGCGGGCGCTGTCGCTTCCGTTTCGTGAGGCGCACCACGTCACCGGCCGTATCGTCGCGCTCGCCGAAGCGCGCGGCGTTGGTCTTGAGGATTTGACGCTCGAGGAGATGCGGAGCGTCGAACCGCGCATCGACGCCGATGTGTGCGACGTGCTCGGCGTCGAGAAGTCGGTGCAAAGCCGCAGGAGCTTCGGTGGAACGGCGCCCGACAATGTGCGCGCCGCCGCGCAAGTCTGGCTCGACGGATTGAAGGACAAATGAACGACATTTCACCGCGACTCTACCTCGCGACCCCGCCGCTTGCCGACGCGGCGGCTTTTGCGCCCGCGCTTAACGAGGCGCTCGCGGCGGGCGACGTCGCGAGCCTGCTCATTCGTTTCGCCGATGCCGACGAGCGCGGCCAGGAAGCGATCGTGCGCGCACTGGCGCCCGCCGCGCAGGATAAAGGCGTCGCGGTCCTTGTCGCGGCGGCGCCCAATGTCGCGCTGCGCGCCGGCGCCGATGGCGTCCATGTCGCCGGCAGCGGCGAAGCGCTTGCCGAGGCCATCAAGAAACTCTCGCCGCGCTACATCGTCGGCGCCGGAGATATCGAGACGCGTGACGACGCCATGCGCGCGGGCGAGTTGAGCGCCGACTATGTGATGTTTTCGGATCTTGACCGCGAAGCGCTCATCGAGCGCGTCGCCTGGTGGGCGGAGCTTTTCAACACGCCCTGCGTCGCTCGCGCGGAATCGCTCGACGATGTCGCGTCGCTCGTTCAGGCGGGCGCCGACTTCGTGCGGCTCGACGACGCCGTCTGGAGCGACGCGCGCGGTCCGGCGGCGGCGGTGGCGGAGGCGCAGGCGAGGCTTAAGGGAGCAGGCGCATGACTCAAAGCCGTCCCCATCATCCGGAAAGGGACGCGTCATTGCGAGGCGCGCCGCGCCGAAGCAATCCAGGAGCCGAACGACGCCTGCTGGATGGCTTCGCTTCGCTCGCAATGACGGCGTTTATCGCAAGTTGCATGCTCTTTCTCGCGCCTGCCGCCCGCGCCGCCAAAGATGCGCCGCCCGCGCCAGACTTCGCCTTCGGCGCCTATCAGCGCGGGGATTATCTGGTCGCGATGAAGGAGGCGAAAAAGCGCATCGCCGCCAATCCGAAGGACGCGGCCGCGCTCACCCTTATCGGTCAGCTTTACCTCGAAGGCGCGGGCGTGGGCCGCGACCTCTCGACCGCGATGGAGTGGTTCAAACGGGGCGCCGACGCCGGCGATAAAGAAGCGGCCTATCTCTACGGCGCTGCGGCGCTCAATGGCGCCGGCGCGCCGAAGAACCGCGCCGTCGCCCGCGCCTATCTCGAAAAGGCCGCGGCGCAGGATCATCCCGCCGCTCTCCATCTGATCGGGGAGCTCGCCCTCGAAAATGAGGGCGCGCCGTCGGACTTCGGCAGAGCGGCGGACTATTTCCGTCGCGCGGCGGCGAAGGGCGACGCCGACTCGCTCTACGCGCTTGGCCTTCTTTACAAAACCGGCAGAGGCGTCCCGAAGGACGAGCGCGAAGCCGCGGAGTGGTTCAGGCGCGCGGCCGAGCTGGACTTCGCGCCGGCGATGGTCGAGTTCGCCGTACTCCAGTTCAATGGCGTCGGCGCGCCACGCGACCGCGCCGCAGCGGCGCAATGGTTTCGCAAAGCGGCGGCGAAGGGCAACGCCGTCGCGCAAAACCGCCTCGCCCATATCCTCGCCGAAGGCCTCGGGGTCGAGGCCAATCTCGCCGAGGCGCGCGAGTGGCGCGACAAGTCGCGCGAAGCCGGGTTGAACGATCCCTCGCTCGATTATCTCTCGAGCGCGTCCGCGCCGGCGAAGCCGACTGCCGGTAAATGAGCGCCGGCGGCGCGAGCGCGGCGACGCGGCGGACCGTCGCGTTCCTTCGCCGTTTCGTTAAGCCGCGCATCTTGGCGTTGACGGCGCCTTTGCGCGGCCTCCAGCGACTCGTCGAAATGCTGTCTCCCGAACGGCGCGCGCCTTTCGCGACACAGATCCCGGGCGATTGGACTCCTGCTTCAGGCAGCGCGATTGCGACGCTGTTCTATCTTCACGGCGGCGCCTTCCTCATCGGGTCGCCGCGGCTTTTTCGCTATGCTTCGCGTGCGTTGGCGCGTGCGGGCTTCGATGTCTTTACGCCGGCCTATCGGCTCGCCCCCGAGCATGTCTTTCCCGCCGCACTCGAAGATGTCTTGCGCGCCTATCGGACCCTCATTGAAGCGCGGCCGGGTCCCTTCGTCATCGTCGGAGATTCGGCCGGCGGCGGACTTGCGGTCTCGCTGATGCTGCGCATACGCGAGGAAGGCTTGCGGCCGCCCGTCGCCGCGGCGCTGTCCTCGCCCTGGGTCGATCTCGCCGCGACCGGCGCCTCGATGCGCGAGAACGAAAATCGTGACCCCCTGTTCACGCGCAAGGACATTCTGCTCGGCGCCCGCGCCGTGCTGGGACGCCAAAGCGCCAGAAATCCGCTTGCGTCGCCGATCTACGCCGATCTCTCCCGCCTGCCGCCGATGCTCGTTCACGTCGGCGCGGACGAAGTGCTGAGAGATGATTCGACGCGGCTCGTCGCGCGCGCACGGCAGGCGGGGGTCGACGCGCAGCTCGAGATCTGGCCTTGCGTGCCGCACGCCTGGCAGCTGATGAGCTTTCTCCCAGAAGCGCGAGACTCGCGGGCGAAAGCGATCGAATTTTTGAAGGCGTGGGTCGCTCAGGCGCCCTCCAACGCGGCCGGCTGATCAGGCCTGGCGCCGGACCAATCCCATCATTCGGCCGCCAGAGGCAGCTCCTCCGGCATGCCCCGGCCCGAACGCGTGAGAAAGCGGCGACACTGCTGCTCGCGATCATAGCCGAGCAACGTGCCAAGCATGAAGTCTTCCTCCGGCGTGAGCGCGTTGAGCGGCCGCGTGACGATCGAGCGCGCCACGGCGACGAAGGCGGGACGGCCAAAGAAGAGGTTCACTTTGAACTGATTGAGCTCCTGGACGAAGTGATGGATGCCTTGCCGTTCTAACTTGCCGAGCGTCAATTCCAGTTCCTGACGGCTAAGGGTCATCAGAAACAAGCCGCGAACGCCCCGCCCATATTCGTAGATGTTGTGATGAAAGAGCCGCAGCACCGGCGCTGGATCGGCGCAGCGACAGCGCGTCGACGACAGAGGCGGAACGCCCTCGTCGATCAAAGTAACTGGCTCAGCCATGCGGTCACTCTTTTTTCGGTCTTGCCGGACTGGGTGTCCTGGTCGAGGGCAAGGCCCACGAACTTGCCATCCCGCTCGGCGGTGGAGCCAACATAGTCATAGCCGGAGGTCTCGGTGAAGCCGATCACCTGGGCGCCGAGCGCCGAGACCTCGTCATAGAGGATGCCCATCGCGTCCACGAAGGAGAGCGGATAGGTCTGCTGGTCGCCCGTGCCGAAGAGGGCGACTTTCTTGCCCTTCAAATTGGCGCCGCGCAGCTTGTCGATGTTCTCTTCCCAGTCCGTTTGCAGGGCGCCGTCGCCATAGGTCGGCGAACCCAGAATCAACAGATGGCAATTTTCGAAATCGTCGGTCGTGGCGTCCTTGATGTCCACGGACCGCCCCTGGCACTTCTTCGAAATTTTTGAAGCAACCCCTTTCGTCGCGCCGCCGTCGGAACCGAAGATGACCGTGATGCTCATGCCCGCGCCTCTTCCGCGAATTGGACGATGAAGTCAGCGGTTAAGCTAAGAGAAAGCCGAAAAAGCCGCTCTAACGAAGCAGACGCTGCTGATGACCGGTGTATAGCGAAAATCTATTGATCATAAAATTCCTATATTTTGGAATGTATGTAATTATAGATATTGTTACTTTGTATTTATTGTAATTTCGAAGCACAGTCTCTCTCCGAAGAGACGAGCGATGCGGCAGCGTCGAATTTCCCGGCAAGACGCTAAGGCTCTCCGGGGAGTCGGCACATAGACGGGCGACATTGGCCGCTGGATTGGATGGCTGACATCGAAGATCGGCGTCGCCGAAAAGACGGCGCTCTTGAATTTTCTCTTCGATCCGCGAGGCGGCGCGCTGATCAGCGCCTGGCGCTGCCCCAGGGACCGCGCGGCGGCCAGAGCGGATGGCGCCCGTCCTTGGGCAGGAAGGCGGCCTCATCGTCGCGCGGCGCATCGATCGCCTCGCGTTCTTCTCCTAAAGCGGCGACCGACACGTCTCGGCCGCCGCCGAATTCAACGAGAGCCGCGACACGCGCGTCGACGCTCGGATGGGTCGCAAACCAGCCGAACTCCGGATGCAGCGCCGGCGTTTCGATGAAGAAATACTGCATGCGCGAGGGCATGTTCGGAATCGCCGCATGCGCTTCGATCTTGCGTAGCGCCGAGATCATCGCGTCGGGGTTCTTCGTCAGTTCGACGCTGCCGGCGTCGGCGAGGAACTCGCGCGAGCGCGACAGCGCGAAGCGGATCAGCACGGAGGCGCCCCAGCTCAGCGCGATGATGAACAGCGCGATGAGAATGGCGAGCGCCGCGCCGCCATTGCCTCTTCGGCCATTGTCGCTCTCGGGGCGATGCGGCGAGAAGCCGAAAGGAAAATCCCAGCGGCGGATCGTCAGATCGGCGACGAAGGCGAAAATGCCGGCGAAAATCACGGCGATCACGAGAAGCTGAACGTCGCGGTTGCGAATATGGGTCAGCTCATGCGCGAGAACCGCCTCGAGCTCGGCGTCGGTCAGATAGCGCGTCAGACCGCGGGTCACCGCGATCTTGTACTGTCCCTCTTTGAGCCCGGAAGCGTAGGCGTTGAGCGCGTCGCTCTCAATGAGCTGCAGGGCGGGAATCGGCACGCCGCGGGAGATGCAGAGATTTTCGAGCAGATTGTAAACGCGCGGCGATTCGGCGCGCGACAGGTTCGCGGCCCCGGTGGCGAAGTCGATCATCTTCTGATGGAAGAGATAGGCGATGACGAACCAGACGCCCGCCGCGACGACGCCGATCGGCCAGCCGCGTTTCAGATCATCCACCGCGAGCGTCAGGATGTAGTCGAAAGGCGCGCCAGGCCGCGCGCTCATCGCCTCGATCAGCAGCGCGAAGGAGAACATCAGCGCGAGAAGCAGAACGACGAAGCCGGCGAGCAGGAATGCCGAGCGCAGTTCGTTGGCGCGAATGTGGGAATAAAGGCCGTAGGCTTTGAACATCGTGTTCCTGATCGCCGGTGAGGCGCTACTCCAAAAGATGGCCGCGATTCTTTGGAAGGAGCGGCGCTTTCGCTCGCGCGCCTAGAACTCCACCTTCGGCGGGGTTTCGATCGCCTTCTGCTGCGCTTCGTCCAACTCGAAATAATCTAGCGGCTCGAAGCCGAAGCGCTGCGCAATCAGGAAACCGGGAAAGCCCTCCCGCGTGGCGTTGTATTCGGCGACGGTATTGTTCAGGAAGCGCCGCGCCGCGGAAATCTTGTTTTCGATGTCCGACAGCTCGCTCTGCAGCTGCTGGAAATTCTGGTTCGCCTTCAGATCCGGATAGGCTTCCGACAGCGCGATCAGCCGCGAGAGCGCGCCGGTCAGCACGCCCTCGGCCGCCCCTATCTGCGCCGGGCCCTGCGCGGTCACCGCGGCGTTGCGCGCCTTGACCACGTCATCCAGCGTGCTTTTCTCATGGGTGGCGTAGCCCTTCACCGTCTCGACCAGATTGGGCACGAGATCGTGGCGCTGCTTGAGCTGCACATTAACGTCGGAAAAGGCCTGCTTGCTGCGCTGGCGCAACGACACGAGGCCGTTGTAAACGCTGACCAGCCAGAAGGCGACGGCGGCGACGAGGCCCAGAAAAATCAGCAAAGACATGGCGCGCGCTCTCCAGCGTGGCGCGCCGCTCCGCGCGGCGGCGATCATTTTTTGCCCTTGCATGTTAGCCGCCTTTGCCGCCGAGGCAAAGACGCGCCGCTCCCTTTCGATTTGACGGACGCGCCGGTCGCGCCTATCTCATGGAAACGCAAAAGTGCCACGGCGAAACACAATGGCCATTCTGCCGATCATCACTCTTCCGGATCCGCTGCTGCGAAAGATTTCCGAACCTGTCGACCGTGTCGACGCGGAGGTGCGGCGTCTGCTCGACGACATGCTGGAGACGATGTACGAGGCGCCCGGCGTCGGCCTCGCGGCGATCCAGGTCGCAGTGGCCAAGCGCATCGTCGTCGTCGACACTGGCAAGACCGAGGAGACGCGTTCGCCGCTCTTCCTCATCAACCCGGAAATCATCTGGGCGTCGGAGGAATTAAGCTTCTATCAGGAAGGCTGCCTGTCCGTGCCCGACTATTTCGAGGACGTGAAGCGGCCGGCGCGGGTGCGCCTGCGTCATCTCAACCGGGACGGCGCGATCCAGGAATTCGACGCCGAAGGGCTGCTCGCGACCGTGGTGCAGCATGAGCTGGATCATCTCGAAGGCGGGCTCTTCATCGACCATCTGTCGCGCTTAAAGCGCGAGCGCGTCGTCAAGAAGTTCAACAAGGCGGCGCGCCACGACGAGATAGCCGCCCAGCATCGCGCCGCCACGGAGCGTCAGTCGGAACAAGCCGGAGCCTGACGATTGCGCGACAAAATGCGCGTCGTCTTCATGGGCACGCCGGACTTCGCAGCCCGCCTGCTCAAGGAAATCATTTCTCGCGGCCATGAGATCGCGGCGGTCTACACGCAGCCGCCGCGACCCGCTGGACGCGGCATGGCGGAGAAACAGTCCGCCGTCCACCTCTTGGCGGCGAGCCTCGGCTTTCCCGTTCGCGCGCCCAAAAGCCTGAAAAGCGCCGACGCGCAGGCGGACTTCGCCGCGCTTGACGCCGATGTCGCCGTCGTCGCCGCCTATGGGCTGCTACTGCCTCAGCCGATCCTCGACGCGCCGCGATATGGCTGCCTCAACCTGCATGGATCGCTGCTGCCGCGTTGGCGCGGCGCGGCGCCGATTCAGCGCGCGATCATGGCGGGCGACGCCGAGAGCGGCGTCATGGTGATGAAGATGGAGGCCGGTCTCGACACTGGTCCCGTCGCCTTGACGGCGAAAACGCCGATCGGCGCCGAGATGACGGCGGGCGAGTTGCACGACCGTCTCGCCGAGCTCGGCGCGCCGCTGATGGCGCAGGCCCTCGATCTGCTGGCGAAAGGCGAACTGCGCTTTACGCCGCAGGCCGAGGACGGCGCCTGCTATGCGCGAAAGATCGAGAAGGCTGAAGCGCGGCTCGATTGGCGCCGATCGGCGCAAGACCTCCATGATCTCGTGCGCGGCCTCTCCCCCTTTCCGGGCGCTTTTTTCGAAGCCGATCTCGGCCATGGCTTCGAGCGCGTGAAGGTTTTGCGCGCGCGGGTCGAGGAGGGCGCGGGAGCGCCAGGCGCCGCGCTCGACGACGCCGGGCTCATCGCCTGCGGCGCGGGCGCGCTGCGGCTGCTGCGCGTGCAACGCGCCGGCAAGGGCGAAATGGGCATTGAGGAGTTTTTGCGCGGAAGAAAACTCGGGCTTGGCTCTGTGCTGGTCGCTCGCGCTCAGGGCGCAGGGGAAGTTCCATAGTGGGCCTGCATGCTCATCGATCGACTGCTGCTGAAATCCGGTGTGAAATTCAGTGTGGTTATGGCAGGCTTCACGCATGACGAAGCCGGCGCCTGCCGATCCCATTCTCGCACGATTCCGCGCCGCGCTCGCCCGGACCTATGGCGAGCGGTTGGAGCGCGCCGTTCTGTTCGGCTCGCGGGCGCGCGGCGACGCGCGGCCTGATTCTGACTACGACGTCGCGGTTTTTCTGAGAGAGCAGGAGAGCTTCTGGCAAGAAAGCGGGCGCCTCGCCGAGATCGAGACCGACATTCTTTATGACACCGGCGCAGTCATCAACGCGCTGCCCTTTTCCGCCGGAGCCTATGGCGCTCGCACGCCGCTCATGCAGGAGCTTCGGCGCGATGGCGTCGATCTGTGACGCAGCCCGAAACTTTTGCATATCTCGCCAAAGCGCAACAGGCCTTGAAGGAGGCCCGGATCGTCCTCGCTAACGATCTTGCCGAGGCGGCAGGTCGAGCTGCTTATCATGCCGCCTATCACGCTGCGCAGGCATTCATTTTCGAACGCACGGGCAAGGCCGCGAAAAGTCATAATGGCGTTCGCAGCGAATTCGCGCGCCTCGCCAAGGACGACCCGCGCATCGAGAGAGCTTCGCCGCTTTTTTGGCGCGCGCATACAATCTCAAGGCCATGGCTGACTATGCAATTGGCGACGACGTGGGCGTCAGCCTATCTGAGGCCGGTCAAGCGATCGAGAGCGCTGCGCAATATGTCGCGTGCGTTTCGCGTTTGCTAGAGCCGCACGGGTGAAGTGACTTCGTGTTCCGTTCATGAAAAACCCCAAATTCAAAACAGGCTCCGACATCTCGCCGTGCCCCGCTTCGCATTGACGATCGAATATGACGGCGGGCCTTTCGTCGGCTGGCAGCGGCAGGCGAATGGCGTCTCCGTGCAGCAGCGCCTCGAAGAGGCCGTGGCCGCACTCAATGGCGGCGCGCGCGCCGTCGTTCATGGCGCGGGCCGCACCGACGCCGGCGTGCATGCGCTGGGGCAGATGGCGCATGTCGATCTTGCGCGCGACTGGCGCGTCGATCGGCTGCGCGACGCGATCAATGCGCATCTGAAGCCGGATCCGATCGCGGTGCTCGCCGCGCGCGCGGTTGGCGAGGATTTCGAAGCGCGCTTTTCCGCGATCCGCCGCCATTATCTTTATGTCATCGACAATCGCCGCGCGCCTTTGGCGCTGAACCTCGGCCGCGCCTGGCACGTCAAGCGGCCGCTCGACGCGCAAGCCATGCATGAAGCGGCGCAGTCGCTCGTCGGCCGTCACGACTTCACGACCTTTCGCGCTTCGGAATGCCAGGCGAATTCGCCGATGCGCACGCTGGAGCGTCTCGACGTGCGCCGCGATGGCGAGCGAATCGAGATCGTCGCTTCGGCGCGCTCCTTTCTGCACAATCAGGTGCGCTCGATGGCCGGCTCGCTGGAGCATGTCGGCAGCGGCAAGTGGCGCGTCGAGGATCTGGCGCTGGCGCTCTTGGCGAAAGACCGTGCGCGCTGCGGACAGGTCGCGCCGCCGCACGGTCTTTACCTTGTTGCTGTCGATTATTAGCGATTTGCGCGAGGACGCCCGCTACGGCTTATCGCCCGCGCCTCCCTGGTCGTCCGGCGTCGGTTGGCTCGCGTCCTGCTTCGGCGCCGGCGGCTTCGCCGGCTTCTTTGCTGCATGTTTCGCGGCGCCGGGCGCGTGCGCGGATCTGTCTTCCTTGGCAAGCGCGCCTTGAATGGGAAGGAAGCTCGCCGATAGCACGGCAGCCAATATGCCGTTCACGCAGGGTCGCTGGTTCATCACTGGTTGGTCCCCTCAGAGTGAGAGCCCCCGCCGAATCAACCGGCCCGCCCCGCAGGCATCAGGCCGGTCAACGGTGATGAAGTTGGGTCGCCGCCACGCCTACGCTGCGGTGATTTCATGACGGAATTCGCATAGTTAGCAGCAGTTTGACGAATTGGTTAATGAAGTCTTAAAAAAATTGCGGCGTCATTCGCCGTCGGCTGCTTCCGTTTCCTCCGGTTTGACCGCCTCTCCCACAGAGACTTCGTTCTTGACCGGCAAAGAGGCGGGAAGTCCGACGGCCGGCCGCTGTGCGGTCGGAGTTTTCTCCTGCGCGAGCGCGCCGTGAAGGGGGATAACGCTGGCGGACAGGACCGCCGCGAGAATGCCGTTAACACAGGGTCGACGATTGGTCATGTGTCCTCGCTGTCAGGGCGCCGACTCAGCTGCCGCCGCGACTATAGAGCGTCAAAAAAGTGGCGAGAAAGCGTCGAGCTTAGGTATGCGGGCCTGGGCGCAGGTCAAGAGCCGCTGAACCAATTGTAGCCCTTGTCCTCCCAGTAGCCCCCAGGATCGTCGTTCGTCACGAAGATCTCGCCGATGAATTTCGGATTCTTAAATCCGAGTTTGGTCGGAAGCCGTAGGCGCAGCGGGTAGCCGTATTTGGCGTCGGTGAAGTCAAGCGCCAGCAGCGTTTGCGGATGCAGCGCGCCCGGCATGTCGATGCTCGAATAATATTTGTCGACGCATTTGAAACCGACGTAACGCGCCGTGAGGTCGGCGCCGATCCGTTCGAGAAAATGCCGAAAGGCGACGCCGCGCCATTTGCCGATCGCGCTCCAGCCCTCGACGCAGACGAGGCGGGTGATCTGGCTCGACTGCGGCAGCGCGCGCAAGTCGCTTAAGCTCCAGGGGCGCCTGTCGGCGATGAGGCCCGAGAGCTGCAGTCGATAGCTCTGGCCGTCAACGAACGGAACGTCCTTTTCCTCGTAATAGGCATTGAAGGGGAAAGGCGTCGTGACCTCCGCGTCCGAATAGGTCGGCGCGAGCTTCGCGGGATCGAAAAGCGCCGCCTGAACGCGGTCGTTGAAGCGCGACATCGCGATCAGCAGCCGATCGACGGCGTCGTCGTCCTTCAAGGTGCAGCCAGAGAGGAGCGACAGCGCGCCAAGCGACAGGCCTTGCTTGAGAAGGAGCCGGCGCTCGAGCCGCGCGATCTGCGGCCGAAAGGCGGAAAGACGCTCGCTGCGGGGGGGCGGCTTCATCGCGGCGCCTCGGCGCGGCCGGTGAACATCGGCGCCAGAACGCCTTTGACGCTCACGGCGAGTCCGATGTGAACGACGAGGAAAGCGACGATCGCGGCCATGGCGAAGAAGTGCACGCGGCGCGCCGCCTCATAGCCGCCTATCGCCGCCGTCAGCGTTTGAAGCTGCACAGGCTTCCAGATGGCGAGGCCCGAAAGAATGGCGACGATCACGGCAAGAATGACGCCGATATAGAGCAGGCGCTGAACCGCATTGTAACGGCCGGGCGCATGATCGAGCCGGCCTCGACTCGCCAAAAGGACGTCATTGAACGCGCCTTGCAACGAAATCGGCAGAAAGCTGGTCCGGAAATGACCTGAAATAAGGCCGTAAGCGATATAGGCCACGCCATTAAGCGCCAAAAGCCACATCGCCGCGAAATGCCAGGCGAGCGCGCCGGCGAGCCAGCCGCCGAGCGTGAAACCCGTCGGAAATTCGAAGCCAAACAGCGGCGAGGCGTTGTAGATGCGCCAGCCGCTCAGCACCATGACGAAGATCGCGAAAGCGTTCACCCAATGCGTCACCCGGACAAACAGCGGGTGGATCGTCTTTCGCGCGTCGGCTCCTGAGGCGGCGACCATGACGATTTCTCCTGTTCAAGTGCAAAACATATAGCTTGCGGGACTGGAAGCGAAGGCCGCTCGCGGCTGCGTTGACAGCCGCGTCGCCTTCGCCCATGACGGCGAAGCTTTCATCACGCGGGAATATGGCGGCTCATGCGCGTCTTCGTGACCGGCACGGCGGGCTTCATCGGCTTTCACTTGGCGAAGCGCCTGTTAGAGGCCGGGCATCTGGTGGACGGCTACGACGGCATGACGCCCTATTACGATCCTCGTCTCAAGGAGGCGCGGCGCGCCATTCTGCTGCGCACCAACGGCTATCGCGACACGATCGCCATGCTGGAGGACATGGAAGCGCTGACCCGCGCCGCCGAACAGGCCGCGCCGGACGTCATCATTCATCTCGCCGCGCAGGCGGGGGTGCGCTACTCGCTGCAAAATCCCCGCGCCTATGTCGACGCCAATCTCGTCGGCGCCTTCAACGTCATGGAGATCGCGCGACTGCTGAAGCCGCGCCATTTCCTGGTCGCCTCGACGAGCTCGGTCTATGGCGCAAGCCCCAGCGTGCCCTTCTATGAGAGCGACCGTGCGGATTTCCCTTTGACCGTTTACGCCGCGACGAAGAAAGCCGGCGAAGCCATGGCGCATTCCTATGCGCATCTGTGGTCGATCCCGACGACGATGTTTCGCTTCTTCACCGTATACGGTCCGTGGGGCCGACCGGACATGGCCCCGTTAAAATTCGTCGACGCGATCGAGAACGATCGTGTCATCGACATCTATAATCATGGCGACATGTCGCGCGACTTCACCTATGTCGCAGACCTCGTCGAAGGCGTCGTGCGGCTGATCGATTGCGTTCCCGAGCGCGATTGCGGCGACGACAGCGTGTCGCCCGTGGCGCCGTATCGCGTCGTGAACATTGGGCGGGGCGCGCCGGTGAGGCTTCTTGATTTTATTGAGACGATCGAACGGGCTCTCGGAAAAAAGGCGAAGCGCAACTATCTCGACATGCAGCCGGGCGACGTGCCGCGCACTTTCGCGAGCGCCGATCTCTTAGAGCGCCTCACGGGCTATCGGCCGCAGACGTCGATCGACGACGGCGTCGCGGCGCTCGTCGAATGGTATCGCGACTATCGCCGCGCTCATGGAGAACTGGCCTATTGAGAGGCGGCCGCTCGACGCCCTGCGTCGCGGCCTTCCAGGCGTAGCCCTCGGCGAGCGGGTGCCCTCCGCAGCGTGTCTGTTACTTCTTGGCTGAGAGGAATCTGTGCGCGGCGTCTTCGTCGAAGACCGGCGTGATGTGATTGACGTTGAGGTCTGTCCAGGATTGGAAGAGCTTGCCGAGATCGGCGATGTCATTGGCTTCGACGATGCTCCAGCCCTCGAGCAGCGTGACGGAAAGCCAGTTTCCGACGACTTTCATACCCTTCGGGGCGGCGTCGCCGAATTTCTGAAAGCGCTTGAGAACCTCGTCGCGACGTTCGGGCGTCATCTCATAATAGATCGCAAACAACATCGGCGTTTCTCCCTGCGGACTGGAAAGCGAAAGTGATTCGGCGCGTTTTTCAAGATTTGCGGCTGGCCCGCGCTCAAGGCTGCCCCGATTCGGAATTCCATACAAGGGCTTGGTCATTGTCCTGAGCGGAGCTTTCGTGCGCCGCCGCAGTGTCCGGGGGATGACGTCAGGAAAATTGCCCAAGCCCCTTCAGGCCAGCGTCCTTCTCGGGCCGCTGCGGCGCCTGTCATATTGGCGCGCCTTCACCGATGAGAGAGAGCGCATCATGTCGCAGTTTACCTTCAACGACGGCAATATCGCATGGAAGCGCCTCGATGGAATCGATCATCTGCTTTTTTCGGTCCTCGATATCGACGATCGAAACGTCCTCCATGTGCTGTTCAAGCTTTCGGCCAATCAGCGGATCGTGCTTCACCGACACTGCGCGCTCAACAAGACATTCGTCATTCAGGGAGAACATCGGCTCTATCACGCGAACGGCGAACTTAAAGACGTCAGGCCGGCGGGCAGTTACACCGTGAGCCCTGCCGCGGACGAGCCTCATCGAGAAGGCGGCGGCGATCAGGACGTCGTCGTGTTGTTCACCATCTATGATCGTGAAGGCCCGCTCTATGAAATTCTCGACGACGATTCGAATATTGTCGCGACGCTCTCGACGAATGATTTCGTAAGCTTTTACGATCGCAAACACTAGAGCGCTTCCCGATCACATGGATCATGTGATCGATAAGGAATCGCTCAAAATCAAAATTGGAGCAGGTTCTCATCGAAAAAGTCTGTCAACTTTTTCGAAACCTGCTCCAGGCGCGTTCAGCGCGCTACGAGAGCCACGCCGGCACATGATCCTGCGCAATGAGCGCGGCGACGCTTGGGCGGGGACGGATCACCGCGAAGCGATCGCCGTCAACCAAGACTTCCGGGACAAGAGGCCTTGTATTGTAGGCGCCTGACTGCACGGCGCCATAGGCGCCGGCGGTCAGCACGCAGAGCAATTCGCCGGCGCGCGGCTCGACGATCTCGCGACCATGCGCAAGATAGTCGCCCGTCTCGCAGACAGGTCCGACGACGTCGGCGACGATCTTTGGCCGATCGGCGCTCTGGCGCACCGGGATGATGTCGTGCCAGGCGTCGTAGAGCGTCGGACGGATAAGATCGTTCATGCCGGCGTCGACGATCACGAAGGTCTTGGCGTCGCCATGCTTCACATAGATGACGCGCGTCACGAGTATGCCGGCGTTGCCGACGATGAGCCGTCCCGGCTCCAGCACCAGCCTGCAGCCGAGCCCGCCGAAATGCCGGCGCACGATCTCGGCGTATTTGTCGGGATGGTAGGACTGCGGATCGTCGCCGTCGTGATAGGGAATCCCCAGTCCGCCGCCGAGATCGACATGCGAGATATCGTGCCCGTCGGCGCGCAGGTCGCGCACGAGTTCGGCGAGCAGCGAAAAGGCCTCGTCGAAGGGCGCGAGGTCGGTGAGCTGGGAGCCGATATGCATGTCGGCGCCGGCGATTTCGATTCCCTTGAGCTTGGCGGCGAAGGCATAGACCTCCCGCGCGCGCGACAGCGGCACGCCGAATTTGTTTTCGGCGAGGCCGGTGGAGATCTTCTTATGGGTGCGGGCGTCGACGTCCGGATTGACGCGGAGCGACACGCGCGCCGCACGCCCGAGAGCGATCGCCGCTTGCGACAGGGCTTCGAGCTCGGGCTCGGACTCGACGTTGAAACAGAAGATTCCGGCGCCAAGCGCCGCCGCGATCTCTTCACCCGTCTTGCCGACGCCGGAAAAGGTGATTTTTTCAGGCGCGACGCCGGCGGCGAGCGCCCGCGCCAGCTCTCCGCCGGAGACCACATCCATTCCTGCGCCCTCGCGCGCGAGGAGACGCAGCACGGCCTGATTGGAGTTGGCCTTCACGGCGTAGCAGACAAGCGCGTCAAGACCGGCGAAGGCCTGCGAAAAAACCTGATAGTGGCGTCGGATCGTCGCCGCCGAATAGCAATAAAAGGGCGTGCCCACCTCATCGGCGAGCGTCGCCACGGCGACCTCCTCGGCGTGGAGCGCGCCGTTCCGATAGTCGAAAAGATGCATCGGCTTACAGCAGCGGGTCGAGCGGGAAGGGATATTGCTCCGGCGGTCGATTGCCGATGGTGCCCGGAATAGGCGGCGGCGGGAGAGAGGTTTCAGGAGCGCCGGCCTCCGGCCGGGGCGCCCCGCGCGCCGCTCTCGCTTCCGCCTCCGCCCGCAGGATCGCCCCGCGCGCCTGAGTTTCGGGCGGCAGCTCCACAGGTCCGCGCCGGCCGCAAGCGCCGAGGCTCGCGGCGACGAGCGCCAGCGCAAGAACCGCCAAGGGGCGGCGGGTGAGGAGCGGCATTGGAGGCGTCACGGCGATTCGTCCCAGGGGAGAGCCCGCGCACTATAGCGATGCAGCAAAAAAAGGCGAGGGCGCGGGCGTGACGAAGATCGGCTTCTTTGCGGGCTAGGGAAAGTCCGGCGTCCCGCGCACGCACTTTGACCCGCTGAGGCGCGTCGCGCGCGCGAGTCCGAGCTCTGCTGTTCCAAAATGGAACGCGGCGCGGAGCTAATGATTGCCGTCGCCGTGACCACACCTCATCTGCGCTGGACGCGGCGCTCGAAGGAGCCCAATTAACCGAAAAGCGCCAAAAGCCGCGCCTTCCATCGGCGCGCCTTTACGATTTGGCGTCTGCGTGTTTAGGTCAAGCATGGTCAGCGTTCCGCGTTTATTCGCAGCTCTTGCCGCGGCTGTTTTGTTCACGGCGGCCCCTGCCGGCGCCGCGGTGCGCGTCCGCATCGACCTTGCGGCGCAAAGGCTCGAGGCGGTCACGCCGCAGGGCGAGACCGTCAACTGGAAAATCTCCAGCGGCCGCCGAGGATATGAAACGCCGATCGGAACCTACAGCGTCATGCGCATGGAGGCCGATCATCATTCCGACGAATATGATCAGGCGCCGATGCCCTACGCCATCTTCTTTTCGCCCCGCGGCCTCGCCATTCACGGGAGCTATGAGCGCGGTTTGGGCCGTCCGCTCTCCCACGGCTGCGTGCGGCTTGCGGTTCCGAACGCGCGGCAACTCTTCGATTGGGTGGAAAAGCACGGGGCGACGATCGAAATCACCGGCGGCGCCCGCCGCGCGGCCGGTCGCCAGGAGGCGGAGCGCCAGGAGGCCGAGCGCCCACGCATGACGCGGCGACCGCGCCCTGTTTACGAGGAGCCGTCCTTCGGCTTCGGCATGGAGAGCTACTCCCCTTACTAAGTCTGCCGGGTTCCGCGGCGTCCGGCGTTGCATCTCGGCAACACTCTCGAACTGAATCGACATGGAGGCTGCGGCGCGTTTGCCGGGCTTCTTATTAACGGGTAATGCTCGGATTTCTGGCGCTTGTTGTTGACGAGCAGAGTAGAGACATTGACGACATCCAAAACCCCCCTTCTCGATCGCATCGCCTCCCCCGAAGATCTGCGCAAGCTCCGTCCCAACGAGCTCAAGCAGGTCGCGGAGGATTTGCGGCGCGAGACGATCGACGCCGTGTCCGTGACCGGCGGCCATCTTGGCGCGGGCCTGGGCGTCGTCGAGCTGACGGTCGCCCTGCATTATGTTTTCGACACGCCGCGGGACAAGGTGATCTGGGACGTCGGCCACCAGACCTATCCCCACAAGATCCTAACCGGTAGGCGCGACCGCATCCGCACGCTGCGCATGGGCGGCGGCCTGTCCGGCTTCACCAAGCGCGCCGAAAGCGAATATGACGCCTTCGGCGCCGGCCATTCGTCGACCTCCATTTCGGCCGGCCTCGGCATGGCCGTCGCGCGCGATCTCGCCGATGGCGACAATCACGTCGTGGCGGTGATCGGCGACAGCTCGATGTCGGCCGGCATGGCCTATGAGGCGCTGAACAACGCCGGGGCGCTGCACTCTCGCCTGATCGTCATTCTGAATGACAATGACATGTCGATCGCCCCGCCCACGGGCGCCATGTCCGCCTATCTCGCCCGCCTGGTTTCGGGCGGCGCCTACCGCTCGATCCGCGAGGCCGCCAAACAGCTCGCCAGCCATTTGCCGCGTTTCATCTACGACAAAGCCCGCAAGGCCGAGGAGTTCTCGCGCAGCTTCATCACCGGCGGCACGATGTTCGAGGAGCTCGGCTTCTATTATGTCGGGCCGATCGACGGCCACAACCTCGACCATTTGCTGCCCGTGCTCAAGAACGTCCGCGACAAGGACGACGGGCCTGTCCTGGTTCACGTCGTCACGCAGAAGGGCAAGGGATTTGGGCCGGCGGAGGAATCGGCCGACAAATGCCACGCCGTCAATAAATTCGACGTCGCGACCGGCATCCAGATCAAGCCTAAGGCCAATGCGCCGACCTATACGAATATTTTCGCCAAGGCGCTGGTCGCCGAAGCCGAACATGACGACAAGATCGTCGCCATCACGGCGGCGATGCCATCGGGCACCGGCCTCGATATTTTCGGCAAGGCGTTCCCGCATCGCACCTTCGACGTGGCCATCGCCGAGCAGCACGCCGTCACTTTCGCGGCCGGCCTCGCCTGCGAGGGCTATAAGCCCTTCTGCGCGCTCTACTCGACCTTCCTGCAGCGCGGCTACGATCAGGTCGTTCACGACGTGGCGATCCAGAACCTGCCGGTGCGCTTCGCCATCGACCGCGCCGGCCTCGTCGGCGCCGACGGTCCGACGCATGCCGGCGCTTTCGATCTCGCCTATCTCGGCTGCCTGCCGGGTTTCGTTCTCATGGCGCCCTCCGACGAGGGCGAGTTGATGCATATGGTGGCGACGGCGGCGGCCTATGATGACGGCCCGAGCGCCTTCCGCTATCCGCGCGGCGAGGGGCTCGGCGTCGACCTGCCGGAACGTGGCGACATTCTCGAGATCGGCAAGGGCCGTATCCTGCGCGAGGGTTCGAAGGTCGCGATCCTCTCGCTCGGCACGCGGCTCGCGGACTCGCTGAAGGCGGCGGCGGAGCTGGAAAATTACGGCGTCTCGACCACCGTCGCGGACGCCCGCTTCGCCAAGCCCATCGACCGTGACCTGCTGCGCCGGCTCGCCGCCAACCACGAGGCGCTTATCGTCGTCGAAGAGGGATCCATCGGCGGTTTTGGCTCCCAGGTCTTTCAGGCGCTCTCCGAAGATGGGATGCTGGACGGCGTGCGCGGCGCGTTCAAATTCCGCAGCATGACTCTGCCAGACGCCTATATCGACCATGACAAGCATGAGTTGATGATCGCCAAGGCGATGCTCGACAGCAAGGCGATCGTCGGCAAGGCGCTGGAGCTGTTGGGCGACGAAAAGGCCGCGGCGCGAGTGATGATCGCCTAAGTCTAAATCGGCTTGATTGCCGGTGTGCCGGCGACTACCGGCCGTGACATCACGGGATAACCGCCCTGGGACGTTGCGCCAACTAGGCGGCATGCACGGCGGCGCGAGTTTCCGCCGCATTCTGTTGCTGTATTTGCAACGAAAAAGATTTTTTGTGGCTAGTGGAACGTGATCATAGTAAACGGTTGCCAATCAAGATTCTATGAACAAGAAGTGTCGCTCCCCCGAAGCCAGGGCGCTTGACAGCCGTTTCAGCGTTTTTTCCAAATTGTCGGAGTACGTGCGGCGAACGGCAAAAGAACCCCAAAAACAGATAGTACCCGAGTTATAGAGCTGATTCGAAATAGGCGGTTCCCGAGAGAACAAACTAAGAGCGCAGGCTCAATGTTGACTTAGCTTGCGCGAACGCCAGAATTAAAAAGCTCCCCAAAAGAAATGCCTTCAAACAGTTTTTTGCTGATTGCAGGCTTCCATGATCGATTCAGAAACTCTGTTGCGATTCGCGGCGATAATCGTCGCCGCTACCGCAGTTGTGCGTGCGGCTGTGAAACTCATAAACGAGCTCGGGCGCTTGTATCTTGGGATCGCGAACCTCCTGAGGGTGCGGCATCGTCGGACGGACTGAGCCATGATCCGCTTCATAGCAGCCGGGATAAAAGCCCCAGCGACGCCTGGGGCCTATGCGCTGGCCTTGCGTCTGGGCGCGCCACTCGACGTTCGTATCGGGAAAAACTCGGCGACCCTTCCCGCCGGCGATTATCTTTATTGCGGCTCGGCGCGCGGCTCCGGCGGATTGCGGGCGCGATTGGCGCGACACATGCGGCCGCATAAGCGGGCGCACTGGCATATCGACCAGCTCACCGCAGCTGCGAGCCTGCTCGGCGCCTTTGTCGAGGAACAGGGCGACGAATGCGCCCTCAACGCCGCGCTCACCGATCTGCCAATCCCCATCGCCGGCTTCGGCAGTTCGGATTGCCGCCGCTGCGCGGCGCATTTGCGGTTCTGGCCGGAAGGCGCGGCCCTTCCTTCCCGGTGGGAAAATGCTAGGAAGGCGGCACGTTTTACCTAAGAGCGAGTCGCAGAGAGCGGCCGAACTCTCGCTAGAGGCGCGGGCCACCGATCCCGCGGCCAATCAGGCTTATGTCCAAAGAAGAAACCAAAACCAAAGTTGAAGCGCGAACGCCGCGCGGGCTCGCTGACCGCGAGGCCGGCGAACTCGTCGCCACCGCCCGGATGCTCGACGTCATCCGCGAGGTCTACGAGCTTTACGGATTCGAGGCGCTCGAGACGCCGGCGATCGAATACACGGACGCGCTCGGCAAGTTCCTGCCCGACCAGGATCGGCCCAATGAGGGCGTCTTCTCCTTTCAGGACGACGACGAGCAGTGGCTGTCGCTGCGCTACGACCTGACCGCGCCGCTGGCGCGTTTCGTCGCGCAGAACTTCGACCGGCTGCCAAAGCCCTATCGGTCCTATCGCGTTGGCCACGTCTACCGGAACGAGAAGCCGGGGCCGGGGCGGTTTCGGCAGTTCATGCAGTTCGACGCCGATACGGTCGGCTCCGCCTCGCCGGTCGCCGACGCCGAGATCTGCATGATGGCGGCGGACGCTATGGAGCGGCTGGGGATCGCGCGCGGCGACTACGTCATCAAAATCAACAGCCGCAAGGTGCTCGACGGCGTGATGCAGTCGATCGGCCTTGCCGGCGAGGAGAACGCGGGCCGCCGCCTCGTCGTGCTGCGCGCCATCGATAAGCTCGACCGGCTGGGCCCCGACGGCGTTCGGCAGTTGCTGGGCGAGGGCCGCAAGGACGAAAGCGGGGATTTCACCAAGGGCGCGGGGCTCCCTCTGCCGGTGATCGACACGATCCTGTCCTTCAGCCTCGGGGGACAATATCGGGACGGCGCGCCGGCCTTCGATCTCTTCGGCCTGCTCGGCAAGAGCGAGGTCGGCGCCCAGGGCGCGGAGGAGCTGCTGGAAATCGAGGATCTTGCGCGCGACGCGGGCTTTGGGCCGGATCGCATCCGCGTCGATCCTTCCGTCGTGCGCGGCCTCGAATATTACACCGGCCCCGTTTTCGAGGCTGATCTGACCTTCGAGACCCGCGACGAGAAGGGAAATCCCGTGCGCTTCGGCTCCGTCGGGGGCGGGGGCCGTTACGACGGGCTCGTCGGGCGTTTCAGATCGGAAAATACGCCGGCGACCGGCTTCTCGATCGGCGTCTCGAGGCTCTTCGCGGCCCTAAAGCTCATCGGCAGCCCGATCGTCTCGGCGCGTCCGCATGTCGGCCCCGTGGTGGTGCTGGTCCTCGATCGCGAGAGGCTCGCCGACTATCAGCGAATGGCCGCGCAGCTCCGCAACGCCGGGATCGCCGCCGAAATCTATCTGGGCGGCGCGGGCATGAAGGCGCAGATGAAATACGCCGACCGGCGCAACAGCCCGCTTGCGATCATCCAGGGCTCCGACGAAAAAGCGCGCGGCGAGGTGACCATCAAGGATCTCGTCGCCGGCGCGAAGGCCGCCGCCAATATCGCCACCAACGAGCAATGGAAGGCGCTTCGTCCCGCCCAATTCGCGGTGCCGGAAGCCGAATTGGTCGAAGAGGTCCAAAAGGCGCTGAAGGAACAAATTTAACCTGCGGCGAAGCAGATCATTGCCACGCGCGCCGGCGCGTATAATTTTGCGAGGGGATAGAGGAGCAAACGCAGATGAATGGCGACACGCCCAAATCAATCGTTCATCCCACCGATCTCTCCTTCGCGAGCCAGGACGCCTTCGCGCATGCGCTGCGGATCGCCGTGGCCTGCAAGAGCATGTTGCACATTCTGCATATCGAAGCGCCCGAGACCGAGGAGGACGATTGGGATCGCTTTCCGCAGGTGCGCGAAATGCTGGCGCGCTGGAAGATGATCTCGCCGACCGCGACGCGCGCCGAGGCGGCCGAACAGCTCGGCGTCAAAATCGTCAAGGCGTCGGTCGAATCGGAATCGCCCGTCGCCGGCGTCACCGCCTATGTCGAGCGGCATCTGTGCGATCTTCTTGTGATGATGACCCGGCCGCGCACCGCTCTGGAGCGTCTGCTCGCCAGCTCGGTCGCCGAGGAAACGGCGCGCGAGACGCATGTGCCGGCGCTGTTCCTGCGCGAGGACCAGAAAGGTTTCGTCGACCGGGAGACGGGCGCCGTCTCGCTCAATACGGTGCTGATGCCGGTCGAGGCGACGGTCTCGCCGCTCGACGCCTTCCGCCACGTCACCGCAGTCGCGCATTGCCTCAACCCGGCCGCCGACGTCATGATGCTGCATGTCGGCGAAGATCTGCCGCTTTTTGAAGGGCTGCTGCCGCATATCGAGTTGCGCCGCGGCCCCGTCGTCGAAACCATTCTCGCCTATGCGCAGGAGATCAAGGCCGACATGATCGCCATGCCGACGCGTGGCCGAAAGGGCCTGCTGGAGGCGCTGCGCGGCTCGACGACGCAGCGTGTGCTGCACGAGGCGCCCTGTCCGCTGCTCGCGTCGCCGGTGAAATAATCGTCGGCGCATCGTCGCTCATTCCCGACAGGCCGAAGGCCTGTCGGGACGCCAGCGTCGCGGTCCAAATCTTGAGAGCCGATTCGGGAAATCTCACTCAACGCGCGAACGTTGGGCCGCCGTCGCGCCAGTTTTAGAGCGAGCGCTGGAAATGCAGCACGCCGCCCTGCGCGCCCTTCAGGAAGAGGTCGTCGCCCTTCGTGTCCCAATAGGGGCCCGAGAGCAGGACCGCCCAATAGTCGCGCTCGAAGGCGGCGAGCGGGCCTTCACATTTGCGTTCGTTGACCGCCGGCATGGTGCGCGGTCCGAGCCGGTTGGGGCCGATGATGAAGATGCCCGACCAGTTCTTGCAGCCCGAAAAACCGTTGGCGCGGCCGGTTGAGTCGATCGAGATCCACATCTCCACCGGCGGCGCTTTGCCGTTGATCTCCTTGAGCACGAAGTTCTGGTTGTGCGGGAACGGCTGATAGCGCGGAATGCCGCCCGTCTCCTTGTTTTCGTCTTCCGGCTGCTTCTGCTCCGCGCCCTGAGGCGGTTTTGCGCGGCTCTTGGCGTCGGCTGGCGCGGCGGCGAGCGCAATAGCGCAGAGCGAGGCGGCTAAGGCGAGCAAAATCCTGTTCATCGCGTCAATCATCCTCCCCATAAGGCAACCCGCGCCAGTCGGTCCCGGGCCCGCGGCGCAGCGCCTTATAGCATGCTCGGCAGGACGCGGTCAGGCGGCCGGTGGCCGTCCATGAAGGTTTTGATGTTGATGATCACTTTCTCGCCCATATCGATGCGGCTTTCGATGGTCGCCGAGCCCATATGCGGGAGCAGTGTGACTTTCCCGGCCTTGGCGAGTTTCAATAATTTGGGCGAGACGGCGGGTTCATGCTCGAAGACGTCGAGGCCGGCGCCGGCCATCTCATCCGCTTCAAGCATGCGCACCAATGCGTTCTCGTCGACGATTTCGCCGCGCGCTGTATTGATCAGAATGGCGTGGGAACGCAGATGCGCCAGTCTGCGGGCGGAGAGAAGATGATAGGTCGCCGGCGTATGCGGACAGTGGATCGACACGACGTCGACTCGCGCCAGCATCTGATCGAGCGACTCCCAATAGGTCGCCTCCAACTGCTCTTCGAGATCGGCCGAGACCCGCCGACGATTATGGTAATGAATTGAAAGTCCGAAACTTTTCGCCCGCCGCGCCAAGGCTTGGCCGATCCGGCCCATGCCGACGATGCCGAGCCTCTTGCCGGTGATCCGGTGGCCGAGCATCCAGGTCGGCGACCAGCCCGCCCAAGCGCCGTCGGGAATGGCGCTCGCGCCTTCGACGAGACGACGCGCCACCGAAAGGATCAGCGCCATCGTCATGTCGGCCGTGTCTTCGGTCAGAACGCCGGGCGTGTTGGTGACGGTGATGGAGCGATCGAGCGCCGAGGCGACGTCGATATTGTCGACGCCATTGCCAAAATTGGCGATCAGCTTCATTTGCTCGCCGGCCTGGGCGATCAGATGGGAATCGATACGGTCGGTGATGGTCGGCACCAGCACGTCGGCCGTGCGCATGGCCTCGACGAGTTCGTCATGCGTGAGCGGCTTGTCGCTTTCATTGAGGCGCGTGTCGAACAGCTCGCACATGCGGGTTTCGATGACCTCGGGCAGCCGGCGCGACACGACAACGAGCGGCTTCTTTTTCGGCATATCCCTGGTCGTGCCTCCGCGTTCATGTTGTGTTGCAGCAGCGTTTCTGCGATTGCGCTATGATCGTCGCCGCGTCGCCGCGGCGGATGAAAAGACGCCGGCGAGTTTCGCCGGCTTCAACCGGGTCTTAACGACGGTCAGCGACAAAACCAATACGCCTCCTCGGCGGACGCATTCGACTTCCTAGCAGATGACGGGCCAAAGACAAGCGAGCGATCAGTCCACCATGTCGCGAATAAATACAGAATCTGCGCCAATTTCGGCAGCCTTCTCAAACGCTCAGGAATTTTTCCAAAAGCGTCGCCGCGCGGTTTTCGCCGCGCTCCTATGCGCGCTTTTTTGCGCAGCGCACGCCGACGCTCAGGAGCCGCAGAAGGGCCCGGTGAGCGGCCTGCCCTTGCCCCGCTACGTCAGCCTCAAATCGGATCGGGTCAATGTTCGCGAGGGGCCGAGCAAGGAACATCCGACTCTGTGGATCTTCGAACGCGCTGCGCTCCCCGTCGAGATCACCGCCGAATTCGAAACCTGGCGCAAGATCCGCGATTCCGAAGGCGCCGAAGGCTGGGTGCTGCACTCGCTGCTCTCTGGACGGCGCACCGCCTTAGTTGCGCCGTGGAAAAAGGAGCCGCAACTACTCGTCGCCGCCGATCATTCGACGCCCGCGGCCAAGCTCGGCCCCGGCGTCATCGGCAATTTGCGCAGCTGCGACGGCAAATGGTGCCGCATCGCCGGCAAGGGCTTTGACGGCTATATGGAGCAGGAAAATCTCTGGGGCGTCTATCCGGGCGAGAAATTTGAATAGTCAGCCGGATGGACCGCCCGGCAGGCGGCTCTTGAGTTTCTCCAACGCCGTCGAAACGGCGTCCCGACTGAAGGGCTTGGCGACGACCGGCGCATCGGCATGCGCCTCGAGCACGCCCTGTTCGCCGTAACCGGTCACGAAGGCGAAGGGCTTATGCCGGCGCTCCAGAACGCCGGGAAGAACATGAGCCTTCTGGCCATTGAGGTTGACGTCGAGAAAGGCGATATCGAAATCTTCGCTCGTCGCCTTTTGCAGCGCCTCCTGCACATTGCCCGCGGTGGCGACGACTCGCGCGCCAAGCTCCTCGAGAAACATTTCGAGCGCCATGGCGATCACGGCCTCGTCTTCGACGATCAGGACGCGAGGCGCGTTCATTTGAGCACTTCCACGCCAAGAGGAATGTCCATCTCGCAGCAAAATCCTTCGGAGGGGAATTCGACCGCGATTCGCGCGCCCGCTTCGGACGCCAGCGTTTTCTCGATCAGGCGCATGCCAAATCCTTTGACCGATGGGGGCGAGATCGGCTGTCCGCCATATTCGCGCCAGACGAGATGGAGCTTAGGCGTGCGTCCTTTGGCGTCAATGCTCCACTCGACGGCGACTCGTCCGCTCGGCGCCGAGAGCGATCCGTGTCTGACGGCGTTCGTGCACAATTCATGCAGCGTCATCGCCAGGGCCGCCGCGATGCGCGGGCAGACGTCGACAGGCGGTCCTAAAACGTCGAAATTCTCCTGGCCCGCCGGGGCGATCGCAGTACGCACGAGTTCGTCGACCTGCGCCTTCGTCCAGTTTTCGCGGGTCAGCACGTCATGCACGGCGGCGAGCGCCAGCAGACGATTCTCAAAGAGCTCCACCGAATTCTGCTTCAACTCGCGCAACGAATGCAAAGCGATCGAGTGAACCGTCGCAAGCGTATTCTTGACGCGATGGTTGAGCTCGTGGATCAGAAGCTGCAGGCGTTCGCGGTCGCGTTCCTGTTCGGTGACGTCGGTGTTCGTGCCGAACCAGCCGACGACGGCGCCGTTCTCGCGCAGCGGTTCGATGCGCGTCAGAAATGGCCGGTAGAGCCCGTCGGCGCCTCTGAGCGGAAAGATCATTTGGAAAAATTCGCCGTACTGGATCGCATGCGTCCAGCGCTCCAGCATGTTGGGCAGCACATCCGGATGATGTACCGATTGCCAACCCCATCCCGCCATCTCCTCGGGAGTCGTGCCGGTATATTCGTACCACCGGTCATTGTACCAAAACACCCAACCATCCGGTCGCGCCATCCAGGCGAGATTCGGTATGGAATTGGCGAGCGCCTTGAACTGCGCGTAGGTAATCTCGGATTCGTGTTGGGTCGCCCGCTGCGACATTGCTCTCGCCCCGCCCTGGTTTTCGAAGAAGTCTCGACGGCCCGGCGGCGACGTCGAGCCGCTTCGAAATGTGTCGTCTCCAGAATATAGGGCGGGCTTAGGCGCGGCGAAGACGCACCACGACATCTACGCGTGCGACGCGCAAACCGTCGGGCGGCTGGGGAAGATCGGAGACCGAGACATTCGCGCCGGCGATGTCGTAAAGCTCTCCATCGTCTTCGAGAAGAAAATGGTGGTGGTCGGCGGTATTGGTGTCGAAATACACCCGGGCGCCGTCGACGGCGATCTCCCGCAGCAGGCCTGCCTGGGTGAACTGGTGGAGCGCGTTGTACACAGTCGCGAGGGACACGGAGAGATTGGCGGCGAGCGCCTCTTCATAGAGCCGCTCCGCCGTCACATGACGATCGCCGCTCTGCCCAAACAGCAACTCGCCGAGCGACAGCCGCTGACGGGTCGGCCGCAGCCCGGCGTCGGCCAGCAACTCTGCGACGCGCTTGCGCGGCGCACAGTCTGGCGGAACGGTCGAATTCGGCTCGGCGTCCATTGCAGCGGCTCGCGGTTTTCCACTCTCGCGGTTTTCTACTTGGCATCATAGGGGGAATGGCGGGAAATTCAACGCCGCCCGGCTGTTGCGAACCCGCTTGCGACGGCGCTTCCGGCCCGGGCGAGGCTATGTTACGGATCGCTTCGCCCGGGAGCGGCCAAGAGCTGCTAAGAGCGGCGGCGCCGCCGGCGCTAATAAAGATAAGGGCGCGCCTTTCAGGGGCGCTTGGGAGGACGGGCCTATAGGCTCTAACGCGAGGAACAAAGGACGATGGGCGAAAGGCGCTCCTCATTCGGCTACGAGGATTTACTGGCATGCGGCGAGGAGAAGCTGTTCGGCCCGGGCAATGCCCAGCTGCCGCTGCCGCCAATGCTGATGTTCGACCGGATCACCGAGATCTTCGAAGACGGCGGCGAGCACGGCAAAGGCTACATGCGCGCCGAACTCGACATCAAGCCGAGCCTTTGGTTCTTCGACTGCCATTTCAAGGGCAATCCCGTAATGCCGGGCTGCCTTGGCCTCGACGCGCTGTGGCAGATGGTCGGCTTCTATCTCGCCTGGCTCGACAATCCGGGACGCGGCATGGCGCTGGGCGTCGGCGAGGTGAAATTTTCCGGCCAGGTTCGCCCGACCGTCAAAAAGGTGACCTACGGCATCGACTTTAAGCGCGTCTTCAAGGGCAAGCTTGTGCTCGGCATCGCCGACGGCTGGGTCGCGGCGGACGGAGAGCGCATCTATGAGGCGAAGGATCTGAAGGTTGGGCTCGCCAAGGCCGAGGCGCCGGCAGCCGCCTGAAGCGCACACCAAGGCGCGGGAAAGCGCCGCCAAGGAGTTGGACCAATGAGACGAGTCGTCGTCACCGGCATGGGGATTGTGTCGTCGATCGGCAACACCACCCAGGAAGTGATCGCTTCGCTGCGCGAGGCGAAGTCTGGCATCGCCCGCGCGGAGAAATACGCCGAACTCGGCTTCCGTTCGCAGGTGTACGGAATGCCGTCGCTCGACCCCTCGACGCTCGTCGACCGCCGCGCCATGCGCTTCCATGCGACAGGCACGGCGTGGAACCACGTCGCCATGGATCAGGCGATCGCCGACGCCGGCCTGACCGAAGCGGAAATCTCCAACGCGCGCACCGGAATCATCATGGGGTCCGGCGGCCCCTCGACCCACACGCTTGTCGAGTCCGCCGACATCACCCGCACCAAGGGACCCAAGCGCGTCGGTCCCTTCGCCGTGCCCAAATGCATGTCGTCGACCGCCTCGGCGACGCTTGCGGTCTGGTTCAAGATCAAGGGCGTCAACTATTCGATCTCGTCGGCCTGCGCTACTTCCAATCACTGCATCGGCAACGCCTACGAACTGATTCAGTATGGCAAGCAGGACATGATGTTCGCGGGCGGCTGCGAGGAGCTGGAGTGGGAGCTGTCGGTCCTCTTCGACGCGATGGGCGCCATGTCCTCCTCCTATAATGATCGTCCGGCGACGGCCTCGCGCGCCTACGACAAGAATCGCGACGGATTCGTCATCGCCGGCGGCGCCGGCGTGCTGGTGCTCGAAGAACTCGAACACGCCAAGGCGCGCGGCGCGAAGATCTACGCCGAAGTCGCCGGCTATGGGGCGACCTCCGACGGCCATGACATGGTGGCGCCCTCGGGCGAGGGCGCGGTGCGCTGCATGCAGCAGGCGCTCGCGACGGTGAAATGCCCGATCGACTACATCAACCCTCACGCCACGGCGACCCCGGTCGGCGACGCCAAGGAGATCGAGGCGCTGCGCGAAGTGTTCGGCGTCGGCGACAAATGCCCGCCGATCGCCGCGACCAAATCCTTGACCGGCCATTCGCTCGGCGCGACGGGCGTGCAGGAGGCGATCTATTCCCTGTTGATGATGCAGAACGGCTTCATCTGCGAAAGCGCCAATATCGAAGAGCTCGATCCGGATTTCGCCGACATGCCCATCATGCGGGCGCGCCGCGACAATGTGAAGCTTGGCGCGGTGCTGTCCAACTCATTCGGCTTCGGCGGCACCAATGCGACATTGGTGTTCAAGCATCCAGACGCCTGACGCCGATCCCTCGCGCTACGTCATGGCCGGGCTTGTCCCGGCCATGGACGTCGAGACAATCCAGCCGGCGTTTAGGAGAAGTCGATTCTTCCAGTCGATGGATTTGCGGACGACGTCAGCGTCGCTCGTGGATAGAGGTATCGCCGACACGCGGACCCTAGCGTCGGTTCTTCTTTGCTTGTCTGCTTCTCCGATAGGGCTTAGGCCCAACCTTTCCATCTCTCCTACGACGACAATCGCCATATGACAGTTTCAACCGGTCTCCTGCAGGGTAAGCGCGGCCTCATCATGGGCGTCGCCAATGATCATTCAATCGCCTATGGCATCGCGCGCGTTCTTGCGCGCCACGGCGCGACGCTCGCATTCACCTATCAGGGCGAGGCGCTCGGCAAGCGCGTCAAGCCGCTCGCGCAGGAACTCGGGTCGAACCTTGTGCTGCCCTGCGACGCCGAGGATATTTCAACGGTGGATCAGGTGTTCGCGCGTCTCGAACACGACTGGGGCGATATGGATTTTCTCGTCCACTCCATCGCCTATTCCGACAAAAGCGAATTGAAGGGACTCTACGCCGACACCTCGCGCGAGAATTTCATTCGCACGCTTGTCATTTCCTGTTTTTCCTTCACCGAAGCCGCGCGCCGCGCCGCCGCGCTGATGAAGAACGGCGGATCGCTGCTGACGGTCAGCTTCGGCGGCGGCACGCATGTCATGCCGAATTACAACGTCATGGGCGTTGCGAAGGCGGCGCTCGATTCATCGGTGCGCTATCTTGCCGCCGATTTTGGCGATCGCGGCATTCGCGTCAATGCGCTGTCGCCCGGCCCGGTGCGCACCATGGCGGGCGCCGGCATCACGGGCGCGCGGGCGATGGGCGCGTTTCAAAAAAAGCATTGTCCATTGCGTCGGATGATCACGCTTGATGAAATCGGCGGCTCGGCGCTTTATTTGTTATCGGAGCTTTCGGGCGGCGTGACGGGCGAAGTCCATCTTGTCGACGCCGGCTACAACATCATGTTGCAACCACGTCCCGAGGATCTCAACGGCGAGGAGTAAGGCAATGAGGATAGCGCTGTCTTTAGGCTTGGTCTTCATTGCGGCGCCGGCGATGGCCGCGAGCGCGGATCCGACGACCGGCGCGCGTATCGCCAAAGCCGAATGCGCCTCATGCCATGCCGTTGGATCCGACGCAGAGGCCAAGAGCCCGGATCCCAAGGCACCGCGATTTATCGATGTGGCGAAGATGCCTTCGGCGACTGAACTGTCGCTCAAAGTTTTTCTGCGCTCTTCGCACAAGAACATGCCCAACATCATTCTCGCCCGCGAAGAGATCGACTCGCTGGCGAGCTATATTTTGGGGCTTGGCGGCAAATAGCCGCCAAGCCGATTGAAAGCTGTTCCGCGCGGTAAATTTATGCGGCCATCTTGCGTCCGGACATCCTGCGGCATTCCTCGGCGCAGCGACGGCATTCGTCGGCGCATTCCTTCATGTCTGGAATCGGATCGCACTCCTTGGCGCAGGTTTCGCAAGCCTCGGCGCAGAGCGCGCACATCTGTTTCGCCAGCGGCGAATTCATCAGCATCATTTGCGTGCTGTTGCGGCACATATCGGCGCAGGCGATCATCGCCCGGAAATGTTTGGGCTTCACATGCTCGCCGCCTTTCTCAAGGCAATGGGTCATCGCCATGCCGAAGCACATCTGATAACAGTTCAGGCAGGCGTCGATGCAGGCCTGCATTTCCTTCGGGATCATGTGCATGATGGATCGTTCCTCTTAAAGGCTTTCCGCCTCGCCGCCCCGCAGGCAGCTAGTTCACCCGCCTCGCAGGTCAAGATTTATGACGAAGGCGCAAGACCGATAGTCGAGCTTCGGCCATTGGCTTCGATCGTCGTTGCGGCAATCGTGCAGAGGCGCGAAGAAATCAAATCCGCTGGCGGCTATTTGCGGGTTCTGACCACCGCGGGCAGGGAGTTTTCGCTGGACCTGCGTTGATGGCGCTGCTGCGCGGCAAGGCCCAAAGGCCGCGCGTGAACGGTGGCAAGCGGGATGATCAATCTTGCCGGAGGATTTCCTTGCCGTGAAATTGGCGATTATCGTTGGGGATCGAAGGAGCGCGGACGCCATGACCGATACGACGACCCAACTCGCCATCCTTTCCGATGCGCTGGTCAAAATCATCGAGCTTGGCCCAATGGCCGCGGAAGGGAAGGCGTCGCCCGCCGATCTTTTGACCCGGTCGGGCGACATCGCCGCGCAGGCGCTGACCGCCGCCGCCACCTATGGCCAGTTGCCGCCGTTCTCTGAGTCCGTCGACGGGCAACAGGATACGCATCCTCAGAGCTAAATTTGCCGACGGCGAGGGCTGAGCAATGGTGGCGGGTGGCGCGCCTCGAGGGCCGAGAAAAATTGAGATGCCGCCATTCTCCTACTAGCCACTAGATTGCGATGATGCTCATACCGTGGCGCAAAAGCGCCCAGCGACGCGCTATAATAGCGTTGACGCGGCGGACAACGATCTTTGCGCGCTCGCTCAACGGAAATTGGACAACCAGGGGCGGGCGTGTGATGGTCGCCGCCTGCACGCCGGCACGTCACCCTCTCCGCCACTCCCGATAGGGGGCAGCGCACTATTCATGAGCTTTTGCCGGCCGCGCCGCACTCGCGCGCCGCATCGATATTATTCTCTAACCAACGAAAGGGCTGCGAAACCGAAATGACCAAGCTGAAGAAGGAGACTATCCAGCCCGGGCCTGCCAATTCGATCGAAAAGCAAGACTCCCACCGCCAACACATTTGCAATCAAAGGCAAAGCGGGAATTTGAGGCCATTGCTCGCATCGGGTCCTATTCAGTTCATGCAGATTCGAAATGGAAGGTGCCGCTGGCCGATCGGCGATCCGCACCATTTCGACTCGTTCCGGTTTTGTGGCTGCGCGTGCGCACCAGAGGCCGTTTATTGCGACACGCACAAGAATATGGCTTTTGCTCCGAACCGGGCGAGGACGTTCATCCCAGGAAGGGCCGTTCCACTGCCGGCGACCAAGGTTTCTTGATGAAGAACCGGACTTCTTGCTAGGTCGCTTGGTGCGCAGGTCGAGAATTTCGATGGGTTCGCTCGTCCTGCGCCCATTCGATGGCGGCTAGGCTTTCCGAACGAACTCCGTCCGCAGCACGAGCCCTTTTACTTTCTCAGCGCGGCAATCGATCTCGGCCGGATCATCCGTGAGCCGGATATTTTTGATCAAGGCGCCGCGTTTCAGGACGACGGACGAGCCCTTAACCTTCAAGTCTTTTATCAAGGTCACGGAATCGCCGTCCTTGAGTTCTGCGCCATTGCTGTCTTTCACAACTACCGTCATCAGGCACTCCGAGCATTCCATAGCTGATCATGCGCATCGTTATATTCGCCGAGTAGCCCGTTTGCATATCCCAGGCGATCATTCGCTCATTCAAAGGCCAATCGGCCATCCGCCTCGGGGCTTCGTCCGGTCTTGCCGACGCCTTATTCCGCTTCTTCGTCTGGATCAAGACGTCCAGAACTTCTCCTTCTGCCAAGATGGCGCGCGATGCCTTCGCCACGCTTGCGGATGTAGAGCGATGATGAGCCGGCATCGGAGCCGATTCCTGAGACGTGCGCGAACTGCTCAACTTGGGCTCGGCGTGCTGGACCGCGTCAACCGTTGTGCGCTTTAGTCTCGCACCGATCCAAATCTCTTCCGACCGGAGAGGGCCCTCCAAACATCGGAGGCCCGATGGATAGCGTCGCTTCGACGCAGATGCTAACCTTTGCGTGCAAGCCGTTTTCCCGTCTGTCACCCGTACCGCGAAATGAGACAACGATCAAACTCCGAGTGGTTATTGGCCCTACGGGCAGGCGATCAGAATCAGGCCATTGCGCTGGCTGAGCTGCGTGAGCTCATGCTCGGTGCGATCATCAAGTTTCTCTCGCAAAATGAAACGCCCGGAGGTTCCTCGCTCGGCCACGATTTGCATCAAACGGCGGAGGACTGCGCCCAGGAGGCCATTATCCTCATCCAGTCGAAACTCGAACAATTTCGTGGCGAGAGCAAATTTACGACGTGGGCCTATTCGATCGCTGTTCGCGTCACTCTTGGGGAGCTTCGCCGACGGCGCTGGCGGAAGGCGGTCGTGAATCGTGCGCGTCTTGGCGAGGATATGCCGGTCTGGCCGACTGATGCTCCAGAACCCGAGCGTAGTCTGGAACGGCGAGAAGCGTGGGCCTTGCTGGTCCGCCTTATCGAGAACTCTTTGACGCCACTTCAGCGAAAAGCGCTTGTTGCTCACGCTTTTCAGGGCATGCCGCTTGATCTTGTCGCCGAGTGGCTCGGCGGCAATCGCAATAGCGTATACAAGCTTATTCATGATGCACGAAAACGCCTCAAGGCCGCGCTACTTTCCGAAGGCGTTACGCATCAGGATATCATAGCTACGTTCGACTCATCCCGGCGCAAAACATATCTCAGCGATGATGGTAAGATTTTCCCGTCTCAGAGCGTCTCAAATACGGTTGAGTCCGGAAGTTAGGAATGAAACAAAAGGAATTTGCCCGCCTGCTCGATACGATCTTCGCCGCCAAGAGCGGGGACGAGATGTCGTGTACGGATTATTTCGATAGTCTGCCGCGCTACGCCGAGTTGGAAGCCTCCGGCTTGGACGCCGGCGCCACTCTCCCCGAGGTTCGTCACCACATGCATCAATGTCCCGAATGCGAAGAGGTGTATCTCGGATTGCTGGCGCTTGTGCGCGCCGAAAAGGCGGCGGATCGCGGGTGAGTGGACGCGATCGTTCCGGGGGTTAACGATCGAGTCAGCGGCGACAGAACGAATTTCGTCACGCTTTTCTTATGTGATTTGAATTTCCAGCGGGACGCATCTCTCCGAGCAAAAAAATCTCGCCGGTCGAGGTAAGATTCTCCACGCCGCCGCGTCTAAGTGACGTCCGAGCCGAAAAAGTTGGCTCGCTAAGTCGGCAACTGGGAGAACGCAAGGCATGTCAAATCTCTACGAGCGCCTCGGGGGCGAGAACGCCGTTAATGCGGCAGTTGAGCTTTTTTATCGCAAGGTCCTCGCGGACGGTCGCATCGCGCAGTTTTTTGATGGCGTCGACATGGATCAGCAAATCGCCAAACAGAAATCATTCCTGACCATGGCGTTTGGGGGGCCAAATAATTACACGGGAGCCGACATGCGCAATGCGCATAAGCGTCTCGTCGCGAAGGGCCTCAATGATTCCCATGTCGACGCGGTGATCGAAAATCTGAACTACACGCTTCGTGACCTCGGCGTGCCGGAAAAAGAGGTTAAGGAAGTCGCGGCGATCGCAAATTCCGTTCGTGATGACGTCTTGAACCGTTGATCCGATGCTGAAGTTCGAGGATCGTTCGGTCGAACTCAGGCCAGGTGAAACTGTGCTTGAAGCGCTGGAGCGCGCCGGCATCGACGCGCCTTCGTCGTGCCGGTCCGGCAATTGTCAGACGTGTCTGCATCGCGCGGTGGAAGGCGTTCCGCCGCCAGACTCTCAAGTTGGATTGACACAGGGTCAGAAGGCGCTCGGCTTTTTTCTGCCCTGTGTCTGTTTGCCGACGTCGCCGCTGACGATTACGCGACCGGACGACGTCGGAGCGCGTCGGGATGCCGTCATTCGAGCGATTGAGCCGCTCGCGCCGGATGTGATCCGACTGCGTGTCGATGCAGATGATTTTGCGTATCGGCCAGGTCAGTTCCTCGAACTTGTCGCGGATGGCGATTTAAGACGTCATTACTCGCTCGCGAGTCATCCCGAGGACGATCCATTTCTCGAGATGCATATCCGACTGCATGAAAATGGCCGAATGAGCCGACGGCTTGGAGAATTCAAGCCGGGCGACCGCTTGCATGTCGCGGGTCCGTCCGGAACATGCTTTTACGAAGGCGTTCACGAGGAGCAGCGCTTGCTGCTGATCGGCGCCGGGACGGGTCTCGCGCCACTCTATGGCGTGTTGCGAGACGCTCTGAAGCGGGGCCATCTCGGTCCAATCCGTCTTTACCATGGCGCACGCAGCCGTGATGGTCTCTATCTTGATGAAGAGCTGAAAGCGCTGAGCCGGACGCGGGCGCATGTCGACTACCGACCATGCCTGCTTGATCCAAATGCTCCGGCTGGAGGAGACGTTGCGGCGACAGCCCTGCACGCCGAGCAAGACGTCAAGGACAGCGCAATTTTTCTGTGTGGCGGCGAAAATCTGGTGAAACGGTTGAAGCGTGATTTCTTCATGCGCGGAGCCAGCATGAAAAACATCCGATCGGATGCGTTCACGCCGTCGGGCTAACGATCCTGTCATTCAACTGGTATGACCTTGACTTCTGTCGTCACGGAGTTGGCGATGAAGCATTCTCGGTGCGCCTTATCGTGTAGCCATTCGAGATCTGCCTGCGTCGGCTGCTTGTCGCCACTGCAAATAATTCTCGGGCGCAATTCGACGTGCGTGATGGCGAGCTTGCCGCTGGCGTTCTTTTCAAGGCGCCCGGCGGCGTTGTCCTGATAGCTGTCGACAACGAAGCCCTTGTTCGACGCCAGCGCCAGAAAGGTCAGCATGTGGCAGCTCGACAGCGCCGCGACAAAAGCCGCCTCGGGATCGACACGCTGTGGATTGCCCAGATAGGCGGGCGCGGCGGAAGCTGGCGTCTCGACGCCGCTATCGAACCGCCAGATATGGTCGCGGCTGTAATTCTTGTAGCCGAAATCGGCGCCATTGCGCGCCCATTTGATCGTGGCTTTGTGTTCGGACATTGTGACCTCCGTCGTCTTACGCATGTTTTCCTTCAACGCAACCTGGATGCCCGTTGAGCGCGGAGGCTACGCCTGACTGCTTATATGGTTCAGCCTTGAGATGAGAAACATTCCCAATGGCTCATTAGATTGGACAGCTCTTGCAGAGCGCTCGAAACTCCAGAAGCGATCCGCTGCGTGTGGGTTGGATCTTGCAGAACGCGATCTATCCAGCCCCTGATGGATTCAAATTACGAACCGCCAAAGCCGCGCGTCGTTGCTGCGTTGCGCGAGACGTCTTTGCTTTTCTAGTCACTGTGCCGAACAATGTAGTTGGTTCGATTCACCCAAGGGCGTGGCCCCTATCTTGACGACGCGCGAGGAAATCGATCTCTGGATGAATGCCTCTCGACGACGCGGTCAAGCCTAGCGACTGCTTGCCGCTAACGCTCTCCGGATTGTTGCGAGGGGCGAGACGAAGTGCGGAGGGAGGCCTCGCGGCCTGACGATCATGCTGGCGCCGAACGAAATTTTAGACTCGGAGAAGAGCAGCGTCGAAAGGCGAGATCGCGAGATCGCCTTCGAACCTCCTCGGCAACCCAAGATCATCCACGTCGATATGGACGCCTTCTACGCCTCCGTCGAGCAGCGCGACAATCCCGAGCTGCGCGGCAAGCCGGTCGCCGTCGGCGGATCGGGGGAGCGCGGCGTCGTCGCGGCGGCAAGCTACGAAGCGCGAAAGTTCGGCGTGCGCTCCGCCATGCCGTCGGTTACCGCCAAGCGGAACTGCCCCGAGCTTATTTTTGTGAAGCCGCGCTTCGACGTATACAAGGATGTGTCGCGGCAAATTCGTTCAATTTTCGCCGAATACACGCCGATCATCGAGCCGCTGTCGCTGGACGAGGCCTATCTCGATGTGACCGAGAACCTAAAGAGGATCGCCTCCGCGACACAGATCGCCGAGGACATACGGGCAAGAATTCACACTGAGACCGGCCTTACCGCTTCGGCGGGCGTTTCCTATAACAAATTCCTGGCCAAGCTCGCCTCCGATTACAGGAAGCCCGACGGCCTCTTCGTCATCACGCCGAAGATGGGGCCGGCCTTCGTCGAGGCCCTTCAGGTCGGGAAATTCCATGGCGTCGGGCCGGCGACGACGACGAAGATGAACCGGCTTGGGATCGAAACCGGTCTCGACCTCAGAGCGCAGACGCTTGCTTTCCTTCAATGCCATTTCGGGAAATCGGGGCTTTATTACTATTGGATTTCGCGGGGCGTCGACGAGAGGCCGGTCCGCCCTGACCGCGTGCGCAAGTCGATGGGCGCCGAAAACACCTTTGTCGAGGATCTCTTCAGCTTCGCAGCGGCGCGCGCCGCGCTCCAGCCGATCATCGAAAAAGTCTGGCGCTACTGCGAGAGCGCGGGAATACGTGGGCGCACCGTCACATTGAAGGTGAAATATGCCGATTTCCGCCAGATCACGCGGAGCCGCACGGGCGCCGCGTCGATTGCAACACAAGCGGAACTTGCTCGGCTCGTCTTCGCTCTGCTCGGACCCCTGTTCCCGGCGACAAAGGGAATCCGCCTGTTGGGCGTAACGCTATCGTCTCTCAGTGAAGAGCAATCGGGGCTCGACGTTCAATTCAGCCTGAGCATTTAGCGCAAGCCAAATCGCAAAAGCGAAGCGCGGCGCGGCCTATAGGCTTTGAAACAAGTATCACTCCGACCGGAGCCGACGGGGTTCAAGCCGCCCACGTCGGGGCAAGCCGTCGACGCCCTGCGACAGATTCGCGCCTTGCTTCTGGCCTTCGCCCAAAAATGAGTGCGCAAATTTTTCAATGCCACTGGTTACGGGCCGATTTAAAATGAACCTGTTCTAATCACGACGTTTGTTCAAGGCCTGTTTTGAGCTGATTGCGCTCATTAAAAGGATATGTTCGTCCACTTGCCCCGTAGCCTCGGCCACGTCTGCTACGGTTATTACACTCCTTTTGTGAGACAAAGCCAAAAGAGCAGCATGCTTGCCGATAACCTGGCAGGAGTAAGGAAGCCCGCAACTTAATTCCATGGCGAGCGACAGAGCATCATCCATTATCTCGAGTCCGCACTGCCTCCAGCGACCCACTAGGAATTCCTGTACTTTCACCGGATGAAGCCTGTCCAAGGGCATTATCTGCAAATGTCTTTGAACAGATAAGTGCACTCTCTTGAAGAGTGTTGCAGCTCCCGGCGAGCCCGCCAATATGAGCTTAGTGTCCACAGTATTATCGGAGAGTACCTTCATCAAATTGGCGAACTGTGCCAAGTCTGTTAGATTTAATATTTCATCAAAGTCATCGAATACAATCAATAGAGGCGTTTTCACGCGGGCTAATTCGAATTCCACGTCAAGACACGAAATATCCACGTTATCAAATTGCGTCGACTCCATTCCCTGGAGTGCTAGGATTCTTCTTAAAACTTTACTCCAGATTGCCTTAAAACTTGAGTTTTCACAGTTCGTGCGAACGCATGTGATGTGAGGGGCTGCTCTGCTCGCGCAGTCTAAAAAGCAGCTGACCATCGACGTTTTGCCGGTTCCCCGTCCGCCGACGATGAATGCATGCCTTCCTGGACTCGCAACGACACTGAGCAATTCTCGCAGGCTGGCTTCGCGGCCAACTAGTTCTGCTAAGGAAGAAACAGGCGTTCCAGGGGTAAATGTCTTTTCTACAGTATGTATACTAGCGCGGATATCGTCTTGGGTTGGACCTGCTACTGCGTTTCCGGTTGGCACAGGCGTGACCTTAGCGGTATCGCGCGGCCCATAGGAGAGGCTTCGCAGCCGTCCGCATCCGCAGCGCAAGGAATGGCAATGGCCAAGCTACAGCTATTTCGCCTGCGCAGCAATGGTTCTCCCCATGACTGCTAACGTTGCTGGCGTAGGCAGCGGAGCTATGACGCGGACCCGGCTCCTTGAAATGGAGCAGGGCTTGGATTGCCCCGCAATTACAGGTCGGGCCCCGCCCACAGCGATTGTTTCGCGAGCGGCTTGGTCATGTTCTCGGGCATAGCGCCTGCCTCTGGATCGCAGCGGAACCTTTAGGCCTGTTGCGCGTTTCCGGTGAGGCACAAGTTGCGTGTCGTACAGGCGCGCCGATTGGCGCGGGAGCCGCTCGCAAGAGGCCGACAAGGAAAGAAGAACATGGCGCTCGCAGAAAGGTTCCTCCTCACATCAAGGCCCGCCTTTCCACGAGGCAGGACGCCGGACGTCGGCCGGCTGGCTTTCGCGGCGACAGCGCTTGCGGCTGTAGCAGCCATCGTTCTCCGGATTTTTGCACTTGGCCATCCGGTCACAGCGCTGTGGTTGGCGGCCGCTTTTTGTTCGTGGGCATTTATTTTTGGGGCCGCCAGAGCTTCGGAGACGCCGGGTCGCTCACGTAGAAGCGGACCGTGAGTTCGCCTGGCGTTAGAGATCTCGTCGGTCGTTGCGACTCAACGCCGCGCAATCGTACGGCCTCTGATCACGATTAACAGGGCGTCAGTCGCCCGAAGTCTATGAGACCTACGCCGCGCCCCGGCGGATTGCGCGCACGTAAGAGAGCGCCCCCGCCGGGCTGGGAATGTGACGCTCGTGACGCGTCTGACTTATTAACTATGTGTGACGCCGCCGCGTTCGTCCAACAGCGCCCGTGCTTGGACTTATGGACAGCGCCGCTGATCTCTGCGCCGCCAACCTCTCCCTCCAAGGGCTTGCTGCTGGGGCGGTGATGCAAAGGCGCCACTAAAGGCGCCACTTTGAACATCAAAGCGCATTAGAAATTCGCTTACCGGTAACCAATCGGGATCATAAATGGATCAGGCGGTTCGATCGGCGTGCAACGTTTTGCCGCAATTGAGGCATATAAAGTAGCGATAAAGTTGCATATTTGACGGAAAGCTTATCATGCGCATGCACGTTCCCACGTCTAAGGCAGGCTTTTCGAAACTGGCGCCGCTGGATGTTTTCTGGGCGATTACAGCCCCAATCATCGCTTTGGCGCTGCGCGATCCGAACTTTCTCGACGCTCGCGATTTAACGGAAGGCATTCCTGCGAGCTATCTATATGTGCTTGTCACAATCATCTGTGCGATCCCCGCCTTCTTAGTGTTCCGGATCAGCGATGGAATGAACCATCTGTTTTCCGTTCACGACGCTTTCGCCGTTTGTGGCGCTGTCGCAGCGACGGTCGCTTCCAGCAGCCTTTTCCTGTTCGTTTTAACTCGCCTCGATGGCGTGCCGCGCTCTACGCCGCTCATTTGCGGACTGGTCCTGGGCGCTGGCTTGATTGTCGATCGGGCGATCGCGAGAGTTTATCATCAGAAGCTCAATGCGCACAAAGCAAAGCGCTGCGCCATTGCAACGCCGCAAGACTTACGCCGCATCGTCCTGATTGGAGCCGATCGCTTTTCGGCGTTGACGATAAAGTTGCTGGAGCATCAGCGTCCGCGGACGACGCAGGTCGTCGCCGCACTTGATCCGCGGGACGCGTTAATCGGGCGAGCTATCGCTGGGGTAAAGATCGTTGGACTGGTCGAAGATTTCGAAGCCATCGTGGACGAATATGCCGTACACGGCATTGAGATCGATGAGGTCTGGCTCTCGGATGACGTTACGAGTTTATCCGATGACACTATAGAGAGGGTGAGCGAGCAATGTGGGGAGCGAGGGCTTAAGTTTACGCGAATCTCCGAGGCGTTGAATTTGGCGCCTTCGATCGTTCGCGCTTCCGGCGACTGGCGTAGCGATGCCGATGATGCGATGAGACTTGGGGGTTATTTCAAGTTGAAGCGTGTTATCGAACTCGTAGGAGCAGGCGCACTGCTCCTGGCGCTTATGCCGCTGACGCTAATTGCCGCATATTTAGTGCTTGTCGATGTCGGAGCGCCAATCATTTTTTGGCAACAGCGAATTGGCCAAAATGGGCGTAGGTTTCTCCTCTATAAGTTCCGCACGTACCATGCGCCTTACGATCGGCGAGGCAGAAAGATTCCGGAAGACCAGCGTCTCTCCAGAATTGGCCGCGCAATCCGCGCTGCGCGACTGGATGAAATTCCTCAATTGTTGAACGTGCTGATTGGCGATATGTCGCTCATTGGCCCACGTCCGCTCCTCCCTCACGACCAGCCGAGCTGGTCGGCCCCCATGGGGTGATCCGGTTCGAATGTTAGTTTAAGAGTGGCATTTGGACCAGCGGCAACGCGCCCGGCGCAGCTGGCTGGGGTTGCGCAGCTGGGCGCTCGGGGAACAGAACCGCCGGGGCTGGCGGCCG
>NZ_JBPFEA010000013.1:0-11840 GCF_051061285.1 Methylocystis sp.
CGGCCGCCAGCCCCGGCGGTTCTGTTCCCCGAGCGCCCAGCTGCGCAACCCCAGCCAGCTGCGCCGGGCGCGTTGCCGCTGGTCCAAATGCCACTCTTAAACTAACATTCGAACCGGATCACCCCATGGGGGCCGACCACCTTAGATTTAGCGCGCGGCTAAGGTCAGCTTCCTGGCGCTTTGCGGCCTCTGCGCGAACTGTAGAATTTAGCGCATTGAGGTCACCGCATGTCGTCGCATGAAGCGCTTCCCAACCGAACGAAGGGTTATCAGTGATTCCCTGGACCCTGCTCGACACAGCGCCGATACCCGGCAGCGAGGGCGAACTCCGCCTCAAGCGTCGCGGCGCAGAATTTTCGATCACGTTGGGCAATATCGAACTGATGAACAGTCGCCTCAGTGGCTCGGAGGAGGCGCTCGCCACGCTCTCTTGCGAGAGGATTCAGGCGCGCCCGCAGCCGCGTGTTCTGATTGGCGGGCTGGGGATGGGCTTCACTCTGCGCGCCGCGCTCACTGTCCTCGGCGCGAAAGCGCGGGTCGTTGTCGCCGAACTCCTTCCGGCGGTCGTAGCCTGGGCGCGCGGTCCGATGGCGGAAGTCTTCGGCGCCAGCCTGACGGATTCGCGCGTCAGCATCGAGGAAGGGGACGTTGGGCGCCTGATCCGGTCTGGCCGCTCGACTTATGACGCAATCCTTCTCGATGTCGATAATGGGCCCGAGGGCCTGACTCGCGAAGCCAATGACAAACTTTACGATATTGAAGGATTGAGGGCGGCCCGCGAGGCGTTGCGCGGTGGTGGGGTGTTGGCCGTCTGGTCATCGGGGCCGGATCGGAATTTCACATCGCGCCTTCGCAAAGCCGGGTTCCGTGTGGATGAAGTCAAGGTGCGCGCCAACGGCCAACGTGGTGGCGCCCGGCACGTCATCTGGATCGCGACACGTCTCGATTCGACACCTCAGATGCAACAGAAAGCCAGTCCCAATTGAAACCGAAATCGACAGCGCCCCGGCCTTTTTTCTGGTGGGAAGGCGACAACTCGAGCCGATCGAAGATCGGCCAGCCAATCCACTCGGCGACATGCTCATCGCGCTCGAGCGCGGTTCAGCTCGGCGCGAGCAAGATTTTCGCTAATCTCCCACGGTCGATGAATAGTTGATCGCTCAACTTCTCCCGAAGAGCCGCGATCCATACCGCATTAGCGCGTGGCGTGAAATGCACCCCGTCGTCGCTCATCTCTGCGCGGCGCACGCCATTGAGCGAGACATGCGGATTGAGGTCCAACACCTCGATGCCTCGCTCTCGGCAAAGCTCCGCCATCATTGCGTTCGCTGCATCAATGCGCGGCGCTGCCTCTCTCTGGGCGATGTAAGGCATCAAGGTGAAGATCGCGGAAGCGCCCGGATCGAGGACTTGCAGCACGCCGCGGAAATCGCGTTCGATGTCCCGGATCGAAGCGGCGGCGCCGAAAAGATCGTTCAGACCTCCGTCGATGATGAATCGCCGCGCGCGATTTCGTTGCGCACGCTCCAACTGCCCCGCAATATCCGCGAGCCGCGCGCCCCCCTTGGCGAGGTTTATCACCTCGAAGGGGCGACACGACAGCGTGCGGAATGGGCAGCCGGCCGCGAGACTATCGCCGACGACGGCGATGCTGGCGACGGCGGGCCCTAGAGCGACCGCCGCCAGTACTGGCGCGATCGCGCCGAGGAAAAGGCGTCGCGAGGGAGCGGCGATATACGATCTCATACAAATCCTTGTCGCAAGGATGCATCGCTCGCGACGATAGGCATCGATCTCCTCGCCAAGTATCACCGGTATCCAAGCTGGCAAGATGAGGCCGGAATATGGCGGAGGGGGTGGAGGTGGAGGAGGCGCTTCGGTTGAGCGAGCGGCGTCGTGTGGCATGCCACGATCTCTTGTGTCGCCTGGGGGGACGCAGGCCTGAGATTTCGTTGCGCTGACCTAGCCTCGTAGAAGACTGCTTCAAACTGGAAGATGCCCCTCGACACGCTTCCCGGTAGACCTCCAACGAGAGGTAATTTGCATGGCGCATGTGGCGCCGATCGTTGCGGTCTAATCGAGGCGGCCGGGTTGCGGCTCGCGACCACCAAGAGTCTCCGGCCAGACGAGTGAGGGCCGCAGGCGCTAAGCGTGGACTTCGTGGAGCCCGACGACTGAACGAACTATTCCACCGATCGGCGACAAAGATCTAATCGCGCGGCAAGGTTATCGCGTAGGCGCGCCAATCGCCGAATTCGGAAATGTCTTTGTAGTGGCCTTCGGCGATAGCGCGCGGAATCAGAATGCCATCGACGGTGCCGCCGTCCGCAAGTTTGACCGGACCGCGGTAGAGGTGAGGCGGCTCGCCGGCCTCAACGCGTGCGCACAGCTCATCGCTCATGCGGTAGATCTCTCCTGCGATCGCGACGCCGCCGGTCTCCACCTCGAACATGCCGGGATGGTCATCGTCGATGGAATAGAGCCGGTAGACCGGCGCGGTGCGAAAGGCGCCGACGAACTCGGCGCCGTCCAAGTTATGATGCAATGCAAGTCCACGCATCAGCGTGCCGTTTACGAACAAATCCATGGTCACAATCTTCAGCCTGTGTTGTTGCCGGCTCCACGCCGTTGGAGGCCTCTCACCGTGTGGTGATGCTTGAGCGCCCGGCAGGGCCGGCGCGATGTCGCTGCTAGAGTTTCTCCAGCAGCGCCTTGGAGTTGGCGACGGCGCCAAAGACGCCGCCTTGCATCTTGACCATCTTGAGCGCTGCGAGATGATTGCCATGATCTGTGGCAGCGCAGCAGTCCTCGAGCAACAGGCACTCGAAGCCGCGGTCGTTGCCTTCGCGCATCGTGGTATGGACGCACACGTCGGTGGTGACACCGGAGAGAATGATATTGGCGATGCCGCGCAGGCGTAGCATCAGCTCGAAGTCAGTGGCACAGAAGGTTCCCTTGCCAGGCTTGTCGATGATCGACTCGCCATCCCTCGGGGTGAGCTCGGGGATGATGTTCCAGCCAGGCTCGCCGCGCACCAGAATACGACCCATGGGACCCTTGTCGCCGATGCCGATGCCGATGCGTTCGGAGCGCCATTTCTTGTTGGCGGGAAGATCGTTGAGATCGGGCCTGTGCCCTTCGCGAGTATGGAAGACATGATAGCCCTTGTCGCGCATCGCGGCGAGGACGCTTTGAATGGGCTCGATCGGTGCGCGCGTGAGCGCCAGATCGTAACCCATGCTGTCGACGTAGCCGCCCTTGGCGCAGAAATCCATCTGCATGTCGATAATCACGAACGCGGTATTCTGCGGCCGCAAGTCGCCGTTGTAGGGCCACGGATATGGTTCCGATACGATCGTCGTCATGGCAAGCATCCTCTAGCGGATATATTCACTCGATGTTCGACAGGCGCCGCATCCCATTAGGACTTTACGAACCTGACGGGCTTCTCGTAGATCAGAAGCGCCACGCAACCGCCGGTGCTGCCCGGAGAGTGGCGGGTGCCGGGTGGGTTAACAACGAAGGTGCCGGCTGGGTATGTGCCGTGCTCGTCGAACTGGTCGCCGTCGATGACGAACATGTGCTCGTAGCCGACGTGCTCGTGCTCGGCGACGCGCGCACCGGGCTCGTAGCGCAGCAGCATCGCTGAGGGCCCAGCACGAAAGTCTCCGTACAACCAGCGTGCGGTCACGCCCGGACGGAACGGCTCCCAGCCTTCGGTATGACGCAGCTTGGTCGCGTATTCCATAAGAGCGGGCAGGATGATCGAAGCGAACTGTTCGGACATGGATCACTCTCCTCGATCGTTATGCGAAGGTTGTGTGGAAGGTTCCGCCGCTGCAACACATGCGGGCTTATCATCGAAGCCGTGGTCTCCGATCCAGCCCAAGGCGAGCATGAGCCAGGTGGTGAGCACGAAAGGTGCGGAAACCGCGGGCAGGCCGATGGCCGTGATGGCAGGCATCAAAATTGTCGCGGCGAGAGCGCCCAGAATGGCGAGCCGTAGCTGACCGCCGCAAATGGCGAACACCGCCACGGCAGTGAGGACCCCGTTGAACCCATAGAGGCCGAGGTTGGCGCTTCCGGGATCGACTTGGTGATAATAGTAGGACACGAGCGTGCCGATGACGGCGCCGATCAACGCGACCAAGCCGTGGCGCCAGTTGCTCAACAGCACGCCGGCGAGATACAGCAAACCCGACCAGATCGTGGGGGCGAACAAGGCCGCGCCGAGGCTATGCAGCACTGCGGTGAGCGGGTGAAGCGTCGTGTCGGGGCTAGTCCCTGAGGCGATCCGCTGCAAGACGTCGATCTCAGGAGCGAGTGCATAGAGCCCCCAGAACACGACTAAAAACGGAAACGCCAGAGTGGGAAACGGCAGGATCGCAACGCTCACCCGCACCAGCACGATTGTGATCGCGACGCACACGACGAGCATGCCCCACATGCCGAGATTGGACCAACCAGTGTTGAAGAAGGCCGGAAGCGATAGGGCCATCAGACAGGGATTGAGGCCGGGAAGCCCGGTCGCCAGAACTGGTCCGCGTTCACCCATCAGCATGCGGCCGGCCGGCGCCATGATGCCGGCCACGAGGAGATAGGCGGCGGCGATTGGGGAAGCGACGAGTACGGCCACCAGAAAGAACACTCCTGTCAGCTCGTTACTCTGAAAGCAAAGTTGCGAGCTGCCCCGAAGCACGAGCCGCCAGAAAGGCATCCCTCCTGTCGTCACCGGCGGAAAAATGTAGTCGACGGGAGCCCTCATCGGCGCGCTTAGCCCTCCGCTCACCGGCTGTGGATCAGCATGGCGGAACTCATCACACCGGCGACTGCTCTTTGGCCAGCATGCTCAGGATCGCATCCGACTTGCAGGTCCAGCCGACGATGCCACCTTGGGCCACCACCGATTTGAGAGTCGCCTCCTTGAACTCGGGGAAATAGCTGTCGGTGCCGTCCTCTACGAGGATGCAGTCGTAGCCGCGGTCGTTGGCGCAGCGCATGGTTGTCTGCACGCAAACCTCGGTCGTCACGCCCGTGATGACGAGGCTGCTGATCTTGCGCCGCGTCAGATACTCGTCGAAGTCGGTGCGGTAGAAGGTGTCCTTGCCGGGCTTCGCGATAACGTGCTCGTACTCCCTGGGCTCGTTCTCGGCGATGAACTCGGTGCCGGGCTCGCCGTCGATCAAAATGCGCCCCATTGGGCCGAAATCGCCGATCTTCTGCTTCGGGTTGCCGCGGTTGAGCTTGGCGGTCGGAAGGTCGGAGAGATCCGGCTGGTGACATTCCTTGGTATGGATGATCGGGAGCTTGCAGCGGCGGAAAGCCGCTTGCAGCTTCGCTATGACCGGGATGCAAGGCTGGACGTTCTTGAGGTTGTTGCCCAGGGACTCGGCAAAGCCGCCCGGCAGAAGGAAGTCACGCTGCATGTCGATGCAGACGAGCGCGATGTGGTCGAAGTCGAACTGAAAGGGGAAAGGCTTTGCGTCGATGAACGGCATGGTTCGCGGCCCCGTAGCCCATTGAAAGAAGATGGGTCGGGCCGTGTGCACCCGGACCTCGCGACGACGCTACTCTATCGAATTATAGATCACGTTTCGGAAAGGCGGACAATGCGAACGGCTCGGGAAGTCCGGATGAGAGGGATTTTCGCGGACGGGGCCGGTGGAAGTGACGGCGCAGGCTACGATCTCCCTCACATGGAACGGGGTGGCGAAGGAGAATGTCCAGGGCGAGGATCTGGCGCTCGATTTTGACGGCAGCACCACTGGAACGATGCCGGTTGAAGGACCTGACGGCGTCATCACCCAGCTTGTCAGTCCGCCCCTGAAGGCAAAGCAATCTTAACAAAGTTCCTATTGAACTAACGGCGACGCCTTCTCATCCTGCCTCGGGAGACAGTCGTACGCGATGAAGGCCTTCGGCTCCCAGTCGCATCCGATCATGACCTGGAGCCGCCGGCGCTTTCTCGTCGGGAGCTCTGCCGCGGGCATTTCGCTTGCCCTGGTTCCACTGGCGGCGCACGCCTCGTTTGATGCCGACGAGACCATGCCGACGGCGCCGGGCTGGTCGGGCAACGGATTGGGGCCTCCAAGATACCGTGTCGACGGCTGCGCCAAGGTCACCGGCGCCAAGCTCTACGCCAGGGATTTTCGCGCCGCGGACATGGACGGTTGGCCGGGCGAGACCGACCACGCCATGCTGTTGATGGCTTCCGACGCAACGCACCGTTTCGTCGGCCTAGATCTGTCGATGCTCGACCCGGACCTGAAACCCGACCGGGTGGTGACCGCGGAGGACTTAGCGGCGGCCGGAATCCGGGCCAAAGGCTACTTCACGGAAAACCTGATGTGCCCGCAAGGCCAAACGCCGAGCTATCTCGGCCAGCCGGTCGCATTGCTCATCTTCCATTCCCTGGACAAGTTCGTCACGGCCCGGCAAATGCTGCGCGGGGCGAAAGGGACAATCATTTTCGGGAAGGAAACCGGCGCCGTTGCCAGGCCGCCCTACGGCGCGAACCGCTTCACCCGCATCGGCGGCACCACGCCGTCCGCCCCGGATGTGTATTCACCCGCTAAGGATGGCTGGGTCGTGCCGCCGCGTTTCCGTCGCGGGCACTACCCTTCCTGGCCGGAGGCCGACGCGAGCGCCACGCGCCGCGCGGAAGACTATGGCCGCCACATTCGCACACTCCTCGCTGGCGGACGGGCGGGGCGATTGTTCAAACAGCAGTTCCAGACCCAGTCGGCCGATCACTTCTTCATGGAGCCCGAAAGCGGTCTTGCCTGGCACGATGCCGGCAACGATCGGCTGTCGCTGGTGCTCGGCGTGCAGGCGCCGGCAGACACGCTGCATGCGATCGCCGACATCTTGTCCGACGCCAAAGCGCCCTACGCCATCAAGGACCTGGAAGGGCATTTCCCTTATTTGGGCGGCGCGTTCGGCGGCAAGGACATGCCGCAGCTGCCGAACTACGTGGCGCTGGCGGGCCTGTTCGCCGACGGGCGGCCGGTGCGGCTTGCGCTCGATCGCTTCGAGCAATTTCAACTCGGCATGAAACGCCACGCTGTCACGATCGACAGCCAGCTGGGGATCGATCGAAAGACCGGAGCATTCACGGCATTCGCCTGCGATCTGTCGCTCAACGGCGGCGGCACCGCGAACTACTCCGCCAGCGTTGCCGACGTCGCGGCGATATCGTCGGCGTCCATGTACTACGTACCCAAGAGCGACATCACCACCATTGCCAAGCACTCGCGCGGCGTGACGGCGGGCTCAATGCGCGGCTATGGCGGGCTGCAGTCGATCACGGCGATGGAATGCCTCATCGACGACGTTGCAGCCCAGCTCAACATGGATCCGATCGAGCTCAGGCGAAAGAACGCCATGCGCACCGGCTATCGCAACCTGACGGGAGCGAAGCCGGTGGTCACGCTCCGCAGCGAGGAGCTGTTGGACCGGCTCGAGCAAGCGCCGCTGTGGTCTAAGCGCGTGGAAGATCGGCGCGCGTTCGAGGCCGCGCATCCTGCCAAGGCCTACGGCGTGGGCGTTGCCTGCGCCATGTTCAAGTACGGCACGGGCCAGGACGGCGCGCTGGCGGCCGTGTCATTCGATGCCGACGGGCGCATAGAGGTCGCGGCCAGCACTATCGAGATGGGCACCGGCGTCTCCACCGCCGTCGCGGTGCGTGTTGCTGATCACCTCGGACGCAGCGCCGATCGGGTCACCCTCGATTCGACCGGGCCGATGTGGAGGCCGTTGGCTCTCGTGACGTCCGGCGATCCGCTGACAATGAGTCAGCAAAATCAGGATGCGGCGGCGGCGAACCCGCGTTGGGTCCCGGTGATTACCAGCCGCGCCAGCGCATCGATCGGCGCGCCCGTGGCGACCCAAGCCGTGGCTGAGGCCGCGTATGCTCTCCTGCGTTACAGCCTGTGGCCCGCAGCGCGAGCGATCTGGGAAGCCGGCGACAACGTGACCTTCGACGATCTGAAGTGGATCGACGGCAAGCTCACCGCGGAGGGCAAGGAGCCGTTGTCCTTCGCCCGGCTGGCGGAGCGTTGTCACTCTTCGGGCCAGACGACCGGCGTCATGGTTCACGCCTTCAGTCGCTGGCAGTGGGCCAAGGCCGAATTCGCCATGGAAAGCGATATTTGGAATGGCGCCATCGACGCCCTGGCGTTGCGGCGCGGCGGCGATTGGCAGGTGCAGAACCGCCTCAAGGTGGACTTTCCGCCGGCGTCGACGGAACGACTGGGCGAGACTTACGCATCGATTTGCGCAGCGGTCGTGGCGCTGTCCGTCGACCGTACAAATGGTGCGATCAAAGTTCTGCGCGTGCACGAGGTGCTGGATTGCGGCAGAGCCATCGTGCCCGAGCTGGTGGCTGGTATGGCGCAGGGCGGCATCGCGATGGGACTGGGTCACGCGCTTACCGAGTACCTGCCTTTGTATGAGGATGGTCCGGGCAACGGCACCTGGAACGTCAACCGGTACGATGTCGTGCGAGCGAGAGACGTTCCTCTATGGGATATGACTCTTGAAACCCTGGCGCCGGTCAAAACCGATGACACACCGCGAGGGATAGCGGAGATCGTCATGGTGCCGGTCATTCCGGCAACGCTGAATGCGATCCATGACGCAACAGGCAAGCGCTTCACCAAGCTACCGGTGACCGCTGATGATGTCCTGAAGGTCGAGTGATATGGATACGGTGCAAATCTCCGTAACCGTCAACGGGCGCCAAACCGGCCCACATACAATTCCAGCCAGCCTGGCGATGATCGATTTCCTGCACGAATATCTTGGTCTGACCGGGACGAAGTTCGGCTGTGGCGTCGGCGTCTGTCATGCTTGCGTGGTGATCGTTGACGAGCCCGACGGAACGAGCCGAGCCATGCGGACCTGCATCAACGGCGCCGCGGACTTCTCCGGAAAACGGGTGAGGACGGTCGAGTGGCACGCGAAGCAGGATCGTCTTTCCGACGTCCAGCAGGCATTCGTCGATCATTTCGCCTTCCAGTGCGGCTACTGCACCTCCGGCTATGTCAACGCAGCGACGTGTCTGCTGGAGGATCTTGCCCGCAATCCCGTTTCCAGGACTGCGGTGGAGGAGCGGATCGAGACCTCGCTCGGCGATCATCTCTGCCGATGCACCGGTTATGTCCGCTACTATGAGGCGGTGCGCGATCTGATCCTCGCTGATCCGCAGTTGACGAAGAGATAGGCCGTGTGGCGCTGGAGTGCTCGACTGGCGGCTGTGCTTCTGATCGCGGTCGCGGCCTACGGCATCTTCGTTGCACTGTGCGGCGTTCCCTCCGTCGCCAATCACCCGCTGTCGCGTGACTCGGCGACGATCGCGTCCGGCAAATATCTGGCGGCGGCCGGCGACTGTGCGTCCTGCCATACCGCTAAAGGCGGCGAGGCCTTCGCCGGCGGGCGGCCTCTGGCGACACCGTTCGGCACGATCTATTCGGCGAACATCACACCGGATCTGAAAACCGGTATCGGAGATCTGAGCTCGGCTCAGTTCTACCAACTCATGGCCTATGGCGCGGACAGCCTGCTTGCTCCGCTTTATCCGGCGATGCCCTACACGTCCTTTCACAACCTCACGCGCGAGGACAGCGACGCCCTGTTTGCCTATTTCATGAGTGTGCCCGCCGTGGAGAGGCCGGTCACGCCGAACGAGATGTCGTTTCCCTTCAACATTCGCCCGCTGATGTTCGGCTGGGATTTTCTGTTTGCCAGCCGCAGACCGTTCAAGAAGAACCCAGATAAGGACGCGGCCTGGAACCGTGGCGCCTATCTGGTCGAGGGTCTTGGTCACTGCGGCGAGTGTCACACGCCGCGTAATGTGCTCGGCGCCATGGAGGGGAACAGGGCCCTGGACGGCGCGGTCATCGGCGCGTTTAAGGCGCCGGATATAACCGCAGCCGCGCTGGCGAAACGCGGCTGGAACCGCGAGGATCTCGTCCTCTACTTCGAAACCGGGGCGAGCCCGCAGGGGTCCGCGTTCGGAGACATGTTTCTGGCGGTCAAGAAATCGCTGCGCCTGCTGACCGACGACGATCGGATGGCGATCGCCACGTTTTTGATGGATGTCGACGCGAGCGCAACGAGCAAGGGAGAGGCCGCGGTGGCGGCGCTTGGCGAGAAAGCGCATGAAAACCGGTCCGGACAGACGCTTTTTCTGTCCTACTGCTCACTCTGCCACGGACCCGACGGGCAGGGCGTCCAATCGACAATGCCGCGGCTTGCCGGAAACGCGACGCTTGCCGAGCCCGACGGCGTCAATCTGATCGAAGTCATGGCGTACGGCATCGATCCGGACAGGATGTCCTTGACGCGCGGTTATGGGCCGATGCCGGCGTTTCGGAACCGGCTGTCGGCTGCCCAAATGGCCGATCTTGCCAACTACGTGCGGTCGGTTTTCGCGGTCAACGGCAACGCCCTTCCGGTTCTCAGCGTGGAGGATGTCGATAAGATCCTGCAATGAGAACGAAATCCTTACGGTCTGCTCCCCGAGGGCTGGATTGTCGTTCGCTAGCGATTTCCGAATGTCCGTTCTTGGCCCTGAGCCGAAGTCTCCGCATGCTGCGGAACCGACGCGAGTTGGGTAGAAGCGGTCGTCGTCAACTCTGATCATCAGGAGATCAGACTCGCCGCTTTCATCATTCGTTTGAAGGTGGGGCCATAACAGCGCTTACGCAAACCTCAATCGATCGGAAAATAAAAGGCGTTTCTTGGACCTTCTGGCGGCCGATGAATCTGTTGATACCAGATCCCCGACCCATCGCTTCTAATTTGCTTCTAGAGCGCTCCCCAGTTGATGTGAATCGGTCTGATTTTGGGATTCCCATCGGGCTGGGAATGCGGGAGTCTGCGTATGGCTCTGATTTGGGAGGCGCAGCATGTCTCGCGGCTATTCCTTTGATCTGCGTGAGCGTGCGATTGCGTTGATCGAGGGCGGGATGTCGCGACGGGCCGCGGCCCGGCAATTGATGATTTCGCCTTCGTCCTCGATCAAGTAGTTTCAGCGGCTTGCAGCGACCGGCAGTTTCGCGGAAAAGCCGGGCAAGAAGGCGCGCCCCTCGCCGCTGGACGACCATGCGGACTGGTTATTGGCTTTGGTCGCCGGCGAACCGGATCTGACGCTGGCCGAGATCGAAGCTCGACTTCTGGAAGAGCGCCAGTTCAAGACGACGGACAGCTCGATTGCGCGATTTTTTCAACGCCATGACGTGACCTATAAAAAAAACGCTTCATGCCAGCGAGCAGCATCGGGAAGACGTCGTCAAGGCGCGCGACGACTGGAAAAAGATGCAGCCGACGCTTGATCAAAAGCGGCTGGTTTTTGTCGACGAAACCGGCACGAACACGCAGATGACGCGGTTGCGCGGCCGCTGCGCGAAAGGCAAGCGGCTTGTCGATTATGCGCCCCATGGCCACTGGAAAACGACGACCTTCGTGGCCGGCCTGCGCAGCGACGCCATCACGGCTCCGCTCGTCGTCGATCGCCCGATGAATGGCGTGATCTTTCTGGCGTGGCTGGAGCAGCAGCTCTCGCCGACACTGGCCGAGGGCGATGTCGTCATCATGGACAATCTACCGGCCCACAAGGTTGCCGGCGTGCGGGCCATCATCGAAAAGGCCGGCGCCTGATTGCTTTATCTGCCGCCCTATTCGCCCGATCTCAACCCGATCGAAATGATGTTCGCCAAGCTCAAAGCCTTGCTACGAAAGGCCAAGGAGAGAACCATCGACAAATTATGGGACCGCATCGGCGCCCTGCTCGACGAGTTCTCCTCAAAGGAATGCGCAAATTACTTCGCTCACGACGG
>NZ_JBPFEA010000014.1:0-4471 GCF_051061285.1 Methylocystis sp.
GGAGTGGTTTGAGACCAGCTCCTGAAAGCCGATCCCGAGGGGCCAACCCTCATCGTCGCCGCAGCTTGTGCGCACAGAAATCTCAGACCATTGCGATCATCCTTCCTGTGCGCCTCTGCAGCACACTGTCGTCCCCATGCAAACGCTCGGCCGCCATCACATGGGCTTCGATCAAGCGGCGGAGAGGATCGAGCGCCGCGCAGACCGCGCCCACCGCGTCGGCCATCGTCGACAGCGCGATCGGCGCGCCTTCCAATGCATAGCGCTCGGCCTGACGATTCAGCGGCTGGTGCTGTCCGAACTTCTCGAACACGATCATCGCCAGCAGGCTCGGGCCCGCCCACGCGCGGGGTATCGGATGGAACGGCGCCGGCGCTTGCGTGATCTTCTCGCAGTCCCGGCAGGTGAACTTCTCCCGCACAGTCTCGATCACTTTCCATTGACGCGGCGTCGTCTCCAGCGTCTGCGTCACATCCTCGCCGAGCTTGCGCAGGCGTGAACCGCCGCAGCAGGCGCAGGTCTTGGGCGTCTCGATCACGACGCGTTCGCGCGGCAGATGCTCTGGGAATGTGTTGCGCTCCGGCTGCTTGCGCTCGAAGCCGGCGACTGTCGTCATTTTGGCGACAGCGCGCTCCGCGGCGAGTTCGTCTTCCGTCGCGCTCGCTTCCAGTTCTTCGAGTTCGAGCGACAATTGATCGAGCAGCCGCACCGAGCGCTCCGACTTCTGCCCGTGAATCTGACGCTGCAACTTTGCGATCTGAAGCTTCTGCGCGGCGATCAGCGCCATGTCTTCCGACGCCTTCGCCCGCGCGACGGCCAGCTCCGCTTTCAGCACAGCGTTTTCGTCGAAAAGGGCTTTGGCCGCAGCGTCCATGAGCCGAAGTGAATCACAAAACGCGTGATTTGTGGCGCCCCAAAATGCACGCATCGCTACATTTTTTCGCCCCGCCCCGCCCAGATACCCGGCGCAGATTAGCCAGCGCTCTTGGGTCGCCACGTCAGCTGTGGGTTTCTCCAATCTATCCCTTCAAGCGACTGCGCATGTTAATGCCCCTCCTGGTGAGGCTGACAGATTCTGAGATCGAGGCGATCGATCTTGTGAGTTCGCAAACTTTGAATGCCGTCGTGGACATCGGTGTTGTCGCTGAAGAGGTAAGCCCCACTTGGCTGACGATCCACCAAGAGTCGTCCCTTCCTGATCTGCACGTAGAGCCAGTTCACCGGGATGCTCAGCTTAACAGCCATTTCTGGCGCGGTCAGCACATGGGCGCCGTGCGACCACCGGGTGCGCGGCGCGTTCACCTGCATGCCCGCAGCATGCCGGATTCGCTGAACCGTGATCGGGAGGACCTCGCTCTCGCTGTTGGGAGAACGATGCCCCTCGCTCGTAAGGACGGCGGCGATCTGATCGTCATACATGCCGGCACGCGCGAGGGTGAGCGCGCGATCTCGCATTTCCTCTCCTCTCGCGAGCTTGGCGACGGCGTTAACCCTGCGCTGGACGGCCAGCTCGGTCATAGCCCCGCCGCGCCAAACGATCCGGACCGAAGCGACGTCATGCTCGCCTCGGTCGAGCACGACTTTGTCGACGAGACACCGTAGTAAGGCCTTACGTTGAGCAGCGGTGGTGGTTGCGTCGCCCCAGATTTGAGGAAGACGGCCTGCCAGGCGGATGACCTTGCCTTGCATATCCTTGTCCAGGCCCATTTGAGCAATCGACTGGGGAGGCGCCTGTTGGACAAGAGCTTCTTCCGCCGCTCGAACCTCCGTCAGCGCCGCCTCCCAGCGACGTTCGAGTTCAGCGGCGACAAGACGATTATCGGGGTCCACTCGATTAAACTGACGCTCGGCCAAAGCGGCGGTGTACCGCTTTCGCTCGAGTTGGCGTTCGGCGCTTGCACGCAATGCGGCGTCCACTTGGAGCTGGGTGCGGCGAGCCCTTGACAGCGCATCGAGCTCGGCCGGCGCCAGCGCCGTCAGGAACGCGTCCGCCACGGCCTTATCGATCCGCGCGGCGCGCATTTCCTGGCATGTCGGCAAACCCTCATTCGAGCGCAGATGATTGCAAACATATTGCCCGCCGCCTTTGTAGCGGACGAACATTTTATGTCCGCATCGCCCGCACCAGGCGATGCCGTGCAAGAGGAGTTCGCCGTCGCGCGGCGCACCTCGGGTCTTGATGCGCATATATTCGGCTCGGTTGTCTTTTATCGTGGCGCAGATTTTTTCATAGGTCGGCCAATCAATGTAGGCGGGATATCGGTCTTTCACGACGATGCGCCATTCATCTATCGGCCGCCGCGCTTTGGCTTTCGCTGCGCCTTCGCGAACTGGCGTGTGCATGCGGGTCCGCCCATAGACGAAGGCGCCGGCATAAGCGGGATTTTTCAAGATTGACGCCACCGATGCGACCGTCGCGCGCGCCCAACGCGGATCGCCGTGATGATCGCGGCGGGGAAGATCCAGGCCGCGCTCATTGAGCACCCGCATGACCTTGGCGACGGCGCCGAACTTCAGGAACATCTCGAATACGAGCTCGAGACGCTCCTGAACCGCCAAGTCGGGGTCCTTGACCACGATGCCGCTCGGGTCGCGTAGCAGGCCGATCGGCAAGGTGAGCGCGAGTTCGCCACGCTCGGCCTTAGCGAGCAGGCCTGCGGTCAACCGGCTTCGGATGGTGTGCAACTCGAGTTCCGATATCGTTCCCTTCAAACCGAGGAGTAGACGGCCATTAGCGCTCCCAGGATCGTAGACGCCGTCGCGATCAGCAATCAGGCAGCCGCGCAGGCCGCAGATGTCCAAGAGCGGATACCAATCCGAGCAGTTGCGGGCGAGCCGCGTCACGTCGATCGATAGGATCAAGCCGACTTCGCTGAGGCTAACGCGCCCCACCAACTCCTTGAAGCCGCTGCGAACCGCGGCGGACGCGCCGCTGAGGCCAAGGTCGGCGTCGATTACGTCGATGTCCGCCTCATGCCAGCCGAGTTCGTGAGCGCGCTGGCGGAGGGCGTACTGAAGCCGAAGGCTTTCCTGATTGCTCACCACCTGATGGGGCGTCGACTGGCGAACGTAGACGACCGCTTTGCGCGTCAGATGAGTTGGCTTGACCAGTTCCGACTTCACGGGAGATCTCCGCCAGAACTGCGGCGAGGTCGTCGACGATCTGACGCCGTAGAGCAGGCGGCAGTGTCGCCCACAGATCTCTCGGATCCATGCTCATGGCATTCGAGACCTTCTACCGCAAAAACAAGTTCACGAAGCGCCTCTATGCTCAATTTAGTCTGATTCGTTCCGTGCTGACACAGCTCCGTGGCAATTACCGGGATTAATAAGCTTCGCCCATTCAGATATTCGACTTCGTAGGATGGCGGGAAGTTGCCGCCGCGATGAGCCACGCGCCTGATTACGCGGAACGATCGTCCGTAAAGCGGGTGGCGCGGATCCTGAACCTGAACCACCTCCAACAAGGATTCGTCAGACTCACCAGAGGGGACATTCCTGAATGCCTTCGAGCATATAGGCCATCTGACCGGCCGAAATCGACACCGCGCCCGCCGTCGCCGAGGGCCAGATGAACTTTCCGCGGTCGAGCCGCTTGGCATAGAGCGACAAACCGATCCCGTCGTGCCAGAGGATTTTGGCGAGATCGCCGCGGCGTCCGCGGAAAATGTAAGCTGCCGCCGCCAGGTGAAAAGTTGATTGGCGTTGAGATCGTAGCGTCGCGCCACCTCGGCTATCGAGGCGCCTTCCGCAAGGCTCTCGTCGACGACCCGACGCTTCTCCTCCCGCGTCCAGGTTCGTCGGGCGCGCCGGGCCCGCGTGAGATCACCATTCGACATCAAACAATAGTGTCCACTTCGAATAAGTGGACACGATCATCGAGCCACTCTTACTTAATCTATCCTTGAGCTCACGACCAATGCCAGGCGGCCCTCCCCGCAGGGCTGTTCAACGCTCTGTGCTTTGGTTTGACCGAGAGGAATGATTTTTCGCTTTTCAGGTGTGGAAGTGTCTGAATCTATGGGGAGCAACCCGAATCGGAGGTTGCTTTATGACGACGATCGATCTTGCATCCTGTCTTGCCGCCATCCCGGATCGGCGGGGCGCCGAAGGAAAGATTTACGGCCAGGTCGGCGTCATCCTGTTTTCGATCATCGCCATGCTGAGCGGCGCTCGGTCGTATCGCCAAATCCACGCCCTGATCCGCGCGAGGCTTTGCGTGCTCAATGCGGCTTTCCCGGACGCTGCGCTGCGACGAGCGCCAGCTTACACCTCCGTGCGCGGAATCCTGCGCCAACTCGATCCGAACGAACTCGAGCAGGCGTTTCGTCGTCATGCGGAAAGTCTCGACGTTTCCTGCGCCGCCGCGCCGTCCCGCTTCATCGCCATCGACGGAAAGACGTTGCGGCAAAGTTTCGACGCTTTCGCCGACCGCAAGGCCGCGCATGTGCTCAGCGCCTTCGCCGTCGAC
>NZ_JBPFEA010000015.1:0-66801 GCF_051061285.1 Methylocystis sp.
ATCCTTCAGCCGCTTGACCTGGTCGCTCTTCAGCCCGCCATATTCCTGGCGCCAGCGGTAATACGTCACTTCCGTAACGCCTATCGATCGAATGGCTTCCGCAACCGAATGCCCTTGCGTCGTCAGCACGTCGACCTGACGAAGCTTCGCGACAATCTCCTCGGGCTTGTGCCGTTTCCTGCCCATCTCAAATCCTCCTCATAGGCTCAAAGCCATACTTCACGGAGGATCACTTTTCAGGGGGCAGACCAAAGGCGGCTTGTCTATCGCAGGCGCATGCAACGAAGAACCCGGACGCATGGTCCGGGCCCGTTGATGGTCTCCAGCTTTGGAGGTCTTTACGCCAGCCGCTCCACCAGCACCGCTTTGGCGCTCTGCCGGACCCGGAACTTCATGCCATGGCGCTGACCGAACATTTTGGCGGCGCTGCGGACGCGCTCCAGCGGCACATTGTAGTAGCGCCACGCGTCGCCCAGACTGAACTCGCCGAAACCATATTTGACACGCTTATCGGTGGTCTTATCGCTCATAGTGATTTGTGTGCCCTTCCCGTTTAAGATTGCGGAATTGATATGTGAGTTTTATTTAGTATACGCAAGGGTGGCTATAAGCAATAATAACTTACAACGCCAGTCAGTTCTTGGAATTAGCTCATAGCGCACGAACGACGCGCCAAGGACGGTCCGCCTGCTGCTTGGCGCCAAAGCGGACGCTTCGGGGACCCCGAATGGCGGCGCAAAGTTCTTGCAGCAGTGTTCAACCCTCTAAGGTAACTTCGGCCATTGCTCCGAAAAATCAGCGAGCAGAAAATTAAGGGAGGGTGACATGTATCCTAAGCCAGCCCAAATATGTGGCTTCGTTTTCATGTCAAGCGCAATATCCCTATCCGCGTGCGGCAGTGGCGAAAAGGATGAAGCCCTCGGACGTTTAATTACGGATTGCCAGATGTCGGCTCATTATGCGCTGGCGGATTCGCCTCTAACGGACGAAAGAAAGCATGTTGCAATTGGAGAGTACGTTGAACGATGCTTGAAAGAAGGCGGGCTGCAACCAGAGGCGGATGAGTCTTGCGTTGAATCTCCTCAATCAGCTGAAGACGGCAAGAGTTTTGTCAAGCCTCTCAAAAAATGCTGGAAACACAGCAAATCCTCTAACTGAAACGGTCTTGCTTCAAGTTGTCGTCGAGCGAGAGTGATGACGAATAGCTGGGATGGCGCGGCTAAGAATATCTCGGCTCGTGATCTCTCTGCCGCCGAGTTGAAACGACCCCACACGCCGTCCGCCTACGCGAGGCGACGGCGGCAGAGCGTCAGTAGCCGAGGTGTGAGAAACTTGCCGACAACCGCCGTGAGCAACTTTGACTTGCTCCCTACGGGTCTTGCCCGAAGTCGAGTCGAGAAAGCCCAGGTCAATCCTGTCGCCTTTGCGAAGGGCATGGATGCGCCAGAAGGGGACCACTCCCGAAGAATTCCGCAATGCGCGTGATCCGGCTTTGCGGTTTCTCACATAGGAGAATTCGTGGAAATTGACCGGTTCCGTCGGCGCGCGGCTCATAGACAGGATGAGTTCGCGCCTAAATGAGCTTTGCGACGAGCCGACAGATGCGTTGCATTTTTATGCGTAGCTTCCCGGAGCTTCGACAAGACTCTCAACTTCCTTCCGGCGCGTCGATCGTCTTAGCCTCTCATCACGGCGTCACCGTGTAATCTCCGTCAACGAATGGCCGAAACATGCATCCCTCGGCGCCGCCCGGAGACAACCGCCCCTGGCCGATGAACTCAAAGTTCCGCGTGACCGGGATCCCGCCGATCGTCGGCGCGGCGGCCTCGGGGTCCATGCCGGCCGGCACGTCGTTCACCGTCTGCGCAAACAGGTGGGTGCGCCAGGGCCCCAACGGGTCGATCGTCTCCACGCCGATGCGGCCGTAGTAGAAGCACGCGCGGTCGGGATGCTCCAGGCCGGGGAAGAGGCGCTCCACTTCCGCCAGCGCCTTCCCACTCACCGGACGCAGCACCAGCATGTGGGATCGGCCCTGCTGTCCCGGCGCGCCGGGCACCAGGTAGCAGATGACGTAGTGCGAGCTGCAGGCGCGCTCCTTCGGCGCCACGAGTGTCGCCAGAAGGTGGATGATCTCCCCCCGCTTGTACTCCTTGCGGTCGGTTTGAAGGCGCTGCAGGAGGAGGACGTGCTCATTGGTGTTCGCCTCGGCGACGGCATGCGAATAGGAGGCGCCGGTGGTCTCGCGCGTGTAACGCCAATCGGCTTTGACCGTGTGCGGCGTCCCCGGGATGGGGAAGTCGGGGTAGCGCAGCTCGACGTCGACGCGCTCGCGCACCGTCACTTCTCCCGGCGCCGGAACGGTGGCGTCCTGCCCGCGCCGCGTCGGGTCGCGCACGTCGGCGCACCCGACGATCGCGGCCATCCCCGCGAGCGTCGTGAGGGTCGAGGTGATTGGCCCCGGGGATTCGACGAAGATGATGCCGCCGGTAGGACAACAGTCCGGGGTGAAGTCGATGTCGATGAAGTCCGAGATCCGCGGCGGCGCGGGCTGGATCACCTCATCGCCGACATGTCCCTTGTTGCTGTTGATCAGGACATGCTCGTTCGTCAGCGCCATCGGCTCCCCGGTGGCGTTGTCGAAGACAATCGCGCCGAGAGTCCCGTACCAGAAGTGAATCTGCGAGTTGCCGATGGCGATCCCGCCCAGCAGCGGGTCCCGCCGCTCGCGCCGCTTCTCTAGACCGGAGTAGAGCGCGTTCGCGCCGGTGGGCTCGACGTCGGTGGGGATACCGTCCACCTCAGCCGGGACCGTTCGCAGCCCCCGCCGCGCGATCTCCTCCGGCGGCAGCTTGCGCCGGACGAAGAAGGTGATGATCAGCTCGTCGGGCACGGCGCGGCGGCCAACGATCCGCAGACCAGGTCCAATGGCGACGACGTTCGGGTCGTCCACCCATTCATCGCGCAGGCGCGCGGCGACGTGTTCAACACGGTCGAGGTCGTCGGGATTGCGTGGGTTCAGAGGCATGGGGTCCCCCTCATGGCGTTAGGCGCACATCGAGCGCGGCCAACACGTCGTTGATCGGGTTGGCGTCCGAGGAGCCGATCCGCCCGGAATGGGTGAGACCGACGACCTGGTCGCGTGTCGCCGGCTCGTCGCTCAGCCAGAGCGAGCCGGAGTCGCCGTGGTCGGTCGTCGGCTCGGCGGGAAAGTCGGCGCTGGTTCCGACTCGGATCTGGTTCGTCATGACCAAGTTCGGAGTAGCCGGGTCGGGATGACAAGTGCCCGTCGAGTCTTCGAACTCGCCACGACACTGATTCGTCGTCGCGACGATGCTCGTGACGAGGCCGTGCGTGAGCCCGGTGCGGGCTCCCGACTTATAGACTTTCATCCCCACGAAGGCCGGAGCGACGGCGCGGACGATCGGCACGATGCCGTCGACAGCAATTCGCGCGTTGGTGTTCGGCTCTCCGCTCAGCGCATCGAGCACCCCCAGCTCGACCCCACGCACGCCATAGAGCGAGGCGATCGAGCAATCGACATTGTCCCGGGAGAAGCGGGCGACCTCTCCGATGACGATCTCCTCGTTCTCGTGCGCCTCGTCGAAAATGTCGACGATCGCCGCCGCGATGAGGAGCGCCGCGCAGATTATCCAGGCTATGACCTTCCACCAGGGGTCCTGGAAAGGAACGGGCCCGTATTGCCCCGAAAACGGCGCTTCCACCGTGTAGGAGAAACGGATCGGTAGCCAGGGGAAGGGGCAGCTATTGTTCCCGGCCGAGCCGCCGCCGCCCCCACCGTCGTCGCCAGCACATTTGCAGCAGAGCTCGCTCAGCTCCCGCAGCAAGCAGGGTCGCAGCGGCCGGCCCGAAGATCGCGCAGCAGCCGCTCCGCGCGGATGCGGAGTTCTCGCGCCTGGGCGCCGCGTGGGCCACCTGCTTTGAGCGCGCCTCGGATACAGTCGCGCATTTCGTTATAGCGGTGCGGGTCGAGCGAGATCTGCTTGAGCTGGAGGCGCAAGATTCCCTCGGGCGTCCGCGCTGTCACCTCCCGCGTCGCGGGATCGTAGCCCACCTTCGTGACGAAGATCTTCCGGCGGGCGAGACGCGCCGGATCGTCCAGGTCCGGCTCGGGAACCGAGCGACGGGCGATGAACTCGACCTCCGGCGCGCTTGCGTGCGCTGCGGAGCAGTCGAGCTTGAAGTAGACGGTGCGCTCCTCGCCTACCGCGAGCGGCCCGATCACCGGCATGCGCGTCGGCCCGAGCATCGTCTGCCCGAAAGATTCCAGCTCGCGCGCCGTCCAGGCGTCCACCACCTGAATGCCCGCAGCGGCGAGCTGGAGCCGGCCGAGGTTGGAGATGTCGAGCGCCTGGTCGGCCGGCATCGTGCGCGTCCAGGTGTTTCGCACGCGCACCGCCATCACTTGCGCACTCCCCCCTCCGTAGAAAATCCCGTCGGGGTTCATGATCAGTGACCGCGGATCAATGGCGAACGGGCGCTGCACGATTGAGATGATTGGGTTCTGCTTCTTGCGGAGCTCGAGCACGAGGTCGTCAAAGTCCTGGTCGGCGCCCTGGTCATTTGACTCGACCACTCTAATGACCGAGATCCCACTCGGCGTCTCTGGACCGAGTCTCATGTCGGAATCGACCCAGGGGTTGCTGGCCGAAGCGCGGTTCTGAATCCGGATCATCCAGTTGGCGCCGCCCGCCTGTATGCGCGTACCTATGGTGCCCGGATAGACGCCGTCGCTGACAATGCTACCGGAGACGATGAAGCGCTGGTCGAAGGCCGCGTTCTTGAGTGTGACCTTGACACTCCAGTCGCCCTGAATCGTTACGGCCATAATAATCCCTCCAGCAGCTGCCGCTCGCGGCGGATCCACTCTTCATCGGGTCTACTAGACGAACGTGTAACGGCCGCAGACGGTTCCAGTTTGAGACTCCCCTTGGGTTGAGACTCCCCTTGGGGGCGAAAGACATAGAGCGCTGCGAAGCTGCCCTGGTTGGCGGCGCGTCTCGCGCCGGGTAGATAGTGAGGGTTGGAGGACGCGAAATGGCTGCCAAATCGTGATCAGATCAGCTTGCGCCACCCTCATTCTCTAGGGCGTCGACGACTTGCCAAGTCTGCGGACCAACGATGCCGTCCATGCTTAGGCGATAGTCTTGCTGCAACTTCTTGACTGCGGCTTCCGTCTTGGCCCCGAAGCGCCCGTCGACTCCGCCTGTGTTGAAACCGACTGCGCTCATACGGCTCTGCAAACGACGAACGGGTAGGCCAATCGAGCCGACCTTCAGCACCGGATGGCTTTGATCCGCTTCGTCAATGTTGATCCACGTAATTCGGCCAACCACGCCATCAACCGCGATCTCCCGCGCCTGCTGAAACTTCTTAACGGCGCTCTCAGTTTTCGCCCCGAAGACTCCATCAACGGAGCCGACATCGTATCCGAGAGCCTTAAGGGCCTCTTGCAGATCCCGCACGGCGGGATCACTAGATCCTTTCTTCAATATCGGTTCCGCCATGGCGTGCCGTCCTGTCAAAAAACGTGAGCCCGGTTGGCCTCCGGACCGCCTTGAAGCCGACGCTAAAAAGAAAGCATGCCGCTCACCAGAGCCTGCCAGGTAACGGGACCGACAATTCCGTCCACTTTCACGGAAGCGATGTCGAGCGAAAGGGCTTGCTGAAAACCACGCACCGCCGCGTCTGTGACCGGTCCGAAGATCCCATCGACTTGCGGTCCTTTGCTTGGATCGCCAGACAGGTTGCGAAACTGAAACTCTTCCTGCACTCCCCTAACCGCGTCGCCTTGGCTTCCTTTTTTGACCTGCACGACAAGAGCCGCCCAAGTAATCGGCCCGACGATCCCATCCGCCGTTAACCCCTGGCTTGCTTGAAATGCCTTTACCGCAGCTTCGGTCTTCGGACCGAACACGCCGTCAGCGACAGCGCTATGTCCGCGCGCCCGCAGCAGATATTGCAGCGTTTTGATGGGATGTTCGCTTGAGCCGATTTTGACCACCGGCCAAGGGCTGATGTTGCCAGACATTTACGCCTCCCCGCAATATTAATGGAACAAAAATTAGAGCCCTGCTTGAAGATGACGGTGGCGGTCGACGCAGCCCGCGCTCCGAATCGCGACATGAGCGGGTTAAAGGATAAGACCAGAGAGGCTCTCGAGCGTTGCTCCGGCGGCGCCCGCGGGAGCCATCCATGTCCGTTCGTCCATCACGCCCGTGACGGGGAGACCGGCGTTAGTCTGGTATTGACGGACGACGTTGTCGGTCGTGGGGCCGAACATGCCGTCGATCGCGCCGGCGTAACCAAAGCCCGTCTTGAGCACGCGTTGCAGCATGGCCACCACCGGCCCTAGGGACCCGGCCTGAAGCGTCGGCGACGCCTCGCGATACGGGTGCACGTGGCTCCATGTGATCGGCCCGACGACGCCGTCTACCGCCAGCCCGTTCGATTGCTGGAAATCCCTCACCGCCTGTTCCGTGCGCGGTCCGAAGACCCCGTCGACCTCGTCTGGTCCCAAGACCTTGTTGCGCGCGAAGACTCGTTGAAGTCGCTTCACGTCATCTCCGGTATCGCCTAACTTGGTCGTCGCCGGCATGTCGAGTTTCCCCTCGTTCATCGGTCGCTCACGTTTAGAAGTCCTGCTCGATGAGCTTCCTCCAAGTCAGCTGGCCCACGATGGCGTCCGTGGCGAGATGGGCCGCCGTTTGGAAGGCGAGCAGCGCCTGCTTGGTATTCGCGCCGGCTGTCCCGTCCAGAATCAGGGGCGGAATCGGACTGCCATCCTCTCCGACATCGCCAGCGGTGAGGAAGAGATTAAGTAACGCCTGCAGCGTCTTGATGTCGTCGCCCGCGACTGGCCGCAGTTCGGCCTTCCGGAGGTCGATCGTTTTCATGCTTACTGCGACCTGCGTCACGATCCCTCGTCCTCTCATTTTCACGCCGCTCGTGAGCCACTGACACATCTTAGTTCGCTCAGCGCGGTTGTGATCATGCAAATTGGTGAGGATGCGCGGAAATCGGCTAACGCTGCTTCAGTTGCGACACGAACATTTCCGCCGCGCTCGCAAACCCAAATCTCGAGGGAGCGCTTTAGATTGCGCAGCTCAACGCGGTTTAGCCGCTTCCGCATTGCTTGCACCAACCGGGCGCCAATGACTGAGGTGATTGATCGAAGCCTAAAAAGGTTTGGTGTCTGAGAGTCAGCTCAGCCCCAGAAACGGACCGTAGATGGACCGTCTATGCATCGCGCCAAAGCGCTATGGCCGTTCGGATGATTTTTTCAACTTGGCCGTTCGTCCAGTGATTAGGCATGGCGGGTGTTGCTCGAGGCCGCTTTGGCGGCAGCGAAGGAATAACATGTGCGTCGCCAACTGACCGCTGGGCCGTTGCGGTCTTGGGCAGATATGCCCTCATAAATTTAAAAACGCTTGCTGCGTTCCTGGTGGCGACAAGCCCATCTAAATGGGGGCGCGACGGCCTTCCTCGACTAAGCGCTGACGGCATGGCTCAACACCGTTCGCCTTCACAACACGTTATATAATTCCACTTGTCATTGCGCCGGGAAAAGACGAAAAAAGACTGATCGCCGCCCTCGATATAGGGAACTGTCGCGGTTTAATTTTCGTCGAATGGTCAACCTTGATGAAGATATTGCTTTTTGCAGACGGTACCGGCAACGCCATCACGACGCAAGAATCCAACGTGTGGCGGATTTATCAGTCGCTCGATCCCTCCGCAGCAGATCAGATCTCTCTTTATATTCCTGGGGTCGGCACGTCAGAGTTTAAGCCCTGGGCGATGTTCGACGGCGCAACTGGAATCGGCGTGCCGGGAAACGTGCTCAAGCTGTATCACTTCTTGAGCTGGAATTGGTCGCCCGGCGATGAAATCTACATGTTTGGTTTCAGTCGTGGGGCCTTCACGATCCGCTTGCTGATTGATTTGATCTACAAAGAAGGACTGCAACCCGGAAGACTCCGCTCCGTCCCTACGACCACCGAGCAAATGCACCGCAACGCGCTGGCCGCGTGGAAATCCTACAAAAAAAATGACGACTCGCGCCTGAAAAACATCTGGGTGTGGCTGCGCAGACTTGGTCGGAAAAGCGTGCAGCCGCCCAAAGGAGCGCATGTCGCAATAACCTTTGCAGGCCTATTCGACACGGTCGAAGCCTATGGGGTGCCAATCGAGGAGTTACGAGCAGCGATCAATACATTCGTGACCCCAATCTCCTTTGGTGATGATCACCAGATTTCACCGGCGGTGCAGTTCGTCCGGCACGCGCTTTCACTGGACGACGAGCGGACGTCGTTCCATCCGATCCGCATCGATCAAAGCACGCAGCCGCGTAGCGTTTCCCGCATCGAAGAGGTTTGGTTCTCTGGCGTCCATTCGGACGTCGGCGGCGGATATCCCGACGACGCGGTGGCTTACGCCCCGCTGGTGTGGATGCTCGAAGAAGTGCAACGCCTCGCGCCCGCCAACCCGGGGGGACAAGGACCAATTCTGAAAGCCGGGGCGCTCGACGATTTTCGCAATGCGGCCTCGTTCTTCGCGCCGTTGCATGATTCTCGTTCCGGAGCGGCAGTTCTATACCGTTATGACCCTCGTACAATCGAGGCGCCAACAATTATGACGTACGGTCCGACCATCGTTCATCATTCCGTAGTTGAACGAATGATCGCACCTAGTTGCGCGTATGCGCCGGTCGTCTTACCGAGCAACGCCAATATTTTATTGCCCGACCGCTCGCTATTCGCATATGCGGCTGCCGGCTGGAGCGCAGTTCGTCCACCCGCGGCTGCTCTGCCCCCGATCAATTCGACACTGCTCGCTAAGCGGCAGACCAAAGCTCTCGCTGACGTTAAGGCCTTACCTGCGCCCAATCGCGCTCTGCTTAATGACGCCTTGGATTTCGTTTGGCGGCGGCGTGTCAACTATTTTGCTCTTGTGGGCCTTCTGGTGTTGCTGGTGTCGCTCCCGTTCACGGGCGCATGGCTAGAGGACGGCGCAAAGGAGCTGTTTGGCGCGGTCAACTCGCAATCGACCGACCAAATCGACAACGTTTCCGGTCCGGTAGGCAATGTTGTGAAAGGCTTCGGCGAGCCTGTGCTATCGATCACTCCCGCTTATATTCAGCCGTTCGTGCGGGCGATCCTGGGGCATCCTTTAATCGGTGCGCTGCTTATCGGCTCAATATGGTGGTTGAAGCGCCGAAGCGACGTACTGACAGGAACGATCCACGATCTGGCGCGTCAAGCGTGGGTTACTGGCGGCGCTCCCTCCCGCGCGTGGCTGAACAGTTTTGCGCGTCATATGCGTATCAGTCCTATTTCGGCATGGATCCATCGGCAGTCCAAAGAATGGGCGCTGCCACTCATCTATTCCGTACTGCTATTTGGTCTTGCGCTTGCTTTGGTGAGCCGCCTTTGGTTCAACGGCCTAGTGGGCGGCGGTTTGGTTTGCTGGGGAACCGAAAAGGGCAAGCTCGCGTGGATTGAGCCGGGCGGGAGCGGAAGCAAGCCCGGCTATTCCAAACAGCAACCGGATGGCTTTGCCGCCAACAATCCCTGTTGGGCCAGCGGCTTTGTGGTCGAGCGCGGTGCGGCTTATCGCCTTACGCTCGACATCAACGCCAAGAACGGTGATGAACCCTGGTTCGATCAATTGATTATGACCGATGTGAAGGGCTTCGACAGCTTTGGCTTCCTTTTTACAGCGGCGGCGGTGTTTCGCCGTTGGCCCTTCTCAGCGTGGTTCCAGCCTATTGCACGTATCGGCGCCAAGGGCGCCGTCGAATGGCCGCTCATTCCAACCACACATGATCTGCCGCTTTCTTCGCGCGAAGGGAAATGTACGGCCCTGCCTCGCCGCTATAGCGAGACGAAAGAACACAAGGAATATTGCAGTTCGCAGCCCAATCCGAAGGCGTGCTTCGATTTGGCAGCCCGGCTCGCACTTGGCGATCCGCTGCCGAGGGAGGAACTCGGATTGGCTACCGCAGCTTGGGAAACGCGCGTCTCTCGTTTTCGCGGCGTGGAGTGTCGGTCAACGTACCCGAGGCGAACGGTCCAGTCCGACTTCGTGGCAGAAGAGACGGGCGAACTCTTTCTGTTCGTCAATGATGTCACCTTCTTCCCTTGGGGTAAGACGCCACAAGGCTTTTATACAAACAATACCGGCACAGCGACGGTGACTTTGCAGCGCATTCCATAATTTATGCCGTAATGTCCAAAGCGCGTCAGCATCCGGCGTTCGCTTCATCTACGGGTTGAAAGCCTTCGCTGGGTTTCCCGGCCGAGCCCTTTCCCGCGGTGCTGTTACAGTATCGGGCGCGGGAAGCTCCGCACGAGCATTGTCGTACAGCCTCACCCCTTACCAGAAGGCCGCGCAGGTCTGGGACGAGCGCATCGGCTCGGCGCGCGTACAGGCCAAGAACTGGCGACCTATTGCGATCTGTAATCTGATCCTCGCTGGAGGACTAGCATCAGCGCTCGTCTGGCAAAGCGCGCGCGGCTCTATCGTTCCCTGGGTCGTGGCGGACGATGATCGGATCCGCTGGAATGGCGCGGACATTTTCGATGCAGCGCGCGAGATGCCAGGCGATCTGCGCGTCGGTTGGCCGGTAGTCGGCGATCACAGGCGACGGCCTGCGCTTCGCCGAGTTTATCGATCTGCAGTTCAAGGAGACGCCGGAAGCGCCCGATCCCAAAGTTAGGGTGGCGCAGGCGAACGCCGTGGCACGGGTGCAGCCCCGATGCGCCGGCTATATCAACGCGGTCCAGATCTATCCATTCACCGAAGGCGCGCTCTATCAGGTCTATGCGTCGTCCGGAGCGATCACCGATATCCCACTCCAGGAGGGCGAGCAGCTTGTCGGCTCTGGCCCCGTCGCCGCCGGCCACACGGTGCGCTGGATCATCGGCGATACGGAAAGCGGCGTGGGCGCATCGAGGAAGACCCACATCAAGGTCAAACCGACGACGGCGAGTCCCAATTTCAAAGCGCGCCCTTCACCACCACGGAGCCAGCGCCCATCGATCCTGGCGCGATTCAGAATATGCAGGATCGCAAACTTGCCTTCGTAAATGCGCCGGCCGACCGCAGAACCATGAGCCGCGACCGGCTCGAACAATCGGCTTCGCGTTACGAAGTTGATCATCATTGGCCGCGTCTCGCTGGCGCTGCGGCGCTGTCGACAATTTTCGGCGTTGGAACGCAGCTTGGAACCACAGGCGAGGAAAGCGCACTGATCCAGGCGCTGCGCCGCGGCGGCGCGCAAAGCCTTAATCAAACCGGCCAGCAGATCGTCGGCCGCAACCTCAATATGCAGCCGACGCTGACCATCAGGCCGGGTTTTCCAGTGCGGGGGGTCGTCACGCGCGACCTGGTCCTCGCGCCGTACCAAGAGCGCGCAACTATTACTACAAAGCGAGCTAATCCATGACCAAGCTGAAACTCGCCTCAATAGACGACGACAAGCCCGTAAAACTCGCTGTCTCCCTGCCACCCGCGCTTCATCGCAACTTGGTCGCATATGCGGAGATTCTCGCTAGGGAAATGGGAAAGCCGGTCGAGACAAACCAACTCATTGCGCCAATGCTGGAGAGATTCATCGCGAGCGATCGAGGTTTTGCGAAATTGCGTGACGCTGCCAAAAGCCAGTTGCGTCGTCGCTTTTGAAACCTTCGATAAGCTTTTCTTCGTCATCCGCCTAAGCAGGAACGGTTTAGAGGAGTTGAAATTACATTACGTCTGACGACTGATCGTTTCGCCGTCGGCGAGACAGGAACGCGAGATGGCGCGTAAACGCAATTATATCAAGGTCATACTCAGCGAAGGCGCGGGTGAGTGCATGTGATAGTCAATCAGGTGAGCGGTGAGCGTGGCGGGTTGTGATGGCGCGCCAAGGAAGCTGCCGAGTCCCCATCGTCATAACCGGCGGGCCATGCAAGCATTGACATAGGCGATTCGAAATCGGGGCTACAAAAATGAATGCCAATCGATCGAGTGAACCACGTTTCAACATCGTCGTCTGGAAAGGCGCGAAACAACTCGGAACGTTACGAGATCGCGACGCCAGCCGGGCGCGCAGCAATTTCGGCGGCGTTGTGGCGCGCTATAAAAATTCCACCGACAATCACCGGGTCGAACTTTACGACGGAGCGGACCTAATCGAGGCCTGGTCGAGCGAGGACGGACACAAGGCTCCTTCCGCAGAGACGCCTGTGCCCGCCAGCGGAAAAACTCATCGCGAGAGCGAGTGCGTCGGGCGGGCCATTTCGATCCCCTGTCAGCTTGTGCCATCACGTTCGGCCAAAGCGTGAGAACCATACGTGCGGCGCGACGCTCAGCGACAGGGTCAGCACCAGATTCGATCGCCCCCAGCAGATTCAGCGCCTGGGTGCGCGCTTGCTCCGGCGCCATCGGCCCGAAGAGACCAATCTTAACTTTCTGAGAGCGGCCATTTCGCTTGCATTGCACGACGAAGGTTTTGCGACCCGATGGTAATGCGATGACGCCAAAGCCACGCAGAGCGTCGTCCCAAAGCACCTCCATCGACATGTCCGCTGGACACGCCAACCGATCAACGTTCGTTTTGTTTATTCTGCCTTTCGCCATGAAATACCTCCAATGGCCTCTTTGGAGCAGCGATCTTGAGCACCAAATTTAGAAGCCAATCAAATAAAACTTCGTGATGAATTGTCGGCAAATGCATCTGCGTTGAAGGATCGTCTGCAACGCGAACTCCCACCAAAACGGATAGCCGAGCTAACGAGAGAATCCAAACGACTTATTTGCGATGTATTCGCGGACGAATGCATCGTCGAAGCATTAACATTCATGCTTGGATTTCTATTTTGGCTCGGCATCGGAACACTGCTGGTCCTCATTGCGCCGCGGGTCATTAGGCTCCGGAAAAGCCGTTCATGACTGCATCGGCTCACGATCGTCGAGCAAAGCAAGGCGCGGCGCACGCGCATTTTGCCTAAATCAAGCTTTGGCCGCGGGGCGCTGGAGTGATTGACCTCCTACTACGGCCCGGAAGACTCCGGCCGCTCCTTCAAGACATCGCCAAGCCTAGTTCTAGAATAGTGTTCACCATTTAGAAGTTTTTCAGGCAATTCTTGAATTATATTGACGGTTGATTTATTGCTTGTCATCAAACCGAGAGTACTGATAATAAAGAAACGCCCGTCCGGGCTTTCACCGACTTCATTGCAGCGCGCCGAAGAATTCTTCTTTTTGCTATCAACTGCGCGGTATACATTGATATCAATAAAATGATCCATTCTGTCAAAATGATCCATTTTTTCTTCATCCCAGCTGTAATTCGGCGGGCGAGGCAAAGAAAACGGTATAACGGGTAATTCCTGGTTTATTACAATCTTCATACGGAAAACGAAATACTTGATTGCACATTCCACAGCGTGATCATATTTCGGCTTATATTCTTTTCCACGATCATACAATTCTACTTCTTTGTAGGCACAATATTTCGTGTTTTCGTCGACGGTTATAAACACAAAATCCTTTGAATTGGACACATCGCTTAACCGCGATGACGTTGCCTTCCAAGGTGAACTTAATGTCCGCGTATTTTGTCGAGCGCAGCAACGAAGCGCGCCGGGGCGCGGAAAATCTGTTCAGGATGTTGAAGTCCTCACTGCACTCGTAGGAGTCGGGATCATGGCCTCTGTAGCTTTCCGCCGCTCCGGCCGCAGCGGCGCTTCCAACAGGTATGGCAGAAAACAAAAGGGCGAAGAGGATAAGCCGCGAAACCGCGTCGAGTCGCAACTTGCGCGCATTTAAAAGCCTCAAGACAACGCCTCCGCCCCAATATTCAAGAGTGTTGCTTGGCGAAGGTCGGAGCGTCAATCAAAAATAAGGCCCCTGCGTTGGCGCCGCAGCCTGGCCCCGACCCGCTCGTTCTGCAACCAGCACTATTGCGGAACGCGTCCCGACAGCTGATAGAAAAGCAGTGATTGTCGCCAGCAACTCGGGAGTGGACAGCGCTCGCGCGCGGCGATGTCGCTCTCAAGCGCCGCGCTGCCAGCGAAGCCCTGCTCGATCATCTTCTCGCGAATATTGTTGACGAAATCGAGCAGGATCGGTCGCACGGGATTGGGCGCTGAAGAGACATATGCGACTGCCTCAACGTGGATCTCCGCGACGCCTGCCGCGCGGAAAAGCGCATGCGTGCGTCGACTAGCGCCGCGAAATTGGGCGGAACGAGCTTGCGTCCTTGAAGATCGATCATTTATCGCGCGAGCGCTGACGGGCGGCGAAACGCTCCCAATATCGACGCGCCATCTCCTCGTCAATTGTCTGTCACTACGAGGCTTTCTCCATTCCTGCGTCGCTGGACGTCCTATCCCGCCAGCACTGGCTCCACCATTTTCTTCCCGCGTGGCCCTTTAGCTCAGCAGAAGCGTGTGAATAATTATTATGCAGTCTGCTGATTCAGTAGGCTCACATTGATCACGGAGGCGGCAGGCTTCCATCGATGCAGGGGAATGAAATGGACAAAAGCGGTCTCCTCTGGCCAGCGACCCTGGCCTTTACAATCGTCGCCGTTCTCAGCGCCTCGATTGCGCCGGCTGCGGCCGCAAGCCGGGCGGCGCGAGCGCAAGCCCGCTATACCGAGTATTACGCCCTGGCGCCCTCAGAGATGGATGCAGGCGCCGCCATGCACCACGTCGGCAATTGTTTCCAGACCAATAGCGCAGTCGAAGCCGCGCGCGGCATCCGCCATTGGACAGGCGCTTGCGCTGGAGGCCGTTGATCGTTGCCGCACTCCTCTGCGGCGAGCACGCATAAAGTAACGCGCGGAGCTACCCCGCAATGCATCGACGGTCAGGGCCTTCTCTTGCGACGACCCGGATCCCTCGTCTCCCAAACCGCCCTGTCAGCATAGCTGTCAGCGTATTTGGTATGGCCTTTCGATCAACTCAACCAAGTCTGCGACGCGTTGCGGCCAAAGCCGCTCACTGCCCCATCTCCTGCAGCGCCGTCAGCGACTCAGGCAACACCTGCCCGCCATCGATCACCAGCGTCTGGCCGGTGATGTAGCCGGCTTCGTCGCTGGCGAAAAACAATGCGGCGTAGGCGATGTCCTCGACGCGCCCGAGCCGGCGTTGTGGGATCGAGGCCGTCATCTGCGCCAAATAGTCTTCACCGAGCGCGTCGAGTCCTTCGGTGCGCACATTGCCCGGCAGAACGGCGTTGATGGTGATCCCGAGCGGCGTCAGTTCCAGCGCCGCCGTGCGCATGAAGCCGAGTTGTCCCGCCTTGCTCGCCGCGTAATGCGTCCAGCCGGGATAGCCGGTGATCGGGCCAGTGATGGAGGAGGTGAGCACGATCCGCCCCCGACCGCTGCGCGCCAGCGCAGGCACGCAGGCCCGCACGCTCAGAAAGGCGCCGGCAAGGTTGGTGGACAACACCTCGTTCCATTGCTCCAGCGTCATCTCCATCAGACGGGCAGCCGGAAAGACGCCGGCGTTGGCGCAGAGAATGTCGACGCCGCCGTGCCGCTCGAGCGCCGCGGCCGCCATCCGCTCGACATCGCCGGGATTGCCGACATCGGCGGCGAACCCGCTGGCGCGTCCCCCTTCCGCCCGAATCGCCGCCGCCGTCGCCTCGGCCTGCGCGAGGTCACGGCCAACCACCAGCACCTGCGCGCCCTTGGCTGCAAAAACGCGCGCGACGCCACGGCCGATGCCTCGGCTGCCGCCGGTGACGATGACCGACCGACCGGCGATGGAGGTGAGCATTTTGACGCGGCCCCTCTGCTGGCGTCCCTTTCGGGCGAATCAATATTTCGCGACGACCGGAACGACGCCCCAGTTGAAATGATAGTTCAGACCGACGCGGACGACGTGACCGTCGAAGCGCGTGCGCGCTTGAGTGGCGTTGGCGAGCAATAGATTTGTCGACTGCCAATCGGTGGTGATCGCGACGGGATAGGCGGCGGCGCCGAGATCGTAAAAGAGATATTCGATCTTGGCGCTCCATTGCGGCCAAAACATCCATTCCAGTCCGCCGCCGACCGTCCAGCCGACCCGCGTCTGCGAAAATCGTCCCTGACTGGCGCCGAGCAACAAAAAGCCGGAGAAATCATTCGGCACGTGTTGCAAATAACTCGTCGTGGACGTCGCCTGGCCGTAAGCCAGTCCGCCCGTCGCATAAGCAAGCAGTGTCGGCGTTACGAGATAGCCGAGCCGACCGCGCACCGTGCCGAGAAAATCGAGGGACTTGCCGCTCGCAACGCTCGTCAGCAGGTTGAGACCCGGCGCTGGCGCGGGCGCGGGCGTCACGACCGCGGCGGCGCCGTTCGAGCCGGCGACGCCCTGGATGTCTGCTTCTATTCCAGCGAGAAACGCGCCGTTGAATTGCAGATCATAGCCGAGTTGGCCGCCGCCAATGAAGCCGGCGCCATTCGTCGAGACGCTGCCCGTTCCAGCGATGGCTGCAGCCGCCGCCCACGGGACATTGTCGGCGCCATTGATGAGAAAGGGCGCCGAAGCGAAATTGGTCCCCGTGCTTGCGTTCCATGCGCCGCCCGCATTCAAACCGGCGTGGAAACCGGTCCACGCCGGCGGCGGGGGCGGAAGATAGGCCGGCGGCGCCTTGAGGGAGGGCAAATCCGCGGCGATCGCCGATCCCGTTGCGAACGCCAGCGCCATAACAGCGCCTGTCAAGAATTTATGGACCATCATTGTCCTCGCCGTGAAGAACTCCAGAATGAGGGCAAATGAGCAAGGCGAGAGGCGTTTCGCAATTCGAACCTTTCGCTTCGACCGCGCGTTTACGCCGTTTCGCGACGGATGTGCCTTTTCTGCAACAGCAATTGCGCTTGTTCTTGCCGCCGTCGCTTCTGTCGTTGAAATTCATTCTCGCGAGCGCCGCCGCATGCGCCCAACACGGGAGAGATCGAGATGGACCAGGTCGGCGACCCGCCCGCCTATTGGAGCCAAGAGGCCTCAACGCTGATGGCCGCGCTCGGCTCTGGACCGACAGGGCTGTCGTCTGAACACGCGGCCGCATTGCTGCGAGAAGTTGGCGCCAACGCCGTTGAGGACGCCGCTCCCCTCAGCGCGCTTCGTCTGTTGCTGCGGCAGTTCGAAAGCCCGCTTGTCCTGATTCTGGTTTTCGCCGCGGCGATCTCGCTCATATTGCGCGAATGGGTCGACGCCGCGATCATTCTGGCGATCGTTCTCGGCAGTTCGCTGCTTGGGTTCTTTCAGGAATATCGGGCGTCTCAGGCGGTTCAGGAGCTCAAGCGCCGCCTGGCGCTCATGGTTCGAGTCGTTCGAGACGGCGTCGAACGCTCGGCGCCCTTCGCGTCCGTCGTTCCTGGAGACGTCCTCCTGCTGTCGGCAGGCAATCTCATTCCCGCCGATGGGCTGGTGCTTGAGGCCGCGGACTTTCTTGTTAGCGAAGCAAGTATGACAGGGGAATCCTTCCCTGTTGAAAAGCGCCCGGGCGTCGTGCGGGCCGACGCGCCGCTCGCGGCGCGAACCAACGCCGTGTTTCTCGGCGCGTCGGTGCGCAGCGGAACGGCGAAGGTGCTGGCGGTGCGAACCGGCCGCGGAACCGAATTCGGCGCGATCGCAGCGCGACTGGCGGGACGGCCGCCAGAAACGGATTTCGCGCGCGGCGTAAGACAGTTCGGCTATTTGCTCATCCGGGTCATGGTGCTCATCGTTCTTTTCGTTTTGGCGGTGAATCTGTTGCTTCGCCGGCCCGCGCTTGAGTCTCTCTCCTTTGCCGTCGCTTTGGCGGTCGGGCTTTCGCCGGAATTGCTGCCGGCGATCATCACCGTGACGCTTTCCGCCGGCGCCCGCGCGATGAGCAGGCGCGGCGTGATCGTTCGCCGTCTCGACGCGATCGAAAATCTCGGCAGCATGGATGTTCTATGCACCGACAAGACCGGCACGCTGACGGAAGGCGCCATTGTCCTTCGCGAAGCGCTAGATCCTGCAGGCCAAAGTTCGGACGAGGTTCGCCGACTCGCCAATCTCAACGCCGCTTTCGAGACAGGCATCGAAAATCCGCTCGACGCCGCGATTATCGCGGCGGCCGAAAGCGCTGGATTGAGCACTGCGGGCTTTTCGAAAGTCGATGAAATTCCCTACGATTTCATACGGCGCAGACTCACGGTCGTGGTGTTCGACGCCGCGAACGCCGCAGAACATCTCATCGTCACCAAGGGCGCTTTCGCGAATGTGCTCGCCATATGCGTGACGCTGGACATCGGAGGCGCAGAACAACCGCTGGACGCCGTGCGGCGCGACGCGCTGGAGAGAATCTTCAAGGAGAGGAGCGCCGAAGGCTTTCGCGTGCTCGCTGTCGCGACGCGTCGCGTTCCCGCGCGCGCCGCCTATGCGCATAGCGATGAAACGGACATGACGTTCCGGGGATTCCTTGTTTTCTACGATCCGCCCAAAGCCGACGCCCAATCAACAATCGGCGATCTTGCGGCGCTTGGCGTTCGCATCAAAGTCATTACCGGCGACAATCGCTACGTCGCGGCGCATCTGGCGCAATCCATCGGCCTCGATCCAAAATCGATGTTGACCGGCGATCAACTGGCGTCGCTCACCGCCGAGGCTCTCTGGCATCGCGCGCCAAACGTCGATCTGTTTGTGGAGATCGATCCCCAGCAAAAGGAGCAGATCGTTCGCGCTCTGCAACATGCCGGCCATGCCGTGGGCTATCTGGGCGACGGCGTCAACGACGCGCCCGCGCTAAACGCCGCCGACGTCGGCATTTCCGTCGAGGGCGCTGTCGATGTGGCGCGAGAGAGCGCGGACATCATCCTGCTCGACCGCGATCTCGGCGTTTTGCGCATCGGGGTTGAAGACGGGCGGCGCACTTTCGCCAATACGCTCAAGTATATTTCCATCACGACGAGCGCCAACTTCGGCAACATGGTCAGCATGGCGCTGGCGACGCCCTTCTTGCCGTTCCTCCCACTCGCCGCAAAGCAAGTGCTTCTCAACAACTTTCTTTCGGATTTGCCGTCTATCGCGATCTCGACGGATAACGTCGACGCCGACATCCTGACGCTGCCTCAGCGCTGGAGCATCGCGAACATCCAACGTTTCATGATCGTGTTCGGTCTGATCAGCTCGATCTTCGATGTCATAACATTCATTGTGCTGCTGCAGTTTTTTCACGCAGAGGAACCGATCTTTCAAACATCCTGGTTCGTCACCTCGCTGCTCACCGAGCTTGCCGTCGTGCTTGTGCTCCGCACCCATAAGTTTTCATTGAACAGCCGGCCAAGCGCGCTGCTCCTGTCCTCGACAATCGTCGTGAGCGTCTTGGCGTTTGCAACGCCCTTTCTCGGAAAATTGAGCGCTCTTTTCGGATTCGCCCCTCTTTCGGTCTCTTTGCTCGGCGCGATCTGCGCGATCGTCATTGGCTACATCGCCGCGACGGAAGCCGCTAAAGCGTGGTTTTTCCGGCGTCCAACTTAGCCTTAGCCGATCTGGTCGTCGTTCAATGATTCATCATCGCTATCGTCAGCGGCGCTATTCTCTTAGAGCCAGAGCGATTCCATTTGCTCTTGGCGCAGCGACCGCCGCGCGCCGAGTCGCAATCACCTGGCCGCAACCATCAATCCTGCCGCTTCAATCGTGTGGCGCGCAATCATCGCTTCCTCGTCGGTCGGCGTCACGAACACAGGGATGCGCGATTGGGGCGCCGAAATGACCCGGTCGTTGCGCGCATTGGCCGCCGTGTCGAGCGTCAGCCCCAGCCAGCCGAGTCCCTCGACCACGCCGGCCCGCACGCGCGGCGAATTCTCTCCAATTCCGGCCGTAAATACGAGCGCGTCGAATCCGCCGATCGCCGCCGCGAGCGCCGCGATCTCCATTTTGATGCGATGAATGAAATAGGCGATCGCGGCTTGGGCGCGGGCTTCTTGGGACGCCTCGAGCGTGCGCATGTCGTGCGAGACGCCGGAGAGGCCAAGAAGACCCGAGCGCTCATAAAGAAGATGCGACAGCTCCTGGGGAGTCATCGCGTCGCTCTGGAGCAAATAAAGCAGCAGTCCAGGATCGATCTGTCCGCAGCGGGTGCCCATGGGCAGGCCTTCCAGCGCCGAAAAGCCCATGCTGGTGGCGATCGAACGCCCGCCTTTCATCGCGCACAGCGACGCGCCATTGCCAAGATGCGCGACGATGACGCCGCCCTCGGCGTGGATCGGATCAATCGTGCGGAGGCGCCGGGAGATATATTCATACGACAACCCATGAAATCCGAAACGGCGTAACCCACGCTCGTAGTAGGAATAGGGAAGCGCATAGGCGTCGTCGACGAAGGCGTGTCCGCGGTGGAAAGCCGTATCGAAACACGCGACCTGCGGCACATGCGGAAAGGCTTCCCTGGCGCCCTCGATCCCGGCAAGGTTATGCGGCTGATGCAGCGGCGCCAGCGGGATCAATTCGCGCAGTACCGCGATGGCTTCCGCATCGACAATAATCGGCGCGGCGAAGCTCAGCCCGCCATGCACGACCCGGTGCCCGATCGCGCTTACCGCCGCCGCCGGGTAAGCGTCTTCGATCCATTCGAAGATCGTTGCAATCGCCTGCTTGTGAGTGAGCTTGGCGGCGAGCCGCCTGTCGCTTGCGTCTCCATCGACAATGGCCGCGCGAAAGCGCGGCTTCGCGCCGAGCCCTTCGACCGCGCCAGAAACGATCAGCCGCGGCCAGTCGGCGTCCGCCGCGAACAGGGCGAATTTCACCGAGGAAGACCCGGCGTTAAGCGTAACGACGCGATCGGCCATATCCCCTCAGCCTCCAGGCCGCTACCAAACGCGGCGACGCTTCTCCGCTTCGAACGTCTTTCCTAGGTAGACCACGCGCTCCAGCCGCAGGTCGCCCTTAGGAAGGAAAGCGTCCGGGCGCGGCTGCAACTCGCCGTTCTCGAATTCAAGGCCAAGCAGCGCATATGCGGCCGACAACATGCGCGCCGCCGCGCCGGTGTACCAGCTCCACCCGCCTCGCCCTTCATAGCCCTCGCCATTATAGACGTCGGCCGGCTGCTGATGCGGCGGCAGCCCGTAGATGTCGGCGGCGGCCGGCGTCGCGAGCTTGGAGATCGGCGAGATCGCGATCCATGTCTCGAACGCTCTGCGAAACAGCTCGTCGGCGGCGCGCGAATCGCCGTCCTGTTGCGCCTGCGCGGCAAGCTTGGCCAGCGCGTCGACGAACCAGGAAACGCCATGCGAATACTGGCCGCCGTTTTCCCGCACGCCCGGCGGATATTCGGCGCTGCGCCCGGGATAGGGCTGCGAGTGTTCGTCAAAAGGCGGATGAACGAGCAATACGCGATCGCCGAGACCAAGAACGGCCAAGGCGTTCTCGATCGCCTCGCGTCCGCGCGCGGCGTCGACGGCGCGCGCCAGAGTCGGCCAGGAGGACGTCATCGCGCTCATCGGCGCGACTTCCTCGCCGTCATCGGCGTAGGCGCGGATGTAGCGGTCGCCGCGCCAACAGTTATCAAGCGCGGTCCGAAGCTTCGTGGCGCGTTCGCGATAGCGCTCGGCGCGGTCGGCGTCGCCCTTCGCCTCGAACAGCGGCGCGATGTCGAGGAGGATGCCGTGCAGGAAGAAGCCAAGCCAAACGCTCTCGCCGCGGCCTTCCTCGCCGACGAGATTCATGCCGTCGTCCCAGTCGCCCGATCCCATCAGCGGCAGGCCATGCGCGCCGAAACGGTCGAGCGTCCAGTCGATGCCGCGCGCGCAGTGTCCGAGCAGCGTATCCCTGTCGCGCGACGTCAGCGGCACGGTGGCTTCGCCCTCCTGATCTTTCGGGACAGGACTTGCCTCGAGGAAGGTCTCGACCTCGTCGAGGATGGCGTAGTCTCCACTCCCGCGGACATAGCGAATCGTCACATACGGCAACCACAAATGCGGATCCGACGAATGCGTGCGGTCCGCGAGGCCCGTGCCGCCGTTGGGCGCGCGATGCCACCATTTGCAGGCGTCGCCCTCGATATATTGATGCGCGGCGTGCAGTAGAATCTGAGCGCGGGCGCGCTCGGGCGCGAGATGGATAAGGGGTATGACGTCCTGCAGCTGGTCGCGATAGCCGGTGGCGCCGGAACGCTGTGAAGGACCCGTGCGTCCCCACAGGCGCGCGGCGAGCAATTGATAGGGCAGCCAGTCGTTGACGAGGCGATCGAACTCGGGACGATTGGTCTTGATGCGCAATACGGACAACTGATCGTCCCATGAGCGCGCATTCGCCGCGAGTTCGGCATAGGCGTGGTGGGGATCGCGCGCATAATCGGCGAGCCGCTTCGCGTCTTCGATCGTCGTCGTCTGTCCGAGCGCCACGACGACGACCGCTTCTTCTCCCGCCGGCACGTCGATCGCGCCGCTGAACGCCGCGACTTTCCGTTCATGCGCGGGCGCGCCCGCGTCCGGATGGCCGTGCTCGACCATGTAAGGCAGGTAAGGGTCGCGGCTCTCATGCCCCAAGAAGCGGCGACGCGACGTCTCGGCGAATTCCGCCGGGATCGATGTCGTCACAAAGGCCCAGCCCTGCACGAAATTGTTGCGAGGATTGCGGAAGTAGATCGAATGCACATTTTCGTCGATGATCGATTCCAGCAGGCCGAGACTTTCGTTCGGCGTTTCCGCCAACACGATTTCCATTGACGGCGTGATCTGCAGCAGACGCTCGTGGTCGCTCTTGTTGCGGATCTTTAGGATCTTGAATTCGATCGGCTGCGTGGGGCTGACGAATACCGTCATCTCGAGCTGAAGATGATCGCGCTCGGAACGATAGACGGCGACGCCCGGCGAAAACGTCACCTGATATTCCGCGTCGCGACGGCGCAGCGGAACGAAGGTCGGACTATGCGCGTCGGTTCGGGCGAGATCATAGACGTAGATCCTTTGCCCGGCCGGCGCCATCCGCCCCTCGCCCATGCGAAACGGGGTGAGGCTGTTCAGTCGCGAATTGCCGTGAAAGGAAAAAATTTCGCCGTCATTCGTGAGCACCGCGCCCTGCCCGAAGGCATTGGCGATGACGTGGCCGAAGGGACGCGGAGTCCCGGGCGCAAGCGCGACGCTCCGGCCGTCTTGAGAAAAGGCGTAGCGCGGCTTCTTGGGCGGGGGCGGCAGGATGAGCCCGCGGCGGCGCGACAACGCCCTGTTCAGCGTCTCCGGCGCAACGGGAGCGATCCCCAGATGCCGTGCAATGGAATCCGTCGCGCGTCCCATGTCGCGCGCCCAACCGTCGACCATGATCAGTTCCGTCGCGCCGGCGGCCGCGAGTTCGACTTCGACGCGCAGACTGGCGCAGGGCTCGAAGCCATAGAGCAGACCTTCGTCCTTCGGATCACGGGGCGCCGCCAGTCCAAGCAGGCTGTCCGGCGCATAGGTCGATCCCATGCCGTAGAAACGCGACTTCACGTCCTCATAGCCGACGACGGAGATCTTCGCGTCAGCGCCGGCGCCGATAGCGTGAAAGCCGATCTCCGGGGATAGCCGGCGATCGGATTGGCGCCGCGCCCCGCCCTTGAGCAAACGGTTCTGGGCGAAAATCGCGTTCAGCGATCGGACGTACCAAGTGCCGATGTGAATCGCGTTATACGCGGCGTCGCGAAGCTCGACGCCGGTCTCGTTGAGCACCCACTCACGCAGCGACGCCAACATCAATTTGCGATGGCGCTGCTCAAGATTGACGATCTTCAGTCGGGTGATCTCGACCGCTTCGTCGGCGGCGAGCGAGACTCGCGCTTCGATCGCGAATCCATTGCGCTCCGCCATGAAGAACAGGCAGTTCTCGCCGGCGTCGGTGAGCGACGCCTGAGTGGCTCTGCAGCGCGTCGGCGCCTCGCCGATCGACCACAGCTCGCCGCCGTCTTCCCGCAGAAAAAGGAAACGTCCGCGCGGGTGGGCGTGATCGTCCGGGCGTCGCGTCAAGTCGATCGGAGGGCCGCCGCGCGCCACGCCTTCAATGCGCATGGCCCCCTGCCCGTCCTGAAACCACTCGCTGATCATCAGCCCGTTGGTCAGTTTCAACGGCCGCGAGCCCGGCACGCCGCCCGCGCCGGTAATGCCTTCAATCGTCACTTTCTGCGCGCGCGCAAGCCGTCCGAGAAGGAAGAGGACAAGGCCGAAGGCGACAACGCCGGCGTAGATGAGATATCCGCTGACCAGATAGGCGTAGGACGGCGGCCGCGTCTGCGACATCTGCTCGGCGGCGCTCCACGCCTTGTCCCATTCGGCGCCGCGCGGAATATAGAAGGGCAACAGCAGCGGCGCCCAGGTGCCAAAGCGCCGGATGCCTTCGGGGATCGCGCGGCTTGTTTGCGCCTTTCCAAGGAAGCGCGCGGCTTTCTCATCGGCGACGTCGCCGCCGACGAAGGACAGATTGACGAGCGTCGCCACGCGCAAGCCCATGTGGTCGAACCAGATCAGCACCCGCAGCGCGTCATAGGCGAGAAGCGCGGTGAAGATATCGAGGCTCCAGGCGCGAAAATCCGAGTCCGGCAGGATGTAGCTCATCCAGCTCGCGACGCCGGTGCGGATGAGTCCGTCCTGATTGTACCAGGCGGGGTCGGGCGAAGCTTTCAGGAAGGAATAGATCACTGGCGCCATCCACAGGCCCCAACGCAAAACGCGCACGGCGTTTTCAATGAGCATGTCGAGGCCTTGCCAGCTCGCGAGTTGGCGAAGCGGCTGCAGGCTGCGCTGAACGAGCGCTGTAAGGAAGAAAAGATTGATCGAAAAGAGCGGCGCGGCGAACACCCATTGGATAACGCCCGAGAGCGACTCGTCGAACAGCAGCCTCACGCCGCCGTCGACCCTGCCGAGATCCGTCGCGCCCCACTTCGAGAAGAGCGGACGAATGACATATTCGGTGATGGGGCGTCCGTCCGCGCCATAGTCGAGCGACGTGTAGGCGAAGAATTTCGCCGTGATGTTCTCGACCTGTCCCGCGTCGAGATACCAAGCGACGGCGCCGGCGACGAGCGCGCCGAGAAGCGCGCCGAGCGAATAGACGCGCCAACTGCGCAGATGCTGCCGGCGCCCTTGCGTCAGCGCCGCGAAATCAAACGCCGCATCGACGCCGGCATAGGCGAGCGCTCCCGCGACCGCGCCGAACAGAAACCGCCCGCTCCCACTCGCCTCGGGAAGCCCAATCATCAGGGCCAATCCGATGGCCGCGCCGGCGACCGCGCCGCGAAAATAGTTGGAGGGATGCAGATAAAGTTCTTCGACGCGCGCAAAGAAGGGCGGAGTCGAATCGGTGCTCTCCACGATGGCGCGCGCGAGCGGAAACAGCGCGGCGCCGATCAGCGCGCCGCCGATCGGGCCGGAGGCTGAAATGACGGCGACGGCCGGCGCAAAAGACACGACCAGTCCAGCCGCGAGCAGCAGCGCCATGAACACGAAGCCATAGACGGCGCCCTTTTCGGCGCCGGTCCGCCAATCATGGAACACCACGACCTGCAGCGACGGCGTCGCGCGCAAAAGGCCAGCCATCGCCTGGGTCACGAGATAGGTTTGGCCCCATAATCCTGCTTGCGCGAGCGCCGCCGCCACCGTCGCGACCAGCGCCGTCACCGGATAGGGCAAATAAGGCGCGACGAAAGACGAGACCGAGGTCGCGATGTAAGGCGTCAGCGAGGCGACGAAGGCCGAAGCGAGCAGAATGCTATGCGGACGCCATTGTCGGGGCAGAAAACGACCGAGCGCGAGGGGGATGCCGACGACGATCGATTCGTTGAGCAGAAACAGGACCAGCGTATGCCCGACGATTTTTCTGAAGGCCTCCGGAACGTCGAGGCCAAGGAGCAGCGCGCCGCCAATCTGGGCGACGGGCGGCGAGCCGAGAGCGATCAACAGGCTGAACTGCAGCGGCAAAACGAAAAGCGCCGCGCGCACCGCCATGCGCGAACGCGCTCTCAGCGTGACGACCCCGGCGAGGTAGAGAAGGGTGGCGGTCGCCGCGCCGACCGGCGAGAGCCGAAACAGTTCGGCGAAGGTTTCCGGCGATCGCCACAACAGGCCGGCGCGGTCGCACAGCAGCGTAAAAGTCGCGACAGCGAGGAAATCCACGGCGAAATCGGCCGCTTGGCGCGCGCTTTCCGAGGAGCGGCGGAGCACGAAAATCGTCGCCCCAGCGAAAAACCCGGCCACGATCGCGTGCTCGCCGCCGCCAGCCGCCTCCAGCGCCGCAAAGACCGCAAAGCCCATGCCGATCATGATGCGCTCGAACAATGCGCTGTTGACGTCCGATTCGCCGCGTTTGACGGCCATGGATTTCCTCCGCGCCTTTTGTTGAATCCGGCGTTTTTTAACGTTAATGGCCGGAATCAGCGGCTATCGTATGGAATCCCTTGCCGGAGGCGGGAGAAAAAGTCGACTCCCGCCTCACTTCGTCGCGCTTGCGCTTCGCAGCGCCGCCGAGAGCCGCTATAGTCCACAATGCTTTAATGCCCCGGCCGCGCAGCGAGGGCCACAGCGAGTGGACGACATGGAAGAGCCCCTGCCCGCGCCGCCAGCCGACACTCGCGACGCCGACCAGCCACACGCGTCCACAACGCCCGCCGAGCGTCTATCGCTTCTTGTGGAGCGCGAGCGAGTCGCCCGCAAGGGACCGGCAGGTTCGCTTGACGAGCGTATGGCCAGTCTGTCCGGCGCGCTGCGCCGCGCGCGCCTCGAGAACGCGGAGCGCTCCGCCGCGATTTTTGATCTACGCGCCGCGGAAATCGCCCGGCTGGAGATGCTCGGCGAGGCTCTGTCGCCGGTTTTGGCGCAGGTGCCGCGCGATTGCGATATTTTCGACGTTGGCGTTGCGCCGGCGGAGCGACCGCGCCTGTTCATCGACCAGATCGGCTTCGTCGAGATGGATCGCGACAGGCGGATCTATCGCTTTCTCCAGGATACGCGCCACGGCCGGGTGACGCTTCGCGAAAGCGACAGCATCGACGACCTCGTCGAAGCGATCACCAGCTACATCGCGCATCGCCTGATCGAGCGCGAAAAGGCGCTGGCGGTGGATTACGCGAGCGGCGGCGCGGCGCAGGCGCTTGGCGTCAAGGTCGCCGCGGCGCGCGAGAGGGCCAACGCACGCGAAAACGACAAATCGGTCACCGGAAAAACGACTCGCGCAGCCGCGTTCATCGCCGAGTTTTTTGGCGCAACCGCTTTCTTCGCATTCTTGGCGGTCTTGGCGGCATGGATCTATCGCGCCTATCTCGCAGGCTAGATCACGCTGCATTTGGGCGAAATCGCCCAAATGCAGATGACGTGATCGATTCCCAAAGTTTAGAGCGCGCTCTAGGCTTCACAGCTCAACGGATTCGAGTTCAACGACCTCGCCAGCGTCGTTCAATCCACGCCTGCGCAGCGAAATCCTGACGCCGTCAGCTTCGCGCTCGATCTGATAAAGATTATAGGCGGCGCCCGGATAGTGCCCGCCGGGCCGGGCCGAAGCCGACGCGACGCCCACGACCGGCGTCGCGGCGCCGGGCCCCGTCAGACGATGCAAACTGGGCTTGTGATTGTGCCCATGCAGAATGAGCTCGGCGCCATGGCGCGCGATGACGCTTTCGAAGTCCGCCGCGTCTTCGAGCCCGCGCAGCCGCCGCGCGCCGCCGACATGCGGCGGGTGGTGAAGGCAGACGACGCGCGCAAGTCCTTGCGCTTTCGCGCGTTCCAGCAGATCCGCGAGCGCCGCCAGCTGAGTCGCCCCGAGCCGCCCGGAAGCGACGAAAGGCGCCGTCGGCACGCCGGTGTCTAGACCGATCAGCGCGACGCCGCCGCGCCGGCGCAAATAGGGAAAACCGGCGCCTTCGCTCTCGCTGCTCATCCAAGGCGCGAAAACCTCGTGAACGAGATCCGTCACGCTCGCCACATAAGCGTCGTGATTTCCGGGCGTGAAGCTCACGTCGCCAGGCGCGCCCAGAGAGGCGAGCCAGTCTTTGGCGAGCGCGATTTCGCCGGGAAGTCCGATGTTGACGATATCCCCGGTCATGACGACATGATCAGGCGCCTGCGCTTTGATGTCCGCGACGATCTTGCCAAGCACGCTCATATCGTGCTGATCGCCGCGTTTATAAAGCCAGTTCACATAGCCCGTGACGCGCTTGCCAAGGAGCTCCGCGAGATTGGGCCGAGGAATTGGGCCGATATGCGCGTCGGAAAGATGGGCGAGCCGGAAGTTCAAGAATCCTCTCTGACGGCCGAGTGCGCCGCGCGGCGCTTTCCGCATCGGGATGGGTCAGCGACACTAGTGCTTTCGCGCATCATTTGCCATAGTTTCGGGCGATCGGAGGCGGTTTTGACGAAGCCTGAAGAAGGACGCGCGGCGCCATCGACGCGCACGCGTTTTGCGTCGCGACTGATCGCTTTGGGCGCACGCTTTCAGCGTCCGATGACCCTGGGCGTGCGCGGCCTCGTCCTCGACGCAAGAAACCGCGTGCTGCTGGTCCGGCATACCTATGTGGACGGCTTTTATCTGCCCGGCGGCGGCGTCGAAAGCGGCGAAACGCTTGTCGAGGCGCTCGAGCGCGAGCTGAGCGAGGAGGCGAATGTCCTGCTCGATGCGCCGCCTGAACTGTTCGGCATGTATTTCAATCGGCGGTTCTCGATGCGCGACCACGTCGCGCTTTACGTCGTGCGCGCGTTCCGCCTCACGCAGCCGCGCCCCCCTGATCGCGAGATCGCAGAGGCGGACTTCTTCGCGCTCGACGCTCTGCCAGCGGATACGACCGCAGGGACGCGGGCGCGGCTGTCCGAGGCGCTGCAGAACACGCCTGTTTCACCTTATTGGTGAACGCGTGATGGAGGCGGCTCCGGCGCTCAAAGCGCGCAGATCGCGCCAGCCATAAGCGATGTCTGGGAGGACGACGCCCTCAATCTCCCACACGCCCTCGACGCCGACAGGCTCCGCCCCAAGCGCTTCATAAAAGCCGCGGGCCTTCGGCGAGTCGCGCAAGACCCAAACGGCGGCGCTCGGACAGCCGGCGGAAATCAGATGCGTCGCGAGCCGCTCCATCAAGCGCCTGCCTAGTCCCCGGCGCTGGGCGCGCAGCAGCAGGTAAATCGACGCGATTTCGCCCGCAAAGCCAAGCGGAACGAGCTTTGGACTGGACAGGCGACTGCAACGGGCGAAACCAACCGGAGTCTCGCCCTCGCAGGCGATGAACACGGCCTGGGCGCCTTCGCTCGAGCCTATCCGCTGCAGCCAGCGCCGCGTCCAATCGTCGAGATCAATCGACGCCAGCGCCTCCGCGCGCATCACCCCAAGGTAGGTCTCCCGCCAGGCCTTGGCGTGGAGTTCGGCGATCGATCGGGCGTCCTCAATGCTTGCCCGGCGCAAGCGATACTCCGCCATTGGCCCCTCTCCGCCCATAGCGTCGCATGGCGGCATGTCGCGGCGCAACGAGAGGTTTTGCCGCGCAGACGGCGCGTGATATGGCCTGCGCCCAGGGTCAAGCCACAACATGATCGATCTCGCCGTAAAATTTGCGCCGCTGACCGCCGCAGACGACGCGCATCTCGAAAAGCTCGACGAACGCGCGTTCGGTCCGGGCAGATATGCGCGTACGGCCTATCGCTTGCGCGAAGGCGTCGAGCCCGACCGCTCGCTGTCTTTTGTCGCGCGGATCGGGACGCTGCTTGTCGGCGCCAACCGCATGACGCCCATCCTCGTCGGGTCAACGCCCGCGCTTCTGCTTGGTCCGTTGACTGTCGAGCCGGCGTTTCGCCAGCAGCGCGTCGGCGAGACGCTCGTCAAATATTCGCTGGACGCGGCGCGCGACGCCGGCCATGGGCTGGTCCTGCTCGTCGGCGACGAGGACTATTATGCGCGGCTGGGATTCGCGCCCGTGCCGCAGGGCAAAATCACGATGCCCGGTCCCGTGGACCCGGAGCGCCTGCTCTATTGCGAACTCCGCCCCGGCGCGCTCTCGGAGGCGAGCGGCAGGATGCGGCGCATATGATTGCGCGCGCGCAGAGCATCGTCGAGAAATACGACGCGCTCGTCGCGCAAGGCGCGTTGGAGCGCGACGCGTCGCAGCGCGCGGCGATCGAGAAGCTTCAAGCGCTCGCCGACGCTCTCGCAGGCCGCAGGCCGAAAAGCGCCAGCGTGACGCAAGCGCTCCTTGCGACCTTTCGCCCTCGGGCGCAGCCGGCGCGCGGCCTCTACCTCTGGGGATCGGTCGGGCGCGGCAAAACCTTCTTGATGAACCTGTTCTTCGGCGCGCTTCCTGTCGAAAAGAAGCGGCGCGCGCATTTTCACGCTTTCATGGCGGACGTGCACGATCGGCTGCACCGGCTGCGTCAGAAGCCGCATCGTGGCGACGCCGATCCGGTGAGCTGCGTGGCGCAGGACATCGCGCAAGAAACCCGTGTGCTCTGCTTTGACGAGTTCGCCGTGCACGACGTCGCGGACGCTTCGATCGTTGCACGGCTATTTTCTTCACTGCTGGCGTCGGGCGTCATCATTGTCGCGACGTCCAACGTCGAGCCTTCGCGGCTTTATGAAGGCGGCCGCAATCGCGATCTGTTCCTGCCCTTTATCGCCATCTTGCAGGAGCGAATGGACGTCCTGCGTCTCGACGCGCCGAATGACTATCGGCAACGGCGCGAAGATCTCGGACAGGTCTATTTCACGCCAGCCGACTCTCGCGCGAGATCAGCGATTGACGCGCTCTATGCGACGCTCGCCGGCGACGCGGGGGAAAGGCCTGCGACAATTGAAGTCAAGCGACGCCGCATCGAGATCCCGCAAACGGCGGGCCGCGTCGCGCGTCTGAGCTTCGCGGCGCTCTGCGGTCAACCGCTGTCAGCGGCGGATTATATGGCGATCGCTGAGAGATTCGACGCGGTGATCGTCGAAGACGTTCCGGCCTTGGCGCCAGAACAGCGGAACGAAGCGCGCCGCTTCATCACGCTGGTCGACGTTCTGTACGAGGCGCGCATCCTGCTGGTCGTTTCCGCCGCGGCGGAGCCTTCCGAACTCTACCGCGCGGGCTTTGGCGCCGAGGCGCGCGAATTCGAGCGCGCGGCGTCGCGCCTGATCGAAATGCGGAGCAAAGATTACATCGACGCCCGCGCCGCGCTCATGGCTTCGACATGCAGTCCTTGATGTCGCTGGCGCGTTTCATCAATTCGAACCGATCGGCGCAATAGCGTTCGAGATCCGGCCGTTTCGCTGGATCGGTCGCCGCGGAGCGAATGCCGACCGCGCCATCGAGCAGCTCCTTTTGCGCGGCATGCACCTGAGACGGCGGCAGGTGTCCCGAACAGGCCTCATAACGCTTGAGCAGCGCGTCGCACTGCGGGACGCCGGTTGGATCCACCGCGAAAGCCGGCGTGGCGGCGAGCAGGAAAACGAAAGCTAGACGATGCTTCACTGGCGCGGGATCTCCGGTTACGACCCGCGCCATATAGCATTTTGATCGGCCCGTGAGGCGCCAAAAGACGAGAGCGGCGGGCCTTTCTTTGGACCCGCCGCCCCGAAGTCTCCAGCGCCTTGTCTCGCGGACGCCGGAGCGTTCTCGCGTCGATGCCTACAACCCCGCCAGATAGCGGGTGGGATCGACGGGCGTCGAACCCTTGCGCAGTTCGAAGTGAAGCTGCGGCGAGCCGACATTGCCCGACTGGCCGGATTTGGCGATCGTCTGACCGCGCTTGACCTGATCGCCGCGCTTGACGTCGAGTTCGCCATTGTGGGCGTAAGCCGAAACGAAGCCATTGGGATGCCGAATGAGCACGAGATTGCCGTAGCCCTTGAGCTCGCTCCCGGCGTAGGCCACGACCCCGCCTTCGGCCGCCTTGACCTGAGTTCCCTCAGGCACCGCGATGTTGATCCCGTCGTTGCCGCCCGATGTGAAGCCCTGAATGATGCGGCCGCGGGCGGGCCAGCGAAACTCGGGCCGACCTTCGTCGGAAGCCACCGCTTTCGCGTCAGTCGCCGGGGGAATGGAGGCGGTCGCGGTCGTATCGACCTTGCGGGCGCTAGGCGTTTCTTTCGGCGTTTCGGCGACAACGGGCTTGCTGCGCGCGTCCGCGATCTTGGACTCCGCTTCCGACGCCTCGTGAGAGGACGGCCCACGGGCGATCCGCTCGGTTTTGACGGCGCGCGCCGGCGTCGTCGCGGCGATGCGCGGCTCCGCCTTGACGAGCGTCTTCTCCGGCGCAGTCTTGGCCACTGCCTTCGACTTATCGATCGGCTTGGTTTTCGTGGGTTCGGCTTCGGTCTTGCGCACCGGCTTCGCCTGTTCCACCGGCTTGGCGGCGGCCACGGTCTTCGCCAGCGGCGCAGGCTTCGCGGCTGGGACGGCGGCTGCCGCTTTGGCCGGACCGGCGGGGACGCGCGTCGCCACGACGGGAGCGCCGCCGGCCCGATAGACTGGAACCACCAGACGAGAGCCTGGCTGAACCTGGGACGCAATGTTGAAGCCATTGGCCCGCAGCAGCGCGTCAGTGGGCACGCCGTAGCGGGTGGCGAGCAATGCCGCGGTCTCGCCCTGGGCGACAACGATTGGCGTGCCGCCTTCGGCGCTCCAGTGGCCGCTGGCGCCGGCGGCTGCAACGCGCGTCGGCGACGGCTGCGCTGCTGGCGTAGAGGTCCGCGCCATGGAAGCGCCGCCGCTCTGAGCGGACGCGCTGGCCGAGGGGGCAGGCAATGGACGGGTTTCCACCGTCGTGGAGGACGGGCTCTGCGCCGGCGCGTCGGCGATCGCGCCAACAGGCGCCCGGTCGACGCCGTGCGAGGCGGTCTTGGCCGATCCTGAGAAGGGGTCGGTGAAGGGATCGGAGAAGGTATCGCCTCCGAAGCGGGAGGCGTCCGAGCAGCCGGCGACAAGGGCGGCGACGCCAACGGCCGCCAAGAACCGCACTGCGGCGCGGGAATAAGCAATATGATGCTTGGTAACCATGACGCGACCCACCCGAACGCAACATTGAACGGCTTTATGGGTAACAGCGCGGCGGTTAAGGAGCCGTTTAAGATGAACGCAAAGCGCGCGCGGCCGTGAAAATTTTCAGCATTCGGTCACGATGTCTTAGAGCGCCTGCGCCCGTCCGGGGATCGCCGGCCCCAGGCGACACGGGCCTAGATCGGTCTCCCGCAGTTCGCCGTCCTCATTGCGATCAAGCTTAATCAATCGTTCCTTTGCGCGCGCGCCGGCCTTCGCGTGCTCCCTTCGGGCGAAGAGCAACGCGCCGCCCGGCGTGAGCATTTGGATGAGCGCAGCAGGCGCGGCGCCGACCGAGGCCTGGACGATGATTCGATCGAAGCGTCCAAGCTCGTGAGGCGGATCGAGGCCGTCGGCGAAAATCGCCTTGGCGTTTGCAGCGCCGTGGGCGGCCAACCGGCGCGAGGCCTCGATGGCGAGCGTCTCGAAGCGTTCGAGGCTTACGACCTCGTTTGCGAGCTGCGCGAGCGCCGCCGCGCCATAGCCGGACCCCGCCCCGACCTCGAGCACCCGGTGGCCGCGGCCGATCTTGAGCGCCTCGAGCCGTCTGGCAAGTTCGACCGGACGCGACATGGTCTGCCCGCAGCCGATCGGCAGCGAGAGATTACGATTCGCGAGATCGCGAAAGCGGTAGGGCGCGAACGCCTCCCGCGGGGTCGCCTCCATCGCGCGCAAAACCGAAAGATCGCGCAGGCCCGCTTGACGCAGCGTCAGCAGCAGCGCCGCGCGCTCCTCAATTTGTTGGCTGGCCTGGCGCGCGCCGGCCTCCTCGGTCATTCCTTGCCCTCGAACGCCGCTGCGAGGCGCGTCACCGTCGGGTGATCGGTGAAATCGAGCTGCAGCGGGGTGACGGAGATTTTCTTTTCTTCGAGCGCCAGCAGGTCGGTGCCCTGGCCCGGCTTGAAGTCGCCGCGCTGGAAGGAGATCCAGTGATAGGGATTGCCGCGGCCGTCCTTGCGGTCCTCGATCCGCATGATGTCGCTGCTGCGCCGACCCTGCATGGTGATCGCGACGCCCGCGACGTCCTGGGGCGCACAATGCGGAAAATTCACATTCATCAACACGTTCTTGGGAATGCCCGCCGCGAGCAGGCGGCGCACAACCTCGGCGCCGTGCGTCGCCGCGCATTCCCAGTGGACCGTCCGGCGGTCTGCGAAAAAATCATAGACCTGGGAGAGCGCAATCGACGGAACGCCGAGAATCGTGCCCTCCATCGCCCCGGCGATGGTGCCGGAATAGGAGACGTCCTCGGCGACATTCTGGCCGCAGTTGACGCCGGAAAGGAGAAGATCGGGCGGATGATCGAGCATCAGCTTGCGCAGGCCCATGATGACGCAATCTGTCGGCGTTCCCTTGACGGCGAAGTGGCGGGGCGAAATCTCCCGCAGCCGCAGCGGATCGTTGAGCGACAGCGAGTGCGAGACGCCCGACTGCTCGAATTCCGGCGCGATGACGAAAATATCGTCGGTGAATGCGCGCGCGATCGCCTCCGCGATGGCGAGGCCGCGCGCGTGTATGCCGTCGTCATTGGTAATGAGAATGCGCATGCTTACAGCGGTTCGCCTCGAGTGGACGGGCGCCTGAGGAAGCCCGAGTTTCTTTGGACGATTCGACGCCGAACGTCCACAATGACCCTATATCGGCTCGCCCCATTCTCTGGAGGAATTTTGATGCGCTTACGACTTGCGCTTTTGCTCGCGGCGGCGTCGCTCGCCGCCCTTCCCGGCTGCGCCGCCGCTTTTGAGGCCTATGTGGCGGCGGTGATGCCGCTGCGCGTGAGCCCGAGCTCGGATGCGCGGCCCGTCACGACCATGGCGGCGAATATTCCCTTCAATGTCCTGGGCTGCGGCCGCTGGTGTCAGGTGCAATATGGCGGGACCATGGGCTATGTCCCGGCGCCGCTTGTCATCCCCGGCGCGCCGCCGACCGCGCCCGGCTCCGGCCTCTTGGGATTTCTGGCCGCTCCCGTGGCGCTGCCTGTCGCGGCCCGCGATCTGCTCAGCGACGGCTATGCGCCGCGCGTCGACTACGGCTATGGCTGGACGCCGTTTTTTGGGACGTCGCCCGAGCCCTACTGTGAAGAGCCTGCGAGACGCGGGCGCTGCGTCCACCGACGGCGCTCAGTTCGGGATGCGCGTGAGCCCGCCCATGTAAGGCCGAAGGACGCGCGGAACGTCGACTGAGCCGTCGGCCTGCTGGTAATTCTCCAAGACCGCGACCATCGCGCGGCCGACCGCGACGCCGGAGCCGTTCAGCGTATGGACGAAACGCGGCCCCTTGCTTTCGGCCGAGCGATAGCGGGCGTTCATGCGCCGCGCCTGGAAGTCGCCGCAGACCGAGCAGGAGGAAATCTCGCGGTATCTCCCCTGCCCCGGCAGCCAGACTTCGAGGTCATAGGTTTTCTGGCTCGCGAAGCCCATGTCGCCGGCGCAGAGCACGACCTTGCGGTACGGCAATTCGAGAAGCTGCAACACCTTCTCGGCGCAGCCGGTCATGCGCTCGTGCTCTTCCAGGGATTGCTCCGGCGTCGTGATCGAGACGAGCTCGACCTTGTAGAACTGATGCTGGCGGATCATGCCACGGGTATCCTTGCCCGCCGCGCCCGCTTCGGCGCGAAAGCAATAAGTGCCGGCGGTCATGCGCATGGGCAATTGCGCTTCGTCGAGGATCGACTCGCGCACGAGATTGGTGAGCGGCACTTCGGCGGTAGGGATGAGCCAAAACGGATTGGCGATCACCGCGTCTTCACCAACATTTCCAGCAGTCGCGATCTGCTTAAGAAAACCATAGCTGCCGGCTGGACCTGCATAAACTGCGAACTGATCCTCCTGGAATTTCGGCAATTGCGCAGTGCCAAACATGGCGTCGCCGCGCACGAGCAGCGGCGGGCTGACTTCCATATAGCCATGTTCGTTCGTATGCAGATCCAGCATGAATTGCGCGAGCGCGCGCTCCAGCCGCGCCAGACCGCCCTTGTTGACGACGAAACGCGCGCCGGAAATTTTCGCCGCCGTTTCGAAATCCATCAGCCCAAGGCCTTCGCCGATTTCGAAATGCTCTTTGGGCGTAAAGTCGAATGTGCGCGGTTCGCCCCAGCGCGCGACTTCGATATTGTCGTTCTCGTCGGCGCCATCGGGCACTTCGTCGAGCGGCGTGTTGGGAATGCTCGCGAGCGCGTTGTCGAGTTCGGCGATCGCATAGCGCTCGGCCTCTTCGAGCGCCGGCCAGTTTTCCTTGATCCGTGCGACTTCCGCCTTGAGCGCTTCGGCTTTGGCGCTGTCGCCCGCCTTCATCGCCGCGCCGATTTCCTTCGAGGCCGCGTTGCGTCGCTCCTGCGCGCGCTGCAATTCGCCGATCGCCGCGCGCCGCGAATCGTCAAAGGCGAGAAGCTGCGTTGAGATCGGCTCCAGCCCGCGTCGTGCGCGGCCAGAATCGAAAATTTCGGCGTTCTCGCGAATCCATTTGATGTCGTACATGAGTGAACGATCCGCCGCTCCCTTCTCCCGCTAGCGGGAGAAGGTGGCCCCGCGAAGCGGGGTCGGATGAGGGAAAAGACGGAAAAGCGCGTGACGAACCGCCCTCATCCGTCGCGCGTTCCGCGCGCCACCTTCTCCCGCAAGCGGGAGAAGGGGTCAAGCGGAGGGCTGCTGCGCCGCGGCCCGCTTCTTCTCGATCATGCGCACGGCGTAAATCGACGCCTCGTAGAGCAGCACGCCGGGGACGGCGAGCGCGAGCTGCGAGAACACGTCCGGCGGCGTCAAAACCGCCGCGACGATGAAGACAAGCACGACGGCGTAGCGCCGCTTCTCTTTCAGAAAATCCGACGTCACGATGCCGACCTGACCCAGCAGCGTCAAAACCACCGGCAATTGAAACACGATGCCGAAGGCGAGCACGAGCGTCATGATCAGCGAAAGATATTCGGAGACGCGCGGCAGCAGTTCGATCTGCGCCTTGCCCGGTTCATTCGCCTGCTGCATCCCCATGAAGAAACGCAGCAGATTGGGCATCACCAGAAAATAGACGACGAGCGCGCCGAAGGCGAAGAAGATCGGCGTCGCGAAAAGATAGGGCCGGAACGCCCTGCGCTCATGCTTGTAGAGCCCGGGCGCGACGAAGGCGTAGATCTGCGACAGCACGATCGGGCAGGAGAAAAACGCCGCCATAAACAGCGCGACCTTGATCTGGGTGAAGAAATATTCCTGCGGCGCCGTGTAGATCAGCCGCGCCTCAGGGCCTGCGACCTGCGTGTAGGGAATGAGAAGCAGATTGTAGATATCCTTGGCGAAGAAGAAGGAGAGCACGAACATCCCGAGAAAGGCGAGGAGCGCTTTGATCAGGCGCTCGCGCAATTCCATCAGATGTTCGATCAACGGCGCCTTGCTGGCCTCGATTTCGGCTTCGTCGGCCTCGTTCATGTGGCGGCCTTCTTCGGCGAATCGACCTGCTCGCCGACAGGAAGACCAGAATCCTCATCCTGAGGAGCGGCCGAAGGCCGCGTCTCGAAGGATGCGGTTGGCGCGTCCTCATGCTCCTCAGGATGAGGTGATTGGACGCCGCCGCTACGCGGCTCCTCGGCATGAGGCGGTTGCACAGGCGACGGCTTCTCGCCCTCGATTGCATTCGTAATCTGCTTGCGCGCTTCGGCCATCGGATCGAAAGCGCCGTCGAGCTTCACGCTCTCCTTGACGGCGTCCCTCATCTCGCTGACCTCCTTGCGCAAATCATCGAGTTCGGCCTCGCGCATCGCCTCCATGAATTGTCCCTGAAACTCCGCCGCCATGCGGCGCATTTTTCCGGAAAACTGCCCAAGCGAGCGCAAAACGCGCGGCAAATCCTTCGAGGGAATCGCAATAAGCGCGACGATGGCGATGACGATGAGCTTGCCGGGTTCGAGATCGAACATTCGTGTTGCTCGGGCGCCCTGCACCCTCCCCTTGAGGGGGAGGGTCGAAGCGCGAAGCGCTTCGGGGTGGGGTGACGACGGCGAGGTGCAGGGGCGCTTTCACCCCACCCCGCGCTTTCAGCGCGACCCTCCCCCTCGAGGGGAGGGTATCCGCGCTATATTTTTTTCGTTTCCGAAGACTTCTGTTGGTCGCCTTGCTCCGCCGCCTGATGCTGCAGCGTCTTTGGCGTTTCCTTCACATCGGCCGCGACATCGTCGTCCGACATGCCCTTTTTGAAGGCCTTGATGCCTTTGGCCACGTCGCCCATCACGTCGGAAATCTTGAACTTGCCGCCGAAGAGAATGAAGACGACCGCGCCGACAATGATCCAATGCCAGATCGACAAACCGCCCATGGCGCGCACCCTTCGTAAAGAGAAAGCCGGGTCAACCGGCGTTTGCCCGGAAACTATGCGCCCCTCGCCTTAAAAACAAGGACGCTGGCGCGCAGATGCACGCCGCGGACTCCTTAAGGGACGTGGAAATTCGCGTCACTTGACCGAGCCGCTCGGCGGCGCCGTCAAAACTCCTCGTCGTCGGCGGCCTCGGGCGTCTCCAGCGCCTCGGGCTCGTCCGGGAACTCCATTTCGAGAAGCTCCGGCGCGTCGTCTTCAAGCGGCTCTTCATCCTCGCGCAACGCGGCGTCATCAGAAGGTTGCGGCACGCCGAAGCCCTTCGGCAGCCGGCCATCGAAAAGGCCAGCGCCCTTGAGTTCGTCGAGCCCCGGCAGATCGCCGATCTGCTCAAGCCCGAAATGCATCAGGAAGGCGTCGGTCGTGCCATAGGTGATCGGCCGGCCCGGCGCTTTGCGGCGGCCGCGCAGCCTGATCCAGCCGGTGTCGAGCAGCACGTCGAGCGTGCCCTTGGAAATGGCGACGCCGCGAATCTCTTCGATCTCGGCGCGAGTCGTCGGCTGGTGATAGGCGATGATCGCCAGCGTCTCCAGCGCGGCGCGAGAGAGTTTTTTCTCCTCGACCTGCTCGCGCGCGAGAATCCAGTTGAGGTCGGCGGCGGTGCGGAAAAACCACTTCTTGCCGACGCGGGTGAGATTGACGCCGCGGCCCGCATAATGGGCGCGCAGCCGCTCAAGAACGCGCTCGAGATCGGCGCCCTCCTCGATGCGGCGCGCCATTTCCGCTTCGTCAAGCGGCTCGGCGGAGGCGAAGAGCAGCGCCTCGATGATGCGCTCCGCTTCGCGCAGCCGAGCCTCGTGACGCGCAAGCTGGTCGTCGCTGTTCACGTCAAAAAGTTCGATCTTCTCCGCAGCCTGCGCCACCGGACGCCTCCTATAGTTCCGGGGCTATGACGCGCCCGCGGTCTCTTCCGCTTCCTCAGGCGCCCGCCGCCGCACCCAAAGCGGGGCGAAGTGCCGGTCCTGACGTATGTCGAATCGCCCCTCGCGCACCATTTCGAGCGAAGCGGTAAAGGCCGAGGCGCGCACGGTGCGCGCCGTCTGCATGTCGACACAGTAATGCAGCAAAAAATCGTCGAGCACGGTCCATTCCGTCGCGACGCCGACGAGCCGTTCGAGGGCTTCGCGCGCCTCGGCCAAAGACCAGACCGCGCGCTGCCGCATCACCACCCGCGACGTCGCGGTCTTCTGGCGTTGCCGGGCGTAAGCCGAGAGAAGATCGTAGAGGCTCGCCTGAAATTTGGGGTGCGAGATCGTCTCAACGCCTTCCGGGCCGCCGCGCAAAAACATGTCGCGCCCGAGCCGCGCGCGCTCGGTAAGCCTGTCGGCGGCGCGCCGAATGAGCTCCAGCCTGCGCAGGCGCTCGGCGAGCGCGGCGGCGAGATCGGAGGCGGAGGGTTCGTCTCCCTTTGGCGGATCCGGCAGCAGCAGCCGCGACTTCAGGAAGGCGAGCCAGGCCGCCATCACCAGATAGTCGGCGGCGAGTTCGAGGCGCACGCGGCGCGCCGCCTCGATGAAGGCGAGATATTGCTCGGCGAGCGCGAGGATCGAAATGCGGGCGAGGTCGACCTTCTGCCGGCGCGCAAGCTCGAGCAGCAAATCGAGCGGGCCTTCGAACCCGTCAACATCGACGAGAAAGGCCTCTTCGGCGTCGCCGCGGGGCTCATCCAGCTCGAAGGTCAGTTCCTGGGCCATTCCCGAATTGCGCCTGTTTCCTTTACGAATCGGCGTGGCCGAGCGTTTCGGCGCGAGAGTGGCCCCGATGGCCCGCTATCGCAAGCGCAGCCGGCGCTTTGGGAAGGCCAGTCCACAGGAGAGCGGGAAAGCCTCCCATAGAGGACCCGGCAGCAAGCTGCTATGGTCCGCGTATGAAACGTGAAGACGCGGTGGATCGATTGCGGAAACGCCAGCCCGATTTGCAGAAGCTTGGCGTCAAGAGTTTGTATATGTTTGGTTCGACCGCTCAAGACCGTGCGGGAGAGAGTTCCGACGTCGATCTGTTTTTCGATTATGAAAAAGGCCGCTTCGGCCTCTTCGAATTGATGGACGTGAAGGAATTTGCGGCTCGCATTCTCGGCGGCCGCGTTGACATCATGACGCGCGACAGCCTGCATAAGCGCCTAAGGCCGCAGATTGAGGCGACAGCGCTTCGCGTCTTTTAATGAACCCGCGCTCGTCTGCTCTCCGTCTGCTGGACATAATCGAAGCGATTGAGCGCGTGCAAATCGTAATGGCGGACCTATCGCTCGACGCCTAAGAGACGGATTGGCAAAGGCAGTGGGTCGTCGAGCGCGGCATTGAGATCGTTTCGGAGGCCAGCCCTCACCTCTCTGATGAGGTCAAGACTCGGCATCCCGAAATTCCTTGGAAAAAGGTAGCCGGCATCGGCAATGTGCTGCGTCACGATTATGAGAGCGTCGCCGCTCCCATCATATGGAAATTGGCGCGGATCGATCTTGGCCTGCTGGAACAAGCCTGTCGTGAGGAATTGCGCGCGTTACGCGACAGCGGCCTCAGCGACTGAAGCCATCGGGCATTTTCACGCTACGGCCCGCATCGCCGCGTCGAACTCGCGCGTCGCCTCCGCGACATCAAAGGGTTCGACGGGCCGCCGCACGCATTCGAGCGCCTTTTCGGCGCGCGCGAGCGCCGCGCCCTCAAGCGGCGGCGCGCCTTCGGCGACCGGCCGCGCTTCCGCAAGGTCGCCGTTGCAATGCAGCACGATATCGCATCCGGCGCCGATCGCGTTCTCGGCGCGCTGGCGAAAACTCCCGGAAAGCGCCTTCATCGAAAGGTCATCGGTCATGAGGAGACCGTCAAAGCCGACATGGCCACGTATGATGTCGCGGATCACCGCCTTCGAGAGCGTTCCAGGCGCCGTTGGATCGATCGCGGTGTAAACAACATGGGCGCTCATCGCCATCGGCAGATCGGCGTTCGCCTTGAACGGCGTGAAATCCATAAGCTCCAGGTCCTCGCGGCTCGCCTTGACCACCGGCAACTCCAAATGGCTGTCGGCGCGGGCGCGCCCATGGCCGGGAATGTGCTTCATCACCGGCGCGACGCCGCCCGCCATCAACCCTTCGGCGGCTGCGCGGCCGATCGCGGCGACGCGCGCCGGATCGCGGCTATAGGCGCGATCGCCGATGATGCTGTGGGAATCCTCAGCGGGCGCATCGAGCACCGGCAGGCAGTCGACGTCGACGCCGACTGACCGCAGATCATGGGCGATGAGCCGGGCGCCGAGCCAAGCGAGTCGCTCAGCTTGCCCGGCGTTGGCGGCCGCCAACTCAAAGCGCGCCGCGGCCGGATAGGCGCGCCAGTGCGGCGGACCCAGACGCTGCACGCGGCCGCCCTCCTGATCGACCAGAACAGGCGCATGGCGGCGGAGAGCGTCCCGAATTTCGGCGGTCAGCCGCGTGATCTGCTCGGGCGCGTCGACATTGCGGCGAAAGAGGATCACGCCCCAAGGCGCGGCCTCGCGCAGGAACGCACGTTCCTCCGCCTCGAGCGTGAGGCCCTTTAATCCGCAGATGAAGGCGCGCATGTCGTCGCGTCAATTGCCCGCGACGAAGCAGGCGCCGCCGGTCGCTTTCACCTTGCTGCAGATCGCGTTCGCGGACTCCTTGCTCACCCCCGCGACGCGCACGCGGTAGACGGTCCTGTCATTCACGGTCGCCATTTTGAAGGTCGGCTTCAAGCCGCCAAGCTGTGAGCGATATTTGCTGACGACGGTCTTCAGCAGTTCGCGGGCGGCGGCCTCGCTGTCCGCGGCGCCAAATTGCACGGCGAAGCCGCCTTTGCTCGCGGGCGTCGCCTGATCGGAGTCCGCATCGGGCGACTCTTCTACTGCGGCGACTTTCGGCGCCGCAGGCTTCGGCTTGGCGATTCGCGGGGGCGTCGCCGTTGGCTTCGCCTGCGTCGGCGGCGTCGCGGTCGCCGCGCCGATGGCGCCGGGGACGGCTGGCTGCGCCGCCGTCTCGGCAGCGGGCCGGCCTGCCATGGCGACGGCCGGCGGCAGAGCGCCATCTTCCACCCGGCTGCCGTCCGGCCGCACGGTGACGGTTTTCACCCTCCTTGGCGCGGCCGTGGCGGGAGCCGGAGGCTCATGCGGCCAATTGACAGGCCCGTCGCCGAGCCGCGCCGCATGCGGCGTAACGGATGGATCCACCGCCTGTTCCTGATGGGTGACAAGCTTCTGAACCGGCGCCTGCTCCCTGCGGTCCAGAACGACAGCGGCGCTGGCGTCTGGCGCCGTAGTTTCGGCCTCGACGCTTGGCTTTACCTTCACCGGTCCTTCCGGCGCGACGATGGTTGCGATCTCGCGTGAGCTATTGGAGCCGCTGCGATGCCAGAAAGCGAAGCCGATGCTCAGAACGGCCACGAGCGAAATCGCGACGACGGCGTGCCACGGCCGGAACCAGGACCGCCAGCTGTGAGAATCCTCATAATATTCATCGCTCTGGCCATAATCGAGATATTGCGAATCATCGCTCCAGCCGGCCTCGGCTTCCTGATAGGCGGACTCGTATCCGGCCCCTTGCTGCGGGCTATAGCCCGGCGGCAAATCGCGATAGTCGGGATCCACCGGATAAGCAGGCTCCAAAGGCTGCTCCATCGACGGCTCTGGATAATAGGGCGGTTCAGCCGCCACTGGCGGCGCGGCGTCATAGGATCCCCGCAGTTCAGCGGCTTGAACGCGAGCGTCGCGCGCCTCCGCGAGAATTTGGCTGTAAGGATCCGTGGCGACGCGGTCCTCGGCATGGACCAGCCGCGCGAGTTCGCTAAGCGGATCGTCGGCTCGGGGGGCGCGTTCGGACCCACGCAGCCGCCGCTCGAATTCGCCGAGATCGATCGCCGGGCCTCTAACGGAAGTCTCGCGCATGATGCACCTCGCTCATTGATTCCTGGGGGGCGCGAAGCAAATTGATAAGCGCGTCCTACGCCTGGCCGTGGCCGCTCAAGGCGTCGATTAGCGCATCTCGTCGGGGGCGCTCACGCCGAGCAGCCTCAAGCCTGACCCCAGGACGATCGTTAAAGAGCTAACCAACGCAACCCGAGCGATGGTTAACTCTCTCTCTTCAGACTTAACAAAGCGTAAGTGCGGCTGATCTTTGCCGCGATTCCAATGCGAATGGAACACGCTCGACAGTTCATGCAGATAAAAGGCCACCCGGTGCGGCTCATGCGCGGCCGCCGCCGCCTCGATCACCCGCGGATACTGAGCGATCATCTTGGCCAAAGCAAGTTCGCCCTCGTCCGCCAAAAGCGCCAGATTCGCCTCGGCCAAGCTTACGGCCGAGAGGTCAATGTCGGGAAAAGCGGCGAGCGCCTGGCGCAGCGCCGACTTTCCCCGCGCATGGGCGTATTGGACGTAAAAGACCGGGTTGTCCTTCGATTGCTCGATGACCTTGGCAAGGTCGAAGTCGAGCGGCGCGTCATTCTTGCGGTAGAGCATCATGAATCGCACGGCGTCGACGCCGACCTCCTCGACGACCTCTCGCAAAGTGACGAAGTCCCCGGCCCGCTTCGACATTTTGACCGGTTCGCCGGCGCGCATCAGCTTCACGAGCTGGCAAAGCTTGACGTCGAGCGTCACCCGCTTGTCCGAGAGCGCGGCGACCGCCGCCGTCATGCGCTTGACATAGCCGCCGTGATCGGCGCCCCAGACGTCGACAAGCGTGTCGAATCCGCGATCGATCTTGTCCTTATGATAGGCGATATCCGCCGCGAAATAGGTCGGCGAGCCGTCGGATTTCTTCAAGGCGCGGTCGACGTCGTCGCCAAACAGCGTCGATCTGAACAGCGTCTGCTCGCGATCCTCCCAGTCGTCGGGCAATTGCCCTTTTGGCGGGGGTAAGCGGCCCTCATAGACGAGGCCTTTGGCCCGCAGCCAGTCGATCGCGGCGTCGATCGCCGAAACGCCGTCTTGTTCCGCGTGCAAGGCCCGTTCGGAAAAGAACGTCTCATGGGTGATGTTCAAGGCGGCGAGATCGCCGCGGATCATCTCCATCATGGCGTCGATGGCGGCGGCGCGAACGCTTGGCAGCCACTGGCTCTCCGCCTCGCCGGCGAGCGCCGCGCCATGCGCTTTGGCGAGCGCCTCGCCGACGGGTTTCAAATAGTCGCCCGGATAGAGCCCCTCGGGGATCGTGATCGCCTCGCCCAGGGCCTCGCGGTAGCGAAGAAAAACGGAGCGCGCCAGCACGTCGACCTGGGCGCCGGCGTCATTGATGTAATATTCGCGCGTCACCTCGCAGCCCGAAAAGGCCAAGAGATTTGCCAGCGCGTCGCCGAAGACGGCGCCCCGGCCGTGGCCGACATGCATCGGCCCCGTCGGATTGGCCGAGACATATTCGACATTCACCTTGCCCTGCAGAGCGCTTGACCGGCTCTTGGCGACGCGGCCGAAATTCTGCGGATCGCGCAACACGGCGCGCAGAACCTGCGTGAACATCTCGGGCTTCAGCCGGATATTGATGAAACCCGGCCCGGCGACCTCGGTCGCGGCGACGTCCGGCGATTGCGCAAGCGCGTAGCCGATTTCGATCGCCAATTCGCGCGGAGAGGCGAAATGCGGCTTCGCCTCCTTGGCGAAGACCATGGCGGCGTTCGACGCGAGATCGCCGAGCGTCGCGTCCTTCGGCGGTTCGACGACGAAGCGCGCGTGATCGAGCTTCGGCAGGCGGCCGTCGGCGGCGATGCGATCGAGAATGGCGGCGATGCGAGCGTGAAAGTCGTCGAAAATGTTCATGGAGGTCCGGGCGTACAAGGTCGGCCGCCCGTTTAACAGCTTGGGCCGGGGAAATCACCCCGTCCGCAGGGCTCGACGAGCGGAGGCTCTTATGGTCGACCTCACCCCCCAAACACCCGCTTCACTTCATTCAGCGCATATCGATCCGTCATGCCGGCGATATAATCGGCGACCACCACAGCCCGATCGGCGTCCTCCAGGGCCACCGCCTGCGCCGCCCATTCCGCCGGCATCAGCTCAGGGCTCTCAAAAAAGGCAGGAAAGAGCCGAGAAATCGCGTCGCGCGCCCGCTCCCAGACGCCCATGACCTTCTCGTGCCGATACATGTTGGCGAAGAGGAAAGCCTTGATGTCGCGCTCGGCTTCGGCCATCGGCGGCGAGAGACGGACAAGGGCTTCGCCCGCCCGCCGCGCTTCATCGGCGCTCGCCGGCGACGCGCGCGCCAAACGCCGCAGCGATTCGCCGATCGAATCTTCGACGAAGGCGGTGATGACGCGGCGCACCAGCTCATGGATGACGCGCGGCCGTTCGAGGCCGGGATATTCGCCGCGAACATGCGCGAGCACCCCCGCAATGAATGGCGTGCGCGCGATGTCGTCGAGCGAAAACAGTTCGGCGCGCAGGCCGTCGTCGATATCATGGCCGATATAGGCGATATCGTCGGCCTGCGCCGCAGCCTGCGCCTCGATGCCGGCGAATGTCGAGAGATCGAGCGGAAAGATGGCGTCGAACGCCGCGATGTAGCCGGAAAGCCGATGACGATGCGCCACGTCAGCCGCGGGCTCCTCATCCTGAGGAGCGCCTGAAAGGCGCGTCTCGAAGGACGAGGAGCCCTCCGATTCTGAATGGCTTCTTTCCCTCGTCCTTCGAGACGCGAGCTTCGCTCGCTCTTCAGGATGAGGGAAAGATGGATCGGGATCTGCATCGCGCTTCAAGAGCGGCCCATTGTGCTTGACGATGCCTTCGAGCGTCTCCCAGGTCAGATCGAGACCATCGTAGCGCGCGTAACGGCGCTCGAGCAGCGTCACGACGCGCAGCGCCTGAGCGTTGTGATCGAACCCGCCAAAGGGCGCCATGCAGGCCTCGAGCGCGCCCTCGCCGGCGTGGCCGAAGGGCGTATGGCCGAGGTCATGGGCGAGCGCCACGGCTTCCGCGAGATCCTCGTCGACGCGCAGCGCGCGGGCGAGCGCGCGGGCGATCTGCCCGACCTCGATCGTATGGGTGAGGCGGGTGCGAAAATGATCGCCGTCGAGCGGCACGAAGACCTGCGTCTTATGCGCGAGGCGGCGAAAGGCGGTGCAGTGGATGATTCGGTCGCGATCGCGCTGGAATTCGCTGCGCGTCGGCGATGGCGCCTCCGCGTAAAGTCGGCCGCGCGAGCGCGCGGCGTCGCTGGCGTAGGCCGCGAGAGGGCCACGAACCGCCATATGCGCGCCTTTCATTGAAACGCCTCAGGTTTGGACCTATCTTGCAACAGGCAGCATATCCCGCAAGCGGCCGGGCCGCCGTAGAGGGGATATGCCGAAATTAAAATTTCGGGCGAGTTTCTTTCGATCGGGCGTCCGCCCGCAGTAACTCGCGACGGCCCGCGCAGGCAAGTGACGGAGAAACGGATGACGACGGCGGCAAGCGATATCGCGCTCACCGATCAGGCGGCGCGGCGCATTCACGCGATCCTCGCCAATGAGTCGCCCGGCGCGGTGTTTCGCGTTTCAGTCGAGGGCGGCGGCTGCTCCGGCTTCCAATATCATTTCGCCGTGGAGCCCGCCCCGGGCGCGGAGGATGCTCTTCTTGAGCACGCTGGCGCCCGGGTCGCGATCGACCCCGCGTCCATAGGCTTTCTCGTCGGCGCCAGAATCGACTTTGTCGACGATCTGATGGGACAGTCCTTCCGTGTCGTTAATCCCAACGCCGTCTCCTCCTGCGGCTGCGGCACCAGCTTTTCAGTCTGACGCCACAGCCTCGGTTGCGGGCGTGCGCCACGCTGCTGCGGAGTCGTGCGGCGAGCGCTCTGCGCCATCTTGGGAGTTTCAGCCTTGGACGCTCTCTTTATCGGCCATGCCTATATCGACGTCACCATGCGCGCCCCGCGCATGCCTTTGGGCGACCAGAAGGCGTTAGCGCGCGACTATGCGGTGAGTTTCGGCGGCAACGCCGTCACCGCCGGCTTCGCCTGCGCCAAGCTCGGCCATCCCGTCGATCTCTTGACCACGCTCGCGCCCGACTGGCTCGGCCACATGTTCATGGACATGGCCCATACCTATGGGATCGATGTCCATCCGCGACGGGTGGCGCGCTCGTCGCTGTCGTTCGTCTGGCCCAATGACGGCAAGCGGGCGATCCTGCGCGCGCGCGACGACACGTATCTGCAGGGCGTTCCGCGCCTCGACATTTCGGAAACGCGACTTCTGCATCTCGACGGGCATATGGCCGACGCCGCGCTCCATTACGCGAAGGGGGCTCGGGCGCGCGGCGCTCTCGTCTCGCTTGACGGCGGCGCGCTGCGGCCCTGCATCGAGGAGCTGACCGGTTACGTCGACGTCGCGGTGGTGGCTGAAAAGCTCTGCGAGCAAATGTCCTTGTCGGAGCTCGACATGCTTGGCTGGCTGAAATCCAAGGGCTGCCGGATCGGCGGGGTGACGACCGGCGAAAAGGGCATGTTGTGGTACGATGAGGAGGGCGAGATTTCGCAGATGGCCTCGCTCGCCGTGCCGCACGAGCTCATCGTCGATACGTCCGGCGCCGGCGACGTCTTTCACGGCGCCTATTGCGCCTCCTATCTCGAGCGGCCGGACGCGCCCTGGCGGGAACACTTCGAATTCGCCCGCGCGGCGTCGGCGCATAAAATCCAGCATCTCGGCAATGAGGCGGGACTGCCCTCCCCCGACGACGTCGCCGCGGCGCTCGCGGCCTTTGCGCCGGCGGACGCGCTCAGCCCGGTTTGAGCCCATCCGTCGCGGCGACCCAATCCGCCCGAACGACGCCGACATTTATGCACGACGGAGTCGCCGAGGCGGGCTTGGCAAACCGTCGCCCGCCTTGTATACGCGGGACCGCATTCCCCGATAGCTCAGCTGGTAGAGCACGCGACTGTTAATCGCTAGGTCGTAGGTTCGAGTCCTACTCGGGGAGCCAGAAGACCTTCCGCAGACCTCAGCCAGCCTTCGTTTCGCCCCTGAAAATTGTGGGTTAGGCGCGAATATCCTTCGCTAAGCTCCGCCGAGGTAAGCCAACCGGCGCGGTGAAATGCGCTCGGCCAGCGGCTCGCAAAAAAACTCGGTCGTCGCCGGCGCAAAGGCATTGGCTCGGCCGCGGCCGCCAACTATTGATGAGGACCCTTTTGCAGAGAGAAACAGGGAGGTTCGCATGGCGTGCTTTAAGAACGCTGGGTTGGTGTTTGGCCTGATGGTCGGCTTTGCTCTCACTGCTCAAGCAGCGAGAGCCCAAAATCCTATTTCAGAGCTTGCCTCTGGAGTGAATCGCGTGGGGGCCGAGGCGGGACTGGCAGTTACGAACGTGCTCAACAACGTGACGGGAAAGACTACGGCTATGCCTGTCACCCCTTCACCGGCTCCCGCGATGGCGAGATCGGCTGGCGTCGTCCATCATCATCACCACCATCATCATAATCTTCACCATCATCATCACCATCACTTGTGAAATCGGGCGGCGGGGTTCTCAGCTCCGCCAGTTCGACGCAGGAAATCCGCCTCGCCGGTTAGGCGCGGCGTGACGCGAATGGCGTCCCCGCCCTAGGCTCTGCCCTGCGCATCCGTAGGGCTTGGTCCTGATGCGCAGGCCTGGCGCCCGGCGGACAGCAGAGCCGCTTCCCAAACTTCAATTTTTCGAAGGCGAGCGCCTGCCCGGCATCGTGGCGTCGCGCCCGTCCCAGCGATGGAGCCGCCTCGCGGGCTGATTTCAACGCGCCCTGCGCTTCTCCCCGGACACGGCGGCAAAAATCTTTGGATGTGGGACACGTCCTTTGACGGCAATATCAATTGGTTCGCGCAAGCGCGATGTGTTGCCATTTGCTGGAGCAAGACGATGTTTGCAGTATGGCCTGAGTTCGTCGGGCGTTGAAAATGCGAGAGGGCCCGATGATGGCCATTCTGAACAGAAAAACTCTTGAGGCGGCGCAGCTCGTGGCGGGAACCGCTCTTCTTGTGCTGATCGGCCCTCCGTCCGCCGAACGCGGGCCAAGCGCCGCTTGGGCTTTGGAACCGGCCTATGAGCCGCAACAGATCGCTCGGCGCGAATATCGCCATCATGGCGTACGCCGTTCGCCGTCCGAGGATGGAGCTAATGAAGAAGCCCCAGAAGACGTGAACTCAGCAAGCAACAGCGGGGCTCTGGCGGCCGCGCTGGCCTCCTGCGAAAAGGACTCGAATGGAACGGCAAGCTTAACGTTGCCAGGCGCCAAGGGCGCGATCAGATTGGACAGCTGCTATCGCGGACGCGAGCAATTCGTTTGCAGCCTTAATACGCTCTTGGATGAAGCCAAAAAGCTCAACAGCGAGTACGGACACATCATCGAGGCTAAATATCCCGCGGTCGGCAGCGTCGATGCGATCTGTCGCATCAGGCCCGACGCGCTTTCGACGGATTTGACAAAGGCGGGCACTTTCGCCGCTCGATTTAAGGACTTGAGAACCGAATATGACCGGCGCATCAGCTGCGCCATGAAAATCGAGCAAAATTTGAAACAGGTGAATCTGGGCGATATGCCCCACTCGGCGGACATATTGAAGTCGATGAACGACACACTTGAGGCTGACTTGAAGGATGTCGCCGCCACAAGACAACAGATTTTCGATCTCAACGAGAAAATGCAGGCCTCGCAGAAGGCCATCGTGACGATCGAAAAGCTTCGTCCAACGATGTGTCTCTCGACATCGGCGCCAAAACCCGCGGAGAGTGCTGAAAAACCAGCCGACTGAGGCCGGTAGGCGATGACGGCGTGGCTGGCCTTTAGAAGGTAGCTGACTTGGCCGGCTTGGAGACACGCCGGCCTAATCCCCACATCGTGACTCCCCTTCCGATCGGCGTTCCTTCGCGACTGATCGTCTGTCCGGTCGCGGGCGCGCCGTCGTCAAATTGAGGCGCGACCAGACGCTTCATCATGGCGGCGTCCGGGTATATCGACTTGTTTCTTGAGATGCTCCCATCAACCAGGGATTTCGAGGCGAGGACGCCGTTGGCGACGCCAATGAAATTCGTATTGCGGGCCGCGATTTCAGGCTGCAGCAGGAAGTCGATGAATTTGTATGCTTCTTCGACATGTGGAGCGTCCGTCGGTATCACGAGATTGTCGAGTCGAATAGGAGCGCCCTCCCGGGGGATGAAAAAGTCGATCTCGACGAATTCCTCCACCATGCCGGCTGTGTGGCGGGCGCGCAGGCTATCCAGGGAATAGCCGACCGCGACGCAGACGTCGCCGTTGACCAGCGCGTTGACATAGTCGCGAGAGTCAAGGCGTTTGCCGTCGCGCCGCAGGGCAGTCAAAAGCTCGGCGGCGCGCACGACGTCCGTGCGTCGATCCAAACCCGGCGAAAGTCGCCAGTTGGACCACAGATATTGCAGCGCGGCTGCAGACAAATCCTCAGGACTGTCCAGTATTCCCACGCCGCAGCTCGACAATTTCTTCAAATTTTTCTGCTTGAAAAGCAGGCCCCATGAGTCGAACGAGAAATCCGCCGACGGCGGCGCCTTGCCCATGAGCTCCCTGGCCTTTCCGACGTCGTAGGCGACCCCCATCGCGAACCACGCATAATTGACGGCGTGTTCGTTCCCGGGGTCATAGGTGGCAAGGCGCTCCATAATCTCTGGCCAAAGATTGACGGCGTTTTGAAGCTTGCTCTTGTCGAGCTTCTGATAGAGCCCCCTGGCGATCTGCTTTCGCAACACGCCGCTCGATACGATCACGACGTCAAAAGCGCGGTTCCCGGGCTGAAGCGTTGTTTCTAAGCTCTCGTCAGAGCTATAGCTTTCGTATGTCACCTGGATGCCAGTCCACCGGGTGAAATCCGCGAGCACACGGGGATCGACGTAGTCCCCCCAGCCCAAAACGTTGACAATCCTCTCTTGGCTGATCCTTTCTTGGCTGATTGCGGGAAGGACGCAGCACGAGAACGACAACGCGACGCTGCTCAGCGCGACCCTAAGGACGCTTGTGGGACTCATCGGGGAACGCTCTGATCTTTCTATCGAGAACCCCATGGCGGGCGTCTTGAAAGCAAATATCTATGCGCCTCTGCAATCGCGGCAATGCGCAAGCGGAATATCGACGGCATTGCGAGCTGAAGCGCGGACGGCGCCGCCAAAGCGAAATCGGAAAAGACCTGGATGACGATCGTCGGACGTGATCGTCTTATCACTGCGCGAAAAGCGCCCTAAGACGAGCGCGCAAAGGAGGCATCAGTGCAAGCGCCGGAACTCGCTGTGTCGCGCTGGTTCAATACGCCGGCGCCGATCACGCTCGCGGCGCTCCGCGGGCGCGTGGTCATGCTGCATGCCTTTCAAATGCTGTGTCCCGGTTGCGTCGCGCATGGCACGCCGCAAGCGCAGCGCGCGCATGCGTTGTTCCGCGACTCCGACCTCGCCGTCATCGGCCTGCACACGGTGTTCGAACATCACGCGGCGATGACGCCCGTGTCGCTCGAAGCCTTCATCCATGAATATCGGCTGACATTTCCTATCGGCGTCGATCAGCCCGCGGAGAACGAGCCGATTCCCCTCACCATGGCGCGCTATGACATGCGCGGAACGCCAACAGCGATCCTGATCGGCCGCGACGGCGGCATTCGTCATCACGGCTTTGGACAAGAGGACGACATGGCGCTCGGCGCCATCATCGGAACGCTGCTCGCCGAACCCGCGCCCTAACTATCCGGCGCGCCGTTCGATCTCTTCCATATCGTCGTCGGTCAATCCGAAATGATGGCCGATCTCATGCACGAGCACATGGGTGACGATCGCTTCGAGCGTGTCTTCGCTGTCGGCCCAATAGTCGAGTATCGGCCGTCGATAGAGCCAGATCATATTCGGCTGCTCGCCCGTCTCGGAAAGATGCGCCCCCTGCGTCAGGCCGCGCCCGCGAAAAAGGCCCAGAAGATCGTATTCGCTTTCGCATTGCATGTCGTCGAGCGTTTCATCGTCAGGGAAATCCTCGACGCGGATGACGAGACCTTCGCACAGTCGCGTGAAGCGTTGCGGCAGAGCGGCGTAGGCCGCGTCGGCGAGCGCTTCGATATCGGCAAGCGTCGGCGCTCTTAGACGACTACATTCCTGTCGAGTCATCGTCAGTCACCTTGCGCGCGAAACCGCGCGGCTGCGCAGGAACAATCTGCTGGGATGCAATGTTCAGGCAAGTATCATTGTTGGAGGAGATACTCATGAACAAGCTCTTGATCGCTGCGCTCGCGCTTGGCGGCGTCGGCTTCGTGAGCTCCGCAACTTTCGCTCCAGCCCTGGGCCGCCTGCCGCTAAGTTCCGAACGCGTCGCGCAGAAGGCGGACGATCGCCAGCAGGACCAGACAGACGAGCGCGCTGATCAGCAGCGCCCGGGCGAGTGGTGGGGTCGCGGCGGTCCCTCCTGGCGCGATCCGCGTCCGTGGAGCGAGGACGAGTGGCGCCGCAATCCCGATTGGGACGAAGAAGGGACAGGTCTGGACAAGGACTGATCCCGTTTGCGGTAGAGTCGCCAGCTTATCGCCAGCCGCGAACGTCAACCAAGCGTCCAGCGATCGCCGCCGCCGCCGCCATCGCCGGCGAAACGAGATGCGTGCGGCCCTTGAAGCCCTGTCGCCCCTCAAAATTGCGATTGGACGTTGACGCGCAGCGCTCGCCCGGCGCTAAACGATCGGGATTCATCGCCAGACACATGGAGCAGCCCGGCTCCCGCCATTCGAAGCCGGCGGCGGTAAAGATCTTGTCGAGACCCTCCGCTTCCGCCTGCGCCTTTACGAGACCCGATCCCGGCACAACCAGCGCGTTGATGCGATCGGCGACGCTCTTTCCCTCGACCATCTTCGCCGCCGCACGCAAATCTTCGATACGGCCGTTGGTGCAGGAGCCGATGAACACGCGATCAATCTCGATGTCGGTGATGCGTTCGCCGCCCCTCAGCCCCATGTAGTCGAGCGCGCGTTCGATGGCGGCGCGCTTTTGCGGCGTCTTCGCGCTGTCGGGGGTGGGCACGAATCCATCGATGGTCGCGACGTCTTCGGGCGACGTGCCCCAGGTCACAATCGGCGGCAGATTGCTCGCGTCGAGCCTGACGATCTTATCGAAATGCGCGCCCTCGTCCGTATACAGCGTCTCCCAATATTTGCGGGCCATGTCGAACGCTTCGCCCTTTGGACCTTTTGGGCGATCCTTCAGATAGGCGAAAGTCTTCTCATCCGGCGCAATGAGCCCAGCGCGGGCGCCGCCTTCGATCGACATGTTGCAGACGGTCATGCGGCCTTCCATCGACAGGTCGCGGATCGCCTCGCCTGCATATTCGATGACATGTCCGGTGCCGCCGGCCGTGCCGATCTTGCCGATGATCGCGAGGATGATGTCTTTCGCGGTGGCGCCGTCGGCGAGCTTGCCGTCGACCTGCACCAGCATATTGGCCGCCTTCTTCTGGATCAGCGTCTGGGTTGCGAGCACATGCTCGACTTCCGACGTGCCGATGCCATGCGCAAGCGCGCCAAAAGCGCCGTGAGTCGAAGTATGACTGTCGCCGCAGACGATCGTCATGCCGGGCAGAGTGAAGCCTTGCTCCGGGCCGACGATATGCACGACGCCTTGGCGCCGGTCGTGCTCGTCGTAATATTCGACGCCGAACTCGCGCGCGTTCAGCGCGAGCTGTTCCACCTGCGCCCTGCTCTCGGAATCTTCAATCGGCAAAGAGCGATCGGTGGTCGGCACATTATGATCGACGACCGCGAGCGTCCTTTGCGGGGCGCGCACCGACCTGCCCATCATGCGCAAACCTTCAAAGGCCTGCGGACTCGTCACTTCATGCACGAGGTGGCGATCGATATAGAGCAGGGACGCGCCATCATCCTGGCGCTCGACGACATGGTCGTCCCAGATCTTGTCGTAAACGGTGCGGGGCGCGGCTTTGGACATTTATCTCTTCCTCTTGCTGGCTTCTCGCGATCCGGCTCGCTGATGTGATTTCCTCATCCTGAGGAGCGGCCGCAGGCCGCGTCTCGAAGGACAAGGACATCACGGGCGGCGCCCTCGTGCTTCGAGACCACTCCGGCCTCTTCAGCATGAGGCCGACTGCAATTGGCCGCCTCTCATCGTCTCCCTTGAATTGAGGCTCTTCTACCCGTAACGCAAGCTGCATGGAAGAGAGTTCAAGGCGCAGCCCTCCCCGAGCCCATAAGCGATGAGCCTGCCCTCCCCAGAGCTTCCTGCGCCGCTTTCGGCGGCGATCGAGGCGCGGCTTGAGGGCCGCGCACAAGGCATGCTGCGCGACAGAGCCAGACAACTGTCGGAGCGCTATCGGTCACGCAAACCGACAATCGAAACGATCCGCGACGAGGCGGACGCCCTGGCCTATGCGGCGACGCGGATGCCCGCGACCTACGCCGCCATCGTCAGGGCGCTCGGACGGCTCGACGAGGAGCGCCCCGAATTTGCGCCAAAGCGGGTGCTCGACGTTGGCTGCGGTCTCGGCGCGGGCTCCTACGCCGCCGCGACAGTGTGGCCCAGCATCGCCGAGATCGCGCTTATTGACCGCAGCGCGCTCTTCCTGAACCTCGCGACCGGTCTGATGCAGGAAAGCGGCGTCGCCGCAGCGGTCGAGGCGATCTTGGCCGATTTCACCAAGCCGCAGGCGGGCGAAGACGCCCCTTTCGACCTCGTCGTCGTCGGCTACGCGCTTACTGAAATCGCCGAATCCGACCTCCCCGTCGTCATCGAACAGCTTTGGTCGCGCACAAGCGGCGCGCTTGTCATCGTCGAGCCGGGGACGCCTCGCGACCATGCCCGGCTGATGATCGTCCGCAGCCGGCTGATCGCGCTCGGCGCGAATATTCTCGCGCCCTGTCCGCACCAGGCGCCCTGCCCTTTGCCGGCGAACGACTGGTGCCATTTCTCGGTCCGGCTGCCACGGCGGCGCGCGCACAAATTGGTCAAAGGCGCCGACGCGCCCTTCGAGGACGAGAAGTTCGCCTATCTCGTCGCGGGGCGGACCGGCGGGACGCGGCCATGGGCGCGCGTCATTGCCCCGCCCCGCGTCAGCAAGGCCGGAATTTCCCTAAGGCTCTGCGCTGATAAAGCATTCGAAGAGACATTCATTCCCAAGCGCGACAAGGCGCGCTACGAAAAGATCAGGAAAAAAGACTGGGGCGATCCGCTGCGCGCCCCGGCGGAGGAAATTTGATGAAACAGCCACGTCCGAGGGTCGCGCCCTATCTGACCGTCAGCCCCGCCGCCGCAGCCATCGCTTTTTACACCGGCGCCTTCGGCGCGCAGCAGCGGGCCCTCATGCCGTCGGTCGACGGGCTGCGCATCGCCCACTGCGAACTTCTGATCAACGGCGGCTCGGTGATGCTTGCCGACATCTTTCCCGAATTTGGCCAGACCCGCGTGCCCATGCCCGGCGAACACGTGACCGTTTCGATCAGCCTCGAATACGACAAGGCGCAGGACGTCGACGACATCTGCGCCCGCGCCACCAAGCTCGGCGGCAAAGTCGAGACGGCCCCAACCAATTCTTTCTGGGGGACGCGCTACGCCTCCTTGCGCGACCCGTTCGGCCACCGCTGGATCCTCAACGCGCCGCTGGAGACCTAAAAAAAGCCGCCCGAAACCGGGCGGCTGCGGACGGCGGCATTCTGCGAAAACTGTCGTTATTTACCTGCGGCCGCCTTCGGCTTGGTGTCGATGCGCTCGGCGATGCGAGCGGACTTGCCGCGGCGGTCGCGCAGATAATAGAGCTTGGCGCGGCGCACCTTGCCGCGGCGCACGAGCTTGATCGAGTCGATCAGCGGCCCATGGATCGGAAAGACGCGCTCGACGCCTTCGCCATAGGAAATCTTGCGGACGGTGAAGCTCTCGTTAAGGCCGCCGCCGTTGCGCGCGATCACAACGCCTTCATAGGCCTGAATGCGCGCGCGCTCGCCTTCCTTCACCTTGACGTTGACGATCACCGTATCTCCCGGCCGAAACTCGGGGATTTTTTTGCCTTCGATAAGCTTGGCGGCATGTTCCGCCTCGAGCTGCTCGATAATGTTCATAACGAAAACTCCTGCCGTTTCGTCTTAGCCGTTGGGGCCGACGAGCGTTTCGGAACGCTGTTCTAGTTGAGGCTCGCTCCTTAGCTGAAAGGGCGCCGCTTGTCGAGCCGCCGGAGGTCGGCGGAAACGGTCAAGCTTGGGCAATGCGCCAAGAGCGATCGTCACAGACATTCCCGACGATGGCCTTATATAGTGGCCCCGGGGGCGCTGGCGTTTCAAGCGACGAGGGAGAGACGCGACATGACCCAGCAGGAAGAGCGGCGCAACAAAAGCGCGCAACCCGCCGAAGCGGCGGCCGAAGTTGGCGCGGACGGACGGCGGCGGCTGGAGGATTTCACCGAAGCGCGCACCGAGATCTGGGACTGTCTGCAGGACGCCAACCGCGTCTTAATGGAGCGCATGCAGCAGGAAGCGGCGTTGACGGCGGAGCTTGCCTCAAAGCTCACGGCGTCGCGCTCCATATCCGAGACCACGACGGTTCTACAGGATTGGACGAGCAAACATATCGAGATGACGACGGAGGACACGCGCCGCCTGTTCTCCGACGCTCAGCAAATGCTCAATGCAAGCACGCGCTTATGGTCGAACACCGCGCAAACGCCAAGCCCAGAAGCCGCCGGTCGGCTCATGTCCTAGAGCGCTTCCCGATCACATGGACTCATGTGATCGATAAGGAATCGCTCAAAATCCAAATGCTGGAGCAGGTTCTTTCTCGAAAAAGTCTGTCAACTTTTTCGGAACCTGCTCTAACGACGTCAAGCGGAAGCCCTCAGCGGCTTCCGCTTTATCCCATGCTCTCGTCTTCGCGATCGAGCGTGAAGCCGACCTTCAGCACCACCTGATAATCGCTGACCGCGCCCTTATTGATATTGCCGCGAATCTGGACGACTTCGAACCAACGCAAGTTGCGCAAGGTTTCGCCGGCGCGCTTGAGCGCGGCGCTCACCGCGTCCTCGACGCTGTCCGGCGAAGACCCCACAAGCTCGACGACCTTATAGACATGACCTTCCATATGAAGCTCCCTCAATTCAGATGTCGAATGGCTTTGCCTGTGATAGGTAGCGCCGACTTCGCCGCCGACAGCGGCGTTACCTCAATCGGTCGCCGAAAAGAAACTCCATCGCGCGATCGAGCCTGATATGCGGCAGCGGCAGCGGCTTCTGGTCGGCGCCCAGCATCGTGGCTGGCGGCCGGAATTTGAGAAAGCGGAAGTCGGCCTCTTCATCGGAAACGGCCAGCGCCTCGCCTTTAAACACGTCGCGCGGATCCGCCGGCAGCTCGCCGGGGAAAATGGCGCCTTCCGCCACGCCGTCGAAAATCTCGTGGCCAATGCGCTCCCCGGCGACCGGCGTGCCGACAATCGCCGAAAGCTTTTCGCCCTCATGGCGCACCATCGCTTCGCGGGTGGCGCGCACGGCGGCGAGCGCGATCACGTCGATCGAGGCGCCTACCCCTTCAGCGCGCTCTATGGCGCGGGCGGTCAGGTGACGCAGGATCGCTTCGAGCCGGTCATGGCTCGTGTGATGCAGATGGTCGGCCTTCGTCGCCGCGAAGAGGATGCGGTCGATCTTCGGGCGAAAGATCGTGGAGAACAGATTGGCGCGGCCGGTGCGAAAAGCCGTCAGCACGCCGGTCAGCGCCGTCTCCAGGTCGCGCACCGCTTCAGGGCCGGAATTCAGCGCCGCAAGCGCGTCGACGAGCACGATCTGCCGATCGAGCCGAGCGAAATGATCCCGAAAGAACGGCCGCACGACCTGCGACTTGTAGGCCTCGTATCGTCGCTCCATTTCGCGCCCAAGGCTGCGATAGGGCAACTCCTCGCCGTCCGACACGGGAAGCGGCGCGAATGTCAGCGCCGGCGATCCTTCGAGATCGCCCGGCATCAGAAACCGTCCCGGCGGCAGGCTCGAGAGCGCGAAACGCTCGGAGCGCGCCAGACGCAGATATTGGGTGAAGGTCTGCGCCAGCTTCTGCGCGGTTTCTTCGTCGTAGCGCGCCTTGACGTCCGACTGCGCGGTCAGGCCCCGCCACTCGCTCGCGATCATCGCCCGCGCGGAGGCGCTCGCGGCGTCGAGCGTCTCGTGAGACCATTGCGCGTAGGATTTGCCAAGGAGCGGCAGATCGAGCAGCCATTCGCCGGGATAATCGACGATGTCGATGTCGAGTCGCGTCGGGCCCTGGCCGAAGCCTTTGCGCAGCGACCAGCCCTTCGAGCGATATTCCAGCGTCACCCGCAGTTCGGAGATCCGCCGCGTCGATTGCGGCCAGTGCCGGTCCAGCCCGGTGAGCGCCGCGAGATGCTCCTCATACGCGAAGCGCGGGACGCTGTAATCGGGCTGCGGATCGAGATGCGCCGAGGTGATGCGACCTTCGGCGAGCGCGCGAAACACCGGGAGCTGAGTCTTGCTCTCACCGCCCTTTTCCGGGCGCGCCGCTATCGCCCGCGTCAAATGATGCACCAGCGCGGTGATGAAGACGGTCTTGCCGGCGCGCGACAGGCCGGTGACGCCAAGCCGCAGGCGCCCGCCGGCGAGAAAGTCGACGACGCTCTCGGTGGCGACACGCGTTTCGAACAGCAGATCGGATAATTGCGACAAGGGCGCTCCGGGTCCGCCGACCTATAGCATCACGTCGCGTCCCTTCAAGAGACACTGGTGAGAACATGTCGCGCTGCAAACCGAGGTGAAGACTGGCCAGAACGATTCCGCGCCAGATCGGAATGGAGACGAGCTTCTACCGCGGCACGGCGCCCATCATCACCGCTTCGACATCGGCACGTAATCGCGCTGCTTCTCGCCCGTATAGAGCTGGCGCGGACGACCGATGCGCGAACCCTGATCCTCGATCATCTCCTTCCACTGGGCGATCCAGCCGACGGTGCGCGCGACCGCGAACAACACGGTGAACATCGCCGTCGGGAAGTTCATCGCCTTGAGCGTGATGCCGGAATAGAAGTCGATGTTGGGATAAAGTTGTTTCTCGATGAAATAATCATCGTGCAGCGCGATGCGCTCGAGTTCCAGCGCGACGTCGAGCAGATCGTCCTTGACGCCGAGTTCGTTCAACACTTCGCGCGTCGTGCGCTGCATGATCTTGGCGCGCGGATCGTAGTTCTTATAGACGCGATGGCCGAAGCCCATGAGACGGAACGGATCATTCTTGTCCTTGGCGCGCGCGATAAACTGCGGAATGCGGTCCGGCGTGCCGATTTCGGCGAGCATTTTCAGCACCGCTTCGTTGGCGCCGCCATGCGCCGGCCCCCACAGCGAGGCGATGCCTGCCGCGATGCAGGCGAAAGGATTCGCCCCAGACGAGCCGGACAGTCGAACCGTCGAGGTCGACGCATTCTGTTCGTGATCGGCGTGCAGGATGAAGATCCGGTCGAGCGCGCGCGACAGCACCGGATTGACCTTGTATTCCTCGCAGGGAACCGCGAAGCACATGCGCAGAAAGTTCGACGTGTAGTCGAGGTCGTTCTTGGGATAAACGAACGGCTGGCCGATCGAATATTTATAGGCCATCGCCGCGAGCGTCGGGATCTTCGCGATCATGCGCGTCGAGGCAACCATGCGCTGGGTGGGATCGGCGATGTTGGTCGAGTCGTGATAGAAGGCCGAGAGCGCCCCGACGGAGGCGACCATCACCGCCATCGGATGCGCGTCGCGGCGGAACCCTTGGAAGAATCGCGCCATCTGCTCATGCACCATTGTGTGGCGCGTGATCCGATAATCGAAATTCGCCTTCTCGGCGGCGGACGGCAATTCTCCATAGAGCAGCAGGTAGCAGGTTTCGAGAAAGTCGCCATGTTCGGCGAGCTGTTCAATCGGATAGCCGCGATAGAGCAGAACGCCGGCTTCGCCGTCGATAAATGTGATCTTCGATTCGCATGACGCGGTCGCGGTGAATCCCGGATCGAAGGTGAACATGCCGGTTTCGGCGTAGAGATTGCGGATGTCCGCAACGGACGGCCCCAGCGTGCCATCCTTGATCGGCAAATCGACCGATCTATCGCCGACTGTGAAGATAGCATTCTTCTCCGGCATACCCGCTCCCCCCTCAACCGCCCCGCGCTCGCAACGAGCCGGATCGCGGCGCGACGCGCGCGAACGCTATGCATGAATTGCGTCACATTCGCGATATCGTCGCTTTCACGCGCACGCCGATGCGTTGCATTCGGTTTGTTGTGCGGCGCAAAAAGCTATATCAACCGCAAAGGCTGTCAAGCGCGCCACGCGTTTCGCGGATAGAGATGACATGTCCCGCAGTGGCGCGGAAAACGGCGCGGCGCCGAAAATCGCGTCAGCGATTTTTTACGGCGCCAACGCCGCAGCGAGGCGATGGGTTACCCCACGGCGGCCTGATCGGAAATTCTCGCAAGACTTTCCTCGCGCCCCAAAATTTCCAGCACGTCGAATATGCCGGGCGACGTCGCGCGGCCGGTGAGCGCCGCGCGCAAGGGCTGTGCGAGATCGCCGAGTTTGACGCCAAGCGCTGTCGCGAGATCGCGCACGACCGCCTCCGTAGTTGCGGCCGTCCAGTTCGGCAGAGCTGCGAGTTGTTCAACGAGCGCCGCGAGCCGCGCGCGCGCTTCCGCCGAAAGCAGCTGCGCCGCCTTTGCGTCAAGCGACAGCGGACGCTGCGCAAAGAGAAAGCCCGCGCCGTCGAGAAGTTCGTTCAAGGTCTTCGCGCGCGCCTTCAGTCCCGGCAAGGCGGCGCGCAATTGCGCGCGCGTTCCGTCGTCGAGCGCCTGCGCGATCGCGCCGCCGCCTTCGAGATAGGGAAGTGTCGCGACGAGCAAGTCCAACAGCGCGTCATCATCGCTATCGCGCAGATAATGGCCGTTCATATTTTCGAGCTTGGCGAAATCGAAACGCGCCGGCGAGCGATGCACCTGCGCGAGATCGAACGACTCGACCATCTCCGGCGTCGTGAAGAACTCCTTGTCGCCCTGCGACCACCCCAATCGAACGAGATAGTTGCGCAGCGCCGCCGGCAGGTAGCCCATTGCGCGGTAGGCGTCGACGCCGAGCGCGCCATGGCGCTTCGAAAGCTTCGCGCCGTCCGGTCCGTGAATCAGCGGAATATGCGCGAAGGCCGGGACCGTCCACCCCATCGCCTGATAGATGTGCGTCTGTCGCGCTGCATTGGTGAGATGATCGTCGCCGCGAATGATCTGCGTGACGCCCATGTCGTGATCGTCGACGACGACCGCGAGCATGTAGGTTGGCGCGCCGTCCGAGCGCAGCAGAATAAAATCGTCAAGATCCTTGTTCTGGAAGACGACGCGTCCCTGCACGGCGTCATCGACGATCGTCTCGCCGTCCTGCGGCGCCTTGATGCGCACGACATAGGGCGCGCCGGCGGGCGCCTCCGCGGGGTCGCGGTCGCGCCAGCGGCCGTCATAGCGCCAGGGACGCTTTTCCGCCTTAGCCTTCTCGCGCATCTCCTCGAGCTCCTGCGCCGTGGCGTAGCAGCGATAGGCGTGTCCCTGCGCCAGCAGCTCTTCGGCGACTTCGCCATGGCGCGCCGCGCGCGCGGACTGGTAGACGATGTCGCCGTCCCAATCGAGGCCGAGCCACTGCAGGCCATCGATGATGGCCTCGATCGCCGCTTGCGTGGAGCGCTCGCGGTCGGTGTCTTCGATACGCAGCAGCATCCGGCCGCCGTGCTTCTTGGCGTAAAGCCAGTTGAACAGCGCCGTGCGCGCCCCGCCGATGTGCAGAAAGCCGGTGGGCGACGGAGCGAAGCGGGTGACGACCTGAGACATGAGCGCCGCGAATTCCTTGGTTTTGGGTCGGCCCGTCTAGCACGAGACACGCGAGGCGAACATAGTTCGTCACGATGTTGGTTTAACCAAAGCGTGAACATAGGGCTTGCGGAACGCAGCGAGAACCGATATCGTTCTGTTCATGATTTGTTTAGGTTATCGAGCCAGAAGCTGCGGCTCAGCCAAAATCAACGATTCGGCTTGCGGGGCGGTGCGGCGATGCTGACCAAAAAACAAAACGATCTATTGCGTTTCATCCATGAACGTCTGAAGGAGTCGGGCGTGCCGCCGTCCTTCGACGAGATGAAGGACGCGCTCGACCTGCGGTCGAAGTCGGGGATTCATCGGCTGATTCTCGCGCTCGAGGAACGCGGCTTCATCCGCCGCCTGCCCAATCGCGCCCGCGCGCTCGAAGTTCTGCGTCTACCCGAATCGTCCACGCCGCGCGCCGCCGGCGGGCGTAGCGGCAAGTTCTCGCCGTCCGTCATCGAGGGAAATCTCGGGCGCGTTCGGCCGCTCAGCGAACGTTTCGAGGACGAAAGCGAACGTCAGGTCGCCATTCCAGTCATGGGACGCATCGCCGCCGGCACGCCGATCTCCGCCATCCAGAACCGCAGCCACACCATCAGCCTGCCGCCCGACCTCCTCACCAGCGGCGAGCACTTCGCGCTCGAAGTGCGCGGCGATTCGATGATCGAAGCCGGAATCCTCGACGGCGATACGGTCGTGATCCGCAAGCAGGACAGCGCCGACACCGGCGACATCGTCGTGGCGCTGATCGACGATGAGGAAGCGACGCTGAAACGCCTGCGCAAGCGCGGCGCCTCGATTGCGTTAGAGGCCGCCAACCCCGCCTATGAGACGCGCATCTTCGGCCCCGATCGCGTGCGCATTCAGGGCAGGCTCGTGAGCCTCCTGCGGAAATATTAGGTTCGGGTCAATGCCGTCATTGCAAGCGAAGCGAAGCAATCCAGAATCGTAAGGCGGTCCCCTGGATTGCTTCGTCGCTATGCTCCTCGCAATGACACGTGAATTGCTCCGCCCTACTCGAGCGGCTCCATTGCGCGCGCATCTTCCACGCTGCGCTCTTCATCGCTCAGCGACGCGGTAAATCCGGACGTGCGGCGATTGCGGGGCGCCGGCGACCAGGGCCGATCCTCGTCGATCGCGCGCGCGGTCGTCCATTCGACGCCATCCGCCTTGAACCTCAAAGCCACAGCCCCTGTTTCGGACAGTCTGCGGCGATCGATCACGATCTCCGCCGCACAGCCTAACGGCGCGTAGAGCCGCGTCACAATGACGGCGGCGCGCGCGCAATCTTCGAAAAAGCCGCCGCGCTCGGCGACGAGCGCGACAAAGCGGCCGTTGACGGCCTTCGCCACGCAACCCGCGTCGTCGCAGGCGACGCCGCTCCTGGCGTCCGCGGACGGGCGCGCGTCTCCGTCCGCCCGCAACCATTGTTCCGCGGCGAAAGCGCTCGGCTTTTGCCCCATGACGGCGAGCTGTCCGGACGGCAGGCGCAGCGCCGCCGATTCACCGGTCGCCGGCACGGCCAGATCAAACGGCGCGCCGCTCCTCGCGCCCATCAGTCCGATCAAGGCGAGAGGAATGGCGAGCGCGCGCCACGCCCAAGTGCGCCATAACACGAGCGACAGGACCGCAAGCGAAAGGAAAAGGATCGCCCAGGGCGCAAAGGCTGCAACCGGCAGACTCGCGCCGGGGGCGCTCGCGATCAGCCCGGCGAGATACGTCACGAGATCGATGCCCAGCTTGAGATAGCGCCAGATGAAGCCGTCAAGGCCCAAGGGGTAAAGCGCGGCGCCGACGAGCGCGCAGGGAACGGCGAAGAATTCGATGATCGCCAGCGTCAGCGGATTGCCGATCAGCACATAGGGGCTCAGCTCGTGAAAATCATACGCCATGAATGAAGCGGTCGCCGAGGTCGCGCAAAGCGTTGCGAAGATCGCCGCCCCGGGTCCGTGCAGCAGGCGCTCGACGACGCTTTCGCGAAGCGCTCCCCATCGTCCTCGCGGCGCGCGATCGTCGATGCGGCGTTTCGCGAGATATTCGCCGCGCCATTCATACACCGCGATCAAGGCCGCCACCGCCGCGAAAGAGAGCTGAAAACTTGCGCCGAGCAACGCCTCCGGCTCGAAGGCGATGATGAAGAGCGCGGCAAGCGCCAGATTGCGCATCGACAGCGATGGACGATCGAAGAGAACCGCCGCGAGCATGATGAGCGTCATCACGAGCGCGCGCTCGGTGCCGACGCGCGAGCCCGTGCCGATGTCGTAGAGAATGGCGCCGAGCATGGCGAGCGCCGCCGCCCATTTCTTGATCGGATAATTCAGCGCAAGAGTTTGCGACATCGCCAACAGGCGTCGAAAGCCGACGAAGAAGATGCCCGCGACGAGCGTCATCTGAACGCCGGAAATGGTGATGATGTGAAATATGCCCGCCCGGCGAATGAGATTCTTGGCGTCCTCGGACAGCAAGTCGCGCTTGCCGGTCACCATGGCGGCGGCGATCGCGCCCGCATCGCCGTCAATGATTCGATAGACCCGCATCGCCAAGGCGTTGCGCATGCGATCGACGTGCGCGAAAAAACGCAGCGAGAATGGCGCCGGTTCGGGCGGCGGCATGGTCTCGATTCGTCCAAGCGCGTTGCCGACCGCGCCGATGCGCGCAAAAAATGCGTCCCGCGCGAAATCATAGCCGCCGGGGAGCGCCGCCCGCGCCGGCGGCATCAGCCGCGCCTTGAAGGCGATGAAGTCGCCGGCCGAAAAATTCGGCTCGCCGCGCGTCGTCAGCCGCACGCGGGAAGGAACGACGTCGTCCGGATAGCCTTCGGCGCTCGCGACGCGCAGAATAAAGCGCGCCCCGGCCCGGCGCAGATCCACCTCCTCGACGAAGCCCGTCAGCTCACCGATGCCGACGCGTGGAATGACCGGCGCCGCGACGCGCGCCGTCCGCCAGGCGCCCGACGCAAAGCCTAAGGCGACGAAAGCGAACGTCAAAAAAAGCGCATGGGCCCGCGCGTGGCGGCGCGTAAGCCCGGCCAAGACTGCAAAGGCGGCAAGCGCGCAAAGGCAAAGCGCCAGCGAAGGTTCACGCTCGGCCGAGAAATAGAGCACGACGCCGCCGCCTGAAGCGACGACCAGCCAGAGAAACGGACGGCGTAGCGCCCGCTCCTGTTCCAGCGACACGCGCAGGGCCTCGGCCAATCCTCGTACACGCAGCGGAAAGACGCGCGATGAAAGGTCGCGGCCGCGTTGCTCACTTTCAGCGGTGCGTGAAATGTCGTTCAAGAATGACCGGCCCCGCACAAATACGGGAATGAGCCTAGCGCCGACCGCGTCCCTTGTCTTGCATCGCCTTTACGTCCCTGGCCCGCCGCTCGCCAGTGGGCGGTTGCCTGCGACGCCACAAGAAACTATCCCCTTAATCAGGAGCGAGATTCACGCTTGAGATGGACTCGCAGTGCGATCAGCGCGCAGTGGCGCGGCGATCGCTCTCAATCGGTTTGGCGTCAATGAACAGCGATCCATCGCCGGGCACGTCCTTGTTTCGCGGACTGACGCGAAAATGCCCAAACTGCGGCAAGGGCAAGCTGTTCGCGAGCTACCTCAAGCCGCTCGATTCTTGCGCGCATTGCCGGGAAAGTTTTGCGGGCCTCGATGCGGATGATGGCCCAGCATGGCTGACCGTCGGCGCCGTGACGATTACAGTCGTGCCACTTCTCTTCATATTAGAGAGCAGCGGACGTTACTCCTACGCTGTCGAGATGCTGATCGTTGTGCCGCTAACGATCGCGCTCGTGTTGCTCCTGCTCCCGCTTACGAAGGGATTCTTCATCGCCGCGCTATGGCTGCTGTCGAGGAAGCCGAATTCATAGATTCGCGTGTGTACACGGCTCTTGCAGCTCACAAGGAGCGCTAATCGCTCTCGGGGCGATTCCGCTCACATCCCGCAGCGTAGCGTGCCCTCCGCCCTTGTCCTGCACGACGCTGAGACTGCCGTCGGTTTCGAGCACGACCGCTTTCACGCGATCCAGATCGGCGACGCCCTGGCTGCGCATCGCCGCAAGCGCTTCCTTTTCGGTGACGCGCTCGCGCCGTAACGCCTCTGGAAGAAAGCTCCCTTCAAAATAGAGCAGCGCCGGCTCCGATTTCACCAAATTGGCGAACATCTGCGAGCGCACCGAAGTGAAGGTGACGACATATTGGAGCGCGCACAGCAGCGCCAAGGCGAGCGCGCATTCCACAAGCGACACCTGATTGTTGAGGATCGCGGACGACAGGGTTGAACCAAGCGCCACCGTAACGATCAGGTCGAATGCATTCATCTTTGAAAGCGTGCGCTTGCCCGTGAATCTGAGCATGACGATCAACGTAATATAAGCGAGGACGCCGATAACGCCGATGCGCTCGAGGTCATAGAGGCTATGAAAGAACATTGAGAGTCTCATCCGGCAGGCCCCCGCGCCTAACCACTGGGATCGCGCATGGTTCCCGAAATCCAGCGCGATCTGCGGCGACGGATCCGTGGCGCGGATGCCGAAAAGGCCGTAAGCATCCGGCGTGGGCCGCAGGGGATGATCTCGCGCTGCGTCAGACGCCGGGGCGGGACTTCAAGTCTTTGTGGATTTCGATGAGCTCGACGAGAGTTTCGATGCCGAAGTCGGTGAATGCGAGAACGCCGTCGTCC
>NZ_JBPFEA010000016.1:0-110527 GCF_051061285.1 Methylocystis sp.
GCTATCTTCAATCATGGCGGGTGTGGCTGTGATGCGATGGCGTGAGGGATCAGCGTAAGCAACTAATCCATACGCTAAATCAATGCCTTACGCCACATCCGCCAGCCCAAAATTACCGCCTCGCTGAATAAGATGGGTTAGCATCGTGGCCTATCATTTCGATAGCTACGAAGAACTCGCGCGTCACCCCGACTGCAAGTACGCGTTCCATGTGAACCACACCCTGAGCAGCCTTACGCGCCGCGTGGAATCTCTGAATCTTGTTGGCGACATGCTTTGGCCTGAGCGCATCCCGAAGGACTTCAAGGACTTTCCCGTTTCTCGCTACGAGTGGCTAACGATCGCGGCGGACGTGTTCCTCATGCGGTTCATTTCGGTGGTCGACTGCGCGCTGATCTTGGCGAATGATGTGCATGAGACGGGTCTTGATCCCCAAAAGTGTTCTATCGATCAACTCGGGAAGGCAGGTGTCCCTTCGAAGATCCTTTCGGTCCTGGAAGATATGAGGAAGGACCAAGGCGATTTGCGGCGCGAGCGTAACGCGCGATTTCACCACGGCGTGGAGCGCGCATTTACAAATGATAGCACCACTTTCCAGACGGCAGCTCGTTTCGAGCAGTGGGGAAACGGTTTGGTGGGGCACGACCAGCATGGTCGTCGCATCAATGTAGAGCGTTCATTCCAAGAAGGGCTAGTTGAGTTGCAACGGGAGTTCAACGCGGCTACCCGCAAGCTCGTTCGTCATGTGGAGGCGTTCTACGACCTGCTAGGGAACGAGTTCGAAAGCCGCTTCACGCCGCGTATTCGCGCTGCGACCCACGGACTCAATGCAGGAAGCAGGGCACGCGAGCCGAGCAAGAAATGAAGCATGACTTCACACCACCGACTCTACGTCGTCAGATTGCGCGGCTTGCGGACCTTGATCTGGTACGAACGCGCTATTGCTACCAGATTGGGTCGACTTTTGTGGCCTGCGCCTTGCTTGAGGATTCCGTTATCTCATCGATGTTGATATGCGACCGCGTAAAGGTAACCAGCATCCTGCGCGACGACGCCCCTCGGTGGGAGCAGATCGTGCTTAAACAGAAGCACTTGCAAGACTCAACGCTGGGCTCACTCATTTCACTTCTTGCCAAGCACAGTATCACTTCTGCTGACCTCAACTACCTTCGGTGGCTGAAATCGAAGCGGGACTTTTTCATTCATCGCTTCTTCCATACCGGTGCTTGGCCAGGGGATTTGAGCGAAGAACAGGTCGATAACGTTTGCCGAACGCTAGGAGCCCTTGAAATAGTTTTCCGCCGGGGAGCCGAGAGAATGATTCACGTGCTGGAGCGCGCCGGCCTTATGAAGGTGGAAGCGCTGTCTGGAGGATACTTAGCCATCAATCCCGACATGTTCGAGGAGCGGGACGACACATGAGCAGACTTGTCCAGCGCAGCTGCGGACTTCTCGACGACCGAACCGCGGGCGCGAAGTCGCCGCTTCCGGCGAGAAGCCAAGTTCCGTTCCTGGCGCAAAGCGGCCATGCGCCTGCCAGCAAGCTAGAATTTCAAACTGACCACCACCCCATCCGCCGGGGCTTCGAACTCGGGTTAATTTCGGCTCGCTTTCCACCGTCATGCCCGCGCTTGTCGCGGGCATCCACGGCGGTCAACCGCGAAACGCTTCGCGCGGAGACGATACGTTCGGCTAATGTTCTCAGATTTGCAGCGTGGCGTGGCGTGGATGGCCGCGACAAGCGAGGCCATGACGCGGTGAGATGACGCGTCATTAACCTGGATTCGGAACCCAACCCCATCCGCCCCACATATTGACAGTCGCCGGCTTTGAAGGGTAGATGAACGTCGCTTCGGCGCGGCGGTTTCGCCGCGCTTTTCGTTTGCGCTTGGCGCAAGTTCGAGGCGAAGCCACTAACTGCCAAGAAGCCGGCCGGCGGTAACGCCAGCGTCGGGACGAACACAGGAAAAAAAGATGTTCGCAGTCATCAAAACCGGCGGCAAGCAATATAGCGTCGCCGCGGGGGACGTGATCACCGTCATGGCGCTCGACGGCGCGCCGGGCGACGCCGTCACCTTCGACGAAGTGCTCATGCTGGGGGGCGACAGCCCCAAGGTCGGCGCCCCGACGATCGCCGGCGCGAAAGTCTCCGGCGAGATCGCCGAGCAGACGCGCAGCCCCAAGTCGATCGCCTTCAAAAAGCGCCGCCGGCAGAATTCAAAGCGCAAGCGCGGCCATCGCCAGGACCTGACGCTTGTGAGAATCACCGCGATCGAGAGCTGACCGCCCTCTCGCGACACGCAGAATAAGCGGCCCAGTCGCCGCATAGGGAAATCGGAGCAAGACCATGGCTCACAAAAAGGCAGGCGGCTCGTCGCGCAACGGCCGCGATTCGGACGGCCGGCGCCTCGGCGTCAAGAAATTCGGCGGGGAAGCCGTCATCGGCGGCAATATTATCGTGCGCCAACGCGGCACGAAGTGGCGCCCGGGCCGCAATGTCGGCATGGGCAAGGACCACACGCTTTTTGCGCTCGTCGACGGAGTCGTCGAATTCAAGTCCAGCGGCGGACGCGCCAGCGTATCGGTGGCGCCGGCGCCCGCCGCAGCAGCCGAGTAAGGCGGTAGGGGACGACCCGCCGCCGGCCTTCCGGCGGACAGTCGTCTCGACTACCTCTCTCGCGAATTCAGGCGGGAACGTTTCAGGCGAGATGTCACGGAAGCGCCGTGAAGGGCCAGTGGGGAGCGCTCTCCTTTCAGGCTCTTGGGCCAATATTTCCGATGTCGCTTGGAGCAATCAATGTTTCCCGAAATTACCCGCGACGACGTTTTCCGGCTGGAGACTGAAAGACTGTGGCTGCGTTGGCCGCGCGCCGCTGACGCCGAGGAGATTCGCCAGCACGTCGGCGATCCCGACGTCGCGCTGATGACGGCCAGCATCCCGCATCCTTACGCGCCGCACGACGCCGACGCGTTCATCGCATCGGTGCGCGAGGAGAACGGCGCCGGCGGCGGCCTCCATCTCGTCATCACCCCCAAGCATAGGCCCAACGAGCCGATCGGGCTTGTGAGCCTTCATGGCGCCGACCGCCGCGGCTCGGCGACGTTCGGATTCTGGCTCGGCAAGCCCTATTGGGGACAAGGCTATACGACCGAGGCGGCCAGGGCGCTCATCGACCTCGCCTTCGGAATCACCTCGCTGGATCGGATCGTCTCCTCGGCGCGGCCGGACAATCGCTCCTCGTTGCATGTGCATGAGAAGCTCGGCTTCCACCGCACGGGCAGCGGCATGCGGCCGGCGCCGGCGCGCGGCGGCGACATGGAAGTCGAGCTTTTCGAATTAAAGCGCGGCGAAGCGCACACGCTGTTCGGCGCGCGCCGGCCGCGATTCTTTTCACCGTGAGCGGCAGATGAAATTCCTCGACCAGGCCCGCGTTTTTGTCCGCTCCGGCGACGGCGGCGCCGGATCCGTCTCGTTTCGGCGCGAGAAGTTCATCGAATTCGGCGGGCCGGACGGCGGCGACGGCGGACGCGGCGGCGACGTCGTCGCCGAATGCGTCGCCGGGCTGAACACGCTGATCGATTACCGCTACCAGCAGCACTTCAAGGCCAAGACCGGCGGCCACGGCATGGGCAAGAACCGCGCCGGCGGGCGCGGCGCCGACGCCGTGCTGAAAGTGCCGGTCGGAACGCAAATCTTCGAGGAGGACGGGGAAACCCTCATCGCCGACATGACGGAGGTCGGGCAGCGCGTCGTCATCTGCAAAGGCGGCAATGGCGGCTTCGGCAACGCGCATTTCACCACCTCGACCAATCGGGCGCCGCGGCGCGCCAATCCGGGCCTCGAGGGCCAGGAGCGCACCATCATCCTGCGGCTGAAACTGATCGCCGACGCCGGGCTGATCGGCCTGCCCAACGCCGGCAAGTCGACATTTCTGGCGACGGTGACGGCGGCGAAGCCCAAGATCGCCGACTATCCCTTCACGACGCTGCATCCCGGTCTGGGCGTCGTGCGCAGCGACGACAGAGAATTGGTGCTGGCGGACATCCCTGGTCTGATCGAGGGCGCCCATGAGGGCCACGGCCTCGGCGACCGGTTTCTCGGCCATGTCGAGCGGTGCCGGGCGCTGCTGCATCTTATCGACGCGACCGGCGAACATGCCGGCAAGGACTACAAGATTGTGCGCGGCGAACTCGCCGCCTATGGCGCCGGTCTCGCCGAGAAGCCCGAAATCGTCGCGCTGTCAAAGATCGACGCGGTCGACGCGGATCATCTCAAGAAGCAGCGGGAGCGGCTGAAGCGGGCGATCGCCGCCACCGGGCCTGAGACGCGCGAGCGGCATCCGGCGCCCTTGCTCATTTCGTCGGCGAGCGGCGCCGGCGTCAGGGAGGCGCTCCGGGCCGTGTTCGACGCCATCGAGGCGCAAAAGGCGTACGAGCGCGCGTCGGAGGCCGAGGGGCCCTGGAGCCCCTGACTTCGGGCGCGACCTTTAATCGCCGCCTGCGCGCGGCGTCGCCATTGACCTTAACAAGATCAGTGAATAGCTTCGACGGGCTATGAGCGCGCGCAGCGAAGTCAAAACATCGCAGTACGGTTCGACGGCGGTCACGCTGCTCGTCGCCTATCTGTTTGTTTTGCAAGGCCTCGCTGTCGGCGTTTCGTTCAGCGGACGCGGTTCGGGCCTCTTCGCCAACACGATCTGCTTTAGCAAGGCTTCCGGACCGCTTTCCGGAGATCCCGCGACGCCCCCACGTCCGGCGCGGCACGGCGACGTCTGTTGCGTCGTGCATTGCGCATCGCTCGGCGGCGCGACCGCCGCCTCGCCGTTCATCGGCGAGACGCCCCCGGCCGCGTCCTATTCGACGATCGGACTGGCCTTTGACGAGACATCTCGTCTTCCAGAGGCGTCGACCCCGCCGCTCGGCTCCCGCGCTCCTCCCGTCCTGATCTGACGCTTGCCGCAGCAATGCGGCGTCACGCCCCGACATGTCGGCATGCCGCCGGCGGGGGAGAGTCAGACCAGCGTATCCGTCGTTTGTCAGCGTGCATCGCAGAAAGCACGCGCCGCTCAGTTCTCAGACTGGCGGTTGCGACGAGCCATCGGACCGCGCAGCGATTTGGGATCATGGAACAGAAAACTCATTTGGCGCCGCGCCTCGTTAAGCGGGCGCGCAGCGCCGCCTCGGGAGAACGGCGCTGCTCTCAGAGCGGAAAGCTGACCGCCGCGAGCGACGGCGACATCCGCGTCGCGCCTGAAGCCATTGCGGCGCCGACGCGCGGACGGGTGGAGGTCGTCGAGACCTATTTCGATCCCGACGGGCGGCCAATGAAGCGCAAAAGCCTGGGCGCAGCCAGGGTGGCGCGCTTCTATGACGCCAAGGGCAATCAGGTCGAGGAGGCCTATTTTAACGCCGAGGGGAAGCCGACGATCCGCAAGGATCTGGGCGCGGCGCGCATCTCCTGGCGCTATGACGACAGCGGCAACCAGGTGGAAGCCGCCCTGTTCGGAGCCGACGGCGCGCCCTTGCCCCGCAAGCGGCGCGGCAAGCGGGCGTTCGACAGAGCGTCTGAAGGGGGCTGACGAGGCGTCCTATTTGACGCGCGCGATCAGAAACCCGTCCCAACCCTTGGCGCCGACGGTTTGCACCGCCGTCGCTTCGACCCGCCCTTCCGCGGCGACGGCGTCAAACAGCGCGCGCGCTCCCAGCGCGCCACTGTCCGTGGCGGATGGGTCGGCGACGGCGCCCTCGCGCACGACATTGTCGACGATGATCAGCGCGCCGGGACGCGACAGCTTCAGGGCATAATCGAAATAGGCGGCGTTGTTGGGCTTATCGGCGTCGATGAAGGCCAGATCGAAAGCGTGCCCCCGCTCTGATTCTAGCAGCGGCAACATTTCGAGCGCGGGGCCGACGCGCAGATCGACGCGCGCGCTCATGCCTTCGCGGGCAATATTGGCGCGAGCGACCTCGGCGTGATGCGCATCGACTTCGAAGGTGACGACCTTGCCGCCCTCGCCCACCGCCCGCGCCAGCCAGGTTGTCGAGTAGCCTCCCAGCGTCCCGATTTCGAGAACGCGTCTCGCGCCGATCGCGCAGGCGAGCAGATGCAGCAATTTGCCTTGCGGCGGCGAAACGTCGATCGCGGGAAGGCCAGCGCGCGCATTTGCCGCAAGCGTTTCATCCTGCGCTTCTTCTTTGGAAATCAGCGCCGCGGCAATGTAGTCGTCCACGCGACGCCAGGCTTTTTCTTCGAACATTTGACGTCCCTTACATCGAGCGCCTAACGTTAGCTAAGGCGAAAATAAATTGACATCTCGCGTGATATCACGCGATGTTCCGCCGTCGTTCGCGCGCCAAAGCGCACGGGCGCAAAAAGGCTTGATAGCCGCATTTCACGAGCCCCAGTTGGACTGCGGCCGATATGCTGCTCATCACAACACTTTATGGGAGCACAACAAATGATCAAGCTTGCTTTGACGACGGCCCTTGCCGCCGTCGCCTTTAGCGCATCGGCCTATGCGGGGCAGTGGAATGTGACCGAAGCCAATAAGGCTGGCATCAAGCGCGCGCAGGGCACCTGGACTGTCGCAACGGAAGGCGACAAGGTTTCGGGCAAGAGCGAAATGCAGCTCGATAACGGCTCCGTGCTGACCTACAAGATTGAAGGCGAACTCAAGGGCGGCGTTTACACGCTCAAATTCACGGACCGCACCGATTCCAAGAAGAATTGCGTGTGGACCGGCAAGCCCGTCGAGAACGCCCATAACGTATATTTTGGCGAAGTTGCCTGCGACGGCGAAAAATTCATGATCAGAGGCGGCCAGAATTAAGCGTCTGACAACAGCGTCTTCCAACAACAAACGCCGGCTCAACGCCGGCGTTTTTCGTTTGGCGCGCACGTCGTCATCGCGCCGATTAGAGCAGGTTCCGAAAAAGTTGACAGACTTTTTCGACGAGAACCTGCTCCAACATTTTGATTTTGAGCGATTACTTACCGCTCACCTGATTCCATGTGACGGGGAAGCGCTCTAGGCGTCCTCCATCGCCTCGAGTTCCGCAATCAGGCCCTCGATCATTTCGAGGCCGATGTTCCAGAACGCCGGATCCCGCGCGTCCAATCCGAAGGGCTTGAGAAGCTCGGCATAAGGCTTGGCGCCGCCCGCTTCGAGCAAAGCGAAATAGCGCTCGGCGAATCCTTCATGCGCCTTTTGATAAACGCCGTAGAGCGAATTCACCAGGCAATCGCCGAACGCATAGGCGTAGACATAGAAAGGCGAATGGATGAAATGCGGGATATAGGCCCAGAAAGTTTCATAGCCGGGCCCCAGGCGGATTGACGGGCCAAAGCTTTCGGCCTGCACGCTCATCCATAATTCGCAGATCTGATCTGCGGTCAGTTCGCCTTCACGTCGCGCGTTATGCACCTTTCGCTCGAAAGCGTAAAACGCCATCTGCCGCACCACGGTATTGAGCATGTCCTCCACCTTGGAGGCGAGCAACGCCCGCTTTTGCGCCTTATCCGACGCTTGCGCGATGAGCGCGCGGAAAGTGAGCATTTCGCCGAAGACGGACGCCGTCTCGGCGAGCGTCAGCGGGGTCGGCGCCATCAAGGCGCCCTGTCGGGCCGCAAGCACCTGATGCACGCCATGGCCGAGTTCATGCGCGAGCGTCATCACGTCGCGCGTCTTTCCTTGGAAATTCAGCAGCACATAGGGATGCGCGGAGGGCACGGTCGGATGTGAAAAGGCCCCCGGCGCCTTGCCCGGCCGCACCGGCGCGTCGATCCAGTTCTTCTCAAAGAAGCGCCCGGCGATCTCCGCCATGCGCGGCGCGAATCCGTCGTAAGCCTCGAGCACGATGTCGCGCGCCTCCGGCCAGGAATAGCGCTTGGCCGGCGTCGACGGCAGCGGCGCGCTGCGATCCCAATAGTCGAGCGCGTCCTTGCCGAACCATTTCGCCTTGAGCTTGTAATAGCGATGCGACAGGCGAGGATGCGCGGCCTCCACCGCTTGCGCGAGCGCCTCGACGACCTCGCGTTCGACGCGGTTGGAGAGATGGCGCGAATCGGCGACGTCCTGGAAGCCGCGCCAGCGATCGGAGATTTCCTTGTCCTTCGCCAACGTATTGGTGATCAGCGAAAAGGTGCGCAGATTGTTCTTGAGCGTCACGCCGATCGCCTGCGCCGCTTCGCGGCGCGTCTCTTCACGCGAATCCTGCATCAGATTGAGCACGGGCTCGATCGCGAGCTCCTCGCCTCCGACCTTGAAGCGCAACCCGGCGATGGTCTCGTCGAAAAGACGATTCCAGGCGGCCGCGCCGGAGATGTATTTCTCGTGGAACAGCTCTTCCAGCTTGTCATCGAGTTCGTAGGGCTTCTCCTTGCGGATGTCTTCGAGCCACGGCTTCCAGCGCAAAAGCGGCTCCTTGCTGGCCGCGGCGATCAGCGCAGCGTCGTCCATCCGATTGAGCTCAAGCTGAAAAAACAGCAGCTGCGCCGAAGCGTTGGTGACCTTCTCCTGCACGTCGCCATAGAATTTCGCGCGCGCGGGATCGGTGGTGTCGCCGCTATAGAGCAGGCCGGCGAAGGACATCAACCGCCCGAGCAAGTCCTGCAGCGCCTCGTAGCGCGCCAGCGCCTCGCCAAGCTTGACGCTGGCATCCGGGGCTTTCGCCAGCGACTCCAGCCGGCCGCGATAATCCTTGCCGAACTGCGCAACCTCCTGCGCGGCCTTGGCGAGATCGGAGGCGACCTGGGGAGAATCGGCGCCCGGATAAAGATCGGCGAGATTCCATTCGGGCAGTCGTTCCGCAGTTTTCGCGGCGGGAGCTTCGGCGATCGAATGGGCGAAAGAACGGGCGCTGAACATGGCGGAGACCAAAATGGGCGGCTCCGACAAGCGAAGGCGCGAGGATCGGGATAAGCTTAAATATGGCAAGAGGCCGGACGGGATCAACCTGCGGTCAGGGTCGGCGCCCGCGCCCGTTGCGTCTATAACAATATGGGGGCGAAAGAATCAGCTTAGGTGCGCGCAATGGCGGGAGAGCCCGATTTTCTCAGTTCGGTCACGTCACGTTACGCCATGGCGCGAGATATTTTCGCGCGTATCTCAACGTTCCTCAACAAAGCGACCTTCAAGATCAAGCGCGGGCCGCCGCTCGAAACGATTGGCGAGATCGCGAAGCGGTTCAAGACCGACGACTATGATCGGCTGACTCTCAAGGAACGCGCCGAAACCAAGGCGGGCGCGACTTTCATCGACGAGAAGATTCAAGACATCAACCGCGCGAGCTTTCATCGCTCCGCCTTCGTGCTGAACGCATTCACGCATTTGTTTTTCGTCGACCTCGCCGCGCAACTGTCGTTCTCGTTCCTCCAGCTCAAATTCGCTTTCGTGATCGCCAACATCGTTCTCGCGCTGCTTGCGCATTCCTCGGTGCGTCAAAGCTATCGCGCGCTGCTCGCGGGGCCGAATGCGCTTCCGCCCAAACGGCGCTTCTGGGGCATGTTTCCCAATCCCGCCTATAACCGCACGGTGAAGAAGAATTCACGCAGCTATGCGCAAAGCGCCTGGGAAGAAAAATCGCTGTTCCGGCCGGCTTATTTCGTCAACGCAGCGCTCATCTTTCTTGGCGCTCAATTCATTCTTCCGCCGGACCGTCTCATTTTTCCCTTCAGCTTCATCGTCGGGAAAATTTCCGGACTGTTCACGACGCTGGTCATGGCCTTCGACGTCTGGCGCGGCTTTCGCGCCGGCGATGCGGCGCGGATCGCGCGCGAAAGGGAAGTCTCCGTCTACCGCGATCTCGACGTCTGAACCGCAGCGACTCTATCGGCCGCGCAGCCGCGCCAGAACGTTTTTCGTCGCAAAGCCGTCGGCGGGCTGTATGCCCTGGCTCAATTGAAAGGCATGGATGGCGTTGCGGCTCGCGCGGCCGAGCTTGCCGTCGAACGTGCCGCGATAGAATCCGCGCTCCGTCAACAGCTGCTGCATCGCCTTGACGTCGGCGGTCGACAGCGGCACGACCTTCGGCCAGGGCGCGATCGGGATATTGCGCCCGGCGATGCGATCGGCGAGCAGCGCGACCGACATCGCATAGGCGTCGGACGTGTTGTATTGCCGGATGACTTCGAAATTGTCGGTGATCAGAAAGGCCGGGCCGCTCGCGCCGGCCGGCAGATAAAGGCTGGCGGCGCCGCCGCCGGGGAGCGCGCCGCCGTCGGCGCGGGTCACGCCAAGCTGCCGCCAGCGGGCGAAGTCGAGATCGAAGGCGCCATAGTCGAACCCCTCGGGCAGTCGCACTTCGACGACGGCGGGCAATCCGGCGACCCATCCGGATTTCGCCAGGAAATTGGCGATGGAGGCCACGGCGTCGCCGCGCGAGCGCCAGATGTCCGGCGCGCCGCCGCCCGCGTCGCTTTCGGCATATTTGAGATAGGCGGACGGCATGAATTGCGGTTGGCCCATGGCGCCGGCCCAGGAGCCGCGCAATTGCGCCCGCGTCGCATAGCCCCTCTCCAGCATCACGAGCGCGGCGACAAATTCCTCGATGAAGGTTTCGGCGCGATGCCCCTTCCACGCCAGCGACGCCAGGACGCGCAGCGCGTCAGAGCCGCCGGCCGCCGTTCCGAAATTGCTCTCGACGCCCAGAATGGCGACGACGATCTCGCTTGGCACGCCGTGGCGGGACTGCGCCCGACCGAGCGGCCCCGCGAGTTCGGCGGCGACCGCCCGACCGCGCGCCACGCGACCATTCGTCACAGCGCCCGCGAGATAGGCGGGAATCGATATGGTGAACTCGGACTGCGCGCGCGGCTTCGCCGAGACCGACGGGTCCGGCGCAAGTCCGGCGATCGCCGCGTCAAAGGTTTCGCGCGAGACGCCGGCGGCCTGCGCCGACGGCCATAGGCCCTGCAAAAACGCCTCGAACGTGTCGGCTTTGGCGCGGCCTCCGGCAAGCCAGAGAGCCGCGACCGCACGAACCGACGCGCCGAGCATCTGACGTCGATCAATCCCTGCACAGAGTATTGGCTCAAGGCGCCGCATCATTAGCCAGTCCTTTGCTGCTTCTTTGGAAATATTACACCTTCCGCCATTTCGTTTGACAGGGGGCGGGCGCTGCCCTCTACTGAAAAAAGCTTAATGTATGAATAGGGAGCGAGTGATGCTCGCCTGTCGCGAAGAATGACTCATCAACCTTCGACTACGAGTTTCGACCGTTCGATCAAACTGCGCGATCAATCCCCCGAGAGCGCAACGAAGATCTCGGATATCAAAGCGCGGCTGCGCGGCGCAGGTCTGCGCCCCACCGTGCAGCGGCTCGCTCTGAGCCGGCTGCTGTTCGGCAATGGCGATCGACATGTGAGCGCCGAGGCTTTGCACGCTGAAGCGCGCGAAGCCGGTCTGACGATGTCTCTCTCCACGGTCTACAACACGCTCAACCAGTTCGCCGGAGCGGGGCTGTTGCGCGAGATCGCCGTACAGGGACCCCGCACCTACTTCCACACCCGCACCTCGCCGCACCACCATTTCATGGATGAAGCGACGGGCCGCATGTTCGACGCCGCCGATGGCTCTGTCGAATTTACGCGGCTGCCGGCGCCGCCGGAAGGGATGGAAATCGTCGGCTGCGACGTGATCATCCGCATTCGCCCGAAGAGGGGGTGAACGACGCGCCGCCGCTGCACGCGATGGCGCTTTTGCGCGTCGGGTGGCTGGCCTATGCGCCCTTGCTCGCAACTTATTTCTGCTGCGCGTCGCGCCACTGCCGCACGACGGCGAGCGCATTCTCAATATGCTTGGTTGCGCCGGAATCCTCGACCGCCGAGAGAATCTTCCCATCGGGCGCGACGACATAAGAGATACGGTTGGCGAACATCGCGCCCGCGACCGGAACCTTGAAGGCGGCGTCATAGGCGTCGATGACCTTGAAGCCCGGATCGGCGCCGACGGGAAATTTGTCCCGGCACTCTTTCGTCGAGAATTCGCGCTGCGTGGCGATCTTGTCGCTCGACACGCCGATGACGCTCGCGCCCATGGCGGCGAACTGCTCCATAGCTTCGGCGAATTCATGCGCCTCGAGCGTGCAGACGCTCGTGAACGACTTCGGATAGAAATACAGCACGACCGGACCCTTCTCGAGCGCCTGTCGCAGCGAGAAGGAGAACTCCTTGCCGCCCTGCGCGGCCTCCAGACTGAAGTCGGGCGCGGCGTCTCCAGGCTTGAGAGCGGCGAGCGCGGCGCTCGAGACGAGAGACAATAAGGCGGCTGCGGCGATGGCTCTCATAGGGGTCTCCTAAGCGGTCGGCATTCCTTCACAGGGACATGGTAGCGCTCGCCCCCCGGCCAAGCCCGGGAAAGATAGGGGCCACGATATTGCGCCGCAGCATTCCCCGAAATAAGATCGGAATCCAGTCGAGCGCCTCGGCTTAAGGGACGTTGATGACAGAGCACCCCAATGTCGCGCAGACGAACCCTGCGCGCGCAGAGCAGACATCCTCCAGCCATCGCCACGCCTCCCCTGCCCATGACTTTCCGCGCCTCGCGTCGAAAGCCTTTGTCGAAGCCTGGCCCAGCGCCTTTCTGGCGGCGGAGCGCGCCAGCGACAAAGATTCATACGGCTTTGCCGCCTTGAGCGACGTCATCGATCGCTCGCTTCACGCGAGCGTCGCCCATCTGACCGGCGGACTTTCGCCCGCCTCGATGGCCGGCGCCTATTGGGACTGGGCGGCGCATCTCGCGACAGCGCCAGGAAAGCAGATGCAGCTTGCCGAAAAGGCGATGCGCAAAAGCTGGCGATTCGCCAATTACGCCTGGCGCTGCGCATTGCAGCCGAACGCCGCGCCGTGCATCGAGCCGCTGCCGCAAGATAAGAGATTTGCCGGCGAAGCGTGGCGGAGTTGGCCCTATGCGCTGCTCTACCAGGGTTTTCTGCTCAATCAGCAGTGGTGGCACAACGCCACGACGGGCATCGGCGGCGTCACCAAGCAGCATGAAAACGTCGTCGAATTCGCCTCGCGCCAATTGCTCGACATGTTCTCGCCGTCGAATTTCCTGCTGACGAATCCCGAGGCGCTGCAACGCACGCTGGAGACCGGCGGCGTCAATCTCGTCTATGGCCTGCAGAATTTTCTTGAAGACATGGAGCGGCGCGCCGGCGGCAAGCGGCCTGTCGGCGCCGACGCCTTCGTTCCCGGTCAGAATGTCGCGATCACGCCGGGCAAGGTGATCTACCGCAACCGGCTGATCGAGCTCATCCAATATGCGCCGTCGACAGAAACGGTACGGCCCGAGCCCGTGCTCATCACGCCAGCCTGGATCATGAAATATTACATTCTCGATCTATCGCCGCATAATTCGCTCGTGCGGTTTTTGACCGCGCAAGGCTTCACGGTCTTCATGATCTCCTGGCGCAATCCGAGCGCCGAAGATCGTGATCTCGACATGGAGGCCTATCGACGGCTCGGCGTGATGGCGGCGCTCGAGGTCATCTCGCGGCTGATGCCGGACCGAAAGATCCATGCCGCCGGCTATTGCCTGGGCGGAACGCTGCTCGCCATCGCCGCGGCGGCCATGGCCCGCGACAATGACGATCGCCTCAAGAGCATAACGCTCCTCGCGGCGCAAACCGATTTCACCGAAGCCGGAGAATTGACGCTCTTCGTCAATGAAAGCCAACTCGACTTTCTCGAAGATCTGATGTGGGAGCACGGCTTTCTCGACTCCAAAGAGATGGCCGGCGCGTTCCAACTTCTGCGCTCCAATGATCTTGTCTGGTCCTATGCGCTCAAATCCTATCTCATGGGCGAGCGCGAGCCGATGACCGACATGATGGCCTGGAACGCTGACGCGACGCGCATGCCCTACAAGATGCATTCGGAATATCTGCGGCGGCTTTTCCTCAACAATGATCTCGCCGAGGGCAGGCTGCGCGCCAACGGCGGCGCCGTCGCGCTCAACGATATTGGCGCGCCGATTTTCGCCGTCGGCACGGAGCGCGATCATGTCGCGCCCTGGCGCTCGGTCTATAAGATCCACCTGCTCGTCGACACCCAAATCACCTTCCTGTTGACGAGCGGCGGCCATAACGCCGGCATCGTCTCGGCGCCCGAGAAGAAGCGCGGCGAGTACCGCTTTACGAGCCGAGTGGATGGCGAGCATTACGCCGAGCCCGCAGAATGGGTGAAGATCGCGGCTGTCAGGGAAGGATCCTGGTGGCCGGAATGGAGCGCCTGGCTCGCCGCCCGTTCCGGCCCGCCGGTCGCGCCGCCTGCGACGGGCGTGGCGCTTTGCGATGCGCCGGGAACCTATGTGCTGCAGAGCTGACGCGCCGAGAACCGGCGCGCAGAGGTTTCGTTGCGGACGACCCTCACCTGGCGCCCTCGGCGCGCAGCACGCCTCATACCATTTCCGTCTGAATTGCTCGGATGTCATTCCCGACGCGCGCTTTGCGCGCGATCGGGAATCCAGAGCAAAACCAGCACTGTTGGATCGGCTCTGGATTCCCGGTCAGGCCTTCGGCCTGCCGGGAATGACAGGCTAAGCGAATAGTTCAACCGGTAGTCGCATCAAACGTGAATCGCGCGGCCGAACGCCGCGAGCACGCTCTCATGCATCGTCTCAGACAGCGTCGGATGCGGAAAGATCGTGCGGATCAGCTCTTCTTCCGTCGTCTCGAGATTCATCGCGATGACGAAGCCCTGAATCAGCTCCGTCGCTTCGACTCCGAAGATATGCGCGCCGAGCAGCCGCCCGCTCTTGGCGTCGAAGATGGTCTTCACGACGCCTTCGAGTTCGCCGAGCGCGATCGCCTTGCCATTGGCGAGATAGGGGAAGCGTCCGACCTTGACGTCAAACCCCTGCTCTTTCGCCTTCGCCTCGGTCAATCCGACGGACGCGACCTGCGGGTGGCAATAGGTGCAGCCCGGAATGCGCGATCTGTCGAGCGCGTGCGCGTCCAATCCGGCGATCGCCTCGACGCAAGTGACCCCCTCATGCTCCGCCTTATGCGCAAGCATCGGGCCGCCGGCGACGTCGCCGATCGCGTAAACGCCTTCGACATTGGTGCGCCCGAAGCCGTCGATCTTGATGACGCCGCGCTCGAGCGCGACGCCGAGCGCTTCTAGCCCGAGATTTTCGACATTGGCGACGACGCCGATCGCCGACAGCGCGCGCTCGACTTCGAGTGTCTGCGTCTCGCCGTCCGCTGGTTTCAGCGTGACGACGAGGCTGTCGGCCTTCTTCTCGACGCCCGTCACCGTCGTCGCGACGCGGATGTCGATCCCCTGCTTCTTGAACGACCGATGCGCCAGAGCGGCGATCTCTTCGTCCTCGCTCGGAAGGATATGCGGCAGCGCTTCGACGAGAATCACCTCGACGCCGAATGTCCGATAGAAAGACGCGAATTCGACGCCGATGGCGCCGGCGCCGACGATGAGCAGCGATTTCGGAAAGCGCTCCGGCTTCATCGCCTCGAAATAGGTCCAGACGAGTCGCCCGTCGGGCTCGAGGCCCGGCAGAACGCGCGGACGCGCGCCGGTCGCGATGATGAGGTGTTTCGCCTGATAGACGCCGTGGTCGAGCCTCGTTTTCGGCGAGGGCGCTTGCGGCAGCATGGGCGGTTTGGTCGGCGCGGCGACGCGCACCTCGCCCTTTCCGGCGAGCGTCGCCTCGCCCCATATGACGTCGATCTTGTTTTTCTTGAGCAGAAACGCCACGCCGCCATTGAGCCGCGTCGCCGCCTCGCGCGAATGCGCGACGATGCGCGCGACGTCGGCGCTCAAGGCGCCTGGCGAAACGCCGAACCGCTCGCCCTCCTTGGCGAGGCGATAGACCTCGGCAGAGCGCAGCAGCGCCTTGGTCGGAATGCAGCCCCAGTTCAGGCAAATGCCGCCGAGATGTTCGCGCTCGACGACCGCCGTCTTGAGACCCAATTGCGCGGCGCGGATCGCGGCGACATAGCCGCCCGGCCCGCCGCCGATGACGATGAGATCATATGTGTCGGCCATGCTTCGTCCTAGCTTCCAAGTGACCCAGTCTTCAGCGTTGTCGGCAAACCTAAAAAATTCACGAAAATTTTACGGCCTAAAGAAAAGCATATATTGTTTAGGCGTTTGCAGTCACGTGACCATAAGGGGGCTTTGAATGAGCGCCCGTCTTGCATCTACGACCGCCTCGCTGCGTTCACTTTCTTTCAAGATTCTCGCTGGTCTGCGTCGCGCAGCTCGTTTCATCTGGCGCGCCGCAATAACTGTCGTGCGTCTTTTGCTTTTGGCCTTTCTGACGGTTCTCGTGACCGCTTGGGCCATTTCCACGCCGAAGGACCACCCCTATCGCGTTCTTGATCCCGACTCGCGCGATTGCAACATGCGGATCGGCGAAAACGGAAACTACGCGTCGCCGGCATGGAATATTCTCGCAGCCTATGGCAACGCCGAAAACGAAGCGGCGCTCAAGGACGAGGCAGGTCGTTGGGACACGAGATTTCAATGCGCGATACAGCGTCACGAAGTTCCTGCCCCTCGCGCTGACGCCGACAATCGATCGAATGCGCTTGGCTACACGCTGGCCTTTCTGGAATTCAAGGAGGAGGGCGAGCCGTTCGAGCTGATCAAAGACCCTCATCAGCTGTTCACCCTGAACGAATTGACCGATCGCGTGAGCTATATCGAACGCAGCTCATGGAAGCCGATCACACAACTTGAGGCGCTCAACGCGCATCTTCGATCAGTTGAAAAGCGCACCCACAGCGACGAATTCGGGAATGTCGTCAAGCATAGCAATTATGTAATCGTGTTCGTTCATGGCTGGCGGCATGATGCATCGATCGGAGACGGCAATGTCACCGATCTTCGCGCTTACGCGGCGCATGTCGCGCGATACCTTCGCGACCGGTGCAACGCTGGCGAAAGCGAGCATTGCGGGCGCGAGGTGACAGCGGTGTACGTCGGCTGGAGAGGCGCGCGCCTGAACGAGACGCGACTGCATCTTCCCTTTATCGTCCTGGGCAATACCGTTGGCGCGCTCTTAGATGGCGACGCCTCACATTGTTCGAACGGCGTTTTACCCAGCGAAAAGCCCTTGTGCTGGAAGAACTGGATCAATTCCTGGGGCGATTCGCTCGCTTCCGGCGTCGCGACGCTGACCTTGTTCGACCGCAAACCGGTCAGCGAATATATCGCGCCGCACGCCCTCATGGCGCTGAGAAAAATCGAGCAGGTTCTCAACAAACAGCCCGGGACGAAGGCAAAGCAACGAGACAATCCAAACAAGATGATCGTGATCGGTCATAGCCTCGGCGGCAACATGTTGGCCACGGCTTTGAAAGACCATTTGATCAAGGCGGTGCATAATCATCCGGGCGCCAACGCCTATTTTTATCCCCCGCTCGGCGATCTCGTGGTTCTCATTAACCCTGCCGCCGAAGCCTCCAAATGGACTGATGTTCAGCGCGCCGTTTGGGAGAAAGTCGCTTTCTTCGAGGGCGAAGGCGACCTCATGGCGGGCCATCGCTTTTTTCCCGCTCATCAAAGTCCTGTCGTGATTTCAGTCACCTCGGCCTATTCCTGGCCTCCAGGCGGGATCCGGCCGGCAGACTGCGCCATAGCCATGCACGACAAACTGAGCTTGCTCGGTCAGGATGTGAATTCGCCAGACGAAATATGCGCGAGATACAAACAGTTCCTAGAGGCAAAAAAACCCGGCGAGTTCATCTTCCATGATGAGACGCCGAACCCCGACGAGCGCGCCTGCGGTGCGCTGAGAACGCCGTTTGCGCTCGATCAAGCGGTGGAGAATATCGATCGAAAAAAGAAAATCGGCATAAAATCTGACCTCGCGACCTATCTCGCTTTCCCACTTTTTCGCGGTGACCTCCGTCCCCTTGGCGCGATGATCGCTGGCGTTGCACGAGATTTGCGCGCAGCCTGCGAAAGCTTCAGCCTCCCCGAAAACCGACAAGATCAGCGAGCGCCGAGATTTTGGCAGAGGGTTGGAGAATTCGTGAGCGATCTTCCCTTCCAGAATACGGATATCGAGTCTTCGCGCACGATCGGCCACCTCGATCCGCCGCGGTCGTCGGTAAGTCTCGTCGACACTTATCGCATGCCGGCGCGCCAGCTCGGCACGACGCATGAAATTCGTAGCATCCGTTGGGCGCCGCCCAGTCAGGCGGATTACAAGGATATCCCCGCCAATCCCTCACTAGACTGCGCTGTCAGCCACGACTGGCTGACGCGGGCTCGAAGGGCGCAAACGAATGGCACTCAGTGGGAGAGCGCGATGCTGGCCCCGCCGCTCGATCCAGATCCTGGGAATCCTCGCGGCAGCGGCGGTCATCCCGCGGTCGAGATGACCCACGGTTTCAGGCTTGCAGGACTGCTCCCAATCACGCGCGCTAACGACCCGTTCTGGAACATGCGCGCCTATGACGACGTGCTCATGAGCCATGGAGGCTTCATGTTCAGTTCGTTCATTTGCGCGATCAATCAGTTCGTCATGGATCGGCCAACACGATGGCCCGTTCCAACACCGCCAGCCGAATTGCAGAGCGCGCCTATGCCTCAAGAGCCAAATCGGCCGGCGGCGGACGCCCCGAAAATTCATCGGCGAGCGAGATGAAAGCGCCCCGGCGATCCGGCAGTCCAAGAATAGTAAACATTCCAAACAAAAAGCCTCCCGCGCTGCTGCGGGAGGCTCGAATCTGTTCGCGACGTAAGTCTTAGGCCGCCTGCGGCAGAGCCGACTTCGCCTGCGCCACGATCGCCGCGAAGGCTTCGGGCTGGTGGATGGCGAGATCCGACAAAACCTTGCGGTCGACTTCGATCCCGCCCTTGGCGAGCCCGTCGATGAACCGCGAATAGGTCAGCCCGTGCTCGCGCACGGCGGCGTTGAGCCGTTGGATCCACAGCGCGCGGAACACGCGCTTCTTCGCCTTGCGGTCGCGCGTCGCATATTGCATCGAGCGGTCGACGGCGGCCTTGGCGGCGCGAATCGTATTCTTGCGGCGGCCGTAGAACCCTTTGGCCGCCTTGAGGGTCTTCTTATGTTTGGCGTGCGATGTGACGCCACGCTTGACGCGAGCCATGACGAACTCCTTTGCGAAAAAGTGCGGTTCTGCGGATCAGCCGTTCGGCAGGAAGTATTTCTTGACGTTGTCGCCGTCAGTCTTGAACAAGACGTTCGTGCCGCGCAGATTTCTGATCTGCTTGTTCGTCCGCTTGATCATCCCGTGGCGCTTGCCCTGCTGGGCGTAGACCACTTTCCCGGTGCCGGTGATCTTGAAGCGCTTTTTCGCGCCGGATTTCGTCTTCAGTTTGGGCATTTTGCTCTCCCGGGCGCTAGGCCCTGTTGTTCGCGCCGCAGGGATTGGTCCAAACGACGCTTGTTCGCGCGAGCGAAAGAACCGCCACGGCAGCCCATCACTGGCCGGGCGGTTCTGTAGAGCGCGGTTTATTGCCCAACCCCGGGGGAAACGCAAGTCCGCGCAAGGCTTGGGCAAGGCTTGGGCAAGGCTTGGGAGCGGCCTGGAGCAGACCCCCGCCTCTTCCCGCTCTTGGCGCGCGACATCCGCCCACGACTTGGGTTTAAATCGAACCGAGCGAGTAAGACGTTAAAGGCCTAGCGATAAGCTCAACAAATAAAGGCATTTTTATCAGGGTTTGAAGAACAGGCGCAAAGCGCTAAATGTCTCTGATTGGAAACGATTCGGGGCGCATTATGAATGTGCATGCATCTGTCGGAAGCACGATTGCCGCGGACTGTCCGGTCAATTCCCATAATGAGTGGGATCCACTGGAGGAGATCATCGTCGGCCGACTTGAAGGCTCGACGATTCCTTCCGACCATCCGGTCGTCACCTGCAACATTCCCGGCATGGCCGCGCGCGCCCAATCGCTTGCCGCAGGCTTCCGCTTTCCGAAGTTCATGATCGAGCCGGCGCAGCAGGAGCTCGACGGTTTCATCGCTTTGCTCGAGTCGCTCGGCGTCACGGTGACGCGGCCCGACGCGGTCAATCATAAGGCGAAATTCTCGACGCCGCACTGGTCGTCGCGCGGCTTCTGCAATTCCTGTCCGCGCGACTCCATGCTCGTCTTCGGCGACGAGATCCTCGAAACGCCCATGGCCTGGCCCTGCCGCTATTTCGAAACGCACTCCTATCGGCCGATCCTGAAGGACTATTTTAAGCGCGGCGCGCGCTGGACCTCGGCGCCCAAGCCGCAACTCACCGACGAACTCTTCGATCCAAATTTCAAATTGCCGGAGAAGGGCGAGCCGCTCCGCTACATTCTCACCGAATTCGAGCCGGTGTTCGACGCCGCCGATTTCTTCCGCTGCGGCCGCGATATTTTCGTCACGCGCTCCAATGTGACGAACGCCATGGGCATCGACTGGCTGCGCCGCCATCTCGGCGAGGGCTATCGGATTCACGAGATCAAGAGCCGCTGCCCCAATCCGATGCATATCGACACGACGATCCTGCCGCTGGGGCCGGGTCGCGTGCTGATCAATCCCGAATATATCAATCCCGACGAACTGCCCGACATTTTGAAGAAATGGGACATTCTCGTCGCGCCGGAGCCCGATCCGATCAACGACCGCATTCTCGCGATCACCTCGATGTGCGGCAAATGGCTCAGCATGAACATTCTGATGATCGACGAGAAGCGCGTCATCGTCGATCCGCATCACACAAATATGATGCGGCAGATGGAGAAATGGGGCTACGAGCCCATCCCCTGCTCGTTCCTGCACTATGCGGCGTTCGGCGGCGCGTTCCATTGCGCGACGCTCGACGTGCGGCGGCGCGGAACGCTCGAAAGCTATTTTTGAGCCGCGCGCGACGCTTTCCCGACGCTCGTGCACGGGCGTCGGGGCGCGCTCTTACTTCATATCCACGCCGCCGAGCCGCAGGCCGATGATGCCCAAGAGGATGAGGCCAATTGATCCTAACCGCAGGACGGTCGTCGGTTCTTTGAACAGAAAAACGCCTACCAAGGTCGCCGCCGCGATGCTTGCGCCGGTCCACACCGCATAGGCCGTGCCGGCTGGTATCGTTCTTACGGCAAGGCCTAAACACCCGACGCTCGCTCCCATGAAAAACACCATGATGAGCGAAGGCCAAAGTCGTGTGAATCCGCTCGAATATTTCATTCCAATGAGCCAACCAACCTCGCAGAGGCTGCCGATAAAGAGGATGATCCAGTCCATCTAACCGTCCTTAGTGTGCCGTGGTCGTCGTCGTGATTCGCCATCGGGCGGACTTGTCGGTTTTGTGGCCCCCTGCGTCAAGAACCGCGCCCAAGGCGTGAATTGCATTTCGCCCGATGCGGCCCACATAGGCCGCAGAGGAGCTTTCGCCATGAGAAGGATTATCGGCGTCTTTGCCGCCCCAGACTCAATGCACTGGGTCGGCGACGGTTTTCCCGTACGCTCGCTGTTCTCGCATCACGAACATGGCGCGCGGGTGAGCCCCTTTTTGCTGTTCGACTACGCGGGACCGTTTGACTTTCCACCGACCGCCAAGCGGCGCGGCGTCGGCGCCCATCCGCACCGCGGCTTCGAGACGGTGACGATCGTCCTGGACGGCGAACTCGCGCATCGCGACTCGACCGGCGCCGGCGGACTTATCGGTCCCGGCGACGTGCAGTGGATGCGCGCGGCCTCGGGCGTCGTCCACGAGGAGTATCATTCCGAAAGCTTCGGCAAGTCGGGCGGACGGTTCGAGGTCGTGCAGCTTTGGATCAATCTGCCGGCGCGCGAGAAGATGAGCCCGCCACGCTACCAGACCCTCCTCGATAGGGACATTCCGCGCGTCGATCTGCCAGATGACGCCGGAATCGTCCGCGTCATCGCCGGCGAATTCGATGGCCATCGCGGACCGGCGCAAACCGCGACGCCGATCGATCTTTGGGACGTGCGGATCGACGCAAGGAAGCGCGCCCGATTCACGCTTCCCGAAGGCCATACGGCGCTTGCGGCGGTTCTCGAAGGAACGGTCGAAGCCAATGGCGAGAAGATCGCGCGCGCGACAGATGTGGTCGTATTCGAAGAGGAAGGCGGCGACATCGCCTTCGAAGCGAATAGCGACGCGAAACTGATTCTCATGAGCGGCGAACCGATCGACGAGCCCGTGGCGCAACAAGGTCCGTTCGTGATGAATACGCAGGATGAATTGCGGCAGGCCTTCGCCGACTATCAATCGGGACGGTTCGGCGTCATCGCGCCGCAGGGCGGCTAAGAGGAAGCGCTACGTCCGACGCGGCGCCAATCTCAGCTCTTCGATCGTCGCCGCGAGCGAAGCGAACTCCACCGGCTTGGTGAGAAAAGCGTCGACTCCGGCGGCGCGGGCGGCGCGTTCGTCTTCTTCGCGCGCGCTGGCCGTGAGCACCAATATGGGCGTGCGCGGCGCGCCTGCCCGCGCCTCCGCCTCACGAATGCGGAGGCTCGCCTCGCGTCCATCGAAATCCGGCATGAAAAGATCCATGACGATCACGTCATAAGGCGCGCCCACGCCCTCGATCGCTTCGCGGGCGCGCGCGAGCGCAAGCGCGCCGCTTTCCGCCCGAGTCACCGTCGCGCCAAGCTTCGCGAGGTGACGCGTGAGGATGAGCGCGTTGATCTCATTGTCTTCGGCGATAAGCGCGTTCACCCCGGCGAGCGCCTGCGGCGGCGCGTCGTCGTCAGGCGCCGGCGCCTTGGCGCGCTCTGGCGACAGACGGGCGATCAGCGAGGCGATCCGCACCGGCTTCACCAGCCAGCCGTCGAAGTCGCACAGAGCGTCTTCGCCGAAGGCGCGCCGTTCGATGGGCGAGAAGAGCAGAAACAGTCGTCCCGCCTGCGCGTCGCGCGCGACTTTCGCCAACTGCGCGGTCATGTGCGGGCCCAGCGCGCAGTCGACGATGACGGCGTCGAAGGGTTTCTCGCGCCGCCTTTGCAGCGCGGACGGCGCATCCTCGGCCGCGACGATCTCCGCTTCGGCTCCGGCGAACCGCAAGCTCTCGGCGAGATAGGGCGCTTCAAAGATGCTTTGCGCAACGATCAGCGCCTTAAGCCCGGAAAGAGGCGCCGGCGCCCTGTCTTCGCTGAACGGCGGCGCAGGAAGCGTGAAGGCGAAAACGGCGCCCATGTCCGATGAATTGACGAGCGCCAGCGCGCCGCCCATCCTGGCGACGAGACGGCGAGAGATGGCGAGGCCGAGCCCTGTGCCCGCCTGCGGGTGGTTCTCGGAAGGATCGGCCTGCTCGAATTCCTCGAAGATCGCCTCGCGCGCCGCCTCTGGAACGCCTGGCCCGGAGTCGCGCACCTCGAAGCGCAGCCGCGCGCCGTCTCGCGCGACGCGCACGCCCACGCCGCCGCGCTCGGTGAATTTCACCGCGTTGCCGATGAGATTGACGAGCACCTGCCGAAGACGCGCCGGATCGCTCACGATTTCACGCGGCGTGTCGGGCGAGATGACGCTGGCAAGCTCCAGCCCTTTCGCCATCGCGCGCGGCGCCAGCAATTCGACCACGCTTTCGACGAACGGCGCGAGCGCAAAGGCTTCGTGACGCAGCTCGAACTTTCCGGCTTCGATCTTGGAGAAATCCAGAATGTCGTCGATCAGCTGAGAGAGCGAACGGCTGGAATCGCCGATCGCTTCGACATAGCTCGCCTGTTCGGCGGTGAGCCTGGTCATCGCGAGAAGCTGCGCCAACCCCATGACGCCGTTGAGCGGCGTGCGGAATTCGTGGCTGACCGCCGCGAGAAAGCGCGACTTGGCAAGACTGGCGGCTTCCGCTCTGTCGCGAGCCGCGGCGGCGGCGCGCAGCTCCCAAATTTCGTCGCGCAGCGATTCGAACTCGGCCTCGACCTGCTCGCGGCCGCGCCTGCGCAGAGCAATGAAAATGGACGCCGCCAGCAGCAGAATGGCGAGCTGCGCCGCGAGCAAAATCACAATATGGTTTAAGGACATGCGCCCATATCAGGCTGCAAGGCGCCCCGACGCAAGTCCCGCGCGATAGGAAAGCGCTTCAGCAAGATGCGGTCGGCCGACGGATTCAGCGCCGTCGAGATCGGCGATGGTGCGCGCGAGCTTCAAGACCCTGTGAAACCCTCTGGCGGTGAGGCCGAAGCGCTCGGAGGCGTCCCGAATCAGCGCCGTGCCGGCGGCGTCAAGACGCGCCACGCGCTCGATGACCGCCGCCGGCGCGGCGGCGTTGGCGGCGACCCTTGGCAGCGAGAGAGCATCGTAGCGTGCGCGCTGAATCTCTCTCGCCCGCGCGACGCGCGCCGCGACCTGCCGCGAACCCTCGCTCGGCGGCGGCAACACGAGATCGGCGGCGGTCACCGCCGGCACCTCGATCTGCACATCGAAACGGTCGAGCAGCGGCCCCGAAAGCCGCGCCTGATATTGCGCGACGCAGCGTTCATTGGGTTGGCGCTTGCAGGCGTAGCCCGGATCCATCGCGTGACCGCAACGGCAAGGATTCATCGCCGCGACAAGCTGAAAGCGCGCCGGGTAGACGGCGCGATGATTGGCGCGCGACACCGCCACCTCGCCCGTCTCGAGCGGCTGGCGCAGGCTGTCCAGCACTTGCGGTTGAAACTCCGGCAATTCGTCGAGAAAAAGGACCCCATTGTGGGCGAGCGAAATCTCGCCAGGCTTTGCATGGGAGCCGCCGCCGACCAGCGCCGGCATCGAGGCGGAATGGTGGGGCGCGCGAAATGGCCGCCGGTCGGTCAGTTCGCCTCCGGCAATCTGCCCCGCCACCGAATGAACCATTGAGACTTCGAGCAATTCCCGCGGGGTCAGCGGCGGCAGGATCGACGGCAGCCGCGCGGCGAGCATCGATTTTCCCGCTCCCGGAGGGCCGCTCATCAGAAGGTTGTGGCCGCCGGCGGCGGCGATCTCGAGCGCGCGCTTGGCGCTCTCCTGTCCCTTGATGTCGGAAAGGTCGGGCAAATCAGCGGCGGGCCTGCGCACCGCCGGCTGAGGCCGGGCCAGAACCTGCGCGCCCTTGACGTGATTGACGAGCTGGATGAGCGAGCGCGGCGCGATCACCTCCATATCGCTCGACGCCCAGGCCGCTTCCGGCCCGCATTGGCTCGGACAGATCAATCCCAATCCCCGCGCGTTGGCGGCCACCGCCGCCGGGAGGACCCCCGCCGTCGGCGTCAGCGTTCCGTCGAGCGCAAGTTCGCCAAGCACGACGAATCCTTCGAGCGCGTCGGAGGGAATGGCTCCAATGGCCGCCATGACGCCAAGCGCGATCGGCACGTCATAATGGCTGCCCTCTTTGGGCATGTCGGCAGGCGCGAGATTGACGGTGATTCTTTTCGCCGGCAGCGCCAGCCCGGAAGCGATCAGCGCCCGCGCGCACCCGCTCGCGCGACTCGGCGACGGCCTTGTCGGCGAGGCCGACGACGTTGAAGACGACCGCGCCGCTCGAAATCTGCACTTGAACGTCGACAGGACGGGCCTCGACGCCTTCGAACGCGACCGTCGCCACCCTCATCGCCATCGCGCGCTCCCGAGAAATTCTTTCGGCAATTATCTTTCGCAGCTTAGCTGGCGCGCGAACTTGGCGCAAGAACATTATAGGAACATAGCTGGGCGTCGGCTAACCTCGATCGCAAATTGCAATTGCCAAGATTCGGTTTGCGCGCAGATATTCTGCGGGCGCGGCGCGAAGAGCCGCGCCCAGGCCGATTGAAGGAGATTGGAGATGAAGTTGAGAACGGGTCTCGCGCTTGTTTTTGCGGCGGCTCTGGCTGCGCCGGCCCACGCGGCGATGCCGCTCGCGCCGAGTGAGACGGCGGGCGCGCCGATCGTGCAAGTTTATGGCGGTTGCGGGCCTTATGGCCATCGCGGTCCCTATGGCGGGTGTCGGTGGGGCGGACAATGGGGAGGATACGGCGTCGGTCGCGCCTGCCCGCGCGGCTTCCATCTCGGCCCCTACGGCCGCCGCTGCTGGCCAAACTAAGCTCAGCGAAAAGCCGGGACGGCGAATCGTCCCGGCGCTTTGCCGGCGCCCCTCCCGAACGCCGTCAGGTCTTTGGCTTTGAGGTGCGAAGTCCCGTCCCGCCTTTTGGCTGTTCCGCGGCGCTCGGGGCTGGCGCGTCGCTCGGCGCCACCGGCGCCGAAGATCCCAGCGAAACCGAGAGGCCGAACAGCTTCCACTGGCCCTGGACCGGCGCATAGAGCAGTTCGAAGCGGATCTGCGTCGGCACGGAGGGGAAAAAACCCGCCATGTGCATCATACCCGTCGACTCTATCTGCGGCAGCATGCTGAGCTGCGGCTCCAGGACCGCGACGCCTGACAGGTCGAGATTCTGGTTGCGCTGATAGGCGAAAATTTCCGCTAGCCGCGCGGCCGTGTTCGTCTGGAAGCCCGGGGCTCCAAGGTCGCGCAGCACCGTATAATTGCCGGTCTTGTTGGCCTGATCGAGCGCAAGCAGAGTCGAGCGGACGAGAATCAGAACGCCGTTCTTGTCGATATCAGCGGGCCTTGGCGCCTGCGCCGGCCTCGACGGCCCAGCCTTAGGCGCCGGCTTAGGCGCCGGCTTAGGCGACTGCGCCGAAGCCATCGTCGGAAAAAAACTCGCGGCCACTAGGGCCGCGAGCATTCTATGCTTGTTCTTTACGATCATGGATCACCAAGCCAGGGTCACACCGGCGCGGCCAGCGACGCCCCCGTATTTGAGACCCGCGCCGATGCCGGCATTGACCACCGCCCATTCGTTCAAGCGCAATTGCGCCTGAGCGGCAAGGCCGTACTGACCACGGAAGGTGCCGAAGTTGCCAGTGACCGAGAACCATTTGTTGTCCGGCAGGAAGCTGGCCCCGCCGAGCGCGACGGCGACCGCCGTGCCCTCGTAACCGCGTTGCACCCCTCTGCCGAGGCTATACACGCTTTGCGACAAGCCCAGAACGCCGGCCTGGAGAGCTTGGATGTCCTGCGGACCGAAGGCCGAAGTCGCGAGATGACCCTGGGCGTCCGTGGTGGTGAACTTGGTCACACCAACTTGCGACGCCAGGCTCGCGGCAGACGTGATGCCAGGCGCTTGGTAGGTATTGGCCGCCGTGCCCAGCATGATCTGGTTGTTGGCGGTGTTGGTCGCGCCAGCGCCCAAAGCCGTCGAGCCGTTGAAGCCGTTGGCGTTAGCGCCTACGCCGAGAGCGGTCGAGCCAACGGTTCCAGCGGCATTAGCCCCAAGGCCCACCGCCACCGAACCGGCGCTACCGTTGGTATTCGCGCCCAAGCCCGCAGACACCGAACCGGCGCTGGCCACTGATGTGGCGCCCGAACCAAGGGCCGAAGAGCCCAAGCTGAGGTTGGCGTTAGCGCCACTGCCGAAGGCCGACGAACCAGCGCTGGCGACGGCTGTCGCGCCCGTGCCGAAGGCCGAGGAGCCAACGCTCAGGCTGGCGTCGGCGTTGGTGCCGACTGCCGACGACGTGTTGCTAAGGTTGGCCTTAGCATTGGTGCCAACCGCTGTCGAACTGATGCTCGGCGCCAACTTTGTGCCCGCCTGGGCGCCAGCGCCGAACGCGGAGTTCTTCGAAGCGCCAGGTCCGAACGCTGAGGCGCCGTCGCCGACCGCCACGCCGCCGTCATTCGCCAGCGCGCCCGCGCCGATAGCGACAGAGCCAAGCGACACAGCGCCGGTGCCGATAGCGATCGCGTTAGCGCCCGGACCGGCCGTGGCGCCAGTACCTAGGGCAACGCCGTTCAAACCGGTGGAGGAGCTTCCGGTGCCTCCTGCGAAGGAATTGACTCCCGTCGCAGTGTTGCCGGTGCCAACCGCCGTCGAACCGGCCGCCGTCGCATTATTGTTGCTGCCGAGCGCCGACGAATTTGCCTTGGTCGCGTTGTTTCCACTGCCGAAGCTCGCCGCTTGGAATGCCGTCGCAGTATTGTTGTTGCCGACGGCAGTCGCGAAACCAGCAACGCCGCTATTCGCGGTGGTGTTGGCGCCGATCGCGACGTCCTCGAGGCCGAGCGCTTGAGCGTTGGAGCCGCCGATCGCCGTGGAGAAGTCTCCCGCAGCTTTGGTGCCGGCGCCGAGCGCCGTGCTGGCGTTGGCGGTGGACTGCGCATTGGTGCCGAACGCGGCGGAGTTGTTCTTGCCCGTCGCCGTTGAACCGTCGCCGACAGCGGTGCCGCCGTTGGAAGCAAGCGCGGCCTTGCCGATAGCGACCGAATCAGTCGCTTTCGCGCCCGTTCCGATAGCTATGGCGTCGGCGCCGTTCTTGCCTGCCTCGGAGCCGGTTCCGATCGCGATCGAACCATTGCTAAAAGTTTGCGCGCCGCTCGTGATCGTTTTGCCCGTTACAAGATCGAATACACTGCCCCCAATCGCTATAGAGCCATCTCCGTTAGCTATAGCGCCGAAGCCGTTCGGATCGTTACCTATAGCGCTGCCGATCGCAACGGATGACTGGCCGTTAGCTACTGGGCCATTGAAGAAGCTGCCGTTGCCGAGAGCGATGCCGTTAGTTCCATTCACCGTTGGTCCGGCGCCGAAACCGAGAAAGCTGCCGCCGACGGCCGTGCCGCCGGTCGCATTTACCGTAGCGCCGAAGCCGCAAGAGGTGCCCCCTGAGGTGCCACCGTCGTTGGATCCGCTGAAGCCGGGAAGGGGGGGGAATGCACCGCCTAGGCCGTTAACGCACTCCAACGCGCTCGCCGAATTCGGCGCGAAGGCGACGCCCATGGCCACGGCGGCGGCGCCGCCCATCAGCGCGCGGCGAAATGCGATGGAACCATTTTTGGGTGTGATGAGTTTCTGAGACAGTTTGGTCATGGTCAGTTCCCATTCCTTAGGACTGCGAGGAGCACCGAACCGCGAATTTGCCGAGCCGCGGTGAGAAGTGGTCCAGATGAATAAAATTTAATCGGCCAAGCACAGTCAACGATGAACGGCGCCTCAGGCGCTCGGTTTGGCCACATTTCCGGCAGCTGTGATAAATAGGAAACAGTTCGGAAGGCGGGCCGAAAGGCGTAATAAGGCCGCGTTCTAGTCGCAAACGATTGAACTTAACTTGGTAACCGATCTCGCCTTTAGACGGCCTCCGTAATCTTACGTAATCGTCTTCTCGGGAAGGCGTCGCGTCTCCAAACATCGTTAACAGGCGATTCTTGAGTTCGAACATCGTGAACGCGCGATTCTCGAGACAAGCGGGAGGCGAATCTCGCGAGATTGCAAATTCGCCGGCCGGAAGGGAGAATGAATCTCCTTAGGCTCCGGAAACTTGCTGATGACGACTCACTTCGGGACGGCCGTGCAGGCGGCGATCGCGCGTAACGCCGCCTCCTATGACGATCTTCCTTATGTCTCGCATCCGTTTCCGCAGACGCATCCGGCGCGGCTGGGCGCGGTCGCCCGCATCTTCAGACTGACCGCCCCCGATCTCTCCCGCGCCCGTGTTTTGGAGCTTGGATGCGCGGCCGGGGGCAATCTCATTCCGCTCGCGGCCCGTCACCCCGACGCCTATTTTCTCGGCGTCGACCTGTCGCAGCGGCAGATCGAGGAGGGCCAGCAGCGAATCGCCGCGCTCGAACTCTCAAATATCAATCTTCGCCGCCAGAGCCTGACCGACCTTCGGTCCAAGGACGGCGGCTTCGACTATATTATCTGTCACGGCGTCTACAGCTGGGTGCCCGAGCAGGTGCGCGACGCGATTCTGCGGATCGCCCGAGAAAATCTCGCGCCGAACGGGGTCGCCTTTATCAGCTACAATGTTCAGCCGGGATGGCGGCTGCGCCAGACCTTGCGCGACGCGCTGGGGCTGCACGTCGGGCCGCATGGCTCGCTGCGCGAGCGTGTCGCCCGCGCCCGCGAAATGCTGTCCTTTCTGGAGCAGAACACGCCGGCTGAGACGACCTGGGGCGCAATTTTTCGGGCCGAAGCCGCCAATTTGCGAACGGCGGACGACTCGTACATCGGCCACGAATTTCTCGAAGACTGCAACGAGCCGTGCAGTTTCTCCGAGTTCATGGCGAGCGCCGGGGGCCACGGACTGGCCTATCTCGGCGAGGCGGGCCTTTCGACGATGATGCCCGAGAATATGAATCCGGCCGCGGCGCCCTTGCTGCGCGCGCTGGCGGGCGACAATCAGGTCTCGCTCGAACAGCATATGGACATTTTCACCGGCCGGACCTTCCGCCAAACCCTGCTCATTCATAAGGAGCAGGAAAGTAAATGCGTCCGCAAAATTATGCCCGACGCGCTCGCGGGCCTGCACTTTCTGGCGCGGACGGACTTCGGCTTTTCGCGCGAAGCGGACGGCAACGCCTTTTTCGCTGACGGCTCCGGCGCCTGGTTTTCCACACAGGATCCTGGCGTGCGGAAGGCCATCGAAGCGCTTGTCGCGCGCCTGCCGGATTCGAGTTCGATCGACGAGCTCGTCGCAGCGATGGAGCTGCGCGGCGCCTCCGTCGACGAGGCGATGCGATCCAGAATCGCCGACGCGCTGATGCGCATGACGCTTGTCGGTCTCTTGACGGGCTCAACGGAACCCATGCGGATCGCTCGCGCGCTTTCGGCAAAGCCTATCGCCTGCCCCATGCTGCGGGCCGACGCGGCCGCCGGCGTTCTGCACTCGGCTAATCTGCGCCACGAGCCGATTCGGCTCGATATCATCGCTCAAGTGGTGACGCCGCTGCTCGACGGCGGCGCCGACCGTGACGCCCTGATCGCCGTGACGATCGCCGCCGCGGACGCCGGCCGCGTGACCTTTCAGCGCGCCGGTCAGACAGTGGTCGAGCCGGCCGATGTCGCCGTCTGCGCCGCCGAGCACGTCGACCGCGTCCTCGGCCACCTGCAGAGCAACGCCTGCCTCGTCGCGTAACGGCAAGAGATCGTTAGCCGCCTCGCTTCCGAGTTGACGGAAACGCGTCGATTGCGCGCGGTCGACGAACTGTCGCCCGCGGCGTGGCGCAGGCCATCCGTCAAGGAGCGGAACGGCGGGCGACGCCCCCTACTTCTTCAGGCGAACCGGCGCTTTCCGGCTGATCGTCGGAGAGCAGCATGGCGATCCAACGGACGCTGGGAAAATGCTTACAAAGGATGATCAGCGCCGAGGTCAACGGAACGGCGATCAATGCGCCGGCGATGCCCCAGATCCATGTCCAGACCGAGAGCGATACAATGACCGCCATCGGTGTAAGCGATAGGCGCTGGCCCTGAAGCGTCGGCGCAATGAAGTTGCTGATCACAATCTGAATGATTGAGAAACCGATGAACGCGACCGCCGCGGTCATCCAACTGTCAAATTGCATGATCGCGTATAGGGTCGGGGGCAGGATTCCGATGATGTTGCCGATCACCGGAATGTAATTCAGCAGGAAATTGAGCAGCGCCCAGACCAGCGCCAGATCGAGGCCGAGGACGAGCGACCAGACGAGAGTCGCCGCCGCGGTGATTGCGCTTGTGAGGGTCGTCACCCAGAGATACTGGCGAATCCTCACGGCGGTCGAATCAACGGCGTCGACGAGTTCGCGTCTTTCGTTTCCGCCCAGTTGCTGTCCGATTTTCTTACGCAGCAGCGTAACTTCAGGCAGGCCGAAGGCGACGAGCACGCCGATGACGCCGATATAGGCGATGATGTTGTAGACGCTTGTGAGCGCCTTCTGCGCCAAATCGATCATTCGACTGTAGCCGCCGAATCCGCCGAGGGAGCCGCCCCAACTCTGCACCCAACCGGAGGTCTTGTCATAGAGCTGCTGCAGCTTTTCAGAGTTTTCGCCGAACGCCTGTCCGATCTGAGCAACCGAAAAGGAAATGGCGCCGGCGAAAGCCGCGAGCACGGCCAGCAACACCAGAACCGTGCCAATGTTGCTGAGCGTCTCCGGCACGTAGCGCTGAAGCCATGGTTTGATCGGCCAGACCGCGGCGATCACGACGAAGGCCGCCGCGAGCGGCATTGTCACGGGGTACGTCTGTCGCAGCGCGAAGCCAACGAGCACGAAAGCGACGATCGCCAGCAATCGCGTCTGCGTCGCTTGCTGTGAGTGCTGTGAGTGATCCATGCCGCCTCCTGGCGCCTAGCGAAGTAGCGCGCCCAATACAGATCGCAATTAGCCGCTGCGAAACAAACCGCCGGCGCGAGCCGGCGCCGCCGCCACCTGCTCGCGTCTTTGCTTGCGCGGCGCCGGAGCCTCTTTGGGAGCCGGCCAGCCTTCGCGCTGTCGTCCGCGCTCGCCGTCGGTTTCCTCAGTCTGATCGTGGAAGAGGATCTGATAGGTCGGGAACGGCATGTCGATGCCGGCCGCCGTCAAAGCGGGCGCAATGGCGCGATAGACTTCGTCTGTCGATTCGACGACCTCGCGCATGATCGTCGGCTGGATCCAGTAGCGGACCTCCAGGTTGACGCCGAAATCGCCAAGGCTTTGAAAGAGCACGGCCGGCTTCGGCTCCGGCAGCACCCGTTCGATTTTGGCGATTTCGGCAAGTATCACCGCGCTGGCTCTGGCGACGTCGTCGCTGACCCCGATCGAGATCATGAGATGAATGCGCCGCGCCTCATAAGCGGTATTGACCACCACGCGGTTTGTATAGAGTTCGCTGTTCGGAATCACGACGCGGCGACTGTCATATGTGCGCAGCAGGGTTGCGCGGATTTGGATGTCCTCCACCGTGCCCTCATGCGGGCCGCTGACGATCTGGTCGCCGATATGGAATGGCCGCGTCACCAGCAAGAGAATGCCGGCGAGCAGATTCTGGAATATGTCCTTCGCCGCGAAGCCGACGGCCACGCTGCCAATGCCGAGGGCGCCGAACACGGAAGCGGCGTCGAGCGAAGGAAGAATGACGGACAGGGCGATGATGGCGCCGATCAGGTTAACCGCGCCGCGACCCAGCCTGGAGAAAATCTTGACGATGTGTCGAGGCTGTCCCGAACGGGTAGCGACCCTTGCGACGCCGCGTCCGACGCCCAGGGCGAACAGGTAAACGACGAAATAGACCAAGAGTCCGAAGGCGAGGTTCGGCAGAAATGCGACGAACCCCTGCCAAATGTTCTGAAGCCGCTCCCAGGCTGCGTCCAACTGAAACTCCATGACCCAATCCGGTTTCGTCAGGCGATAGAACCCCGAGACGTGGGCGATGTTCCTTGCTGGCTGCAGGCCGGTTTGTGCGCGGCTCTCGCGTCTGCGCTTTCTGCGTTGGAAAAAACTGCGGCGCAGCTGAGAAGGCTATGAACTCTGATCGTGCTTACCGCTGGAATTTTCGTCGACCAGCCCGCTGTTCTCGATCGGCGTGATCAGCCTGAGCGTCACAAAAGTGAAGAGCGCGACCGCAACCGCAACGTCGTAGCTGCCGAGACCAACCGCGGCGCCTATAGCGCCTGTGGCCCACAGGCTCGCCGCGGTCGCCGTTCCTTTGACCGACGCGCCCTGCTTGAGAATGGCGCCGCCGCCGATGAATCCAATTCCGGTGATGACGCCTTGGATGATTCTCGCCATGCCGTCAGGCGAATTCGACATGTATTGCTCAGCCGCCTGGACAAAGCTGCAGGAGGCAAGAGCGACGAGCGGAAACGTCCGGAGCCCTGCGCTGCGCTCCTGTCGCTCTCGATCCCAGCCGATCGGCAACGCGAGCGCATAGGCGCCCGCCAGCGCCGCGAGATGGGGAATTATCTGAAATTTATCCAAGTCGAAGCCTTTGCTCTACTCGCTCTTACACTAGTCGACGCAGAGCGCGTTTCAATGCCGCCGAACGCTCTGGACTGGCGCGAGCTTTGGCCAATATGGATCGGTATGCGCAGGAAGTTCGATCGCGACGCCGCATGAGCAGAACTAAAATCGCAATTGTCGCGATCGCGAATGGCGCTCCCGGCGCCCAGGCCGTCTCAGATTCGCGAGCCAAGATCGCCGTCGCGATCATTGTCGCTTGCGCGGTCGGGCTTGTCGCTTACGCGGGTCCAGACCTCGGACCTCGCGCGTCTCACATGGCGACGCACATTATACTTATGAGCGCGCTCGCGCCATTTCTGGCCGTGCTGTCGATAAGGTTTGCGTCGGCCCCGGTCCTTGCGACCGGTCGCGCCCTGGCGATTGTCACCGCGGCGCAGCTTGCCCTGCTCTATGCGTGGCATGCGCCGGGGGCTGCCGCTTACACGGAGACGCATCCGGCTGCGCATTTTTCGATGCACGCCTCACTGCTCGCGGCGGCGTTGCTCTTTTGGCTGGCGATTCTCGGCGACACAGGCGTCGCGCGCTGGCGCGGCGTCGCCGCGCTGGCGATCACCGGCAAGCTCGCCTGCCTTCTCGGCGTGCTTCTTGTGTTCGCGCCGCGGGTTCTCGACACAAGCGCTGCGAGTTGGGGAGCGACCACGGAGATGATGCTGGCGGATCAGCGCCTTGCCGGTTTGCTGATGCTGGCGGCCTGCCCTGCAAGCTATGTCCTCTCCGGCGTTTGGATCGCATCCCAGTGGCTGCTTGCTTTGGAGGACGATCGCTTGCGCGCGCGGTCCGATCGTCCGGACGGCGCCTAGAGCGCCGCCTCGATGCCTGAACGACCATGCGACCCGAAGCGCCTTCCAAACGTAACGCCACGGCCGCCAGGCGAACTTGAAGAGCTTGAGCGCGCCTGGGCCTATCCGCCAGGGTGGCGAAAAATCAGCGAGATCAACAACAGTCTCGTCGGCGTCATCTATATCGGCGCGGCCTTTTTGTTCTTTCTGCTCGCGGGCGTGCTGGCGCTGATCATGCGCGTCCAGCTTTCGCACGGCGACAATCGCTTCATCGGACAGGATCTCTACAACCAGATCTTTACCGTGCATGGCACGACGATGATGTTCCTTTTCGCCGTGCCGGTGATGGAGGCGCTCGGCGTCATCCTGCTGCCGCAGATGCTGGCCGCGCGCGACCTACCCTTTCCAAGGCTCAGCGCCTTCGCCGTCTGGGCCTATGTCATCGGCGGCCTCGTGTTCTTCTCGACGATTTTCTACGGCCTTTCGCCGAGCGGCGGCTGGTTCATGTATCCGCCGTTGACGCTGACCAAATTTTCGCCAGGAGATAACGCCGATTTCTGGCTGCTCGGCATCGGTTTCATCGAAATATCCGCCATTGCGGGCGCCATTGAAATCATCGTCGGGATGCTGCGCACGCGGCCGCCGGGGATGACGCTCGACAAGATGCCGCTCTTCGGCTGGTCGATGCTGGTCTTTGCGGCGATGATCGTCTTCGCCTTCCCCGCCGTGATCCTTGCGACGATGATGCTGGAGATCGAGCGGTCATTCGGCTGGCCGTTCTTCACGGCGGGGCAAGGCGGCGATCCGCTGCTGTGGCAGCACCTCTTCTGGTTTTTCGGACATCCCGAGGTCTACATCATCTTTCTGCCGGCCGCCGGTCTCGTCTCGATGATCGTGCCGACGATGGCGCAACGGCCGCTGATCGGATACCGGCTAATCGTCGTCGCGCTGATCGCGACAGGCTTCTTCAGCTTCGGCCTGTGGGTGCATCACATGTTCAGCACCGGCATTCCGGCGCTGAGCCTCGGTTTCTTTTCGGCCGCGAGCATGGCGGTCGCGGTTCCCTCCGGCATTCAAGTCTTCTCATGGATCGCGACCATCGCCTCGGCGCGCGATCGATTCAGACTCTCCACGCCGTCGCTGTTCATCCTCGGATTTCTTTTCATCTTCGCCATCGGCGGCCTAACCGGCGTGATGGTTGCGGTCGTTCCGTTCGATCTCCAGGCGCATGACAGCTATTTCGTCGTCGCGCATTTTCATTACGTGCTCGTCGGCGGCATGGTGTTTCCGCTCTTTGCGACTTTCTATTACTGGGATCCGATGATCAGCCTGAACCGGCTTTCGGAGCGCCTCGGACGCTACGTATTCTGGCTGATGTTCGTGGGCTTCAACGTCGCCTTTTTCCCCATGCACGTCTCCGGCCTGCTCGGCATGCCGCGACGGGTTTGGACCTACCCAAGCGCCATGGGCTGGGACACGCTCAATATGATATCGACCATCGGCGCGTTCATTCTCGCGCTCGGCGTGCTGGTGTTCGTCGTCGATCTTTTCGTGCGCTTCCGACGCGATTGGGAGACGCAGAGAACGCAGACCAATCCCTGGGACGGCGGAACGCTGGAGTGGCTGCCGAGCGATCTTTATTCGATGCGCAGCGTTCCGATCGTGACGAGTCGCTACCCTCTATGGGATCAGCCCAATCTCGCCGAAGATGTTGCGGCGGGGGCCTATTATCTGCCGAACGCCGCAACCGGACGGCGCGAGACGATCGTCACCTCGCCCATTGAGGCCCGACCGGAATATCTCCTTGAAATGCCGGGACCCGGCTGGGCGCATATGTTCTCGGCGGTCTTCACGGCCGTCTTCTTTCTGCTGCTGACGGTAAAGGCCGTTGCGATCGCGCTTGTCTGCGGCGCTTTGGCCGTCTTCGCCACGCTCGTCTGGTGCTGGCAGCTCGACCCGCCGCCGCGCGGACGCGTAGAAATCGGCGGCGGTATCAGTCTGCCCACCTATATGTCCGGACCCTCGTCGCACGCCTGGTGGGCGATGATCGTGCTTATTCTCGTCGCCGGATCGCTCTACATTACTTTCATCTTCTCTTACCTCTATCTTTGGACTGTCAGCCCGCAAGTCTGGCCCGTCGTTGGCGCGTCGCCGCTTCCGGAGCTGCGCTGGGCGGCGAGCGGCGCGTCGCTGATGCTTCTCAGCATCCTTGCGTACGGGATGGCCCACCGTGCGCTTCCCAAACCCGGTTCGATCAGCCTTTCGGCGGCGCTCCTGATGATCGCCGGCGCGCTGTGCCTCATCGCCGGCGTCGGGATAGAAGGCTATGCGCAATGGCGATCCGGTCTGCGGCCGGGAGAAAACTCCTACGGCGCGATGGTGTATTTGGAGATTGTCTTGACAGGTCAGCTCGTGGCGACTGTCGCGGTGATGACCGGATTCGCCTTGGCGCGTCTCGTCACGGGGAAACTCGATGCGCAGCGACGCGTATCATTCGAAAGCGCGGCGCTGCTGGCGTACTACACAGCCGCGCAAGGGCTTCTCGGATTTTTGCTCATTTATGGCTTTCCGCGAATGCTGGAGTAGACGATGTCGCGTGCAAGCAAGGCTGAGCATCCTCGCTGGTCTCTGACGACGATTATCGCCTTTCTACTCGCCGGTCCCATCGTCTGGGGCCTGCATTTCCTTTTCGTCTATGGCGGGCACACGCTGATGTGCGTGCTCGGCTGGTCCAGCGAGCCGCAAATCATACGGGCGGCGGTCATCGTGGCGGGCGGCGTCGCGCTCGCGCTCCTGGTTTTCGTCGCGCGCGGGGCGCGCCGCTGGCGTCGCTATGAGGTCGAGGGCGGCGGCGACTCGGCCGCGTCAGCGGAGTTTCAAATGTATGCGACGTTGCTGCTGATCCTGCTATCGACCGCCGGCGTGGTGTGGTCGAGCCTTGCAGCTTTCTTTATCGCTCCCTGCCAGACGCTGCGATAAGTCGCCCGAGACAGTATAAAATGCGGGAGGACGGCGCCGCGCGGGCGCTGCGCCTGAGCATGCCGGCGCTGACGCGCTGCCGGCTGCGCCAAAGGCGCGGAGCATCTCGCGCCGGTTTGCGCGCGCACCAGATTTTCAGCCCGGGCCGGATCAACCTACGCCGCTCGCGACGCTCCAGCGTCCAAGTTCTGGACTCTAGGCCGCAGGCTTCGCTTGGTCGGCGACCTTGACCGGAAGCTGCGTCCGAATCGCCTCGACGATCCTTTGAACGGAGGCGTCGGCCTCACTGGCGCGCTTCTCCGCCGCGACCGCCCGCTGCTCCATCGCCGTCAGTTCGGCCTGCCGCGCCGCGAGCTGCGACTGCACCCCATCGAGATCTTTCCGCGTCTGAATGAGGGCCGCGGAGAGTTCGGCGGCTTCCGACTCCGATTTGCGCAACGCAGCTTCGGCGCGATCGCCGCGGTCTTCCGCGCGCTCCAGCTTCTCTCTCACCGCATTGGCGGCGCTATGCGCCCGCGCCACCGCCTGAGAGGACTGCTTTTCGAGTTCCTTGATCGCCGCGGCGGCCTGGGACACGAGGTCCAGCGCCGCCGTAGCGTCGTCAGTGGCGCGCAGCCGCTGACGGACAGGAAAGTTTGGCGCCGGCGGCGCCAGCGGCCTGTTGTCCCCTCTCGGGATGATTTCGTCCATCACCTGATCCAGATCCAGCGAATCCATTTGCGCCTCCCGCCATCGCACGAACTGGGTTGGGCCAGCCGTCCAATCGGATTCCTATTATGGTCAAGAATCCGGCCAAATCTCGACCATTAGGTCAAGTTTTAACCATAACCAGCAGGGTAAGCGTTTTTCCTAGGACAGATCGGCCCCCAAGGGCCAATGCTTAAGCTAATAAGAGCGCCGACGCGACTGAAAACGTGCCTTGTTCACACAATTTCTGTGTAAGCGCTCAATATCACCGCGCAGCTGTAATAATTATAGCGCAATGGCCCAGGGACCTCACGCTCGCTCCCTTACCAAAAGAGCTCGTCATGAATAAAATGGCCGACTCCACCAACTCCAAAGAAACAAAGCCGGCGCATTCGGCCTTCGGGAAATTTATTCGTTTTTTCAACGAGGTGGACATCGCCGACGTGCCGCTGGTGGGCGGCAAGAACGCCTCGCTTGGCGAAATGTACCGGGAGCTGACGACCAAGGGCATCCTGGTGCCCAATGGCTTCGCCGTCACCGCCGAAGCCTATCGCTATACGCTCGACAAAGCGGGCGTCTGGGCCGCGCTTAGAGAGGCGCTCGACGGATTGAACCCGTCTGACGTCGATGATCTCGCCAAGCGCGCCGCGCGCGCCCGCGATATCGTTTATGGCGCGCAGACGCCCCCGGATGTCGAAGCCGAAATTCGCAGCGCCCTAGCCCGCCTCACCGACGAATACGGAGCCGATTTGACGGTCGCCGTGCGCTCGTCGGCGACGGCGGAAGATTTGCCGAGCGCAAGTTTCGCCGGACAACATGACACCTATCTCAATGTGCGCGGCCCCGCCGGTGTTCTCGACGCTATCCGTCATTGCTTTGCGAGCCTGTTCACCGACCGCGCCATCCGCTATCGCATCGACAACGGATTCGATCACTTCAAAGTGTTCAACTCCGTCGGCGTGATGAAAATGGTGCGCTCGGATTTGGCGGCGTCCGGCGTCGTCTTCACGATCGACACCGAAAGCGGATTCGAGGACGTTGTCTTCATCACCGGCGCCTACGGCCTCGGCGAAAATGTGGTGCAAGGCGCCGTCGACCCGGACGAATTCTACGTCTTCAAGCCCACCTATCTGCAAGGCAAGCGCGCTATTTTGAAGCGCGCGCTCGGGGCGAAAAAAATCAGGATGATCTTTTCGGACCGGGGCCGGACGACGACGCGCAATATCCCCACCGACGCCAAGGAAAGAGAGAAATTCTGCATCTCCGACGAAGAGGCGCTGACGCTCGCCGGCCAGGCGATTGAGATCGAGGACCACTATAGCGCCAAAGCCGGCGCGCGCCGCCCCATGGACATCGAATGGGCCAAGGATGGTCTCGACGGCCAGCTCTACATCGTTCAGGCCCGCCCGGAAACCGTCGCGTCCCGCCGCGACCGGAACATCGCTGAAATCTACAAGGTGATGAAGCATGGCGCGGTGAAAGTCGAAGGACGCGCGGTCGGCGCAAAGATCGCCAGCGGCAGGGCGCGCGTGATCGAGCGCGCCAGCGAGCTTTCAACATTCATTCCCGGCGAGATCCTCGTCGCCGATACGACGTCGCCCGACTGGGGCACGGTGATGAAATCGGCCACCGCCATCGTGACGAACCGCGGCGGTCGCACGTGCCATGCGGCGATCGTCGCGCGCGAACTTGGCATTCCGGCAATCGTCGGAACGGACGCGGCGACGCGACTCATTCGCACCGGCGACATGATCTCGGTGAGCTGCGCCGAGGGCGACGTCGGAAAGGTCTACGAAGGACCCATCGCCTTCGAGGTGGAGAGCGTCAACCTTTCAACTCTGACGACACCCGCCACGCATGTGATGATGAACGTCGGCAATCCCGACATCGCTTTCGGCCTTGCGGCGTTGCCGAACGACGGCGTCGGCCTTGCGCGCATGGAGTTCATTATTGCGGATTCGATCAAGGCGCATCCGATGGCGCTCGTTCACCCGGAGCGGCTCGGCGCGCGCGAACGCGCCGAAATTGCGCGACTGACCGCCAATTATGCAAGCCCCAGCGAATTCTTCGTGAAGCGCTTGTCGGAAGGCGTCGGCACGATCGCAGCGGCGTTTTATCCCAAGCCTGTCGTCGTGCGCATGTCCGACTTCAAGAGCAATGAATATGCCTCATTGCTCGGCGGAGAGGTTTTCGAAATGCAGGAAGCCAATCCGATGATCGGCTTTCGCGGCGCTTCGCGCTATGCGCACCCTGCTTACCGGGAAGGTTTTGCGCTCGAATGCGCCGCAATGACCCGCGTGCGCGGCGAAATGGGTCTGACCAACGTCAAGCTGATGATTCCCTTCTGCCGCCGAATCGAAGAAGCGGAGAAGGTCATCTCGCTGATGCGCGAACTCGGTCTCGAACGCGGCAAGGACGGGCTCGAGATCTACGTGATGTGCGAAATTCCAAACAACGTCATGCTTATCGATCAGTTCTCCAAACATTTCGACGGTTTTTCGATCGGTTCGAACGATCTGACGCAACTGACGCTCGGCGTCGATCGCGACTCCGAAATCGTCGCCTTCGACTTCGACGAGCGGGACGAGGGCGTGAAGGAGATCATTCGTTTGGCGGTCGAAGGCGCCAAGCGCAACGGGCGGCACTGTGGCATTTGCGGCCAGGCGCCCTCGGATTATCCGGAGATCGCTGAATTCCTCGTGCGCTTGGGAATCGATTCTATCAGCCTCAATCCCGACACGGTTTTGCAGACCACAACAGGCATCGTCGACCTGGAGAAGCGTCTCGGTCGAGAGCCGAGAAAGACGGATTGATCGCTCTAGCGCGACTCTGCATTCATTCAAACACCATCCACCCTCGGCGCCGGCGCAAGGCGTCGATCGACTGTGGCGCGCGTCGCCGAATAAAGGAAAGCAAATGAGCGCAGCCGCCAACCGGAAAGTCCTCGCGACGATGGCTCCAGCCGCCGGACTTGTGGGAGTCGCCGCGGCGCTGCATTTCACCGACGCCGGACCGATCGTAAATTTCATCGCCGCGGCTTTGGCCCTGGCGAGCGTCGCGCATGTGATTGGCGAAGCAACCGATCAGCTCGGCAATCACCTCTCGCCGGCGGCGACCGGCGTCGTTCAGTCGGCCGTCGGCAATCTCCCCGAGCTGTTCGTCTGCATCTTCGCGCTCCGGGCCGGACTGCTGACGGTCGTACAGGCGTCGCTGATCGGCTCCATTCTATCGAACGCGCTTCTCGTCCTGGGCCTCGCTTTTATGACCGGCGGTTGGAGACTTGGCGTGCTTCACTTCGAAAGTCAGACTCCGCGAATGATCGCGACGCTGCTTCTGCTGGCGGTGTCGGCGCTGGTGCTGCCGACGCTCGCTCAGGAATTGCACCTGCCGAGCGGCGCGCATGAGCAGGAGCTCGCCGTCGTCTGCGCAGTCGTGCTTCTTTTCGTTTTTGTTGTGCTCACCCATGCGATGCTCAGTCAGGGACAGCGCGCGCTGCCGGCTGAGTCCCATGCACGCCTGCATGCGTGGTCGCTCGGCGCCGCGATCGGCGTTCTCGCCGCCTGCGGCGGCGCCGCCGCCTTCGTCTCGGATTGGTTTGTCGACGCGCTCGGTCCGGCGATCGAAATATTGGGCGTCAGCGAAGCCTTTTCGGGTCTGGTGATCGTCGCCATCGCCGGCAACGCCGTCGAAAACGTCGTAGGAATTCGGCTCGCGGCTCAGGGCAAGGCCGATCTCGCGGTCAGCGTCATTCTGAACTCGGCGCTTCAGGTCGCCGTGGCGCTTATTCCGATTCTGGTGCTCGTCAGCTTTGCGATGGGCGGCGCGGCGCCGTTCACGCTCGCCATTCCGCCGATTCTTGCGGCGGCCATGTTTCTTTCAGTGCTCGTGGTCACTGTGGTCACCGTCGACGGCCGGGCAGACATGGTCGACGGGGCCGCGCTGGTTGGTCTTTACGTCATCGTCGCGGCGATCTTCTGGTGGGGTTAGCCCCTCCCCGACGTCAACGCGACGCCTTCTCAATTCTATGCTTTTTCCGGCCGTGAAGGGATGAGCGCAGTCGCGCTCGCCCTATATCTCTCGCCCTGAAGGCGCCGCGGAGCCGAGGCGGCCTAGCGTCGTGCGGGAAGGCCGATCGCGGCGGTGGGAGGGACTCATGAAAGCAAGAATAGCGATCGTCGTCGCTGGCGTCCTCGCCTGCGGCGAAGTGGCCCAGGGCGGCGCGGTCGAAGCGCATCGCGTATTTCTTCCGCAGAACATGAAATGGGAGCTGGCGCCGAGTTCGCTGCCGGGCGGCGCCGAAATGGCGGTGCTGTACGGGGATCCAAGCCGAGAAGGCGACTTCGTCGTCAGGATCAAAGCGCCGAAAGGCTATCGGGTGCCGCCACACACGCATTCCAAGGCCGAGCTCGTCACGATCATCTCCGGCGCATTCAGTTTCGGTCGAGGGCAGGCGGCCGACCGCGCCACGGTCGAAAAACTACCGGCGGGGAGCTTCATTTCAATGCCTGCCGGCGTGCTGCATTATGTTTTCGTCGACGAGGACTCGGTGCTCCAGATCAACGCCACCGGTCCTTGGCAGATCGACTATTACGATCCGAAAGACGACCCGCGGCTGAATATTGCGCCTGCCGGAGCGCCCGTGCGCTAAGCGGAAAACGCTTCAAAGAAAACGGCTCGCGCCTTTACATCCGAGGTCGCGAGCCGTTCCGTGTAGGGCTACCGCTGGTGGCGGCCGCCTCTCGGTGAAAACCTAGGCCCAGCGCAACTGAAAGCAAGCAGGGCCGTTGCGCCCTCGTCCGCGCCCAGAGCTCGCGAGGAACATTTTTCGAGCGTGAGAGTTGCGCTTTGAAACTGTCGCGCAAGTGGCGCGCGCGGGAAGCGGAGTTCAGCCATGCTCTCGACCGTCCTCATCGTCGTTCTGCTGTTGTTGCTTATCGGCGCCCTGCCGACATGGCCTTACAGCTCTGGATGGGGATATGGCCCCGGCGGCATTGTCGGCGCCCTGCTTGCAATCGTCCTCGTGATGGCGCTCATCGGCAGGCTGTAGTATTTTGGAGCCGGCGCGGCGTAGCGATGGCTTGCGCGGGGTTGCGCAATGACCGAGACGAGAACGGCGCCGCTTGATCGCAGTCGCGCCGAATCTGAGCGCGAACCGTCGAGCGCTGCCCCGCGTGTGGGATTTGTTCGACGTCACCCAGCGCTCATCCTGTTGGGCGCGCTGGCGCTCATCATACTCGGTGTCGGTGTATTTATTTACTGGGACTATGCCTCGCATTTCGAGACGACCGACGACGCTTTCGTGGACGCTCGCCAATATTCGATTTCTCCGAAAGTATCCGGCTACCTCACCGCCGTCGAAGTGACCGACAATCAGCATGTCTCGCCCGGCGATGTCATCGCGCGCATCGATCCACGGGATTATCGGATTGCGATCGCCGAGGCTGAGGCGCAGCTCGCCGCGGCGCAAGCGACAGCAAAAAATCTCGACGCGCAGATTGCCGTGCAGCGCGCCCAGATCAGCGCCTCCGAAGCTCAAGTCGAGCAGTCCCAGGCTGCGCTGCGCTTCGCCCAGCAGGAGGCGACGCGATCTCGCACGCTTGTCCAGCGCGGCGCCGGCACCGTACAACGCCAGCAGCAGACTACATCGCAGCTCGCGCAAGGACAGGCTCGGCGTGAACGCGCAAGCGACACGCTTCAAGCGGCGCGCGCTCAGGTCCAGTCGCTCGAGGCGCAGCGCAAAACGGCAGAGGCGCGGATCGCTCAGGCCAGCGCGCAGGTTGATAAGGCGCGCCTCGACCTCTCTTATACGACGGTGAAGGCCGCCGAGTCGGGCCGAGTCGTTCGACTGACGGCGGCGGTTGGCCAGCTTGTGCAGGCCGGCACAAGCCTGGCGATGTTTGTTCCCGACAACATCTGGGTGACCGCAAATTTCAAGGAGACGCAGCTCGACGAGATGCGGCCGGGCCAGCCCGTGCAAATGCGCATCGACGCTTATCCCGGACGCGAGTTCAAGGGCCACGTCGTCAGCATTCAGCCGGGCTCCGGCACCGCCTTTTCGCTGCTCCCGGCGGAGAACGCCACAGGCAATTACGTCAAGATCGTTCAAAGAGTGCCTGTGAAAATCTCGTTTAGCGATTTGCCTTCCGACGTGGTGCTGGGTCCTGGGATGTCGGTCGTCCCCAGCATTCGCGTGCGTCCGCAGCTCTCGATTTACGAACGTTTGAGAACCCGATTGTGAGCATCGCAAACGCCGTCGGCGCCGCCGCCGCAGGGAGAGCGTCGCATTCCCCTAATCCTTGGCTGATCGCCGTGGTGGTCTCGGTCGCGACCTTTATGGAAGTTCTGGACACGACCATCGCCAATGTGGCCCTGCCCTATATCGCCGGCGGCATGGCTGTCTCGCCCGACGAAGCCACCTGGGTGGTGACAACCTATCTCGTCTCAAACGCGGTCATCCTGACGGCAAGCAGCCATCTGGCGAAAGCGCTTGGCCGCAAGCCGTTCTTTCTTGTCTGTCTCGCGCTTTTCACCGCCAGTTCGATATTGTGCGGCTTCGCCTGGGACATCCGTTCGCTGCTTTTTTTTCGCGTCCTGCAAGGGCTTGGCGGCGGCGGAATGGTGCCCGTCTCGCAGTCGATTTTGGCCGACGCCTTTCCGCCCGAAAAGCGGGGACAGGGGTTCGCGCTCTTTGGCATCGCGGTCGTCGTTGCGCCCGTCATCGGGCCGACGCTCGGCGGCTGGCTCTCCGACAATTATTCCTGGCACTGGTGTTTCCTGATCAACGGTCCCATCGGGCTTTTGTCGATTGCCATGGTCGCCTTCGTGCTGCGCGAACCGGATGACAGGCCATCGGCGCCGCCCTTCGATCTCGTCGGCTTTCTTCTCGTTTCGATATTTCTCGGCTCTCTCGAAGTCGTGCTCGACCGCGGCCAGCGCGAAGACTGGTTTGGCTCGAACTTCATCGTGGGATTCGCCATCCTCTCCGCCGCCGCCTTCGCGTTCATGATCCCCTGGGAGGCGACGCGCGAAAACCCGGTGGTCGACATTCGGATGATCGCCACGCGGCAGTTCGGCGCCTGCTTCGTTGTGATGATGGCGCTGGGCGCGGTCCTTATCGCGACGACGCAAATACTGCCACAGCTGTTGCAGCTTTCTTTCGGATATACAGCGACTCTCGCAGGACTGGTGCTGTCCCCTGGAGGCGTCGTCACGATGGCGACGATGATCGTCGTTGGGCGGCTGTCGAGCCTGGTGCAGCCAAAATATCTCATCATGGCGGGAGCCGCCATCGTCGCGCTTTCGATCTACAATCTCACGAGTCTCTCTGGAGACGTCGACTTCTGGTATTTCGCGCGCACGCGCATCTACATCGGCATCGGCCTGCCGCTCATTTTCATCCCGATTACGACCGCATCTTACCAGGGCCTTCCCCCGGATAAGACCGATCAGGCTTCCGCTCTCATCAATGTCGCGCGCAATGTGGGAGGCTCCGTCGGCGTCTCGCTTGCACAGAACGTCCTGGCGCGCCGAGAACAGTTCCATTTGAACCGTCTCGCCGAAAATACGATTCCATCCAATATCCAGTTTCAGGAGGCGTTGCGGCGCGCCACCGAACATTTTCTCGCGCTCGGCGGAACGGCGTCGGAGGCGCGGCGGCAGGCTGTCATCTGGATTGGCCGGCAGATGCAAACGCAGGCGTCCCATCTTGCCTATATCGACGTTTTCTACGCCCTGACGCTCGTCGCAGCGACGATCATCCCGCTCGCCTGGTTCTTGCGCCGCGTCCGGCTCGGCGCTTCGAACTCCGCGCCATCACATTGAGCCGTGCCCGACCGGCTTTTCGGCGCCGGATCGGCCCGGCGTGAAGCCGCGCCCCGTTCGGCTCGGGCGCGATCCGCTGTGCGCAAATATTCTTGCGACTGCCCAAGGGATTCCCGGCGGGGTTACTTTTTGTATTTTTCGCCATTAAAGTCCCGCCGCGCGGCTAAGTTCCGCACCCATCGATTGGAGTTCGATAATGTCTCATTCCTCGCTCGGCCGCGCGATGTGCGCGATGTCTTTCATCGCGTTGTCGTCCAGCGCCGCCACGGCTCAATCCGTGCAAGTCGGCACCCTTCTCTGCCATGTCTCCGGCGGCGTCGGCATGATCATCATGGAGAATCAGGCGCTCGACTGCGTGTATACGGACGCTAAAGGCAGCCCGCCCCAGCATTACATCGGCAGGCTGACCAACGTCGGCGCCAATATCGGCATCAGCGGTCCGGGTCAGATGATTTGGACGGTTCTCGCGGCCACGAACAGCGTGGCGCCTGGCGCGCTGGCCGGAGACTATGTCGGCGCGGAAGGGTCAGTCGCAGTCGGCGCCGGCGCCGGCGGCGCGGTCCTTGTCGGCGGCTCGAACAAGACCATCTCGCTGCAGCCTGTGTCCGTTTCCCTTGGCACCGGCCTCAATGTTTCCGCCGGCATCGGCAATGTCAGCCTGCAATATATGCCGGCGACCCCGCCGCCGCCGCCGCCCGCGCCGGCTGCCAAGCCGAAGAAAACCCGCGCGCACCGGTAATCTCCGACGACGCAACGAACCGCAAACGGGCGCGCCGGCAGCGCGCCCGTTTTTCTGCGCCGCCGATTATTTCGAGTGCGGCGTCCCGAGATAGGGGAATTCTTTCAAAGTGTCGGTATGCGGCTGCAGCCCATCCGGCGGGATGTCGCCCTTCGAGAGAAAGGACAACCGGAAATTGATGACGTCGTCGGCGAAGGTGCGGCCATTGGGATAGCCCGCGGGCTTGGTGGGATCGAAGCTCAGCATATCGGGCAGAATGCCGTGCGCGTCGATTGCCGTGATCGCTTCATCCCTCGTGTAGTCGCCGGTATGGCCCATCAGATGGATGAACAGCTCGAGCCAGCGCGCGCGGTCGTTGACGGGTTCGCTGGCGTTATATTCTTCCTTTGTTTCGTCGGTATTGAAGAAGCTGCTGACCGACGGATGGCCGGCGCGATCGGCATGAATAAGCTTGCCGTCGCTACGCACGCTGCACCGCCCCCAAATTCTGACCGCCGGATTGCCGCCAAGAGCGCTCGTCGGCATTTCGACGACCGTCGAAAGCACATTGGCTTCGGTGTTTGAATCCTTGCCCGTCCAGGGAGACTTGCCGCCCAGATGCGGCGCCGTGAAATTTCTGCCGCCGGACGTGTCGTACAAGGCCAGAATGCCGTCGTAGTCGAAAAAGAACGCGTCGCTGCGAACGCCTGTGAAGAAGGTGAAATCGCCTGATCGCACGATGTTCGGCTTGGGCTCGAAGGAGACTTCCGCGCCGGAGACGATCTTCTCACCTACGGCTTCGGGAGAATGCGACTCGGCGCCGCGCGCCAGGAAAACATCGAAAGTCTGCCTGCCGTTTTGCTTGGGTGAGAACACATAGCTGATCGCAATGTCCGTCAGGCAATCGCCGTCATTGTCGATGTTAAGCCGGTAAATGGCGTCGGGATGGAACTCATCGAATGAGGGATTGGCGTTCAGGATGATCGCCGTCCGAGACGGATCGCTTGGAGACTGAAAGGCGTAGAGATCGCAGAGGTCCAATCTTTGATCGCCGAGCGGCGGACCAAGACTAAGGCCGGTAAAATGATTCGACACGTGTCGCCTCCTATAAAGACGTGGAGAGAATGTGCGGCTGATCTGTTTTAAGCGCCTGCCGGCGCACGCTATGTGGTGTTTGTTTCAACATCAAGATTGTTCGAAATTGCTTTATTCGCCGCGAATGAGTCTGATGATGCTCGAAAAATCGGCGCCGCCCTGGCCGGCCGCCTGATGCAGCGCATAGAGCTGCGTCGCGACGGCCCCGAGCGGCGAGGCCGCCCCAGCCTGCGCGGCGGCTTCCTGCGCGAGTCGCAAGTCTTTCAGCATCAGGGCGGTCATGAAGCCCGACCTATAGTCATTGTTCGCAGGCGAAGCAGGCGTCATCTCCGGCACGGGGCAATAGGTGGTGAGCGACCAGGATTGACCAGAGGAGATCGACGCCGCGTCGAACAGCGCCCGATGCGAGAGGCCGAGCCTTTCCGCGAGCACGAACGCCTCGGCCGTCGCGATCATCGTGGCGCCGAGCATGAGATTGTTGCAGATTTTCGCCGCCTGCCCCATGCCGGCGTCGCCGCAATGAAGCACATGCGCGCCCATATGTTCGAGGATCGGCTTTGCGGCCGCGAACGCCTCCGCCTCGCCGCCGCACATAAAGGTCAGCGTTGCCGCTTTCGCGCCGGCGACGCCGCCCGACACCGGCGCGTCGACCGAGCGCGCGCCGCTCTCCTGCGCCAGCCGATGCGCGGCGCGCGCGCTTTCAACGTCCACCGTGGAGCAATCGATGAGGAGTTTGCCACGCGCTTGAGGCGCGATTTCGCGCCAGACGGCAAGCGTCTGATCGCCGCTTTGCAGCATGGTGATCGCAACGTCGGCGCCCTCGATCGCCTCCCGCAACGACCGTGCGGCGGCGACGCTCTCCTGGGCGGCGGCTTCGACCAGCGAGGCGTTGAGGTCGAATCCTCGCGTCTCGACGCCGGCGCGCGCCAGCGCCGCCGCCATCGGACGGCCCATGTTGCCCAGACCGATGAAGGCCGCTCGCATCATGGCTACGACAAGGTCGGCATGACGAAACTCGCGCCCGTCCTGACGCCGCCCGGCCAGCGCGATGCGACCGTCTTCGTCTTTGTATAGAAGCGAATGGCGTCTGGCCCATGCTGATTGAGATCGCCGAACATCGAACGCTTCCAACCGCCGAAGGTATAATAGGCCAGTGGCGTCGGGATCGGCACATTGACGCCGACCATGCCCACTTCGACGCGGGAGGCGAATTCGCGCGCCGCGTCGCCGTCGCGGGTGTAGATCGCGACGCCATTGCCATATTCATGATCATTGGCCAGCGACAGCGCCTCGTCGAAGCCGCGCGCACGCATGACGCAGAGCACCGGGCCGAAGATTTCCTCCTTGTAGATCCGCATCTTTGGCCGCACCTCGTCAAACAGACATCCGCCCATGTAAAAGCCGTTCTCATAGCCTTGCATTTTGAAGCCGCGTCCGTCGACGCGGAGCTTGGCGCCCTCCCCGACGCCCAGCGCGACGTAATCCTTGACCCGCTCCAGATGCGCGCGGGTGATCAGCGGGCCGAAATCGGCTGAAGGATCGGTCGAAGGGCCGACGCGCAGATTTTCGACCCGCGGCTCAAGCCGAGCGACCAGCGCGTCGGCGGTTTCCTCCCCGACAGGCACGGCGACCGAGATCGCCATGCACCGCTCGCCGCCCGATCCATAGGCGGCGCCGATGAGGGCGTCGACGGCCTGATCCATGTCGGCGTCAGGCATGATCACCATGTGGTTTTTCGCGCCGCCAAAACACTGCACGCGCTTTCCGTGGGCCGCGCCATGCGCATAGACATATTCGGCGACCGGCGTCGAACCGACGAAGCCAATGGCCTTGACGTCAGGGTCTTCGAGCAGCGCGTCGACCGCTTCCTTGTCGCCGTTGACGACATTGAGCACGCCCGGCGGCAGGCCGGCTTCGAGCATTAGTTCGGCCAGAAACAAGGGCGCGCCGGGATCGCGTTCGGAAGGCTTCAGAATGAAGGAATTGCCGCAGGCGATCGCCGGGGCGAATTTCCACATCGGAATCATCACCGGAAAATTGAAAGGCGTAATGCCGGCGACGACGCCGAGCGGCTGGCGCATCGAATAGACGTCGAGGCCGGCCGCCGCGGAATCGGTAAATTCGCCCTTCATCAGATGCGGAACGCCGATGCAAAATTCCGCGACCTCGACCCCGCGCTGGATCTCGCCCCGCGCATCGGCGAGCGTCTTGCCGTGCTCTCGCGCCAGTATCGCCGCGATCCTCTCCTTCTCGCGCCCGACGAGATCGACGAATTTCATCAGCACGCGGGCTCTGCGCTGCGGATTGACCGCCGCCCACGCGCGTTGCGCCGCGGCGGCGTCGGCGATCGCCTCGCGCACCTCGTCGCGGCTGGCGAGCGGCACCCGCGAGATCGCCGCGCCCGTCATCGGCTCATAGGCCTCACTAAAGCGGCCGGACTTTCCCTTAACCCGGCGTCCGCCGATAAAATGCGAAAGCTCTTCCATGTTCGCTCATCTAAGGCGCGTCCGGCCGATGTCATCTCGCAAGGCCGGACTGCGCGTCCTATATGTTAAAGGGAGACCGCTTCCGCGGACGGACAACCGCCATGGGACTGCAGCTCACGAGCGAAAGCAAAAATCGATACGCGCAGGCGCCGCGACAGGCGGACTGGACGATAGACCAGAATTGGGCCTCCTACAGCGACGAGGAGCACGATCGGTGGAACAGGCTGTTCGCCCGGCAGGCGAAGCTCTTGCCCGGACGGGCCTGCGACGAATTCCTGGAGGCGAAGCAACAGCTCGAACTGTCGCGCTCCGGCATTCCGGATTTCGCCGATCTGAGCCGCCGATTGGGGGCGATGACCGGCTGGAGCGTCGTCCCGGTGGCCGGGCTGATTCCCGATGACGCCTTCTTCGATCATCTCGCCAATCGGCGCTTTCCCGCCGGCGCGTTCATTCGCCCGGAGGCGGAGCTTGAATATCTGCAGGAGCCCGACGTTTTCCACGACGTCTTCGGCCATGTTCCGCTCCTCGCCAATCCGACCTATGCGCGCTTTCTCCAAGCCTATGGCGAGGGCGGCCGACGCGCGCTCGCGCGCGGGCAGCTTCACAATCTCGCGCGGCTCTACTGGTACACGATCGAGTTCGGCCTGATCGAGACGCCGAAAGGACTGCGCATTTTCGGGGCCGGAATCATGTCCTCGCCTTCCGAGACGATCTTTTCGCTAGAAGATTCCTCGCCAAACCGCGTCGCCTTCGACCTCGAACGCGTCATGCGGACGAATTACATCATCAGCGATTTCCAGCAGACATATTTCGTCATCGAAAGCTTCGAGAAGCTTCTCGCCGACGGCTACCAGGATTTTGATCCGATCTATGATCGGCTGCGCGACGCTTCCGACCTCGCGGCGCATGAGCTGGCGCCGGGAGACCGCATCATTTCGCGCGGCGACTTCCATTACTTCCGCGCCAAACGAAGCGCTTAACCCTTCGCCGGAATTGCATGAAGGGTTGTTTCTTCACCCTCATCCTGAGGAGCCGCCGCAGGCGGCGTCTCGAAGGACGAGGGTGAAGAAAAAAAACGCGGAAATCGGCTTCTCGTCCTTCGAGACGCGTGCTGCGCACGCTCCTCAGGATGAGGAAGCCCTTCACCCGATCGCCCTGTTGATCCTAAGACTCGGAGTTGACGACGCGCTGCTCTATGGCGCCGAAAATCGAGCGCCCATCGGCGGCGCGCATCTCGATGCGCACCACATCGCCCGCCGTCAGAAATGGCGTGCGCGGGGCGCCCTCGACAAGCTTCTCCACCACGCGCTGCTCGGCAATGCAGGAGTAGCCGTCTCCGCCCTGCGCAATCGGTCTGCCTGGCCCGCCGTTGGCGTCCCGGTTGGAGATGGTGCCGGAGCCGATGATGGTGCCGGCGGAAAGCGCGCGCGTGCGCGCCGCATGCACGATGAGACGCGGAAAGTCGAAGGTCATATCCTTTCCGGCGTCCGGCCGGCCGAGCGGCGCGCCATTGACGAAGGACAGAAGCGGCAGCGACAGACGCCCGCCGTCCCAAGCGTCGCCAAGCTCGTCAGGCGTCACGGCGACGGGGGAAAAGGCGGACGCTGGCTTTGACTGAAAAAAACCAAAACCTTTCGCGAGCTCTGGAGGGACCAGCCCGCGCAGGGTTATGTCATTGACCAGCATGACGAGCCTGATGTGATCGCGCGCCTCCTGTGGCGTCACGCCCATCGGCACATCATCCGTGACGATGGCGACTTCCGCTTCGAGATCGAGGTCGTGCCCCTCATCCAGCAAGGGAATGGCGTCACGCGGGCCAAGGAAGACATCGGAGCCTCCCTGATACATCAGCGGGTCGCTCCAGAAGCTCTCCGGCAATTCGGCGCCGCGGGACTTGCGAACAAGCGCGACGTGATTGACGTATGCCGAGCCGTCCGCCCACTGATAGGCGCGCGGCAGCGGCGAGGCGCAATCCTGCTCGCGAAAGGGAAAGCTCTCGCGAAGTCCGCATTCGAGCCGCGCCGCCAGCGCCCGCAGCTCCGGCGCGACGGTTTCCCAGTCTTCAATCGCCGACTGCAGAGTGGGCGCGACGAAGCCCGCTGCGACAGCCCGCGTGAGATCGCGCGAGACGAGGATGAGGGCGCCGTCCCGGCGGCTCTTCAGGGATGCGAGCTTCACGGTCCATTGCCGGTGAAATAACGGCGCAGGCCCGACCAGCACTCCGCGTAATCCTGCTGCAGGGTTTCAAGCGACATGGCGAAAGAGGTCGGATAGAGCGGCAGTCGGGACTCGAACATAAAGGCGAGAGCGTCGTCGATCTTCGCCGGGCCAAGGTCCGCCTCAGAGGCCTGTTCGAAAGCCTCCGTGTCCGGGCCATGCGGCAGCATCGCGTTGTGCAGCGACATGCCGCCGGGCTCGAAGCCGGACGGCTTTGCGTCGTAGCGTCCGTAAATCAAACCCATGAACTCGCTCATAATGTTCAAATGATACCAGGGAGGCCGGAACGTATGTTCCGCGACTTGCCAACGCGGCGGAAAAATCGCGAAATCGACGTTGCCCACGCCGCTTTCGTCTGAAGGAGAAGTCAGCACCGTAAATATTGATGGATCTGGATGATCGAAGAGCAAGGCGCCCACGGGACAGAATTTGCGCAGATCATATTTATAGGGCGCGTAATTTCCATGCCAGGCGACGACGTCAAGCGGCGAATGGTCGATGTCGCAGCGATAGAAACTTCCGCCCCATTTGACGCTCAGACGGCAAGGCTTTTCCTTGTCTTCGAACGCGGCAGTCGGCGAAAAGAAGTCGCGCGGATTGGCGAGTCCATTCGCGCCGATGACGCCCCGATAGGGCAATGTGAACGGCGCGCCGTAATTCTCACAGACATAGCCGCGAGACGGGCCGGCCGAGAGCTCAACCCGAAATTTCACGCCGCGCGGAACGACGCATATCTCACTGGGAGAGCACTCGATGAGGCCGAACTCGGTGAAGATGCGCAGGTCGCCGACCTGCGGGACAATCAGCAACTCGCCGTCGGCGTCGTAGAAATAGTCGTCGGACATCGACTGTCCGGCGAGATAGACATGCGCCGCCATGCCGACTCTCAGGCTGCAATCGCCCGCCGTCACGATCGTGCGGATTCCTTCGATGAAGGAGCCTGCATCGTCGGCAACGTCGCTTGCGCCCCAGCGCAGCTGCCCGAGCGGCGCTTCAACATCGCGGCAGGGCGCGGTTTTCCAGTGGCTCGGCTCGATATCCTGGGGGTTGCGGACATGCAGGACGGAGGGTCGTATGCGGTAGAGCCATGACCGTCGGTTGAGATGGTTCGGGGCGGTGAATGCGGAGCCGGACAATTGTTCGGCGTAAAGGCCGTAAGGGCACCGCTGCGGCGAGTTCTGCCCCATCGGCAACGCGCCGGGCAGAGCTTCGCTCTCGAAATCGTTGCCGAAGCCGTGCAAATAGCGCGTGGGGGACATTGCCTAGCCTGTCGCCCGGTTCAAAACGCCACGGCGGATCTGATCCTCTTCGATCGATTCAAATAGCGCCCGGAAATTTCCTTCGCCGAATCCTTCATCGCCCTTGCGCTGAATGAATTCGAAGAAGATGGGTCCAATGACCGTCTTGGAGAAAATCTGCAGCAACAGACGTCGGGCGCCCGTCGTCAGTCCGTCGATCAGAATACCGAGCTCCTTAAGCCGCAGCGTCGGCTCTCCGTGCCCCGGCAGCCTATGCTCAAGGGCTTCGTAATAGGCGTCCGGCGGCGCCGGCATAAAATCAAGCCCGTTGTTGCGCATCGCGATAACGGTCTCATAAATATCCCGACACGCGCAGGCGATGTGCTGAATCCCTTCGCCCCTGTATGCGTCCAAGAATTCCTCGATCTGGCTTTTTTCGTCGGCGCTTTCGTTGATCGGGATGCGAATCTTGCCGCAGGGGCTCGTCATCGCGCGAGAGCGCAAGCCTGTCATCTTGCCTTCGATGTCGAAGTAGCGAATCTCACGGAAATTGAAGATGCGCTCATACCATGCCGCGAGCGCGTCCATGCGGCCGCGCCGAACATTGTGAGTCAGATGGTCGATGTTGGTCAGCCCCACGCCTGGGGGACTAGGATCGCGCTCTCCGATCCATCGAAAGTCGATGTCCCAGATCGAACCCTGATCGCCATAACGGTCGACAAGATAGATGAGCGAACCGCCGACGCCTTCGATGGCGGGAATGTTCAGCTCCATCGGACCAACGCCGAAGGCGACAGGCTTGGCGCCAAGCGAAACGGCGCGGCGCATCGCCTTTGCGGCGTCGACGACGCGGAAGCCGATGCAGCACACCGACGGCCCGTGCGCTTTCTGGAATTCGGCGGCGAAGCTGTGAGGCTCCGCGTTCAGCACATAATTCACGTCCCCCTGCCGATAGAGCGTCACGTCCTTGGAGCGATGACGCGCGACGGCGACGAAGCCCATCTTCTCGAACAGCGAGGCGAGTTGCACGGGATCGGGGTGAGCGAATTCGACAAATTCGAATCCGTCTGTTCCCATCGGGTTTTCGGCGGGCGTTCCAGCGCCGCCAAGCGTCGAGTCCATGAGCAGGCCCTATATACAGCTTTGGCTGACCTGCTATTTAAATATTGCGTTCCCGATCCGGTTAAAGGCCCATGATCCTTTACGACTATTATCGCTCGTCGGCCGCCTATCGGGTGCGGATCGCCATCGCGCTCAAGGGGCTCGTCGTGGAGCGCCGCCGCGTCCATCTCTTGCACGGCGAACAGCGTGATCCCGGCTATCGCGCCAAAAGCCCGCTAGGCATCGTGCCGACGCTGGAACTCGACGATGGAACGCTCATCACCCAGTCGCTGGCGATCATCGATTATCTTGACGAGCTGAAGCCTGAGCCGCCGCTCTTGCCAAGAGACGCCGTTCTGGCGGCGCAGGCGCGGGCGGCGGCGTTGACGATCGCCTGCGAGATTCATCCGCTCGCCAATTTGCGAGTGATCGAGGCGCTGCAAGGAGCGTTCAACGCCAATGACGAACAGATCACCGCCTGGCGCAAGCGCTGGATCGCACAGGGCCTGACAGCAGTCGAGGCGCTCATCGCACCCGCCCCTTTCGCCTTTGGCGCCGAGCCGTCGCTTGCCGACATATGCCTCATTCCGCAGGTCTATAACGCGCGCCGCTTCGACGTTTCCCTCGAGGCCTGCCCGCGCATCCTTGCCGTCGAGGCGGCTTGCGCCGCGCACCCTGCTTTCATCGAAGCGCGTCCAGAGGCGCAGCCGGACGCCGAATGAGACTTTAGGACGCGAGCGTCAGATCGGCGATCACAGCCCCCAGGAAGCGGCCTGCTTCGCCGCCGGTGACGACGCGGTGATCGAAGGTCAGGCTCAGAGGCAAAATCCGATGCACGGCGGGCGCGCCATCGACAGCAACCACCTCGTCTCTGATCCGGCCGGCGCCGAGGATCGCGACCGTCGGCGGCAGCACGATCGGAGCGGCGTAGCGCCCGGCGATCATTCCGAAATTCGAAAGCGTAATGGTCGCGCCGCGCAGCTCCTCGGGCGGGATTCGCCGCGCCGCCGCGTCCTGGCGCATGCGGTCGAGGCCCTTGCGCAAGTCCTGCGCATCGCGGTTGCCGACGTCCCGCAAGACAGGCACGAACAGGCCCTCTTCCGACAGATCCACGGCGACGCCAAGGTCGATCTTCTTCATCACGCGGCGCGCGAAGGCATGAGGCTCGAACCAGGCGTTGAGCGCAGGCTCCGCCTTGCAGGCCTGGGCAAGAGCGCGGATCAGGCGGACAGTCGTATCGCTTCCAGGACTCCAGGCATTGATATCGGCGTCGTCAACGATCGTGGCCGCCGCGACTTCCGCCTGCGCCTGCGCCATGTTGTGGGCCATAGCGCGACGCACGCCCCGCAGCGGCTCGGCGGCTTCCGTCTCGCTGAGAATGCGCGCGACGCGCTCAATGTCCTGCGTGGTGATCAGACCGTCCGCGCCGGAGGGCGTCACCATCGCGAGATCGACGTTCAGTTTTCGCGCCAGCGCTCTTACCGCAGGCGTCGCCCGCACCGCTCCGCCGACGTGGCCGACTGAGATCGGCTGATCCCGGACAACCCCGGAGCCGTGCTGAACGGCCCCAACTACCGATCCCGTGTCCTCTCCCGCGCCCTCGAAACCCACCAGCGGCGCGCCGATGCGGATCACGTCACCCGCGGAGGCGAACAGCCGCTCGATGCGGCCTCCCTGAGGCGATGGGATTTCGACGACCGCCTTGGCGGTTTCAACCGCCACGAGCGGCTGATCGACTTTAACGTCCTCGCCGGCGGCGACGCGCCATTCGACGAGTTCGGCCTCCTGCAACCCCTCTCCGAGATCGGGAAGACGAAAGATGTTCATGACGCCTCCATCACTTGCCGAACGCCGTCGATGATGCGGTCCACGCTTGGAATATATTGCTTCTCCAACTTCGCCAGCGGCACGACCACGTCATAGCCGGTGACCCGCTTGATGGGCGCCAACAGCGAGTAAAGCGCGCGCTCAGCGATTTCCGCGGCGACCTCGGCGCCAAAGCCCGCCGTGCGCGGCGCCTCGTGAACGATGACGCAGCGTCCGGTCTTTTCGACGGATCGCAGGATCGTTTCCACGTCGAGAGGCTTCAGAGTGGCGACGTCGATCACTTCGATCATCACGCCCTCTTCTTCGAGCTTTTCGGCGGCGGCGAGCGTTTCGGGCACCATCGCGCCCCAGGTGACGACCGTCGCGTCGGCGCCTTCGCGCAGGATGAAACAGGCGTCGAGCGGTAGCTCCACGCCGTCGTCCTCGACCTCCTGACGGAAGAGACGATAGAGGCGCGTGGGCTCGAGAAAGATCACCGGATCGGGATCACGCACCGACGCCAGAAGCAGCCCGTAGGCTCGGGCGGGGGATGAGGGCGCGACGACGCGAAGCCCCGGCATGTGGGCGAACATCGCCTCCGGACTTTCGGAATGATGCTCGGGCGCGTGAATGCCGGCGCCGCAAGGCGAGCGAAGCACCATGGGACAGGTCAGCCGCCCGCGCGTGCGATTGCGCATGCGAGACGCGTGATTGATGATCTGGTCGATCGCCGGATAGATAAAACCGGAAAACTGGATCTCGGCGACGGGCTTCAGCCCCATCGCCGCCATGCCGACCGCAACGCCGGCGATGCCGCCTTCCGCCAAGGGCGTGTCGATGACCCGCTCGCGCCCGAAGCGCGCCTGCAAGCCGTTGGTGGCGCGGAACACGCCGCCATTGACGCCGATGTCCTCGCCAAGCAGGAGGACGTCCTTGTCTTCGCTCATTGCGCGCGCCAGCGCGAGATTGACCGCTTCGACAAGAGTGATTTCAGACATGACCGTTTCCGTTGCCGTTTGCGCTGCGCTGGGCAAATCGGCGCGCTTCCTCGCGCTGCCACTGCAGGGTATCCGGGAGCTTTGCGTAGAGATGCTCGAACATGGCGTCGGAGTTGAGCGGCGAGGCGTTCAAATAGGCCGCAACCTCGCGATCGACCTCTTCCGCACATTCTTTATGAAGCTCCGCCTCTTGCTCTTTCGACCACGCGCCTTCGCTCACGAGGTAGGCGCGCAGTCGAGCGATCGGCTCGCGCGTCCACTGCGCGCGCACGATTTCGGGATCGCGATAGCGCGATGCGTCGTCGGCGGTGGTATGATCGCCGAGCCGATAGGTGAGCGCTTCGATCAGCGTCGGTCCGCCGCCCGCTCGCGCCTTGTCGATCGCCCGGCGCACCACTTCATGGACCGCGATGACGTCATTGCCGTCGACCTGGCGCCCCTCAACGCCGGCGGCGACACCCTTTTGCGCGAGAGTCTCCGCCGCGCTCTCCAGTTCGCGCGGCGTCGATATCGCCCAGCCATTATTGTTGATGATGAACACGACAGGCGTTTTCCAAACTCCCGCCATGTTCAGCGCTTCGTAAAAAGCGCCATTGGAGGTGCCGCCGTCGCCGATGAACGTGACGACGACGCGGTCCTCCTTCCGCGCCATCAACGCGTAAGCCGCGCCGACCGCCTGCGGGGCTTGCGTGGCGACGGGGACGCAGTTTGGAAAGTCGCCGCGCGCATTTTTGAAATCGCTGCCGCGCTCGTCGCCGCCCCAATAGAGCAGACATTCGGACATCGCCATGCCGCGATAGAATTGCGCCGCATGATCTCGATAGGACGGCACGAGCACGTCGCGTTCTTCCATCGCCGCGGCCGCCCCGACGCCGATCGCTTCCTGGCCGAGCGCCGATGCGAACGTGCCCAGCTGACCGGTGCGTTGAAGACTGATCGCCTTGTTGTCGAAGATTCTGGTTCGCGTCATCGCGCGATAGAATCGGACCAGTCGCTCGATGTCCTTCGCCGACTTGCTGGCCGCCTTGCTGATCTCGCCGCTCGGCGACAACAGCTGAACAAGATCCATATGGAGATCGAAGCCCATCTCAATGTTTCCCATCGCCCCGCTCCTGATGAGCGAAGTAGCGCGGCGATACGCGAGGTCACGGCTCTGCGACATTTTTTTTGGCGATTTCCCGGCGCCGCAGCGCAGGAAAAGAGGCTCGGCTGCGGGCTTGACTGATTTCGGCCGCGCGCCCCGATGCGCTGCGCGCGGACAATGTCGACATGCTCGACTGCAAATTGGCGCGGGGCGCGAATCGCCGACGCCGGCGACGGGCGAGCAAAGAAAGTCGTTGGCGGCGAAGCAGCGCCCTTCGCCCCCTAAGCGGTTTCTCCTGTCGACGCCGCGATGGACCTTTCGACCGACCGGCTGCGCAAGATCATGCAACCGAGGCGCTGGGGCTAGCCCGGCCGCTCGATCGCCATCGCGGTCGCTTCTCCGCCGCCGATGCAGAGCGCCGCCACGCCCCTTTTTAGGCCTTTAGCTTCCAGAGCGGCGAGAAGCGTGACGATGATTCGTGCGCCCGACGCGCCGATCGGATGGCCAAGGGCGCAGGCGCCGCCGCGGACATTGACCTTCTCATGCGGCAAGTCCAGTTCGCGCATCGCCGCCATGGCGACGACGGCGAATGCTTCATTGATCTCAAAGAGGTCGACGTCGTTCGCCGCCCAGCCCACCCGGTCCAGGAGTTTGCGGATCGCTTCGATCGGCATGACGGAAAAGCGGCTCGGCGCGCCCGCGACGGTGACGTAATCGCGAATGATGGCGAGCGGCGTCGCGCCGGCGCGCTCGGCCTCGTCGACGCGCATCAGGGCGAGCGCCGCCGCGCCGTCCGATATCGCGCTGGCGTTGGCGGCGGTGATCGTGCCGTCCTCCCTGAAGGCGGGTTTGAGGCGGGCGATATCCTGCGCCTTGGCTTTGCCGGGCAGCTCGTCGCTGGCGATGACTCGCGCGTTGGCGCCTTTGCCAAGCGTTATTGGCGCGATCTCCTGCGCGAAAGAGTCGTCGCTTGTGGCGCGTTGCGCGCGCGCCAGCGAGGTCGCCGCATATTGGTCCTGCATCTCGCGGGTAAATTGATACTCGGTCGCGCAATCCTCCGCGAAGGAGCCCATCAGCCGACCCTTTTCGTAGGCGTCCTCCAGCCCATCCAGAAACATGTGGTCGAGGACCTTGCGGTGTCCCATTCGATAACCGGTGCGCGCGCGATCGAGCAGATAAGGCGCGTTGCTCATGCTCTCCATGCCGCCGGCGACCGCGACCCGCGCGCCTCCAACGGCGAGTTGGTCGCTCGCGAGCATCACCGCCTTCATTCCAGAGCCGCACATCTTGTTAATGGTGACGGCGCCCGTCGTCTCCGGCAGCCCGGCGCCAAGCGCCGCCTGCCGCGCCGGGGCCTGCCCAAGGCCCGCGGAAAGGACGCAGCCCATGACCACTTCATCTATGTCGTTCGGCGTCAGGCCGGCGCGGCTCACGGCCGCCTCGATGGCGTGCGCGCCGAGCTGCGGCGCGGAAACGTCCTTCAACTCCCCAAGAAATCCGCCGATCGGGGTGCGCGCGGCGCCGACGATGGCGACCGGTGCGGCAGCGCTCATGACAATCTCCTCATCGGCTGGCGAGCTAGCCCCTCCAAGCAAAATATGGGGTTGAATCCCAGCTTTTGAACGCCGGGAGAGGCGTGTCGTCCCCGGCGAGAATGTCTTCGACGGTTTCGTCGCTCACAGCGTCCAGCCTGTCCGGCGACCAACTCGGGCGCCGGTCCTTATCGATGATCGCGGCGCGGATGCCTTCATAAAGATCGTGGGTCGCCAGCATGCGGCACGCCGCCTTGAATTCATTCGTCAGACACGTCTCGACGTCAGGCGCTCTCGCGGCGCGCAGCAGCAATGCGCGCGTCACTTTCAGCGCCGTCGGCGACTTCGCCCTGATGTCCTCCGCCGCGCGCAAGGAGAATTCCGACCCCTCGCGCTCGAAGGCGGCGACCACGTCTGCGACGCTCTCATGCGCCGTCGCTGCAGCGAGCAACGGCCTGTGCAGCGAGAGCCGGCCGTTCCCTGGGTGGCGGGTGAGGCGCCGCAACGCAACATCGACGTCTTCGGCGGCTCCTATCGTGGCGAGCCCGCCAATCAGCGGCTCAACGTCCTCCGCATGAATTAGAACATCCGCAAGACCGGCCTCTATCGCGTCCGCCGCCGCCACCGACGTCGCCGAAAGCGCCAGATAGGCGCCGACCTCGTGCGCCCTCGAAAGAAGCCAGGTCGCGCCCACATCAGGAAAGAATCCGATGCCGACCTCCGGCATCGCGACGCGGCTTCGCTCCGTAACCACTCTCCGGTTGCCATGCGCAGATATGCCGACGCCGCCGCCCATCACGATGCCATCCATGATCACGACATAGGGTTTGGGAAAGGAGGCGATGCGGGCGTTCAGCTCATATTCCTCGCGCCAAAAATCGGCGAAAAGCCGCTTTTGTGAGGGCTCCAGCTCGTAGAGACGCCTCACGTCGCCGCCGGCGCACAGACCGCGATCGCCGGCGCCTGTGACGAGCACGGCGCTGACGCCGGGATCGGTCCCGAAGTCGTCAAGCGCGCGCCGGAACTCGCGCACCATCGGCAGCGTCAGCGTGTTGAGCGCCGGTGGTCTATTGAGGAGGATGCGTCCGAGACGGCCCTCTCGCGAAGCAATGAGATCCATCAGCTCACTTCAGCAGCGAGCGCGCGATGATGACGCGCATGATTTCATTCGTTCCTTCGAGAATCTGATGGACGCGAAGGTCGCGAACGATCTTTTCGACTCCATATTCGCTTAAGTATCCATAGCCGCCATGCAACTGCAGCGCCTCATTGGCGACCGTGAAGCCGGCGTCGGTCACGACGCGCTTGGCCATCGCGCATAGCGCCGTGGCGCCGGGCGCCTTGGCGTCAAGCGCCGCCGCCGCGCGCCAAAGGAATGTGCGCGAGACTTCAAGCTGCGTGGCCATATCCGCAAGCCGAAACTGCAGCGCCTGGAATTCGTCGAGCATGCGTCCGAACGCCTTGCGGCTCGCCATGTAGCGAAGACTATGGTCGAAGGCCGATTGGGCCCCGCCAAGCGAACAGGCGGCGATGTTCAGGCGCCCGCCGTCGAGCGCCGCCATGGCGATCTTGAATCCGTCGCCCTCGCGTCCGATGAGATTTGCGGCCGGCACGCGGCAGTCATCGAAGATGACGGCCCGTGTCGGCTGCGCGTTCCATCCCATTTTTCGCTCGAGCGCGCCAAAACTCAGGCCCGGCGTTCCGCCTTCCACGACAAAGGCGGATATGCCCTGCGGCCCGGGCTCCCCGGTGCGCGCCATGACCACATAGAGATGGTCGGCGCCGCCCGCGCCGGCGCCCGAGATAAACTGTTTCGCGCCATTCAAGACATAATGATCGCCGGCGCGCCGTGCCTGCGTGCGTAGCGCCGCAGCGTCCGAACCGCTGCCCGATTCCGTCAGGCAGTAGCTCGAGAGAACCTCCATCGTCGCGAGCCTTGGCAGCCATGCGTCGATCTGGCGCTCGGTTCCGAAAGCGTCGATCAGGCCCGCGCACATATTGTGAATCGAGAGATAAGCGGCGATCGTGGGACAACCCATTGCGAGCGCCTCGAAGATCAGCACGCCATCCAATCGCGTCAGCCCGGCGCCGCCGGACGCCTCTCGCACAAAGATCGCCGCCATGCCGAGCGCCGCCGCTTCGCGCAGCGTGTCGACCGGGAAGACATGCTCGCGGTCCCAATCGAGAGCAAAGGGCGCAAGGCGATCGCGTCCGAAGTCTCGCGCCATTTCACGAATGGCTTCTTGCTCGGCGCTCAATTCGAAATAGGACGACATTCGGCCATTCACCGCAATTGTTGAAGTTAATCTGTCGCGGCGAAGCTTTTTGGCAAGTCAGCCTCCCAAAGGCGTCTCGGCCCGACCGCCGCACTTGGCGGCGTAGGCCTGCGCCACGCGGCTCGCCGACGCGCGCTTCAATTCGCGGCAGGCGAAAGCCCCCGCCTCCAAAAGGCGGTCGAGCGACACGCCAGTTTCGACGTCCATTCGCTGAAGCATGTAGACGACATCCTCGGTCGCGACATTTCCGGCGGCGCCGGGCGCGAAAGGACATCCGCCAAGGCCGGCGACCGAACTGTCGACGACGCTGACGCCGACTTCGAGACAGGCGAAGATGTTGGCGAGCGCCTGTCCGTAGGTGTCGTGAAAATGCACCGCGATCTTGTCGAGCGGCGCGACGCGCGCCACCCGTTCGACCAGTCGACGGGCTTGCAGCGGCGCGCCGACGCCGATCGTATCGCCGAGCGAGACCTCGAAGCATCCCATATCGAGGAGCGCGCCGGCTATCGACGCCACTCGGCCGCTATCGACCTCGCCTTCATAAGGGCAGCCTAAGACGCAGGAAATATAGCCGCGGGCCATGACGCCGTATCGCCGGGCTTCCACGACGACTTTGGCATATCGCGTTAGACTTTCCTCGATCGAGCAATCGATATTGCGTTTTGAAAACGTCTCCGACGCCGCAGCGAACACGGCGATCTCGTCCGCCCCGGCCGCAAGCGCCGCCGCGAGTCCGCGCAGGTTTGGAACCAGCACGCTCAGCCGCAGATTTTGCCTTGGCGCAAGCGCAAGAGTCTCATCCGTGTGCGCCATCTGCGGCACGGCCGTAGGGGAAACGAAACTTCCGGCTTCGATGCGCGAAAGTCCCGCGGCCGCAAGGCGGCTGATGAGTTCCGCGCGGATCTGCGGCGACAGCGTCACCTTCTCGTTCTGCAGGCCGTCGCGAGGACCGACTTCAACGATGCTAACGCGCGCAGGAAGGCTCATGCCACGTCCTTTCGCAGGATCGTGACGAGTTCGGCGCCCTCGATCGCCATGTCGCCCACTTCGCAGGCGACGCTGTCCACCACGCCGTCATGCGGCGCAGCAAGAGCGATCTCCATTTTCATCGCCTCCAGAACCACGAGGGTCTCGCCCTTGCTGACAGCGTCGCCCGACTTCACCGCGACTCGCGTGACGGTCGCCGGCATCGGCGCCAGCACGCGCTCGTTCGATGGTCCTTCGCCTTGCGATGAGCTCGCCGCTTCCACCCAGTGGATGACATAGTTCCTGCCGCCGAGAATGACGACGACGCCGTCATCCAAGGCGACTGTTGAGACCTCGTGCTTAACCCCGTCCACAAGCAGCGAGAGGCGATCGCCGACGCTTTGAACTTCCACCGCCGTGACGGCGTCGCCAAAGCTCAGCAGGAAGCCGCCGTCCTGCGGACGCATGATTTGTGCAGCAAGCGTCCGGCCCGCCAGCGTAACCCTGAGTTCATGATTGGCGCGCTCATAGAGCCGCCATGCGTCCGTTTCGGCCCAGGGCGACCACTCGTCGCCGACCGCTCGACTCGCATCAAGCGCCGCGCACCGAGCGTTGGCCAGGAAGACCGCGCTCGCCGCCGCAAGAAGGACGCGATCCGAATCCATGCTCGGCGCAGCGGGGCGCGTCAGCATCGCGATATTGTTCCCGACATATTCCGTGTCGTAATCGCCGGCCGCCATTTCGTCGCTCTTGGAGATCGCCCGCAGCAGATCGAGATTTGTGGCGACGCCGACGATCTCGACCGCGTCTAGTCCCCCTTGCAGGCGACGCAACGCCTGCTCGCGACTTTCGCCGAAGACGATGAGTTTCGCTAACAGCGAATCATAATAGGGCGTGACGCGATCCCCGGCGCGCACGCCCGAGTCGATGCGCAAGAAGGGCGTTTCCCGCGGCGCGTGAAAATGGGCGATCTCGCCAACCGAAGGCATGAACCCGCGCGCGGGATCTTCCGCGCAGATCCGCGCTTCGATCGCGCAGCCGCTCATCCTCAGGTCCTTCTGCGTCAAGGGGAGCGGCGCGCCACAGGCGACGCGCAACTGCCATTCGACGAGGTCCTGCTTCGAGACCAGCTCGGTGACGGGATGTTCGACCTGAAGCCGCGTGTTCATCTCGAGAAAATAGAAGTGGTCTTCTCCGACGAGAAATTCGACCGTGCCTGCGCCGGCGTAGCCAGCGGCTCGGGCGGCGCGGATCGCCGCGTCGCTCATCTGCTCTCGCAACGAGGGCGTCAGACCAGGGGCAGGCGTCTCTTCAATGATCTTTTGGTGGCGGCGCTGCATCGAACAGTCGCGCTCAAGGAAAGAAACGACGCCGCCGAGCGAATCTGCGAATATCTGGATTTCGACGTGCTTGTAGCCGGAGAAATATTTCTCGATGAACAGCGTGTCATCGCCGAAGGCGGCGCCCGCTTCGCGCCGCGCGCTTTCGATCGCCGCGGACAACTCCTCAGGCGCGCGCACGATGCGCATGCCCCTGCCGCCGCCGCCGGCGGACGCCTTCACGAGCAATGGAAGGCCGATGCCGCGCGCCGCTTCGAACAGTTCAGCGTCTTCGCCCCCGGAAGAACCCGGCGCCACAGGCACCCCTGCCCGCATCATCGCGGCCTTGGCCTCGCTCTTGGAGCCAAGAAGCCGCATCGCGTGGGGCGGAGGCCCGACGAAGATCAGACCGTTCGCCGCACAGGCTTCGGCGAAGTCCGCATTCTCGGCCAGGAAACCATAGCCCGGATGTATGGCGTCCGACCCGGAACGATGCGCAATTTCGATGATCTTCCCAATCGACAGATAGCTGTCGCGCGCCGGCGCGGGTCCGAGTAGATAGGCTTCATCCGCCAGTTCGACGTGCAGCGCCTGCGCGTCGACGTCGGAATAGACGGCGACCGACGTGACGCCCAATCTTTTCGCGGTTCGCATGATTCGGCAAGCGATCTCGCCGCGGTTCGCGATGAGGAGCTTGCGCATCATCTCAATCGGCCGCGATCCAGAGTGGCGCTCGCTTTTCAAGAAAGGCGGAAAGACCTTCCTGCGCCTCCGCGCTCGATCGCCTTGCGGCGAGTCGATGCGCGGCCTCGCGCAAGAGTTCTGCGTCCACGCCGTGGCCGTGGCATTCCGCGAAGAAGCTCTTCACATCCGCCTGCGCGCCCGGCGCGCCGCGCAAGAGGTCCGCGACGATCGCCGCATGCGCCAAATTGACCTCCAGCCTTGGCGCCACACGGTGGACGAGACCCAACATCTGCGCCTCGGCGGCGGAAAACCGCTCCGCCGTCAAAGCATATCGGCGCAGTTGGCGCAGGCCTATGGCCCGGATGAGAAAGGGCGCAACGATCGCCGGAAGCAAGCCCAGCCGCACCTCATTGAGCGAGAATGACGCGTCGGCGGCGGCGATGACGATATCGCAACACGCAAGCAGGCCGACGCCTCCGCCAACGACGACGCCCTTGGCCAAGGCGATCGTCGGCTTCGACACCGTGTCCAAAGCGTGCAGCATTCGGGCAAGCGCCAAAGCGTCCTGCTCATTGGCGCTCGATGAACGCTGCGTGACGAGGATCATCGAGCCGATGTCGCCGCCGGCGCAAAAATAGTCTCCCGCGCCTTCTAGCGTAATGATGCGGACGTCGGCTCGCGCATCCAATCCTACAAGCGCTTCCTTCAAAGAGCCAATAAGCTCATAGTCGAGCGCATTGCGCTTGTCTGGACGGTTCAGCGTCAAAGTCGCGACGCCATTCGCGTCAACCGATTGCAGCAAAGTCGTCATAGAACATGACTCACATGCGAAACAGGCCAAAGCGCGTTTCTTCGATCGGCGCCTTCAGCGCGAAGGATAACGCCAAACCGACAATCCGTCTCGTGTCGAGCGGGTCGATGACGCCGTCGTCCCAAAGTCGGGCGCTGGAATAGAGCGGCAGGCTCTGCCGCTCATATTGCTCACGAATCGGGCGCGCGAAGTCCTCTTCCTCTTCTTCCGAGAAAGCCTTGCGCTGTTTCTCCATGGCCTCGCGCTTGACGCGCGTCAACACGCTCGCGGCCTGCTCCCCGCCCATGACGCCGATGCGCGCGCCCGGCCACATCCATAAAAATCGCGGCGCGTAGGCGCGTCCGCACATGGCGTAGTTGCCGGCGCCGAAACTCCCGCCGACGATGATCGAGAGCTTCGGCACCGCGGCCGTGGCGACGGCCGTCACCATTTTGGCTCCCTCCTTGGCGACCCCGGCGCTTTCGTACTTCGCCCCGACCATGAAGCCCGTCGTATTGTGCAAAAAAAGCAGCGGTATTTTTCGTCGCGCGCAAAGCTCGATGAAATGCGCGCCCTTTTGCGCGCTCTCGGGAAACAAGACGCCATTGTTGGCGACGATCCCGACAGGATAACCGTAGATGTGCGCGAAGCCTGTCACCAGCGTCGGGCCATACAGCTTGCGGAATTCTTCGAATTCGCTGGCGTCGACAAGGCGCGCGATCACCTCCCGGATGTCGAACTGCTTGCGGGGGTCCTGCGGCAGCAGACTGTAAATCTCGGCGGGATCGTAGCAAGGCTCCGCAGGCCTGCTCACCGGCACTGTGATGGCGCCGCAAGGTCCGAGATTGCCGACGATCTCCCGCGCGATCTGCAGGGCATGCGCGTCATTCTCGGCGCAATGATCGGCAACGCCGGACCGGCGGCAGTGAACGTCGGCGCCGCCGAGCTCCTCGGCGGTCACAACTTCGCCCGTCGCCGCTTTGACGAGAGGCGGACCCGCCAGGAATATCGCGCCTTCGTTGCGCACGATAATCGTTTCATCGCTCATCGCCGGAACATAGGCGCCGCCGGCGGTGCACGAACCCATGACGACGGCGATCTGCGCAATGCCGCGTGAAGACATCGTGGCCTGATTGTAAAAGATCCGGCCAAAATGATCGCGGTCGGGAAAAACATCCTCCTGGCTCGTCAGATTGGCGCCGCCTGAGTCGACGAGATAGAGACAGGGCAAGTTGTTCTGCGCGGCGATCTCTTGCGCGCGAAGATGCTTCTTCACGGTCAGCGGAAAATAGACGCCGCCTTTGACCGTGGCGTCATTGGCCACGATCATGCATTCGCGGCCGCGCACCCGCCCTATGCCGGCGACGACTCCGGCCGCTGCGACACGCCCGTCATACATGCCGTAGGCGGCGAATGGCGCGATTTCGAGAAAGGGCGAGAAGGGATCGACAAGCGCGTCGACGCGCTGACGCGCGAGCATTTTGCCGCGCGCGAGATGCCGCTTACGCGCTTGCTCGCCGCCACCCACTCGAATATCCGCCGCGATCCGCTTCAGCTCGGCGACGCGATCAACCATCGCTTGGTGATTATTCGTGTAATCGGCGTCTTTCGGATTAACAAGGCTATCAAGGCGGGGCATATCTCTAATCCAAAGTCAGGCTGTCTCCTGAAAGAGTTCGCGCCCAATCAACATGCGGCGGATTTCGCTTGTTCCCGCGCCAATCTCGTAAAGCTTGGCGTCGCGCAATAATCTTCCCGTCGGATATTCGTTCATATAGCCGTTGCCGCCGAGGCACTGAATGGATTCAAGCGCCATCCATGTCGCGCGTTCAGCGGCGAAAAGTATCGCGCTCGCGGCATCCTTCCTCGTCACACGGCCGCGATCGCAGGCCTTGGCGACCGCATAGACATAGGCGCGCGTGGCTGTGACCGCCGTATACATGTCAGCGAGCTTGCCCTGCATAAGCTCGAACTCGCCGATCGGCTGTCCAAATTGCTTGCGCTCGTGCACATAGGGAAGCACGACATCCATGCAGGCCTGCATGATTCCAAGCGGACCGCCCGCAAGCACCGCGCGCTCGTAATCCAGGCCGCTCATCAGCACAGTGACTCCGCGCTCGGGGAGGCCGAGCACGTTTTCTTCGGGAACCTCGCAGTCCTCGAATACGAGTTCGCAGGTGTTCGAGCCGCGCATGCCAAGCTTGTCGAGCTTCGCGCTTGATGAAAATCCGGCAAAGACGCGCTCGACTATGAAGGCGGTTATGCCATGCGGGCCGGCTCCCGGATCCGTTTTGGCGTAAACGATCACGACATCGGCGTCGGGACCGTTCGTCACCCACATCTTGCTTCCGTTCAGGACATAACGATCGCCGCGCTTCACCGCGCTAAGCCGCATGTCGGTGACGTCGGAGCCCGCGCCAGGCTCCGACATCGCCAGCGCGCCGACGTGGCGTCCAGAGACGAGATTCGGTAGATACCGCCGCTTCTGTTCGTCCGAGCCGTTACGATGGATCTGATTGACGCAGAGGTTGGAATGGGCGCCGTAGGACAATCCGACCGACGCCGAGGCGCGGCTGATTTCCTCCATCGCCAGCACATGTTCCAGATAACCCATGCCCGCGCCGCCATATTGCTCATGCACGGTCAGACCCAGCGCGCCGAGCGCGCCGAGCTTGGGCCAGAGATCCGGAGGAAAAGCGTTTTGCGCATCGATCTGCTGCGCCTGCGGGGCAATTTCCGCCGTCGCGAAGGCTTCGGTCGCGCTGCGCACGCGGTCGGCCACGTCGCCAAGATCGAAGTCAAAAGTAGGCGTCCAATGGCGCATGCGCATCCTCCGACGGCGCACCAAGATAGAGCCTATATTTCACGAATCGGCGAGGTTTCAAGTTGGCGCGCGCTTGCGCGGCCCTGTTTGGCGCGAGGCGCTTGCTGACTATCCGACGACGCCCGGCTGGGCGTCGAGCACCTGCTGGTCGACGAAGGGGGCGAACCGGCTGAAGTTGGCCTCGAACATTCCGATCAGCCTTTTCGCCATCTGGCTAAATTCTTCGCGCGAGGACCACGTCTGGACAGGATCCAGCATTTTCGAGTCGACGCCCAGCGCAGACGTCGGCGCGCACAGACCAAAGGATGGATCCATCCGGAAGTCGGATTGCGCGAGGGAGCCGTCAAGCGCGCCCTGAAGTAAGGCGCGCGTCGCCGCGATCGGCATCCGACGTCCGATCCCATAGGGTCCGCCCGACCAACCGGTGTTCACCAGCCAGCAGTTCGCTTCGCTGGAACAGATGAATTCGCGCAGCAGGTCGGCGTATTCCGTTGGCCGGCGCGGCATGAAGGGCGCGCCAAAGCATGCGGAGAACGTCGCCTGGGGCTCTTTGACGCCGCGCTCGGTTCCCGCGACCTTTGCGGTGTAGCCGGACAGAAAATGATACATCGCCTGCGCGGGCGTCAGACGCGCGATCGGCGGCAGCACGCCAAAGGCGTCGCAGGTCAGCATCACGATGTTCCGGGGATGGCTCGCGCGACGCGTCTTCGAAGCATTGGAGATGAAGTCGAGCGGATAAGCGATCCGCGTGTTTTCGGTTTTCGAATCGTCGTCGAAGTCGAACCGACCGGCGCCGTGATCGTACGACACATTCTCGAGGATCGCGCCCCGACGATGAGACGCGGCGTAGATATCGGGCTCGGAGTGTTGCGCGAGCCGGATCGCCTTGGCGTAGCAGCCGCCTTCGAAGTTGAAGAGACCGCTCTCGTCCCACCCATGCTCGTCGTCGCCAATCAGGCTGCGCGTCGGATCGGCGGAAAGCGTCGTCTTGCCTGTCCCAGAAAGCCCGAAGAACACCGCTGATCCGCCCTCGCCGTCATTGACGGCGCAATGCATCGGCAGCACGCCTTTCGCGGGCAGAACATAGTTGAGATAGGTGAAGATCGACTTCTTGATCTCTCCCGCATATTGGGTGCCGCCGATGAGCACGACGCCTCTCGACAAGTCCATAGCGATCACCGTGCCGGAGCGGCAACCGTGGCGTGAGGGGTCAGCCTGGAACGAAGGCAAGTCCAGAACCGTTAGTTGCGGCTCGAAACCTCTCGCGCTCTCAACCGGAGTGAAGAGATGCCGCGCAAAGAGCGAATGCCAAGCGTATTCTGTCAAAAGACGAATATTTAGCCGATGCGCTGGCGCCGCGCAGGCATAGAGATCCTGAGCGAAGAGCGTCATTCGACGCGCGTGCGTCAGCATGTCTTGACGCAGCCGGCCAAATTGCTCTGGCGTCATCGAGAGATTGTTGTCCCACCAGATCGTCGGTTCGGTCAAAGCGTTGCAGACGATAAACTTGTCGTTCGGCGATCGCCCCGTGTGTGCGCCGGTTTCCACGACCAGTCCGCCCGTCGAGGATGCGACTCCCTCCCCGCATCGGATCGCTTCGCCGTAGAGCTCGCTCGTCCCGCAATTCCGGCGAGCCTGTATAGAGAGGTCTAAGTCTTCGATCGCACAATCCCCGACGTCGTCTACTCGCCACATCGTCGTGTTCGCCATCCCGAGTTCTTCCTCACCGGCTCGCTAACATGCGACGCGAAATGCGTATGACGCGCCAGCTAAACGCAAGCACTTTTTTGGAAATAAAGCGTAAATCATTCAAATCAAGCCGCCGTAGGCGTTCCGCTGAAAGGCATGCGGACAGCGACGCCCAAGGCTCAACAAAGAGGTCTGCCGAACGCGTCAGCCCCATCGCGACCTGCGATGTCCTGGCTTTTCCGCAATTGGAACAACGACGACGTCAGCGGGTTAAGGCGAGGCTCGAATGATTTCGAGGATGGAGGCAAGAATGGCGACGCCAGAACTGGAGCGGATCCGACAATCGGAGCGCCCAATCAGCGAAACTGCTGCGGTCATGGGCGACAAAGCAATGGCGGCGGCCGACAGAGTCGGGCAACGCATCAATCAGACAATGGAGCAAGCCGGATCGGCGATATCGACGGTGCAGGAGAAGGGCAGCGAAGTCGCCGGACGCGCCGGCGATGTGATCGGCAACTTCCGGCAGGCCATTGAGACGTCGGCGCGCAGTCAGCCAACGACGACGGTGCTCATGGCGGTGGCTGCGGGATTCATGCTGGGCGCGATGTGGAATTCGGGCGGCAGCTATCCGCGCGACTGAAGTTTGGCGGGTGAATGATGGCCGGCGCATGAGCGTCGGCCATGTTCAGCTTCGATGCAGCGCACCAGGGTCTTGCGCCCCCCGCAGATGGTAGGACGCTCGGCCAATCGTCGGCTTGAAGCGCCGATAGGGCGTCGAGTTCCTTCCTTGACATTTTGCTGTGCGCGAAACCGCCCATGAATTCAACGCGCGCCGGATCGACGGCGCGCAACGTCTCGCCAACCCCGCCCGTTCCATATTGCGCGATGACCACATAGGCGAAACCGCGCTGATCGCGTTTCAACGTCAGATCAACGATAACGCCGATTTTTTCGCCGCTCGCGTCTATGACATTAGCGCCAACGGCCGCCGACGCGGAAAAAAGCGTGGGCGCGTTGCCCGCCTGGCTGCTCTTGCGCACGGCGTTGTTGCTTCCGTCCTCATGCCTGGCCTGCCTGCCTAACCACCGCCACACCCCAATCAAGTTGATCCCTGTAAGGAATAGGTTGGTGAGCAGGAGATTGCTCTGATGGGCGCAGGTCGCCGTCAAGCTCCAGGCGACGGAGCCGATTGCAAACACGGCGAAGCCCCAGCCCGTGACGCGCGCGCCGGCGTTGGCGGCCGTCATCATCGCGGCGATCATTGTTGCGGCTGGCGCGATCCAGCCTAACGCCCATTCCCACATAAATGACCGCCAACGGCCCCGAACCAACCGCCGTCGCTAGCCGCCGTTCGTACGGTCCGCCTAAAACGCGCCGGCAGAGACGCTGTTCCGACAGACGCCCGGCGCGGGGGCGCACTCGCCTCGTCCTCGCCGTTCCCCGCCAACCCTGTCCAACTGTTCATAATGCCGGAACAAAGTTGCTGAACGCGAGTTTGTTCAGGGAACTCCAAAAGCACAGAAATCGGCAAGGCTTGAGGTGGGGCATGATGTCAGTTCCAAGTCATCTGTTTTGCTTCTCTCATCTTCGTTGGAATTTCGTTTATCAGCGACCACAACATCTCCTCAGTCGAGCAGCTAGAAATCTCGGCGTCTTCTACGTCGAAGAGCCCATCTTTTCTCAAGATGATGCAGGCGTAAAAATCCAAAGGGATGAAGCCTGCGGCGTTGTTGTCGTGACGCCAGTTCTTCCCGAAGGTCTCACAACAGACGAAATCACGAACGCGCAACACCGCGTCGTGGACAGCTTGCTGGCGCAAGTGCGGCCTTCGCAATGGGTCGGTTGGTACTATACGCCCATGGCGCTTCAATTTACCCGGCATCTCTCTCCCAACCTGCGCATCTATGACAATATGGATGAGCTTTCCGCGTTCGCTGGAGCGCCGCAGGGGATTCTCGATCTCGAACGAGAGCTGATGGCCAAATGCGATCTCATGTTCGTCGGCGGACAGAGCCTGTACGAATCCAAACGTAACCGACACGACAACATTCACGTTTTTCCCAGCAGCGTCGACACCGCTCACTTCAAGAGCGCGCGAGAGCGCAGCGTTGACCCCGACGATCAAAGGGCGATTCCACATCCCCGCATCGGATTCTTTGGCGTCATCGATGAACGCATGAATATGGACATCGTCGCCGGCATCGCGGCGCTGCGCCCGCAGTGGCAATTGGTGATGATCGGTCCCACCGCGAAGATCAGCCCGCAGTCTCTGCCGCGCGCCGAAAACATCCATTGGCTGGGGTGCAAGCAGTACCGGGAGCTTCCGAACTATCTTTCGGGATGGGACGTCGGAATCATGCCATTCGCGATGAATGAAGCGACGCGCTTTATCAGCCCGACGAAAACGCCCGAGTTTCTTGCTGCAGGCGTGCCGGTCGTTTCAACGTCCATCACCGACGTCGTTAACCCCTACGGCGCGGCCGGGCACGTGGAAATCGCATCGAACGCCGAAGAGTTCGTCGCCAAGATCGATCTGTTGCTTAGGCGGCCGAAGGCGCACTGGCTCAGTGCGGTCGATGCGCATCTTGCGGAAATGTCGTGGGACAAAACCTGGGCGAGGATGATGCTGCACATCGCGAGCGTCGGCGCCGAATCCAAATCAGCGCGGGAGGGGCAACTTGTTTGACTGGCTTATCGTCGGGGCGGGCTTCGCGGGAAGCGTGCTGGCCGAACGGCTCGCGTCGCAGCGCGACGAGCGTGTCCTTCTTATCGATCGTCGGCCGCACATTGGCGGGAACGCGTATGACCGCTACGACGACGCCGGCGTGCTTATGCATCAATACGGCCCGCATATCTTTCATACCAATTCCGAAGCGGTCTTCGAGCATCTTTCTCAGTTCACGCGTTGGCGCCCGTACGAGCACCGCGTACTGGCGAACGTGGACGGCATGCTCGTGCCGATCCCGATCAACTTGGACACCGTGAATCGCCTCTATGGTCTCTCCTTAGATTCCAACCAACTTGCGCAGTGGTTCGCGAGCCGCGCGGAACATTGTGAGGAGATCAAAACGTCCGAGGATGTCGTCGTCAGCACGGTGGGGCGAGAACTCTACGAGAAATTCTTTCGCGGCTACACCAAAAAGCAGTGGGGCGTAGAGCCGTCGCAGCTGGACAAATCCGTCACGGCGCGGGTCCCCACGCGCCTCAATCGCGACGACCGCTATTTTGGCGATGAATACCAGTTCATGCCGCTGCACGGCTATACGCGCATGTTCGAACGAATGGTGGACCACCCCAACATCAATGTCATGCTGCAGACCGATTTCGAGGAGCTGCGCAACGAAGTCTTCTATCGGCGACTGATCTTCACCGGGCCGATCGATGAATATTTCAACTTCCGCTTCGGCAAGCTGCCCTATCGGTCTCTGCGCTTTGAACATGTCACGCTCGATAAGCGGCAGCATCAACCCGTGGCCGTCGTCAATTATCCGCAGACCGAAGCCTATACGCGGGTGACGGAATATAAGCATCTCACGGGTCAGGAACATCCTAAGACAAGCTTGACCTATGAGTTCCCCAGCGATGCAGGCGATCCCTATTATCCCGTGCCGCGCCCGGAAAATGCGGAAATTTACAAGCGCTACGAAAAGCTTGCGATCGCGCAGCAAAATGTCTGGTTTGTTGGCCGGCTTGCGACCTATCGCTACTACAATATGGATCAGGTCGTCGGACAGGCGCTCGCAACGTTCCGACGGATCAATAAGGAGATCCCGGCTCGTAACAGCGCGGCCTTCGCGACAGCCTCAGTTGCCGCCGAATAGTCGAGTCAAGAAGGCGATGCGCTAAATTCAGCGGCGCTGCGCAGTCCGGCTAAGCTTGAGTCGTGAATAAAAATACTGCGCGTTTTGGCGTTCGCTATGTAGAAAATCGTCTGTGGATCGCTCATTGTTATATTCGACCAACGCATCGATGCTCCGGCGCCGGCACTTTTGGTCGAGGTGAGGTTAGGTGAGCGCAGCGCGCATATCCCTGGACGGGTTGTGGGACTTTAAATATCTCGGCTATGGCGCCAAGCCGGCCGAGAGCCGGACGATTCTTGTCCCCAGCCCTTGGCAAGCCCAATTCGCCGATCTGCGCATGCGCGGCGGCGTCGCTGTCTATCGCCGAGACGTCGAGATTCCGGAAGAATGGCTAGAGCAGCGCGTCTTTCTGCATTTCGGCGCGGTTTTCCATATCACCCATGTGTTTGTTAACGGCGCATTCGTCGGCAGCCACGTGGGCGGCTTCCTGCCGTTTCATTTCGACATCACGGATCGGATCGTCAACGGAAAGGCCGAGATAAAGGTGAAGGTGGAAAGCCCCACCGACGATCCGTTCGAATTCCCTACGACGCCATTCGCTGAAATGCCGTTCGGCAAGCAGAGCTGGTACGGCCCACTCTCCGGGATATGGCAGTCCGTGTATCTCGAACGGCGGATCGCCGATCACGTAACGACGGTGCGCGTGCGTTCATCGCTGGCCAGCGGAGAGATCTCGGCGCATGTGCGCTTCGAGAGCCCGCTCACCGACGCCGCCGAGGTGATGATTACGGTCTTTGACGCAGAAGATAACGTCGTGGCGCGGTCTTGCGCCAAGCTGGCGCCCGGCGTCGAGAACGCCATCGTTTATTCGTTTGTGCCTGCGCCTCACTGCTGGTCGCCTGACAGCCCCTATCTCTACCGTCTGCAAGTCTCGATGATGCGCGAAGACGTCATCGTCGACCAAACCGAGACGACATTTGGTTTTCGCAGCGTCGAAACCCGCGACGGAAAATTGTATCTCAACGGCAAGCCCTTCTATCTGCGCGCCGCTCTCGATCAGGACTACTATCCCGACACGATCTGCACTCTGCCCTCCGTCGAATTTCTCGAGGACAGATTTTGCAAGGCGAAGCAGCTCGGGCTGAACGCCCTGCGCTGCCACATTAAAGTGCCGGATCCGCGCTATTATGAGGTTGCTGATCGCCTTGGCCTGCTAATTTGGGCGGAACTGCCGAACGCCGGGGATTCGACCGAACTCTCGCGAGAGCGCAAGGAACTCACGCTGAAGGGCCTTATCGATCGCGACGGAAACCATCCCTCGATCTTTTGCTGGACGCTGATCAACGAGAACTGGGGCGTCGACCTTGTCCATGACGCCTATCACCGCGCATGGCTGAAGAAGCTGTACCTGTGGCTCAAATCCTACGATCCGTCCCGGCTTGTCGTCGACAACTCCCCTCTGGCGCCAAGCTTTCACGTACAAACTGATCTCGCGGATTTTCATTTCTATGCCGCCATTCCCGATAGTCGGGAGGACTGGGATCAGTTCGTCGAGGAACTCGCTGGAAGGGCCGAATGGCTCTTCAGCCCCGAGGGCGACGCCGTCATCACGGGACAGGAGCCGCTGCTATGCTCGGAATTTGGCAATTGGGGGCTGCCCGACCCTGAGAAATTAAGAGACGCGGCCGGCGCCGAAGCCTGGTGGTTCGAGACGGGCCACGACTGGAGCGAAGGCGTCATGTATGCGCATGGCGTTCGCAACCGATTTCAAGACTGGAGTCTCGATCGCGTATTCGGGACGTTCGAAAGCTTCGTGGAAGCGACGCAATGGCAACAGTTTCGGGCGCTGAAATATCAGATCGAGGCCATGCGTCGGAAGCCGCAGATCGCCGGCTACGTCATCACCGAGCTGACTGATTGTCACTGGGAGGCGAACGGCCTTCTCGACATGCGCTCGAACCCGCGCGTTTTTCACAATCTGTTTCACTCGATCAATGCCGATACGGTTGTTCTGCCCACACTCGATCGACCCGCCTATTGGTCGGGCGACGCCGTTCGCCTCTCGCTCTGCGTCGCGCATGGCGGGCCAAATCCGCTGGAGCCGGCGGCTCTCGACATATCGGTCACCGAGCCGATGACGTTGGAAATCCCCTCCATCGCGCCCGGCGCTGTGGTTGATCTCGGCCTGATTTCGGTGAAACTGCCGGTCGTCGAGCATTCCTGCCTGCGCCGTCTCACCCTGCGCTTGCGCTCTCTCGACGGACGACTCCTCGCGAGCAATGACGTCGAGATTGCCGTGCATGCGCAGCTTCGACCGCCGGAGCTTTCGCTGTGGTCGTCGCAGGATGACATTCGGGATCAGTTGCAGGCGCTTGGCTATGGATTGGCGGAAGGCGCCGAGACGGCGGACGTCGTTGTCGAGACGCAAGCTTCCGCCGCGCTCGCGGCCTATGTGCGCGCCGGCGGCCGAGCGGTTCTCTTGACCGAAACGCCGGGCTCGCTCACGCCATTCTTTCCGCACTGGCAGAACGTCAAGGTGGTGGCGCGCGACGGCACGCTTTGGCGAGGCGACTGGGCGTCCTCCTTCGCCTGGCTTCGACGACAGGGTCCCTTCGCCGCAATTCCCGGCGGGCCTTTGCTTGACCACGCGTTTGATCGTGTGATCCCGACGCATGTCATCTCCGGCTGCAATCTCCTTGACTTTCAGGCGCGCGTTCACGCGGCGCTGGTTGTCGGGTGGATTCATCGTCCGGCTGCAATTGCAGTCGGACGCAATTACGGCACAGGCCGCATCGTGATCGCGACCTTCAAACTGTTCCGTGATCCTCCGGGAGAAGATCCAACCGCCGCGGCTTTGCTTGGCGGGCTGATCGAGGCTGCGGCGCGAAGCGCCGTTCCGGCGCCTGCGATCTCCAAGCTCGAACCCGTGGGTTGGGAAGACCTTTAGGCGAGCTGGCGCGTTATAGCGCCATGCATTCTGCGCAAGACATGTCAGACGTCGCGGTTTATCGCCGGGCGCTGACATACTTCCTACAAGACCGGGTGCGGATCGCCGTGCTTGTCGCGATGATCGCGGTCTCCGTCAGCGTCGGCCTCCTTGAGGCGTGGCCACTGGCGGTGCTTGTCGACTCCGTGCTTTCCAGCGAGCCGAAAGGCAATTGGATACACAGCTACTTCCTCGCCGTATTGCCGAAGGACAAGCCGGGGCAGATCGCAGGTCTGGTGGCGATCGGACTGGGATTGCAACTCGTCGGATATACGGCCTGGATGGGCCGCATGATGATCAACTATTACCTCAATTATCGCGGCACGACGCGGGTGCGGTTTGATCTCTTCACCAAGCTTCAAAATCTTGGCCTCACCTATCACCGCAGCCGACCGCAGGGCGATTCGATCTATCGTCTGACGACAGACGCCTTCGGCCCGTGGGGCATCGTCGACGTGGTGATCGGAACCTCGGTTGCGGCCGTAACGCTCACCGTGATGACCACTATTCTTTTGTCTCGAAACGTCAGTTTAACGCTTGCGGCGTTTACCGTCGCCCCCTTCATGATATGGAGCAACTGGCGATTTGGCGTCAGAATCCACAAACGCGCGCTTGACTCGAAGCAGATCGACGTCGATCTGACCGCGCATATTCAGCAGGCGATGACGCGTATACCTTTGGCGCAGGCGTTTCGTCGCGAGGCTTTCGAATTCAGACGCTTCTCCGGCGCGGTCGGCAGAAGCGTCGAGGCGCTGCTGAGTTTGAATTGGCAGGAACAGCTCTATCCTCTCGCGCGCGACGGCATCCTATCCGTTGGCGGCGCGATCATCCTCGGCTATGGAGGCTGGCTCGTTTACCGCGACCAGTTTCTCGCGCCCATCGCCGACGGAATGACCGTCGGGACGCTGCTCATTTTCATCGACTACTTGCGCAAGCTTTGGGACCCGCTGAAATGGCTCAGCGAATTCTTCGCCAAAGTGCGCATCTTCGAGGCCGCGTCGCGACGGGTTTTTCGTGTGCTTGACGAACCGGAAGCGGTTGTCGATACGCCGGCGGCGCGTTGGATTTCCAGTAAGCCGCGAACTCTGACGCTCGAGCGCGTGAGTTTTGACTACGGGGGCGGCAAGCAAATTCTCACCGACGTTTCGGCGACGATACGGCCGCGCCAGATGGTGGCTTTCGTCGGAGCGAGCGGCGCCGGCAAAAGCACGCTGTTGAGTCTCATGCTTCGGTTCTACGATCCAACGAGCGGGGCGCTACGCTTGGATGGCGTCGACTTCAGGGATGTACGGCTCGAGTCGCTGAGAGCGCATTTCGCGCTCGTCGCGCAAGACAGCCTCGTGCTGCCGGCGACCATCGCAGAAAATCTCGCCTATGGCCGGCAGAGCGCAACGCGAGCGGAAATCGAACGAGCGGCCGAAGATGCGGGCGCCGCCGAATTCATTCACCCTCTGCCTCATGGCTATGAGACCGCGCTCGCCGAAGGCGGCGCGAATCGCTCCGGCGGTCAGCGGCAGCGGATCGCCATCGCGCGCGCGCTGCTGTCCGACGCGCCGTTCCTCGTTCTTGACGAACCAACGAGCGCGCTCGATCCCGAGCAGGAGCGGCGGCTGATAGGAACGCTGCACCGACTAAAGGGATCACGCACAATCATTCTCGTGACCCATCGGCTGGAGTCGGTTGTCGATTGCGATTGCATCTTCGTCATGAGCAAAGGACAAATCGTCGAACGCGGCGCGCACGACGCGCTCATCTCTTCAGGCGGCGCTTTCTCAAAAGCGCGAAGTCGTGCTGAAGCGGCGGAGTGACGTCTTTGCACGCGAGGAGCGGGCATTCACCTCCGCGTGGCGTAGCGCTTCGCTTTGCTGCTCAAGAGATCGATCCGCGGCTCGCCGCGACATTCAGCCTCCTGCTTCGCCTGATGCAGCGCTTCGAGCGGCGCTGCGCCTTGAAGCGCCTCGGCCATCGGTTCGCATAGAAGCCGGCCTGCGCCGGGATCGCGGTGACAGAGCGGATCCCACAGGCCCATAGGCGTCCAGAGATCGCGATCATGCCACTCGGGCATGCCCAAGATCGGGTAAAGGCACGCCCCGCGTAAGGGCACGTTCTGCAGCAGGAGCGTGTGGCAGGCGCTGACCACTTCGCACAGCCACGGTCCACGATTGTCCCCGACGTGGCTGGTCTCCGTGATCATGACGTCGCGGCCGTATCGCTTCCAGACGGAGAGAATGAGATCCGAGAGCGGCGCTCGGCGCGAATCATCATCGTCAAGCGGCGGCACGTTGCCGTCGGCGTTGGGCGCGTCGTTCAACTCCCACTGATTGGTCCAGTAATAATTGATTCCCACTACGTCCAAATGTTCAGGACTGCCGCCGAGTTCGGGCAGCAGCCTGCCGCACAACATGTCCCAGCTTTGAAACACAAGCCTGTTATTGAAATCATGCGCCTGAGCAGCAAGATCGGGCCTGTCCTTGGGACAGACGACGCGGCACAAGGGATCGACGCTGACGAAACGCGCATCGGGACAGGCGGCGCGGATCGCATTGATGCCGGCGATTGCGCCGCGCGCGAGCGCGACCTTCAGCTCCCAGCCGCGTCCCGACCCATATGGCGCGAACAGCGCCTTCTCGCCGCCGGCATAGGCCATGAACGAAGGCTCATTGATCGGCGTGAAGACGCAGCGACCATCCATGCGCGCGGCCACGAAACGCGCCACCGCATAGCAGTAGTCGGCAAATCGCCGGACGAACGCCTCGGACCAAAGGTCGACGTCCTGAGGGAAACCATAGTGAAAGAGGTCCCATATGACGCCCACGTCATGACGCTTTGCGGCCTCAATGAATGGTGCGAGCGAGGAGAAGTCGTATCGACCGCGGCAATCGACGAGCGGCCAACGAACGGTCTCACGCGCGGCGTGCAAGCCCAGTCGCGCGATGTCGGCATAGTCTTCGTCGACATTGGCGTCGTGACCTGTCGCGACGACTTGATCAAACCACTCGCCGTGCCGGTTGAAGCCTGTCGATCCTTCAAAACCAGCCAGAAAGAAGCTCTGAAACATGCCTTCGCTCCCCGATTGCTCGTGGAGGCTGCGCTACGGCAGCCGTGGCGCTGGCGCGAGCGGACCCACCGCGTCCGCGCCGCCGGATGTCAGTCGACGATAGGCGTCGACAAGGGGCGTCTCAACACGGTCCAGCCGCCCCGATGGATCAGGATCGAGATTCCAAAGCCCCATCTGCAAGAGATGATCGTGGAGCGGCCGCAGCCCCTGACGATAGGCCCACGTCACGAGCGCGAACATCGGCCACCACGTATAGCCCACCATCGGAACGCCCTTCGCGCGCAGCATCTTCACCGCCTCGACCGAGTCGGTGAGCCAGGCCTGCCGCTGTCTCACCGAACCTTTGGTCGCGGTTTCCGAGATCATGATCGGCGCGCCGTAACGTTCAAAATACATCTCGCCGATCTTCGTCAGGAGCGCGCCGGAGGCATAAGGCATTCGAATGCGCAGCCGCCCGAAACGGTCGCGCGACATCCGCTTGAGCGTGAAGATCGGGTAAAGGTTCACGCCAATGACAGAAAGCTCAAGCGGGCGTTCGCGAAAGGCGTTCAGCGCGGGTTCCGCGGCGCCCTGCTTGAGAAGCCAGGTCCACAGCGGATGACGCGCATCGACGCGCCCGCTGATGAGATCGAGCGCAAGGAACACAATCGCTTGACGCCGCTCCACCTCCTCGGCCAGCGCCGGGTCGCTCGACTCGAAAACATCGGTGGCGTCGACATGAAAGGCGACGATATCCGGGTCGACTTCGTGCAGCCCGCGGGTCGTTTCGACGATTCCGCGACAGATCGACAGCATCACCGCAACGAAGCTTGGCCAGCTGCGCCCGTACGGCGGCCACCAGCCCAAACGTCCGCAATACCATGCGGTGATCCGCGGCTCATTCAGCGGCGTGTACCACCTGATCCTTCCCCGGAACCGTTCGGCGAGTCGCGCCGCGAACTCCGCGACGCGGCTTGGATAGTCCTCGTTGAGGAAGGCGTGCTCCATCCAATGCGGCAAACCGTAATGCACGAGATCGACGATCGGGTCGATGTTAAGTTCCAGCATGCGCCCAAGCGCGGCGTCGACGAAGCTGAAATCCCAGACCTTGGGCTCAGGCTGTACGCGATGCCAGGGCACGCCATAGCGCGCGCAGGAGACCCCCAACCGCGCCATCAGCGCGATATCCGCGTCCCACCGCCGGTAATGATCCGTCAGCTCATATTCGTCGAGCATGCGCCCGGTTCTCGGATGCGGAGCGGTGATGAACGTGTCTTCAACGCCGGTCGCCCACAGAAAGGCGCCAGGCGCAGTGAGCCGATCGAGTTCCCTTGCGCTCGGAAGCATCATGCGCGGTTCATCGACGCGGCGGCGGCGAATGGCTCGCCGGCCCGAGGGTTGCCGCGGTGGAACAACAGGCGGCGCTGGCGCGAATCCGATGGCGCAGGAGCGTCGTTCATCGCAGGCGTCCTCCGTCTCTTCGCCGTGTATCGTTCGTGAGCTGCCGCATTCGCGCGCTCACGCTCGAGACTGCAGCGGCGGGCTGGCCCCTACCTTAACCCTAAAGATCGACGTCGGTTCCGGCGCGCCGGCGCATCACGTTCTGGCTGCGAAGAGAGCCGGACGACGGCAGACTGCCGCGTTGGAGCTGTGAGTGATGAAATTCATAAAGAAATGGCAAAGCGCACGGCCGACTCCTGGCCGTGCGCCTCCTTCGGGTCAGCGGGCGTTCTTCTGGATCGCCTCCATGAGCGAAGAATTGGGCTTCTTCTTGCAATAATGCGTGATCTTATCCGTATTGCGTCTCACGTAGCGTGAATCGATCACGGTGATATTGTTCTTGGAGCTGAAATAGCCCCTCATCCAGTTGGCGACAAAGTCCTGGGTGTCTGCGTCATATTCGGCGAACTGCTTGCAGGTGATTTCCGACATCTCGATCGTGACCTGCGCGTTGGCCGGGACGGCGAGGGCGACCGCGGCTAGAGCGCCTGCGAAAATAAGTTGGCGATTCATGTGGTTCCCCGTTCCTGTTACTTCTGCTCAAAAGCGCGCTGCAGACCCGCCATGACCGACTCATTCGGATTGGAAGCGCACCAGCTCTTCACGCTGGCGGAATTTTTCCGGAATAAGTTCACGTCGATAAAGGTTCGGCCGCTTTTCTGCGCGAACCAGCCGCCCATAAAGGCGCCGAAGTCTGCTTGGTCGTCGGCCGGCATCGCCAACAATTCCCCGCAGGTGATGCGGGTCATGTCGATCTTGACCTGCGCGTTGGACAGCGAAGGCGCGAGCGCTCCCGCCGCGGCAAGCGCAAATATCAGCTTCCTCATAAGATTTCCTCCGATAAAACCAGATTTCCGAAGCGCCGCCTCATCCCGCGGCTTTCGCAGGGCAAGGGGCTCGTCAACGCTGGCGGTTCCGACGATCGCCGGCGCCTAACGCCCCACCCCGGCGCACTTGAACTAAACATTAAAAAAATGAAAGTCCATCGGTGTGATTTGACCATCCTTAGCCGCTCCGGAGCCTTTCCGTTTTGCAGGCCTGGGCATTTAAGCTTTTCCGGGCATCATCAGCCAACTCGCCCTTGTGGTCGGTTTCACTTTTAAAAACAGCGTTTAGAACGCAGAGCCTGGATAACTTCCCTAGCCCAGCTCGGAAACGCGCACAAAAAACCAATAAGCGCCAAAGCAGGCGATAATCGCTGAGCAGACCTGAACGAGAAGCGGACTGCGCTGACCGCGCGTGAAAATCTTATCGGTCATAAGAAGTAAGGGGAGAACGATGAGCACGACGCCGATCTGCCCAACTTCGACGCCGATGTTGAAGCTCGCCAGCGCCGGCACGATGGCGCGCTGAGGAACGCCGAGTTCGATCAGGCCACTCGCGAAACCAAAGCCATGGATGAAGCCAAACGCGAATGTGTCTCGCCAGCGACCGTCGACCTTGCGCGTAAAGAAGTTCTCAACTGCAACGTAGATGATCGACAGCGCGATGGCGATCTCCACCCAACGGCTCGGCAGATTGACGAGTTCAAGCGCCGCAAGCGACAGGGTGATCGAATGCGAGATGGTGAACGCCGTCACGATCTTGACGACGGGCCAGATGCGCGTCGCCCAAAGCATCACGGCGATCAGGAAGCACAGATGATCATAGCCCGTCACGATGTGCTCGACCCCGGCGGACAAAAATTTCGGCGCAAGCTCCCAAGGCGTCAGCAGCGGCTTGGAGAGATCGATCATCGGGTCGCCAGGATAGATCATGACTTGCCCGGGCGCCGGCTCCCGGCCCAGGCGCTGCGCCTCGGTCAGATTGGATTCATCGCTCTTCTCCCCGATGCTGACGAGATGTTTCGCACGCGGTCCCTGCGCATCAAGAAGTCTGAACGGATTGTAAAAAATCTGTCCTTGAACCGCGCTGCAGTCCATCCGCAACACGACTTTTGAGTCATAAGGATTGGTCGGATCATCGCCGACCGAAACGACCGTGCTCGCGCAGGTCTGACCTTCCGCATTCTGCAGATCGACGCGCGTCTGAATGAACTTGCCGATCATGCCCTCGATCACGCCGGGCTCGGTGAGATCGACATCGTCGCTCTTCGGTTTGTTCTCGGCGAACATGCGCTCGATGTCGGTTCCGAGAAAGCCGACCTCGACACGATAAAGACCATGCCCTGCCGGCACGATTCGGCTGCTGGAAATATTCGCCGTATGGGCGTGCGCCGCCGGCGCACTCGCGAAAAACGCCACAACGACAGCGACCGCGCCGTTCAGCAACCACACCATCGGGCGGACTCCCTTGACGCGCCGCGCGCCTGCGGCGTATGCACTTTGCCTAAAAGATGCATATCGAGGGAGAGGCGCAAGCTCAAGTCCATCAGCGCGGCAGCCTTACGCGAGGCGCGCTGAACGTTATGCGATACGATTTTTTGGCGACGCGGCGGAATGGCGTCGCTGGTCAAGTCTGTGACAAGATGAGCAATCGGCGTCTCGCGGCCCGACGCATCTTTGCGCGCGAGCGGGCTCGGAAATGATTATTGAATCGGACTTCGCCCCATGACGAAGAGCGGACAGGCAAGATTCTCCCGTCGAAAAAGCCTTTCCTGGATGTCGGTCGACCGGCATGCGCGCCTGCTATCGCTTGCTGGCGTGATCCTGTCAGTCGGCGCGACGCCTGAACCCGCCACAGCGTATGGAGCTGTCTCTGATTCCCCACGTCGCGATCAACAGCTTGGCCCTGCTCCGGCGATGGAACTCACCGCCCCCTCGCATCCGCCGCGAGAGCCGCAACGCCCGGCGATCATTCTGGCGCATGCGATCGTTGTCCGCACCTCCCCCGCGCAAGGCGGCGTCGGCGCCGAAGACATCGGAAAAGTGGAAGTGTGGTACGACGCCGGCATTCGCGACGCCTTTGCCGCATTGGCGGTTGTAAGCGCATCGGGCGAAAGGGTCGACAAGCGCGACGCGGCGATCGATAGCGCCGATCCAAGCCATGTATCGGTGAGCGTGAACCGGTTGACTCCCGGTAAATATACCGCTCGCTATCGGGCGCTTTCGGCTGACGGCCATCTCGTCAGCGGCGCCTGGGAGTTCGAGGTGCGCCCGTGATGCGCGTCCTTGAGGCGCGCCGGCAAGCGCGGAGCGCGTATCGAAGGCGCGAGGGCGCGCAATTGGCGGTTATGATCAGTGGATTCATGCGAAAACCGCTCTTCGGCGTAAGGGAAGGAAACAGAAAGCGATGAGTCCTGGCCGTCTGAACGCACTGGTTTTCATAGGCATCGTGCTGCTGATTGGCGTCAACGGCGCGGCGTTTTCCTATCGCCTATGGGGTCCGGCCCTCAATCAATATGTGGACGACTTTTGGAAGGCGCATACGCTAAGACCAGCCGTGAAGGCGGGCGATCGCACGATTTCGGAATGTCTTGGGGTCAGCGATTTCTACTCCGTGCACCTCACGACATATTTCCTGCCGGACTCCGAAGGGAGCGCCGGAGGGCCGACGGACGATTTGAGCAAATATGCCGAATATTGCGATCGTGTGCCCGGAACGGGCAAGTTGATTTTTTCCGTCACCCTCATGGAAAAAGACGCGAGAAACGAATCCGTCGCGCTTTCCTTCTATCAAGTCGATACGGATGGCGGTCTCAAACAGATCAATGCTCTGCCGTCTCGGCCCCGCCCAAGCGGCTTTGTGACTTTGGACGCGAACGTCGCTCACAAGGGGAAATACCTGCTCAAGCTCGCCTTTGGCGAGGCGAAGAACGCCGAGGACACCATCGAGATGCCGATTTTCGTCGGACAATGATCAGAGCTTTGCAAAGCGAACCGGCGCGATTATTCAATATCTCGCGCGCCTTTGCGCGCGGCGCTTTTGTCGCCACCGCAAAAAGCCCGTGACGTAAAGCGCAAGCGGCGTCAGCCCGACAAATAGAACGATCGAACGTCCGACAGCGCCGAAAGCTTCGCCCGAATGCAGCGGGAACAGCCATTCCAGAAATTTTTCGCCGGCGGTGAAGCCATTGCGATCCTGGACATCGAGAACCTTACCACTGTACTGGTCGACGCCGACATTTCGGCTTGTTTTGGTTCGGTTGGGTTCATCGTCTGATTGCTTGCCGACGACATAGACGCCGCTTGGCGCGCTTGGCAGAAGAATCCAGTGGAGCCTTCCATCTGGAAAGATTTTATCGGCGGCCGCAACCGCCGCGCCGACGCCGATCGGCGATTGGCCTGGAAGCGGCTTCGATTTTCCAAAATCAACTTTAGGACGCACCGGAGAAAACAAGGTCGTCACCGACCGCGTCGCCGGCTTAAAGATCATGGCTATTCCAGTGGATAACATGACCAGCAAGATGGCGGCGCAATAAATGCCGACGCTTCGGTGCACGTCATAGGCAAGTCTTTCGGCGCTGGCGCCCCATTTGATTTTCAATCCCAGTCGCCAATCGCCATTGAGCGGGAACCACAGATAAAGTCCGACGAGAATGGAAAAGAAAACAAGTATGGCGAGCGAACCGAGGATATAGGCGTTGTTGAATCCAAGCAGCAACGTCCAATGGAAGGTCATGAGAAACGGGATCAGAGGCTGCGAAAACGGCGTGCCGCGATGCTGATAAAGGCGCTGCCCTTTGACCTTCGCCGTGTAGGGATCGACGAACAACTGATATACGTCGGTCTCAAGATCGTCCGTCTCAACCATATAGGTTATCGCCGCAGCCGAGCCCGGATGGCGTGGCATCGTCAGTCTTTCCGCCTTGCCGTCGGCCGGCATCGCCGCGTAAGCGGCGTCGAGAATGTCGTCCGGCGAGCGGTAAGAAGCCTGCGCTGGCGCATCAACGCGCATGATTGAAGCGTTCAGCAGTTCGTCGATATCCTCGCGAAACGCCAGAACCGCGCCGCTGAGCCCGACCAAAACGAACACGGCCCCGACGAAGAGGCCGATGGTTCGATGAAGCTGCAGAAAGACCTTGCGTGCGACTTCGCGCCGACGCCCAATACGCGACGACGACGCCGCCCCTCTGTTGGGGCGGGCTTCGATCGTTCTCTCAATCATTGCGTTAACTTCGGTCCGCCAGCGCTTTCGCGCCTCCATCGCATCCAATCCCACCCGTTTCGGGCGACCCTGTCAACTGAAGCTGCGGCGCTCCGGCGACGCCATATCTGACGTCACGCGCCATCAAATGCGCCAAGCTAATGAAAGCGGTCGGCTCTTGCAGGCGACCGCAGCTTCGGCCTCATGGCGCAGTCCTAATGGCGCAGTCCTAATGGCGCAGTCCTCATGGCGCTGGCCTCATGGCGCTGAATGCGGTCAGCGCCGGCGCATCCTTTGCGATGACATCACTTCTTCTCGCGCCGCTCGACGAGCAAAAAAACCATGCCCCCTATCGCGACGATTGCCCATGTCACAACGGCCAGGAGCCATGTTTGTCCCGCTCTACATTTCGCCTTACCGTCGCCTTCCCGCGAATTACGCCCTCAATTCGCGCGCGTGCTTGGCTGAAGTTCGCGACGCCTTGCAGCGCGCCGCCCGCGCGCGAATCTAAGGCGACTTTAATGGTCACGCCAGCCTAGTATGAGTAATATAATACAGCATCATACTAAGAATATCAAGCAATTCAGCTCCGAACATGGTTTTTCGAACGCTCGCCGCAAAGTCAAAGGGCGGGATGCGTCGCAGACGATGGCGCTTGTCTCCGACTTTCGCGAAGTTCTCCTTTGGTTGCCATTATCTTCAGGTCATGCTTGCTTTCCACGTGAGGGCGAAGCATGCCGATTGCCTTCGAGAAGAGTCCGAAAACGAAGAGGGGGAAAAATGAAAAATGATGTGTGCAAGGGTGCGACGCTGGCCGTTGCCGCTGTTTCAATCGTTCTCGCTGGCGCTGCGCCGCCCGCAAAGGCGGCGTCGACGGGCAAAGTGCATTGCCTCGGCGTCAATAGCTGTAAGGGCAAGGCCGACTGTCACTCGCCCAAAAACGCGTGCAAGGGCATGAACTCCTGCAAAGGCCAGGGCTGGGTCTTTAAGGAGACGGCCGCGGCCTGCGAAGAGGCAGGCGGTAAGGCTCTCGACTGACCCTCGCCTCATAGGACGGCGCGACCGCCATGCACGCCGGCGCGCTCGCCTCTTGACCTGGGGCGGACGTTTGGCGTGCTGCCGCGTCATTGCTTTGCAGCACGCGTCACTGATCGCCTGAGCGGCACGGTGAGGAACACCGAGCCCCGCGAGAGGGCGTGTAGCGGCGATCGCCCGTATCGGGTTGGAGATCCGCGCGATCGAGCGTCAAGCTTGATCGCGACGGCGCACATTCCAAAACATTAGCTCAGCCCCGACGCGGAAGCCTCGCGGTTTGCGCACCGCAATGCGAATCCCCCTCCGGACTTTTATTTTTTTGCTTCCAAACTCCAGCGTCTGCCAGGTGGAGCGCGCGGCCAAGCCTAGAGCAAAGTTTGGGCGCTCGGCGGGGATCTTTGCCGGCGGCAAACGGCCGCTAATTAGATCTTGTCTTTTGGGGCATCGAAGTTGAGAGGCGAACATGTCGATAACGGTCGGCGAATCCACTTTTCCCGAGCGCGCCAAGCAGGGCGGCTTGATCGATGATGTTGGCGGCGTTGCAGCCGTCATCCTCGCAATTTTCGGACTCATCGGCATCGAGGCGCCGATCATGGCCGTGATCGCGACAATTGTGTTCGGCATCACGCTCCTGATCCAAGGCAACGGCATGATGTCTGAGTATGCCAGATGTTCTGTTCGGCTCGGCGGCAAGTCTTCGATCAACGGTTTCGCCGCCAGCAGCCGTTCGGCGGTTATTCTGCTTGGAGGCGGCGGCATCGCTCTAGGCGTGCTTTCGCTACTGGACTTCGACTCGGCAGTGCTGACGCCAATCGCGTCAATCCTGTTCGGGAGCGCGCTGGTCTTGAGCAGCGTCTCTGTGTGGCATCTTAATGTCGTCAGACGCGCGTCCAAGGGCGAGGAATCTTCGCGAGACATTCTCGCAAACCAAATGGCTTTTGATTCCGCCGGCATTCAGATCTTTGGCGGCTTCGCCGCTGTCGTGCTCGGCATTCTTGCCGTGTCCGGGACTAGGAATGACCTTACGTTCAACCTCGTAGCGCTGCTCATTCTCGGCTCCGCGCTCGTGCTGAAGGGAGGCGGCCTGAACGCCATCCTCCTCAGCTTTATGCGCTCAACTACGCGGCGGCCGCCGACTCCGCGCGCATGACGCGCAAATTGAACCGACCTTGCGCGGGCTGCGACTTGGCTTGCGGTCTAAAAACGAGCTGCATTAAGCATGAGCGGCGTAACGCGCTGTAGATCTTGACTAGGTGAATCCCGCGCTATGTGGAGTCGCGCGCGCTATTGCATGTGTGCAGATATCGAAGTCTGGAGGCACTGTCATGTCCATTACTTCTCGGGAGTCGACATTTCGTGAAACGGCGGCGTATGGGGGCCTGATCGACGCGATTGGCGGTCTAGCCACCGTCGTTATCGCCATCGTTGGATTATCGGGCGTGAATGCCCCGATGATGGCGTCAATCGCCACGATCGTCTTTGGCGCCGCGTTGTTGATCCAAGGCGGAACCATGCTGTCGGAATACGCCCAGATTATTTTTCCAGCAGGCTCAAGAGCCACGAATGTCGAGGGATTTGGCGGCAGCAGCCTGTCCGTCGTCTTCCTCGCCGGCGCGGCCGGCATCGTTCTTGGCGTGCTTTCGCTGCTCGGCATTGAGCCTGCAGCGCTAACGCCGATCGCCGCGATCGCGTTCGGGTCTGCCTTAATTCTGAGTAGCAATGCTGTGTGGCAACTGCATGTGCTCAGCCAAGAGTCGCTGAGGAGCAGAAACCCGGCTGGCGCCGGCGGCAGTGAAATTCTCGCGAGCGAGATGGCCTTTGGCTCAGCAGGCATTCAGGCGCTCTCGGGTTTGGCCGTGATCGTGCTCGGGATTCTCGCGATCGCGGGCGCGGCGAATGATCTGACCCTCAACCTTGTCGCGTTGCTCGCCCTTGGCGCGACGATCGTGTTCACGGGCGGTAGCCTGAGCGCCACCCTGCTGAACTTTATGCGCGCGCCTTAACAGGTCGCGCGAGCGCCGCCTGACGGTGCGAGGATCGCAAACTCGCATCGTCTTCTCCCTGGCCGCCGCAATCCGGGCCGGCGGTCTCGGCGTATTGTTGTTGTTCAGTTTTTTTTGCACCTGTTCCGGCTGTGAACGGGGTTGCATTTTTCGATGTTGATGACCTGGGTCCCTGTAGCGGACCGTCTGCCGCCTTGTATTCCGATGATCGCATCCCCAAATATTAATAGCGGTTTCTGCGAGCTTCGCGGCGTCATCTCGAAATATTGTCAGCCGATCGTCTTCGCCGTGCTAACACTCCGTGGCCACTGAACTGGCAGAGAGACGCTTGGCGCCGAGTCGTCCCCAGGGGCGATAGCAATACACCCTGCCGCGCCAGCGCCCGCAGTCCGAACTTCGAAGGGATAGACTCAATGGCCAAAGCTGAACTTGGCGTGAAGCGCCGATGCCTGACTTGCGCAACTGCTTTTTACGATCTCAATCGCCTGCCGATCGTCTGCCCAAAATGCGCCGCGGCCTTTCAGGTCGTGGAGGTCTTGCGTTCGGCGGCAAGGCGACCTTACTCGGCAGGTTTCGCCAGGCCCGCGCCAATCGCGCCGGTCATCCAACCGGTCGTCGATGATGTTCTCTTGTCAACGGCTGATGAGGAGGAAGACTCAACGGCCGATGAGGAAGAAGAGAGCATTGATGAGGTATTGGAAGAAGCGGATGTCGTCGAAACCGCCACCGAATAAGCTGCTGACGTTCTGACGCCGCTTAATCGAGGCTTGGATCGATCCCTGCCAAGGACAAGGCGAAGACGACGATGCACAGGGCGAGCGCAACCGTGACGCCGACAAGCGGCGCGGCAAAGCTTGGGAGGTTTTTGAAGAAGCGCATGAACCTGTTCGCCTGAGAAAGATCGCGATCTAAATGGCGAGCCGTTAAGAGTAGGTTTATTGACCGCTGTCAAGTGGGAAAGCGAAGCTCGGCGACCGCCCATCGACAATTTGCCCTATCAACCGTTTATTTGCGCCGTGTTCGACGCCAGGCGTTGAATATCCAGGCGCCGACGAGCAGCACTAAAAGATAGACGATCGCCGCCAGAGCCAGTTCCGGGAGCTGATCCGCCACCGCCGGCCAAAAAAGGAAGGCGAGGAGCGTGACGACTCCTGCGACAAGGGCAGCCAAGAGCGCATCGTAATGCATCGTCCGCGAAGCCTCCGACCTGAACGCCAGTCCGATGAACTCGGTTCTGGCCCGACGTGGACTGGATCAATCTCCTTCAGGAAACGTCGCGGCCTGAAATCACGCTTGGCGGCGCCAAAAACATAGCGGCAAGCCGTCTGCGCGCCGTCAGAAGAACCTGATCATATACTTTTCTCTCCATCAATTGCTTGCGCAAAAAGCGTAGGCAAAAAAACTTACCGTCGCGACATGCGCGCGTGGGAAGTCGTGTTGGGCGAAAGTGCAGCTCGTTATCGAAAATACCGAGGCGGTCGTTTTTATTGATCGCGACGCAACAACTTTAAAGCGCGACCGCCTGAAGGCAGAATTCGGCGCCGAATTTTGGAAATTCTTGGCTGGGGGACCTGGATTCGAACCAAGATTAACGGAGTCAGAGTCCGCTGTTCTACCGTTGAACTATCCCCCAACGGCGCCGCGCCAACACAACGCGACGACCTGGTCGATGGCGCTTTACTTCGTCGCCGCCGACTTCAGTTTGGAGAGCGGCCGGATTTTGACGCGCACGCTTGCGGGCTTGGCGGCGGCTTTGACCATCTCGCCCGTCGCGGGATTGCGAACCAAAGTCCCCGCCTTCCGCGCCGGCACCTTGCGAAGGGTCGCTTTCAGAAGGCCCGGCAGGGTGAATTCGCCCACGCCGCGCGGGTGAACTGACCCGAGAAAAACACTCTCCAACGTCGCATAGACGCCCACCGCGGTCTTGCGAGGAATGTCATTTTCCTCGGCAATCCGGTTGATGAGCGCCGATTTCGTAAATGTCTCTTTGATAGGCCGAATGGCGGCAGGCTCAGCCTTGCTGACCTTCCTGCTCGCCGCCTTCACCGGTTTTCCTCTAGCCATAAGATGTCCTTTACTAGATAAGCGCCTGCATTATTGCTCATCCGCACAGATGCGATTGCTAACGATTTCATTGGTGATTCGCAAATTCTGCGCAGCAATTGCAAGCGGCGGAAGATGTCGGGCTTCAACAACAATACTGAAGCCATCGCCAAGAAGGAGATTGTGGCGACGATCTTCGACAAAGGCCCAGGCCTCTTCGAAGAAAACAACGCTCATTGGCGCTCGGGGGCGAACAGCCGCAGCGCCTGACGGCCATGCCCTGGTTCGTCCATCCGTCGCGAGGTTGAACTCGCCGCGCTTACGGTCAGCGCGCATGGGGCGCACGGTTCAAGGGCGAGCAAGAGCCCACAGCGCGCGACTCGCCCCGAACGAGACGATCCCGAGGCTGAAAATCAGCTTCCTGTCCGAAATGCTTGAGCGATTGGCTGGGGGACCTGGATTCGAACCAAGATTAACGGAGTCAGAGTCCGCTGTTCTACCGTTGAACTATCCCCCAAACGGCCCCGCGCTGAGCGCGCGCGAACGGCTGGTGACTTAGAGAGCGCCGCCGACAGTGTCAACCGGCCGCCGCCCAACGCCGCCGCGCGCGCTTTTAATGCTTGCAGGAAACGCCCTTGCGGGCGGCGCGCCGATCCTGCATGAAAGAAATTTACGCCAGCATCGCGGCGTTACGATGATCGCCGCTCCGCTTCCGTCGATGCGGCGCGAGGTGGGACGGAGCGGCTTCGCGGAAGGGATCGAGTGAGGGAAACCGGTCTACCCTCTACGGCGTCGGCCTCGGCGCAGGCCGCGCCCGAGCTTCACTTAAACCCCGGCGTCGCTTCCGGCGCGCTCGACTCGCGCCATGTCTACGCCGCGCTCGACCTCGGCACCAACAACTGCCGGCTGCTGATCGCCCGGCCCGAGCACAGGCCGCGGCGGCGCAACAATGATTTTTTGCGCATCATCGACGCCTTCTCGCGCATCGTGCGGCTGGGGGAAGGCCTCGGCAAGGCTGGCCGGATCAGCGAGGAAGCGATCGAGCGCACCATCGCCGCGCTCCAAATCTGCCGCGAGAAAATGGATGCGCGCGGCGTCACCCGCGCCCGGCTTGTCGCGACCCAGGCGTGCCGCAGCGCGGCGAATGGCGATGAATTCGTCGAGCGCGTCCGCGAACGCACCGGGTTGCAGCTCGAGATCATTGACCGCGAAACCGAGGCGCGCTTCGCCGCCCGCGGCTGCGGATCGCTCGCCGATCCGGCCGCCGAAAGCGTGCTGCTGTTCGACATTGGCGGCGGGTCCACCGAGCTCGTGTGGCTGGCGCGCGAACGGCGCAGCGAAAATGGCGCTTACGCCTTTCGCGCCTGGACGTCGCTCGAACTCGGCGTCGTGACGCTCGCGGAGCATTTCGGCGGCCGCTGCGTTTCGGCCGAGACGTTCGCGGCCATGGCGCAGCAGGTGCGCGAGACTCTCGCCCCCTTCGCGCGGCGCATGGCCTCGGAGCGCCGCTGTCCGCGCTTCCATCTTCTGGGCACTTCGGGAACGGTCACCACCCTGGCCGGCGTCCATCTTGGGCTCGAGCGTTACGATCGCTGGCGCGTCGACGGCTTGTGGATGAGCGACGATGACGCAACGCGGGCGATCCTGCGGCTGCGGGAGATGGATTTCGATGAGCGCGTCGCCAACGGCTGCATCGGACCGCAACGCGCCGATCTCGTCCTTGCCGGCTGCGCGATTTTCGAGGCGATTCGCGCGCTTTTTCCGGCGCAGCGGACGCGCATCGCCGACCGGGGGTTGCGGGAAGGCATGCTGCTGGAGCTGATGGAAGCCGACGGCGCGCTGACGCGGCGCGTCTAGAGCGCGTTGCGAAAAAGTGGGAACTGGTTTTTCGCATAGAGCGCGCTCTAAACTTTGGGAATCGATCACGCTATCTGCATTTGGGCGATTCCGCCCAAATGCAGCGTGATCGAGCAGCTCGACGGCGGGCGCGCGGACGGGCAGAAGTGTCCGCGGCATAATGCGAACGCTTGGGGGAGCGGATGACAGACGCAATGGATGGAGCGCGCCAGCATGGGCCGCGCCGCGAGACGGGGCGATGAGCGGCCGCGGATTGTATCGGCCCTGCGTCGGCGTCCTGTTGCTCAATGCGCAGGGCCTGGCCTTTATCGGGCGGCGGCGCGCGAAAGGCGCCCATGACCAGACCCGCCCGCCCTATCTCTGGCAGATGCCTCAGGGGGGCATCGACGAGGGCGAGACGCCCTATGAGGCGGCGCTGCGCGAGCTTCACGAAGAGACCAATGTGTCGAGCGTCGCCCTTCTCGCCGAGGCTCCAGACTGGCTTTGCTACGATCTGCCCAGAAACAACAACAACCGCTGGAGCGGCAAATATGTCGGCCAGATCCAGCGCTGGTTCGCGCTGCGCTTCACCGGCGACGAAAGCGAGATCGATATTCATGCGCCGGGCCACGGCGCGCACAAGCCCGAATTCGACGCCTGGCGCTGGGAGACGCTTTCGGCGCTGCCGGAACTCATCGTGCCGTTCAAGCGGGTCGTCTATGAGCAGGTGGTGAAGGAATTCTCGCCCCTGGTCGCGGCGCCCGATTCCTTATCGAGCACCTGATTCCATGTGATCGGGAAGCGCCCTAGGCCGACCGCAAGAGCCGCGCGGCGAAGAATCCGTCGATGCCGGCAAGACGCGGATCTTCATTTGGCCAGTAATGCGGCAAGGTGCGCAGATCGCCGTCTCGATTGATGAACTCCTCCGGGACGCCCTCGCCAGGATCGATCGGCATTCGGCGGAAATCCGGATTGCGGCGCAAAAACGCCGCGATCTGATATTCGCCTTCCTCCGGCTCCAGCGAGCAAGAGCAATAAACGATGCGCCCGCCCGCCCGCGTCAGGAGCGCCGCGCGATTGAGCAGCTTTGTCTGCAAGCTCGCGAGCGTTTCGATGTCGCCCGGCTTCTTGGTCCAGGGCACGTCGGGATGGCGGCGGATCGTTCCCGTCGCCGAACAGGGCGCGTCAATCAAAATCGCGTCGAAAGGCTGCGCCTGATAGGCGGCGGCGTCGCCGACAGCAACTTCCGCGTGTAACTGTAGCCGTGCGAGATTGGCGGCGAGCAGCTTCAGGCGCTCCGCCGAACGGTCCAGAGCGACCACCTGCGCGCGGGCAAGCGCCATCTGCGCCGTCTTGCCGCCAGGCGCGGCGCACATGTCGAGCACGCGCTCATCCGGCCGCGGCGCGAGCAGGCGCGCCGGCAGAGCGGCGGCGGCGTCCTGCACCCACCATTCGCCGTCCCCATAGCCGGGAAGTTCGCTGATCGGCGCGTGGCTGCGCAGCCGCACCGAGCCCGTCGGCAGCACGACGCCGTCGAGCCGCTCCGCCCAGCCCTTGGGATCGTCTTTAACGGACACGTCGAGGGGCGGTTCGAGCATGTGCATCGCCGCGATGGCGCGCCCAGCGTCTTCGCCATAATGCTTGCGCCAGCGCTGCGCCAGCCATGGCGGCGCATCATGCTCGCCGCTTGCGGCGACGTCTAAGAATTCCTGCCGCCGTCGCGCGAGATTGCGCAACACGCCGTTGACGAGCCCGCTAAAGCCGGCGGTTTTCGGTTCAAGGCGCGCCGCGCGCACCGCGAGATCGACGGCGGCGTGATCGGCGGCGTCGAGAAACAGGATTTGCGCGGCGGCGGCGATCAGCGAAAACTCAAGCCGCGCGGCCTGACGCGGCAGCCCCTTTTCGAGGAGCTCGGCGAGACTGTAGCGGATGAGGCCGAGCCGACGCACCGCGACCGTGACGATCGAGCGCGTGAGCGACACGTCGCGGGCGTCGAGCCCGGAGAGGCGCGAAGGAACGGCGTTCGCCGCGAAACACTCATCGAGACGATGGCCGCCCTGAACGATGTCGCCGATGATGTTGGCGGCGGCGAGGCGCGCCGGCAACCCGGGAATCTTCGCCGCTTCCGCCTCCCGCACCGCTTCGGCGGGCACGAAGCCTTGCCGGGACCCTTGACGCATTGATTTGGTCCGGGCGGAAATTGATCTACTGTCGCTGTTCGCCAAACGGCTTCCTCCCTCCGCGACCAAGCCGAATCATAGCACAATAGGCGCGGCGGCGGGCGACGAATGCACACAGGAACGGACCGTGTCGAAGGCAGGAGACGCAGCAAGTTCGACAGAGCGGCCCGCGCAGCCGCCGCCGGCCGCGCAGCGCGCATTGGCCGAAGCGCAGGCGCGTCGCCGCGAGGCGGCGCAAGCTCCTGCTCCGCCGCAAGAACTTGGCGGCCGCGGCGGACCCGACCCGGCGCGCTACGGCGACTGGGAAGTCAAAGGAATTGCTAGCGATTTTTGATCAGCTGCGCGCGAGCGCGTTTCTGGAGAGCGTACCGATATGAAAAAAAAAATAGCGTTAGGCGGTCTGTTTCTTTGTCTGACGTTCTCCGCCGCCCAACTGGAGCCGGCGCAAGCGCAGAGCCTCGATCTCACGTCGAGCAAGGTCGTCGACCTCACTCACGCCTTCAACGCCGAAACCATCTACTGGCCGACCTCGCCGTCGGGTTTCGAGCTCAGAGTGCTGCACAAGGGACCGACCAAGGCAGGCTTCTTCTATTTCGCCAACGCCTTCTGTTCGCCGGAGCATGGCGGCACCCATCTCGACGCGCCGATGCATTTCGCCGAGGGCCGCTGGACAAACGCCGAAATTCCGGTCGAGCGTTTCGTCGGCCCGGCGATCGTCATCGACGTCGCCGCCAAGGCCGCGGCGAACCCGGACTATCTGCTGACGATCGAAGACATCGCCGTCTGGGAGGCGGCGCATGGCCGCATTCCGGACAAAGCGATCGTGCTGCTGCGCACCGGATGGAGCGCACGCTGGCCCGACAAGAAGGCCTATCTCGGCGACGACACGCCGGGCGACGCCACACATCTCCATTTCCCGTCTTTCGGGCCTGAAGCGGCGGCCTGGCTCGCGAAAGAGCGCCGCCCCAACCTCATCGGCGTCGACACGGCGAGCGTCGACAACGGGCCGTCACAGGATTTTTTGGTGCACAGGATCATCGGCGCCGCCAATATCGGCGGGCTTGAGAACCTCACCAGCCTCGACCAGTTGCCGCCAACGGGCGCGATTCTCGTCGCCTTGCCGATGAAGATCGAAAAAGGCTCGGGCGGCCCCGCCCGCATCATTGCGCTCGTCCCGCGGTAACGCGGTTACCCGACGCCCTTCGCGCGCAGGAAGGCCAACGCCTTTTCCCAAGCGTCGCTGGCGACGTCTGGCCGATAGCTGTCGCGATAGTCAGCGAAGAACGCATGCGGCGCGTCGGCATAGACGATGATCTCGGCGGGCGCCCGCGCCTTCTTCAGGCGCTCGCGCATGGTCTCGATGAGTTCGACGGGAATGCTCGGATCGGCGCCGCCGTACAGCCCCAGCGTCGGCGTTTTCAGCTCCCCCGCGATGTCGATCGGCCAGCGTGGCTGCGCCGGCGTATGCGGCCCATCAAGCCGCCCGTACCAGGGAATGCAGGCGAGGAGCCGGGGATGATGCGCCGCATAGAGCCAAGCGATGCGCCCGCCCCAGCAAAATCCGGTGATCGCCGCGCGTCCGGCGTCCCCGCCTTTCGTCGCGGCGTAAGCGAGCGCCAGATCGAATATCTCCATCGTCTCGGCGTCGGGAACCTTGGCGACGATGGCGCGAATCGCCTCTATGTCTGGCGCTTCTTGCGGGTCCCCGTAGCGAATGAGGAAGTCGGGCGCAATGGCGAGAAACCCGAGCTTCGCGAACCGCCGCACGATGTCGCGGATATGTTCGTGCAGGCCAAAGATTTCCTGCGCCACGAGAATAATCGGGAAATCGCCGCCGGTCCGCGGGCGGGCGATATAGGCCGGCGCGCCGCCCGGCAGCGTCGTCATGCCCGCCTCAAGCCCCTCCACGTCCGTGGCGATGGCGCTTGGCGCGGGCGCGCCCGCCGCGTGGGCGAACCGGGCGGGGTTGTTCGAAGGCAAGGTCACGAGGCCTCCTACAGAGCTGACGTCGGGGATTAGCTATGAAAAGGACGGGCTGTGTCCAGCCGGCCGAGCACGACGCCGTCGGGTCGACGTTAAAGTTCCGACCGCCGCGAACGCCATCCCGAAGGCGTCAAGAGTCTGGCGCGCCAATATCGCGCCGCAACCGCGACTTCTCTTTGTGCGCGAAACCGCGTATATCGCCGCACCGTATCGGCGGACCCACGCCGAAGGAGAGGAAGCCTTGGAGCCCTCGTTCTCGTCCCCGGCGAGCGCCCTCTTCCGAGACCGTCGACAAGCGGCGCGGCGCGCTCCTCTCAAAGGAAACCTTCCATGATGCAGCGATCCGACGCCGGTCCCGCCTCCGGCGGCGAAGGGACGCAAGCTGCGCAACACGGGGACGAGCGTGCGAAGGGCGGGCTCGTCGGCCTCATCATCGGTTCGATCGGCGTCGTCTATGGCGACATCGGCACCAGCCCGCTGTATGCGCTGCGCGAGTCGCTCGCCCATCAGGTGGAGCATGACGCGCTGACGGAGGAGTCCGTCGTCGGGGCGATTTCGCTGCTCATTTTTGCGCTGATTTTCACGGTGACGATCAAATATGTCATCTTCGTCATGCGCGCCGACAACCGCGGCGAAGGCGGCATTCTTTCTCTGATGGCGCTGGCGCAGACCGCCATGGGCCGGCGCACGAAAGTCGCCTTTCTGCTCGGCGTCGCGGGCGCGGCGCTCTTCGCTGGCGAGGCGATCATTACGCCGGCCATCTCGGTGATGTCGGCTGTTGAAGGCCTGGAGCTCGTCACTCACCGCTTCAGCGAATTCGTCCTGCCGATCACCATCTTCATCCTTGTGACGCTGTTTTGGGTGCAAAGTCACGGAACGGCGCGAGTGGCGGCTTTCTTCGGGCCCATTATGATCGCCTTTTTCCTGACCATTGGCGTGTTGGGCGCGATGCATATTCCCGAAGCGCCACAGGTGTTGCGCAGTTTCGATCCGCGGCAAGGCATCGCTTTTCTCGTAACCCACGGCTGGCTCGGCTTCGCCGTCCTCGGCTCGGTTTTCCTCGCGGTCACCGGCGTCGAGGCGCTTTACGCCGACATGGGTCATTTCGGCCGCGGACCGATCCGTACGGCCTGGCTCGGATTCGTGTTGCCGGCGCTGCTGCTCAACTATCTTGGCCAGGGCGCGCTCGTGTTGTCGCGCCCCGAAGCCGTCGGCAACCCGTTCTTCCTGCTGGCGCCGGACTGGGCGCTTTTGCCGCTTGTCGTCCTTTCGACGCTGGCCACGACAATCGCCGCGCAAGCGGTGATTACCGGAGCCTTCTCGCTGGCGCGGCAAGCCATTCAGCTCGGCCTCATTCCACGACTCGAAGTCACGCATACGTCGGCGTCGCAGGAGGGCCAGATCTATATCGGCCGCATCAACCGGCTGCTGCTCATCGGCGTGGTGCTGCTCGTCATCGCCTTTAGGAGCTCATCGGCGCTTGCGTCCGCCTATGGCATCGCGGTCACCGGCACCATGGTGCTTTCGACGTCGCTGCTGTTCATCGTCGCCTGGCGCAAATGGGGCTGGCCGCTATTCGTATCGATCCTCTTCGCGGCCTCTTTCCTGGTCGTCGAATTCGCCTTTCTGGCCGCCAATCTGATGAAGGTCAAAGACGGCGGCTGGGTGCCGCTCGCGCTCGGCGGCTGCGTCATGATCATCATGTGGACCTGGACGCGCGGCACGCGTCTTCTCGCCGAGAAAACCCATCGCGACTCCATTCCGATGATGGAGCTCATCGCGATGCTGCAGAAGTCGAAGCCGACGCGCGTGCCCGGCACGGCGGTCTTTCTGACCAGCGATCCGGCTGTCGCGCCGACGGCGCTGATGCATAATCTCAAGCACAACAAGGTTCTGCACGAGCGCGTGCTGGTGATCTGCGTGAGAACGGAGGACCGGCCGCGCGTCGCGCCAGGCAAGCGCTTTGAAATCGATAAGCTCAGCGACGACTTCTACCGCGCGACGCTGCACTATGGCTTCATGGAAAGTCCGCGCGTTCCGGCCGCGCTCGCCGCCATGCGCAAGGCCGGGTTCAAATACGACATCATGACCACGAGCTTCTTCCTGGGCCGGCGCTCGATCAAGGAAAGTCCCTCATCCGAAATGCCGGTGTGGCAGGATAAGCTCTATGTCGCGCTCACTCGGCAAGCCGCCAACGCCACGGACTTCTTCTCGATCCCCTCTGACCGAGTCGTCGAACTGGGCGCGCAAGTGACGATTTAGCGCGCGCGAAAACAGTGGACGGGAGGGGGTCCAGGCACTAAGCAACGGCGGCCCCCGCGTGGCGCGCGTAAGAGCCGAAAAGGGCCGGCGGCGCCCGGTCGAGAGGGCTTTTTGAAGATTTCGCCGCCTTACGAAGGACGTCTGTCGCTTATGCCCACCCGTATCGATGATCGCTTCGCCGCCCTCAAGAAGGAAGGGCGCGCCGCCCTCGTGACCTTTGTAATGGCCGGCGACCCGGATCTCGCGACGTCGCTCGACATTTTGCGTGGCCTGCCCGGCGCCGGGGCGGACGTCATCGAGGTCGGCATGCCTTTCACCGATCCGATGGCGGATGGGCCGGCGATCCAGGCGGCGGGCCTGCGAGCGCTCAAGGCGGGGACAACGCTCAAGAAGACCTTGAAGCTCGTCGCCGACTTTCGCGCCGGAGACGACGCCACCCCCATCGTGCTGATGGGCTACTACAATCCGATCTATGTTTACGGCGTCGACGCCTTCCTGCGCGACGCCCGGGACGCCGGCGTCGATGGCCTGATCGTCGTGGACCTGCCGCCCGAGGAAGACGCCGAACTCTGCGTTCCCGCCCGCAGCGCCGGGCTGAACTTCATTCGCCTGGCCACGCCGACGACCGATGACAAGCGGCTTCCCAAGGTGCTCGAAAATACAAGCGGCTTCGTCTACTATGTGTCGCTGACCGGCATCACCGGCGCGGCGCTTGCCGACTACGCCGGCGTCAGTCAGGCGGTTGCGCGCATCAAGCGGCACACGGCGCTGCCGATCGCCGTCGGATTTGGCGTCAAAAATGCGGAGAACGCCGCCGAGCTCGCCCGTAACGCCGATGGCGTCGTGGTCGGCACGGCGCTGGTCCAAGCGCTTAAGGCCTCGCTCGACGCCGAGGGCCGCGCCGGACCTTCCAGCGTTGGCGCTGTGACGGGGCTCGTCGCGTCCATCGCCGAAGGCGTGCGCGACGCTCGCCCTAAGGGCGGCGTGATGAGTTGGCTGACGAGGCTCGTGTCATGAATTGGTATTCGAACGTCGTCCCGCCGAAGATCAAGGCGCTGATCAAGCGCGAAGCGCCGGAAAATCTCTGGGTGAAATGTCCCGAGAGCGGCCAGCTCGTCTTCCACAAGGACATCGAGGCCAATCTCTATGTCGTGCCCGGGTCGGGCTACCACATGCGCTGCCCGGTCGAGACGCGGCTCGCCAGTCTTTTCGACGACGCCGAATGCGAACTGCTTCCGACGCCGGAAGCGCCCTTGGATCCGCTCAAGTTTCGCGACATCAAGCGTTACGTCGACAAGCTGAAGGAATATAGAGTCAAAACCGGCATGGCGGACGCCGTGACGATCGCCTTCGGCAATCTCGAAGGCTCGCCGGTCACCGTCGCCATTCAGGACTTCGAATTCCTGGGCGGCTCGCTTGGCATGGCGGCCGGCGAGGCGATCATCGCCGGCTGCGAACATGCGCTCGCCAAGCGCACGCCTTTTGTGATCTTCACGGCGTCGGGCGGCGCGCGCATGCAGGAGGGCATGTTCTCGCTCATGCAGATGCCGCGCACGACCATCGCCGTGCAGCGCCTGCGCGAGGCGCGCCTGCCCTATATCGTCGTGCTGACCAATCCGACGACGGGCGGCGTCACGGCGTCCTACGCCATGCTCGGCGACGTGCAGATCGCCGAGCCCGGCGCGATCATCGGCTTCGCCGGCGCCCGCGTCATTGAGCAGACGATCCGCGAGAAGCTTCCCGAGGGCTTCCAGCGCGCCGAATATTTACGCGATCACGGCATGGTCGATATGGTGGTGCCGCGTCAGGAGCTGCGCCAGACGCTGGCGCGCCTGTGCGGTCTCCTGACCAAGTCGCCGCCGCGACGCGCCGCCGCCTGATATCGCGAGGCGCAGCCGCAATGGATCAGCATGACGCGATCCTGTCGCGACTGCTCACGCTTCATCCAAAGAAGATCGATCTGTCGCTGGGGCGCACGGAGCGGCTGCTCGCCGCGCTCGGACGACCGGAGCTCAGACTGCCGCCCGTCATTCACGTCGCCGGAACCAACGGCAAAGGCTCGACGATCGCCTTTCTGCGCGCGATGCTCGAAGCCGCCGGCAAGCGCGTGCATGTCTATACGTCCCCTCACCTCCTGCGCTTCAACGAGCGGATTCGTCTCGGCGCCGACGGCGGCGGAACGCTTGTCGACGACGAGCGTCTGAACGCGGCGCTCGAACGCTGCGAACAGGCGAACGCGGGGCAGCCGATCACCTTCTTCGAGATCACGACGGCGGCGGCCTTTTTGCTTTTCGCCGAAGCGCCGGCCGACTGGCTGCTGCTCGAGACGGGCCTCGGCGGGCGCTATGACGCGACCAATGTCATCTCGCAGCTCAAATGCGCCATCATCACTTCGATCTCCCTCGACCATCTCGAATTTCTCGGCGATACGGTCGAAAAGATCGCCCATGAGAAGGCCGGAATATTGAAGAAGGGCGCGCCGGGCGTGATCGGCTTCCAGTCGGAGCCGGTGGCGAGGGCGCTGGAGCGCGAGGCGCGACGCGTCGGCGCGACGCCGATCGTCGCCGGGCGCGACTTCCACATCTGCAACGAGAACGGGCGCCTCGTTTATGAGGACGAGCGCGGCTTGCTCGATCTGCCGCTACCGCGGCTCGCCGGACGCCACCAGCATGAAAACGCCGCCGGCGCCATCGCCGCCCTGCGCGCCGTCGCCCCGGAGATTCCGCCCGCGGCGGTCGAGGCGGGGCTGACGCGCGCCGAATGGCCGGCGCGGCTGCAGCGGCTCATACGCGGGCGCATCGTCGATCTCGCCCCGCCCGGCGCCGAGGTGTGGCTCGACGGCGGCCATAATGAGGATGGCGGCCGCGTTCTGGCCGAGGCCATGGCGGAGTTCCACGACAAGGCCCCGCGCCCGCTGGCGCTGATCTGCGGCGCGCAAACGACCAAGGACATTCGCGCGCTGCTCAAGCATTTCGTCGGACTGGCGCGCGAGGTCGTCGCTGTGCCGGTCGAGGGCGAGCATAAGAGCTGGCCGCCCGAGGATGTGGCGAGCCTCGCCAGGGCTGAGGGGATGCCCGGCGCCGCGGCGGGGGGCGTCGAGGAAGCGCTCGCGATCCTTTCGATGCGCCGCTTCGACGCGCCGCCGCGCGTGTTGATCGCAGGTTCGCTTTATCTCGCCGCCTCGGTGCTGGCGGCCAACGGTTCGGTGGTGGAATGAGCCGCGCCCGTTTCGCCCGCGCCGCCACATCGCCGAGAGAGCCGGGTCTCAGGCTTTTGTAAGCGCCTCCACAAGCTTGCGGGCCGCCGGACCGGAGGAAGCCGGGTTCTGGCCCGTGATCAACTGGCCGTCCCGGACGACATACGGGGCCCAGTCCGCCGCCTTCGCGAAGCGCCCGCCCTTCGCCTGAAGCTCGTCCTCGACAAGGAACGGAACGACGTGGGTGAGGCCAACCGCCTCCTCCTCTCCGTTGGTGAACCCGGTCACCGTCTTGTCCGCGACCAGCGGCCGGCCGTCGGGACCTTCGACATGGCGCAGCACGCCCGGCGCGTGGCACACGAGCGCGATGGGTTTGCCGGCGCCGATGAAGGATTCGATCAGCCTGATCGAATCCGGGTCCTCGGCGAGGTCCCACATCGGCCCATGGCCGCCGGGATAGAAGACCGAGTCGAAATCGTCCTGACGGACGCTGTCGAGCCGCGCCGTGTCGGCGAGGCGCGCCTTGGCCGCCTCGTCCGCTTGGAACCGGCGGGTGAGATCAGTCTGAAATTCGGGTTCATTGCTCTTTGGGTCCAACGGCGGCTGACCGCCCTTGGGCGAGGCAAGCGTGATCTCGGCTCCGGCGTCGAGAAACACGTAATAGGGCGCAGCGAGCTCTTCCAGCCAGAAGCCTGTCTTTCGGCCTGTGTCGCCGAGCCTGTCGTGCGAGGTGAGGACGATGAGGATTTTCACGGATTTCTCCTGTTTCGGGGAGCATGTTCGCATGCTTGGGGTTGCGAAAAAATGACGCAATGGTCCGGCGGCGCCCAGCGCGAGCAGGAGGGTAGGCGCGCGAGGCCACTTGGATTCGGGAAAAATTTGCTCCACAAGCGCTCCGATGCGCGTTGCGCAACGACTGGAGCCAAGAACTCATGACCCTGATGTTGGCGAGCGTTCTTTCCCGCGAAGAGGCGGAGATCGCCCTCTCGCGCGGCGCTGACATCATTGACTGCAAGGCGCCCTCGCGCGGCGCGCTGGGCGCCCTACCCCTGGACACCGTCGCTGAGATCGTCGCCTTCGTCGACGGCCGCCGCCCGGTCAGCGCCGTCGTCGAGCTGCCGCACGACGTCGCGCATGCGCTGCGCGACTTTGAAGAGGTCGTCGCGGCAGGCGTCGATTATGTGAAATTCGCCCTGCCGGCGACGCCCGACGCCGTCGAGATCATCGAGGCGCTGGCGCCGCTGACCGCAAAAACAAAGCTTGTCGCCGTCCTCTTCGCCGATCTCGGCCCCGAATTCGACACTCTCGAGCCGCTGGCCGGCGCCGGCTTTCATGGCGCGATGCTGGATACCGCGCATAAAGGCAAAGGCCGACTGGTCGACTTTATGAGCGTCGGCGCGCTGTCCGAATTCGTCGCGCGCTGCCGTGAGCTCGGGCTCGCCTCAGGACTCGCTGGGGCATTGGAGCCTCCCGATGTGCCGCGCTTGCTCGTCACCGGAGCGGACGTGCTTGGCTTTCGCGGCGCGCTCTGCGCGCATGGCGAGCGGCGCGCCGCCATCGACGCCCGCGCCACGACGCTGATCCGCGATTTGATCCCTTCGACACGAGGCGCACACGCCGATTTTCACGCCCACTGGTCGTTCCTCGGCCGCGGCTATATCGAGCCCGCCGGCGCGAACGACACCGATTGCGTGTTTCTCAAGGATTATGTCGCGCCCGTCGAGATCGGCGCCTACGCCCACGAACACGGCCATACGCAGCGTGTGCGGTTCAACGTGGAAGCGGACGTGACCCGCATCAACGGCTCCGACGACATGCGCTCGATCTTCTCCTATGACGTGATCATGGACGCAATCAAAATGATCCTCGCCGGCGGCCATATCGAGCTGGTCGAAACGATCGCCGAGCGCCTCGCCGAAAGCGTGCTGCTGCATGAGCGCGTGCGATCGGTGACCGTGCAAGTTGAAAAGCTCGACGTTGCGCCCGGCGCTGTCGGCGTGAGGATAAGGCGCGCCCGCGCCCATGAAGAGGCGCGTCGCCTGCAGCCGGCGCCGATGCGCATCGATGCCGTCAAGTAGCGCGCCCCTCGTCGTCAAATTGGGCGGAAGCCTGCATGCGTCGCCGACGCTCGCCGATTGGCTTGCGGCGCTGAAGCGCTATCCGCGGCCGCTGACGATCGTTCCCGGCGGCGGACCTTTCGCCGACGCGGTGCGCGCCGCGCAGCCTGCATTAGGCTACGATGATAAGACCGCGCACGCCATGGCGGTTCTGGCGATGGAGCAATATGCGCTGGCGCTCGCGAACCGTGACGACTCGTTGGAGCTCGCGGCCTCTCGTGACGCAATCGCAGCGGCGCAGGCGCGAGGACGAATCGCGCTTTGGCGGCCGAGCGCCATGGTCGCCGCGGCGGACGATATCGCGCCCTCCTGGGACGTCACCTCCGACAGTCTCGCCGCCTGGCTTGCCAAAAAAATGGGCGCTTGCGCGCTGGCGCTTATCAAGAGCGTCGATGTCGGCGATGGCGCCTTACTGAGTGAGATTATGCGCAAGGGCGTTGTCGATTCGGCGCTTCCGGATTATCTCGATGGGACGCCGCTCTTCCTCGCCGGCCCTTCGTCTCTCCCGCACGCCGCCGCGCTTCTTGCCGACGGCGTCGCGCCGGGCGCAGCCATCGCAAATTTTCCAACGCGGAAGTTCGCCTGATGACCAAAAAGAAAGTAGTCACGCCGCGCTGGGGTTGGGCGCTCACCGGATCTGGGCATTTCTTCACCGAATGTCTCGAGATGATCCGCTCGCTCGATCACGTCGATCTCTTCGTCAGCAAGGCGGCGGCGGAAGTCGTGCGCATGTATAAGCACGATCTCGATCTGCCGGAGACGGTTCGCATCTTTAAGGACACCACCGCGAGCGCCGCGCCGGTCGGGAATTTCTACTACAATTTTTATCACACGCTGGTTCTCGCGCCGGCGACCTCGAACACCGTCGCGAAATGCGTCGCCGGCATTTCCGACAACCTTGCGACGAATGTCTTCGCGCAGGCCGGCAAATGCCGCGTGCCGACGATCGTCTTCGCCTGCGACACCGCGCCCGAACTCGAGACGCGCGCGCCCAAGGGCATGGTGATGGTCTATCCGCGCCGCATCGATTTGCAGAACACCGACGCGCTCAAATCCTTCGAAGCGACGCAGGTCGTCGAAAGCCTCGCGGCGCTGCAGGAGGCGGTGGAGCGCCGCCGTCGCGAAGTCGAGCCGCAACCCTAACGAAGTCTCCGCATGAGCGAGCGCCTGCTGTTCCTCACCGGCCATCTTGCACTGCCGCGGTTGGAGCGCATGGTCGCGAGCTTCGGCGAAGCGGCGCAGGCGTGGCGTATCCACGACATTGGCGTAAAGGTCGCGGCGCTGATGACCCAGGAGATCATTCAGCGTCGCCTGCCGCGCCCCGTGCAGGCCGACCGCGTCATATTGCCGGGACGCTGTCGCGCCAATCTCGCCGTGCTGACCGAGGATTTCGGCGTCGCCTTTGAACGCGGGCCGGAAGAGATCGCCGATCTTCCCGCCTATCTCGGGCGCGGCGGCGCGGCGCCGGATCTCTCGCGCTACGACATGCAGATTTTCGCCGAGATCGTCGACGCGTCGAAGATGAGCGTCGCGGATATTTCGATCAAGGCGCGCGAACTCGCCAGCGGCGGCGCCGACGTCATCGATCTCGGCTGTCTGCCGGACACGCCTTTCAATCATCTCGAGGAAACGATCGCGGCGCTCAAGGCCCACGGCCTGAAGGTGAGCGTCGACTCGGCCAATGTCGCCGAGCTTGAACGCGCGGCGAAGGCCGGCGTCGACCACCTCTTGAGTTTGGACGAAGCAACGCTGTCGATCCTTCCCGACAATTCACCCATTATTCCGATTCTGACGCCGCGGCCGCACGGCGATCTCGACTCGCTGCAGCGCGCCGTGCGCAACGCGCGCGCGCGCGGAATCAACGCCATTCTCGATCCGATTCTCGATCCGATTCATTTCGGCCTTGCCGCCTCGATCGCCCGCTACGTCGAACTGCGCGCGCGCGAGCCTGAGGCCGAGATCATGATGGGAACGGGCAATCTCACGGAGCTGACCGACGCCGACTCCGCCGGCGTCACCGCGGCGATGCTCGGCATATGTTCAGAGCTCGACATCCGGCATCTGCTGACGGTGCAAGTGTCGCCCCATACGCGACGGACGCTGCAGGAGCACGATGCCGCGAGGCGGTTGATGTTTGCGGCGCGCGCCGACCGCGCGCTGCCAAAGGGCTATAGCGACGCCATGCTGCAGATCCACGACCGCAAACCTTACGCCGCAACGCCGGAAGACATTGCCGCGCTTGCGCGCGAACTGCGCGATGCTAATTTCCGCATAGATGTGACGCAGGACGGCGTGCATATCTACGCCAAAGGGCTCCACCATGTCGCGGCGGACGCAATGGCGCTCTTCCCGTATCTTGCCGTCGAACATGACGGCGCCCACGCTTTTTACCTTGGCGCCGAATTGATGAAAGCCGAGATCGCCTACAAGCTCGGCAAGCGCTATCGTCAGGACGAGCCGCTCGACTTCGGCGTCGCGACGGACGTCAACGAAGAGGACGCGACCCGCTTCAAGGAGATGGGTCACACGATGCGCAAAGCGGGCCAGGGACCTGCGAAAGATGCCTCTGATACATGAATGCGTCGTCACGACGCTGTCGCCGGAAGGTCGACCGCATATCGCGCCGCTCGGACTGATCGAGGAACACGGCTTCTGGATCGCCGCGCCGTTTCGTCCCTCCTCGACCCTATTCAATCTCACGCATAATCCCAAAGCGACGGCGAGCTTCACCGACGACGCGCGCATTTTTGCCGGACTCGTCGCCGGCCAACGCAATTGGCCGCTCACCGACATCGAGGGCTGGCCGGCGCCGCGCCTTTCCGCCGCGCTGGCGCATGCCGAACTCATCGTCGCGCGCGTCGAGGAGCACGAATCACGGCCGCGCTTCTTCTGCAGAGTGAGGCGAATTGAGTCGCATCGCGCCTTTCTCGGCATGAACCGAGCGCGCGCCGCCGTGCTGGAAGCGGCGATTCTCGCGACGCGGCTCGACATGCTGCCACGCGAAAAGATTGAGAGCGAACTCGCCTATCTGCGGATCGCCATCGACAAAACTGCCGGCGACGCCGAGCGCGAAGCCTGGAACATGGTGATGGAGAAAATTGACGCTCATCGGCACGCCAAAGCAGGCGCGGCGCACTAGGCGACGTTGCCTTGCGTGCCTTAAGGGGCGCTACGACGGATCGAGCAGCGCCAGCGCCGAGGCCGGCGCGCAATTCGCCGCTTTCTCGGCCAACGCCGCCGGCGCCGCGATCAGATCGGCGAAATCGATGAATGTCCGGCCTTGCCGATGCGCCAGACGCGCTGCGAGTTTGCGGCCGACGCCGGCGCCGACGACCGGCGCATTGAACGTCAGCGCGTCGCGCGATTCGACCAGCGCAATCTGATCTTCGATGGCGCGCAATTGCGCGCGCGCAAGATACTGCGCGAAGGCGCGCCATTGCGCATCACGCAATTCGGCGGCGTCGCGCCCGGCCATACGCGCCAGCCGCGCTCGTGACGCCGCAATCGTCTTCGGGCGTCCGTCCGCCGTCAGCGATAGGTCGGCGTCGGTTTCGCCTTCGGGGAGATCGCCGAGCACGCGCCGCACGTCGGCCATTGACGCAAAGGCCTCGTTGACGAGCGGCGTCCATCGTCCGGCGATCGGCGCGCGCGCCGCATAGGCCTGAGGCGCGCCGCGTGAAAATCCGGCATAGGCGAGTTCGCCATAGGCGAGGCGGTCGGCGTCGCTCGCCCCGCGCGCCGCGACACGTCCGGCGCAAATCGGCGCAAGGTCCGTCGTCGTCGATCCGATGTCGATGAACAGCGCCTCGACGCAATGGCGCGCGACGAGTTCGGCCGAGGCGCGCCAATTGGCCGAAGCGACGGCGTCGACATGGGCGCCGATCTCGTCGCGGCTGATGAAACCGCGTTCGCCGGCGTAAAAAAGAATGTCAGAAACGCCGATCTCACGCGCTGCGATGGCGGCCACCGTTACGACGCCGCGCGACCGACTTTCGAACGCGTCGGAGAGTTCCGCCGTCATTGTGACGTGATGACGCTCAGCCTCGCCGAGCGCTGCGCGCACGGCGCGAAGCGCCTGTTCCAGGCTGGCGACGCTTTCATGCGGGGCGCAGGCGATCTGCACGACCGCCGTGAGGCGCCCGTCATCCGCGCGCGCCGCCTTGACATGGGCGCCGCCGATATCCCAGCCGATGACCGCCGCCATCCGCCTCTCCCAAAAGAAAAAGGGGAGCCGCGCGGCCCCCCTTCAATTTCGAAGATGCTACGCGATTCAGTTCGGCGCGAAGGGGTGCTTGGCTTCGTTGCGCTTGGCGACGACTTCCGAAGCCTTCGGCTCGCCCTTGACGGCGCGGGCGATGGCTTCCTTCGTCGCGGTATAATTGTAGTCCTGGATCTTCTTGTCGTCCGAAGCGTCCCAGTGAATGAACACGCCGACCGCAATGAAGATGTCGTCGGCTTCGTCGACCGGGATCACGCCCTCGGCGACCGAATCCGCGACCGCCTTGGCGACGCCATGCTGCGCCGGGCCGAACATCTGCACCGCCTGCTTGGCGCCCTTGATCGTCACCTTGTTGAACAGGATCGTGTTGGGCTTGCACAACAGGTTCGGCGCGACGACCGCGAGCAGCGTCGTGAAGCCGTCCTTGTTGTTGACGAGCGCATTGGCGAAGGCGAGCTCGGCCGCCGAGCCGCGCGGACCCATGATCAGATCGATATGCGCAACTTCATTGCCGTCGCCGACCAGCGACTCGCCGACCAG